>DAMBSC010000008.1:0-235610 GCA_032054765.1 Tannerellaceae bacterium
TCATTACTCTTCTACAACTTAATATTAACCGTCCAACTTTTTGGGTGCAGTTCATGAGCGAAAAGGAAGATTTTCTTTAAAACGGAGCTTGGTCTTGACGTTTTATTCTTGGTCTATATCTTTGTATGGCAGTTGAAAAAAGTTATTTCCCTTGCTTTAGTTTTTCTGCTTCTTGTCTTAAACGTTCCGCTTCTTGTTCTTTCAGGCGTATTTGCTCCAAACGTTTCGCTTCTTCAATCAGGGCTTTTTCGTATTTTTTCACTTCATTCCGTATAATCTTGACACTATCCCGTTTATTCTCAAAAATATTTTCCAGATTAATTAGTCTTTGGGGGGTGATTTCTCCCAGCATTTTAATATATCGATATTTCAAATCAGTATCTTCGTAGGTACTGATTTCATTTCGTTGGTTGTATATGGTGAAGAAAGAGCATAGACACACAATAAACACTCCGATAAAACCAAAAAAGATTTCATTAGAGTCAGTACTAAAAATGTGACGATGCTCTGTTTTTACGGGTTTACGGGTTTCTTCAATTGCTTTATCCAACTTATCTGTAAGGTCATTAAGAGCTGATAAGTCGGGTATTTCTATCTGAGGTTGGATAACAGGTTTATTATCATTCCCTTTCTTTATAAGCTCCTTGATTTCTTCAAAAAGCGTATATACTTCGTTGTTATCAATAGTTTTCATGTTTGATTAATTTTGTTTGTTTTACATTTGTCTTCCATATCTCCGTTTTTTCTTTTTCTTCTGCATCCGGTGTTGAAACTCGGCTTCATCGGCATTATAGCCGTTTCCGGGTTGAATACTTAATAAACCACCTAATGCAGAACCAACGGATTCCACAGTTGAACCAATAGCATTGGTTGTTGAAGGGGAATGGGATTGACCTATATTTTGATTTTTAGCATTCATATTTAACTGGTAGTCAATCTTTGAATAGCTGTACATCTTATCAACTTTAGAGCCGTTAAATAGATAACCGTTCTTTTCAAAACGGACTCCTTGTATTTCATCGGAATTACCTTTGTATTTGAATTCTGTATTTATTCCGGCTTTTTGAAGTTCGGATAACAGTTGTTTCCAATTTTTACACTTGGGAACTGATGCATTAAGGACATTGTATATCTCATATTTGGTTTTATCCGGTTCTTTTAAGCGGTGTTCTTTCACGTTCTCTTTCCCTGAAGAAAAGTATAAACCGTATTTTTCGGTGAGTTCTTTGCAGATTTTCTCACTCCGGAAACGGTCGTTACTATCGGTTATCGTTTTCCCATTATTATCCACACGGTTAAATACCAAATGTATATGTGGATGCTCTTTGTCAAAATGCCTTGCAATTATATATTGGGTGTTTTCTATACCCATTTGTTTCATATAATCCCGTGCAATCTGTACCATCAATGCGTTGGACAGCTTATCTTTATCCTGTGCTGAAAAATCCAGAGATATATGACAAACGGATTTTGATACCCGTTCATTTAAGCTCGCTTGGATAACAAAGCTCCGAATAAGAGATGCTTTGCTTTTCATCCGGAGTCCGTCAAAGTCAATAATACGGGTATTCTTTTCTTTATCCAGAATATAATTGATTACGCCTTTGAACGCTTTACCTTTTACTATTTTTGCCATCATCTTCAATCATTTCAATCACGTTATCTATCTTATCAGCCAGAAAGAGATATTCGTTCCGTGCGCTGGTATATCCTTCCGCATTTGCTTTTCGTGCAATCTGATTCAGGTTGTTTCCCATACCTGAAAGTTTACGGATATAATCATTTAGTTCGGGAGTTAATCGTGGACGGATTATACTTCCTTTTAAACAGGAACGGATGTATTCACTACGGCTAATCCCTGCTGATTTCGCTTTTGCTTTGAGTGAATAGTATTCACTTGTATCGAGTTTTACGCTGACCATGTAGGTGCGTTTCTCTCCTAATTTTTTGGTGGGGCGTCCACCTGTTTTTATTGTATTCATATTGATTTTTTATTTGATATTTATGCTTTTTAGACCAACGGGATGACCTCCCCATTTGGGGAGCAAGTGGGGTTTTGGTATGACCAAAACATAAACTTGCTCTGCTAAAAAACGATAACAGTCATTGGCGCCTGCTATCGCCTTTCAACTCGATAAAATTGAACATGGATTTTAACCGGTCGCCTGTCATTTTTCCGTATTGATTATCCTGACACAATGTATCGAGCGTAAAATTACTTGTGCCATGCGTCCATCCTCCGGTATCGTATCTTTCACACAATAATTCGATTAACGGACTGCGCAGATTGCCAAAATCCATTATCTGTTTGGGTTCTCTTCCGAACTCATCAATTACCAAAGGGAAGAGGGAGAATGATTTTATGGATTTTTCTTTCAGGGTATCTAACAGCTCGGTAGATTTTATGAATTTGAGTAATGGGCGTTGTATATGTAATTCCCGGATAACCGTATTATACATGGAAGCTACTGATTCCATAATTACCGTTTTTCCGCAACCATATTTACCTATAAGCATAATTCCTTTTCCCAAATCTCCTTCGAAGCGGTTATCAAACCTTAAATACCAATAGAGTTGCTTTAGGATAGGTTCGTTTTGCTTGTCAATGGCAAAAGTTATTTTTTCTCTTCTCTTTTCTAAGATGGTATTGGCACTTTCAGAAAGGAGTTGAAGATACTGCTCATAGCTGAACGGAAAAACAAAACGCAAAGAATCGCTCTTTTTCTTTTCACCGGAAAATTGAACTTTCAATGATTCCAGACACACATTGAATTTATTAATCGAAATCACTCCCGCTGGCAATGAATTCTCTTTGTGAATATTTTCCATGTTTATTAGAATTATTAATATTGTTATTTGTCTTTGTCTTATTATTAAATGGTTCGGGTTTAGGTTTGGATTTAGGTGTCAGAATCTGATACCTTGTTTTTATCCCTTGTCCGTCCCCTCCGGGAATAAAGTTTATAAGAGAGGCTTCCTTTAATTTCTCTCTTGCGGTTCGTAAAACGTCGGCTGAAATGCCTAAATACGCTTTCATCTTATTGTCTCCAAATTCTAACCATTCTACTTCCCAATAAGAACGATTTGCCAGATGAAGAAGAAAGAAATATAAGCGGGTAGTGTTGCCGTTAAATCCTTTCTGCTCATCAATCCGCCAAAAGTTGTTTATCAGGTCTAAATAGCTCATGAGGGGTCTTATTTAGTGTTCTTATCTGCGCCTTCCAGAATTCTGCGGACATCCGACATCCGGTAACGAACTTTATGACCGATTTTAAGTGTTTTCAGATAGTTCTTTTTGTTCCAGTGCCACAGGGTTGCATCACATACTCCACATATTTCTTTTACCTCTTCTTTTGTGAGGTACTTTTCCTTTCGGGCTTCCGCTATCTCTACCGATAATTCATTTTTTGCCCGGTTAATCAAATCATTGGAGAAGTTGAGAAGGTCTTCTCCCGTTACTTCCAGTTTAATACTGGCTTTCTCATCCTGAATAATTGATAATATATTCTTCATAATTTTATAAACCCACCAATGGTTACAACTTCCTTTTCCCGGTGGTATATAAAAAAGAAAGCTGCTACCCGACTAATGGATAGCAGCTACAAAAATATATTAAAATAAATCTGATTATCAAATACTTAACACTCATTTAATTCGCCAATTAACAAAACGAATTAAACGAATTTAATCAGAGAGAAGTTTCTTTATTTCATCAATGTAATCTCTGTTTTCTTTTAGGTCTTTCACCAGTTCCCCGTGAATAAGTTCATTTAATTCTTTATACGCATCTTGAATACCTCTTTCTGAGATTATCTTAATCTTCCTTCCATATTGTTCATTTAATGCATCCCTAAAAGTTTTCACTTCACATTGATAAATATAATTAAGTTCTTCTAATGCAATCTTTAAACAGGCAATATGACGTTTTGAATTTTTACTTATAAGAAATTTCTCAATTCGTATTAATATATCATCTGGTTTATGAATAATCGTATCTGATAACATTTCCGGCAATGTCTGTTTATTGGGTTTGCGACCAACTTTTTTCTTTTCATCCGGAATGTTTTGTATTGCCCAATCTACCAGATTATCACCATCAACGATGTGCATAATTTTTAGATGCTCATTCCAGTCCGATTTGGTGCGGAAACCTAAATTTATGGAAGAATTTATAACCATTTGGATAGTGGAAAGAATAGTTTCTTTTTCTACATAGGTGAGTTCGTGGCTCTTTCTTATTTCTTCCCCTTTTTCTACCATCCGCTCAAAGCTTTTACCAAAGTATAACCATGATAGCATAGCCGGAATAATCGATTTTTCCGAAGTATTATCAAATTCACTTATTAAAAATTCTGCCAGATTATTGTTTTCAAACAGGTCTTTTATATTGGATATATCATCGTACAATCCCTGATTATTAATCTTCCGAATCATTCCTTTAAATTGTGGTGCAATCATAAAAGCCATCATTAAAATTTGTTGATAACCTTCGTTATCTTTCCGGTTCATTTCTTCTTCAAAACAATCATATTCTTCCGGATGTGAATCCATCCATTCTTTTATTTTCTGTTTGAAGTTGTCATATTCTTGTTGGCTCATGATTATACTACTTATGAAATTTTATTCATCTTCATGATTTAATTCCTTTTCAATCTCTTCGATAGATGGAAGGGATGACTTGAAGTTTTCCGGTAATAGTTTTGAGAAGCTATATTCTGAAATTCCTATCGGTTGACTGCTACTCTTTAATGAATACTGAGCTTCGATATTATCTTTTGTCTTGCAAATGAGTAATCCAATTGTAGGATTATCTATGTCTTTTTTTAATTGTTCATCGACAGCAACGATATAATATCCGAGTTTTCCCGTATGCTCCGGCTCAAACTCTTTAACTTTCAATTCGATAACTACGTAACACCGGAGTTCTAAATGATAGAACAATAAATCAATACTTCTTTCTTTGCTACCTACTTTTATAGGATATTGCCTACCGACAAAGGCAAAACCTTGTCCAAGCTCTAATAAGAATTTTGTAATGTTATCGACCAAAGCATCTTCAAGTTCTTTTTCCTTATAATTTTCTGTTAATGTGAGAAAATCGAAATTATAAGGGTCTTTTAATGTTTCCTTTGCTAAATCGCTCTGGACATCAGGCAGCAATTTATCAAAATTATTAATTGATTTCCCTTGTGCGTGATATAAGTCAGCATCCATAAAGTTCATCAACATGGCTCTACTCCAACCATTTTTTATCGTTTTCTGTACATAAAACAAAGCTTCGTGTATAGATTTACATTTGGAGAAAATTTCTATATGATGTCCCCAAGGAATTGAAAATAAAATGTTGGATTTGAATTCTTCATCATATAGAGTACGATTTGCTATGCTCTTATTGTCGGTGTTTCCTAAATTTCCAACAGCTTGTTGGAAATTTGTATCGTCTAATTTTCCAGCAAGCTGTTGGAAATCTGTATTCTCCTGAGTGTAAAATAAATAAAACTTCTTCATGTTATACAGATTGGATTTTGAAAATCCATGCATATCTGGGAATTCAGATTTTAACTCTTTGTGAACTTGTTTGTAAAAACCACTTCCCCATACTGTATCCATTTGACGAATAACTATATCCTTCCCTAAATCCCAATACAATCGCAACAATTCAGAATTAACTTTAACCGCTGCTCTTAGCTGACTTTGACGGATACGAACTTTCAAGTCTATCAGCCACTGCTTAAATTCCGAATCTTTTATTATATCTGTACTCATGTTATTTCTTCTGTTTTCAGGTATTTAATCCAACAAATTTACTAATTCTTTTTTCATTTCTTCATCTATCTCACGATAACGGTTGAAAGCTTTGCTTCCTTCTTTATGTCCGCTTAATGCTCCGATTAAATTGGGGTCTTTTACTTTCTTATATATATTGCCTATAAATGTTCTACGTGCCATATGACTACTCGCTACTTCGTATAATGGCTTTTTTACTTCTTCATTTGTTAGAGGGTCTAATACCGTTACTGTTCGATTTAGTTCTGCTAATTGAAAAGCTTTTTTAATAGCATCATTATATTTCTGCTCCGATATGAATGGCAATAGCTTTTCACTTTCATAGTCTTTGTATTTTTCTAAAATGGCTTTCGCTTTATCGTTTAGTGGCACTCTCACGGTTACGGGATTTCCCTCTTTCGTTTTTCGGGGAATATACTCAATCGCTTCATTTATTACATTTTGTTTAGTCATTCTGTATAAATCGCCAATTCGGCAACCGATAAGGCTTTGAAATATAAATATATCCCTCTGTATTTCTGTTTGTTTATGTTCGGATAAGTCTTTTTCATACAATTTATCACGTTCTTCCAATGTGATATATATAGGAGTGCCATACGTACATTCATCAATTCTGAATTGGTCGAATGGTCTGTTCTTGGTTTTCTTGGTATCATAGCACCACAAGAAAAAAGTTCTTATCCTGCAAAAACAGTCAATTAATGTATTCTTTCCTCTTGGCTTTGGAGTGCGTTTCTCCGGTATTTGTTCGTAAATTGCCGGATATAACTCATAGTACCGATACTCATTTTCAAAGAAATCCCACATATCATGTAAAGTGTCGGGCGTAATATTGTCGATATCTAAAATAAATGATTTCTGTCCCCTTTTAGTAGCCCTTACATATAACTCATAACGGAGTAATGCTCTCTTAACCACCCGGAAATTCTTCTTTCTTACTTCCGAGAGTTTATGCTTTAGTAAAAACTCATCTAATAGTTGTTCAAAAGTTGGTTTTGTTTCCGCTTCTATTTGTTCTTGCGTTTTGTACTTGTCCGGATGGTGGTATTTATCAATTGTTTCACTTAACCATTCGGCGTCCACATCTTCTGTATAGCTTTGAATTATTAAAGAAACAATATTTTGAATATCATTTCGTAATCTGATTTTCTCATCATCGCTAATCAATGCTACCCTATCTTTATAACCCTGTTTTTCCGGACTCCAATGATTGGGGTTGATTGTCAATTCACTGGCAGACTTAAAATCTTTATTTTTGTCTCTCAGACGAAAATAAATAGTTGCCTGACTATCGGTGTCATTTTTCTTTGCGGTCTTTCTTAGAAATGCGGAAACTTTCATATATCGTTGATAATTGATTTGGTACAAAGATAAATATTTGTTCCCAAATTGTTCCCATACATCCTAAATTTATTTCAATCTCATTAAATCACATTAAAAACAAAATCTAATTTATTTGATTAATTATCAACTATTTAATTCTATATCTATGTAAAATTTAAGTAGTTTAATTTGCTCCCAATTTAATAGTTTTGCCCCCGGCTCTGGGTACTATAAAATCCTGATTTCTGACTGAAAATCAGGATTTTCTCTTTTATTGGGATGTAAAAAAATAATGTATCATTATTTTCTATCCATATAATTTTTAATTACTTCCCAGCCTCAACTTGACCTTTAGGAGAAAGATTACAATCGTCATTTTCTTTTAATTCGAGAAAACGGTCAGTATGCAGTTTCTTTATTTTAAATTCTACATCTGAGTCTCAAAAACATATTTCATATTGTAATTGTAATACTTATCTTTTTTAAATAAGATTTCCCCTTCATCTATTTTTTCAAAGCCTAATTTAGTATAAAAAGATACATTTTCGGATAGTTGTGTTGTTAGACCTATTAATTTACAGGTAGGGTTTAGAGACACAAGTTCTTGAATAATGTGTTTTATAGCGTATGAGCCTACTCCTGTTCCTCGGTATTCTTCTCGAATTACGACCATAGATAAATAATAATATTCAGAAGTTTTCATTGATTTTGTAAGTGCTGATTTATTACAACTATCTAAGCCCATCATTCGGATTAAGGATTTTAACCCAAATTTTAAAATGAAATTAAATAATCCTATTTTAGAATAAATAAGGATACTATTTTTAACTCCTTCTGGGGGAATTAGAGAAAATGTTCCGATTATCTTTCCTGTGTTTTCCTCTTTTATAACACGTGTTAGGGCTTTCTTTTGATTATTGAGAATAAGGCTTGTCCTGAACAACCAAAGCAAACCTTCATTCAACTGATTTTTATTTTTAAAAATAATAGAGTATGCAGGATTTGTTTTAAAAGCATCTGTTAGAATTCCAGAAACTTCGTCAACTTCTGATAATCGGATTTTTTCTATAGATAAACTTTCTTTCATTAATTATTCCTATTTATAAGATTTACAATAACCTCTACCATAACATCTTTTCCCTCTGTTCTACTTTCGGCAATCATCAGATTAATAGTAACTAAAGTGTTTTTTTCAATCAATTTTATGCTATCAGTTTTACAATTTTTTCACTTTAGCTTGTTGATTAACTACAAAACCTTTTACAAGAAATTCTTTTAAAATTTTATTTAACCATATCCGAAATAAAGTAGCATTTTTTGAGTTAACTCTATATCCGACAGATAGAATTGCATCCAGATTATAAAATTTAGTTTGGTATTTACCATCGTTACCCATATGTTCCAAACTGGAACATGTGCTATTTTCATCTAATTCACCTGATTTATATATATTATTTGTTATAGCAGGACGCTTTGTACCAAATAAATCAGCTATTTGAGCTTGCGTTAACCATACTATTTCCTTTTCTAAAGTAACATCTAATTGAGTATTCCCATCAAGTGTTTGATATATTATAATTTGGCTCTCGCCGATTTTCAATTCTCCTTTATTCATATCTATATGATTTTATTCAAAGCTAATTTCAGGCAATGAATTTACGGCTTTTTCTTTTAACGAATCTACTGCACGAGTATATTTCTCAGTATATTTCAATCCACTATGTCCTAAAAGTGATACAACGGTTTTTATATCTGTGAAACATTCTCCTAAAAAGATTAACAGCAAATGAATGTCGGGCACAGTGCCATTTAATGTGTTTGTCTTATTCCTCCACGTTCACCCATGTTCTCAATGCTTTTAAACATCCTGTATGGCTTGGTAATTTGAATATATAATCATCTTTAGATGACTTTTCTCCTTTTAAGGATAATAATAATTGTTTGGCTTAACGGTAATTATTATAATAGAATGACCTTTAATTTTAGCTTGTTCAAATTTTATCCTTTTCCCCGAATAATCTACATTGCTACATTTTAAATCAACCTCATCACAATATCTTAAATATCTTGATCCTACATATAGACAGAATAGGAATACTCTTTTTATATCACCATTTTGATAGGGAGTTTTGCTAGTTGATGTATTTTCGCCCAATGTTAGCACATTACAGCTAATAATATTATTGAACCCAAAGCTTCTTGTAAAACTTGGTATTTATGTTTTCACCACGAATTAGTATGTTCCCAACATGGAACTAATTGAATTCCCTCAAATTCCCAATCGTTAATTATATTTCTAAGATGTTTTTGTTACACCAGTATATTTTGTATGCTTCACTGAATATGTCCTAAAAGTGATGTAACGGTTTTATATGTTCAAATAAATTGGTTTAAGCAAGAATTTATATTTTCTATTTGAAATATAAAGACTACTATATGTTTTAATTTCGACAATATTTATTGAATAAAGAAGGAAAGCAACAAAAGGTGAATATATATTGTTTTTATTTTATGTATTTTTGTCGAACTTATTAAATATGTAAATATGAAAAAATTATTGTTGCTTTTGTTTTTAGGATCATTTGTTTTTACAGCATGTGAAGGACCTACGGGACCTCCAGGACCTCCAGGAGAAGATGGTAATGAAACGGTATGGAAAATAATAGAATATACTGTTAAAGAAAATGATTGGGGGCTGGTAGGTGATCCAAATGAACTAGGTTCTTACTTCATACATGAATTTGATGTACCTGAGCTAACAAATGATATTGCTAAGGAGGGTGCTGTTATAGTTTACTATTTTAATGAAAATTTTAACACATGGAGTCCTTTACCTTATTCTGTGCCACGGTATGGTTATGATAACCAGGGAAACCTGGTGTTATATACTGAATCTTTTTCATTTGATTTTGGAAGTGGATCTATGGCTTTTTATATTGATGTTAGTGATTTTAGTACTGATGTTAGCTGGCCTGAAGGAAATATGCTATTTAAAATAGTATTGATTTATTAAAATACTTCAGCATGACTCTCTCTGACATTGTCGATCAACTCTCCGACGAAGCCTCATATAGTCGACTTTTTCATCCATATAAGGATGATGAGGCTTTGCCATCGGAGGAGATTTTAAGGGAGATTGTTGAACTTTGTCGGGCTATACTGTATCCCGGATATTATGGAAATGCTCGTATCAGTAAGCAAACGATCCGGTATCATACCGGCGTGAATGTGGAGACGCTTCATACTTTGTTAAGTAAACAGATATACGCAGGACTTTGCTTCTCTGATAAAAGTTGTATCTATTTATCGGAAGATGAAATTTGTGAGCGGGCGGACACTTTGTCCAGGGCTTTTATTTCTTCTTTACCGGAATTACGGGAAATATTAACAACAGACGTTGAAGCTACTTTCAACAATGATCCCGCGGCTCAGAACCCGGGAGAAGTTATTTTCTGTTATCCGGGTGTGAGAGCAGTTACTAATTACAGAATAGCTCATCAACTCTACCTGTTAAACGTACCTTTTATTCCACGGATGATATCGGAAATGGCACATTCGGAAACCGGAATAGATATTCATCCGGGAGCAGAGATCGGACATCATTTTTCTATTGATCATGGAACAGGCACAGTTATTGGAGAAACAAGTATTATAGGTAATTATGTACGTTTATTCCAGGGCGTAAGTCTGGCAGGCGAGAAGTTACCGCCTGATGATAATGGTAATATCACCCGTGGCGTTCCTCGTCATCCGATCTTGGAAGACCATGTCACCGTCTATTCTAACTCTACTTTATTGGGAAGAATACACATCGGAAAAGGAGCCACAATATGTGGGAATGTATGGATTACGAAAGATATCGAGGCGGAGGAGACTGTGTCTCAATTGAAAATGGAAAGTTGAAAATGGAAAATTATATTCGCCATATAACTATACATAACAATAAAAGATATTACTATGATTTATAATCAAAATAGATTAATGCAAAAATTAGTTTTCAATATTGGCTCAGGCCGATCTCCGATTCAACTTTCAATTTTCAATTAGAGATGAACGAAGCGAATTTCGAAATGGTTGCCAAAACTCTTTACGGGTTAGAAGAAATACTGGCAAGTGAGTTAATAACATTAGGTGCTAATGATGTTCAGATCGGGCGGCGGATGGTTTCGTTTACGGGTGATAAAGAAATGCTTTATAAAGCAAACTTTCACTGTCGTACAGCGCTCCGGATTTTAAAACCGATCAACCACTTTAAAGCTAAAGACGCGGATACGGTTTATAAGAAAGTAAAAGAGGTGGAATGGGAGAAATACATATCCCTGGATAAGACTTTTGCCATTGATTCCGTGATATACTCCGATGATTTCAATCATTCTAAGTTTGTGGCTTACCGGACTAAAGATGCCATTGTGGATTACTTTATCGAGAAGTATGAAAAGCGGCCTTCTGTTCGGGTAAATAATCCGGATCTGTATATCAATATACATATATCTCATAACGACTGTACCCTATCGATTGACAGTTCCGGAGAAAGTCTGCATAAGCGCGGATACAGAATCGCCCAGACAGAGGCACCTTTAAATGAAGTGCTTGCTGCCGGAATGATCCTGAAGACCGGATGGAATGGGGATTCTAATTTTATTGATCCGATGTGTGGTTCGGGTACATTGTTGATCGAGGCTGCTATGATCGCATTGAATATCGCACCGGGCATCTATAGAAAGGAATTTGCTTTTGAGAAATGGATCGATTTTGATCAGGATCTTTTCGACCGGATATTCAACGACGAAACGGAAGAACGTGAATTTAAGTATAAATGTTACGGAAGCGATATATCGCCGGCTGCCATTGAAATAGCAGAAAAGAATATCCGTAACGCGGGTTTAATGAAATATATAGAGTTGAAAGTATTACCGTTTCAACAGTATACGGATACTCCCCGACCGGGTGTGCTCGTTACCAACCCGCC
The DNA here is from genome assembly GCA_032054765.1 of Tannerellaceae bacterium. Classification (GTDB taxonomy): domain Bacteria; phylum Bacteroidota; class Bacteroidia; order Bacteroidales; family Tannerellaceae; genus DFXE01. Next base: position 12,080 of record DAMBSC010000008.1, read on the forward strand.
TTATGGGGAACGTATTTCATCCCGCGACCTTGCCGGATTGTATGGGATGATAGGTGAACGCCTTAAACATGAATTTACCGGTTATAAAGCATGGATACTTAGCTATAAGGATGAGTATTTCGATAAGATCGCCCTTCGTCCGAGTGAAAAAATGAAATTAATGAACGGCTCGTTGGAATGCGAATACCGCTGCTTTGATATCTTTGAAGGAAAGAATAAAGAATATAAGAAGGCGCTGAATGAGGACAGACCCGAAAGAAGGCCGGAAAGAAAACCGGACAACAAAAGAAACGACAAACGTCCCGTAAACTTTAAAACGGCACGTATGGATAGCCCAGAAAGACGTTTTGCTAAGGCACACGCTGAAGACGACGATGAAAGCAATGACTTACCGGGCAGTAAACGTTTTGACAAACCGTCATTTAAACGCCGCTTCAAAGATGACGATAATAAACGCGAACGAAAACCGTTCAAAAGAAAGTAGTTGATAGTTAGTAGTTATTAATTAATCATTAATCGTTAATAATTAATCATTAAAAAAAATGAACATACTTTTATTAGGATCAGGAGGAAGAGAACACGCCTTAGCCTGGAAAATAAAACAAAGTCAGCAAGTAGATAAACTATATATCGCTCCGGGTAATGCCGGAACTTCCGAAACAGGAATAAATGTGGATATCAGTGCCACTGACTTTCCGGCAATAAAGGATTTTGTTTTATCAAACGATATTCATATGGTAGTGGTAGGTCCGGAAGATCCATTGGTAAAAGGTATTTATGACTTTTTTAAAAAGGATACAAAACTCGCTTCTATTCCTGTTATCGGCCCAAGTAAAGAAGGAGCCCGGTTGGAAGGAAGTAAAGATTTTGCCAAAGCATTTATGCGTCGTCATCAGATCCCTACTGCCCGTTATAAAAGTATTACTGCTGACAATCTTGATGAAGGTTATTCTTTTTTAGATGTATTGGATGCGCCGTATGTACTGAAAGCCGACGGACTGGCAGCCGGTAAAGGTGTATTGATCATCAACGACGTAAACGAAGCCAAGAAAGAACTCAGCGAAATGTTGGGTGGTATGTTTGGTGATGCCAGTAAAACGGTAGTAATCGAGGAATTTCTTGACGGGATAGAATGTTCTGTTTTTGTTATGACTGACGGGACAGATTATAAAGTACTCCCTGTGGCAAAAGACTATAAACGGATTGAAGAAGGCAATACCGGACTTAATACCGGCGGTATGGGAGCTGTATCACCTGTTCCTTTCGCGGATGATGCATTTATGCGGAAAGTCGACGAAAGTATTATTCGCCCTACTGTTGAAGGATTGAAAGCAGAAGGAATAGATTATAAAGGTTTTATCTTCTTTGGTCTGATAGAAGTAAAAGGTGAACCTATGGTAATTGAATATAATTGCCGGATGGGTGATCCTGAGACTGAAGTGGTCATGCTACGGATAAAAAGTGATTTCGTAGACTTACTGGATGGCGTTGCAAAAGGGAATTTAAAAGAGAAAACGTTAACTATTGATCCGAGAGCAGCCGTGACTGTTATGCTGGTAAGTGGAGGTTATCCGGAAGCATACGAAAAAGATAAACCGATTGCCGGGTTGGCAAAAGTGGATACAACAAGCATCTTGTTCCATGCGGGAACTAAAAAGAAAGATGGTAGAATAGTTACAACCGGAGGGCGTGTCCTGGCTGTCAGTTCGTATGGTTCGGATATGAAGGAAGCTTTGGCGCAATCGTATAGAGTTGCAGGTAGTATTCATTTTGATAAAGTATATTATCGTAAAGATATAGGCTTCGATTTATAATTAAATCATGAGGAGTTCTTATTCGGCATATGGTAAGCAATATAATGTAGATACTCTTTTTACGTATGCCGGTTTATTAACCGTATCACTTTTCTACTGGGTTATCGGATATATCTATTCAATAGGTTATCCTGTTTACAGTGAAGTTTCCGCGACTCCGTTGTGGGATACGGTTTGTAATTATCTGCCGAATAAAACCATTACTTATTTAATAGGTATATTATTAATGACAGGAGGTGCTTTTCTCATTTTCAGAGCCAATTACATACTTGTCATTATAAGGGAAAAGACGTTTCTTCCGCCATTACTATATATACTTCTGATCAGTACGAACCCCAGTTTTTTTCCGTTTAAATCTACTTCTCTCGGTATATTCTGTCTTATTTTAGCCATATATCAACTATTCGTAGCTTATCATGATGATAAGTCGGTAGGAAAAGCCTATAATTCAGCCTTATTTATCGGAATCGGAAGCCTCCTTTGGATACATATTCTCTGGTTTCTTCCTCTTTTCTGGCTGGGAATGTTTAATTTCAAATCGTTAAGTATTCGTACTTTTCTTGCCTCTTTATTGGGTATAATAACGGTCTATTGGTTCTTGTTGGCCTGGTGTGTTTTACGACAGGACTTCAGTGCGTTTACAATTCCGTTTGCATCTTTGACAAAAATAGGTTTCTTCGAATCGGTAGGTCCTAAACTAATCGATTGGATCATTATAATATATATAGGATTATTTGTTCTGATCGCTTCAATAAATATATTTACGCATGAGCATGAAGAGAATATACGTACACGTCAGTATCTTTATTTTCTGATTATTTTCTTCGTCGTCTCATTCTCGCTCTTCTTTGTATATGAACAATCTTCGGACGAGTTTTTTTGTATTTCATGTATTCCCGCATCCATATTGATCTCACATTTCTTTACTGTAAAAAAAGGTAAGAAGAAATACATATTCTTTTATACAGCAACATTTATCTTCGTTTTATTGACTTTTGTACGCCTATGGAATTCCTCATTGAATATAGTTATATAGGCGTTTTTATCGCGGCATTCTTAGCAGCGACTATACTACCTTTCAGCAGTGAAGTAGTACTTACAGGTGTTTTATTGGCCGGAGCGTCTTACTGGCCTTGTATGATAGCGGCTACCCTCGGCAACTTCCTGGGCGGGATGACTTGCTATTGGCTTGGAATGCTTGGTAAAGTGGAATGGATTGAGAAGTATCTGAAAATGGATAAGCAGAAGATAGAAAAAGTTCAAAACTGGGTAAAAAAAAAAGGAGCATGGACGGCCTTTTTCGTATTTCTACCGGGAGTTGGAGACTTTATCGCTGTAGCGTTGGGCTTTCTTCGCGCGAATGTATGGATTGTTGCTCTATCCATGTTCCTGGGAAAAGCATTGCGTTACTGGGTATGGATGGAGTTTGTTTTTAAAGTACAATCATACTTCTAAACATTAAAAATATGGAATTCAGGACGCAGGTTAGTATAGCTAAACCTTTATTTGACTTTTCCTATCATGATAAGACAATACTTATCGGTTCATGTTTTGTTGAGAATGTAGGTTCTAAGCTGGAAGAAAACAAATTCATTACGGATATTAACCCATTCGGCACACTTTACAATCCTGACTCAATTGCCCGATCTATACGTATGTTATTGCATCCTGAGCGGTTCTCCACCTCCGACCTATTTGAACATCAGGGTGTCTTTCACAGCTTCACACATCATAGTCGCTTTTCCTCTTATCAACCGGAAGAATCGTTGGAAAAGATAAATAATAGATTATTTATTTCTTCTGAAAATCTTAATCAAGCAACCCGCCTGATCATAACGTTTGGAACATCGTTTGTTTATCGTTTGAAAAGTAATGGAGAAGTTGTTTCAAACTGTCATAAGCTACCCGATGAAATGTTCACCCGTGAAATACTATCGGTGGAATCCATCGTTACAGAATGGAAGACTTTACTTCTTTCAGTATGGGAACAGAATCCGGAGATTAGAATACTTTTCACCGTAAGCCCTATCCGTCATTGGAAAGATGGCGCGCATCAGAATCAATTAAGTAAATCAACCCTCCTGCTTGCTATTAATAAATTACAAGAACATTTCCCTGACAGAGTAGATTATTTTCCGGCATACGAAATCATGATGGATGAACTTCGTGATTATCGTTTTTATGCCGATGATATGCTGCATCCGTCTTCACTGGCAATTGAATATATATGGGAATCTTTCATTCAACATTACCTGTCTGTGGAAGCAAAAACAATTCTAGAAGCATGGAAAAAGATCAAAAAAGCTATTAATCATAAACCATTTCAACCGGAAAGTGAGACTTACAAACAATTCATCTCTCAAACTTTGTTAAAGGCAGAACATCTTAATGGGAAATTTCCTTACTTTGATCTCTCAAAAGAGATTGAACTATTACGAGCTAAGATAAAATAAAGAATGAATTACTCTATAAAAGAAGTAGCACGTGTATTAAACGCGAAAACTGAGAAACTCCATGATGCTACTATCAATATACTACTAATAGACAGTCGTCGGCTTTCTTTCCCGGAACAAAGTCTTTTCTTTGCTCTGAAAACCCGTACAAACGACGGTCACAGATACATCTCAGAACTATATAATCTGCGTGTGCGTAACTTCGTGGTTACAGAAATGCTTCCTGAATTCAAAGAGATGCCGGAAGCCAATTTCTTATTAGTTAAGGATACGCAAAAGGCACTACAAAGACTGGCTACATACCATCGTAAACGTTTTGATATTCCTGTTATCGGTATTACCGGCAGTAATGGGAAAACAATTATAAAGGAATTCCTTTATCAATTATTGCATAATGACTTCAACATTGTGCGTTCACCCAGAAGTTACAATTCGCAAATCGGTGTACCTCTTTCTGTATGGCAGATGAATGAGAAGCATACCCTGGGTATCTTTGAAGCCGGAATTTCACAGCCTGATGAAATGGAATATCTTCGTCCTATCATAGCCCCTACGGTTGGTATATTGACGAATATTGGCGAAGCTCATCAGGAGAATTTTCTTTCTTCCAGACAGAAATGTCTTGAAAAGCTAACACTATTTACTGACTGCGAAGCAATTGTTTACGATGGTGATAATGTATTTATCACTAATTGTATTGAAGCGGCTTTCTTATCCCATAAGGCCATTGCCTGGAGCCGTATTCATTCCGATGCTCCGCTTTACATTGATTCCATCCATAAAAAAGAATCGGAAACGGAGATCGTTTGTACCATGATGGGACTGACAGATAAGTATATTATTCCTTTCACCGATGATGCTTCAATTGAGAACGTTATTCATTGCCTGGCTGTTATGCTTTATCTTAAACCGACAAGCATTCGTGACACGGATAAATTCAAAAAACTGGAACCGGTCGATATGCGTCTTGACGTAAAAGAAGGAAAGAATAACTGCCTTTTGATAAACGACACATACAACTCTGATATAAATTCACTGGATATTGCACTCGACTTTCTGCAGAGCCGACGGACAGATAAGAAGATGAAACGTACACTTATACTTTCCGATATCCTTCAATCAGGCACATTACCCAAATCATTATACAAAAAAGTAGCCGATTTGGTTAGCCGTAAGAAGATAGACAGGATAATAGGAATTGGACGTGACATCAGTGAATATGCCTCTCTGTTTGCTATTCCCGAGAAAGAGTTTTATCAGACTACTGAAGAATTCCTTGAATCACGTGCCATAAGACAATTCAACTATGAACTAATATTGTTGAAGGGTTCACGCCGTTTTCACTTTGAACGTATATCCGATCTATTGGAAAAGAAAGTACATGAAACGATACTCGAAGTAAATCTCGATGCGATTGTTCATAATTTTAATTATTATCGTTCACAATTGAAACCGGAAACGAAAATTGTAGCGATGGTAAAAGCCTTCGGTTATGGGGCCGGCCCCAATGAATTGGCAAAAACATTACAAGAATACCGTTGTGATTATCTGGCTGTAGCTGTAGCTGATGAAGGAATGGCCTTACGTAAAGAAGGTATTTCTATTCCTATCTTTGTTATGAATCCTGAATTCAGCAGTTTTAATCTATTATTAGAAAATCAGTTGGAACCGGAGATATACAGCTTCCGCCTGCTGGATGCCATGATTAAAGAAACCGAACGGAGAGGTATAACCTCCTATCCCATCCATATTAAAATAGATACAGGTATGCACCGCCTGGGTTTTCAGCCTGAGGATATGCCTGCATTATACGAAAAACTCAGTAATCAAAGTGGCGTAACGGTACGTTCTGTTTTTTCTCATTTAGCAGGAAGCGATGAAAAGCAATTCGATGACTTTACTGTTCATCAGGCAAATCTATTTCAACAGGCCGCAAATGTACTTGAAAAGGGATTGGGCTACAAAGTATTCAGACATATTCTGAATTCGGCAGGAATTGAACGTTTTCCACAATACCAAATGGATATGGTTCGTTTAGGTATTGGTCTGTATGGGGTAAGCTTCCATATGGGTAAAGAACTACAGACTGTTTCTACACTAAAAACAACCATCCTGCAGATACAATATGTAAAAGAAGGAGAATCTATCGGGTATAGCCGCAAGAGTTATGTTTCCCGTGATTCCCGTATTGCCATTATTCCTATTGGTTATGCAGATGGATTTGATCGTCATTTAAGCAATGGAATAGGCGAAGTAATTATAAACGGAAAGCACTGTCCGATTATAGGTAATATTTGTATGGATACGACCATGGTAGATATCACTGATATTGATGCAAAGGAAGGTGATGCTGTGATTATTTTCGGAGAAGCACTTCCCGTCAAAGAAATATCCGACAAACTGGGTACTATTCCCTATGAGGTACTTACCTCTATTTCTCCACGTGTTAAACGGGTTTATTATCGGGAATAGTTTTAGAATGGATAGCCTACGGCTAAATGCCAGCCGTAACCTTCATCTTTGAAACTTCTTATATTGTAATAGCCGCTCTTACCTGTATCATAAGGAATATGAAGAGCAATTCCAAAATCTAAGCGGATTACAAGGAATGAGAGGTCATATCGCACTCCGGCTCCTGTTCCGGTTGCCAGATCTTTAAAGAACCGGCCTTTTTTCAATTGTCCGCCGGGCCTGTTATCATCTCCACGAATCAACCAGATACCTCCGCTATCCAAGAATACAGCACCATTCAGATTACCTACTACTTTAAAGCGGTATTCCAGATTGGCTTCAAACTTCAAGTCCCCGGTCTGATCAATGTAAGAATAAGCATTATTAGGATCCGGGGCAAATCGTCCGGGGCCAATGCTTCTTATGGTAAATGCTCTAACACTGTTTGCTCCTCCTACGTAGAACTGTTCGCTGTATGGAGCTACACGTGCGTTTCCATAACTATAAATAGCTCCAATGCCTAAACGTCCTACTAACCGGTTATTTCGGTCGATCTGATAATTATAGCGTACTTCTGATGTACCTTTGATAAACTGTGAAAAATGATTTCCTAAAAGAGTTTTATCTTTTTTGTTAAAACTCTTTCCGGCAATTGCATATATGCCGCCAATAATATTTCCGGATTGAGTAACAGATGTTTCCCACCAGAAATTATTGCGACGGGTGACAGCGCTGTTATCATACGTAAATGTATATCCCATAGCCGGAATAAACTGGTCACGCAAACTCATATATAACCCGGGATTCTTATCTGCAATCACTTTAAATGTATCTGTTGCATTTAATTTATTGTAATTTAGCCGGAAAGGAATGATAGAGTGACGTGTAGTAACGGTAGGACGGAAATCATACGTCATACTTCCACCAAAAGAATACATCTGAAAAAAACGAGCCCGGTTTAAGAGATCAGCGGATAAACGGAATGTCGTACTGGATGGTTGTACCAGGTCACGATAAATATATCCGGGAAACAAGATAAATGGAAAAGTAAGGGTTGAACTCAGTCCAATCTCATAACTATTAATTTTAGAAGAACTCCCTTGTATACGTCTTCCTGTTTGCCATTCATAGTTTCCTCGTAACTGAAGCCCCAATATTTCACCACCTCGGAAGGCGTTTCTTCTTGTAAGACTAAAAATAGCACCGGGACCGACATAATTATTGTCTTTGGCAGTTACATTTACTTCCAGTTCACCATCATACGGTAAATCATATACTGTATTAACACGTAAATCCAGCGAGTCATTTCTGCTTCTACGCGCTGTATCTTGTGGTGTATATTGGAATTCAGAATATCTGAAAATACTTAAACGTGATATCCCCGTTTGGGAACGCTGTTGTTCCTTTTGTTGATACAGATCCCCGGGTTTAAAGGTAAATCTATTATATAATACAGGAGGTCTTACACGTAATTTCCCCTGATAGTAAATCTTCATATCCTTATATTGTACCGAGTCAGTCGGCAGTTCATTATCATAGCCGTTCATAAAAACGGATATATTACCAATCCGGTAGGGTCGTAATGCATTGTTAGGGATATTAGGCGCTCGCTTGACCCGTAACCATACTTTTCCAGATGTTATCAATGTATCGGCTTCGTATACAATATGATTCGGGCGGAAATAATAAAAACCGTTATTACGAAGCAGAGTTGATATACGTTGTCTTTCAGATTCCAGTTTTACAACATTGAACTGATCATCTTTGTGTAGGAATGTTTCATTTAAAGTGGCATTAATCAATGTATCGGCATAATGCCTCATTCGCATGTACCGAATACTATCATACGGATATCCGTGATTCATTTCAAGATGATAACTAATCTTAGCTTTACGGGGATTTTTCTTATCCGTAATGGTATCATATGCTGCGGTTCCGTCAAAGTATCCGTTTTCACGCAACAGGTTCCTTGCTACTGCTGTTCTGACTTCAGGATTTACTGTGCTTATAAAAATAGGCTTGGCTGCAAACCGTTTAAATATCCATTTCCCTATAGCTCCTTTTTTATTCACAAATCCATTATATATCCATAATCCTATCGGGAAAGGAATCCTTTTTGATGAACTACCAAATAAGGAATTGTTGGGTGGATAAGATAAGGCTGATTCAATCTCATCCATAGCTTCATCATATGCAATGGTTTGTTGCGGATCAGCTACGTCTATCTTTTTAATTCCGGTATATAGTACTTCACCCTCAGGAAGATTCTTGGTAGTCGAGCAGCCGGCAAAGAATATAAGCAATAAGCAGCTTCCAAGGATATAGTTTATATATTTATTTTTGATTATATGTTGATATTTATTCATTACCAGATGTTTGTTCATTTTCTACAGCCTTCTGTTCATTCGGTTGTTCATTAGTCTCTTTTTCATTATTTTCTTCTTCCTCTTCAGGCTCATCAATTACAGTTGCTACCCTCTTCTTTCTGAAATCAAAGATTTCTTTGAGGCGTCTTACTTTCTTACGGAATACAATACCTGCGCCGGTTTCCCTAACCTGTCCTTCCAATAGATTATCGAAAGTAACATCATGGAAAGCTTTGATATTTTTTGTCCCTGCCTGATCCAAACGATATTCAACCGATACATTGTCGAGGAATGGTTCTGTTTGATTTACATCTTCTCCTGTTGATACTTTTCCGCCGATCATAACTCGGATACGATCATTATAGAAACGTTTGGAGAATTGGAAAGAAAAATCTCTCCGTTGTGCACCCGACGGATCGTCATAAGTATCCATACCAAACGAAATATCAACTGTTTTCAAAGCATCTCCCGCGATATTGTTTATCTCACTGTTTAAAAAACTGTTTAAGGCATCGGTAGCACTCAGGTTCATTCCTCCACCTGTACCCCCTCCATACATATATGTCCCGGTCACCATCATAGCAACCGCTTGTTTAGATCGTTCTTCTGCTCCCATTGCAGCCAGCTCGTTTTCAATTGGCATATCTTCAGGAGCGGAGATTGTAAAGTCGAGCGCCAGATCTTCCAGTCGATTCTGAACGTTTATTCCTACATCAAAGTTTACCATACGGGCAGCGGATTCTCCTGATGTTTTAGCAGAGACACGCATTCGCTCAGTGGCTTGTACACTAAGAAGCGGATTCATTACTTCTCCATCCCATTGAACATAACTATCTTCGTGAATGCGGAACTCTTTAAGAGGAATTACCGGTAAAGAATAATTAATATTCCCTTCGGAGAAAGTGTAACGTCCATTCAATACCATATCTCCTTGTGGCGTATATTGGAAAGAAAGGTCTCCCCCACCTGTAATTTCAGCATAATTTGATTGGTCGGGAGTTAAATCTACCCGTAACTGCACCGCCGGATCGATATGGATAACCATCAACATATCCATACCGCCTAAGGGTAGTGCGTTTTGTGGGCGGCGCATTCTTGTTAATGTATCGGTAAAGGAAGTAAAAGTAACCAGGTCTTTTAAGCGATCTTGTACTGTTAACGCAGATTCGGTCATAACATAAGTAGCATCAGTTCCTCCCAATACCTGCAGATCACCTCTTACTGCTAAAGCGTTCATCGGCCCTTTTACTGTACTCGAAAGATTGACAAATAGCTTGCCATACACCAGACTTTCACTTGTGCGACGAGCATCCAGAACTTGCATATTGTTTGCAGTTAGGCGTAAATCAGCCATCATTCGTGAGAAGTCAGATATATTTATATTCCCGTCTATAACGAATGGATTATTCCCTTTTGATAATATCTGGTATTTATCGAATGTGACCAGACTATTTTTGACGTCAATTCGTTTCTCTTCAAATTGCAGACGTGTGTCTGCCATTCCCAGATATACGGAAGCCGTATCTAATTGTATAAAGCCATTAAGACGAGGAGTGGAAGTTGAACCACTGATTGCCATATTTCCATTTAGGGCACCGTTGAGTTCTGCTGCGCCACCGGTAAATGCACTCGCTATGCTTAGCGGTAACGTAGTTATATCTAATTGCCCATCAATATTATTTTCAGCATTGGCACGGTATAAGGCTGTTGCCGATGCTATTTCACTTTGGTCTTGATGAATATGAACGTCAACCTGATGTTGGCTGTTATCTAACGGAAGATATACGGCATTCAATAACATCTGGCCGATACGTCCGTTTTCATAGAATAAGGTATCGACATTCAAATCGGCAACTAATAAGAGGCTTTCCTCTGTTGGAGCATATCTGATATCGGCACTCAATATACCTTTCATTTTCGGCAATTGAGGGAATCCGGTAGTGATCGTATCCAGATTAAACTGGCTTAATTCTACATGTAGTTCAGGATAAGTTTCTCCGGTAGGTACCGAATGAAGCCAAAGAGATGCGTTTTGATTTCCTGTCAATCGGATGTTAGCATCAATATCTTTCATATTCCTGAATCGGAAATAATTATCCTGATTAAGTGTAAACTTATTAAAAGCCAATATCGGTTCTTGGGGGAAGAGATGGAATATGAACCCTGCTGTATCCTTCACTGCTTCTACACCCAATAATAAGCCGACTTCATCATTTTGATCGGTATATAATAACTCAGCATCTACTCTACGTGTACCGATTGATCCATGTACATGTGCATTGAAAGGCGTCTGCTGACGGTATCTTCTTTTAATAACATCAGCCGTATATCTTAATCCGGCACTATCCGGACGAATGGTTGCACGCACTGTATCAATAAGGAATGTATCCCTGTATAATGAATATATTCCTGCATCCATCCGGATACCTTCCTCCGGAGAAGTCTCAGCAAGAATATTAAACTGCGTAAATCCTATATAATATGGACGTAAGAAATTATATACCGGATTATCTCTTCCGGCTGTCACGGATAACGTCATATCAGGTAAAAGAGGACGTAATGATGCAATATTAAGGGTTGAATCCTCTTCTAGTTGCCGACTTAAATCAGCACTAAATGTAGTTACCTGATTGAGCATAGTATCCAAACCGGCATTTCCGGTCAACACAATACCCAAATCGCCCGCGTGGAAAGATACCCGTGAAGTATCAGGAGTCGTACGTGCCATAAGCGTTAGTAGCTTCGGTGCATATCTTTGTTGTTTAGTAACAATTTCCCAGTTACCAAGAGAAAGGTCGACACTGTTCGTCTGTTTCAGGTCACTACTCCCTTCTGCAAATACTTGAAAAGAAGTATGGAATGTACTATCCATTAGATGCATACCATATAAATCTATCCGTTCTGCATCCATAATTAACATAACCCGGACATCGTTCTCATGAACGGTGCCATCAACGGTCATATTTATCAATGCTAATGAATCTTTACTTATAAGCTCTGCTTTGGCTTGATGATCTCTTAATGACGCTGTAAGCGATATATCCGAAAGAGCCAATGAATCGTATTGAACATCCATGATCTGAGCATCAACAGATGTCCAGGTAGAATCTGCAAAGAAGTCAAATCCTCTTCCTTGAGCCTGTAGATCTGCAGTTACCAACATAATTGAGTCTTTCGGCATAAAGTGGATGGGACGTAGACTATCAATTTTTACAGAAGCACTATATGTTTCGTAAAAAGAATGGAAGCGACCGGCGACTAATACTTTTGCAGTAGATTCTCTTAATGCAAGTTGCGCTTGATATTCCCGGTTCTTTAATCCTACATTTCCGTTCAGGCGTAAAGGCGGAATACTGAATTGTTCCCTTTGTTCCCGTGAAAGATAATTTAATACAAAGTTTAAATTCTGTGTTTGTACCTGTAAATCAATATCAGCAGAACGACGGATACTGTCCATCAATTGACCCGCTTTTCCGGAAGCACTGATTGAAAATGCATTGGGTAATTGAGCCTTTAATTCAGAAATATTCAATACTGATAAATTCCCATCGGCTTTAGCTGTGACACTTAGCGGAACATTTGGGTATGTTCTTTTAAAATCTGCGGGAAGATCGGGAATAAATGCAAATAGATCTTCTTTCCCTATGGAAGCAGATAATAAGGCATCTAATGTATCATCCGACTGATCTCCAATAACACTCCACGGAACATTCGCCGTCAGGTTAATAGATGAATAAGGTGTTTTAAGATCCAGTTCAGGAACGGAGATTGTTATACTATCGCTATTGATCTTACCCTCAAGGGAAGATATTACTAATCCGGATCGTTCTTCTCCCGAAAGCGACCGTATATCAGCTTTTATTTCTTTATCTTGATAAACAATAGAAGCCAGATCAGCATTAAAGTTGCTTAAAGCAATATGTGCAGGATCAAGCCCGGCTACCGGATTATTATCATCGCCGTCATAATTAAAGACTGTATTGGAGACAGTAAACTTGCCTACCGTATATCTTGATATCCCCAAATCTACCAGTCCGTTATTCAATCCTGCCTTATCAATATATGTGCTTAATCGTAATAAGTCAACAGGCATTTGTAAAGCAAAACAAATATGATCTAAATCGATCTTTCCCAGTTTGATCTTCCAATTCATAGGGGTAGAGGTAGTATCCTGCTTTTGGGAAGTAGTATCGATATGGACAGTAATAGCAGCTCCGCTTAATGCAAGATTATTCAATGTAGCTTCTTCATTTGAAAGTCCTATATAATCTGCTTGTGCCGATAAATCATTAAAACTTCCTTTTATCAGGATTCCGTCTATAAAGGTACCGGTGTTGACACGGGCTTCTTTTAAATGTAAGTCATTTACAGAAACAATTTTATTGATTAGTGGAACAGGATTAACCCGTACAGAAAGTTCTCCCAGAGTAACAAGCGTATCGGATGGTTGAGTAATTACTTCTATACCATTCACTGTAATGTTCAATGGAAAAGTAAGTCTTATTCGATCTATGCCGATATCCATGCCTGTGGCTTCACTGGCATATGTTATTGCTTTTTTTACTACAAAATTCTGAAAAGGGGGAACATATAACAATATAGCAAGAAGAAACACCAGTATTATTGGTATCAGGAAAATTATAACCACCCATTTAAACCATTTCTTCATCGGCTAGATACTCTATTCATCTTTATAAAGATAACGGTTTTTCTGCCCATTTTGTTTTAACGAACAATGTATTTTGTTTAGATTCCTTGATATAAACATGATTAACACTTCCCCTACCTCCTCTCTCAGTTGAGTTTGTCATATTGCCGTCACCTTTCACCGAGGCGCTCAATCCTTTTACGGATCGGAGTTAGGAGGTGAAAGTAACTACTTTCACCATCCGGTATTTGCTTTCACCGATTATTGAATATAGCAAAATCGTACACAGACATAACAAAATCGTACATTTCGTAATAGGCTGAAGCCTAGCATTACTTACAGGATTGTTTATTTTTCACGCTACCAATTGCTAGATGGATCTGAGAAATTTATTGTTTTCTGGTAATAGATTTATCGTTTGTTTGGTGACATATTACTCAGCTCACAAAGGTGAGCGTTGCGGCTCACGATGGTGAGCCTGAGAGATCACATAGGTGAGCTGCACAGCTCACAGTTGTGAGCCGATAAAAAGGAATCGAAATCTGTTACAATTTATTATGTGCCAAACAGTAAAACCAGATGATTAATGTAATAAATGGGCAAAGGAAATTAAAAAATGTGGTGATGAAAGTCAGCGGGGTGTGGTGAAAGCAGAAGATGAAAAGTGAAACCATCTGCCTTCACCTCCAAATCCAGATCCGTAAAAGGATTGAGTGCCTCGGTGAAAGGTGACGGCAATACGACAAACTCAATTGAGAGAGGAGTATAATTTATTGAGGAGGAAGATTTTCAGTCTCGACTTCAACTGCTGTTTCGTCGGGTAGTTCTTCAAATTCGTGATCTTCGGTGGCTTCTCCGTCTTGTTTCTTCTTTAATTCTAAGATAATTTGTTGAAATTCTTTATCGGTACGTAGCTTCTTTACAGCCATTTTAGCTGCGTTTTGTTGTGATTCTTTTTTAGAATAACCGATCCCTACTCCTATCTGATATTCTAAAAGAGTAACACATGTCTGGAAAACAGGGTTTCCATCATTATCCATAAACGATTCTATCAGATCAAAAGAAACCTCCAACTTATTCTTCTGACTCCATTCTATCAGGCTTGATTTGAAGTTTACTTCTTTACGGGCAATACTGTCAAGATTGATATGTTCTTTGATTATTTTTTCTTCAACAAAACGGTAACATCCACGGTATCCCTGGTCAAGATAAACGGCACCTATTAAAGCTTCCAGGGCATTACCATATAAATGATTGTTATGCGAATTTAGTTTCGCTGAATATACTACCATTTTATTCAAACCCAGTTTAACCGCTATACGGTTTAGGTTCTCACGCTGTACAATCTTTGAACGGGTGTTGGTGAGGAAGCCTTCCCTCCTATTTTGAAAGTATTTATAAAGAATATCTGCAATGATAGTATCCAATACAGCATCTCCCAGAAATTCCAGACGTTCATTATTCAGCCACCGGCCGTCTCCTGATTCTATGGAAGAAGACTTATGCAGAAAGGCTTGTTCGTAGATAGTGATATCATTTGGATAAAAGCCTAAGAGCTTATATAAAGACAAATAAGGCTCCTTGCCTTTATGTTTAAGGAGCCTTATTCTTTTATATATACGTTTAAACACGCTTTACCTTTTGGTTTTTATCTTACAAATTTCTTAACGATTACACTTGCATTGTGGCCACCGAAGCCAAATGTATTAGAAAGCGCTGCGTTAATTTCTCTTTTTTGTGCTTTGTTGAATGTGAAATTCAGCTTGTAGTCAATCTCTTCGTCATCATCCCCTTCTTCATGATTGATGGTTGGAGGAACAATTCCTTCTTTTATAGCCATGATACATGCTATAGCCTCCAATGCTCCTGCAGCCCCTAATAAGTGGCCTGTCATAGATTTGGTAGAACTTATGTTGAGCTTATATGCATGGTCGCCGAATACATCTTTAATGGCCTTAGATTCCGAAATATCACCAACCGGAGTTGATGTGCCGTGAACATTGATATAATCAATTTCTTCCGGCTTCATTTCAGCATCTTCCAATGCGTTCTTCATCACCAACTTAGCTCCCAAACCCTCGGGATGAGAAGCAGTCAGGTGATAAGCGTCAGCCGACATACCGGTACCTACAACTTCACAATATATTTTAGCGCCTCTTGCCAATGCATGTTCCATTTCTTCAAGAACAAGACATGCAGAGCCTTCTCCCAACACAAAGCCATCACGACTTTTACTGAACGGACGAGAAGCTGTCTCCGGCGATTCGTTGCGTGTAGAAAGTGCATTCATTGCATTAAAACCTCCTACGCCTGCTGCTGATACAGCAGCTTCCGCACCTCCGGTAATAATTGCATTTGCCTTACCTAATCGGATGTAATTGAACGCATCGGAAATTGCATTTGTTGATGAAGCACATGCCGATACTGTAGCAAAGTTAGGGCCTCTGAAACCATATATCATAGATATCTGGCCGGCAGCAATATCAGAAATCATCTTAGGGATAAAGAACGGATTGAAACGTGGACCTCGCTCCGGATCATATCCTCTTACTTCTTCTTCAAATGTTTTGATACCTCCGATACCGGATGCGAAGATAACCCCAATACGGTCAAGGTCTTCCTTTTCCAGGTCAAATGCTGAATCAGCAATAGCATCCTGAGCAGCTCCAATCGCCAGTAATGAATAACGGTCGCACTTGCGGGCTTCTTTCCGGTCCATTATTTTTAATGGATCGAAATCTTTTACCTCGCAGGCAAAATGTGTTTTGAATTTCTCTGCATCAAACTGAGTAATAGGCCCTGCGCCACTTTTCCCGTTAATAAGACCCTCCCAGGTTTCTGCAAGGGTATTACCAAGCGGAGTGATAGCACCAAGACCTGTTACTACAACTCTTTTTAATTCCATAAATGTGATTAAAAGGTGGGATTACTTCGCGTTCTCTTCGATATAAGCGATAGCGTCGCCTACTGTTGTAATCTTTTCTGCTTGATCGTCCGGAATTGAGATACCGAATTCTTTTTCGAATTCCATAATCAACTCAACTGTGTCAAGAGAGTCTGCTCCTAAATCATTAGTAAAGCTCGCTTCGTTAGTAACTTCTGTTTCTTCAACACTTAACTTATCAACGATAATAGCTTTAACTCTAGATGCAACTTCAGACATAACTTTTTCAATTTAGATTAATAAATATGAATATACTTTTTAAATTTGCAGTGCAAAGAAAAGCATTTTTTATGTTATAAAACAAATATAACAGCTAAAAAAATGCCAATAATTGCACATTTTTTCTTTTCTTGTGCATTAATGAAAGAATATAAGCATGAAAAATATAGCCATTTTCGCTTCCGGATCGGGTACCAATGCGGAAAATATTATTAAATATTTCACGAACCATCAGGAGATTAAAGTCGTTGTGGTTTTGTCGAACAACAGGAATGTTGGCGTGCATGCACGTGTTAACAACCTGGGAGTTCCTTCTTTTGTATTTAACAGAGAAGAATTTACCGTCGGTAAATTAGTTATAGATAAACTGGAAGAATATAATGTAGATTTTATTGTTTTGGCCGGGTTTATGAATAAAATTTCTGCTCCACTGCTGAATGCTTATCCCGATAAGATTATCAATATCCATCCTGCCCTTTTACCTAAGTACGGCGGAAAAGGTATGTTTGGTATGCATGTCCATGAGGCCGTCAAAGCGGCAAAGGAGGAAGAATCCGGTATCACTATACATTATATTAATGAAAACTATGATGAAGGGGATATAATCTTTCAAGCAAAATGTCCCGTTCTTCCTACCGATACAGCCGAAGATATTGCCGTTAAAGTGCATTCTTTGGAATATGCCAATTATCCACGGATTATAGAAAAGTTACTTACCTCTTCCGGTAAATCACCAGTATAATACTAATCCGGCTATACCGGCAATAAAGATCATCAGAATGGGATGTACTTTAAACTTCCAGGTAAGAAGAAAGGCTACTCCAAATATCAGGAAGCTTTTGTAATCGATAAAGTTTTCACTATTCATTAGAAGCAGAGCTGCCGCAGCAATCAATCCAACGGTTGCAGGACGGAGACCGAGGAAAGCGGCTTCGACATATTTATTCTTTTTAAAACGAAGAAAATAGTATGAAATAATTAATACAAGAATAAAAGAGGGAAGGCATACGGCGAAAGTACTTATACAAGAGCCCAGAATAGCCATTTCCGGAGAATATCCCGCATTATGTACAGCAGTGTATCCTATATAAGTAGCACTATTTATACCTATCGGACCGGGAGTCATTTGCGAGATAGCGACTACATCCGTAAATTCCTGTAATGATATCCATCCGTATTTGTCTACTACTTCAGCCTGTATCAGTGAAAGCATGGCATATCCACCACCGAAACCAAACAAACCGATCTTAATATATACCCAGAATAGTTGCAGAAATATCATATCAGTTTTTCTTTATTTTTAGTCCGTATATAAGTCCGCCTATAGCAGCAGCCAAGATAATATAAACGGGAGAAACTCCCAACAGCCATATCAACAAAGCTGAAACAAGAGCGATAATAGCAGTTTTCCAGGTAAGACCGATAGATTGAGCGGCTGTGATACACGGTACGGCAATCAAAGCAACTACCGCGGGCCGTAGCCCTTTAAAGATTTTCTCTATCCATACATTATCCTGAATGCGGGTAAAGAAAAGCGCTATAGCAAGCATGATGAAGAAAGAGGGTAATATGGTACCCAAGGCACAAACAATGCTACCGGGAACTTTCTTTAATTTGTATCCTAAAAAAATAGATATATTAACAGCAAATATGCCGGGCAACGATTGTGCCACGGCAAACAAGTCTATAAAATCTTCTTTCGTTATCCAGCCACGATTGATTACTTCCCGCTCAATTAAGGGAAGCATAGCATAACCTCCTCCAATGGTAAAGGTTCCTATACGTACAAATGTAAAAAATAGGGTCCAATACATTTTTACCTTCTGCGACGTACACTACGGACAGGTGCACTACTTTCTGCTTTTGGTGTCGATACTTTGGGTTGTTTAGTCTTTGTTTCTTTTGCTGCTTTCTCTACACGTTTTGCGGATCTTGCCGCTTTCTTTGATTGTTTAGTATCCGCCACTTGTTGGGTGGTATCGGGTTCCCAATACAATGACTTTTCGAAAGACTGCAACTGGTTTTCAATTTCTTTTTGGGCCAGTTGGAGAGAGTCAGGTTGCGGATAATATTCGCGCAATGTTTTATTCATCAGATTCTCTGTCTTGATGATCTCACCATCAAACATACGACGGCGGAAATAATCATCAATGGTGAATGTCATCGCATTATTAATATTGGATGTCATGATCTTTGAATTGGTGATATATGGGCGAAGGTTCTCATACGGCAACCAAAATAACGGGGTGCGTTGTTCTCCTAAATCACCGATAATGGTCATGATCGGACAGATAGCCAATGTCTTTACATCAAATACGGAATTATTCTGATCGAAATACCAGGCTTCTTTTACGAAATACGAAAGTACTTCTCCTGAGGGTACATCACTTTCATTAATTATATAAGAAGCAGGTTCTCCTCCTTTACCCGGTAATTCTTCGTAATATATCTGTGTACGATCCAATACGTTTTTGAAGTCTACGATATGGTCATCATCAAATGCTTCATAGCTATCTAAATATTCATAAGCAGTCAATTTGCCTTCGCTCATCAACTGGAAGATTGTCGAGAAAAGATTCATATTCCCATTGACGGGGCGTACCGGATAATATAAAGGAGCATTCTGTTCTTTATTCATATCTATTTCACGATAGATCACACGCATCCATCTGGCATTGCCTATTTCCTGAGTCATGCGTTCGTTCATATCTTGTGCGCGAACAGTCAATTCAGGTAAACCGGAATTTTTCTTATCAGCCTCTCTGCTGCCGGTACGAGCTTGGGGTGATCGGCGTTCTTGCTCTGCATTCCCTTCCTGAGCATATAGAGAGCCGGTAATCATCAGAGCACTTATTAAAGCTAATATATAATACAAACGTTTCATATCTTAGTTATTGATTTACAGTTATTTCAAGCGGCGACTCCAAACGTCTTTCTGCACCACTCGGGTCTCTTACTACTATATTGGATATGTAGAAGCGTTTTCCACGTGCTAAATTACGAATATAATCTTTTTGACGATCGGTAAAGTTCGTACTCTGCGAAGTTTCCGATATCATTAAACCAAACGAGTCGAAGTAATTAAGATCAAAACGTAATACGGTAAATTTAGCATCCAGCAAACCATCTACATATCCTGCAAGGATACCATCAACCGACATCAGGTTTCGTTTAGCGATCGTTCCGCCTCTGAACCTACGGGTGTTACCGTTTGCATCTTTATAATCGATATAAGCCACAGGGTCGGGTAAAGGTAATACACGGAAACGTTGGGTTCCCATAGTCGATGAGCGTCCTTCTATTGTCGCTGTAACGGTAACAATAGCTTCCGTTGCGCCTACATCCGGAATAGCGACCCATTCCCCGTTACCCGTCTTATTTAATTTTCCGTTAGTAATACTTGCGTTTATGCTTGCGTTGGGTACTCCCGGTACGGCAATACGTATGGGGTTGTTGTATGGCGCATACAATACATTCATTAATGTAGGAGCGACAGTAGCACTTGGTTCTATTACCAGATAATTTTCCTCGAAATTGTATTTAATAGGACTTCCGTCATTAGCTTGTGCTTCAATATATCCTTTTAAAACAGAAGTTCCAGTTCCGGAAGTAGGTATAGAAACTTTACCGTTATCTAATCGTACAAAGTTATTAGGGCTTTTTTCCCAATAAACCTCCGGTATTTGAGTAGAGTCAATAGCTGATAAAACAACATTCGCGTTATAGTTGGTTCCGCTGACAACAAATCTTGCGTCCGGTATAACCTGAGGCTTAATAAGATTCACGCGACTATCACCCATATCGACCTGATTGACCAGATTAGCAAGGACTTCTCCTTGTGCATATCGAATGTCGCTTTGTAGCTTGGTAAGCAATGTAACAGCTGCCGCTACCGGCATATTCTCAAAGAGAGCTTCTTCCCACTTCCGTTGAGTAAGACCTACTTGTTTAGGAGCTTTTGTACTGAGACTTTCTTCAATAATACTCTTCTTGGAAGGATCGTCAACCATACCTGTCATTATTGTCCGGTATGTATCCAGATTTTCTCTTAGCACTTCACCTTCTCCATTGATTGGAGCCAGCATAATACGGGAAGCTGCTTCCAAATCGTCTTTATGGTCGATGTTATTTACGTTTCCATCTTTCCCGTCAGCCACTTTCACAATACGAACTTTCAGGTCTTGTATATAGTTATACAAGCTATCAGAAGCAATGTTTACATCCCGCCCTTTATCATACCACTGTTGGGCTTTGCTTTGATTATTATCGTATGCTTTTTGTAGTTCGTTCTCCACAATTTTATTACGATTAGTCGTATTCATTATGGATGTAAGCAAACTATCTTCCACCAAACCAAATCCGTCAAGTACTTCCGACGATACATTGAGCGCCATCATAGCGATGAACACAATGTACATCAGATTGATCATCTTCTGACGTGGTGAATTAGGATTATTTCCTACTGCCATCTTCTTCTTTACTTATTGTAAGGTGATTGATACGGATTCCCTTGTGGGGGTTGTTGTTGATATGGTTGTTGTTGGTATTGCGGCTGTTGAGGGGGCTGTTGTTGATATGGGTTTTGAGGTATCGGCCCCATATTAACAGTCATAGCACTTAACAGACGACTGTATACCTGGTTCAATTGTGTTAGCTGCTGGGCCATTCGTTCTGTTTCCGTACGGAAAACAGAACTATCGGTCAATGAACCATCATATAAATCTTTGATTCGATTCAATCCTGAATTGATGTGCTCTATAGAATTGATCTGTGAACTGATACTCTTCAGTTGCATTTCATAGATCGTATTCAAGCCGTTAAGGTTACGGTTCAACAGTTCCATTTGTTCCACATAGCCTTGTGAGTTACGCGTAATGCCATCCGAGTTATTGGTGATGTGCTGATATGAATTCAATAACGTATCAGAAACATTTGTCAAAGAATCGGTTACTTTGCTGAAACGATCCATATTCTCCGACATAGACGAAAGCTGATCAAGATAATTCTGCGTTGCATCTGTCAGTTCAGCCATCTTGGATATCTGCTCGGCAGCCGCGCTTAATTTCTTTATACTGGTAGACAGATTCTTGGTATCTTCTTCAGAGACATCCAAAGGAGATATACCTATACCGCCCAATGTTTGTGCTGAAACTTTTCCTCCGGTTACATTAAGACCTGACAGGTTGGTTCCTGACGATGTATCGTCATCTTCTATGTTAGCACTTGAATGCATTATAGTTGATATAGGAGTTCCGGTAAAATCCGGACGGTCCATTGGATTCTTTGATTTCAATACAGGGAAAACATCTTCCCAATGATATTCCGAACTGGGTTTCTCAAAACCAAAAACAAAGAATACCAGAAACTCTGTAACCATACCTACTGCTAAAAGAGTATTACCTCCCGGAAGGTGGAGTATCTTAAACATGGCGCCTAATATAACAATAGAAGCTCCCCAACTGTAAAAGAAATTCAGCAGGCGCTTTCCTTTGTCACTGGAAAGATACATTTCCACTCTATTTTTATATCTTCTATACTTTCCCATTTTATTGAAGTATTTTATCTTGCTTTTTTACTGTTTTATTTTTTCCCTTTAGATTTTGAGAATCCTACCTGTGTACGGGCGCAACGGAAACCAATATATGAACGAGGTACGTTCTGGTATTCAAATGTCCGCATATCCGAACGGATAAATTGAGCTACATCTTTCCATGAACCACCACGAACGACTTTCGTTTTCATTGCATAAGGATCTTCTTTTGCTGCATTATAACGCAGATCAGGGTTCATATCATTCATCTGGCTTGGGCCTGATTCTGAATAAACAGTAGAAGTCCATTCGGCTACGTTACCTGCCATATCATACAATCCAAACTCATTTGGAGAAAAAGATCCAACACGAGAAGTGATCAGGTGACCGTCTTCTGTATAATTCCCGTTGCCAGGCTTGAAGTTACCCATAAAGCAACCTTTAGCATTCTGCAGGTCATCCGATGACCAGGGATATTTATTTTCATTCTTACCTGCGCGGGCTGCATATTCCCATTCACCTTCTGTTGGTAAGCGGAAAGGTTCGAAAGCTTGACCTGCCGGTAGATTCATTGACTCTTTAAATAAGTTTGTACGCCATACACAAAAAGCGGTAGCCATTTCCCAGGTAACACCTACTACCGGATAATCATCATAACCCGGATGATTGAAGTACATGCGCATGTACGGTTCGTTATATGCATTGTTGAAGTCATTCACCCAGGCTGTTTCATCCGGATAAATATTTACAATACGTGTGTGAAGGAAATCCCATTCGCTACTTAACGGGCGGGTAATGGTTTCGTTTACAACACGTCCTTCCTCATCAATATAAGCTGTATCTTTTGATATCATTATGATTTCATCCGGATCAACAGTAACATCAGTATTGAGATTCCGTTGGTTAGGATTAAGACGATGTTTACGCAGTGCAGCCGAAGTATGATCATACCATTCGTACTTAAATAACATCTGATCGGGATCAAGTTTTGTTTCTCCGGTTATAGGATGTGTATAATTTACACTTTCAATAGCCAATAGTTCATCTTCATTGGCACGCTTCCATGGTATTGGACGATTCCAATTCAGAAAAGGCCCGATGGGTTCTCCGTAACGGTCTTCTGTGATTATAAACAGATCATTGCCTCCGTAAGCAGGATCAGCCAAACGTTCACGAATGATGGAATCACGAACCCAATAAACAAACTGACGGTATTTGGCATTTGTTATTTCTGTCTGATCCATCCAGAAAGCATCAAAAGAGACACCTTTGGTTTCAGGCATCATTCCCCATAAAGAATCTTTATCATTAGGTCCCATATCAAAAGCTCCTCTTTTGATAAGCACCATGCCATAAGGCGAAGGCTCGTTTACCGCTACGGATCTTGCTCCTGTTACTTCACCTCCTCCTAGTCTATTTCTGCCGCAGGAAGGAAGCATGGCTATTACTATAAGTACTAAAAATACTTTTTTCATATATTATTATAATATGCGTACACTTTTATGTCTGTGATTTCCCGACTTTGTTTTATTCAGTTTCAGTCTATACCGAACCATTAATTCATGGCTACCACTACTCCCTCTTATCAGCTTGTTAGTAGGTAAGTCATAAGCATATCCGACATTGAAATTACCGATTGTGGCTCCCAACATAACTATTACTGAATTATTAACACGCCAGGTAAATCCTCCATTAAACATTTTATTATACTCTAACCTTGCCGTAATATCCGCTATAAAACTCTGCATATCGGTCAACAGGAATACGGAAGGCTGCAATTCATACAACGGATTCTTAAGTTGAATATTGTATCCGCCTGTTAAATTATATGATCTGGGTATATATGTTGTAGAGTTTTCTCCCAATTCTATTTCCGATTCCATTACGTGCAAGACTCCAACTCCAGCATAAAACTTTTTATGGGTATAATAAATACCTGCACTCAGGTCGAAACCCATACCACTTGCGTCATCAGAGGTAGGCAATGCTTCATCTTCTTTATCATGTGCTTCAGATTCAGGGATAAAAATCCCCTCATAATCAAAGGATGAACTAAAAAACGCAGGCTGAAGTCCGATGCTCAGGGTACCTCCGAATAGTTTTTGTTTATAGGATGCCTGAAGACCAAACAATGAATTCTGGAAAAGACCTATACTCTCTGTAAACATTAATGCACCAACGCCTATCTGTGTCTTTCCTAAAGAAAGAGGCATATCGGCAGTAACAAGAAATGGTTTTGGAGCTCCTTTTATTCCTAACCACTGTTGTTTATGTGCGGCCATAATATTCAAATCCCCTGTAGTACCAGCATATCCGGCATTATAATAACCCATTGTAGAGAAATACTGACTAAAGATCGCATCTATTTGCGTCCAGGCAGTATTACTCGTGGCCATGATGATGATTATAATGAGAAGATATTTCTTCATACAGTACGAAACGGTTTGAAAAGTAATAAATTGTATTTATACTAAAAAAACGAACGAGGCAGAAAGCCTCCAAAGACTACTACCTCGTTATATTTCTACAGAACAATGATGTTCTTCTACTTCCGATTAATACTCTTCTTCGTTGAAAAAGAAATCTTCTTTACTTGGATAGTCTGGCCAAATGTCTTCCATACATTCGTAAATTTCTCCCTCATCTTCCATCTCCTGTAAGTTTTCTATTACTTCAAGAGGAGCACCGGAGCGTTGCGCGTAGTCGATCAATTCATCTTTTGTAGCAGGCCACGGTGCATCTTCCAACTTCGATGCTAATTCTAATGTCCAATACATAGTTGTAAAGAATTAAAACCACTTGGTGGTTTGGTTTTCAAAATTTCCCGCAAAAATATAACTTTATTTCTTAGATGCAAGTATAATCCCATATTATTTCTTCACCATTATGTTTTATACACTCTTTACGCGCCAGAACAAACAGATAATCAGATAGTCTGTTAATAAAACTTAGCACAGGTTCTTCCACCTCACTCGTCTCCATTAATTGATATATTCTCCGTTCAGCACGACGACAGATAGTGCGACATACATGAGCAAGAGCAGCGGAGCGACTTCCACCCGGCAATATAAAATGTCTGGATTTAGGTAATTCATTATCCAAGCGGTCTATTTCCTGCTCTATCTTCGTAATACTTTCCGGTGTTACTTTACTTTCTATTTTTAAATCGGTACTTTCCTGGTCAGTTGCGAGATAAGAACCAATGGTAAACAACTTATGCTGAACAAATCGAAGAAAGTCCAGATCCGCCCGGTCGGTAAGTTCCACCATAAGCAATCCGATAAATGAATTCAATTCGTCAATAGTCCCATAACTTTCTATACGTACATCTGCTTTAGAAACCCGTTTGCCTCCAACCAGGGAGGTGGTTCCTTTATCACCGGTACGTGTATAAACTAAACTTTTCTTTTCCATAGCTCTTTATATTAAAAATAAACAATATAATTTCGTTTGTGTAACTTTTTATTAAAGAATACGATTCCAATTGAAAACAGATCTACTGTAACAGTCGTTTCAGGATGATTACATATCTCCTTCCATACATTCCGCATATACCCATTTGTCTTTATATTTCCTATAACAAAGATCGTATCATTATGTACAAACTTTATACATTCATCTATAATCCATTTAGTCCGGGTTTGTTCGGTTCTCAAATTAAAATAAACAAAATCCAGGCTGTTGAATTCTTCTAATATATTTGGAAGCAATTGTGTGTATTCACCTATTCTCAGATCAACAGATGTGCGGGCTCCTTTATTATATACCCATTGTGATATACTTTCGTATTCGGGTATATTTTCTAATGATATACATCTCAACCCAGATAAATAGGATGTAAGATATAATGTGGATAATCCTATCGACGGACCTATTTGAAGGATATTTTTTGGTTTAAAGTAATTCGTAAGCCTGAACAATAATGCTCCATGTTTCGGCCGGATTGCTTCACGCTTCACAATAGATTCAATTGTATATTTCCTATAATTAGAGGGATTACTTATTTCAGGAATTAAAATTATATCTTCTTTGTGTAATAATTGTTTTCTTATTAATTCAATATCATAATAGCAATAATAAGGACATTTTTCTTCAATGACCTTTGTTATCAGATTAAATACAAATGGAGAATGGACACCATACCCTTTCCTGTAACGTATTTTCCTGTACAAGAGCTTGCTTTTATGAATTGCATTTTTCTTTGGTATTATTCGCATCTCTTTAATACAGATACATTTCTTTGAATTGGTTTAGATTTATTTTTAATACTTTCTCCAGATAATTATCGACACTTCCATGGTCTGCTTTTATTTTATCCAAACCGGCACGAAGAAAATCTTCATGTACAGTAAATAAAGATTCCATCTCCGGATATGTCTGTATAAATTTCCCATACTTTTCAGCAAGGTACCTATTCGAAAGCAAATAATCATTCATTATAATATCTTCATCTACACCTAGGGCATACAGAATTAACGCGGCACCCATTCCTGTCCGATCTTTGCCTGCTGTGCAATGAAAAAGAAGCGGAACTTTACTTTCATCCTGTAACAGAGCAAAGAAATCTACATAGCGTTGAATCGCTGCGGAGTCTGTTACAAGCAATTGATTGATGGCTATCATGACACTATCCATATTCAATGAAGCGATCTCTGCTATATCATTACCGGCTGTAAGATTACCAGGAGTAATGGAATACATGTATTCTTTTATAGTTGATGAAGGAAGTTTGTCGGGAGCCATTTTGACTTCTTCTTCAGAGCGGAAATCAACCACCGAAACAATTGGAATGGAAGATAAATATTCCAGATCTTCTTTAGTCAGGTTCGGCATATCGTCCGAACGGAATATCTTACCCCATTTTACAAAACGTCCATCTTTGGTTTTATATCCACCCAGATCCCTGAAGTTATAACCGCCGGCCATTGGCAGATGTTTTTCTGCTAATATTGCTTTTCCTTTATCAGTAACTAACTCAAAGTAGCTTCTCTCTGTATTTGGTACATTTAATGGGAATTTCCCGCTACCATCACCTTCCAGCAATGGTTTTGAGAAATCTATCGTTTCTACCTGCCGACCTGCGAATAGTTGCCATTGTCCGTCAGTTTCTATTTTTAAAGAAGCTTTCTTGGTTGTTTTATCCCTCAGTATCTCGGCTATACCTGAAATATCTTCGCCTTCATAGCCTGCCTTTGAAGCATGTTTAGAATTACAACCGGTAAACAATATCGATCCCATAATCAACAAACTTATAAATAATTCTGCTTTCATATTATTCGGTTTTAAATATAGAAAAAAACGATCAAAGATAATGCTTAGAACAATTCTTTGATCATTTTAGTTTGCTTAAAATAGGAGATTAAAATAAATAATTTAGATATATAACTTGGGAAGGGTACAACTACGAGAAAATAATCTTTAATATATTTTGTGGTAATATCAAGGAAATACCCGTCACTGACAAAGTGATTCTATTACTTTTTGCTGATAACTTTATCGTTCAACATATGTGGAATTTGAATTCAACAATTGTTGAACATATGTTCCATATATGTTGAATATATATTCATCAATTGTTGAATTCAAGATTGGATAGCATATTTTTAGAAATCATGCTGATAAAGAAATGCAATTCTGCTATACTTTTAAAGTGTCCTTACTTTAATATTACTATAACTATTACCATTAAATTCTATAGTATTATTTCCTCCACCATTTATCTGGTAATAATAATTTACTTTGTTTTCTACGTTTGAATGGGTTATGTTAAATCCTTTGATATCTACGTTCCCATATTTCATCCGTTCAGCCGAAACCTTGAAGCCGGCGTTAGATGATATTGATACATTAAAGTTGCCGTAACGCGCTTCTACATATACTTTCTTAAAGTTTGAAGAAAGTTCTTTCACGTTTAATGTGCTATAATCCAATGCGCTGACCTGCAGCTCATTGGTAACGCGATCAATATTTACTTCGCTGTATTTTACATCTATAGATACCTGATCAGCACTTTTTACAGATAAGTTTCCATATTTCTTATTTACAGACAGATTGCCTATTTTTTTTGCTGTTACATTTGAATACTTGCTATCTAAACGAATCTCTTTACCATTTCCAATAGACACACCACTACAATATGACAAATCCATCCGTATATTTTCCACATCTTCTATACTTATATTGCTATATCCTCCTTCAATGACAAGAGGTGAAGTAAAATTGCCAGCTTTTATATTACCATATTTTACTTCGAGTGTATTCTTCCCTTCGGTTTTATCTGGTAAAGTAATATTACCATATTTCTGTGAAAAATTGGCTGTCAATGCCGAAGGCATACTAATATGATAATTAATGGTCAACCGGTTATTGTTATTATTCCAACCGGATTGACTGCTTAAAGAAGTGATACCGGAAATTGTATTTCCTGTTTTATTCAATTTTATTTGTACTCTATCCAATCCTTCCTGGGCTCTGTTATCGCTATTGGCTCTCGATTCAACAACGACTTTTATTTCTACTTCATTTTTTGTCCAGTGCGTGACGGTAATATTGCCGTAACGATTATCTATTTGCAAAAAATCCTTAGTACCGGCCTTAAAGGTCTCGTTGAATTCTTTCTTTTTGATATTTTCTAAACTCTCTGCCCATATGCTTAAGACCGGCAAAAGCAATAAGGCTAATAATAGCCAAAAACGATTGTTTACATGTGTAGTGTGCATATTATTTTGTGTATTTATAGGTTGTTACTATCTGTATCGATTACCATTTCCATTTGATTAAGCATTATATTCAAACTTTGCAGGCTGGTACTATAATGTTGATTCATTGCGAAAAGTCCTGCTTCTGAACAAGGAAGCCCCGGCAATACATCATTTTCAAAATCCTGTGAAGATTTAATTACCTGTTTCGACTCTTGTAATAATTCGAGTCCTCCTGGTGCCTGATCGCTTTTGTACAATGCTCTTATCTGTGCATACAATTCGTTCATCTGCATATTGTAATAGAAACGAAGTTCTTCTATCTCCTGTTGAGTCTCACATGAATAAGTTGCAGATTGGTGAATAGGCGCATCTTTAATATCATGTTGTATGCTAAAAATAACGAACAGGGCGACAGCTGCAGCCGCAGCAACGGAAAATATTCCGATCAGGCGATTACGTCTTTTATATGGCGCTGGTAGTTTCTTTTCGAATCGTTCGAAATGACCTAAAGGAAGAAGCTCATCTTCAAATGCTTCTTTATTAGAGTCTACGAAATGTTTTAACTTATCCATATCAATCGGTTATTATATTTGAAATATCAATTTGCGGTTATTAAACTTATCAACTTCTTCTTTGCACGCATATACTGCGTTCTAACGCTTGGTGGTCGGATATTTAGTATCGAAGCGATCTCTTCCATATCATACCCTTCAAAAAGATAAAGGGAAAGAACGACTCTGTATCCGGCCGGTAACTGGGCCGTTGCCGATTTGATCTGTTCCACGGTGTACCGGATATCTTCGTCATCCGCTTCAGTATCCTCTGGCTCTGTGTAATTATCTGTAAGTTCCTCCCATTCCTGAGTCTGACGCCTTACATAATCTATAGCCGTATGTACAGCTATACGATGAATCCAGGCTTCAAAGGATTGTCCATCCTGATATTGATCCAACTTGGAAAAGATCTTAAGAAACGAATCCTGCATAGCTTCTTCGGCTTCGGCTGCATTTCCGACAATACGTAAGCATGCTACATACAGCATTCGTGCGTATTTCTTATATAGAGCCAGTTGGGCTGATCTGTTCCCTCGCCGACAACTTACTATCAGATTTGCAGTCGTTTCCTCCATTTGTTTATATATACGAACTGTCCATTATAAATGTTGCATCTGCAACTACGAAATTAAACAAAAAAAGAAAGGCATCATCGCGACGCCCCTCTCTCTCTGAACTAAATGATAAAAATAAAAGTTATGTGGGAAGGTGTTATATCAACGTATTCTCAAAACTATTCATCTTAAGTTTTGGTTCATTTTCCGTATTCTTCCCTGAATTATATTTCCTCTCAATTGTTTTCTCTCCATCAAAAGTATTTATTTTTATAACCAAAGTAACATCTTTTCCTTCCGTATCAGGTAAACTTGATAAATCAAATGCAACTATACCGTATCCCATAGTGGATGATAGATCATCATATGCATTATGACGAAACTCCAGTTTATAAGGAGTATCACTTGCCTCTTCATTTTGAAGAAGGTTTACATAATGTTTAATGTTTAGACTGAAATGAGCATAAAAAATCACATTCAAATACCCGTCTCCTACCCATATCGATTCGATACCTACCGGGTCATTACCATAAACGGAATTGTTTTCTTCTGATCCTAAATTTTCAGCTATAGGCTTAGTAAGTATTGTATCCAGTCTATTCAGCTTTATAGCGTGATCATATCCATTGGGGAAATTATCTCCTAATATTGTATAATTTACCTGTACACGTTGAGGCTCTTTCGGTTGATATCGGATATACAAGGGAGCGGAAGGGTATAAAGTAGTACCCCCATCCAGCTTGAGGTAAAAAGAATTATCGCTCAAAGGTATCGCAGTAGCAACAGAATACCACATATCACCCAGAGAATATCCATCATCATCTAAACAGGAATTGAAGAGTAAAGACAACCCCATAATACTAGCAACAAAAAAAAATAATTTCAACTTCTTCATCTTTCACTTTCATGTTTCACATAAGAGTAGATGAAGAGAATCTATATAATGCTGCAAACTATTGCGTTAAAAAATATTAATTACTTTGTGGATTCATATAACTTTATACAGGTCGCAAATATTTACATATAAGTCTGGCGGTTCTTTGGGATGCTCCAGGCTCTCCTAATATCTGAATAACCTCATCATAGCCTTTCAGCATACGAGACTTATAATCAGCATTTTTAAGAACACGTTCCAATTCAGCATGTATTTCTTTTTTACTGAAACGCGCAGCAAATAATTCCTGCACAACCTCTTTATCAGCAATCAGGTTTACCAATGAAATATACTTGGTATGAAAAAAGTTTTTGAATATAAAACTTGCTATAGTTCCCAGAGGCGTATAGTAACAAACTATCTGTGGGACGCGAAAAAGAGATGTTTCCAAAGTAGCCGTACCTGATGTTACGAGTGCTACTGCACTATGATAAAGTAAAGGGTAAGTTTTTCCGAAAACAATTTTTACGGGATGTTTACCTGTATACATATTATAATATTCCCTGTCTATTCCGGGAGCTCCGGCTATTACCATCTGGTAATAGGGATAAGCTGATGCTACATTAAGCATAGTAGGAAGATTATCTTTTATTTCCTGCTGTCTGCTGCCTGATAACAAGGCAAGAATTGGCTTACCTTCTAATCCTTCATCTTTTAAAAAGGTATCAGGCTTTGTAGATTGTTCATTAACGAATTGTGAAACGGCATCAACAACAGGATTTCCTACATAGTCGACTTCATAATTTAATTTACGGTAAAAAGCTTTCTCGAATGGGAGTATACAAAACATCTTATCGATGTACCGACGAAATGATTTAATACGATATTGCTTCCAGGCCCATATTTTAGGTGATATATAATAATAAACAGGTATTTGTAATTTTGTTTTAACAAATTTGGCAATCTTTAAGTTAAAGCTGGGATAGTCTATCAGGATCACTACATCAGGCTGATAATTTTGTATATCTATCTCACAGGTCTTCATATTCCGAAGGATCGTACGTAGGTGAAGTAATACAGGAATAAATCCCATGTAGGCCATTTCACGATAATGTTTTACCAGAACTCCTCCAACTTCTAGCATAAGATCACCACCCAGAAAACGGAAATCAGCTTCCGGATCTTCCATTTTAAGTGCAGCCATCAGATTAGAAGCATGAAGGTCGCCGGAAGCCTCACCGGCAATGAAATAGTATTTCATTACAATTGAAAGTTGAAGATTGGAAATTATTTTTCATTCGTTGATTCGCTAATCACTAATCGTTAATCGTTTCTTAAGATATTCCATATAATCATAATCTGTAACATCTACTTTACAAGGAACCAGAGAAGCGTAACCGCTATCTAACGCTAATGTATCATTATCCTGATAAATAGGCTTTTTGTTGTATAAAGAACCGGTAAGCCAATAAGCCGGATTACCCGAAGCATCTTCCGACTTCTTATATTCATTGACAAAACGGCTGTTAGACTGACGACAGACTTTGACTCCTTTTACTTGTGGCAAATCAGGAACGTTCAAGTTCAGATAAGTTCCATTCGGAAGTCCTTCTTTTAAAATCTGTCGCGCCAGTTTACGCCC
Organism: Tannerellaceae bacterium; assembly: GCA_032054765.1. GTDB lineage: Bacteria > Bacteroidota > Bacteroidia > Bacteroidales > Tannerellaceae > DFXE01. Next base: position 44,830 of record DAMBSC010000008.1, read on the forward strand.
CAACCGACAACATTCACTAAAGTCTGCATTATTATCATGACAATCAAGTGAGATACCGAAAGACGGTATATCAAGTATACATCCTTCTATTGCAGCCCCCATAGTGCCGGAATAATGTACACAAACGGCCATATTACCTCCGTGATTAATACCTGATACTAATAGATCAGGTTTTCTCTCCAAAATATCGTTCACGGCAAGCTTAACACAATCCACCGGAGTACCGGTACAACTGTATACCGTCAAGCCTTCTTCTTTTCTGAGCAGTTTATATTGAATAGGAACAAGAGATGTGATTGCATTTGACATCCCCGATCGCGGGCTATCTGGTGCAAAGACCACCAACTCTCCTAAATCTCTTAAACATTCCGTTAAATCATTTATACCTTTAGCGCTAACGCCATCATCATTTGTTATCAAAATAAGCGGCTTATCTTTCATCATATCTTCTTTTATTTGACATGTAAAGATAGACAAAAATACCCTCTTCTATAAATGAAAAAGAAAAATTAGAAGCGGTAACCAAAATTAAATTGGATAACCATATTCTTATATGATTTATCGGAGACATTTATAGTTTCGCCATCCTGAACGAAACTATCCTTTGCTTTGTTGGTCAGACCAATATTTGCATTGGCTGAAACGACCAATCCCATTGGAAAGAGATATCCGGTACCCAAGACAGCAGCTACATCAAAAGGTTTTGTCATGTCACTATCCATCAGCTTACCACCATTTTCGTCATCGCTATATGAAAGTTTATTGACAGATGCCTTAATACCAAGCTGCGGACCCACAAAGAAATTTAATCCTTTATATACATAGAACTTTGCCAGAACAGGTATATTCAGATAGTCATGCTTAAGATCTACATCAGCAAATTTAAACTTTGAACCTTGCAGGGAATAATAAAGGCCCGCTTCAGCAGCAAAAATGGGTGTAACCATATACTCAGCCGCCACACCAAAGTTCAATCCGGGTTTCATACTTCCTCCCGTATTTGTGGTATTGGCGAGGTTTAATCCGGCTCTTGGAATAAAATGAAATTCTTGTGCACTTGTGTAGAGTGTCACTAGTAATAATAGTAACAGACAGGTAATCTTTTTCATTGGTTGAATACTGTTAAATGTTATTGTAAGTTAGTTTGTTATTGATTCGTTTCGATCCATTTACGAGCATTAACAAACGCTTCAATCCACGGGGTTACTTCATCTTCACTTCTATCTTCCGGATAGTAACCACATTGCCACGGGAACATTGCCCGTTCAGGATGAGGCATTATTGCTAAATGACGGTCATCTTTCGAACAAACCCCCGCTACCGCCCAGGGTGATCCGTTTGGATTTGCCGGATATCCGTCGTAATTATATTTTGCTACGATATTATATGCTGCTTCTTCATAAGGAAATGAGAACTTTCCTTCACCATGAGCAACCCAAGCCCCAATTTTATTTCCACTTAAAGAACCAAACATTACTGAATTGTTTTTAGGGATCTCCAACGTCACAAACTCCGACTCAAATTTATGTGAGTCGTTATGAAGCATCTTATGTTTCTTTTCATGTTCAGGATAAAGCAATTCAAGCTCTGCCATCAACTGACAACCATTACAGATACCTATGCTCAACGTATCTTTACGGGCATAGTAATTATCTATTGCTTTTTTAGCTCTTTCGTTATATAAGAACCCACCAGCCCAACCTTTTGCAGAGCCAAGTACGTCCGAATTAGAAAAACCGCCAACAAAAACAATAAAATGTATATCTTCCAACGTTTCCCTACCGCTAGCCAGGTCAGTCATATGGACATCTTTCACATCAAAGCCTGCCAAATATAACGCATAAGCAGTTTCACGCTCACATTGTGAGCCTTTTTCACGGATCACGGCAGCTTTAATACCTGTCGGTTGACGACGGTCTGCCGAGAGGTTATAAGAAGCTAGTTTACCGGTAAAGTTATTGTTATATTTGAATTCTAACGGTTGCATTTTGTAGTTCTCAAAACGATTACCTGCACAAATGCTACCACTCTGTTTAATATCCAGTTTGTAAGAAGAAGAATACCACACATCACGCATATAATCAATACCGAAATGATATTGTACTCCGTCTTTTGAAACAAGAATATGACGTTCCTCCGTTGGTTTGGCAATAACAGCAAAACCAACACCGGCCTCCTGCATCAGATGTTCAAACGCTTTTTTATCTTTAACCTGCACAAATATTCCCGGATTCTCGGCAAATAGAGTTTTAACGATATCCGTTTCCGAAAGCTGATCCAAATTAACTTCCAGTCCGCCTTCTACATTAGAGAAACACATTTCTAACAGAGCCGTAATCATACCGCCAGCGGAGATATCATGCCCTGCTAAAATCAAACCTTTCTCTATAGCATCCTGAACAGCATTGAAAGCATCCGCAAAATATTCGGTATCTTTTACTGTCGGAACTTCATCTCCCAATTTATTGAGGGTTTGCGCAAAAGCAGAACCACCCAGTTTTAAATCGTCAAATGAGAAGTCTATATAATAAACAGAAGTATTTTTATCTGTCTTTAAAACCGGTGATACAATTTTCTTTATATCGCTCACTTCAGCGCCAGCTGAGATAATTACGGTTCCCGGAGAAATAACTTTTTCCTTACCGTATTTCTGCGTCATCGACAATGAATCTTTTCCTGTTGGAATGTTTATACCCAGATCACAGGCAAAATCTGACACAGCCTGAACTGCGGCATACAAACGGGCATCTTCACCTTCGTTACGACAGGGCCACATCCAGTTTGCACTCAGTGAAACGCTTTCCAATTTATCTTTCAATGGAGCGAAAACAATATTCGTCAATGATTCTGCAATTGATAATACAGACCCAGCTGCCGGATCAATCATAGCAGCCTGTGGAGCATGTCCGATTGAGGTGGCTATACCGGCTTTACCTTTATAATCCAAGGCTACTGCTCCCAGGTCACTCAATGGCAACTGTAATTCACCCTGACATTGCTGACGGGCAACTTTACCGGTTACGGAACGGTCAACTTTATTTGTCAACCAGTCTTTACAAGCAACAGCTTCCAGTTGTAATACATTCTCAAGATAATGGTGTAACTCCGATTCCTTATAAACAACCGGTTCATAGGCTTCATTAACTGTGTAATCGGTCATTACTGTTTTAGGAGGTTTCCCAAACATATAGTCGAGCTTCAGGTCGATTGGTTTTACTCCATCCGCCTGTTCGAAAACAAGTTTCATATCGTTTGTTGTCTCACCCACGACATACATTGGCGCACGCTCACGATCTGCTATATGTTTAACCAGATCTATGTCTTTTTCTTCCATCAATAGACCCATTCGTTCCTGGCTTTCATTTCCAATAATTTCTTTGGATGAAAGTGTCGGATCGCCTATAGGAAGTTTACTCATATCGATATGTCCACCGGTAGCCTCAACTAATTCAGAAAGGCAGTTGAGGTGCCCTCCCGCTCCATGATCATGAATAGAAACTACCGGATTATTATCTGACTCTGCAATTGTACGGATTACGTTTGCTACACGTTTTTGCATTTCCGGATTGGCTCGTTGAACAGCATTCAGCTCGATTCCACTGGCATATAAACCAGTATCTACTGAAGAAACAGCTCCACCTCCCATACCGATACGGTAGTTATCGCCTCCCATCACAATTACTTTCTCTCCCGGTTTCGGATCTCCTTTCAGAGCGTCGCGTTTATTAGCATATCCTACTCCACCGGCAAGCATAATAACTTTGTCGTATCCGTATTTTTTATTGTTTTCTTCGTGTTCGAACGTCAATACTGAACCACAGATCAGGGGTTGACCAAAATGGTTCCCGAAAACGGATGCTCCGTTGGAAGCTTTAATCAGTATTTCTTCCGGCGTTTGATAAAGCCATTGGCGAGGATCGAGTACTTTTTCCCACTCGCGTGCTCCTTCAGTACGGGGATATGATGTCATATAGACAGCTGTGCCTGCTATCGGAAGAGATGCTTTACCACCGGCCAGACGATCACGGATTTCACCACCGCTTCCTGTAGCAGCACCATTAAAGGGTTCTACGGTAGTTGGGAAATTATGAGTTTCAGCCTTCAATGAAATAACGGTATCGATATCTTTTATCCTAAAGAAATCAGGTTTATCACCGCTTGCAGGAGCAAATTGTTCTATCCGTGGCCCTTCATTGAAAGCAACATTATCTTTGTAAGCTGAAACCAACTTATTCGGATTTACAGCTGAAGTTTTCTTGATTAATTTGAAAAGTGAACTTTCTTTCTCTTCACCGTCAATTACGAATACTCCATTAAATATTTTATGACGACAATGTTCGGAATTTACTTGTGCGAATCCATAGACTTCACTATCGGTCAACTTCCTGTTCAACTTCTCGCTAATTTCATTCAGGTATGAGACTTCATCTTCGCTTAAAGCTAAACCTTCCTGAATATTATATGCTTCAATATCCTCTATAGAGATTACCGGATCAGGTTTCTTATTGATAGTGAATATCTGTTGATCCAGTCCTTTATAGATACGTTGTAACATAGGATCATGTTCTGCCTCAGCCGAAGCTACCGGAAAATATTCTTCAATACGAGTAATACTCTTTATACCCATATTCTGCGTAATTTCAACAGCATTGGTACTCCAAGGAGTGATCATTTCACGACGTGGCCCAACAAACCATCCGTCAAACGACTCGCCTTCAAGAAGTGTAGCATCGCTAAATAACCAAACTAGTTTCTGAATATCATTGGGAGATAATGTTTGTGCAACCTCAACAGCAAGCACAGTCTTCGTAGAAGACTTGAAAAATTGAATCATATGATCGGTAAATTGTGTATCAATTAATACGTGAAAAACCTTATTATTTGTTTTGCACTGCAAAGATAGTCAGAAATATATAAATAATTGAAAATTGAAAGTTGAAAATTCAAAATGATTTGTGACAAAATCGTTTTCAACTTTCAACTTTCAATTTTCAATTAAAAAACTTTTGTATGTTACCTGATTTATCAATATTTTACCATCAAATTCAGACCATGTAAAAACGATGAAGACATTTAGAACATTATGCCAGGCTCTACTCAGTTTAAGACATTATCTAGAAGAATCCAGAAGTTTGGAACTTCTGGATTTCAGTATTTTTTAAGCCATGTGGATATTTCCGTCAATGTTTATGGACGAACGCTTGCATTCATTCAGGCAAACAGAGACAAAGGTAAAATTAAAGTAAGACTCACATCTCCCTAATTAAGCCCTTCAATACAACAATTAGAGTTAAATAACAAGAACAGGCTCAATTTTGAAATAAAACTGAGCCCAAACTTTTAAAATAGTTTTTCAGGGTATTCGCCTGCATCGACTAATGCCTGAATTTTATCTACAACGCCCTGCCGATCTTCAGCATACGTAACACCAAACCATTTGGAAGTTGTATCAAGAACTTTTACGGTAGCTTTTCCTTTGACGATCAGATCATTTACAAGTAGAGGAATAAAGAACTCACTTTTTAAATTCCCCATATTGGCTTTTAGGAATTCAATAAAATATTCATCGGAGTACTTAAAATAATCAGGTGTAAATCCCCACATATTCATTGAAACGGGTGTATTATCTGGTACAACTACCTTCTTTCCGTTTTCGTCAGTAAACTGAATATCTCCGTCAATACGTTCAATGGCTGTACGCTCAACAATACCGGTTAAATAACCAGCGGCATTTGTTTCGCATACTCCGCGAGCAACCGAACCACTTTCACTTAATGTATTTCCAATGCGGTACCCGATCATGCAATAATCATTTTCTTTGTCTGCCATTGCAGAAAGTGCTTTTCCTAATGTGGCAAAACTTTCACGCCCATAGAAATCATCAGCATTGATCACTGCAAATGGTTCATGTATCACATTTTTACCCATCATAACCGCGTGATTTGTCCCCCATGGCTTTTCACGTCCTTCTGGCACGATAAAGCCTCCCGGTAACCGATCCAATTCCTGAAATACAATTTCTACCGGAATATGATTTTCATATTTAGAAATAATCTTTTTACGGAAATCTTCTTCAAAATATTCGCGAATAACAAAAACAAGTTTCCCGAATCCGCCGCGTATAGCGTCAAAAATGGAGTAGTCCATAATAGTTTCGCCGTTAGGGCCCAGACCATCAAGCTGCTTTAATCCGCCATAGCGACTTCCCATACCGGCAGCCAATACAAATAAAGTTGGTTTCATATGTTTATATTTACATTAGAATTAGAGTTGCCACAAAGATATAAATTAACTTTTAGCTTTTATAGGTTATTTCCGGCAACTATCTTATCATAAATCTCAATAAGAACGGAGAAATAACATCCACTAAAGGAGCTATATCTCATTATTTTGCACACGCCCCTCACTTCTGAATTTTAATTTTTTTCAAAATGTAATGGCTATACTCGCATTCTCTTTTTCCTTCGTCCAGGCTTCACCTTTACTAATCAGACGAATAAGTTCATTATCAATGGCCGGACATAATGGTTTCTTTATAACAATATCTTGCGGATGACCGTGTTTATCAACGGCAAATTCTATAATTATAGTACCTTTTATGCCTAAACATGAATTATCTGTGAGTTTTAAGTGTTCAAGAAGATACATCTTGTAAGCGTGGATACCGCTTACAGGCTGAGGTACTTCTATTGTGCTTTTGATTTGAATACTATCTATAGTGAGTATGCCTATATCAGCCATCTTTTTTCTTTCTTCCATTTGAGAGGCTGCAGACCGGGCAGGAACAACTGTTTCATCTAATTCAAGGATAGAATCGTCGGCATCCTCATCTACTTTTAAAATTTCCACTGTTGATTTTTCTGCTTGTGCATCATCCTGGATACTAATTTCTTCTGATTCCTGAGATTGCATTTCGCTTTCTTCTTCAATAACAAGTGCGGGAGGAGCCGGAACCGATTCTTGTTGAAGTCTTTTTTGTTGAGTTTGCTGACGGGAAAGCTCTGTTTGAGGCTGTGCAATCATCTCTTCTTCTGGAGTAGCAGTTGATTCTGATAAAGCGATTGTATCGGCCTGACTTTTATCATTTACTTCACTAAGAAACCAAATACCAAAACCCAAACATAATAATACACTGGCTGCTATGCTGAAGTTACGAATAAAGCTGTGCCTGCGGCGCGTTCTGTATTTAATGTTGCGTCGGATATCAGCAATGCGCCGGACATTTTGCTCGTTAGCTTTTTCGAAGCCCTCTATAGCATCAGCCAGGAAGGGATCTTCCATTGCTTCACGTTCCAGCCGGTTAGCCTCGCGTCCTCGCTTATCACCTTGTATATAACTTCGAAACTTCATGCGGTATGTTTATCAATACATGCTTTCAGATTGCGTTTCCCGTTCTGAATATAGCTCTTTACCTTATTTAACGCGTATCCTGTTATATCTGCAATATCAGCATACGACATTTCATCCATAAAGAAATGACCGATACAAATGCGCTGTTGCTCAGGGAGCTTTTGCATACAACTGCGTAATGCCTGCATACGTTCGCTATCAGCATCGCTTTCTTCTTCATTCAATAGATGCAGTATTTCATCGGATTCCATAATATTGACTCCGAAATCTACTGTTATTTCTTTGCTTTCTTTCCTTAGGATCTGTAAACAATGATTTTTAACGACCGTATAGATCCATGTACGAAAGACAGCTATATCATAGTTTGCCACTTTAGGCAAAAGGTCTTCAAAAAGCTGCATGACGGCGTCCTGCGATTTATCGGCATCGTTTAAATACTTGAGACAAACACCATACAACAAGGGAATATACCTGTCGTATAATGTGCCGAAGTAGTCTGCTTTGCCGGTTAGTTTATATTGTGAAAGCAACTCTTCGTCAGTTAGCTTCGATATGTTTCTACGTAAGAACAAGTCGTCTTTTTCGACAAAAATAAAAAAAAATTGCATGCTTTTATGGAATCGGGAATAGAAATCCAATCTATAGGATAAAGACGATACGTTTAACATGTAAAAGAAAAGATTATGAAGACAAAAAGAACAAATCAGTTATTTATCATGGTTGCCGTGGCGGCAGTTATGACATCATGTGCAGGAAGTAAGAGTGGAGACTCTAATACCAGTGAACCTGTAGCTTTAGAGCCTGTCATAGATTATTGTCAACAGACAGAAAAAATTGTCGATCAGGAGATGGTACTCTCAGAAGAAAGCGCAGATATGAGTATTCAATATGAGCAAGAAGTTCCTAAACTTATGAGACAACATGCTGCACCTGCTGTAGCAGCAGAATTATATAGAGTAGATGATAAGGTTTATTATAATACGGAAGAATATGTTTCCCGTTCGGAAAACCGTTTTATTGAGGTTAATAAGGAGCCGCTTTCCACTTTCTCTATTGATGTGGATGCTGCAGCTTACAGTAATATGCGTCGGTTTATTAATCAGGGACAGATACCTCCGGCGGATGCTATACGCACAGAAGAACTGATCAACTATTTCTCATACAACTATGCCAAACCTAAAGGGAATGATCCGGTTCGTATTACTGCTGAAGCGGGTACTTGTCCCTGGAATAATCAGCATCGTTTAGTTCGCATCGGTATTAAGGCACGGGAAATTGCCGACGAAAATCTTCCTCCGTCAAACCTTGTGTTCTTGGTTGATGTATCAGGTTCTATGTATGGTGCTACAAGATTAGAGTTAGTAAAATCGTCACTCAAACTATTGGTAAATAATCTGCGTAAGCAAGATCGGGTAGCTATCGTTGTATATGCGGGATCAGCCGGCGAAGTTTTGCCTTCCACTTCAGGTAATGATAAGCAGAAGATCCGTGAAGCGCTTGATAAACTGACTGCCGGTGGTTCTACAGCCGGAGGAGCAGGCATTCAATTGGCTTACAAGATTGCCCGTAATAATTTCATAAAGAATGGTAATAACCGGATTATCCTTTGTACTGATGGTGATTTTAATGTAGGCGTTTCATCACCCGAAGGTTTGGAGCAAATGATCGAAAAAGAACGCAAATCGGGTGTATTCCTTACTATCTTAGGATATGGAATGGGTAACTATAAGGATAATCGTATGCAAGTATTAGCTGAAAAAGGAAATGGTAATCATGCTTATATCGATAATATGCAGGAAGCAAACCGTGTATTGGTAGGTGAATTTGGCGGAACGATTTTTACCGTTGCTAAAGATGTTAAGCTTCAGATTGAATTTAATCCTTCTCATGTACAGGCTTACCGATTGGTTGGATATGAAAGTCGCCTCCTGAACAAGGAAGATTTTAATGACGACACCAAAGATGCAGGTGAAATGGGTGCAGGTCATAATGTAACCGCGTTTTATGAGGTAGTTCCAGTAGGCGTTAAAAGCAATATAACCGGTGATGTGGATGATCTTAAATATCAGCGGCCGGAACAGACATTGAAACCTATCCTGAGCGGTTCACGGGAATTACTTACCGTAAAACTCCGTTACAAACAGCCGGACAAGGATGTCAGCAAGAAGATCGAGTTGGCACTGATAGATGATAAATCGGATAAAGTATCAAATGACTTCCGCTTTGCCTCTGCAGTAGCTATGTTCGGACAACTATTACGTCATTCTGACTATAATGGTGATGCGACATATGACGATGTTATCGCTTTAGCAAAGACTGCGCTCGATGATGATGCCCAGGGTTACCGCCGTGAATTCATTCGTTTAGCGGAGGCTGTAAAAGGCATGGCCAATTAAAACAATCAGGGGCCGTAAGCTGTTTTATGAAAAAAGAAAGGAGAACATGATGAATAAGATTAAATTTCCAACAGACAGACAGATTCTTTCTACTGAAAACAATGGTTACGCTGATGGAACACGCGATGAAAGCTTATGGCCCAAAGATTTAGTTGATACGGAAATCCCCGAAACGGATGCTGTTATCGAAGCTTATGATGAAGACGGCACCGAAGATCGGGAAGTATATGACGAGGAGGGATTCCTGAACGATCCGCAGAATTCTTAAATGAATATATAATTCAGAATAAAGAGCGCTGCCAAGATGTACATCGCAAGGGAAACTTCCTTGTGTTTTCCGCTCATTACTTTTATCAAAACATAACAGAGCAATCCCATAATCATTCCGTCGGCTATGGAATAGGTAAGCACCATCATGATCATGGTGATAAACGCCGGAAGGGCTTCAGATATATCGTCCATATCTATCTTCTTAATAGAGTCCATCATAAATACACCGACTAAAACCAAAGCTCCTGTTGTTGCAGCTCCCGGTATCAGTAGAAAAACGGGGGCGAAAAACAAAGCAATAATAAATAAGATCCCCGTCACAAAGGAAGTCAGTCCTGATCGGCCGCCTTCCGCAATGCCTGATGCACTCTCCACATACGTTGTAATTGTAGAACTTCCAAGCACGGCTCCGATAGTGGTACCAATCGCGTCAGACATCATCGCCTCTTTTACGCGAGGTATCGATCCGTCTTTGCCCATTATACCGGTTTTAGCGGCCAGCCCGACAAGCGTTCCTGCCGTATCAAATATATTCATAAACAACAGTGTAAATATAATCACTGCCATATCGAGTGTGAAGAATTCGTTGAAATCGAATTGCCAAAATGTCGGCTCTAACGAGTTAGGCATAGATACCGGCATAAAATCTCCGGAAATTTGTGTTACGCCTAACGGGATGCCTATAATGGTACATATCAGAATACTGTAGAATAATGCACCCTTAACTTTCCGAACCGTCAATATTCCGCTGATCAATATTCCGATCAATGCAAGAACAGATGTGGTGGTGAATGATCCCAGTTGAACGAATGTAGAGGGGTTTGCCTCAATGATTCCCGCGTTTTTAAGTCCTATAAATGCGATGAACATCCCGATTCCCGCCGATATTGCATACCGAAGATTCAAAGGGATACTATCCAGAATAATCTCTCGAATATTAATAAATGTAATGAGTATAAATATAACACCTTCTACAAACATTGCCGTCAATGCTGTTTGCCATGAGTAACCCATTCCTTCAACCAACGTAAAAGCAAAGAAAGCATTCAATGCCATACTGGGCGCTTGCGCAAACGGAAGCCTGGCCATAAAGGCAAGTAAAAGGGTAGCAATTGCAGAGGCGAGTGCCGTTGCAGTAAAGACAGCTCCGCGATCCATTCCGGTAGTACCAAGTATCGAAGGATTAACGGCAAGGATATAGCTCATGGTGAGGAATGTAGTGACACCGGCAATAATCTCCGTTCGAACATTCGTATAAGGGCCAAAAATCTTTTGTATCATAAGGTGCAAATATAGGATATTATCAGATTTTGAACATCTCCCTACAGTAAATTTGTTTTTTATATTTAGAAAAATGCTGATTATTATAAAAATGATCAGTATTTTTGAAACAATAAAAGAACTTATACCATGAAAACGTTACAACTTGCATGTCTCACCGGATCACTTCTGCCTTTAATGTTTGGATGTAAGGAAAAACAATCTAAAGAACCGCAACCGCTGAATGTAATCTATATTCTTGCCGACGATTTAGGGTATGGTGATTTGGGTTGTTATGGTCAGCAGCTTATTCATACGCCGCACCTCGATAAGATGGCTTCTGAAGGGATGCTCTTTACACAACATTATGCAGGTTGTACAGTCAGCGCTCCTTCCCGTGCATCACTTATGACGGGTCTCCATACGGGACATACTCAAATCCGTGGTAATAAGGAAATTAATCCCGTAGGACAGCTTCCCATGCAGGGAGATACTTATACGTTAGGAAAACTCTTTCAGAGCAAAGGATATGCAACAGGTATATTCGGGAAATGGGGATTAGGCTATCCGGGCTCGGAGTCTGAACCTAATAAGATGGGCTTTGATGAATTCTATGGTTATAATTGTCAACGCGAAGCGCATACATACTACCCTGAACATCTTTGGCATAATGAAAAGAAAATAGAATTTCCTGAGAATAAAGATCTTGGGCGCCAAAAGTACTCACAGGATTTGATTCATCAACAAGCGTTACGGTTCATTAAGAACAACAAGAAGCCTTTCTTTGCCATGTTAACCTATACTCTACCCCATGCTGAAATAAATCTCCCGCACGATTCGATTTATCAACAATACGAAAATCAGTTCGAAGAAACCCTTTATGACAGACCCGGAAGTTATTATCGTTCGGAGAAGCCACATGCCTCTTTCGCCGCAATGGTCAGCCGCTTGGATTTGTATGTAGGTGAAATTATTGCCGAACTTAAAAAGAAGGGACTTGATAAGAATACGATCATATTCTTTACCAGTGACAATGGTCCCCACGCTGAAGGTGGTGCTGATCCGGAGTTCTTTACCAGTAGCGGGCCTCTTAAAGGAATTAAGCGTGATTTGTATGAGGGAGGTATTCGCGTTCCGCTAATTGCCTGGGCACCTGGTAAAATTAAAGCCGGTGTAAAGAGTAATCATCTTTCGGCTTTTTGGGATATGATGCCTACATTTGCTGATATTCTGGGAGTTGAAACTCTTCCTATTAAGACAGATGGTATTTCTTTTCTGCCGACTCTTTTATCATCCGGTAAACAACGTGATCATAATTATTTCTATTGGGAGTTTCATGAGCAAGGCGGTCGTCAGGCTGTTCGTAAAGGAGACTGGAAATTAATCCGTCAAAATATTTCACGACCGGATGGCCCCTCATTAGAACTTTACAATCTTCAAAACGATATACACGAAGATTTTGACCTTGCACAAGCTGAACCTGATAAAGTTAGGGAACTGGAAGCTCTTATGGATAGTGCCCGTACAGAATCGGAAACATTCAATTTCGGCAGATAGTAAGTAAAGGAGAATATATGAAAAGAAGAACATTTATAAAGACATCTGTAGCTGCCGGTTTAGGAATTGCTCATAATACCCCGGCTGCTTCAGCTTTTAAGAATGACGTTCGGAAAAAACCGCATATTATCTTTTTAATGACCGACCAGCACCGAGCTGACGCGTTAGGATGTATGGGAAATAAATCGGTTATTTCTCCGCATATCGATAGCTTGGCTAGTGAAGGAACATTATTTATATCAGGTTATTCTTCTTCTCCCAGCAGTACGCCGGCCAGAAGCGGATTGTTAACAGGTATGTCTCCCTGGAAGCATGGAATGCTTGGATATGGACAGGTTGCTGAAAAATATAAATACGAAATGCCTCAACTCATGAGGAATCTGGGATATTATACATTTGGTATTGGTAAGATGCATTGGTTTCCACAAAAGTCATTGCATGGTTTCCATGCCACACTTGTTGATGAAAGCGGCCGTGTAGAGAGTCCCGATTTCATCAGTGATTACAGGGAATGGTTTCAGCTGAATGCTCCGGGACTGGACCCCGACTTGACGGGTATTGGCTGGAATGACCACCAAGCCGGAGTATATAAGCTTGATGAAAAGTTACATCCTACTACCTGGACGGGACAGACTGCTTGTGAGTTAATCCGTAATTACGATGATGAAAAGCCTTTATTCCTGAAAGTATCTTTTGCTCGTCCTCATAGTCCATATGATCCACCCAAGCGTTATCTCGATATGTATAAAGACAAGGATATTCCTGCCCCTTATATTGGCGACTGGTGTGGTAAATGGGAAGAACCCGTTGATCCCCTGGATGCTAAGAAGGATGCAGCCTTTGGTAATTTCGGTAGTGAATATGCCAAAGAATCCCGCCGTCATTATTATGCCAGTATTACTTTTATTGATGATCAGATTGGGGAGATTATCCGGACATTGAAAGAAAAAGGAATGTATAATGATACGCTTATCTGCTTTACTTCCGATCATGGTGACATGCTGGGTGATCATCACCATTGGCGCAAAACATATCCATACGAAGGATCCGCTGCTATTCCATATATCGTTAAGTGGCCTGCTTCGGTAAAAAGAGATATAAAGTCAACAGCTGTAATAACTAATCCTGTTGAACTACGCGATTTCCTACCCACTTTCATTGATATAGCCGGAGGAGAAGTTCCTCCTGATATGGATGGCATCTCATTACTAAAACTTATTAAGGGCAAACAAGATGAATGGCGCACTTATATCGATATGGAACATGCGACCTGTTATTCGGAAGATAACTATTGGTGTGCATTAACCGATGGGAAAATCAAATATATCTGGAATTTCCACACAGGTGAAGAGCAGTTGTTTGACCTTAGTAAAGACCCCTCTGAACTTACCGAATGCTCTAAAAAAAGAGAATATTCCAATGAAATCAAGAAGATGCGCCAAGCCATGGTAGATCATCTATCCGAACGTGGAGAGACATTCGTCAGAGATAACAAACTGATTGTCCGCTCTTCAACGATGCTTTATAGTCCTTTTTATCCGGACACAACAAAATAAAAGCTGAAAAGATTGTATCTTTGAGTTTTATTTGAAATCAAAACAAAGAGCATGTTGGATATAGAATCTATCAGAAAGGATTTTCCGATCCTTGGACATACCGTTTATAATAAGCCGCTTATTTATTTCGATAATGCTGCAACTACACAAAAGCCTCGTAGTGTTGTAGAGAAAATAGAATCGGGATATTATAACGTAAATGCCAATATTCATAGAGGGGTTCATTTTCTGAGTCAGGCAGCAACGGAAGCGCACGAAGATGCTCGTAATACGGTCCGTAAATTCCTTAATGCATCTTCCTCATCAGAGATTATCTTTACACGAGGTACTACAGAAGCGATTAATCTGGTTGCTTCAAGTTTTACAGACGAATTCATGTCTCCCGGCGATGAAGTGATCATCTCTGAAATGGAACATCATTCTAATATTGTTCCCTGGCAATTACAGGCTGCACGTAAAGGTATTGCCATAAAAGTTGTTCCCATTACAGAAAAAGGAGAACTTTGCATGGATACCTATAAAAGTCTTTTCTCAGAACGTACAAAGTTGGTTTCCCTTACACATATTTCCAATGTATTGGGTACAGTAAATCCGATGAAAGATATTATCCGGATTGCGCATGATAATAACGTTCCTGTATTAATAGACGGGGCACAAGCCGTACCTCATACTCAAGTAGATGTTCAAACATTAGATGTTGATTTCTATGTTTTTTCCGCCCATAAAATATACGGACCTACCGGAATCGGCGTTTTGTATGGAAAAGAAGAATGGTTAGACAAACTCCCTCCTTATCAGGGTGGAGGCGAAATGATTGCGACTGTTACATTTGAAAAAACTGTTTTTAATGATTTACCATTCAAATTTGAAGCCGGCACACCGGATTATATTGGAAGCACGGCACTTGCCGAGGCATTGCATTATATTGAAAATTTAGGCATAAGCAATATATCTGCATATGAAGACGAGCTTTTGCAATATGCGACCAAGCAATTAACACAAATTGACGGACACCGGATATTCGGCCAATCCCTTCATAAAAGTAGTGTTCTTTCTTTCCTGATAAGTGATATTCACCACTACGATATGGGAATGCTACTTGACCGATTCGGAATAGCAGTTCGGACGGGTCATCATTGTGCACAACCGCTAATGAAAGCATTGGGTATTGAAGGTACCGTTCGGGCCTCTTTTTCCTTTTATAATACTAAAGAAGAAATCGATACGTTTATAGATAGTATAAAGAAGGTTCAAAAGATGTTTTAACTTATCCACTATGCTATATTTCATTAAGAAATATCCATTCTCTATAATTATAGTTGGTCTTGTGATTTATTTATCACTTTTTAAACCTCCGACACTCACCGTTCCCGTATTTCCAGGCTGGGACAAACTTGTCCATTTCTGCATGTATGGTGGAGTTTCAGGAGTTTTATGGCTGGAGTTTTTATTCAATTACCGACGTGATCAGTCGAATATGAAAATTGGTAAAGCTATTGTTGGCGCGATCCTTTGTCCAATACTTTTAGGAGGCTTAATGGAGTTAGGTCAATTATATCTTACATCTTATCGGAGCGGAGATTGGCTTGATTTTTTAGCGAATACAAGTGGAGTGCTTGTTGCTTCACTGATATCCTGGTATCTCTTACGACCTGCTATTTTTAAAAAGAGATAAATGTTATTATCCTGTTTACATACTAACTTAATTGAAGCCGGCTGCGACGAGGCCGGAAGAGGTTGTTTAGCCGGGTCTGTTTTTGCCGCGGCCGTTATTCTACCTCCTGATTTCCAAAATGAAGAATTAAACGATAGTAAGCAATTAAGTGAAAAGAACCGCTATACCTTACGTCCTATTATTGAACAGGAAGCCATTGCCTGGGCGATAGGCATAGTTACTCCTGAAGAGATTGATAAGATCAATATCCTTAATGCTTCTTTTCTGGCTATGCATAGAGCTATTCAACAATTGAAAATCAAGCCTGATCACCTCTTGATAGACGGAAACCGCTTCACTCCTTACCCGGGTATCTCACATACCACAGTTATTAAAGGAGATGGAAAATACCTTAATATTGCAGCAGCCTCCATTTTAGCTAAAACCTATCGGGATGACTATATGAAAGAGTTAGGTAAAGAATATCCGACGTATGATTGGAAACAAAACAAAGGATATCCCACTAAAAAACATCGAGAGGCAATTAAAGATTTCGGGATTACTCCATATCACCGAAAAACATTCACATTAATACCTGAGCAACTCACAATAGATTTTTAGAGAAGAATACCTTCCATATAAATTGATATTTTTGTGGTTTCACCTATCACCAAGGGTTAATACATTCAATATTAATCAGATGAGGTGAAGGCAAAAGTGAAAGGAAGATCATTGACTGACTTCACCTGCTTTTGCTTTCTTTTACTCTACACCGATGTCGAGGTTGCAGAAGTACATGGAGTTTTTTTGCGTATTCCGTGCGCAGTTATTGATACAAAGAGAGGCGTAATTTAAGAGTTTAGTCTTTAAAATTTAACAATAAGTATATCTTTAATTGATCGACTCACAGAGGTGAGGCGATCGTTTCACCTGTGTGAGTCGACCGAATCACAATTGTGAGTCGATCGCTTCACCCTTGTGCGCCGATCAATTTTTCAGGAATAAAAACCTAAACAAATAGGATGTTTTTGATAATCAAACAAATAGGATTAATTACTTTTTATTGAAAATTGCCTAATGGATTTGGTCTATTTGCTTTCACTCCTACCTTCACCATTGCCTTCACTGTTTTTTATTTATAATCAACCTATTAAAGCCAAGTGACAGGTGAAACGTGGAAAAAGTTAAAAGACTATGGGAGGAAGAATAATGTCGATCTTTTAAGTAGACTTATGTAATAAATAAACATTTTCACAAGATTGTTGTTATAAACTATATTTTCATTTAATTTATTAATAAAACTGGAGGTTTTAATTATGAAAAAATTTCTTTTAATATTACTTCTACCGGCTTTTGCTCTGGTATCTTGTAATGACGATGATGGCTATTCTTTAGATAAGTTCTGGGTAAGTATGGCAACTGTTGAAAACCCTGACGACAATAGTTATTTCTATTTACGGTTAGACAATAATGATAGGCTTTGGGTTGCATCAACTAATTTTTATAATTATCGTCCACGTACGGGTCAACGTATCCTGGCAGATTATACCATTTTGAATGATAAGCCTGAAAATGCAGGTTATCAACATGATGTAAAACTAAACGATGCTTACAACATCCTGACTAAGAATATCTTTTACATCACTCCTGAAACACAAGATAGTATAGGAAATGATCCTATCGGGGTTCGTGATATATGGGTTGGAGGAGATTACCTGAATATACGTTTCTTCTTTGATGCTAGTGGGAAAACTCATTTCATCAATTTAGTAAGAGATAATTCCAAAGAATACAATGACGGACGGATACATCTTGAATTCAGGCACAATGCCTATGATGACGAACAAAGATACCGTGTCGGCGGTTGGGTTTCTTTTAATTTAAACTCTTTGTTTGTTCAACCTCAGGAGATTACCGAACGATTAAATCTAACAGTACATGTAAAAGAATTAGACGGTACTGAAAAAAAGTATGATTTTATATATGACCCGGATAACAAATGGGTATCTCCAAAAGAATATACCAGAGACGAATATGGTGAAGGTAAAGATATCAATGTAGAATAATCTGCAAGAAGTAATATATCAAGAAAAAGGTAAGCTTTAGAGCTTACCTTTTTTTAATGTAAAGAGGAATTCAAGTCCTCCTCCAGTATGATTTTTAACCTGTATATCTCCTTTATGGAATAATATAGCATTTTTTACGATAGACAATCCCAGACCAGACCCGCCTGTTTCACGTGTACGTCCCTCATTTACACGATAAAAACGTTCAAACAGTCTATTGAGATGTTCTTCATCTACACCTTTACCGGTGTCATAATAGGACAAATAGACATAATTATCATCTTCCGAGTAACTGTTTATGTAAATTTCGATATCCTGACCGGCATAACTGATCGTATTATCTACCAAATTCCTGAAAACAGAATAAAGCAATGTATAACTTCCGTTTATCTCCAGATCTTTTCTTACTGAAAAATTGAACATTATTCTTTGGCTGATAAATTTATCTGTCAGATCAATCCTTACCTCTTCTATAAGTTGATATATATTCACCTTCTCTATCGGAAATTGCGAAGGAGCCTCTTCTATCTTACTAATTATGCCTACATCTTCGATTAAATTTGATAAACGAATAGATTGCATATATGCTCTATCAATAAACTGCTTTTGTTTATCAGGGCTTAATCTGCTTTCATTTAATGTTTCCAGATATCCTCGTAAACTGGTGACAGGCGTACGTAATTCGTGAGCTATATTACTTGTCATTTCTTGTTTCAGTAGCCGTGTCTTTTCTGCTTTTGTTATATCTTTAATAGTTATCTCAAAACTCTTATCTTTAAAGATTATGGTCTGGACAGAGAAGGTTTTCCCATTTTTATTTATTTGATAGCTAAAATGATTGTTTTCCCTTGACAAATCCTCTAAAAAATCAGATACAGGTTTAAATATATTATCAGAAAATAATTCCTCAGCATCAAAAGTAGGTCTATCACTTATAAGATTCAGATACTGAATAAAATTAGTATTGGCATAAATCTTTTTCATATCCGAATTATAAATACATAAACCTTCTCCTGAAAATTGAAAATGGCGAATCAACTTTTTTTGTTCAATTTCCAACGTTTGCTTACTATTTTCTAATTGAGAAAAAATAGCTGTCAGCTCTTTTCCTATCTCTCCTAATTCATCTTCGGGGAAACTTATATCCTCAGGAATGGAATCTCCTTCTTTAATTTTCGAAGCAAAATTCTTTAGCTGAATAATTGAACTGCTGAAACGACCTGCAATATAATTAATTAATATAAGGACTACGATGAACAGGCCTAATATAGTATAGATAAACAACCTGTCGGCTTTCAACAAATTTTGAGTTTCAATAGTATAAGGCAATGCAACACGTATATAATGATCAGCATAATATTTTGCATAATACAAATACTCCTGCTGAGTGGAAGCAGACATACGGATGTTTGAACCATAGGTGGAATAACGAGCATTTCGGATCTCTGGTCTATCTAAATGGTTGTCAAGAGATATTACGTTAGAAACATCATTGTCAATCAAAACCTGACCATCATCATCAATAATAGAAATACGAAGTTTTTCCGGCAAAATATCTACCAAATTATCCACCTCAGAGATAGTTGAATTATCCAGTTTATTTTGTTGGATATATACATTTATCATCTCTGCATAATCATCTAATCTTAATTCTAAATTAGTCGTCCGATACTTCTCCTCTTGCTTTTGTTCAATTACAACAATACAAATAGAAAATAATATAAATATAATAATGAAACAACTAAATATCTTTTGTTTATAAGTTATTTTCATAAATACATTGTGTTTTACATTTACTTTACCAGATAATTAGAATTAAATGTATATCCATATCCTATACGGTTGGCGATGCATTCACTATATGGTCCTAATTTTTTACGCAAACGATTTATATGGACATCTACGGTTCGTTCCAGTACCAGTCCATTATTATCCCATGCTTTGTCCAATATATCAGCACGAGAAAATATTTTTCCTTCATTCTGAGAAAGTAATGACAAAATATTGAATTCTGTTTTAGTGAGCTCTATTTCCATCCCTTCAAGGCTTATACTCTTTGTTCTGTAATTAATAGTAAGACCCTCTATTTGTATGGACTCTACAAGTGTTTTATTCACTGCCGTACGCTTTAATACACTTTTCACACGAGCAACGACTTCTTTTATGGAAAAAGGCTTTGATATGTAATCATCACCTCCTATAGAAAAACCGGTCAGCATATCATTTTCTGTATCTTTAGCTGTAAGGAAAATAATCGGAATAGAATTCCCCTCTTTACGTAATAAGTCAGCCATCTTAAACCCGGAGATTCCACCCATCATTACATCTAAAAGAATTAACTGATGCTTTGATGATAAAATATTCAAAGCATTTTCCGCAGATGAAGCCGTATCAATGATATAACCTTCATTTTCAAGATTAAACTGGAGTATTTCCCGTATATCAATTTCGTCGTCAACTACTAAAATCTTTTTATTTTCATTCTTTGTTTCCATGACGGATATCTTTCCCTTCTGTTAAATAGATAGTTGCTTCTGCTATATTAGTTGCGCTATCTCCAATTCTCTCCAGATTATGCGAGATAGCATTTACCTGTATCATATTTCTTATTTCCAGTTTACTTAACTTCCTGTCTGAGAATTCTTCCTGTAAATATAGGCTAATTTGATGAAATAACTCATCAATAACATCATCTTCCTCGATAACTTTATAGGCCAACTCATTATCTTCGTTAGAAAAAGATAATATGGCATTACGGAGCATCTCACCTACACCATACACCATTTTATCTATGTTCTTTTTAACTGTTTCAAAATTTGGATCCGACAAATCAGTGTCTCGTAAAAAATGAATAATGTTCAGTAACATATCTCCAACTCTCTCCAGGTTGGTTGTTATGTCCTGATAAGTTATAATTTTTCGTAAATCGGCTGCTTTGGGATTAAACTGGAAAATGGTAAAAACTGCCTCTTCTCTTATTTTTATCTCGAGCCTATCCATAATTATTTCGTTTGATTCGGCTTCTGCAATTAAGACATCGATTGTATTATCCTGCAATAATTTATTCGTTATCTGCAATTGTAGTAATGCAGTTTTTGCTAAAAGTTCAAAATCATTTAACAATAGCTCTAATTGACGGGTTTTTATAGTTGTTGTCATAATTAAATATCAATTATAATTGAATTATTTTTTATATTTATCCAAAAGCTCCGGTAAGATAATCTTCCGTACGTTTATCTTTTGGTTTGGTAAACATCTGCTTGGTTGTGCCATACTCCACTAACTCTCCTAAATACATAAACATCGAATTATCAGATATACGGGCGGCCTGAGACATATTATGGGTAACGATAATAATACTGTAATGTTCCTTCAACTCCAATATCAATTCTTCGATCCGACTTGTTGATATAGGATCAAGTGCGGATGTTGGCTCATCCATCAATAAAATCTCCGGTTTAAGTGCCAATGCACGAGCAATACATAGACGCTGTTGTTGTCCTCCGGAGAGAAACGTACCTTTTTTATTGAGGGAGTCTTTTACTTCTTCCCAGAGATTAACACTTCTAAGGCTATTTTCAACTACTTCATCTTTTTCAGTCTTACCAAGCGAAAGATTATTCAATTTATATCCGGCTAGTACATTACCGTAAATACTCATTGTTGGAAAAGGATTCGGACGCTGAAATACCATACCGGCTAATCGGCGAACCTTCATAGGGTTCATCTTAAATATGTTTTCTCCCTTCAAAAGGATCTCACCGGTTGTTACGATATCAGGATATAATTCATGAAGCCGGTTGACCGCACGAAGTAATGTACTTTTCCCACAACCGGAAGGACCCATTATAGCCGTTACCGTATTGGGTTCTATGCTAGCGTTTACTTTATCCACAGCATTTTTACCGGGAGTATAAGAAACAGAAACATCTTTAAATTCAAGAATGTACGGAGATGATATATCTATTGGATTTTCCACTTTTTAGCTATACTTTTTGCAAATAAGTTTATACATAATATAATGAGTAATAATAACAGTGAGGATGACCAGATTAAATCTGCCAGATTAGGATCATTATAGAATTCCCAGATGAGGAGTGAAACAGCACTTGTTGGTTTTGTAATATCCCAATTTACAGTAGCCGAGCCCAGAACTGTTACCAGTAATGGAGCCGTTTCACCCATTACACGAGAAATAGCCAATAAGGAACCTGTAAATAGTCCGCTAAAGGCAGATGGAAGTAATATCCGTAATACAACTGTGCTGTATGATCCTCCAAGAGCCAGCCCGGCTTCTTTTAAGGATGTCGGGAGCATTTTCAGGCTTTCTTCCGTAGAACGTATAACCATTGGCAACATCATAATGCCAAGTGCAACACTTCCGGCCAAAGCGGAATAACTGGACATCGGCTTAACTACCCAGATATAAACGATAACGCCAATGACTATTGAAGGAATACCCTGTAAAAGATCACTCAAACTACGGACAAAGCGTGCCAACGGTTTATCTCCTTTTTCAGCCAGATAAATACCAACCGTTATACCCAAAGGTATTGCCATAACAATAGCAACAGCCAATATCAGAAGAGTACCGGTTATACCGTTTAGTATTCCTCCCGGGATTGCCTCATTACTTATACGGGCCAGCATGGCTTCCATTGAAGTCGGAGCTACTTCTGTAAATAAACTCAAGTTGAACTGTTTATATCCTTTCTTAACTAATTCCCAAATAATCAGAAATAAGGGGATCATAGTCAGCAAAGAAAATCCACAAACAGTATAAAAGAAGAGATTACTCTTCGTTCTTCGATATTCTGAACCGGAAAAAAATGTCTTTTTCATTTGTTGATTAATTTCATTATATATTTTGCAATGAAATTAATTGATGCTGTTATCAGGAATAATAATAGTCCTATAGCCATCAATGAACTCAATTTTAAGCCTCCGGCTTCTCCAAATTGATTGGCAATTATACTGGCCATAGTATTACCGGTATCTGCCAGACTTATAGGGATATTATTTGTATTTCCGATCAGCATAGTAACAGCCATTGTCTCTCCCAAAGCCCTGCCGAAAGCTAAAATATAGGAAGCAAATATACCGGAACCTGCTACCGGTAGATTTACCCGTTGAATTACTTCCAGATTAGTTGCTCCCAGACTGTAAGCTCCTTCTTTTAAATCGTTTGGAACCATTGCAATAAATTCAGCGCTTAAAGAGGAGGCATAAGGTATAATCATAATGGCAAGCACAATAGAAGCCAACAAAACTCCAAAACCCTGTTCACTTACTCCAATATTGATTAATATGGGACGTAATGTATAGAATCCCCACAATCCAAAGACGATAGAAGGTATTCCGGCTAATAAATCAACCACTGAACTTAAAATAGTTGAAATTTTCTTATTCCTGAAATATTCACCATTGAATAAGGATACAGACAAAGAAAACGGTATACAGAAAAGAAGAGCGAGAACTGCAGTCATGAGTGTACCAACAATGAATGGTAATGCTCCATAAATATCATTTCTCGAATCCCATTCCGAGGAAGTTATAAAATTAAAAAAACCAAAAGTCGAAAATGTGTCTAAGCTTTGGTTTATCAATCCGAAAACAATTCCTGCAGTCAGCAGAATTATCAGGCAGGAAGCGACCAGTAATAAACCTTTGAATATCTTATCTTTCATTTTTTCTTTGACGATTAAAAATCAATGATTAAGATTTTTTCCATCGAAGGTTATTGAGTTTATTATTAATTTCGTCTTTTCTAAAGCGTAGGCAGATAGAGGTGCATAATATGTTTTTGTTGCTATATTCTGCCCTTCTTCACTAATAATAAAATTAAACAGTCCCAATAAAGCACGGGCATTTGCTTCTGTTCTCTTATTATAATTCTGCTCTTTATAAGCTATTATCCATGTAAAAGTACTGATAGGATAAGCCTCCGGATCTGATGAATTTGTAATAACCACCCGTGTATCATTTGGGATTTCTATGTTTGCCGAAGCAGATATATTTTTACTATCCGCCTTCACGAAATTACCGGAACTATTCTGTAATAACGCAGATGAAAGATTGAGTGCTAAAGCATATTCAGATCCTATATATCCAATCGCTCCATCGGTTTCAGCGATAATACCCGCTACACCCGGATTTCCCTTAGCTGCCACTCCTACGGGGAATTGTAAAGATTTACCTTCGCCGATAGCATCTTCCCATGAATTATCTACTTTTGACATATATTCAGAAAAAACTGCGGTAGTACCACTTCCATCTGATCTGTAAACAGGTGTAATACCTTTATCGGGAAAAGTAATATCCGGATTTACTATCTTAATCTTAGGATCATTCCAGTTTTTTATCTCTCCACGATATATTGCGGAGATAATTTCAGCGGTAAGTTTTAGATCTTTGATATCTTTCAGATTATATGACAAGACTACTGCACCTAAAGCGGTAGGTATATGGATAACCTCTGCTCCCATTTCCCCCAATTCTTTATCCGATAAGAACACATCAGTTGCTCCAAAATCCACGGTTTTATCCTGCAGACTTCTTATGCCACCACCGCTACCTATCCCTCCGTAAGTAACATCATTACCACTTACCTTAGTATATTCCTTAAATACAATATTATAAAAAGGAGCAGGAAAAGTAGCCCCGGCCCCGGACAATTTTACAGAACTTTCCTTTTTTGAAGACGAACCGCCACAAGAAACAAACAGAATTGCGGCCATTGATAATAATAAAATCTTATTCATAAATACATTGTTAAATTACAATGCAAGAATATGACATTTGTATATCTAGAGTATTACAATGATGTTACAATTTTGTTAAGAGATTTGCAAACAACCAGAAAAATTACTAATTTCGCATTTATATAAAAACAAATAACTAACTCTACTACTTTTGTGAAATGATATTCTTTTATGGTACGCGCAGCGCAAAAATTAAAAAATACGACGACGCGCACGTTAAATGTGAGAATTGTGGTGAATACAAGAGCCGTTTTATAGTTCATCAGCGGTATGCGCATTTATTTTGGATTCCTCTTTTTCCTGTAAGCAAAAAACATATTTACGGGGAATGTACTAATTGTAAACAAGAATTTTTTGATGAGAAAGCTGTAAATTACCTGGCAATGACCAGAACACCATGGTATTTATTCATAGGTTTATTATTATTTGCCATGTTTGTTTTTTCAATAATTTATGGTAGTCATGTCGATAATAAGAATAAAGCCGAATATATCCAAAACCCTATGGTTGGCGATGTCTACCTGATGAGAATAGACAGTGAAAAATCTAAATCCTATTTCTTTATGAAAGTAGATGAAGTGCAAACTGATTCTGTTAAACTTTTATTTGGTGCATATGAATATACCCGCTTTGTATCCCAAATGGCCAAAGAAGATTATTTTGATGAAGAGGACTATAATATGCTATCAAGGGAAGACTTAATCAATTTGCTTGATAATGGTACCATAAATTCTATAAAACGCAAATAAATCGCCATAAAGAAGAATCTCTCTTATAATTCCAAGTCCGGTTTATAATCTATATACTATTTGATTATTTACTGGACTCTATATATCTATTTCACATAAAACTTGTCATTTCGTCGCAGAAAAAGGCTGTTTCGTCTCATTTTCATAATCTCCCTTTGTTTCCCAAGTATGTTTGTATCATCAAAATAAGATTTACTACTAAAAACAAAGGAGATATAAAAAATGAACAAAACAGAAGTTATTTATAATGTATCTAAGAGGTCGGGAATCGACGAAGAGATTTGCAGAACAGTACTTGATACTTTTGAAGAAGTATTTACCGATGAATTAACTTATAATAAAGGTAAAGGTCGCAGATTTGATCGTATTTACAGAGTTATGACTTTCCTGAAAAGGAAAAAAGACGCTAAAACAGTTTAAACCTACTAACACTTATTCCAATGAAAACAATAGTAAAGGCAATTCTACTTTTTATCTTACTGGTACTATCTTCAGCTACATTACTTGCACAATCTGAGAGTCAAATCCTTTCGCAAACTATTCGTGGGATTGTAACAGATAAAGCATCAGGCTTTCCAATGTCGTATGCTACCGTTCATTTATCTGATATGACAGATAAGGCTACAACTACTGATGAGAATGGTCAGTTCACTCTCGGAAACGTTCCGGTAGGACGTCATACGATTGAAGCACGTTTTGTAGGTTACGAACCGACTATTTTTAAGGAAATATTGGTGACTTCAGCAAAAGAAGTTTATCTGGAGATTCCTTTAAAAGAAAATATACAGGAATTGGGAGAAGTGGTTGTCCGTCCACAAACAAATAAGGATCAACCATTGAACAAGATGGCTATAACAGGCGCTCGCATGCTTAGTGTGGAAGAAGCTTCGCGTTATGCAGGTGGTGTCGATGATCCTTCCCGCCTGGTTGGTTCCTTTGCGGGAGTAGCTTCGTGACTCGCTAATAATGGGATATCGGTACATGGTAATGCTCCTCATTTATTGCAGTGGAGAATCGAAGGTGTAGAAGTTCCGAATCCGAATCACTTTGCGGATGTTTCCGTACTAGGTGGTGGAGTTCTTTCTTCATTAAGTAGTTATGTACTGGGTAATTCGGACTTCTTTATGGGGGCTTTTCCTGCTGAATATAGTAATGCGGTATCAGGTGTATTCGATATTAATCTCCGTAATGGAAATAATCAAAAATATGAGCATGCATTTCAGGTTGGGGTTTTAGGAATTGATTTTGCCTCGGAAGGTCCGTTAAGTAAAAAGCATAATTCGTCTTACATATTTAATTATCGTTATTCTACAACAGGTTTAGTAGGTAAACTGGTAAATATGAAAGGTATGCTTGATTATCAGGACTTAAATTTCAAGATGAACTTCCCTACAAAGAAAGCCGGAACATTTACGGTATGGGGAACAGGTTTGATTGATAAAGCAGAACCTGATTTTGAAGAAGATCCTACAAAATGGGATTATGCTGATGATGCTAATTTCTCTGTTGCCCGTCAAACAATGGGATCAGGAGGAATAAGCCACCGTTATTTCTTCAACAATAATACATTGTGGAAAACATCTCTGGCGGCTACTTACCTTAAACATAGAGTAGATGAAGATATGTATGATCTGGAATTAAATCATTCTCCATACACTGATATGGATAGAAAAAATACTAAACTAATATTGACTTCATCTTTCAATAAAAAATATAGTTCCCGACATACGAACCAAACAGGTTTTACCTATACCAAGATGTTCTACGATATGTTTATGAAACAGGCTCCATTCTCAAACCAGCCGTTGGAAACAATTACTGAAAGTTCAGGAAATACAGATCTTATCTCGGCTTATACCAGCTCTTCTTTTAATCTAAATGATAAGTTTACATTAAATGCAGGTGTTAACGGACAATTTCTGGCGCTGAATAAGCACTGGACGGTCGAACCCCGGGTTGGAATCAAATGGCAGACATCGGCTAAGACTTCTTTTGCATTGGCGTATGGTCTTCATAGCCGTATGGAAAATATGGATGTATACTTTACGAAAACAAAAGAAACAGGCGATCAACTGGTGAACAAGGATCTTGATTTTACTAAAACACATCATATTTTATTCTCATTTAATTATAAAATCTCAGATAATGTCACTTTCAGAGTTGAACCTTACTTCCAACGATTGTTTGATGTTCCTGTAGAAGAGAACGGAACATATTCCGTATTGAACAGAATGGATTATTTTGTGGATAAAGCTCTCGTTAATAAAGGTAAGGGTCGTAATATGGGGATTGACTTAACATTAGAAAAATATCTAAGCCAGGGATTCTATTATATGGTGACGGCTTCCCTTTTTGAATCGAAATATTGTGGTGGCGATGGAATCTGGCGCAATACCCGCTTTAATCGTAATTATATTGTTAACGGCCTGGTCGGCAAAGAATGGATGATAGGCAGAAACAAACAAAATATTCTGAGTGCGAACCTGAAAGTTACTTTACAAGGTGGCGATCGTTATTCTCCTATTGATGTTGAAGCTACGCTTAATCATCCTGATAAAGAGGTACAATATGATGAATCAAAGCCTTACAGTGAACAATTCTCGCCTCAACTGATTACAAATGCAACGGTCAGCTACAAAATAAATAAACGTAAACTTGCTCATGAGTTTGCCGTTAAAGTAGCTAATATAACAGGTGCAGGAGAATATACAGGACATAAATATTACTTGCAAACAAATACTATTAAGCCTTTGAAGCAGTCGAATATCTTACCGAATATCAGTTATAAGATAGAATTTTAACGATTAAAGGTTTACGGTCAACAATTAAAACTAATTTTGTAGTGAATAAAAAATATGCCAACAAAGAATACACATACATTTTTGTATGATTTCCTGATCAGTCCGAAATATAGAATAGGCAGGCATCTCCTGCTTATTCTTACCTTGGCTGTTATTGCCTTTAATCAGACATTCCATATTTATCAGGAGAATGTACAGGCACTTGGTTCATATGTTTATCTATTAGGCTTCGGACTGTTTCTTGGTTATGTTGTGGGCGCCTATTTTACTGCTTTTGTGCTAATTCCCTGTTATCTTTTAAAAAAGAAATATACAATCTTTATCTTATATCTTTCTGCTTTAATTGTTTTTATGCTGATTATCAAATTACTTGGGGAATATTTTGCTTATACATATCTTGAAATACCTCACAGTAGAAACTCTTATTTCAATTATGTAATGGTTCTTGATAATCTATCATACTATGTTACAATGTTTATTTGTGTGGCAGGTATGTCAATGACTGTCTTGTTAAAAAACTGGATAACAGAGAATCATCATATCAGTCAATTGGAAAAAAAACGTATACAGCTCGAAGTGGAGCAATTTAAGGATCAGGTAAATCCTGATTTGTTATTCAATGTACTCAATAGAACCGGGGTTCTGGCTAAAACCGAACCCGAAAAGGCTTCAGAAATGATTCTTAAGCTGAGCCATCTTCTACGCTACCAATTGTATGATGGTAGTCGACAAAAAGTGCTACTCAGCGCCGAAGTTAAGTTTCTTGACAACTATCTGGCTTTGGAGAAACTCTATTCTGACAATTTCGAATATAAGATTATTGCAGGCAATGAAACGAATCGTGTATTTGTACCACCTCTTATATTTATTCCTTTTGTCCAGCAAGCAGTAAAAGAAATTTATAATCGAAAAGAACGCACAAACATTGAGCTCAATTTTAAAGTTCTAGATCAGCTTATCGAATTTATTTGTACTTGTTATCTTGAAAACGAAATGGATGTTGCCCGTATCAAATACCGGTTGGAGCTATTGTATGCAAATCAATATAAGTTGTCAGTCGATAAGGACAAAAATAATCCTCAGAATTATCAAATCCGTTTACAATTAAACAAACATAATGATTAATACGATAGATAGAAACATTCCTGATTTTTTGCTGAACTCAAAATTCAGGATTTACAGGCATTTGTTGCTTCAGGTTATGATTATCCTGATAACAATAAACATTTTTTGGGATGTCCCCGACAAGATTATTATGACATATGATCGATTTACAGCATGGTTCTTTTACTATTTGGCAATCTGCATCATAATCTATCTGAACATTTACCTACTGGCTCCTCGTTTCTTAATGAAAAATAAGTTGTTGTTGTATATGATAGCTGTCTTTTTTTCAATAATTGGAGTGATAGTGGTGATAGGCATACTGCAGAGCCTTATAGATGATATCACGTCTGTACCTGATGAAGTTGATATAAGCAGAACAATACTGGCTATTGTTTCTTCATCCCTAGCAATGGGATTACTGGTTGCAGGAACGTC
Organism: Tannerellaceae bacterium; assembly: GCA_032054765.1. GTDB lineage: Bacteria > Bacteroidota > Bacteroidia > Bacteroidales > Tannerellaceae > DFXE01. The sequence goes on from DAMBSC010000008.1 coordinate 74,792, forward strand.
AGCCTTATTGCTTTTCAAAAATTGGATCATACACAATCAACGAGTCAATGAATTGGAATCGAATACACTCCAATCAGAGTTAAAACATCTGAAAGATCAAATTAATCCACATTTTCTCTTTAATATGCTCAACAATGCGAACGTATTAATTAAAAAGCGTCGTGAAGAAGCCTCACAAGTTCTTTTCAAACTGGAAGATCTTCTGCGCTATCAGATAAACGATAGTGCGAAAGAAAAGGTTCTGCTTACATCAGAAATACACTTTCTGAATGACTTTCTTAACCTCGAAAAGATCAGACGGGATAAATTCGATTATGTAATTTCCAAAGAGGGCAATATCAATAGTGTAGAACTTCCGCCTTTACTATTTATACCCTTTGTTGAAAATGCCGTGAAACATAATTCAGACAGTGAAAATCTTTCTTATGTCAATTTATCTTTTAAAGTATATAAAGACATTCTGGAATTTCGTTGTGAAAATTCCAAACCTATACTACCTAAAAAAGAAAAGGTTGGCGGATTAGGTTTGAAGAATATTAAACGTAGACTGGAACTCTTATTTCCTGAACATCATTGGTTAGAAATAGAAGATACTGAGGTGAGGTACAATGTAGAATTAAAATTGAAATTATGAATTGTATTATAGTAGATGATGAACCCTTAGCTCGTGAAGCTATTGAAATTCTCATCGAGGAGAACGGTAAACTAAAACTTGTCGGCACTTTTAACAGTGCAATATCAGCAAGCGCTTACATGATGACCAATTCTGTAGATCTAATATTTCTGGATATACAGATGCCCAATATCACAGGATTGGAATTTGCAAGAATGATTCCCAATACTACTTTGGTTATATTCACTACCGCCTATGCAGAATTTGCTTTAGACAGCTATGAAGTTGATGCCATAGATTATTTAGTTAAACCTGTAGAGTTGGATCGATTTAATAAAGCTGTAGATAAAGCCACCACCTATCATTCACTTTTGATTGAAGAGGAAAAAGCAAATACCGGTATAGAAGATATCGAAAGTGAACATATCTTTGTTAAATCCGATAGAAAATACTTTAAAGTCGCACTAAAAGATATCCTATTTATCGAAGGACTAAAAGATTATGTAATCATCCAGATGGAAGGCCAACGTATCATCACACGTATGAGTCTTAAGAATATGTATGAAAGATTACCTAAATCCAAGTTCCTACGAGTAAACAAATCTTATATCGTTAATACCAACTACATAGACTCATTTGACAATAATGATATTTTCATTGGTAAATATGAGATTGGAATAGGAAATAGCTACCGGGATTCTTTTTTTGAAGAGTTTGTAGAGAAAAGAAACAAACTTGGATAGTTATTTATAGCTTTCTCACATAAAATCATCGTGCTGAGAAGTTTTTCTCATGCCGAAGAGATTTTTTTCTCATGCCTGTGAGAATTTATTCTCATCGTGGTGAGAAAAACTTCTCAGCCCGATGAAACACAATAATTATATACTCATTTTTTATTCTTATACTAAATGTCAAGTAGATATATTCCAAATAAACTTGTCTATCGCCTCCATCATATGCTGATATATACTCAACCTATTTTTTCATCAAATGGAAATAAACAACTATTGGATCATAATACAAATATAAGTACTAAATAATTATATATCAGATATATAAACAGACACAACACCTTACAAAAAGATATTCCATCTCATATTTTATATAAAAAACGGTCAAATTATTTAGTATTTACAAAAGTTTCCCGTATCTTTACACTAAAATACTAAAGCATAACACTAAATTACTTACTTTAACTGTACACTTATGAAGCTTTTGTACGTCCAAGAACATCTAACTTGTAAAAACTATGTTTCAGACTACCATATTGGATTTAGTGATAAAGAACTGAAACAAGGAGAAAAAATTCATTTGGAAGATAAATATTTTAATTATTTTATTTTTCTGCTTGAAGGTGAAGCAATGGTTTCTTGTAATGAATTTAGAAATCACTTAAGTAATGGAGGAGAAATGATCTTTATTGCGCAGGATTCTGAAGCAGACTTGGAGGCTATCACTGACATTAAATATCTCTTTCTGAGTTTTGATAATCAATTTACTTTATGTGATCAGTTGGCATTGGAGTCATTACAGCCTTTCGACAAGAAACCTGCTGTATTTAATAAAATAGATATACGCCCTCCTTTGCAATCAGTATTAAATAGTATACTTTTCTACCTTGAGCATAAAATCTTGTGTAAACATTTACATGCTATCAAACAAAAAGAAGTATTTCTTATTTTCAGAGCATTTTATACAAAAGAAGAAATGGCCCGTTTCCTTGCTCCTATGTTGAATAAGGATATTGACTTTAAAGCTTTTGTATTGCAACATTATCAGGATGTAAAGACTGTTGAAGAATTGGCTAATATGTGTAATATGTCCGTGCGTTCTTTCAACCGTAAATTCAATGATTATTTTGATGATTCTCCTTATAGCTGGATGCTAAAGCAAAAATCACGTCACATCAAAACTAAGCTTGCGGATGGTAAAACATCATTTGGTACTATAATAAAAGAATATGGATTTAGCTCTCCCGCACACTTTACGACCTATTGTAAAAAGCAATTCGGACTTAGCCCTTCCAAGCTGAGAAAACAATTGATTGCTGAGAACTATTGATTTTTATAACGAATAAAAGTTTACGGTTAATGAGTCTTTATAAGGCAAATCATTAACCGTAATTTTTTTTACTGTACCTTCCACACTACTTCATTGCGCAATTGATATTTTTCACCACTTTCCGGACAAATAGCAAAACCTTCATCACCGAAATTCAATTGATGTCCATACTCGCTCACCCATCCGATCTGACGGGCCGGATTTCCTACTACCAAAGCATACGGTAATACATCTTTCGTTACAACTGACCCAGCACCTACTAAAGCATAAGCCCCTATAGTATGTCCGCAAAGGATTGTGGCATTAGCGCCAACAGTAGCCCCCTTTTTTACATAGGTCTTTTCATATTTATCCTTTCTGACAACCGCACTTCGGGGATTACTTATATTGGTAAATACACAACTCGGACCCAGAAACACATAGTCTTCACAGATAACACCGGTATAAATTGAGACATTATTCTGAACTTTCACATGGTCGCCCAAAATCACTTCCTGCGATACAACAACATTCTGTCCTATATTACATGCTTTTCCTATAACACAACCACTCATGATATGTGAGAAATGCCAGATACGTGTTCCTTCACCAATCTCACTTCCGGGATCAATTACTGCTGTTTCATGTGCCTGATAAGTACTCATATTATCTATGTATCTATTTATATATCAGAAATATTGTCGGCTTTTTACTTAAGTCCGGCACCTTACCATTCCAGTCCTTTATAGTATTGGTTCTAATGAACTCATCATCACAAGTGATTCCTGCGGCAATACAAAGTTTTGTTGAAGGACGACAGGTTCGTAAGAGATCTTCTACCAGTTTATTATTCCGATAAGGTGTTTCAATAAATATTTGGGTTTGATTCTCTGAATAAATACGGTTTTCTAGCTTTTTTATTGTAGATACTCTTTCAGAACTATCAATCGGTAAATACCCATGAAAGGCAAAACTTTGTCCATTGAATCCCGATGCCATAAGTGACATAAGTATAGAGGACGGACCGACTAATGGTATAACAGGATATTTCTTGCTTTGAGCAATAGCTACAACATCCGCTCCAGGATCGGCAATTGCCGGACAACCAGCTTCAGATATTACCCCTACATGAAGGCCTTTCGCCAATGGTGAAAGATAACCGGAAACATCCTCCGATGAAGTATGTTTGTTGAGTTCGTAAAAAGTAAGATCATCTATTATAATGGAAGGCTCTGTCTTTTTTAAAAACCGTCGGGCTGTACGGATATTTTCAACAATAAAATGTTTTATCTGTAAAATGATATCCCTATTATAATCAGGTAATACCTTTCGAAGTTCAGTATCTCCCAATGTTACCGGTATAAGGAAAAGCGAAGCTTGCATACAGTTTCTTTTTGACAAAAGTAGTATTTTTGTCCCGAATTAAAAAGAATGTTATGCTTCCTCCTGACTTCATTCTACACACACAAGCTTTATTAGGCGATGAGTTTCCTCTTTTGGAAAAAGCTCTAGCTAAGGAAGTACCTGTAAGTATCCGGCTAAACAGAAGAAAAACAACAGCCTCACTTCCATATGAACGTATACCCTGGAGCCAATCGGGATACTATCTTCCGGAAAGACTATCTTTCACATTCGATCCATTATTTCATGCGGGCATATATTATGTGCAAGAAGCATCTTCGATGTTTTTGGAACAGGCTATTAAAACATATATAGATACTCCTGTCAAATGTCTTGATCTATGTGCGGCTCCTGGAGGGAAGTCTACGCACCTGTTAGATACATTACCTGAAGGTAGTTTATTGGTAAGTAATGAAGTTATCAGAAGCCGCTCCAAAATCTTATCTGAAAATATAACCAAATGGGGTAACTCCTATAACATTATCACCAATAATGATCCTATAGATTTTAGTAAGCTCACTCATTTTTTTGATGTTATAGTTACAGATGTGCCCTGTTCCGGTGAAGGTATGTTTCGCAAAGATCCCGATAGTATAAAAGAATGGAGTGTGTCCAATGTCTCTTTATGCGCTGCTCGCCAGCGCCGGATTTTACAGGATATATGGAATGCATTAAAGCCAGGTGGTTTACTTATTTATAGTACATGTACATATAATATAGAAGAAAACGAAGAAAATATACGATATATCATTGAAGAACTAGATGCTAAATCTCTAAGCATAGAAAAAAGTAACGATTGGAGAATAAGTAAGGCCTTGAAATATGAATATCCTGTAAATCGTTTCTTCCCTCATAAAGTAAAAGGGGAAGGGTTCTTTCTCGCTGTTTTACGCAAAGCTGATAGTGAATTTTCTGAAATAAAAAGGAAAGTAAAAAGGGAAAAGAAAAGAAACTCAGTGCAGATACCGAAAGATATTAGCTTATGGCTATCAGATCCGGAAAAGTTTTCAATTGAAGTAAGTAAAGATAAGATTTATGCTTTTCCAAAACAATATATGGATGATCTCAAATATATTGCCGAATCTCTTCATATCGTTTCAGCAGGAATCTGCCTCGGAGAACTGAAAGGGAAAGATATTATACCTGCACATTCTTTAGCGATGAGTACAGAAATAAATAAAGATATATTTGAACAAGCTGAATTAAATTGGGAAGAAGCAATAAAATATTTAAGAAAAGAGCCTCTTACATTGGGAAATACTAAAGGATATGTATTGGTAAATTATAAAGGTTGTCCACTTGGATTTGTAAAACAATTGGGAAATCGAGCAAATAACCTCTATCCACAGGAATGGCGGATTCGGACAGGATACACACCCGAAAAACCTATAATTTTAGAACTCTGAGCAACACCGAATAGTCAAAAGGATTAATCAAAAAATCTTATTACCTTTGCACAAAAATCAAAAAGACTTTTATGAAAATAGCAATCGTTGGCACGGGATATGTAGGGTTAGTTACAGGAACATGTTTCGCTGAAATGGGGACTGAGGTTTATTGCGTGGACGTTGATAAAACAAAAATAGAAAACCTAAAAAAAGGCATTATCCCTATATATGAACCTGGACTGGAAGAAATGGTTTGCAGAAACTATCAGGCAGGACGATTAATGTTCACAACAGAACTCAAAGAATGCATAAATGAAGTAGAAGTTCTTTTCTGTGCTGTTGGAACTCCACCAGATGAAGATGGTAGTGCTGATCTCAAATATGTATTAGATGTTGCTCGTGAAGTTGGTAAGCTTATTAATAAATATCTGCTTGTTGTTACAAAAAGTACAGTTCCGGTGGGTACTGCTCAAAAGATAAAACAGGCTATTCATGATGAACTTGACAAAAGAGGCGTAGATATTCCTTTTGATATTGCTTCAAATCCTGAATTTCTGAAAGAAGGAGCTGCGATAAAGGATTTTATGAGTCCTGATCGTGTAGTTGTGGGTATTGAATCGGAGAAAGCCAAAGAATTAATGACAAAGCTATACCGTCCTTTCTTATTAAACAATTTCCGTGTCATATTCATGGATGTTCCTTCTGCTGAAATGACCAAATATGCTGCCAATGCAATGCTAGCAACCCGTATTAGTTTCATGAATGATATTGCTAATTTATGTGAGATTGTTGGTGCTGATGTAAATATGGTACGTAAAGGGATTGGTTCGGATGCTCGTATAGGTAGTCGTTTCTTGTATGCCGGCTGTGGATATGGTGGATCCTGCTTCCCAAAAGACGTAAAAGCCTTAATAAAGACTGCAGAAGAAAATAACTACACCTTACGTATACTACAAGCAGTAGAAGATGTCAACGAAGACCAGAAAAGCATATTATTTAATAAACTTCAAAAATATTTCAATAATGATCTAAAAGGTAAACGTATTGCTTTATGGGGACTTGCATTTAAACCTGAAACAGATGATATGCGCGAGGCACCATCATTAGTTTTGATTGATAAACTTCTGGATGCGGGATTAGAAGTTCATGCGTACGATCCTGTGGCAATGGATGAAGCTCTAAGACGTTTTGGCGAGAAAATTCATTATTCAAAAGATATTTACGAGACGGTTGTTAATGCTGATGCATTAATTCTTGTTACAGAATGGAAAGAATTCCGTTTACCTTCATGGGTTGCAATAAAAAAACTAATGAATACCCCTTTGGTATTGGACGGACGAAATATATTTGATTCCGAAGAGTTAAAAGAGCATGGCTTTATTTATCACAATATTGGTAAGTAATTTAAACTTTCTTATCCGGACAATCTTTTTTTGATTTTATTTGATTATATAAATCACATCCTGAACAACCTTCACAAGGGTTGTCTGATCGTTTTACCTTTCTTATAAAACGATATATTTGATAACCCATATATATCAACGCTATAATGCCTATAATTGCAACTATTATTTGCTGCCACATCCTGAATATTTTTTTAACCGCCTAACAAACTGGTAAAGAACAAACCTGTTTGATAAACAATAAATGAAACAATCCAAGCTAAAAGACATGTGTATATAACTACAAATAGCCCCCATTTCCAAGAACCAGCCTCTTTTGCTATTGCCACAATTGTAGCTATACAAGGAAAATAAATCAATACGAAAAGCATCAGGCTCAGAGCAACCAATGGCGTAAAGACGGGCGTTCCATCAGCATAAGTATCTTGTTTTAATCTATCCGGTAAGGCCTGACTTCCTTCTTCCTCTCCGGTATACAACACACTAAGAGTACTTACCACAACCTCTTTAGCAGCCATACCTGTCAATAAGCTTACGCTTATTTTCCAATCAAACCCCAGAGGGCGAAGTAGTGGTTCAATGGCATGTCCTATTTTCCCGATATATGAATTCTCTTGATGATCCATTGCTTTCTGTTGCTCCAACTCTTCTATCTGGCTTACTTTATCATCCTCCTGTAGATCTGAATGTTCAACAGAAGCGATTTGTTGATCAAAAGCTTCACCATTGGCTGTATGAAGTGGAAAATATCCTAAAAACCAGATAATAACAGAAGCGACTAATATCACCCCTCCCATTTTCTTTAGATATTGTTTAGCTTTTTCCCACATATGAATCATAATTGATTTTAACGTAGGCATTCTATATGGAGGGAGTTCCATAACAAAAGGAACATCTTCTTGATTAAACAGAAAACGTTTAAATAGCCTGGCCATCACTACAGCCAATAAAATACCTGTTAAATATAATCCAAGAAGAACTACACTTCCTTTTTCAGGGAAAAAGACTCCTATCAGTAAAACATAAACCGGTAAACGGGCACTACAACTCATTAATGGATTTATCAACATGGTTACCATACGGCTACTACGGCTTTCAATTGTTCTGGAAGCCATTATTGCAGGCACATTACATCCAAATCCCATCACAAGAGGTATAAATGACTTACCATGAAGCCCCATCTTATGCATGATCTTATCCATAATAAAGGCAGCACGAGCCATATAACCCGAATCTTCCATGAATGAAATAAAAAGATAAAGGATAAGAATATTAGGCAAAAAGACAATCACACCTCCTACCCCGCCAATAATTCCATCTACAAGAAGATCTTTTAAGGGCCCTTCCTGCATATTGTTACGGACTGCATTACCGATTATTTCCACCAGACTTTCAATCCATTCCATAGGGTATGCTCCCAGACGGAATGTGGCTTCAAACATAATCCACATAAAGAAAATAAAAATAGGAAAGCCTAATACCTTATTCGTTACAAATAAATCTATGATTTGTGTACTTTTTATCTCTTGGATTTTTGCAGGTTCTAAGGTTTCACGCAGAGCTCCTGAGATAAAACCATAACGAGCATTCGTAAAAGCGGTTTCACTATCCTCTTGTAAGATATCTTCTATCTGAGTAACATTCTCATCACGTTCTTTCAAAACAATATCACCTCCGGGTAAATCACCAACAAAAGCATCCATTTCAGGATCACCTTCAAGTAATTTCATCGCAACATATCGTTTTGATAATCCTTTGGAAATATTACAATTCGCTTTCAGGGAATCTTTGACATTAGTAATTGCTTTCTCTAAATCTTCACCATAATTGATATGAATATGACGACTGACAGGATCTTGTTCTTCATAGATCATGATCACACGATCGAATAATTCTTTAATTCCAAAACCAGTCTTACTGATTGTTGGAACAATAGGAGCACCAATCATTTTAGCAAGTGATCCATGATCGAAAGTATCGCCTCTTTTCTGTAATGAATCATACATATTAAGAGCAATTACCATACGGACATCCATATCGATCAGTTGAGTGGTCAGATAAAGATTTCTCTCCAGATTCAAGGCATCAACTACGTTAATGACTACATCAGGATGTTCTTCGTTTAAATGTCTACGAACATAACGTTCTTCTGGTGAATAAGCTGAAATCGAATAAGTTCCTGGAAGATCTACTATACGAAAAGTATATCCGCTTTGTCTAAAAGTAGCTTCTTTTGCATCTACTGTTACACCACTATAATTTCCAACGTGTTCATGTGCCCCCGATGCATGGTTAAAAAGTGTAGTTTTCCCGCTATTTGGATTACCAACCAAAGCTACGTTTATCGTTTTTCCTTTTTCTATTGCATAAGAACGTATATCAGTTTTTGAAGGAGTAGTATAAGAATCAATTGAAGGTATATTAAAAGAAGAAGCATTTTGTAATTTTTCAAATTCTGAAGCATTGACAACCTCTATCAGGGCAGCTTCACTTCTACGCAATGAAACATCATAACCCATAATTTTATAATGGATAGGATCTTTCAAGGGAGCATTCTGTATTACTTCGACCTCTTTCCCCCTTATAAACCCCATTTCAATGATCCTTTTACGGAAACCGCCACGCCCCATAACTTTGACGATTACACCTTTTTCTCCGGTATGTAATTCTGATAATCGCATATAAGAAATTTAGAATACAAAGATAAAGCTAAATAGGCAGGCTCCAAATACCTACTTTTAGGTATTCCAGACATGCGTTTTTCCGTATTTTTGATTAGTTTTGTTTTCCTAATATCTAAAAGAACTCTACCATGATTGTTATGTCTACTATCTCTGCTGCTTTAGTTATACTGTATGCAAAATTAAGAAACACCTTAAAAGAGTTTACATTTACTTATACAACTGAAACAGACAAAAGAAAAACCAGTATTAGTCTATGGGACAATAAAAATTATAAAATTGAACAGCACAGTTCTTCCGGCGAAAGACTAGTTCAGGAAGGCATACTGGCTGATAATGAATTTAGGACAATACGCAAACTACTTTCAAGGTGTAATTTGTTAAAAATGAGAGATTCTTACAAGCCGAAAATTGTTAATGCAGATTCTGAATGTACGTTATTCTGCCATATTTATTTTACTACAAAAGGCAAAGAAAAGCACATTCATATCTACGATAAAGAGCATAAATCACTCCCATCTTCCTTCAATAAATTAATGCTTTGCATACAACAAATTCATAAAAATAAATTGGAATTACATATAGACCAAAAGTTACATTTGAATGAAGATTGAAAGATTTTGAACAAATAGTACAAGTTTATTCGTTGAATAAACCCTTTCTTTGCGGGATAATATCAATTTAACTTTTTAAAGAATCTATCATGAAAAAAGTATTATTATCAGTTTGCATAACTTTGGTGGCATTTAGTGCAAGTGCACAATGGAAACCGGGTGGAGATAAGATTAAGACAAAATGGGCAGAACAGATCAACCCCCAGCAAGTATTACCTGAATATCCACGTCCCCTTATAGAACGTACCGAATGGACAAATCTCAATGGCTTATGGGAATATGCTATCGCTCCGAGGGGTACAGCCGAACCTACAGCTTTTGACGGACAGATATTAGTTCCATTCTGTGTGGAATCATCTTTATCAGGTGTAATGAAAGAAGTAGGTGAAGCAAACGAACTCTGGTATAAACGTGACTTTACTATTCCTTCTAACTGGAAGAATAAGAATATTAAGCTGAACTTTGGAGCTGTAGATTGGAAAGCCGATATATTTGTGAATGATATATTTATCGGTTCTCACGTAGGAGGTTTTGCTCCTTTCTCTTTAGATATTACTCCGTATCTAACCACCGGACGCCAGAAATTGGTGGTTCGTGTATGGGATCCGACAGATAAAGGATACCAACCTAGAGGTAAACAGGTAAACAATCCTGAAGGTATCTGGTATACACCGGTTACCGGTATCTGGCAGACAGTATGGTTGGAACCTGTTGCTGAAAACCATATCACAGCCATCAAAGCTATATCTTGTATTGACAACGGAAATATGAATGTCACCGTATCGACATCAAAATGCTGTGCAACCGACATCGTAGAAGTAAAGATATTAGATAAAGGGCAAGTAATTGCCTCTGCTAAAGGATTACAGGGGAAAGAACTTCGCTTGTCTGTAAATAACCCAATTCTTTGGGATACTCAAAATCCGTATCTATATGATATGAAAGTATCTGTTTCTTCCAAAGGCAAAGTGATTGACGAAGTGAAGTCATACACGGCTTTCCGTAAGATTTCAATGAAACGTGATGCAAACGGCATCATGCGTATGCAGCTTAACAACAAAGACCTCTTCCATTACGGTCCGCTGGATCAAGGTTGGTGGCCTGATGGACTATATACGGCTCCAACTGACGAAGCACTACTTTATGACATTAAAAAAACAAAAGACTGGGGATTCAATATGATCCGCAAACATGTGAAAGTTGAGCCTGCTCGATGGTATTATCATTGCGACCGTGAAGGTATCCTCGTATGGCAGGATATGCCGAGCGGGGATATGGGTAATCATTGGGCGATGCGTACGTATAACGAAGGTACCGACAAGAACAGAACACAGGAGTCTATCTGCAACTTCTATCACGAATGGAAAGAGATCATGGACCTTTGTATCTCCAATCCGTCAGTGGTTGTTTGGGTTCCGTTCAACGAAGCCTGGGGACAGTTCGATACCAAGAAAGTAGCTGACTGGACAAAATCATATGACCCTTCCCGTTTGGTGAATCCTGCCAGTGGCGGTAACCATCGCCCGGCCGGCGACATTCTTGACCTCCATAACTATCCTGCCCCGGAAATGTTCCTTTACGATGCCGAGCGTGTAAATGTACTGGGCGAGTACGGCGGTATCGGTCTTCCGTTGGAAGATCATCTTTGGTGGCAGAAACGTAACTGGGGATATGTTCAGTTCAAGAATGAAACTGAAGTAACAGCAGAATATGTGAAGTATGCTAAGCAATTACAAGACATGGTAAAACGAGGTTTCTCAGGAGCTGTTTATACGCAAACAACAGACGTTGAAGGCGAAATCAATGGTTTAATGACATATGATAGGAAGAGAATAAAGATTAATGAGGCGGAAGTACGCAAAGCTAATCAGGATGTTATAAATGCTCTTTCCAAATAAATAACAATAAGAAAAAGCTCAATGTCTCAGGCGGTATAAGCAATTATGCCGCCTCATTTGTATTCGGAATTAATAAATCCCGCCTTTATACATATTATCGAAGTTTGTTTCTTGACCAGACTGTTTATCAACTTCGATATTATTAGGATTAAGTTCTTCTGCCTTTTTATAATCTTCAAGAGCACCATCTTTATCGCCAAGAAGTTCCTTTGCTTTACTCCGTTCACTATATGCTTTAGCAAAATCAGGCTTTAATTCTATCATTTCATTAAGCAGTTCAATCGCTTCTTCTGGTCGATCTTCTTTGATCAGCATAGATGCTGATAATAAAGAAGCCTCTTCATTAAACGGATTAAGCTCTAAAGCCATATTATAATCATTGGTTGCGGCCGTATAATCTTTCATCGCTTCATGAATACGTCCTCTCAATAAGTAGGCAGTTTCTTCTTCAGGAGATAATTCTAATACCTTTACAATATCAGATAAAGCTTGATCATACTGACCCATTTCCAAATATATCTCAGCGCGTAGCTGCCACGCATTTATAAAATCATCTTTCAATAAAATAGCTTTACTTAAATCAGCAGCAGCACCGGTATAGTCTTTTAGAAACTTTTTAGCTTTCGCCATGAGATACCAGGCAGCAAAGTTTTCTTCTTCAAGTTCAATTACTTTCATACAGTCGGGGATTACTTTAGCTTCATTATCCATCATAAACAAGACATTTACACGTGCCAGATAAGAGGAAGTCTCTTCCGGTTCCAGATCAATCATATGATTAGTAATTTCAAGCGCTTCTTCAAACTGATGATTAGACAGATAGGCTGTAGCTAACATCCCCATCGTTTCATAATCTTCCTGGATGTTTATGGCTTCTTCAAAGCATTTAATGGCATAAGAGAGTTGTCCTATCCGTTGTGCTCGTACTCCGTCATATTTAAATATATCAAAGTTTTTACGATCAGTTTTCGAGGTAGTGTTTTCTGTTTCTTCGTCTTTGGAAGAAAATAATGACTTAAAGAAGTTTCCCATAATGAATATCGTTTTTATCCTTGCAAAAATAAGAATAACCTTACATGAAACAAATAATATTCTTTAGGATATTGAAGATAAATTGAAAGATCTCTTCTACTTATTTTAAACCGGTAATGACAAACCTTCTTTTGCGAGAATAGTTCCTGGAAATATATTATCTGCTTCTTCTTTCAATAAGATTTCATCTTCATAACGGGCCGAAAAATGTCCGATCATCAGTTTCTTTACTTCTGCCATACGCGCTATTTCTGCGGCCTGAGTGGCTGTAGAATGAAATGTTTCTTTTGCCCTCGGAAGGTCGGCATTTGTAAATGTTGCTTCGTGATATAATAGATCTACTCCTTTAATAATCGGTACCATATCCGGATAGAAAGCCGTATCGGAACAATAGGCATATCGCTTAGCTGGCACTGAAGGACGGGTTAGCCGCGCATTAGGTATCACTTCTCCTTCAGGAGTAGTGTAATCGTCTCCTTGTTTGATTCCCCGAAGAAACTTAACCGGGATTTGATAAAAATCAGCCATCTCACGAATAAGATGTGCTTCTTTCTGCTTTTCTTCAAATAAGTAGCCACAAGCAGGGATACGATGGTTCAACGGTATTGAATAGACCTTTATTGAACGATCTTCCATAACAAGTGTGTGCTTATATGTGTCGACAGGATAAATATTTACCTTAAAAGGTAATCCTTTATTAAATTGTTTAAGAATCGGTATGAGATAATTTTCTATTTCTTTCGGTCCATATATAGATAAATCAGCGGTTCTGCCTAACATTCCGAAAGTGGATATCAATCCAGGCAACCCAAAACAATGATCACCATGCAAATGAGAAATAAAAATATGATTTAATCGACTGAATTTAACACGCATATGGCGCATCTGTACCTGAGTACCTTCACCGCAGTCTATCATATAAAGCTTATCTCTGAAATTTATAACCTGAGATGACGCCATGTGTCTTGTTGTAGGTAAAGCGGACCCACATCCGAGAATATTAATATTAAATTCTGCCATATTGTGTCAATTTTGAGATAAAGAAGGCAAATATATTACAATAACAAATTAATTTATTACCTAAAATCGAAAAAAACAACAAATCAGTTGGAAGCAATTAGTAGAATATTTATCTTTGCTACAGTTTTTATGATTATCAAGATTCTGAGAAAGAACTTAATTATATTTTGTTCTAAACCTTAACTAACTTTTTCTTTTTGTTTAAAACGGTTAAATGTAGAAACGGCCCGGCGTGAGCTCCGCCGTTTCCTTTTTATAAAGGAAACAAAAGAGAGAAACCAATTGGCTTCTCTCTTTCTTTTTATCAATCTTGTAATAATTAATAAGAATGTTTATCATTTTCCATTTCTTCACTATTAATTTTGCGAAGATCCAAAGCTCTCCATGCATAAAATATATAAGCTAAAACAAACGGGATCAGAATAGATACATAACTCATCGTTTTTAGAGTAAAGAAACTGGAACAACTATTCTCGATAGTCAGTGAACTCTGTAAATCAGCAACAGACGGATAATATGAAGTATTATTCCAACCGGCACAAAGCAATAATGCTAAAACTGTAAGTACAGTTCCTGTTCCAGCAAACCAAATACCTTTATTCCACGTAGAGGAAAAAATAGTCTTAATAATCCCAAAAAGAACGCCAACCACACCAATTAATAAAATAGCTAGTACAGCAGGCATCTCTATCAAGTTAAAGAAATACTTATATTGTTGCATAAAGACTTCTTTAGTTTCAGGATTTACGGCAAACCCTTCCTGAAGTAACAAATGAATCAGGAAAGTAAGAAAGAACACAAGGAAAAGAGCTGTTTCAATTATAAGCTGTTTACGTGATTTCTTTTGGATTTCCTCATCATGAATATTGTTTACAAAATAAAGCAATGCTAATACCCTGGCAAGAAAAAAAACAGCTAGTCCTAAGAATACATTCCAAACTACTAACACCGCTTCAAGTCCATGCCATGGTGTAGCCCAGGTTGAGATTACCGGCATGGCCACTTCAGTTATTTGCTCTTTGTTTACATAGAACTCAGCCCCATTAAAAAATGTACCGACAGCCGTTCCTAATAGAATGGGGCCTAATACACCATTAATAATAAGAAAAACCTGATAAGTTTTCTTACCTAACAAATTACCTTTTTTAGCCTGATATTCATACGATACCGCTTGAATAACAAAACATAGTAAGATTAATATCCAAACCCAATAAGCACCACCAAAGCTGGTAGAATAGAAAAGAGGAAATGATGCAAAGAAAGCTCCACCGAATGTAACCAGTGTAGTAAATGTGAACTCCCATTTACGTCCGGTAGAATTTAAAAGCATCTTCTGTTGTATCTCTGTTTTTCCAATTGTAAAGAGAAGGGATTGACCGCCCTGAACAAATAGCAAAAATACCAGTAATGCACCCAACAGTGATATTAGAAACCACCAATAATGTTGTAATAATATATATGTACTGTCCATGATGTTGTTATTTTAATGTTATTGTTCAGATACTTTAGGCCCTTTTTTGATTGCTTTCACCATAATCCCTATTTCAGCAACCAACAAGATCGTAAATAAAGCAAGGAACAGGAAGAAGGTTAATTGAACTGAGGACACATCAAGTTTAGAGATTGCCGCAGATACAGGAAGTATATCCTGTATAGCCCAAGGCTGACGTCCTACCTCAGCGACGACCCAACCTGCCTGGCTGGCAATATAGGCTAATGGAATTGACCACAAACATACCCATTGCATCCATTTTTTATCTTCGAATTTATCTTTATAAGAAAACCAAGTGGCAATCATAAACAAAAGAATGAAAAATCCTCCAAGGATAACCATAATACGGAAAGCATAAAATGTCATTCCTACATGAGGTATCAAATCTTCAGGATTCTTGATATACCCATATCCAAAATAAGCGAAATTTTCATCCAATATTGACTTGTTATTTTTAGCAGCCACTTCGTCTTTACTTTTTTTAGCCTGACGATAATCAGCCAAAGCTTTAATCGCTAATTGTCCTCTGGCGATTTTTTCTTTGGCAGATAATGCTATTTTACCATCACTTGTTTGATATCCACCCTCTATAAGATTTGTAATTCCTGGAACGTAAGCATTTAAATCCCTTTCAGCCAGGAAAGATAACATTTTGGGAAGTTCTATTTTGAATAAGAAAGGATCTACACCGTCATTGTAACTTTCTTTAGCTGGATTTAAAACACCTATCCCTACCAGTCCGACACCGGTTCCTCCTTCATAATGTCCTTCCATTGCTGCCAGCTTCATTGGTTGTTTCTGAGCTACTTGATAACCTGAACCGTCACCAGTCCAAAGCGTAAGCAATGAAGCCACTAAACCAACTGCTGAAGCTATTTTAATACTGTTTAATGCAAATTTCTTTTCCCGGTTTTTAAGAAGGAACCAGGAAGAAACACCGATAACGAAAGTAGCCCCTATAATCCAACTGGAGATTGTCGTATGGAAGAATTTGTTAATCGCTACAGGAGAAAGAGCTACAGCCCAGAAATCAAACATTTCATTACGTACAGTATCAGGATTAAACTGCATTCCTGCCGGATATTGCATCCAGGCATTAGCTACCAGTATCCAAACAGCTGAAATAGTAGCACCCAATATGGTAAGCCAGGTAGAAGTTAGGTGGAATCCTTTACTAACTTTATTCCAACCAAAAAACATCACAGCTATAAACGTAGCTTCCATAAAAAATGCCAGAATACCTTCGATAGCCAATGGAGCACCGAAAATATCACCAACAAACCAACTGTAATTAGACCAATTGGTTCCAAATTCAAACTCAAGTATTAAACCGGTTGCAACACCGATAGCAAAATTAATACCGAAGATTTTCATCCAAAACTGAGCAGTTGTCTTCCAGAATTCTTTACCCGTTTTGTAGTAGATCGTCTCCATAATTGCTTGAATAATACCAAGGCCCAATGTTAGCGGAACAAAGAGCCAATGATAAATGGCTGTAAGAGCAAATTGTGCCCTTGACCAGTCAACCAGAGAATTGTCAATGCTTTCAATCATAATTATAATAATTTAAGGAATAATGGCACGATTAATAAGTTCATCCGAAACATATTCTTGTTTCTCAGTCTTTGAGTCAAATTGACTTAAATGTCGGGGAAAGAAGAACGGTTTCAATATACAAAACATTATAAATAGCTTAATTAAAATAATGAGCCAAAGTGTCTTTCCCAGCGTCATTTTCTTAAATCCTTCCAAATAGAAATGAAAAACCCGTAGAGGTATAGATTCTTTTTTCATAATATAACTTTTATATATATTAGATAACAAATATAAATAAACTTTTGTTCTTTTTGTCATTTGCGGACATATATAAATTATAAAGAATGTAAAAATGCAAATTTATGATATGAAATGGCAAGATTAGTTTATAAATTCGTAATTTGATTACTTCATGCTTTGTTAAAAAAAACTATTTTAATACGGAAAGATTAACCTACATTTTGACCATGCATAATGTATTGGTTATATTTGCGTCAATTTGTGTATATAAAAAACAGAATATCAAATTATAATATAAATTACAAGTGCTAATCAAAAAAAACTAATTATTATGTCAAACATTTCAAGAAGATCTTTTCTTCAAAGAGGTACTGCTGCTGCAGCAGCCATTACCATTGCTCCGAGTTCAATCCTGGGAAAAAGCCATGGATACACAGCTCCAACAGATAAACTGAATATTGCCGGTATCGGTATTGGTGGTATGGGTAATGCTAACCTTCGTAACATGGCTACGGAAAATATAGTAGCCCTTTGCGACGTTGACTGGAGATACTCTAAACCTGTATTCGAAAAATATCCTCAGGCTAAAAAATACTGGGATTATCGTAAGATGTACGATGAAATGGGTAAAAGTATAGATGCTATTATGGTAGCTACTGCCGACCATACACATGCTATCGTAGCAGCCGAAGGTATGTCGATGGGGAAACACGCATACGTGCAAAAACCCCTAACTCACTCTGTATATGAATCCCGTTTGTTAACAAAACTTGCTGCTAAACATCAAGTAGCTACCCAAATGGGTAATCAAGGTTCATCCGGTGAAGGTGTAAACCTTGTATGTGAATGGATTTGGAACGGAGAGATAGGTGAGATTACAAAAGTAGAATGCGCAACAGACCGCCCCATATGGCCACAAGGACTTAATACTCCTGAAAAAGCCGATAAAGTCCCTTCAACATTGAACTGGGATTTATTTACAGGTCCGGCCGAGATGCGTCCATTCAACAATATATATCATCCCTGGAACTGGCGCGGATGGTGGCCATACGGTACAGGAGCGCTAGGAGATATGGCATGCCATATTATGCATCCGGTATTTAAAGGGTTAAAGTTAGGTTATCCGACTAAAGCTGAAGGCTCATCTACTTTATTGCTGAACGACTGTGCTCCACAGGCGCAACATGTTAAATTAACATTCCCTGCTCGTGACAATATGCCTAAAATAGCTATGCCGGAAGTTGTTGTACACTGGTATGACGGAGGTATGATGCCTGACCGCCCTGCTGGGTTCCCACAAGGAAAACAATTAATGGGTGAAGGTGGTGGATTAGTAATTTTCCACGGAACAAAAGATACCTTAATTTGCGGTTGTTATGGTGTTAATCCTTGGTTACTGTCAGGCCGCGTGCCAAATGTAGCTAAAACAGAACGTCGCGTAGCTAACATGGAAAAAGATGGTGCACATGAACAAGACTGGATTCGTGCTTGTAAAGAAAATCCGGCTAACCGTGTAATGACTAAATCTGACTTCTCAGAAGCTGGTCCTTTCAATGAAATGGTAGTAATGGGAGTTTTAGCTGTTCGTCTACAAGCACTTAATAAAGAGCTTCATTGGGACGGTCCAAACATGAGATTTACAAATATCGGAGCAAATGAAGAGATAAAAACTGTTATTAAAGACGGATTTACAATTAAAGACGGACATCCTTCTTTCAATAAAGACTGGACTGATCCTGTCAATGCACAACAATTTGCTCAGGAATTAATTAAGCACAACTATCGTCAAGGTTGGAAATTAGTTGATATGCCTTGATAATTTGCAATATAAATACACACAATGAGAAAGTTTAAATTATTTGCATGTGCAGCCATAATGTTAGGTCTTTTTGTGGCATGTGGTGGAGGCAAGAAAACGAACGATGCTTCTGATGAAGAAACTGCAACTGCAGAAGCTGATGCTCTTGATTATAAATTAATGGATTTACCAACTGTCGACCTGTCTTCTTTCCCAAAAGATGCTGATGGATGGATTACCGTTTTCGACGGTAAAACATTTAACGGTTGGAGAGGTTACAACAAAACAGTGGTACCTGGCAAATGGACCATTGAAGATAATTCAATCAAGTTCAACGGCACAGGCGGTGGAGAAGCCCAGGAAGGTGATGGTGGAGACTTGATATTTGCCAGCAAACTGAAAAACTTTGAATTCGAGTTTGAATGGAAAGTGGCGAAAGGTTCTAACTCCGGTGTATTCTTCTACATTCAGGAAGTGGAAGGTCAGCCTTCTTATATTTCAGCTCCTGAATACCAGGTACTGGATAATGCAAACCATCCGGATGCCAAATTAGGAGTAGACGGTAATCGTATGTCTGCCTCTTTGTATGATATGATACCCGCTAAGCCACAGAATGCAAAACCATTTGGAGAGTGGAATAAAGGTAAGATATTATGCTACAAAGGAACAGTAGTTCATTTTCAAAATGATGTAGCAGTAGTAGAATACCATTTATGGACTCAGCAATGGAAAGAAATGTTAGATGCAAGCAAATTCAGTAAAGACAAATGGCCGTTGGCTTATGAGTTACTATTAAATTGCGGTGGTCCTAACAAAGAAGGTTTTGTAGGGTTCCAGGATCATGGTGATGATGTTTGGTTCCGTAATATTAAAGTTAAAGTTTTAGAATAAGCTTTATACTCTATTTAATATATAAAATACCCGGAGATAACACAACTTCGGGTATTTTTTTATTAATAATAAAGAAAAGATTAAAATAAATAGCTTTTCTTGTAACCAAATATATCTATGTAAAGTCATATGTGTAAAAGTAATTACAAATTTAAAACATTAAGAATATGGTAGATTTATGGGTGCCATTAGCAGCAATAGCTATTTGTGTTGGACTGCCGGTATTGGGGGGTATATTACTGGGGCGTAGAAGCCAGGAAACAAAGCATGCCGAACGTATGGCAATGATTGAAAAAGGCATGATAATCGAAGAGCCGGAAAAAAAGATAAATAAGTATAATGCTCTCCGTAACGGGTTATTGATGATAGGACTTTCACTAGGAGCTATTGCCGGTATTTTTGTAAGTAAAGCGATTAATACATGGGACGGAGATTTTATGATATTCATTCTGTCGGTATTGGGTGGAGGAATTGCATTCATTATTTATTTCTTTATTGCTCGTAAAATACAGCAAACCGATGAGAAGGAAAAGTAAAATTTTCTGATGGACGAACAACGGCTGATAGAAAATATATTATCGGGAGATACACAAAGCTTCTCCTACCTTGTCACACAATACCAGGGAATGGCATTCAATATTGCCCTTCGGATACTGGAAAACCGTGAAGAGGCAGAGGAAGCTGTGCAAGATGCGTTTGTAAAAGCGTATCGTGCCTTACCTGATTTTCATTTCGGGAGCAAGTTTTCTACCTGGTTTTATCGGATCGTTTATAATACAGCTATAACAATAAGAAGAAAGCAGTTTATTTATACTGCCGGTTATGAAGAAGCAGAATCCGGACAAATCACTACAGATGAAATAGATAACGCTTCCTCATTGCTTGAACGTGAAGATCGGAAAGAGATCATTTCCCGTGTACTTAAAAAGCTTCCCGAAGACGAAGCTTTACTTCTCACCTTTTATTATCTTGACGAATGTTCTGTAGAAGACATTCATCAGATAACAGGATTGACAGCTTCAAATATCAAAGTAAAATTATTTCGGGCACGAAAACATTTTTATGTAACTTTGAAGCAAATGATGAAACACGAAATACATAATATACTATGAACATGAATGGAAACGGACTTGATAAATTGACGCGTGATTTATTTAAGTCGGCTGCACAAGAACCATCATCCGATCTCTCGTTCCGGATAATGGAACAGATCGCGCAAGAAGCTCCTTTAAAAAAGAAGCCGCCTGTCGTTCATATGAAAACTTGGAATATATCACCTTTATTCATAATAGGCATAATTACCTATCTGATAGTACTTGTTTGCTTGTTTATGTTTATGAACTATAAACCTGAAACAGTATCATTAGATATGTTAAACGGTATAAAAGAGAGGCTTCCTTATATCCTTACAGTATTAGGCATTATTGGAGCAATACCATTCTTCTCCTCAATAGACAGAGCATTATCATTCGGACGGTAATTCCATAAAATTATTAAAAAGTGTAACCACATAAAATATTCCTGCGTCAAATAAATAAACAATTTATTTATTAACTTCTAAAAAATACAATCATGATGGATTTTATTATGGCACCACTGATAGTAGGGATAGTTTGTGCCGGAACATACGGCTTATTCGAATTGTTTGCGCGCCGCAAAGAGCGAATGGCAATTATTGAAAAGATAGGTGATAAATTAGATACCACAGCCTTCGAAGATCAACTTTGCAGCTTTAATTATTTACGTAATTTTTCATTTAGTTCATTAAAACTAGGTTGTTTATTAACCGGAATCGGACTGGGATTACTTGTCGGGTTTATTATAGACACCTCTTTATTAAGCTATCACGGTGCGGATTGGTATAGATATGATATAGCCGCAACCACCAACGGAGCCTCCGTTTTATTATTTGGTGGCATAAGTCTCATTATTGCTTTCCTGGTAGAATTGAAAATGGGAAAAAAGCAAGATAAAGCCGAATAAACTCAATAAAAGATTAAATGATCATCCGCATAATTCCCCCCTATCACTTGCAGTCAGTTTTAACTGACTGATAAAAATGATAATACTAAAAATGCAAATCTATATAAATGGCTTTAGCCAAAAGATTCATTTTGGCTAAAGCCAATTCCAATTGAAAGAAGCAAGCTATTTCTATCATCTATTATGGTCAGTCAGTTAAAACTGACTGCAATTGATAGATTATCCCTTAGCGAAGCATGAAGCAAGCGATAGAGGGGACAATAGTGGATAGTCACTAAATATTATTATTTAAAATTTGATAATAAGTTATTCAGTCCACTCAGTTATTCAATCATTCTGTCTATTCAGTTATTCAGTTTATTAAAAATATACTTCCCCAAAGAAATCCGGACGATGAAAATCCGGCTTGGGTATATCTATCGGACTCCAACTCACATAATGAGGAGCTTCAGTATCGTCGGCACACTTATAAAAGTTCGCTAATATCTTCTCAGGTAGATTAGCAGGATCCAGCCCCATTACCTTAAAAGGAATAGCTATAGCCAGTTCCCAGGCAAAAATACCTGTCTTTTCACTAAATGCTTTATGTTCTATGCTTGAATAACGACGTATAGAATTATATTCTTCCTGCGACAAAGAGGTCTTTATGTCGCGCGACTGGCGGCGGGCTGCATCACATACCCCTATACAGTTAAACTCGAAGTTCATATACTCTTCATCTTCCATTTTCTTCATAAAAAACTCCACACAACTATCCTGGTATACCGGAGAATTATCCGTATCATAAACAGCTTTCAATGAATTACCTTTTACAAAATAACGAATATAAAGACATTCGTTCGAACGAGCAATATCAAACACCGCGATAGGTTTATAAGGATAATCACTCCAGTTAACCACATCGATATACTCACGCTGGGCTTTACTTTCAAGCAAAAAACCCACTGACGATAAATCTAATACGTCAAGTGCTGCTAAATAAGGGACCTTGAGCCTTTTCATAAATGTAAAGTTATAAGGGTAACCGGACTTCAAATTCGAACAATACAGACAAAACACCAACAACTGCAAGCAGAATAATGACAGATCCTACTATTCGATTAAGCAGCCAGATACCACGGACGTTAAACCATTTTTTTAATTTTGAAACTATATATGTTATTAAAAACCACCATATAATTGCCCCTATTCCTATGCATGCTAATCCCGATAGCATCGACCAGAGGGAATGATCTGGTAAAATAAAACCGAAACGTGCAAACAAACCAATATATAAAAGAACAATTAAAATATTGCTAAAGGTAAGTAGAAAACCAGTAATAAAATCCTGAGTAAAGGATAATTTACCTTCACTTTGCTTTTTTAAACTTTTTGTAGGATTATTTTTAAAAATATAATATCCAAACCCACCCAACACAATACTCCCTAAAATCTGTAACGGCGTCTGATTAGCCTGTACAAAATTGATAACAAACCCCATTCCTAATCCTGTTATCGCAGCATATATAATATCAGATAAGGCAGCTCCTAAACCCGTTACAAAACCATGCCATCTTCCTTTATTGAGTGTACGTTGGATACATAACATTCCCACCGGTCCCATGGGTGCTGATACTAATATACCAATAAACAATCCTTTGCCTATTAATCCAAGCATTTATTATTTTGTGTTTGTCTAGTGTACAAAGATACATTCATTTATATATAAATAATAACTGTTTATGGAATTTTAGTATCTACAGTATAAATATGCACGATATTGAAATAATAGAGAAGAAATTTTTATTCTAGAAATTTTTATTTTTAATATCACTAATATCACAATGATCATATCTATCTGTAAATCTATACAATAAGCGTGATATTAACCTGCTTTTTAATATCACTTTTAATACCTCCAATCACACTAGTAGTGTTCTTTATTAGGACGTGTGCAAATAAAAATTGCTCCTGTCCTATTTTATTTTGCTCCCGTCCTATTTAAAATCGGACAAGACGAATTCTGAAAACCATTTAGATGCTTATATACAACCATTTAAATGCTTTGTAAAAACCATTTAGAAGGTTTACTAAAAGCATCTAAATGGTTTTCAGTAAAGATGTAAATGGATTTTTGGTTATATGAGTGAAACCAAAAGTGATATTAAAATCACATGGCAATATCACCGCTTATCGATTGTTAATCAATACGATACGCTAGTTGTGATATTGGTGATATTTAAAATAAAATTTTTGTGTAATAATATAGGGATATGTAGTAAGGTTCTTTCGCGCCTAGCTATTACTCACTAAGAAGCTGTTTACGCAATTTGACCGGAGAACAAGAAAATTGTTCCCAGCAAAAACGGGTAAAGTGGGCGGCAAATTTAAACCCATGTTCCTTACGAATGTTATCAAGTGAGTTCTTTGTATCGACCAAACTAAAATGAACGTGTTTAGCTTTTTGATTCAATAACCATTGATAGGGAGACTTTCCAAACTCTTCTTTAAACTGACGGGTAAATGTTCTTTTCTCTATATTAAATAAAGACGCCAATTCTTCCAATGAAGTGACCTTCCTGTAATTTCGGTATACTGTGGTACGAAATTCCGAAGAGTGCCCTATTATGGGATGAAAGAACATGGCTATCTGTTTTTTGGTATAAAACGATTGTAGAATAACAAATAACTCCTGCGTTTTTATCTCATGTAGCAAAGGCTTATTCAAGCCCTCCTTAAAATAGATCAATAAAAGATCTATAAAATTTTTCAAAGGCTCATCGATTGCCAGAGCAACAAACTGATAGGTAAGGGTAGAACATGTCTGTATAAGCGATTTATGATACTGGCTACCAAAAACAGGAAGATAATCAAAGCTTAATATCATAATTCTACAGTATGTCGTAGTCTTACATAAAACATCAGCCGCAATAGGAATAAGCACAAATTCGTGTTCGTGGATAGTCTTTTTGGAAAACTCATTACAACTGACAACTACCTCCCCTTCCAATAAAAAAAATAAATGATTATAATCGCTATTACCCAACGAGAAAGAATAGCTCTTTTCTACCTCCTTATACCTAAAACCAGAATAGTCCGACCCTGATAATCCGGGAGGAAATTCACTCCTAACAAGGAAAGATTCTGTTATAGCATAATTATCAGTCATAAGGGGGTAAGTTAAGTAGATAGAATGTGCAAAAAAACTTTGTGATTTAATTTTGATGATCAATGCGGATAGCAAAGAACTGAGGTGTAGTCCAAAAGCCATCAGAAAAAGTTTTGAAACATGTATATCCAGCAGTATTAGATGATGTAGGATTGGATGAATTATCCTGATGGTCTGATTTCACTTCTATCTTAAAGGAAATGGCCGGTGCAGTACTTCCCCCAGCATCATATAGATGTGTTAACTGTAAAGACCCAATATGATTACCGGTAGTTTCCGGGTAAACCATTGACGAAGCTATATTTTCACTAGTTGATGCATTTCTGAGGTGTATAAACATATCCCTGTATTTAGTCCCCCTGCTTTCCGAAACAGTACCTGATGCACGATAGGAACCAACAAGGATTTTGGCATAAATAAGCCATAAACCGCCACCAGCAGGTATTGTTAAATTTTGGGTGGTAATATTATAATACGTACTCTTAGCCGCAGTTTCACTGGAAGCATTAAATATACGCATATTTCCGTTGAGTTTACCCTCTGCCACATTTGCCATAACAGGTAAATCAGTCCAAACAGCATTTCCTGACGCATCCGTCCCTAAAATAGGAATAAAAGTTGAACCAGCGGTTTGCGTTCCATTATCAATTCTAAGCCCTGCACCTACTGCTTCAGCTTCTATATCCAGCATTGCTTTCGGAGTACTACTCGTTGCATTTCCATATTTAAGATAAACAGAAGAATAATTCGTTCTGGTTTCAACATCATTGCTAACTGATCCATCACCAGTTAATAACGTTTTTCCTTTGATATGCAATTTTTCAGTAGGTAGTGGTTTAGCAATTCCGACATTTCCAGAAATAGGCAAAATAATCACATCATCATCGGTATTACTTGACCCTTGTGTATCCTTGTTCGCATCTATATGTAAAATGCCTTGAGGATCAATCGTACCAATACCAACCTGATTTTGTGCATTTATCGTGAACAAAGAAAGATATAAACCTACTACGAGAATATAATATTTCATAATTCTATCTTTTTTCTTATTATTTTTTACTTCTTAATATATCCATTACGGGTCTTCCCTATCAATTCGTACGGCATAAAAATAATTGCCATATTGTTCATCATTGTTAAACAAAGCACCCGTACCAGAAGAAGACATTCCTAAAAAAAAGGATGTAGGCTCTGTTATATTCGCATAATACATCAATTGATTAGCTGCAATATTATCTTCAGTGGTGGCAGCACGCGCTCCCACTCTACTTAAGGAGGTTGTTGTATTATATGAATCAATTTGTGATAAAATTAAATACATATATAAATTACTTAAAGTACTTCCGGTAGTTACAGCACGAGCAAAAATCAACCATTTACCAGGTATCAATGTCATGGTATCAGACACGATCACACGACCTACACTAACATCATCTTTTCCCGATATAGTCCTGCTAGTTTTAAACGAAGTATTTATTATGGATGACATTGGGCGTAATGCTCCCCATGATGCATTTCCATTGGCATCAGTAGTCAGCAAGTAACTTGATTCTTCCGAACCATCAGCCAGGCGTAATGGAGCAACACCAGCCTTAGGTGTAATATGTAAGGACGTTTGAGGATTTTGTGTCCCAACACCTATTTTTGATGCATTCAGATTGCCTCCTATAGTATTATTACCTCCAACAGTAACATCTCCTTCATTTGCTGAATTTAGCAACTTCCCATCTACCTCTAACTTAAGGTTTTCATTTGGGGTAGCGGTTCCTATACCAACTGTTCCTTTTTCTGTTACAACGACATCATCAGTTGTAGTACTTTCATTATTCCCGTTAATATGTAATAATTTTTGCGGATTCTCAGTATTAACTCCAATTTGGGCAGAAAGAGTAGAGAAAAATAATAATCCGGTAAACACTATTATTAATTTATTCATTTCTATTTCCAATTTATACTCTGTTATTATTCATCATCTAATTGTATCGCGTAGAAATATGGTGTACCAAGTTCTGCTGATTGAAATGTAAAAGAAAGATTACTTGTCGTTTTTGCCCAAACCGAATAAACTCGGGGGGTATTATCAGGAATATGAACAATAGCCGTAATCTGTGGAATACCAATCTTATCTCCGCCATCTGCATATCTTGTCGTTAATCCCACTTGATAAAGCGTTTCATCATCTTCACGTAATTCCATTTCTGCGAAAAAGGGATAAGTATTAATCGGTTCACGGCGTAATATTGTTTTTGCCAAGATAAGCCATTTCCCTTTTCCCAATGTTATATCAGTATCACTTACTTTAGTATATGTATTCTGATTTATATATATACTTGTGGCATTAGTTCCGTCACCGCCACGTATTACTCCATTTATCTTTTGGGTGGTTGGACGTAAATATTTCCAATTACCCACTCCTTCTGAATTACTTGTCATATAGTAATTGGTTGGGTTGGAATTTCCCTCAATCCGTAAACTATTTGTCGAAGTTCCTATTATTTCTACTTTAGCTGTAGGGCTGGAAGTTCCTAATCCTGTTTTACCTTTAACTAATGTACTATTACTAACCTTCATACTATCAGTTTCTATTGCCTCAACCTTCACATCTCCTACCACATGTAACTTCTCACTCGGATCAGTAGTTCCTATCCCAACATTACCTGTTCCCTCTTTTACCACCACATCATTAGCTGTTCCTTTTATGTGTAGCAAACCTTGAGGATCTTCGGTATTGATTCCTACCTGCGCATAGCATAAAGTTGTGAAGCAAACACTGAATATCAATAACAATCTTATTTTCATACTTTCAAACTCCTACGTTTTTATTATTTTACAGATAGTTTTATCGCGTCCTGATTGCCTTCTACTTTCAGGATATAAATACCTGAAGGGAGTGATTTATATATACTGCAAACCACATCGGAAGTCTTTTGTTTAGCAACTAATTGCCCCTGAACGGTATACACCAAAACATCTTTACCGATATCTTCCTGGCGCAAACCTCTCAGATCAATCACTCCATTAGTATATGAAGCGCATAATATCGAGTTACTTTGAATGTCTTCCACACTTGTTGGCATTGTATTAAAATGTAATATAAAACGCTTCGTGTCGTCAGTCGGCGATGATGTAAACAAATAAGTTGGTTTAAGCAATAAATCGATCATACCACCTGTTTTGGTATCTTCCAATATAACACTCTTCACCGATTGCAATGATTCGATACGGCTTGCTGTCAAATTTACTTGTTGTTCAATACTTGAAGGTTCGAAGTACATTTGCAGGCGTTCTGTAGTTGCCGGTATTACATTCGTTGTCAGGTCAACATTCTCCGACGAGCGGGTATAAATCTGGTTTACCCCTTTGGTTTTGTTAAACAGTTTTTCCGCATCATACATATCATTGCTACGCAAAGTTGCCGTGTTACGGAATA
This sequence comes from Tannerellaceae bacterium, assembly GCA_032054765.1. Classification (GTDB taxonomy): domain Bacteria; phylum Bacteroidota; class Bacteroidia; order Bacteroidales; family Tannerellaceae; genus DFXE01. The sequence goes on from DAMBSC010000008.1 coordinate 103,400, forward strand.
CAACACATAAACGGTCGTAACCCTCTGTTAAGACGTCTTTTGTTTCTATTAATAATTCATCTATCGGAGCATTCGCTTCGCTACGCAGGAACTGAGTCTTACCATGCGTTCTTTTGGATGCTTTTATGCTAAAGTCTTTACCAGCCGCACTAGGTGTTCCTTTGATGACAAACATCTGCATAGGAGCTATTATTGCCTGCTCTTCCGCTTTTGGATCTGTCGTACTACCGACAAGCTGCATTACCTGGTAACCCGTATCGAACGAGAATAACCCATTATAAGAACCTTTACTCCGCGGACGAAGAATATAGATTGTAGGTTGTTCTATATCTGTTGCAGATATACCCCAGTCTGTTAAATTTGAGTTTAAAAAGGAGGTCATATCCAGGGGTACAGTAAAAGGATTTCCCAGATAATTAAAACCCTCGGTCAGAGAAACTGACACATCAGTGATATTCAATCTTTCTTCTGTTGCAGGATTCCATGTTGAAAAGGAGGATGGCATAAAAGGACGAGCAAAAGAAAAACGTTCTTTAGCCACCTTTGTATAATCAGCAGTTGAATAAGTAGGATTCAAACTTATATCATAATAGCCGCCAGGCTGGTTATGAGGAGCCTCATGTCGCACAATTCCCTGTCCTATCACATAGCCTCGCCCAGGTTGTAAAGTCAGTGTCGGATCAAGGTTCCAGGGATCATTCTCTCCATTAAAGAACATATCACTCTTTGGCTCTGCCATAAAATTAAAGAAAAAATAATCGGCATACATCGTTTGGAATGGAGATGAGAAACCTACCATATGTCCGGCATCCGCGTTATTACCCATTGCCAGATTTACCTGGATAATTCCAGCTGCGTGCTTTGGGGTTGCTGCAGAATTGTAATTAATAGTGCCACCCGTTTCAACAAGCAAATGAGCAATATCGGCTTTATCACCTGACACTTTAGAATCGAGTACAAATCTTCCTTTTTGAAGATCCATGTTTTTTATAGTAGCTCCCATTAGAGGACTCAGAACCACAACAGCACTATCATTACTATAATTCGTATTCGTATTACTGACAATAACTGTATTGGGGAAATTAATATAATTGGTGGCTTTATCAGCACTTCCACGGATATGTTGAGCCGCAGTTGTTCCTCTGAATTCTAACACACCGCTCCTGTCTGTAAATACATGCTTATTTGCTCCACTTACATTATTTACAAAATCCCCTGTTAACACAGTTTTCCCTTCCTGTCGAATGGCGCAATTATTTCCTCCAACAACGATATCACCCTTCACATATAAGGTCGTATTTGTTGATGTGCCTTTTATTGTCATGAGACCTTTATTGTACAACACCTGACTTTTCAGAAACGGCACTGAGAAAAGCAGTACTAATAATATCAAGTAGAACTTATTCATACTATATATAAAATATGGTTAGTCTGAAACTATAAACACAGACATTTTTAATATTAAATCAATTCACACAAATAGTTAGTAGTAGTCCTCTGCAGAAAATTACTTTACATATACTTTCTGTATTTTATACTCATCTCCTATTTTCAGTTTTACAATATAAACCTGCTGTCTTTCAACCGCAATTTTAAAATAGTTAGACATTGCATTGGTAGTATGTACCAATGCTCCATTTATACTATATACCTGTACGTTTGTAACAGGAGTTAATCCACTCTGTATATAGATGTAACCATCTTGAGTCGAAACCGAATAATCCGTTGCCTGCTCAGCATCATCAGTTCCTAAACCGATTCCGTTATAAGTCATCCGGAGACTGAAACGATCGTTCAGTTCGGTATTCGGTTTGCTAACAATAAATGTATAAGTCGAATTACTATTTGTAATAGGTATTATTTGATCTTTACCCTTCAGTTCTTTATCAATCAGATATACATCATGTCCAAACGTTCCCATTCCACTGAAATCAAGGGTCACCTGTCCGACATCTTTCACTTTCAAACCTAAATCGGTATCCTGACCGGCAAAGTTACTATTTGCATTAATGGCTAACTCTTCACTCTTTGAAGAAGTATAAGTATATACCTCCAAAGGTATCTCGTCGTAGAACAATTTATGCATATCTTCGCTACTGTCGAAAGACGGTTTTGCCTGAGAATGATAGAATAAGACGGCATAGCTATTATTATCACCCTGAGTCGCCTTGATCCGAAGGATATTTGTCTCTGCTTCGTCGTCGCTACTACGTAAGACATATGGGTTTTCCTGCATTGTCGTGGTCCAGGCCGGAGACATTCTTACAGTTGCTATCTTGGCAGTTCCGGTCTTCTGTACAAAGAAAGACTGCAGCGGAGCAATATACCTTGTAGCAGAGCCGGAAGGCATATTACTAATACTATATCTGAAACTGGTTTTATCTCCAAATTGTCCAATTTGTGTAAATCCGGTTGTTATTTGCCCATTCCATACAGCATAACTATTCGTTAATATTGAATTATTGGCCGCAAGGAAAGACGTCATATCCAGATAAGCCATATATGGATTTACGATCTGAACTAAACCACTACCCGCAACATCATTTTCAACAGGAATATCATAAACCGGATTGGAAGAATTCTTTACGGTAAGGTCTTTTTCATAGGTAATAAATCGTCCTATCACTTCACCCGAACTTTTCAGCCTATCAAAGGGTGTTATTATCTCTGTTGAACCGTTTGAATTTATAATTGTATAAGATTCATATTTCATCGGGAATTTGAAAGATTGCTCTTTATTTATCGTACTATTTTCGACTCTAAGATTGAATGCTTTTCCCAGAGTTAACTCATCACCAACATACCCAAACGTAGCAGTAAATTTATTGCTTTCTGCTGACCCACTACCTACATCAGGATTCTTAAGTTGGAAATAGTTCATATATACGTCTCCCCAATAATAAGTAGAATTATTATAATAATGGTAATCCCCTGTATAAGTTTTCATCAATGGAGCCGACATCATAACAAAGCGATCTCTTTCCTTAGCAGTCAGCTTGATTTCAACCGAAGCGTCATCATAGGTCAGGTAATGGATACCGGCTATCATGGCCCGGTCTCCCAATTCTATCTTCTGGCATTCGGACGCTGATGTAAGCATTGGATAATAAGTTGCCCCGGAAGGTATGATTACATTCGTACAAGCAGTAGGTGTAAACTGTGTCGGAGCTTCCACTCCATTTCTTACTTCCACCCAGTTATTTGGATTATACCAACCGGTACTTTCCGTGCCTTTCCATTTCAGTGTCAATGTAGTATTACCCTCTCCCTTTTTCACCGTCAACCGGCCTTTGGGGAAAGAAACACCACGGAAATGAGTATCTCTAAATACCAGGTCGATTCTAGGCTCAATCATATAGACAGAATCTACATTTCCGGTAGCTGACCCGAAATTTATTGTCCTTGTAGATGCTTCTTCCAAAAATGTTGTTTCATCGGCTTTATACCATTGAAAATTTATATTGCCTGATGGTATTTCTTCCAACTGAACAAGATGGCTGGATGAGCAGGTAACAAAGCCTGTCCTTCCTTGCAGAATATAGATATAGACCGTAGTTTCCCGAACTTGCTTAGTTGGAGATAACGATATATCATCAAATATTGCCCTGTAGATAAAAGAATCAACAGCATTTACCAGATTATCCGTTTCTGTATTCTGATAAGTAATCCGCATGTCGCGTCTTACGCCCGAAATAGAAATTGTCCCAGCCTTTGGTTGCTGCATAATTGTAAATGTATTCAAGGTCTGATCCGATGTGTTTGTTGTTATTTTCCAGGGATTAGCACCAGATGTTGCAAAATAAGAATCCGGTAATATATCATTGTTAAATATATCTATTACTACATTATTGTATGCCTGAACAGTAGCTGCGTCCGGGAAGATATTTGGTTTGGCAGCTTTGATGGTCTGATCACCCCAATCACAATCACGAAACTGCCGGCTGGCTACACCAATCCCCCTATCAGGATCCGGTTGTCCCTTCGTTTCCGAATTCAAACCATACCTCCATTCCCAACTGCCGGAATCACTGTTACTGCTATCACCCAACCGGAGAACATACACTCCATCGGCTTTAGCTTCCGCCCCCGTAAGTGTAATACTGATCCGTTTTTCTTCATCGGTTGTTCCAGCACTATTGGCTTTTATTACTGCATTAACATTAGTAGAGGTTCCATGATAGATAAAATCACTTAAAATTCGTGTACCTATATAATTTGCCTCCGAAACCACTCCATTTTTATAAATGGCAACCGGAGTGTTAAGCGCTAAGTCAGTCAAAGCCGTTTCTTTGTTCCCTATAGTAACACTTATGGTGATATTACCATCACTACCTGTTAATACTGGTCTCTTATTTATATCCGTATGATTATTATCAATTAAATAACCTTCCGTTAAAAATACGATAGGATCATAAATATGGCCATAACTGTAATCCGGAGCCATCATAAACTTAGTTGCCTGTACAAGTGTTCCATTATATGGATTATATTCAATAGTCCGCTCATTTTGAGTTCCTTTATTGATTACTCGTTTGAAAGAATAACTCAATCTGTCAATAGCGTGTTTACCCTCTGCCTTCGTTGGAGTAGTCAAATCCGGATTAATTTTAAACGGATCATACATAAACTGGTTCCACACAGGCAAAGCAGGTGCAAATTTATCTGTTGCAGCTCCAACCCCATACAAAAATCCATAATAATGATCACCACTACTTGAATAACCAATCACTACCATTTCAGCAGAAGCATCATTATCAATGTCGGCTATAACAGGTAATTCAAAACCCGTATATGATCCGACTGTGGCTTTTAACAGGACAACATCACCAACAGGCTCATTCAACGGAATATGTGGTTTAGAGGCTTTAATTATTCGTAAAGATTCTTCATCTCTATAACAAATCTCCATGGTTCCATCATTATCAAAATCGAACATAGTAAAACCTGTATTTCTAGATCTATCACTATGTTCCAGCACAAATGATAACTTTAGTCTTTCTCCTCTAGAAACACCTGGTGTTAAATCATATGTAAGACCGGCTATTGCATAATTTGAAGTTACTCCTGTAGTAGGAAAACTAAATCCTTCTCCTGTAAGATTAGGATGAGTTTTAAGATTATTAAATGTCAATGCTCCTGACAATACTGCCATTTCCGGTAAATAATACTCTTTCCCATCACTTCCTATTTGGGATTTTCCATCAATATCACCTATATATATATAGGAGTTACTACCAGCAAGACCATCCGGCATGCCAAATTGGACATCAGCCATAATATAGGGAGCTATATCAGAAACCGGTCTTTTAATTGGTTTACCATCAATCCCCAATACAGGTATTCCGTCACCATCATAAGATGTCATTTCAAAAAATCCGGGATTCCATACTATCAATCTCAAAGTCGAAGAATTGACTCTTTTCAATACAACAATATCAGGAATTCCGTCTCCATTAATATCAGCAACACCGGTTCGCCCATCCGGTACGATAATATTACTAGCATCTCTTACAATATATTTCGTATATTCAAAAGTACCATCAGCCTTCTTATTAAGTTTATACACTTTACCTCCGGCTATTAAATCATACGTACCATCGAAATCCACATCATAAATATAACTGAAATTCACATACTTATCATCGCCATTACCTCCTGAGTCATATCCCACATAAGGTGTATTCTCTCCAGTACCCCCATCTTCAATTGTCAACAATAATCTTCCATTATTACTAGGATTAGCATCGAATATTCTATTATAGACAACAATTTCCGCCATTCCATCCCCATCAAGATCTACTACTTGTGGAATAGGCTTATTATAACTACTTGAAAGAGATGTATAATTACCTGAAGAAATCCAATTTGTTGATAATGAATAATTTTCCGTACCATATTGATCTTTAGAATATACTATATTATATGAAGCTACTTTTCTCCCATTAGGAGAGCCTGCAGCAAACGCTACAATAAGTTCTACACGGCCATCTCCGTTTGAATCAATCAACGACAATGCTGAGGGCGATTGATGAGAACCGCTTCCTGAATATGACCCTCCTTCTGGATAAGCAATACGTGATATTCGTTTTCCTGTTTGTCCATTAAAAATATCAATTCCATGAGAAGAACCTCCACCACTACTCGATGTAGTTGCCGAAGCAACAATCTCGGGATATCCATCACCATTCAAATCACCGACTAAAGGAATTGTAAAACCATCCAATGCATTACTATTTGCAAAAGTACTACTTGTTGTCTCTCCATTTGTTTTACCTGTAAATCTAAATGACGATTCAAAATTTACCCTACCCATAAAATCAAAACAAGTTTGGGAATAATCATCGGAATTAGTATATCCAGGTGGTAATACAGTAGGAGGAGTATAAGTAGCTATATCATAAACAAATGTTTTGACTGTAAATGTTTCTGTATGAGAAAAGCCAAACTCATCTGCTGCAGTGATAGTAACAGTAAATTCATCCGTAGCATTGGTTGCTGTACTGAGTGGAGTAAATGTTACAATAGGTAAACCTGTCTTATCAATCAAACCATTGGATAAAGAAGAAGCCGTTGTTGAAAAAGTAGTATTATTCCTGTTCACTCCACTCGGATATTGTTCTATAAACAAAGACAGATCTGAACTTACCAATTCCGGACGGGAAGGTGTTCCGTTGGAATTATAAATAGATGAAATTGCCCTGGTAGAAGCGATCTTAAATTTCTGTAGATCGACTGCCCCTATCGAAATATTATCAGGTCTTATACGTCCAGTCTGGTCATATTTCAAAAGATTACTTACATTAAATCCTAACTCACCAGACAAACCGCTCAATGTTCCTCCTTTACCAAGAATTACATCTGTAGATGTATAATTTAGCAAATCATGTATTTGCTTTCCAGGTAAAGTACTGCTGCTTAAAGTCGTATTAAACTGCTGTCCGAAAGCTGTTGTAATATTTGTATTACTATTATTTCCTGTTGTGTGAATATAAATATTCCCTCCTGAAGGAGCTATATTACGAACAAAAACAGTATTCGCAATGGAGGTAGAGGCTGCTGTTAGTGCAGAAGTTCCCGCAAGAAGATTATTTATTGCCAACTTCGTGCCCGTCACATTTAAAGCATATATATTCCCCGAATTATATAGAGTGTTATTAAAAACCAACATTTTTATTGAACCTGCTGCTCCTCCCATATAAATACAGGCACCATCACCTGATGATCTGACTGTATTGTTTGAAAACGTATTATTATAAACCATACAGACCTCTCCATTCTGCGGAGCATTTTCCATATATATTAAACGTTCATATATATCATTATTAATAAAAGAATTTCCTACGATCTCCATTTTATCATAGTATCGTTTATCAATCATATAATGATATCTACAGTTTTTTATCGTACTATTTTTCAAATAGAACTGATGATTATCCGCTATATACATCATTCTATGCACAGTACTCAAAGAAGTGGCGCCAAAACCGCAATGATCTATTATGACATTATCCAATGTCAATGTTTGATAAGTCGTTTGATAATCGAACAATTGTTGATCTGAGGTAGAATTATTATAAAAATGTTGAATAGTGACATTCTTGATTGTTAAGCTACTCGGGTTACTTGAAGATCCAGAACGAGGTAATCGTATAAACTGATTAATTCCATTACCACTACTTCCCCCTCCGTCAAAAAGAACATCACCAGTAGAATTGGGAGTTCTATCGAAGGTAACTTTATAACCCTGAGAACCGGATGCTGTACTAAAAACAAAACGAGAACTCATATTATATGTACCCGGAGCAAAATACACTTTTATCGTACTATTATTTCCAATGGCAAGAGATGATAGTGTCGATTGTATCTGGGTAAATGACATGGGTGAATTCGCAGAACTACCATTACCTCCACCACTGGTCGATACATAGTATACCGTTTGCGCCTCTACATTTGTAAAGCCGAAGGTCAGTAGAACCAAAAGTATAAATAATATTTTATTGTAGACTTTTTTCATTGCTATATATATCAATTATCTATTGTTATCATTTTAAAGATTCTTTTGGAAAAAGGATTCTTTCTTTCAAAATTACCGCTTCACATCCCTTACACACCGTACCGGATATCCATTGGCTCTGAATGTCTGGCTATCATTGCCGTTAAACAGATAAGCTGATGTACCACGTGAAGAGGCTCCCCATACAGCATAGCCGTTATTTATAAGGTCACCGGTTGACAAATCCAGATATCCGGCCGCAGACAATGTTATACCGTTTTTAGATGAACCGGTAAAGCCTTCCCAAGCCTGGTCGATAGGTACACGCCAGCCAAATGGACAAGGATCATAGTCACCTTTGTCTCCATCTATCTTTGTCCATAAATTGTTATTCTGAGCCGTTCCTATCCAATCGAAAGGAGTAGTGTTTGTTGTATAAAATACAGACGGAGAAGCTATAGACATTCCTAAATTGTTTGTACCGGATACGTTGGATATTGTAAAATGCCCTGGAGCAAACGGGTCTTTACGTCCCCACTGATAAAACAATCCTCCCATGTTAGCAGTAGAAGTACCCAGGTTGCGGTCCATAAAGATATATCCATTGTTAGAGCGCTGGGTAGCCTCAGGATCATCTGATGTAACCCACACATGCCAACTCCATATTAATCTGTCCCCGGCAATACCTCCTACCATACCGGGACCACCATCTTGCATCAATCCAATTACTACATTACCTGTAACCCCACTGGGAGGTGTATACGTTAGAATATCCCCTGAAATAGTAAAAGTACCCGGTGCTCCGGTCCAGTCTGTCCATATCTCAAGCTCGTCTTTAATGCTTGCAGGGATAGGTACTCTGGCTGATTTTATAGGTATTTGAATAGAAGAAGCACTCGAACGCTTTAACATATAACTGTTAGATCCTTCTATCTGGATCACTTTGATATCCTGACTGAGGGTACCGGCTGAAAGACGTATTGTATATTCTTTAGGTGTACCGGTTGTGTTTTGTGTTAAATTGGCAGTAACTGTACTCAAAAGGTTTCCATTACCAGATGAGTTCGTTAAAGTCACATCTGCAGAAGTAGCTTTCCAACCACCCGGATAATCTGTAAATACAGGAATCCTGATATGGTGATTCCAATCCACTTTTATCTCCTTGGCCGAGAACCCGAGATAGTATTGTTCATTGGTAATAATTTCATTAATTTCACTACCATCTACATTAAATATAACATTCGGGTTATTTATGGTAGGTTCTGAGTCGAACGCTTCTCCCCATGTAGAGAATCCCGCAGCTCGCGCTCCGATAATATTGATCTGGTAACTATGATTCCTTATCAAAGGAATATATTTTCCATCATTTGTGAAATCAATTCGATAATAAGTAGGTTGACCATAATACTGAGCCTTTATAATAAGAAAAGCAGGCTTATTTCCGGAAGGAGAATCGAGAATATCCGATTCCGGAGCATAAATCGTACGCACCATATTATCTGTTTCCACAGATCTAAATGTATATTTTGCAAAAGCTTTTTTAGCTGTAGTGACCGGATTGGGTAGATATACTTTTGACTTTGCAGCACTATCTGCTGTTAAAAGATATTTTTCATGCGGCATAATGGTCCCACTAGAATTTGCCTTACAAAGATATACACTGTCTATGGCAGTTATACTTCCAAAACCCAAAGCCGGATCTTTCATCCCATTTATATTAAGACCTACATCGATTCTGGCAACCGCGCGGATCATATTTATTTCAATCGTATTTATAAGTGGTTTATTGGAATGGTGAAATTTATAGTGTGTGTATGTGCCCGCCATCTGCCCCCACATAGGAAAACCGGAATCTGTAGTAGCAATCAGATTATCTTTCATCAAACGACTTCCATCGAATGTAAGTTTGTTTACAGCATCTTGCAGACTTTTATTAGTTGCTGTATCAGCAGAAGTCAATAATCCATCTGGTAAATTAGCTAAAAGAATAAAACGTTGTTCTTTTTCCATATTCTTCACCTTGATTTTGGCGGTCTTGGTATCTCCTGCAACACCACCCGGAGAAGTTGTAGTTGCAATCTGTGAAGCAGGTACTTTTATACTATAAGCAAATGTATCCTTTAATAAGTTATAGGAAGCTGTGGGAAGGTCTGCTTTTGTATATACCAAAATTACCAAATCTCCTACCCTGTTTTCTTCTGCAGGAGAGAAAGCTTTTGTCTGGGCTGAGGACTGTGGGAATCTCAACATCAATGTTGTTAAGTCATCATCAGGCACTGGGTTTGGCGGCTCTGGCTCGATGCGATCTTCACTTGTACAAGCCCCCAATATTAGCAAACCTAAAAGTATATATATATTCCACCTTTTCATTATATATTATTTCTTTTTGTTCTCAATCATATTCTGATACCTATTGAGATATGGTTATCTTTCTTTCCACTTTTCCTGCCTTCACAAATATAACCCAGGGTGAAGAACCACTTGAAATATCAAAGGTTAACTTACTTCCTCCCTGTCCGGTAATATTTACTCCCGGAGAAGTTGAAGAAGCAGACCATCCATCCGGACAATCAGTAGTAACGTTTATCACTCCATTAAACGGAACTGACGCAATCTGAATCTCACTATCCGATACCGAAAGACTGTATTCATCTGGCTTCTTTGGATCAGTGGGAGTCGCATCCCAATCAACAATTTTAGCTATGATATCTAAATCAGAACCACTTGTTTCAGTATAGCTTGTAATCTTTACATCGAACATGTAATGTGTATTACGGGTAACTATCACATCCGGTACTGTTTTATTTGGACCTAGTAGATAATCATTTTTACCATCTGCTATTCCATCACCTACTACCAATTTATATTCACGTTGTGTTTCTGTAGCACCACCGACAAGATTCACAACAATAGATAGATACGTATAATAGGTAGTATCTCCCATAATATGTTCAGGTATATAAAAATAAGTACTCCCATTAAATCCTGTTCGATTAGTAGATGGTCCCGTATAAGGAAAATCATTTGCGACATTGGCATTGGCTCCAGAAAAGAAATCAGTAGTCTGTGTTCCTGTATAATTTTGAAATGGTACTAAATAAGAATGTTTTGGCATTCGTTTTATTGAAACACTATCTAATTGTATAGGATCGTTCCCATTCTGTAAATCATTATACACACATTCTAAATTCAAAGACACTTTTGAAAATATTCTTTTTACAGTACCCAATGGATTATTTAGATCAACTGTTGATCCATTATTTGTGACTATCCCATTTTCGTCAACATAGACATTTTCATATTGCTCAAACATGGGGATTGTATTCCCGTCAATAATCGGATAAGCAGTATAGAATTGTTTTATTGATTTTAGATCGTTTGAATTACTAATTCCATTCAGATTCCATAAAGGATCCTCATTACCTATCAGATAAATATTCATATAACCAACCGGAACTTCTACCTTAAATATAATATCAGGAGTTGTTTGTATAGGAACATTTGTATTAACAATAACATCTTTAGTTCCTGTATTCTTACAAACAATAATACGCCCACTTTTTATTAAATCCTCATTAGCCTCATTAGCCTTAGTGAATGGGATTTCCAATGTTATCTTTTCTGTTTCTGAGGGTATAGGAATTAACTTCTGTTCTTCAGAAGTACACGACAAAAAGATAGTCATCATTCCAAATGATATCAATAATACAAAATATAGTATATACCTGTTCATGTTTTCCCTTTTTTAAACGATTCCGCCACCTATTACATATTCCCAATCATCAATTTTGATAGTTGTAGTGCCGTTGGTTTCCGTGATAATTATTTCTATTTCAAATTCATCTTCTATGTCTAAATCACCTGTTAGTGAGGCTGAAATCAATATTGGAACTAAATCTGTTTGAAGTATATCTACAGGAATTTTATCTTCTTCATTACGTGTTATTACAATCTGTGATTGAGTAATATTATTGTTTAATTCCCGCATTACAACAAAATCAGATACTTTTTCTTTATCTTCGTTGATAGAGGTTTTTGCTATATATTGTAGCCGGTCTGTGCCAGTTATTTCATTATCAAATTTGTAGTCTCCATTGTTGGAAACAATAGAACAACTATATGTTGTTTTTGAAGATTTAGTCTCTTCATCATAAGGCATACCTTTTGTTGTTACCTTTATATTATTTGTATTCTTAGTAAGTTCAATCGTATCACGCTGATTTGCTTTTAAATCAGGGTCAACCTTCAATTGATATAATCCTCCATGATATAAATCACCTGGATGTGTTGATACTATATTTTCAGTACGTTTTAATGAGAGTTCAGCTTCACCAAAATTGGTTGTATTATATAACTCATAATCATCACAGATATTCCCCCAGGCGATAAGAGTATAAACACCTGGTAATAAATTCAACGCCATAGAGTTTGAATGTAGGCGATCACCTTCAGCAGAATATTCACCTATATAATTACCTCCTGAATCATAAACAAAAAGATTTATCTTATTAACATTCGTCGCAAACTTATCTACACCCTCAACATTCTTAGTAAATACAAAATCAATAGTGATCCCACACACAGACAAATCATCCTCCACGCATCCTTGTAATATAGGAAAGATAAGGAAAGCACTTAGGAACATTGTAATGATCCGTATCTTATTCATTATTTTTGATTTCATTTTCAATATTCTTTATTTGTTGGGCGGGTTATGTTTTTTAAGAAGAGAGGAGAAGAGCCTCCTCCCTTCTATATTTTATTTATTAAATTTCACCTTGCATTGTTTTTTCATCCCAGTTCTTCACTTCTATTGTTGCTGTTACGTGAGTAATAGCATCTTTAGGTTCATATGGGTTATCGTCCAGCTTACGACGATCGTTAACTCCAATAGTTTTGAAACCAGTAATCTTTGCAAAATACTGAGCGTTACGTTCTACAGAATATCTGAAAGAGCCACCTAAAGTTCCTTCACCCATATCCATACGATAATAACATTTACGACCAGTATATTTATCGATATATTTTTTCATATCCGCAGGTACTTGCCAGGAACTTGTATAATCAGCTGCTGCTGTCGGGAATAATTCTGATGTACGAGGCTGTGTCTGCCCAAACAATGTCCCATAAGTGATAAGATACAATGCCTTATTTGCCAACTCTGCTGATGGGAACAGATAAATATTATCAAACTTATTATTATTAGAATATGAAAGCTTATCATTTTTTGCTAACACTGCCCATAAATCGTTATCACTATAATTTGTTCCTGTTACAATAGTAATCTGCTTCAATGAATTATCATAATCAATAGCAGAAGCCCATTTACCATCTGCAGGAGTAAATTGTGCTTCGATAGCAGCATAAGTAATGTTTCCATTCATAGGAGCAGACTTGGTGTTTTCTGTGAAATAAACAGCTGTTGTAGGTGAACTTGCTTTTGCTATAGCATTACTGATATTATACATTTTATAAAAATAAGGATAAAAATCTTGTCTGCCTTGGGGTCTTGCTGGGCTTGGCGCTGGTATTGGCCAACCTGAAATATTTGGAATATCATAATATGCTGAGGTGATAGTCGTCCCGTCAAATTGTTGGAAAAGGTATACAGAACGGTTTACATTATCCATTCCATATTTCAGTGAACTTTCCGTTAGCTTTCCAAGACCATCAAGAGTTGTTAGAATAGTGGCTCTTGAATCATCGTATGTGATAACTCCTTTAGCCACTGCTCTTTTAACAGCTATTTTAAAATGGTTCTTATCATTAGTTCCAGCTGTTGCATTCTTAGAATCTGTTTCTGAAATTCCAGGTTGAAGGGTATATGTGGTTCCGTCGTCCGGATTACTCATCATATATGGATAATCTCCTGAAGCTACAGTTCCAATAACTCTATCTATGTCAAAATAAGGTTCCGCACTACCACCATTAAAATCAGTTGAATCTATTGGAGCAGTAGTAGGACTACCTCCTACTTCAAATAGATTGATAGCGGTAGCTGAAATGTTTGTAATAACATCCGCATATGTACTTGCAACAGTAGCTGAATTATCTGGATCAAGAGTTTTAAATGCTGCAGTTGAAAATGCAGTTGATACACTTGCGTGTTCATTAGCAAGTACTAAAATCTTCTTAGGACCAGACATTAATCTAACTGTAGCAGTTTGATATTTAGGTGCTGTCACATCCTGTAAAACGTTCGCTTCTAACTGATTACTAGAATTAAATACAAGCAAACGTATTTTATTAATAGTATAGTCATCATTATCACCGATAGCTCCGGTATCCATATCACTCGCGGTTGCATTTGCACGAGTTGTACTATTCGCTTGGCTAACATTAAAAGTAAATGTAGCATAAGTAGGCGTGCCTTCTACTACTGGTACTTCAGGTCCCGGATCCGGTCCCGGATTCGGATTAACTTCTTCACTGGAACATCCTGTGAATCCTGCTGCTACGATGGCAGCACCCATAAAGAATTTAAAAATCTTTTTCATTTTCATTTGAATTTAATTAGTAAAAATGTTTAATTTAATTAGTCTCTCTTTTTTAATTGTTGTTTTTAATTTTAATTTCATGTTTGTTTCGTAATTTTTTCTGTTTTTTAATCTCCTTTTAGTTACAAGTTGTTTTAAATTGGTTTATATTCAGTTGATTTAATTTTTAAATTGTTTATCAGCTTCTTCTTTTCGTTTCAACTCTTCCTGGTTTTTATAAGCTGCTTCCAGATTACCCTCTGCTGCTCGCTGGAATAAGTTACGGGCTCTTGCATTATTTCCTTTCATCATTTCCAATACACCCAGATTATTGTAATATTCGGGGGTATTCTTTTGTGCTTTCTGAAGATATCTCTCTGCTTTTGCCGTATCTCTTTCTAACAGCGCTGTAGCTGCTGAATTAAGATTGGCCACAGGATCATCAGGGAACATACGAATAGCCGTTTCAAATACTTCCATAAACTCTTTGCTTCCTTCTTCATAGGTATTTGCTACCAGATACATTTCATTCAGGCTTAATTGTTTTGGACGTGTCTTAATGATCTGTCTTGCCTCATCCACATTAAAACCTCTGGCGGTATAGTCGATTTTTGCCACTACACGTCTAAGTTGCGGATATAATCCATGGAGCATTCGTTGGTAAACGGAACCGCCTCCTAAAGCTTTGAGCTGTTGCTTTCTGATTTCCCCTGATGAATTATGGATAATATTCAGGATCATCCCTTTAGGCTCGATGTATGAATTCTGAACCAAGCGTGCTAATCCTTGCCAGTCCTCACCGCCATATCCTACCTGGAACAATTGAGGAGGTATCCCGACACGCATAGATAAATAATTACGAAGCGCTTCGGCGCGTCCACGTGACAATTGATTATTAAAGTTCAAGTCTCCTTCCGGAGAAGCATATCCGGTAATTAATACGCCGGTTACACGTAAATTTTTATCTGAGCGGATATCATTAATTATATGTTCGATCTTCGCTAGTTCACGAGGATTATTTCCAAATTGAGGGTTGATCTCTGTACGTGACACAGGGAAATCAAGAAATACATTATTAGATTCGCTTCTTGCTTTAATTTGTTCTACCTGAGGACGCATGTAAGCCACATTGGCTAATGGTTTATATACTTTTGCATCCTGCATAACAATACGGTTAGCCACTTTTTCACTGCCTAGTTGTTGCACATGTCCGGCACATCCACACAAATCTGTCCTCACATCTAAAGAAGCTTCACGCATCCAGGTCTCATACGGAATAGATTGTCTGTAACGTATGACTTTTCTGTTTTTATTTAGCTCTAAAACGGCATAATGAGATTTTTCAACATCTTTTTCCCAACCATTCAGTTGTACTTCCCGCGTGAAAGCTTTGTGACGTTGACGTCCATTAAGCATTATATTGCCCAGGGCATATTCTTTATCCTTTCCGTTTAATAAGACAGGCGTCAATACCAATGAACGATCCGTACTTAATTTAAGATCTTTCAAATCTATATCCATGACAAGATGAACAGAATCATCGACTTGTCTGAGACGTTGCAGTTTTACAGGAATTTCTCCATCGAATATGGAAATATCTTTCTGAGCCTGTGCAGGAATTATAATAAATACGGATAGTATTATAATAATCAGGTTATTGTATATAATCTTTTTCATCATCTTTCCCTCCTTATCTGATTATATAAATAATACTTACACCCAGTTTCGTCGGACCGAAATAGTTTTTTGTATAATCTCCGATCTTAGTACCACATGTTTCACAATTGTACTTGGTGTGATCCAGATAAGCATAACCTACACCGAGTGTAGCTTCGATGCTCCACCGCTTGTTCAAAATCCATTGATAACCGTAGGAGATTCCCCCACCATAAAGATTCCCTTCGTAGCGGTGGTCTTCAAGACCAATGAGTTTAATACCGCCGAAATTATATCCGGCAGCATGTCCATGTAATCCAAAAAAATGTCCGTTGAAACGTTCGCAGAGCCAGTAGCGAATTTCAGGTTGGATAAGCCAATGTTTGATTTTTTTATCCGTTCCCAGGCTCCAGGGGTTATAGTTGACAGGAAGCTCCAGCGACCATTTAGGACCTAAGCCTACTTCTAAGCCCAGATTAATAGTGCTGGTCATATCATACAACAAATTACTTTTCACTCCTACCACCTGGCTACGCAAAGGGGTTAGTAATACTGCTGTTAGAAAAATTAACATACAGATTCGTCTCATCTTATCTCTTCTCTTCTCTGGTTAGTCATTTTTTTTAGACAAAAGCAACTCAATCATATTTTAATTGAGAATAACATTTATCTCTTTTTCTTTTTAACAAAACGTCAATTAATACTTACTAAACAAATAATTTTTCTTATCAAAATCCAGACAATTATTTACAAATAGTATTTTTTTGTTTTATATTCAAGCTATTTTTTATTCTTGTCTCAATAAGTAAAAACAAAGGTAGAGAGATTAATTTGAACTATTTTTTAGAATTTAACCGATAGTTTTTAGATTTTCATTTCATTAAGCTTCTCTGCCGATTTTTTTAACAATTCTCCTGGTGTACAGCCATATTGTTGACGACAGAACCAATTGAAGTGTGTTGGAGAATTAAACTTATATTCTTGCATAATACCCTTTATAGTAACATCAGGATCCATCGCCCTAAGCCTCACGTGTTCAGCCATTTGCTTTAACATCCATTGTCGTGCTGATATGCCAAACTCTTCTCTAAACTTTGAATCAAACGCCGTACGTCCCATTCCGGATAAGTCAACAAGCTCTGCAACATTATTCACCTCTAAATAGTTTTTTAGTACAAAATTTTTAAAATCGGAAGTACCAATAATAGGATATAAAAGACATACAATCTCTTCTCTTGTGTAATAGCCTCTTAACAAAATGAACAATTCTTTTTCTTTTATTTCATGGAGATATTCACTTTTCAAGCCTTTTTCTAAATAAGCACGTAATAAATCAAGAAAAGATTTAAGAGAGGGACGGATAGGGAGTGGCGAAAAAGTATAAGAAACTTTTTCTTTGAAAACCTGATAAGACTTTAACATCTGCTTATCAAATATGCTTCTAAGCATATCAAAACTCATCACTATAATTTCTGTAGATTGCATCATTTCGCAGGTAACACGCGAAGATTTTGAAAGTAAAATAAAATAACCGGCATTGATTACCTTATTCAGAAAATGGTTGCAATGAATCTTTATCCTCCCTTTTTTTACAAAAAGCAAGTAATTATACTGCAGGCTCATTTCTTTAAACATTTCTCCTTGTTCAAATTTGAAATATCTAAAGACAGTCTTTAAATCAACGTTATTACCATACGGCATTTCTCTTTCTGAGTAAAACAGGTCATTCATACAAAAAACTTAATTATTAATCTATAGGGCTCAGTTAGTCAATACATCTTATTATAGTAAATTTCCAAACAGATTATAAAACATACATACTGCTTTATAGGAACTTAATTAAAACAAGAACAAATATACAATATTTTTTCAAAAAAACAGGATTACAACAATAAATATAATCAAATATTGTCCATTAATACGGAAATATTTATATTTTTTGACATTTTTGACCTACTACTGTCATAAAGCAATCATTATTTATATATAATAGTATGTGTAAGAAAAGAAAAATAAGTGCAATTAGTATACCTTTTGGAGATTTCAAATTTAGATCAGCAATATTTGGCTATAATCAAAAACAAACTGTCTATTTTATTAAATCCAATACCTCCCAGCTTTTGACTTGCTTATAGTCGGTTATTTTGCATTTAAAATGAAAAAATATTCAACGTGAAATAAAAGAAAACTTAAAACGTTCGGATATATATGGATAATCAAACGAAGATGCCGGATAGAGAAATACAACTAACGGCTGATGGAAGCCATACATTATATATAAAGGATATAGACGAGCATTACCACTCGGTGAACGGTGCCATACAAGAGTCTCTGCATGTATTTATTGATGCAGGGCTGAAACAGTTAAATAAGGATCACATCAGGCTATTGGAGATTGGCTTTGGCACAGGCTTAAATGCTTTTCTTACTTTTATGGAAACAGCTGTTCCCGTAGAATATTATACCACAGAATTATATCCTCTCGAACCGGAGATTATTCAATCATTGAATTATGGAGAACTTATCTCTCCGGAAAAAAAAGACATTTTCCGACAATTACACACTGTACCCTGGAATAAAGTGACACAAATAACCGATCGATTCTCACTGAATAAAATACATGGAGATAGTAATACATGTGAGCTTCCTACAACTATCGATTTGATCTATTTCGATGCCTTTGCTCCCGACAAGCAACCGGAGATGTGGAATCCGGATATCTTCAACAGATTATTTCAACATACAGAAAAGGGAGGGATCCTAACAACATACTGTGCCAAAGGAAGCGTACGGCGCATGATGAAAGAAGCCGGATATTCCGTTGAAAGAATACCCGGCCCCCCTGGGAAACGCGAAATGCTTCGCGCTATAAAACAGTATTAATATTTTTACTTAAGCAATTCGTCGGCTTTATCGACAAAAACAGATTTTTGAGCGGCTCCTACTTGTTTGTCCACTACCTTTCCATCTTTGAAAAATAGGATAGTCGGTATGTTTCGTACACCAAACTGTGCAACTACATCGTTATTATTATCAACATCCATTTTACCTATCGTGATACGACCATCGTACTCTCTCGCAAGATCATCGATGATTGGAGCAACCATACGACAAGGTCCACACCATTCTGCCCAGAAATCGAGTATCATAGGCTTACCGGAATTTACCAATTCCTCAAAATTGTTATCTGTTACTTCTAATGCCATAGTTCTTCTTTTTTATATTATTTTGTTAGTTTGTTGTCATAGAGAGTGCAAAATTACTAATTCTTTTAGCGTATACCAATATTTTAGTTTATCTTAAAATCAATATTCTCATTTCCCATTAGAAAATCAATTAACTCGTGTGTCACATTCAACTTTACATTTTGAGAAAACAGATTAAGCGATACATTGTGTTCACCATCGAGTACTCTAAAATATAACAACGACTGCCCCGGATTAGTTTTGATAAGTACAGATAATTCATTGATCATGGGTTCGTCAAGATCATGGATAGGTACTGTAATACTGATTTTCTCTATCAATTTATCTTTTTCCTCCTGCAATAACTTTATTGATCCGATTCGCAAATCGAGTTCGTTATCTTTCCAGCGATGTTTCTCAACTCGTGCACGGATTAAGAGGTACATACCCAATTTCAGGTATTTGTTATAATCTACATATTCCTGACCAAATAAGGCAATTTCGGCACTTCCCGTAAAATCTTCTATTTTCATTACTCCGTAAGGGCTTCCTCTCCGGGTTGTACCTTCGCGTACATCGGTAACAATACCGCCGACCATTATTTCCTTGTTTTGCAGGCTTTCCCGATCGTTTAATTCAATAACTCCGGTATTACACACATAGGTAAGGATGATCCGGTATTCATCTAACGGATGAGCGGATAAGTAAATACCTACAAGTTCCTTTTCTTTGTTGAGCCGTTCCAGATCACTCCATGCTTCGCATTTGGGTATTTCCGGCTTTGAGATAGAGGCTGAATTATCATCTCCAAACAGAGAATTTGCTGCGGTTGCTTTATCTGTCTGGAATTTATTCCCGTAACGCAGAATTGTTTCCAAAAAGATTTCTCCTTTTCCTCCGTCGGCAAAGAACTGTTCACGCTTTATTCCAAAGTTGTCAAATGCACCGGCTAAGGCTAATGCTTCAATATTTTTCTTGTTACAGGTAGTCAGGTTTATCCGTTCTACAAAATCAAATATATCTTTGAACGGACCGTTTTTCCGCTCTTCGATAATATTCATTACAGCAGACTCCCCAACTCCTTTTACGGCGCCTAAGCCAAAACGGATATCTCCTTCCTTATTTACGTTGAATTTATGTACGGATTCGTTGACATCCGGTCCCAACACCTGGATATTCATGGCTTTGCATTCGTCCATGAACTTCGTTATATCAGTAATGTTTGATAAGCTTCGACTAAGAACTGCGGCCATATATTCCGACGGAAAATTGGCTTTTAAATAAGCAGTCTGGTAGGCAACCCACGAGTAGCAGGTAGCATGACTTTTATTAAATGCATAGGAAGCAAACTTCTCCCAGTCGGCCCAAATCTTTTTTAATGTTTTTTCGTCATACCCGTTTGCTTTCCCCCCTGTAAGGAACTTCTCCTTTAGTTCGTTCATCTTGTCGATGAGCTTTTTACCCATTGCCTTACGTAAGGCGTCACTTTCGCCACGGGTAAAGTTCGCCAACAAGCGTGACAAAAGCATGACCTGTTCCTGATAAACCGTGATACCGTAGGTATCCTGCAGATAACGTTCCATAACAGGAAGGTCATAAGCTATTTCTTCACGTCCGTGCTTTCTGGCGATAAAGGATGGTATATATTCCATCGGACCCGGACGATAAAGGGCATTCATCGCGATAAGGTCTTCGAACTTCGTGGGCTGAAGTTCTTTCAGATACTTTTGCATACCGGCAGATTCAAACTGGAATGTCCCGGTGGTTTTGCCCTGACAGTATAATTCAAATGTCTTGGAGTCTTCCAGGCTTATTGTATTGATATCTATCGTTACTCCGGTTGTTTGGTATACATTGTCAACAGCTTCCTTTATAATGGATAAGGTCTTCAAGCCGAGGAAGTCCATTTTAATCAATCCTGTCTCCTCAATTACCGATCCTTCGTACTGGGTAACCAGCATCTCTTCTCCGGTATCTTTATCCTTTGCCGTACTTACCGGAACAATGTCTGAGATATCGTCTTTACCGATAATGATACCACAGGCATGAACTCCTATATTCCGCACATTGCCTTCCAGCATTTGAGCATATTTGAGTGTGTCGCGCATTTGGGTATCAGGCGATTCTGCTGCTTCTTTTAATTCAGGGACATACTGAATAGCTGCTCTAAGATTTACCTTTTTTACATCAGGTATCTTATCCGGCACGAGTTTGGCCAGGCGGTTAGAGTCGGAAAGCGGAAGTTTTTGTACGCGAGCCACGTCCTTGATCGCGGACTTTGTTGCCATCGTACCATAAGTAATAATGTGGGCAACTTTTTCCTTACCGTATTTTTCTGTTACATAATCCAAGACTCTACCGCGTCCGTCATCATCGAAATCGACATCGATATCGGGCATCGATATACGGTCAGGATTCAGGAAACGTTCGAACAGCAAGTCATATTTTATCGGATCGATATCTGTAATTCCCAAACAATATGCTACAGCCGAACCGGCAGCCGATCCACGTCCCGGGCCTACGGCAACACCCATTTTACGAGCTTCAGCGATGAAGTCTTGCACAATCAGGAAGTAACCCGGGAATCCCATACGCTTCATGGTATCCAACTCAAAGTCTATCCGCTCTACAACTTCGCCTGAGAACGGCTCGCCATACTTCTTCTTCGCGCCTTCATAGGTAAGGTATCGAAGATAGTCGTCGGCATTTTCGAATTCATCAGGAATCGGAAAGTCAGGCATCAACGGGTCATTGTCGATCGAATAATATTCTACTTTGTCTGCTATCTCCAAGGTATTTCGTAAAGCTTCCGGCACATCTGCAAAAATGTAATTCATCTCTGCTGTGGTTTTCATCCACTCTTGTTTGGAATACTTCATGCGCGACGGATCATCGAGATCCTTGCCTGTACTTAAACAGATGAGTCGATCGTGGGCTTCAGCATCTTCTTCATTTACGAAATGGACATCGTTGGTGGCTATTATCTTTACATTATATTTATTAGCAAGTTCGATGAGTACTTTATTAACTTCCTGCTGTTTGGGATATGTCGTTTGATCGGCATTCGGATTGGTGGTTTGATGGCGCTGAAGTTCCAGGTAGTAATCTTCACCAAAAAGGTTTTTAAACCACTGAATGGACTCTTCTGCTTTATTCATTTGCCCCTTCATGATGTGTTGGGGGATCTCACCTCCCAAACAAGCCGAACAGACAATTAATCCTTCATGATACTTCTCTAGTAATTCTTTATCGATACGTGGTCGTCCGTAAAAGCCTTCTGTCCAGGCTATGGACACCATCTTTATCAGATTTTTATACCCCGTCCGGTTTTTAGCGAGAACGATCAAATGCCAGCCGCTTAAGTTCTCTTTTCCCTCTTTATTGGCTCTTCCGTTTCTGGCGCAGTAGCATTCGCAGCCGAGAATAGGCTTGAAAAGCGACAACTTCACATCTTCAATCTTGTCGGAAAGCTTTTTCATTCTTTCCAGTTCTTCTTCGCTTGGATTGGCTTTATCGTTAAGGGTATTCAGTTCTTTCTCACAATCCTTTATGGTTCCTAAATACTTACTGTTCTTCTTATGAACCTTGTTGTAAAATTCCTTTATACCAAACATATTGCCATGATCAGTCATAGCAATGGCAGGCATGCCGTCTTTTTGGGCTTTGTCTATGAGGGCGTCAATCGAAGCCTGCCCGTCCAGTAAAGAATATTGCGTATGAACATGTAGGTGTATAAAGGGTTCCATATATTTTATCAGTTTTATTTGCCGGTTTTGAGAGCATAAAGTTACGAAAAGTAGGGCAATGATGTTTGGTTTTGTTCAAATATATATTTACAAATTTCCGGATCCTTTTCCCCAACAAGGTTAACCCGTAAAGGTCAATATTCACTATCTATTTTTATTTTGATCTACATCTATTTTTAGTTTGAGGTACCTCAAATCTGATTTTGACCTACCTGTAAATTTATTTTGACGTACCTCAAAATTGAATTAGAGGTACCTCAAACAAATTTTCAGATGTGACGAACCGGAAAAAGAGTACTCTTTATTCAAAAAAAAGATTACATCATTGCTTTAATCTCCTCGGTTGTAAAGCAAATTTGATTGTAGATATCACGAAGAAGTTCGGGATTGATTCTTTTAAAATCTTCTTCTCTAGATGTGATAAAGACACCTCCAATGTCTGCTGCTCCGGGGCTGGTCATTATGAAATCATTTCCTTCGGCAAAGAACTGCCAAGGGCGATGGGTACGTCGGGGTATAATCTTTACTTCCCAAACTCCATCGGTATAGGTGGAAAATATATTCATTTTTGGTTCAGGTTCGTTCTCCGGTGTTCCTATTCCTCGGCATACTTGTTCAAAAAGGGTTTCTGTATCCTTCTTATTTTCTGATTTGATTATAAATCCGTTTCGAAAGTAGTTTTTTAATAGATAGAGGGAAGTGCCTTCTTTTTCTTTCAGGATTTCTGTATGGGAAGCGTCTATTGTATCAATCGGCATATAGTTTCGGGTAACTATCTGGAAATGCATATGGTCGGGGGCCGAGGCTCCGCTTGTAGGCCCATTGTAGAAAATGGTATAGTTTTCGAGGCTTTGTGCCAGATCGAGCATATCACCGAAGCGTCCGAGTATCGACTGATCTACATGCTGACGGGTAGGCACTGTAAAGTGTTCGGGAAATATCGGGAAAGGGTTACACAATATCAGGTAATCTTTACCAAAAGGAATGTATTCCTGCTCCGGGGGTAAATTCTCTTTACATAGGAAACATTTCCTTTTTTGAAGGGATTGACGGTCAGTTTTTGCTCCGGAAGAGACGATACGGGATGGATTGAACTGGACACATATCTTTATATCATCTATGAAAATTTCGTTTATTTGAATATGTTGGTATGCCTGATAATTATCTCTAAGTAAGGGCCATGAGATCAATTGTCGTTCAAACAGATCATGTATTTGGCTGGAGTCAACAGATTGTTCAGGGTTCATGATTGTTGCTTTACGCGGGCTTCTATTTCCCAGGTTCGTATTTTATCTTTATAATAATTGTATCGGTTTAAGGTTTGTATATCGAGCGCTGCATCGGAATTTCCTTCCCAACGCCGGCAATGATATAATACTTCATAGATACGCCCGATCCGGTATTCACGACTAATACGCAGACCTACAGCGTAATCTTCTCCATAACTGGTGTTGGGCAGTTTTATCTTTCGCAACAAGGGGGTGAAGAAAGCGCGCGGGGCACCCAGACCGTTGATACGAAGTGCGTTGTTGCGTCCGTTATCCGGCGTCCATTCTTTATGATCGATGATACCCGGCGGGATGGTTTCCATTTGGAAATTCGTCATCATATATGTACCGATCACCATAGGAGTCTTCTGCATATAAAAGGCATCAACTATCTTTTGTAATGTATGTTCGTCGCTATACACGTCATCGCTATCAAGCTGTACGGCAAATCTTCCGCAATCCGGGTGATGAACTCCGGTATTCCAGCAACCGCCGATACCGAGATCGGTCCGTTCAGGTTGGATATGAATGATCCGTTGATCGGATGCATAGCGTTTTATTTCCTCCGTTGTTCCATCCGTTGAATGATTGTCTATAATAATAAGGTTGAACGGGAAAGATGTTTTTTGCGTAAGTACCGACTGAATTGCATCTCCGATGGTACGAATACGATTACGGACGGGAATAATGACGGATGCTTCATACGTAAATTCTCCCTCATCCAACCTTATTTCTTTGAAAGAAGGATTTAGATACGCTCCGATGTTCTTTAAATGATCGGTACAGGCTTTTTCCATCTCTATTTGCACTTCACGGTTTTTAGGATCAACATAATCGAACTGCTTTTCTCCGGATTTACGATGATCCGTTTCCACTTCCGTATATAAATATTCATTGATATGAACTAAGGGTGCATGTTGTGATACTTTCAACCTTAAATCATATAGTCCGGCAAAACTGTACCTATTTTTCATTGAGGAAGCTGCTTTTTTCAAATCTTCCGAACGATAAAGGAGTAAAGAACCAAAATCGAAATCGTCTCGCAGGCTTCCTTTCTGATAGTCGATTACCGGGTGGGGATTTACTTGATCCTCCTTTTGTATATAATGATCGGCATAAACCAATCCGGCGGAAGTATCATCGGCTATAGAAAGCATGCGTTCAAGTGCATATAACCCCGGCCTGAAAGGTTTTTCTTTTGTAATGATAAGTGAATAATCGGTAGTTGATTGATCGGCGATCTTCTGTATTGTCTCACTGCTCCATAGTTTGTCTGAATGTATCACATTATATGATGCCGGGAGGTCTGAGGCTTGGCTATTCGTTATCAGATAAATAGCATTGATCTGTTTCTGAGCGTTTAATTCTTCAACAATCAGATGCATTGATTCTTTATCACCATGCGGGATAAAACAGTTGATTCGTTTCATCATTTATTTAGTATAACCGGTTTCTGTGGTTGCAAATGTATAAAGAAAAAGTTGTATATTGCCGATCAAAATATTGGAGCCACGATTATATCAGTAATTAGAATGATTATGAAACAAAGAACTCTTTTACTCTTATTATTCCTTTTCTCATTAACTACTATACATGCACAGATCAGTCATGGAGGGAAACCTTTACCTTTTATACAATCCAAAAGCTATTCTACTGATTATTCTAATTTATATAAAGAAATGCCTTCGTTCGATCTGGAAGAAGAACTTCGTCTTGATGCGCTGAACTATAGTGATCTGCGTGGAGGCTATAAATTTGCGTATAAGTTTATGACGAATTTTACCCGCAGTAATTCAGGGATGTCTTTTGTTTTAGCCGATGGTACACGGGTTTGGCGATTAGGGCTTTATTCAAAAGATGCTCTTTCCATTAATTTGCTGTTCTCTGAATATGAATTACCTGAAGGAGCGAAGGTCTTTCTTTATAACCCTGATCAGACACAAGTATTAGGGGCTTTTACATCTGCCAACAATTCAACTCTGGGAATACTGCCCGTCTCACCTGTTCACGGTGAACGTTTAATCATAGAGTATCAGGAACCTGCGAATGCCTCTTTCCCTGGAAAGCTTACAATTGGAGAAGTAAATCACGGTTATCGAAGCCTGAAAGGTTATGAGCCGAGAGGAGACAGAAGTGAGTTCTACTGTATGCCTTCTACAAGTTGTTATATGGATGACGATGAGATTGGCAAAATGGCGCGAAGTACCGTGCTGATCACCATCGACGGCATTACCGCTTGTACTGGTGCAATGGTAAACAATGCGTTGAATGATGGTACACCTTATTTATTGACTGCTTCTCATTGTCTCAATAAGAATTTCGCGGTTAAAAACCCTGACTATGAGGATGTAGCCGGAAGGGTTATCTGCTTTTTCAACTATAAGAGTCCTACTTGTGATACTATCATGAGAGGTACGGAAGAAATGTCGGTTGCCTCTACTATCTACAGAGCAGTAAATGAGAATTACGATATGGCTTTGCTGGAATTAATGGAAGCTCCTCCCGCCCACTATCAACCCTATTATGCGGGATGGGATATTGAAGATACTGGCGAAAAAGCTCCTTATACAGGGATTCATCATCCATACGCTTCTGTAAAACGCGTAGGTATTACTGAAGATAACGTAAAACTGGAGACATTTATAATCTCAAATTATACATTTGAAAAGAACGTACATTGGAAAGTAGATGAATGGAATGTCGGTAGTACGGCAAGTGGTTCTTCTGGATCTCCTTTATTCAATGCAGATAACCGTATAATAGGTATGTTATCTGGAGGAAGGTCGCGTTGTGGAGCCGCTTATGAGGATTTCTATTCCGCTTTATCTAAAACCTGGATGCCATCCGAATCGGAGGAAGATAACCAGTTGCGCCACTGGCTTAATCCTACAACAAAAGAGGTCTTGAAGGTAGATGGATTAGATCCATACGCTGCTACCCCTTGCCTGAGGCTAAGTAACATTTATGATCTTCAATTACATGATAGTACCGAAGTTACCAAACTCCCTCCCCCTGCCGAAGGAAATATGTTTGGGATTAATTCACTTCTAACAACTGAATATGCCGAAGAATACCAGATAAGCGGAACGGCTGAACTGTTTGGCGCCTACTTTGTAGCTTCATCTACGATGAATGATGTATCTAAAACTGTTGAAGCGGAAGTCAATGTTTATACAGGATATGATAAGCCGGAGACACTTCTTCATACGGAAATATTCCGTCCGACCTACACGGAAGTATCCTTAATTGACAGCTCAATTATTGAAACACCTAAAAATCTTCGGCGGGATCAGGAAAGCTTTATTTACTTTGAAGAACCGATAAGTGTATCAGGAAAGTTCTTTATCAGCTATAAGTTTACCTCTGAAAAAGATACGACTTTTGCCGTATTTAATTTACAAAAAGGAGAAACCACGAAGAATACGGCCTGGATAAATCAGGAAGATGGATGGATGAAAGCCAGTAGTCATCCGTTAACGCCTTTCAGTACTTCTCTTTTTATTGATCCGGTTATACACTATACCAACGGAGATGCCAACGAAGATATTGGATCAGTCGGAAATGTTAAAGTTTACTTAGGACCAGGCAATAAAACTATTTATGTCATTCTTCCGGAGGGAATTAGAAATGCTACTTATACATTATATAATGTTAACGGAGCATTAATACAAAAAGCCACACTAACGGATAACCAGACAATATTATCAGTGCCGGAATTAACGCCGGGGATTTATATAGCTCAGGTAAACGGAAAAAACATTTTTTATACGCAAAAATTAATATTTTAATAAAAATTTATTGATATTTAGCGAAGAAAAGGCGTATATTTACGGGAAATATCTGATCAATTTATGTGTTTTTCACATTCGGAAAGGGAAGTGTATATACAGGTAGAATGATAGATTTGTCTAATCTGATGAAGAAAATCATGCTAAATGTAGCAGAAATTCATTAATAAGTCTTAATTGAACAGATTTTATCGCTTGTTTGTTATTCATAACGAAAAAATGATTTAGTTTTGCATATGGATGATGGAAGCTCGATTACACGAAGAATAAACATAATAATATAGTAACATTTTAAACTTATATCGAATTATGAACAAAAAGTATTTATTGCCTTTCCTTGTATTGGCAGCAATCGTAACTCTTTCTTCTTGTTCAAACAAGTTGAAGCCATTGGCAGAGCAGTACATTAAAGCAGAACCACAGCCACTGGAAGCAATCGGTGGACAAGTTCCTGTAACTATCAACGCAACTTTCCCTGCAAAATGGTTTAACAAGAACGCTACTGTGACTATTACTCCTGTTCTTCGTTATCAGGGAGGCGAAGCTTGGGGAACTTCTTACACGTATCAAGGTGAAAAAGTAAAAGGTAACAACCAAACTATTCCTCAAAAAGCTGGTGGAAACGTTACAATGAAATCATCTTTCACTTACAAACCAGAAATGAAAAAGTCTGAATTGTACCTAACTTTTGATGCTAAGATCAAAAACAAGACTGTTTCATTACCTGACGTTAAGATTGGTGAAGGTGTTATTGCAACATCAGAATTGGCTGATGCAGGTACTGCAAATGCAGCGATCGCAGCAGACAAGTTCCAACGCATCATTAAAGAAGCTTATGATGCTAACATCATGTTCTTGATCCAACAAGCTGAACTTCGTTCAAAAGAGTTGAACAAACAAGAAATCGCTGACTGGAAAAACTTAGTTAAGAACGCTGACGAAGCTCCAAATCAGAACGTAGCTATCGAAGTTTCTGCTTATGCATCTCCTGATGGTGGTGTTAAATTAAACACAGGCTTAGCAGAAAGACGTGAAAGCGTTACTTCTAAATATCTTGATAAAGAATTGAAGAAAGCGAAAGTTGACGTTCCTGTTGACGCTCGTTATACTGCTCAGGACTGGGATGGTTTCCAGGAATTAGTATCTAAATCAAACATTCAGGATAAAGATCTTGTATTACGTGTTCTTTCAATGTATAAAGATCCGGAACAACGTGAGCAGGAAATTAAGAATATCTCTTCTGTATTCAGTGTATTAGCTGACGAAATCCTTCCTCAATTACGTCGTTCTCGTTTAACTGCTAACATTGAGATCATCGGTAAATCTGATGATGAAATCAGTGCATTGGCGAAGAGCAATCCTGGCGCATTGAACGTTGAAGAAATCCTTTATGCAGCTACACTAACTAATAACGCTGCTGAAAAAGAAGCTATCTATACAAAAGCAAGCCAGCAATTTGCTAATGACTATCGTACTTGGAATAATATCGGTATGATGCGTTTCAAAGCTGGTGACCTAGCTAAAGCTGAAGAAATGTTTAACAAAGCTAATTCAGTAAAAGCAAACAACGAATCTAATATGAACTTAGGTTTGATCGCTCTTACAAAAGGTGACAAAGCAAAAGCTCAGCAATTATTTGGTAACGCTGCCGGTGTTGCTGAATTAAGCGAAGCTTTAGGCGTTCTTTATTTGCAACAAGGTGAATATGCAAAGGCTGTTAACTCATTCGGTTCAATTAAGAGCAACAATGCTGCTTTAGCTCAGATCCTGACTAAAGACTACAGCAAAGCTTTACAAACACTGAATGCTGTTCCTAATGCTGACGCTACTACTGATTATTTGAAAGCTGTTATTGCTGCCCGTACAAACGACACATCAAATGTTATCAGCAACCTGAGAGCTTCAATCTCTAAAGATAGAGCAATGGCTAAAGAAGCACTTAACGATCTGGAATTTGCTAAATATGCTACAAACGCTGACTTCACAGGTTTAGTAAGATAATATTTAGAATATTAAATAATAAAAGAAAGGCTGCGTCTATAGAGATGCAGCCTTTCTTTTATTGAATAAGTAAATAAAAAAGGAGGAGCTTTAAAGTTCCTCCTTCTTTAATGTATTACTTTTTACTTTGCTATTATTAGATAGTAATTCTTTTTACCTCTTTGTACAAGCAGATACTTATCATTTAAAAGATGTGAACTGTTTATGACAGCATCAAATTCTGCTAGTTTTTCTTTGTTTACACTTACTCCACCACTTTGAACAAGCTTGCGCATTTCGCCTTTAGACGGAAATACAGCTGTTTGTTCTGTAAACAAATCAACTGCCTTAATTCCGGCAGAAAGCACATCCTTTGATACCTCAAACTGGGGAACACCTTCAAATACACTCAATAAAGTATCTTCATCTAATTTCTTCAAGGTATCGGAAGTAGAGTTTCCAAACAAGATATTAGAAGCTTCAACAGCCATTTCATAATCTTCAACAGAATGAACCATAACAGTTATCTCTTTGGCAAGACGTTTCTGTAATGGACGCAAATGAGCAGCAGCTTCCTGTTCTTTTTCCAGCTCCAGTATTTCCTCTTGTGGCAATGCAGTAAAAATACGGATATACTTCGCTGCATCCACATCACTTACATTCAGCCAGAACTGATAGAACTTATATGGAGAAGTATACCGACGATCTAACCAGACATTACCGGTTTCTGTTTTTCCGAATTTACCACCATCTGCTTTCGTGATCAAAGGGCAAACAAGAGCAAACGCTGCCGTCTCTGAACCCAGTTTACGGCGTATAAGCTCTGTTCCGGTCAATATATTCCCCCATTGATCCGATCCTCCCATTTGAAGGCGTACACCTTCATTTTGGTATAAGTACAAATAGTCATATCCTTGCAATAATTGATAAGAGAATTCTGTAAAAGATAGTCCCACACTTGACTCTGCATTTAAGCGTTTCTTCACAGAATCTTTAGCCATCATGTAGTTTACCGTGATATGTTTACCGATATCACGAATAAAGTTCAGGAATGAGTACTCCTTCATCCAGTCGTAATTGTTAACCAACTTTGCCGCATTCGGAGCATCCGAATCGAAGTCGAGGAACTTAGCCAACTGTTTTTTGATACTGTCCTGATTGTGACGGAGTGTTGCTTCATCCAACAGATTACGTTCAGCCGACTTCATTGACGGGTCACCGATCATACCCGTTGCACCTCCAACAAGAGCTATCGGACGATGTCCTGCCCGTTGGAAATGCTTTAACATCATTACACTCACTAAATGTCCAATGTGTAATGAGTCTGCAGTAGGGTCAATACCTACATAAGCCGAAGTCATTTCTTTTTGTAATTGTTCTTCTGTTCCGGGCATCATATCATGAATCATGCCCCTCCATCTTAATTCTTCTACAAAATTCATCGTATTAATTTATAGCATATTAAATAGTAAATATTAATAGCGTCAAAGGTACGACTTATTTTCAGAAATCAAACAGAAAAAACGGTATGAACATTCTCCCTAACCTGTGTGGCAAACTCGTTTAAATTGAGTTGTAGAGATGAAGCTATTCGATTGTAAACCGTGTTTATATCTATATCTTTATCGTCCGTTTCGGTAAAGATATGTTTCGGCCAGGCTGCTTCGAAAGCTTTATTGTTATAATACTCTCCAAAAGAAAGGAAAAATCCGAGTTTAATTAATTGCTCTGCTAATTCACCTTTTCCTCTAAAGCCATGGATTATCCAAGGTACATTAGGAGAAAGTTGTTTTCTGATAGCAATTAATTCTGTCCATGCTTTTACACAATGAATAATAAGCGGTTTATGTAGATCTTCAGCCAATTTCGCTTGGAGAATAAACGCTTCTTGTTGTATTTCGAAAGGCGTTTCAGTTAATTTATCAAGGCCCGCCTCACCTATTGCTACAACAGAAGACAAGGAGGCAATATCTTTTAGCTGATCAATCTGCTCGCGTACATTATATAT
Organism: Tannerellaceae bacterium; assembly: GCA_032054765.1. Taxonomy (GTDB): domain Bacteria; phylum Bacteroidota; class Bacteroidia; order Bacteroidales; family Tannerellaceae; genus DFXE01. Next base: position 135,500 of record DAMBSC010000008.1, read on the forward strand.
ATACCACGGATGTATTCCTACACTTTGAAATCTGGCAGAAGTTTCTTCTATATTTTCCTTTACAATCCGGTTCACAATAGTAATATCTTCTTGAGATTGTGGTGGATGATGCGTATGTATATTACAGAAAACCATCAGGGTACAGGATCATAACCACTTCCACCCCACGGATGGCAACGGGAAATACGTTTAGCTGAAAGATAAAGTCCTTTTATAGGACCATGCTTTTTTAACGCTTGTACTGTATATTCAGAACAAGTAGGAACAAATCTGCAAGAAGCCGGGGTAAAGGGGGAGATACAGTATTTATAGAAATAGACCGGCAGCAAAAGGAGTGATGTGAATAACTTTCTAATCATTCTTTGCTTTGAAGGATTTTAACTGCTTTTGTCATAGCCTTTTCCATATCGGCAAATGTAGAAATCTCTTTATCAATATAAAGAAAGGCCAGAAACATTGATTTCTCTTTTTCTTGAACAGATCCTATTAAGCTGTGCTTTCTTACCCGATAGGTTTCACGTATTTGACGTTTGATCAGATTACGTTTTACAGCTCTTTTAAATTTCTTTTTGGGGACACTTATTAATATTGAAACCGGTGTTTCCGCTTTCTCGTCGACTGATAAATAAACGACCCGTAATGGAAACGCTACAAATGATTGTCCTTTTTCGAAAAGTAAATCAATGTAGCGTTTCCATGACAGGCGTTCTGCTTTAGAAAAGGTATTCTTTTCCTTATCTGCCATTCTTTTTACTGTTGGCCAGCTCCTTCTTCAAATATAATTCCAAAGCTGCCGTCATAGAAGGCGCTTCAGGAGTAGGAGCTTCCACATCTAGCCGCAATCCGGCATCTTTTACCGCCTTTGCTGTGGTAGGACCAAAACAGCCTATTTTAATATTTTCTTGTTTGAAATCAGGAAAGTTCTTAAGCAGTGAAGTAATACCTGACGGACTAAAGAACAACAACATGTCATAATCAAACTTATCTTCTTTAGAAAAGTCGTTACTTACTGTACGGAACATGACAGCTTTCGTATAGCTAATTTTCTTTGCATCCAGCATCTCAAAAAGATCATCTTTGTGTACATCAGAAACAGGAACAAGATATCTCTCTTTTGAATGCTTTCCGATAATTGTCATTAACTCATCTAATTTACCCGTTTGTGCGAAGAATATTTTACGTTTTCTATATACCGTATACTTCTGTAGATATACTGCAATAGACTCCGTCATACAAAAATACTTCATCGTTTCGGGAATTGTGATCCTCAATTCTTCACATAAGTTGAAAAAATGATCAATAGCTGTACGGGCGGTAAAAATAATAGCCGTATGATCTAGGATATTAATTCTTTGCTGCCTGAATTCTTTTGCAGCAACAGGCTCAACCTTGATAAACGGTCTAAAATCAATCTTCACTCCATACTTTTCCGCAATGTCAAAATAAGGAGATTTTTCTGACGCGGGTTTCGGTTGTGATACCAGCAATTTTTTGATATTCAATGCCATATAGCACTTCTTTCAATAATGTTATACAAATAAACCAGCCCTTTGCTTAAAAATATAAGGGGTAGGATTTCTTGGGCGCAAAGGTACAAAATAATATACAAAAAACCGCTTCCTTGAATGTGAAATATCCTAATTGTCTTATAAATCACTAAAAAACGGTATAGTACATATAGTATAACAAACAGTAAGATAGGCATTTCTATATATTCCCCGACAAAAGCTATCCAGAATACCGGAAGGTAGAGCCACACCCCCCAGAAACCGGTAATAGCGTTATAATTTGTTTTCCAAAATCTGTATTTATCAGGCTCAGCAAAGATATTTCCAATCAGGTTATATATTACTTGTTTAAAAAGGTAGAATAGCAAAACCATTATAAAAATGAAAGCAATGGTAAATACATTCATTTTTATATCAGAATAATTTATATATCCGTATGCCTGCCCTATAGAAAAAAGTGAAATTGTACAAAGAAACAATGCCTGAAAAGTCATAAAGTTCCTGAAAACAAACTCATTTCCTCCTACTTCTTCAAATAAACTCAGACGTTCTCTTACGTAAAAGACATCACGAACCATCTTTATAAACAAACGATAATTGGCACGAAAAACAAAAGCAAAGACTATTAGTAAGGTAAGAAGGAGGGTGAAGATAACATCATCTACCAACTGATCATCCCAAAGCCTGATACCTACATATCCTTCAAATAAATCCATGAAAAGGTTTTTTACGCTAATGCTTCCTTAAATATTTCGCCTACTGTAGGATGTGGAAAAACAAAAGATTCTAATTCGTCGGCTTTCATTCCTTTTTCAATAGCTATTCCGGCGATAACGACAAGCTCAGAGGCCGGATTACCAAGCATATGTGCTCCTATAACGGTATTGTCATCAGAAAGAATAATCTTACAAATTCCATTCCCCATTTCGTTTTCTGCCACAAAACGACCAGAGAAGGCCATTGGTATCTTTTTGGTAGTATAATGAATTCCTTCTTTTTGAAGTAATTCTTCAGTAGCACCTACTCCGACAAATTCCGGATTGGTATATACAACACCGGGAATAGCTTTATAACTCATTCCTTTGCCTGCCTTACCCAGTATATGTTTTATAGCTACCTCCGCCTCGCTTACTGCTGTATGAGCTAATAATGAATAACCGGTAATATCACCGCAAGCATAAACATTTGGCAGCGAAGTTTGCATAAATTCATTCACTTTTACACCATTCCTGAATGTTTCTAGAGCTAACGTCTCAAATCCGAAACCTTTTAAGACGGGCCGGCGCCCAACACTCATTAACACTTTATCTCCTTGTAGAGCAAAAGATTCACCCTCTTTTTCAACCGTTACTTCAGAACCATTAATAGCAGTGACTTTATGCGCAAGATAAAATTTAATTCCCCGCTTTGCATATTCCGCCCGCAACATACCGGCCAATTCAGCATCCATTCCAGTTAGAACCTCATCCAGCATTTCTACGACCTGGACTTCCACACCTAGACTATTGAAAAAGGAGGCGAATTCCATCCCTATTACTCCCCCTCCAATAACAATTAACGACGAGGGAAGCTCTTTTACCTGCAAAGCCTCACGACTTGTCCAATATTCCGTATCACTTAACCCCTGAATGGGAGGTATAATGGTTTCCGAGCCTGTGCAAAGGAGCAAATGTTTCGTTTTATATTCTGTTTCGCCACAATCAATGGTTAGTATCCCATCATTCGTACGATCTTTAATTACTGCTTCACCTTCTATAGTTTCGACCCCAGCTTCTTTCATCTTCAAACGTATACCCGCAACCAGCTTCTTTACTACCTTATTTTTGCGGGCGACAATTCTTGGGAAGTCAAATGATGGGCTCTCAGCGCTGATGGCATATTTTCCTGCTCCCTTAATGGTGTCGAGCACTTTTGCAGAATAAAGAAGTGTTTTAGTAGGAATGCACCCTTCATTTAGGCATACTCCTCCAAGGGCATTTTTTTCAAATAATACAGTAGAAAGGCCGGCTGCTCCAGCTCTCTCAGCAGCAGTATATCCTGCAGGACCACCACCTATAATCGCGACATCGTATATCATTGTCTTATTGCTTAATATGTTTTTTATAAATAATCCGTTTCAGCTTTATTTATGAGTTTAATATCCTGATTAAACTTTCTGAGTTGATGAATGAATTCCTTTTCATTCTGAGGTGAAACAAGCATCCACATTCTACCCTCCTTCCATATTATTAAACGATTCAAAGAGAGAGAATAACTAAAAACCGGTAAAATAGAACGTTCAAGTGCTTCTATCTCCGTAATTGAAATTTCCTTTTTAGGGAAAATACTACAACGCAACAGTAACATCCCATTTCCTGTTATCACATAATATGTATTGAATAAGACATGAATAACAAATAAAGTAGCCAGCAATATAGCCGCCATCACAAGCATGTTCTTATTCAGAAAGGCTAATAAACATAGTATCGCCATTATAAAAATAAGCACGTGATACCACCAGTCCACTTTCGATTTGAAAACCCTGTCCATCTCTTTCTCAATTTTTGCGCAAGTTAAGAAAAAAACGAGACAGGAAGAAACTTGGATACATATTACATGGTAGGTTTTAATTGCCGAGAAACTAACTTTTTGCTCAGTATTATTTATCCTTTTGAAAACGATATATTAATCGTTCACCAGTTGAAGAACGATCGTTCTCCAGTTGGCGAACAGTCGTTCTCCAATTGGCGGACATTTGTTCTCCATATGGCGAACGATTAATGATTCTGCATCCTGCATCTAAAGGGACCTTATCAAACTTCTAATTTACTTAATCCAAATAGTTAGAGATTGTAGAAGAATCAGAAAGGGAGTATTATACACAATTTATTAAGCGGTAAGCCGTTGATATTAAAAGGTAAATGTTTACCTTTGCGCCCAGTAATCCGATACAGGATGAGTTAACTAACAAATAATTATCACTTTATACAACATATGGGAAAGTATAAACTTATTAACAATGTTTTAGGGTGGATCGTTTTCCTAATCGCGTCCACAGTTTACTTGATGACTATGGAACCAACCGCCAGTTTTTGGGATTGTGGCGAGTTTATATCATCAGCATACAAATTAGAAGTAGGACATCCGCCCGGAGCTCCTTTCTTCATGTTAACAGCTAATTTGTTTACACAGTTTGCCTCATCACCCGACAAGGTAGCCATGATGGTTAACACGATGTCAGCCATCTTCAGTGGACTGACAATACTTTTACTTTTCTGGAGTATTACACACCTTGCACGGAAAATTGTAGTTACAAACGGTAAAGAGATGACTACTGGTCAAATGATTACTATCATTGGCAGTGGATTAGTTGGAGCTTTAGCTTATACTTTCAGTGATACATTTTGGTTTAGTGCAGTGGAAGGTGAGGTTTATGCCTATTCATCGCTCTTCACAGCCGTGGTATTCTGGTTAATTCTTAAATGGGAAGACGTTGCCGATAAGGCTCATGCCGACCGTTGGATTGTGCTGATTGCTTACCTGATGGGATTAAGTATTGGTGTCCACTTATTGAACCTGCTTTGTATTCCTGCCATTGTTTTGGTTTATTATTATAAGAAATTCCCGAATCCTACCATGAAAGGTACGATTGTTGCTATCGGTATATCGTTTGCAATAATTGTTTTAATGATGTACGGTGTGGTACAGGGATTAGTTGAGATATGCGGATATTTTGAGCTTTTATTCGTTAATGTGCTCGGTATGCCTTATAACTCTGGTGTATATGCTTATATCATAGTAGTAGCAGGCATATTAGGTTGGGCTATTTATGAAACTATGCGCGAGAATACAAACGAGCTTCGTTTGAAAATATCTTTTATACTTTCCATTACATTGTTAGGTATTCCATTTATGGGCAGCGGATATGTGCTTGGTATCTTATTGATTATTGCTCTATGCGCATTTATGTATTGGTATAAGAAGATCAACATTAAATTAATGAATACAATACTCGTTTGTTTAATGGTAATTGTTGTAGGTTATTCTTCTTATGCCCTTATTATGATCCGCTCGACAGCAGGTACACCAATGGATCAGAATTCTCCTAAGGATATTTTGACATTACGCGCCTATCTTGCCCGTGAGCAATATGGTGACACTCCATTGTTCTATGGTAATACATATGTTTCCGAAATAAAATACAATCGTACGGGTAATAGTTGCTCTCCGGCAATAGAACAAGGTGATCCTGTCTGGAGTAGAGTGATCAAGAAAGACGAAAGTGAAAAAGATAAATATTATATTTCCCGACATAATGTAAGCTATGAATATGTGGATGAGCTGAATATGTTATTCCCACGTATGCACAGTAGCCAATCGCCTCAGCATATACAGGCATACAAAGATTGGGGACAGGTAAAAGGTACTCCTGTTAAGTATGATCGTTGCGGAGAGACTGTTACGGTAATGAAGCCAACCTTTGCTGAAAATCTCCGTTACTTCTTCTCTTATCAGCTGAACTTCATGTACTGGCGTTATTTTATGTGGAATTTCTCGGGGAGACAAAATGATATACAAGGACAGGGTGAAATTCTTAATGGTAACTGGATAACCGGTATTAAGTTCATTGATGAAGCACTGGTCGGTCCACAGGAGGATATGCCCTATGATATTGTAAACAATAAAGGGCACAATGTATATTATATGTTACCTCTTCTACTGGGTATTATAGGATTGCTTTATCAAGCCTATTCCGGTCAGAAAGGTATCCAGAGTTTCTGGATCACATTCTTCCTCTTCTTTATGACTGGTATTGCAATTGTACTTTATCTGAATCAGCCGCCTCTTCAGCCTCGTGAACGTGATTATGCGTATGCAGGGTCTTTCTATGCCTTTGCAATATGGATAGGATTTGGTGTTGCCGGTCTTGCTAAACTATTACAGAAATATCTTAAGACGCCGGAACTTGCAGCCGGAGCTATCGCAACCATTGCATGTCTGTTCATACCCATGCAGATGGCAAGTCAGAACTGGGACGATCATGATCGTTCGGGACGATATGCGGCTCGCGATTTTGGACGGAATTATCTGGAATCATGCGAACCTAATTCTATCATATTTACAAATGGTGATAATGATACATTCCCGTTATGGTATGCACAAGAGGTAGAAGGTATACGTACTGATGTGCGGGTATGTAATACGAGTTATCTGCAGACAGACTGGTATATAGATCAGATGAAACGCCAGGCGTATGATTCCGATCCGCTTCCTATATCGTGGACGCGCGAACAGTATGTACAAGGAACGCGTGATGTGGCCCAAATACTTCCAATGACTGATCAGGCTATCGATCTAGCTTCTGCACTTAATTTTGTAAAAACTGATGATCCACGCTACAAAAAAGTTCCGGGATATGCCCAGGAGCTTGATTACATACCTTCTGAAACAATTGTATATAAGGTAGATTCTGCTACTGTTGTAAACAATGGTATCATAAATGAGAAATACAATCCTTATATGCTGAAGGAAATGATTATCGATCTGAAAGGTAAAAAGCATTTAGGGAAACAGGAACTGATTATCCTGGATATGTTGCAGACAAATAACTGGGAACGCCCGATGTATTATGCAATCACAGTAAGTCCGGATCAATTTGTGAATTTGAAACCCTATTTCCAACAGACCGGTATGTCGTATCAAATCGTACCGATGAATACGCAGGATAATATCCTCTCTATCAATACAGAAAAGATGTATGACAATGTGATGAATAAGTTCCAATGGGGAGGCATAGACAAACCTGGAACTTATGTGGATGAAACGATCATGCGTATGTGTAAGAGCTATCGTATGTACCTGTTCGGAGCGTTGGCTTCTGCCCTTATCCACGAAGGTGATAAAGAAAGAGCAAAAGCTGTTCTCGATAAAGCTATGGAAGTTCTTCCGCCGGAGAATGTACCACTGGATCAAACAGCACTTATTCTTGGCGATCAGTATTATGCAGTGGGTGAAAATGCAAAAGCGGAAGAAATATTGAATGCTGTTGCCGATAACTCCTTACGTAATATACGATGGTTCTTCAAGTTGAAACCAGCCCAATTTGCGTCTGTTATGGACCAGCTGAACACAAACTTATATGTACTTCAGGAAATAATAAGAAATAGTGCACGATATAATCCTGAATTTGGTAAACAATATCAGGAAGAATTCGAAAATTACAGAAAAGCCTTCATGGCTATTCAGAAAGATTAAAGATGTTTATTGAGCAACCGCCCTGGATATACAGGGTTTTGTTCCCGGGGGCAATCTGGCGAATACCCGCAAATGAGAAGTGTGTTTACCTCACTTTCGATGACGGTCCTATTCCCCAGGTTACCCCTTGGGTTTTAGATCTGCTTGATACTTATACTATAAAAGCTACCTTTTTTTGTGTGGGTGATAACGTTCGAAAATATCCTGATATTTATCAGATGATATTGGATCGTGGACACCGTACAGGAAATCATACTTTTAATCATATACAGGGTGTTCGTTTCCGGACAAAGAATTATCTGGCAAATATAAAGATGGCAGATGAATACATAAAATCTGACCTTTTTCGTCCTCCACACGGGCATATGCGATTTCCACAAGTATTTTCCCTTCGCAATAAATACAAGATCATTATGTGGGACGTAGTAACACGTGATTATAGTCCGCATATGACACCGAACGGCATCTTCAATGTTGTAAAAAAATATTCACGTAATGGTTCTATACTTGTCTTCCACGATTCATTAAAAGCGGAAGCCAATATGAAAGAATCCTTGCCCCGTTCCATTGAATGGCTACTGGAGCAAGGATACTCATTTAAGCTTTTATAGATACTATATTATTACATTCCCTGTTGGCCACCTCCGCCGCCTCCGGAACCACCTTCGCCGCTTTTCTGATCATCATTGGAGATTCCCCTGCGTACTTTCTTGACACCTTCTTTTAAACTACCGAAACGGTAAGATACCCGGAAATAGAAATCCCTCATACGATTATAATTTATATTTTGCGTGTAAAATGTATCATCTTCACGTGTTTGCTCAAACTTCATATTTTTCTTAAACGGACTATTGCAAGATAAAGAAAGTGTCAGCTTCTTATCAAAGAAGCTCTTATTAAAGGTAACTCCATGGAAATAGTAGTTACTTCCTTTTCCTTGTAGCTGTATCCAACTGGAAAAATATCCGCCATTCAGCGTTATACTAAAATCTTTTGGCAACATAAATTGTGTATTGGCAAATACTCTTCCAGAAAATCCGCTGTTGGATAATCCGTATTCACCTTTAATATCGGTATAGTCCAGACCTCCATTCAATGAAACATTAAAGAATTTCGCCGGACTCCATCTTCCGTATAAGAAAACTCCCGTATTTTGGTTCTTCCCCATATTTTCGTAGGTGCTTTCATTTACTCCGGTCTGCGGATTTATAAATGTATATCGCTGAATAGAATTATTGACTAAACGATAGCTGGCGCTTGCATTGAAATTGAACTTCGGTGTAAACAAACTGTAATTCAAATTTATGCCATGACTTTTCTCTGCATCTAAGTTGGGATTACCGTACGATATATTATCCGGATTCACATCATTTATATAGGGATTCAAATACCAGATTCCCGGCCGGTAAATACGCATATTATACCCTAGACGTAACTGCTGTGTCATGTTTATCATATAAGAGATAGTTGCATTGGGTACCAGATTGAAAAAATCACTTGTGAAGTTAGCTGATGGTGTATCGGCATATTTAACTTTCAATGCTGTCCCTTCTGCACGTGCCCCAGCCTTAAAACCAAAACTTTTATATTTGATCCCGTATGTAAAATAACCGGAATAAATATGCTGTGTATGTTTAAAGTCATTCATCTCCCTGTGAAATTCATTCCATATACCCAGTGAATCCCGTATACGTTCAAGCGTATTACTTTCATTTTGGCGCATAATATACTTGGCTCCCACTTCCAAGGTATGATCTTTGAATAAAGGAGTAGTATAATCTACTTGTCCCGTATGTTCCATTGTATGAGCATCATTTATATTCCATTTAGGGAAATTATCGACTAAAGGATATTGGAATACATTCTCCAGATACGTTTCGCTTCCGCTATCGTCAGGCGAATTACTGATACGATAGGATAGAGTAAGTAATTCATCTTTCTTTTTTGTGGAATGTTGAAAATCAATATTAGCATCAAACGAGCCATAGGTACTCTCCGATCTACCCCTCCGATCGTAGCTATAAGGCATTAATGAATCTACCTGGGGAATCATATTCACGTCGTTTTCCGACTTATTCTTATATTTTCCATTATAGAGATTCGCTCCGACTGTCAATAAATTAAGCGAATCAATTTCGTAACTGGCCTCAAAAGATCCATATTGAAAGTTTCCGGAGCCTTTGTTTCGCCCTGTTTCCATTTCTCTTTTAGCATAAGCCCCATATTGCTCACGGAAAGATTCACTATGCATCCATGGGCTATTGTACCGGTTATAATTATAGTTAGCCGTCAGTCCCAATTTTCCTACTTTTGTAGTAAAATACCCTCCGCCACCAAAACGCCCTAAAGCAGAGGCGTTGGCATTTATTGTTGCATTATATCCTTGTAATGAATTTTTAGTGGTGACAATATTAATGATTCCCCCTATGCCTTCAGCATCATATTTTGCACCTGGATCGGTTATAATCTCAATGTTTTTCACAGAGTTGGCCGGCATACTTTTCAGTACATCAGAAGCATTGTTACTGGATAACATATTGGATGGTTTACCATTCAGATAAATCTTAAAATTGGATGATCCTTTCAACTGTATTTTATCTTCTCCGTCAACTGTTACCATCGGAACCTTACGAAGCATATCCAGGGTGGTGTTTGTCTGTGATTCAGGATCATCTTCCAGGCTATAGGTAATTTTATCAATGTCAACTTTTACTAATGGTTTCTGTGCGGTGACAGTTACCTCATTCAGACGTTGTGTATCATCGGCCATGAGAATTCTGCCGAGATCTAATGATTTTTTGTTTTCTGAAATGGAAAAAGTCTTTGTCGTAGGTTCCTTCCCTATGGATTGTAATGACATTACATATTCACCGGGAACATTCAGGGTAGTTTCAAATTTCCCATCTTCATTACTTGCAAGCAACTTGACAGGCTTTTGAGGAGAATTAACCAACGCTATACTTAGCGTTACATAGGGAACTGTCTCATTTGTTAATGAATCTATTACCTGCCCCTTAATAGAATAAGAGGCTGAACTATTTGTCTGAGCATGTAAAGGCTGTACAAAGAAGATTAATGAAAGTAATAGAATAATAGGATAAAAACTTTTTTTCATTGAACTATAGATTTAAGAATTTTTCCATACACAATAGTTGATAATTCATACTAATAGAAACGCAAAAATAGTCTTACGTAGTATATGTTATATCTCCAAAGTATTTAAAGATGTATAAATTATGTATTTTCATGTTTGCAACAGCCGATATTTTTCTATTTTTGTGAAATAACAGATGAAATTTAATATTTATTTAGGTTATAAGTTTCTCTTTAAGCGCAATACGAATATTAAGTAGAAGCCCAAAGTTGAACCATTAATTTTGTAACTCATGAGACAATTATCAATTTTACTATTTTTTGTATTCTTTTTTATAGGTATTATGAACGCTCAGGATTTAAAAGTTATCAAATTGGATGCCCCAACTACGACGGGTGGAGCACCTCTGATGAAAGTTCTTAATGACAGAAAATCATATCGTGAATATGCTGCCGATAAAATTAAATTAAAAGACTTGTCTAATTTACTTTGGGCGGCAAATGGTATTAATCGTGCTGACGGAAAGCGTACAGCGCCTTCTTGCCGTAATTTTCAGGAGATTAAAGTATATGTTGTTTCTGAAGAAGGAACTTATATTTATAATGCGAAGGAACATGCGTTGAATCCATTAACTGCTGGTGATTACAGAGGTGCTGTAGCCGGAGGACAGGATTTTGTTAAGTCAGCTCCTATAAGTATCGTATTGGTAGCGGATATGACTCCATTTGGAAATATGAATGAACACTCTAAACTAATGGCATCAGTTGATGTGGGTATTGTTTGTCAGAACATTAATATAGCTTGCACTGGACTTGGATTAGCAACTGTACCACGTGCAACAATGGATCATACGGCACTGAAAGTTGCCTTGAAATTAAAGGATACAGATCTTTTATTAATGAATAACCCTATTGGTTATCCGAAGAAATAACAACAATGCCTGCATTTTTTATTATTCTCTTTAGTGTATATTTTTCTGGAAATATATATATTTTCATACGCGGTTGGCAAGCTTTATCAGGCTTGCCAATTGGTATAAAGATAGCTATTAGCATTTTTTATTGGTTAGGAGCTCTTTCGCTCCTTTCTATGCTGAAAATACGGGATGGAAGTGTTCCACTCTCATTATCTCATTACCTACACGAAATTGGTACTGGCTGGTTAGTATTCACCCTTTATATGGTTCTTGCCCTGCTGTTTGTTGATATATTAAAGTTATTCCGTATACATTATATATATAGTTTTTATATTGTATTAGCCTTTGTGCTGTCTTTATTGCTTTATGGATATTTTAATTATAAGAATATACGTGTCAATACATTGGACATTTCCATTCAGAAACCAATAAATTCCACAGATAAACAACTTAAGGTAGTAGCCATCAGCGATGTTCACCTTGGTTTGGGAACAGATAAAGCTGCCTTAAAAGAATATGTTGAACTGATAAACAAACAATCTCCTGATCTTATTTTAATAGCAGGTGATTTAATTGATAACAGTGTTACTCCTTTACGCCTTATGCATATGGAAGAAGAATTGTCTCAATTACAAGCACCTTTAGGTATCTATATGGCGTCAGGAAACCATGAATATATAAGTGGAATAGAGGAGAGCGCTAAATACTTAAATACTACCGCAGTTAAACTTTTATGTGATTCAATAGTTATCCTTCCAAATGGGTTACAAATAGCCGGAAGGTTTGACAGAAGCAATCCCTTACGATTGTCTGTGTCTGAATTAGTTAAGAAAGGTGATATAAACTCTCCCCTAATATTGTTGGATCACCAACCGACAGAACTGGATCAAGCTGCTGAGGCAGGGGTTGACCTACAGATTAGTGGACACACCCATAACGGGCAGGTATGGCCGATTAATATTATTACCAATAGAATGTTTGAGTTGAGTTATGGATATTTAAAGAAAAACAACACCCATTTTTATACTTCATCAGGATTGTCTTTGTGGGGGCCTCCTTTTCGTATTGGTTCTGTCAGCGAACTTGTTGTTTTTAACCTTACTTTTGAATAAAGATGCACATATTTCTTAATTCGATAATAGCGCAACTAATCCTTAACCCGTATGTTTACTGGAGAGGTTTACAAGCTATACCGGCGAAAAAAGGTTGGAGAATTCCTTACACTCTTTTTTTTACGATTCAGTTAATAATATTTTTTATAGGATTCTTCTTCTATAAGTCATTACCCGACCATATAATGATTGCCATCATGTATTTTTGCGGGACATGGTATATTCATTTACTCTATTTCACATTAGCATTAGTAATAGTTGAACTGATTCAATTATCTAACAAAATATACCCTTGGTATCCCGAGAAGATTAAGAAAAATTGGAAAAAAACCAAACTAACTCTTTTTTTTATTATCATTTTCTCTGTCATAGGTTTAATGATAAATGGATACAGGAAAGTCATCTATCCTAAAATAACTCATGTAAATATTACTATACCTAAAGAAGCTGGAGGTAGAGATAGCTTAACAGTTGTTATGATGAGTGACCTGCATATAGGTGAAATAATAGGTAAAAAGCAGGTGGAAAAATTCGTGAGAATGAGTAATGCTCAAAACCCAGATATGGTAGTAATGGTGGGTGACTTAGTTGATTACGAAGTTCGCTTTGCTGAACAGATGCAGGCAGAAAAAGATCTGCAACAATTAAAAGCACCTCTTGGAGTATATGCCGTTTACGGCAATCATGAATACAGAGCCAACCGGCATGCCAAAACCCGTTGGATCAAAAAAACTGGGGCTACTTTACTTGTCGATTCCGTGATATTGGTAGATAACTCTTTTTACCTTGTAGGAAGAGATGACTATATCAATAAAGAGCGGAAACCATTAAGTGCCATTATGCAGCATATAGGCAAAGAAAAACCAATTATACTTCTGGACCATCAACCCTGGACTTTTGCTGAAGCAGCAATGAATGGCATTGATCTAGGCCTATATGGACATACTCATAATGGGCAATACTGGCCTTATCCTTTGGTTATGAAACTTGTTTACGAGAATCCTTACGGATATTACCGAAAGGGGAATTCACAATTCTATGTGTCTTCTGGTATTGGAATTGCCGGACCTCCATACAGAATAGGAACTGTCTCTGAGATGGTTGTTTTACATATCAAATTTGCTGATTTCTGATTTTTTTTGTTACTTTGACCAAAACTCAATTTTATTTTCTTACATCATCTATGGATCTCAAATATTATGGAAACTCATCAAAAATTATCTATGTTCAAACAGAACACAGATCAGCCTATTGTTCAAAACGTACATTATGTAAAAGGTAAATGGATAGATTTATCTTTACAAGATAGTAAGATTATCTTTTTTCTTAAAGGTGAAGGTACTTTCTCCTATGATAACAAAAGGAAACGGCATGTAAAAAGTAAAGTAATTATTTATTTACCTCCTACTGTTAACTGTATCCTGGAAATTAAAGAAGATGCTACACTTTTTATTATGCTTTTGCGTAATAAAATGTGGATAACAAAATGGTTTTCTTTAGAAAAACTACTAGATGTAAACGGTAGAGTTTCCGAGGATTTCTTTCCTTTACAAATTAAGGATAAAATCAATCTATATCTGCAAAGCCTGATCTATTATCTGAATGATGGTCTACTGGATACAAGTTTCTATGAACTAAAAGTGATGGAGCTCTTTTATTTGCTTAAAAAGTATTATCCTAAAGAAGAATTAGCCAGTTTCTTTTATCCGTTACTAGATAGTGATATTTATTTTTCAGATTTTGTATTAAGTAATTATTCACATGTGAAAACAGTAAAAGAGTTTGCCGCACTAAACCATCAAAGTATCTCTGTCTTCGAAAAAGAGTTCCGTCGTGTCTTTAATGAAACTCCCTATCGATGGATGAAACAAAGAAAGTTGAATAGAGTACTACATGAAATAAAATACACAAAAAAATCTTTTAAAGAAATCTGCTATGAATGTGGATTTTCGTCCCCTTCCCAATTAAGCGATTTCTGTAAAAAACACTTCGGACAACCTCCAATTAAAATCAGAAAAGAAAGGGAGACCTTCCCAGGCTTCCCTTCTCGAGACTAACCAAATTAACAATCTGTATGTTAATTTACTGATAAACAAATATCTTTTTAATTAGTAGTTGGTAGATAGTAGTTGGTAGCTATAGCTTCGTTCAAGACTTAAGAAAGTTTTACTCTTACTACTAACTACCATCTACTAACTACTAAATATTAACCCCCTGTTTTTTCAACCTCTTTCTCAACTGTAAAGGAGTCGTGTCAAACTGTTCCTTACAGAAGCGGGTAAAATGACCCGGAAATTTAAATCCGTGTTCGCGTCGTATATCATCCAATGACTTATCACTCTCGGCCAGACTGAAACGTACATGTTTGGCTTTTTGGTTCAATAACCACTGATAAGGAGATGTCCCAAACTCTTCTTTGAACTGTCGTGAAAACGTTTTAGACTCCATCTGTAGCATTTTGGCGAAATCTTTCATACTCTCTACTTTCCGGTAATTACGTAAAACATTTGTTCTGAAATCAGTCGATTTCCCAATTAACGGATATAGGAACATGGCAACTTCTTTAGGTGAATAAAATGATTGTAAAGCAGTAAAGAATTCTTTCCGTTTGATTTCATGAAGGATAGGTTTGTTCAATCCTCGTTCAAAATAGAGAAGCATTAATGAGATAAAGTTTTTTAACGACTCATTTAAAGAAAGAGGAGTAAATATATATTTATTAACTGAACATATATCATGAAGTGATTGTAAATAAACATTCTCATACGTTTCAGGCAATGTATCGAAGGAAAAAACTAACATGCAGCTATAAGATACAGTTTTGCACGAAACATCTGCCGAGATAGGTATAAGAACAAATTCGTCCCTATGAATTATTTTCTTGGAAAATTCATTACAACTCACCGATATAATTCCATCCAGCAAAAATAGAATATGATTATATTCTTTACTTCCGGTAATAAAAATAGAACCTTCTTCCATTTCACGATACTTAAATCCCGTCTGCTGAACAGGGGAATATAATCGTAAAGAAAGCGGTTCTTTTATAACAAAAGGGTAATCCATATATATTTTTTTTTTATATCCCGAAGGAATTCCATCTGAACTATCCACGGGATATACATCTCGCGGTTATTCACATATAACCTCTTTGAGGTTTTATACATTGTCTCTTCCCCCTTGAGAGGGGTAAGGGGTGTGTTAATCTGACGGGAGCAAATAAAAATGGGACGGGACCTATTTTTATTTGGACGGGACCTATTTTTTCTCGTAACCGTCCGATTTTTTAACAGTTGTATAGTCTTTATATACCATCTTATCCTGTTTTTTGAAAACTGCTGTCACCTGTCACCAACCCTTTCAAACCCTTTTGAGATAAGGGATATCGTGTGACGGATCATCTGTCACCCATCTGTCACCAGACTTCAAAAAAAACCATCTACATGCTTCTCTGAATCCATCTACACCCTTTTCTAAAACCATCTAGATCCTTTTAAAAAATCTTCTAAATCCTTTTACCAAATTATCTATATGGTTTTCGAAAAATTGTATGCAGTGTGACAGATCATCTGTCACCCAAAATTCCGCATCAGTAAAGGCCTGCAAGCGCCTGATGACAGGTGACAGCAGTTCGCCGAAATGCACTGAACAGATGAAAATTTTATCATTATTTCTTTACCAAAAAGGTTATCGCTACAACCTCTCCCTCGTTCCCCCGGTACAGGATACTTCCTGCCGGCAGAGCCGGCTAACCTTTGTAGGCCATTGCCTCAGGCGGTGGTATAATGGAATCAAATGGACACACATCCATGCCGCCGTAGGTGGCAAACGGGCTTCCCAAAAGGTGTGCTACCTATGGCAGCAAGCCGTGATTGCGTCTTCTTCCCTGTGGTCAAGAGCACAGGCTACAAAGGTTTGCAATCTATGATTGCTCTTTATCGCAACACGATTGCTTTTCAATATTTTATTTATGAAAGGATTATCGCTATAATCCTATTCATTTCAAATAATTACATATTATTAATTAACAATCCAATTTTTTCTTGTACATATTGATATAATATTTGAAAGATCATACCCATCAAAAGATATAATATATATATGCCCTGGTTCTTTATTTGTTCTAACCGAACCCGGATACCATAAATTCGTTCGTTGTGCGACTCCTTTTGTGTCTACTTGCTCACCGGAACGTTTTACACCGTAGAAACGGTTCGTCGTTGTTTCAGCGTTCGACGAAGTTCCCGGGGGAAGTTCTTCCTGTTGGCTACATGCTGTTAAAAGCAAGAATAAGCAAAGAATAGCGCTTGTGATCTTTTGCGTCATGATTGTTTTTTTATTGAATTTAAGATTTTTTCTCTTTATTTAATCACCCAGTTTTTTCGCTCACAAATAGCCTTATGGCGTGGGAAATTTCCCATATTAATCACTAAGGTTCCAGGCTCTTTACCTGTCCGGTCGGGTAGGGATTCAATCATTTCCAATAAAGCGACTTTGTCTTTTGCGATTGGGTTATCATATATATTTATATATTTCAGATTCGGATTACCGGATAAATCTAACGAAGTAATACCTCCATTCATATTACACAAAATAGTTAGTTCTTTTGCATTGAACACGTCCATATAGGATAACCCATGACATCCCAGTTCTTCAAGTTTACAATATTCACTAATAGAAATAGCCGAAATATGTATATCATCACACATAGCAAAAGAAGTAACAGCCGCATCAGCTCCACCAGATATAGTGACCTCATATTTTCCATTTCCCAGATATGGATGTTCACCGGTATAAACATTTTCACCTGTTCCATTTCCAAGATTGGCGGTGATATTACCCGTACTCTGTAAACCAATAATATTACACAGATTATCGTTTTTATAATCTATTGTATATTTGATAAATACTTCTTTTTGCTGACTGAAAGTACTCAATACAAATAATAGATAAATTGCAATATATAGTAATCGTTTCATGTTTTTCCGATGTTTATTATTATTTCATAATCGTTTTTTGCACAAACTCTTTATCATCAATTGCAGCCTTTACAATATATGTTTGTTGTTTAGGCAAAGTTACCTTGAACAGATCTGACAATGTTGTACTGCTATATACTAGCATTCCATCTATTGTATAGATATGTAATGCACTAATCATGCCTGACAGAGATTGAATAAGTAACTGATCATCCTGTTGCGTCACTTGTAGTTTGTTGTCACTTGAAAGCTCTTCATTTCCGACAGGATTATATTCAAAACGCAGACTGAAGCGATCGTTTATTTCGGCGAACTCTCCATTTCCGGATGATTTCGTTACCATAAAAGTATAAGAAGATATTTTTTGCAGATCAATCTCTTTATCTTTTCCTTTCAACTCGTTATCGATCAGATATACTCTATGATTAAATCCGGTTACCGATTGAAAGTTCAGGCTCACTTCTCCTTCTTCTTTCACACGTACACCTAATTTTATTTCTTCTGAGAAATCTCCTCTTGAATTAATAGCCAATGCTTCATTAGCAGATGCAAAAGAGTAAACTTCTAAAAGAATCTCATCATAGAATATCTTATACATATCTTCGTCCGGACTATAAGTAGTCGAAGCAGATGGATCGTTATGTAATATCGCATAGCTCTTTTTATCTCCTTGCATAGCCTGTATGCGAAGAATATTTTTTTCTGACTCTTCCGTAGCGCTACGGAATTCGTACGGGGTAGCTCCAACCGTTGTTGTCCATTCAGGAGACATTTTTACGGTATTGAGCTTTGCCGTGTTTTTCTTTGTCACAAAGAAAGATTGCAATGGCGGGATCAGGCCTTTTGTCTGAGCGGGTATGGTCTGCGTTATAATCCTGTACCTGTTACCGGCTCCATAAGGTCCCGTAAGTTCCTGTATAAAACTTTCTTTTACATTCCCGTTCCAAATAGCATAACCACTTGCGACAGATGTATTATCAGCCAGAAACTTTTCTATATCCAGATAGCCCATATACGGATTCACGATTTGTACCAGATAGCTTCCTGCGATATCATTTGCAACAGCCATGTCAAATGTACCATTGGTTAATAACTGGGTTTTGTCAACAATAAACTTACTACCGTTCGTACGTGTAAGATTGTTGTACGTATTATTATTAGCATCTGTATAGGATGTAGATGTTTGCGGGAAAGTAAATGTTTTACCGTAATTCTCGGTAGTGGCTGTTACCCGCAGGTTAAATGCTTTACCCAATGGTAATATTTCGCCCAACTCACCGAATGTAGCAGTAAAGTTATTTACAGCAGCGACGCTTGTATTGTCGGCTGGGTTCTTGTGCTGGAAAAGATTCATATATACATCTCCCCATGTAGGATTACCACCAGTTTTATAATGATAATCGCCGGAATACATGGACTTCAGTGGAGCCGACCACATAATGAATCGATCCTTTTCAGAAGGATTCAGTTTAAATTCAACGGTAGCATTCGCATACGTCAAATAATGAATACCTGCCAGCATAGCGCGGTCTTTCATTTCTATATTCTGACATTCGCCCGCCTTTACCAACATCGGATAATTCGCGGCATCAGATGAGATAATGACATCCGTACAACCATTCGGCAACCATGAAACAGGGATTTCCCCGGTTAACGTCACCTGTACCCAGTTGCCCGGATTGTGCCAGCAAGTATCAATTGCTCCTGTCCAACGCATCGTAGCCGAACCTTCTGCATCTACTACTTTTACTGTTAACAAAGCTACCGGGAAGGGTAAATTTTTGTAAGGATTAGCAGAGCGTTTCGGCGCAACACCCAACTGTACATCCGATTGCACGTTATTTAATGTATAGGTCGCACCTGTATGGATCTGGTTACTATTAGTATCATACCATGTGAAATCCACATCAGAACCTAATAAGGCGATCGGATAAGTCGGAGTTCCCTTACAGGCTGCAAAACTACCGTTACTGCTTCTGATTACATATACATATACTTTTGCGGTAATATCTGTCCCATCAACACTTATTTTATAGGCAAATGAATCAACATCGTTCGTCAATACTGCTGCATTTGTATGTTTATATATAATCTGGTGTCCGTTAGCAGAAAGTATACCTGCTTTGGGTTGTTCTGTAACAAGACTTAAAGCGGATGATACACCATTTAGAGTTGCTTGTTGCAATACATCATTATCGAGTATATCAATCCCAACTGAACTATATTCAAAGGTAGTTGCCAAATCATCATTCAGGCCCACTATACAATAGGGCCCGAATCCTCCATATGTAGCCGGAGGCGGACCAATCACTGTTTTACTATGTGCATATATGGGTCCGGATATAACAAACCAATGAATATAGTATGTTCCGCTTGTTTTGTCAGCAAATGAAACAGTAGTTGTTACATTTTCTGCATTATTTTGTGGAGTATTCAAGAATGGCCATTGATTTACAGGTACAGCTGCTACTGCTGCGTCATAATCGGGTTCGGTAGTCACCAAATACCTGGCCTGTATATCATCTTTATTAAAACTTATAGCAAGTCCTGTATGGTTTATATTCAGATTTAATGTTACTGTATATGAAGCCGGTGTAGCAATTGCCCCTTGATTCGGATTGGCAGTTACTTTGATATGATTATTATCGTTGGTATCATCAAGTACGACCCGCTGTTCAGGCACTTTACGTATCTTCCCTGTATTTATACCTTTCCAAAACCCACTAATCGCAAGTACATCCAGATAATTCGCAACAAGCATTCCATGTTTTAATGGAACAATAATATAGAATGTCATTCCATTGGTTAAGTTTTGAGGAGCTGAAATAATAGTAGAACTATCCGCCGCAAGAAAAATCAAATCGTCGAAAGCATTTCCGTCTTCCAGTTCGTAATTTACACTTGTCATTGGATTTGTATCTTTATAAAGAATCTTCAAATGGTAGGCTTTTTCTACTGCTTCAGCAACGGTATATCCCTGTACTAACGGTTTTGAAGTTGCTTCAAAAATCTCCATAAAAATATCGACCGGTAAGAATTCTAATTCAATATCATGTTTATCATTATTATTACCAGAAGGAATCGTTACATCTTTTGGTAAATAAGGACGACCTTGCATATTCGGATATGATGGATGAACCCCTGAACTACTTTTATCCGTAAAAAAGGTTATTTCTTGATCAACCTGTGCATTAAGAATTAATTTACCTTCAGCATTAGTTGTCCCAAATTTAGCAGCATTGATAGGATAGGGGATATCAAGTGCGGTAAAAATATCTGTTATTTCAGGGACTGAAGTTAAATCAACATAAATATCTGCATTAGGTTCATAATCTTGAGTATGAATTGTTAATTCTGGTTTTTTAGGATCATTTACATAAACTTTGGTTTTTGTACCTGCTAAAGCTAATATAGGGACTTCTATTCCCGATGTCACTCCCGCTCCTGCTCCCTCAATTTCCGCTGGAGGAAGTACTAAAATTGCACTTTTTGAGGTATAATATGTTTCATAATACCTCGGGTTAGTACTCCCTGGACCATGATTTGGATTATCGGGACTCATTACGCCAGTACCCTCTGGACATCCACTTCCAATTCCTGCACCATGATAATAAGCTTTTGAGGTTACATTTCCCCCATAGATTACAATCATCCCATTATAATAATGCCTAAAACCTCCACCTATGCCAGCTCCATGTCCACCTTGAGCAACAATTGTACCACTGGAAATAATGACATTGCCACCCGCTGTAGGAACGATCTCCCGTCCTGCTACTGGACCTGACGGTGTATATAGAGCGTCTTCACCTTCTGTTGTGCCCGCTGTATTATAAGCATTGCTATATATTCTAGAACCGATAGCTGCTCCCCCTCCTGTTGATCCTCCAGATGTACTAGTTCCTGTCGGTAAAATTTTTGCAGTTAATAAACCTTTAGAGTTGTCATTTTCATCAATTGAACGAAAATGGACTTGAGCTCCTTGCATTACTTCAATACAACAACCACTGCCAGAACCTCTGTAATACAAAGTATTTGAACCTTCTAGTACAATAGTCATTTTCGTGAGCGGATTCATATTATCTGCATTATAATAGGTGGTGCTTCGACCAACCGTTGCTCCCTCTACCAATATGAGGGAATTTGAACTGTTAGAGCAAGTCATATTCAAATTTTGGAGCTTTATAGTTCCTTCATAGCCACGTTGAATAATGATATGACGATTATTAGTTGTAGTCGTTCCAGTAATAATATAATTTTGACTACTATTTCCTGGTATAGTTAGTGGCCCAGTAGCACTCCCAACATTATGTGTCACATGATAAGTAGTATTATCAACCTGTGCTATTATCGTGTGTTTACCTGTTAATAATGTTATCAGAAACAATAAACCAAATACTCTTTTCATATTTATATACCTCTTCATATCTGTCATCTCATTCTTTTTGTTATCGCTCTATTATTTGTTTATCAGGGTTTCTTTACGTCTTTCACACACCTTACCGGATAAGCATTAGCCCGATATACTTTTGTATGGTCGGCAGATGAACCGGTAAACCTGAAAACGGTAGCCTGTGTATCATTTGCTGATCCACTCCATATATAGCCTTGCGTTCCTGCTTCTGCTAACCGTCCGTTGTTCATCATTAATCCTCCGGCCAATGAGAACGTTATTCCATTTCTCGAATTTGTTGTAAATCCCGCCCATGGAGAGGTTGCCTCGCTATTTACTACCGGAACACGCCATCCAAACGGACAAGGGTCGTACGGGCTCTTTTCTCCGCTGGTGGTATTCCACAGATTATTGTTCTGGGTGGTGCCGGTCCAGTCATAAGGGTGGGTGATAGGAATGTAGAATATATCCGGATTATTAATAGCGTTGTTCAGATTATTGGAAGCCGGAAAGTCCGTAGCGCTTCCTGTAATAAGGGGATCTTTACGTCCCCATTGATAGTATAATCCGTAGGAAGAAGTGCCGCCGGTTCCCGTCGCACCTAAATTACGGTCCATAAATACGTATCCGTTATTTGAAAGCGTAGTAGTCACATTTGTTGTTACCCATATATGCCAGCTCCAAATAATTACATTTGCCCTACTTAACGTCACGACTGCATTTCCTTGTGACGATCCGGCAATAATGTTCAGAAGACTACTTTTCCCTAAATTTGTTGTTGGCGACCCTAAACTAATTGTAGCTCCATTTCGCCAAAGTATGTCTACCTTATAGTCGGAAAAACTGCCTAACCGGTCACCGGCTTGATTTGCAGAACTAACCGGTATTTGAATTGATCCGCCAGGTGTTACCATATAGGAGTTTGAACCTGTACCTTGAATAACGGTTATATTTTTCTTCAATGAACCTGCCGAAAGATGTATCGTAAATTGTTTGGGTATTCCTGTAGTATTATTCCCCAAAGTATTGTCTGTTAGATATGTAATGCTTCCTCCTGCGCCGGTTTTATTTGTGAATGTATGATCTCCGGTTGCTGAGGCTGTCCATCCTAAAGAATAATCTGTTTTGATAGGAATACTTAAACTTTCATTCCAGTCTAAAAGTATATGACTGGATGAATAACCAAGCATATATTGCTCATTAGTAATCACCTCATTGATCAACAAATCACTATCGTCCAACATCAACGAATAATTATGAATGGATACAGGAGACATAAAGGCATCATGTAACTGTTTATAACCTTGAGCGCGTACTCCTACAATGTTGATTAGATAAGTATTATTCCGAAGCAGGGCATTGTATTTCCCATTTTCGGCAAAGTCAATACGATAATAGAAATTCTCATCATAATAATTAGCTTTTACGATAAGGAATGCCGGTTTGTAATCACCTTTTAACGAGTCAGATTCGGAAGTATAGATAGTGCGCAACATAGCTGATTGATTGTTAGCAAACTTATATCCAACATAATTAATTCTTTTGACTGCTTGATTAGGCTTATCAACAATTATAGAAGTAACTCCCGGTAATGAAGAGTTTGCTGGCTTACTTTTTAAATAATCCAAATGGGGTGCCATATAACCGGAATCAGTAGAATTGCATAAATATATGCTGTCTATTTTAAATACTCTACCGAAGCCAAGTGCAGGATCACTTCCATTGAGATCGACTCCTACTTCTATACGTGCCAAGGCACGCATCATATTGATTTCAATTTTTGATGGTGAACTTGAATTTGCAGAATGAAATTGTATGGAATCAGTCTGCTGCCCCCACATCGGAAATGCCGGATCAGAGCTGCCTAGATTATCTTTCCTCCAGGGAGATCCGCTGAATTTAAGTTTATCGATTATATCTCCTAATCGTGCTCCAACAGCAGTATCGGATGTTGACAAATTAATATCAGTTGGTTTGTTGGCTAACAGTATTAAGCGTTGTTTATCTTTCATACTTTTTAGTTTAACGGGTACTTTCTTGATATTCCCGTTAACACTTGCGCCACCCACTGAATCGGTTATACCCCCTGCCGGGACTTTTATACTATAAGCAAACTTATCATCTAAGGCATTAGCACTTCCTCCTCCAGTAAAAACAAGTATTTCAAGTGAGTTTATTCTGTTTTCCTGCGCTTCGGTAAAAGCATACGTACCGGGAGAAGATTGGGGGAATTTCAGACTGATCGTCACTCCCGATTCTCCACCGTTTGGTTGCCTGTCATCAGGAATGAATTGTTCATCATTCGTACAAGCACCTAAAAACAGTAAGGCTAAAATATATATAATCCACTTTTTCATTATATAGCTTCTTTTTGTTCTTATCGTATAGCAATCCCTTTTTAATTTCGGGTTATTTTTATCTGTTTTGTAACTTTTCCTGTCACAACATCAATTGTCCAGGATGATACGCTTGTTGACGCAGCAATTTTAAATGTGAGTTTATCATTAGTTGTACTTACAATCGTGAGACCAGAAGAAGTACTCTTAGCTGTC
Source organism: Tannerellaceae bacterium (assembly GCA_032054765.1). GTDB lineage: Bacteria > Bacteroidota > Bacteroidia > Bacteroidales > Tannerellaceae > DFXE01. The sequence continues at coordinate 160,285 of DAMBSC010000008.1, forward strand.
CAACCAGCCGGATTACTTGTTGTAACTGTAACAACTCCCTCATACGGATTATTAGCAATACCTATTGTTGAACCAATTTTAAACGAGCTTTCAGAAAGAGTTAAAGAATATACTTCCGGATCGGGTGTTGTTGTGCCTCCTTCATTCCAATCTATTATTTTAGCAACAATATCCAAACCCGTATTACTAGTCTCTTCAAAAGAGACAATTGTTGCCTTGATATTATAATGGGTATTTCTACTAACCGTTAATTCAGAAGCATTAGCTGTACCTCCTAATAAGTATGCATTATTATTTTTAATACTATCACATACCGCTATTTTAAATGACTTTTTCGTACTTGGAGTTTCTTTTAATCGCGTAACTACTGATAAATAATTATATAAAGTAGTATTATCGACTAAATATTCAGGAATATAAAATAAATAATTCATATTAAAACCGTTAGATCCAATGTTAGAAGAAGTTGGAGATATGGAAGCAGCATTCATAATAAAATCAGAAGTACTGGAACCCTTATATCTTCCTGGAGATAGAAACGAACTCTTAGGCATCCGTACCATGGACACACTTTCAATTTCTATCGCTTCTCCATCATTTAAAAGCTTTGAAAAATCACAATTAATATTTAAACTTACTTTTGAATAAAGTCTTTCAACTGTACCCGGGGTTGCTGATGACAAATCAATTTCTTGTCCATTGCTTAAGAATGTTCTACCTTTCGTGTCTATATAAATATTTTCAAATTTCCCGAACATGGGTATCTGTTGTGATTCACTTACAGAAGGATAAGTAGAAAAAGATAAAATTTTATTTTTTAATTGTTCTGGCGAAATTATACTCCCTACATTAAAACTGTTTAGGCTCCATGTACTAATCTCATTCGCGATAAGGAAAAGGTCAATATTACCTACTTTCACTATTTCTTTGAAAGAAATAATGGATGAAGAATTTATTTCAGCTGGACTTTTGTATGTATTGATCAATACTCTATGCGTCTTTGTATCAAAAATTATTAATCTAGCTGATACAATTTTATTATCCACATTGCCATCATTCACAGCTTTTGTAAACGGAATAAATAAAGGGACTTCTTCCAGCTTTGGTTCATCTATGTCTTTGCCCATCTCATCTGTATTACATGAAACAAGACAGACAAGAAATAACCATAGATTCCATGTTAATATATATATTTTCCTTTTCATATCTGATATCTTTTCCTCTTTGTTTAGCCTACTACCCATTCGTCTTCTACAACAACATATCCATTTATAATAATAGTAACTGTTCCATTGCCATATTGTAATACAACGTCTAATTCAAAGTCAGAATCGATGTCTAAATCTCCTGTAACTGATGCCGGAATCAGAAATGGGATAAGAGATTCATTTAATAACTCTTTTGGTTCTGAACTTTTGGTAGAAAAATCGCGAATAATTATTCTGGATTCAGTTGTCCCATCATTTAATTCACGCATAATAACAAAATCTGACTTTAATGTTTGTTCTTCTACACTTGCAGAAGAGGCTGGTATATATGTTAATCGATCATCGCCGATTATAGAATTATCGAATTTATATGTTTTATTTTTGGATGTAATTAAACATTCATATTCTGGAGTTTCGGATTTTCTCATACGTTTGTCGCTATATTCCGAATTAATGGGTAACTCTTTTGTCCTTACAATAATAGTATTTGTATTTTTCATCATATCTAATTCTACATATTTCCTTCCTATAGTCTCAGAATCAAATTCAACATCAGTTTCCCCATAAAAAAGATGAGTGGGATGTTCATTCACTATATTATCCTGTGATCTAAGCGACAATCTAACATCTTCTATATTTGTTTCTTTTGTAAAAGTGGGCAATTCATAATCATCACAAAGGTTTCCCCAAGCGACCAATTTATAAGAACCGGATTTTAAACCTACATTCATTCTATAATTAGAACTTTTCAGCACATCTCCTTCATCAGAGAATTCACCGACATAAAGACCATTAGAATCGAAAACAAACAAAGTAATTCTCTGAACATCTGTCGAGAATTTATCGATACCTTCAACATTCTTTTTATAGCTGAACTGTATACTAATTCCGCAATCCGATAAATCATCTGCTACACATCCATGCAAAATCATGACAAGGATAGATATACTTATTAAGCCTACTATATTTAATCTATTCATCGGTTTCTATTTAATAAAGTTTGTTTTCCAAAAAATAATTTATGAGGGTGTTTAAAAACACACCCTCATAAATAGTTTATATTATAATTCTACTTCAGAATTAGCATCACGCCAGTTAACAATACTAATTATTGCTGTTACGTGAGTCATCATTCCTAGTGGTTGCTCAGGTGCATCAGTCAATTTGCTCGGATCATTTTCACCAATACCAGCAAATTTTGTAATGTTAGCCTGATAATTATAATTACGTTTTACACCATATTCTATTGAATTATCTGCAGTATTTCCCTTACCTATATTCAAACGGTAATAGCATTTACCATTTGTGTACTTCATAATATATTCTTCATTTGAAGGAGTAGGAGGTGTACCTGATGGATTAATTTGATGCTGTATACAATATGCGGCTTTATATGCCAATGTTATATCAGTAAATAAAGAGTTCTGAGCTAAACCTTCGGCTGCCTGAGTTGTTTTATATAAATCTTTTCCTGTTGTTGCAGCAGTAGGTTCATATGTAACATTGATAAATTTTTTATTTACTTCATCATAATCAAAACTTTTCACAACTTTGTTTGCACCTGGTAGGAATGTTGATGATATCAAAGCAAATGTAGAATTACCTACACGAGTTACATTATTTGTATTTTCTGTAAAATATACAGTTTTTGCACTACTGTTTCCTTTTTCATATAAAGTTAACGATCCATTACCTTCATAATCATATGCTGTATAATAGTAAGGTAAATATTTCGTTTTATCTTTTAAATCAGCTTCTGACCATCCATCCATTTGATTGTAATATGGAGCTCTTGGAAGAACATATTTTGTAATATCATTTATATAAGAATCCACATTATCAGTAGCAAATTGTTGGAACAAATATACAGAACGATTCACATTATGAATACCGTAAGTTAGACCTGTCAATTTTCCCATACCATCAGTCGTATTCAAAGTTGTAGCGTTATTATAAGAAACTTTTCCTTTAGCTACAGCACGTTGAATATAGAATGTGAAACTATTTGTCGCATCTGAACTGCCTGTTCTTGATTGATCTTCTGTAATACCGGAAGCAAGTGTTTTTTGACATGTAATATCAACAGGATTACTCATTATTAATCCATTTGTTTTATCAGAAATTTCAGTTATACTGAATTGACTAACACTATTTCCTCCTAATTCATATATTTTACTATAAAATTCAGCCAGTGTAGTTGTATTTACAGAAATTGCATCCAAAGCAGCTTTTATATTCGTCTGTTCTTCTGCGTTAGCAATTACAAAAATCTTCTTTGTACCTGATGTTAATTTAACAGTTGCAGATTTTGTATTATCCCAGTTTGTATCTCCTGATTTGTAAGCAGTATTAGTTTCACAAACAGTAGAATTTCCTGTTTTAAAAATCAATAAACGGATACTGTTAACATTTGCAGGCTCATTGGTATCATCTACCATAGAAGCTTTTGATTCGGGGCCGTTAAGAACGTTGAAACTAAACGTTGCAAAAGTAGGTTTTCCTTCTTCCACTGTTACATCTCCCCCACCGTTAGGATCCGGTGTTGGATTAACATCTTCGCTAGAACATCCAACGAAACCTACTGCCATAATAGCAGCACACATAAAAAACTTAAATGTCTTTCTCATTTTCATTTGAATTTAATTAATAATACATTTGGTAATTTGTAGTAAATTGATTCTCTTTTTAAAAATTGTTTTCTCTTTTATTGTTAAATCTGATTTAATGGGTTATTAGTATGTTATTTCTTTATGATTAATTTTTGAGTTGTTTGTCTGCTTCTTCTTTTCGCTTTAGTTCATCCAGGTTTCTCAGTGCTGCATCCAAATTTTCTTCTGAAGCACGTTTAAATAAGTTGGCTGCTCTTGAGTTATTGCCTTTCATCATCTCCAATACTCCTAAGTTGTTATAATATTCTGGTGAATTCTTTGCCGCTTTCTGTAGGTATCTTTCTGCCCGTATTATATCTTTATCTAATAAGGCTGATGCAGCTGCATTTAAATTAGCCACAGGATCATCAGGAAACATCCTGACTGCGGTTTCAAATACTTCTACAAATTCTTTGCTTCCTTCCTGATATGTGTTAGCTACCAGATACATCTCATTTAAGCTTAATTGACGCGGACGGGTTTTAATAATCTGCTTAGCTTCCTGAACATTGAAACCTCTGGCTGTATAATCTATTCGTGCTACCACACGTCTTAATTGCGGATATAAGCCATGTAACATACGTTGATATACTGATCCTCCTCCTAATGCTTTAAGTCGTTGCTTACGATCTTCACCACTTGTTGTCTGGATAATATTCAAAATAATACCTTTGGGCTCGATATATGAGTTTCTTACCAGTCTGGAAAGTCCTTCCCAGTCTTCACCTCCATAACCTACCTGATACATCTGAGGGGGGATACTAGCTTTCATCGAAAGATAATTGCGTAATGATTCTGCTCTACCTCTTGAGAGTTGGTTATTGAAATTAAGATCACCTTCAGGTGAAGCAAAACCGGTAATCATTACACCTGTTACTTTAAGGTTTTTGTCATTACGTATCTCATTGATGATTCCTTCTATTTTGGCCAGTTCCCTTGGATTGTTTCCAAAACCGGGGTTAATTTCTGTTCTTGCAACAGGGAAATCAAGAAATACATTATTGGATTCGCTACGTGATTTAACTGCTTCTACTTCCGGTATCAGATAGGCTACATTTGCAGAGGCTTTATATGCCCTTGCACCTTCCATAACAATACGGTTAGCCACTTTCTCGCTTCCTAATTGTTGTACATGTCCTGCACAACCACAAAGATCGGTTTCAACATCGAGCCTGGCCTCACGCATCCATGTCTCATATGGAACTGTCTGACGAAATCGTATAACTTTACGATTTTTATTCAATTCTAGTACATCATAATGGGTCTGCTTAACATCACGCTCCCAACCATTCAACTGTATTTCACGCATAAAAGCTTTATGTCGTTGACGGCCATTTAACATTAGATTTTTCATCTTCACCTGATTTCCGCGACCATCCGTTAAATTAGGCGTAAGAACTAATGAGCGATCTGTACTTACTTTAAGATTTCTAAAATCGAAATCCACAACTAGTTGCACAGAGTCAGCAGCTTGACGTAAACGTTGTATTTTTACAGGGATTTGTTCGTTAAAAATGGATGTTTGACTATACGCAAAAGATAAGTGTAAAAGCGCTATACATATATATATAATCTTCTTCATTCTTTTTTCCTCCTATTTGATTATATAAATAAAACTTACCCCTATTTTGGTCGGACCAAAATAGTTTTTTGTATAATCGCCTTCTTTTGCCGCACATTTCTCACAAGGATATTTCGAATGATCCAGATAAGCGTAACCAATACCTAATGTAGCTTCAATACTCCATCTTTTGTTTAATATCCATTGATAGCCATATGAAAAACCAGCACCGTAGAGGTTCCCTTCATAACGATGATCTTCCAGGCCTATCAGTTTAATACCTCCAACATTATAACCGGCCACATGTCCATGTAGCCCCAGGAAGTGACCATTAAAGCGCTCACAGAGCCAATAACGAAGTTCCGGTTGTATCAGCCAATGTTTAAGTTTCTTGTCTGTTCCTAAACTCCATGGATTATAATTAACGGGCAATTCTAACGACCATTTAGGTCCTACCCCCACTTCAAAACCCAAGTTTATTGTACTTGTTAAATCATATAACACATTACTTTTCACTCCTATCGTTTGTGAACGTAGGCCGATGAAAAATAATAAGAAGAAAAATATGATTAGGGAAGTTCTTCTTGCTTGGTAAATACTAAAAACGGCTACACTTTTTTTCGATCTCATCAGTTTTTGTTACTTGTATTAGTCATCCAACCAAATGAATTTAGGGTTATATTTTATCCATTTTCTCTTCTATCACTTATCAAGTGACAGACCAGTAATTTAATAGAATATAACCATCTGTTTATCAATAAACATATGTCTAATATATAACAATGAATCATGTATTAGAGAAATATTGGAGAAACATAATTATAGTATAGATAGAGAAATAGGTATCAATTCAAGTAAAATAGAAGATATTTTTGATATCAAATCAGTAATAAATGAAAAACAATTAGAAAAACCCATTAACAGTCAGTGTTTTATGAATATAAACGAAAGACAAATAACTAATTCACCTATTAATATGAGAGACGAATCATTAATAAATATTTTATATTTTAAAAGAGGACAGAAAGAAAATATTAAAATAATTGAAGGTGAAATTATAGCTATAATGGAAGGTGGAATAAGAATCTCTACATTATATAATAAAATAAACACTATAGAAAAAAACACTCTCATCTTTTTTCCTCCTAATATCAATTGTAGACTTTCATTCACAAAAAATACAACACTAATTGTATTGAAAATAAATGATCATATAAACCTATGTAAACAATTAATTGTTGAAGAATTCCTAAATTTGGCCGAAGATGAAGATAACGAAATCTCTTTTTTAATTATCAAAAAACAATTAAAAACGTATATAAATACAATAAATGCATATTTTGAAGATGGTATAAATCATTATTATCTTTCTGAGCTTAAATTACGAGAATTTTTTATTTTATTGGAAGGTTATTACACAAAAAAGGAATTAGCTTCATTCTTTCAACCATTATTAAGTGTAAATGCTCAATTTACTTATTTCATTCTAAAAAATTATCAGGAAATTAAAACAGTAAAAGAATTTGCAGAAAAAGCAAATTTAAGTCTATCTAGTTTCGAAAAAGAATTTAAAAAGGTTTTTAATATCTCTCCTTATCGATGGATGAAACAAAAAAAAATGAAATATTTATTACATCAAATAAGCAATAGCACAAAACCATTTAAAGTTATTTCTGAAGAATGTGGCTTCTCTTCCACTTCTCAAATGAATGACTTCTGTAAAAAAGAATGGCGTATGACACCCGGAGAAATTAGGAACCATTATGTGAAAAAAGAAATCAGAATTGAAGATTGTGAATAATTTTACGTGAATTAAGAATCCCATTCCTGAAAAAAGCCTACATATTTGCGTAAGTTTTTATTGATTTTATTTTTTTCCGTCACTTGATAAGTGACAGACTTGATAAAAATAAATACTAATAAACAAATATAGAAAAAATACATATCTTCAATCTTTTTTAATTACATATTTTTAGTAGTATATTGATTTTATATTAAATTATATTATATTACTTATCAACCTAGTAACTTTTTCATTTGCACGATCAATAACAGAACGATTGAAGGAAGCCAGATAAATTGAAGTTGTTTTCATTGAGGTATGCCCTAAACCTTCACTAATTATTGCAAGTGGTAAATTTACCATTTTTGCTATTGAAGCCCAACTATGGCGAGCTACATGTGTTGAAAGTGTTTTCTTTAAGCCACACATATCTGCAATAATCTTCAATCTTTTATTCTGTAAACGTAAAGCACTTTCATATTGTAAACGTTCAGAAATATCATTCCTGGTTATTATAGGTAATAAATAAGACGATTCTTTTGTTTGCTCTTCAAAACAATAAAGTAATTGTTGTATTTGTGCATTGACTGTTACTTCTATAAATTGCCCAGTCTTTTTTCTATAATATGTTATTACACCATTATCAAGATTTTCTTTCTTCAAATATGCCATATCTACAAAAGACATACCTCTTGAAAGAAAGCTAAACAAAAAAAGACGAAAACTAGTCAGTAATATCGGGTCTATGATTTCCAAACTACATAATTTATACATTTCTTCTTTCGTTAGAGCTCGTTTTGGTGTTATTTCATTTCCTGTATATACATCTTTAAATATATCAGTATCAAGAGGCTCAAAAACTTCTTCTCTAATTGCTTTATTATAAATAGCACGAAGATTACGCATATAAAAAGAGATTGTATTCAGGCTCTTACCCTTTTTCTTCATATCATTTTCAAAGCTACATATTAATCTTCTATTTATCTGTGTAAACAAAATATCCTGCTGTTTTGTGAATTCTATAAAACATTTTACTGTAGATATATAAGCTCTAGCCGTACGTACTAAACCCTCTTTGTTTAGTTCCTTACATAACTTAGCTGTAAATATGGTTAATTGATGGCCTTCTTTACGTTCTAAATAAATTGTCTTAAGTGTGGATACGGTAAACTCTCCTCTATTTTCTAACGTCTTTATAAGCGAACTTAGCCTCGTCTCCTCTTCATGCAATCCTTTTTCAACCATCTTTAGGTAATTAAGACGATGTGAATCGAAAGAAATAATAACCCTTTGTCTTTTACTGTCCCATTCTTTAGTATATAATTGATAGGGTAGACTTACACTTAAAGTTTTTCTTTCGTGAATCATTCGTACATATAAACGACGCTGGCGTTCTTCTTTTGCATAAGAAGTACGTAAGTGAAACTTAACTGATGTCATACAAGTAGAGTTAATCGTTAGTTAATAATAATCATAGCAAATAATCTTCTCAAATTATTGTATAATATTACAAACAAATAATTTTGTTATTGTTATCTGGTTAGCCTAGGATTTCTGTTATGATACTATTAGTCTCGCCATAAATTAACCAGATTTAATTTATTTCTAGCTCAAAAATTTCTATCATTGAATTCGTTATTTGCCTACAATCACTTTTTGCCTTTGAAAACTTTTTATGGAATAAAAATTACATAAAATAAGAAAAAATATTCATTTTCTTATTTTTGACCAAAGATATATATAAATTGTCATTCATCTATATTATACATATATTTTAATTATTATTCGCTATATTTTTATGTTTTTCTTCAAAAAGAGGAAATATACAAATGCAAAGACGATCCAAATATTCAATCAATTGATATTTTATTGCAAATAAATCATCAAAAAAACAACATAATATACTGTATATTAAATACATAAACAATACCCAACGATCAATTTACATCTCTAGAGTTTCCTTCAAATAATCTTTCAAATTTTACTTCAATTATTCGCTATTAAATCATAAAAATTAATTTAGTTATCAACATTTACAGATAATAAATCTTATTACAATAAGATATTATCAGGTGACAGACTGGACAAAAATGCTAAAATAAATCATTTAACAGAAAGGTTATCCAGATTAATTTTATAAAATAATGTCTAAATATATTAATGATGAATAACCTTTCATTATATTATTAAGTTTATGCAGGCATATCAATTAATTTGAATCCGTTATTATAAGTATGTTTTATTAATTCTTGCGCAAATGTTTGAGCATTGATCATTTCGTCATTAAGTTGAATAGTCTCATCTTGATTAATATTTGTAAACTTCATATTAGGACCATCCCATCGAAGTATCTTATTAAGCCCCTGCAAACGTACTGCTGCAACACCTGCTACAATCATTTCATTCAACGGACCTGCTTCAGCAAAATCTGAAACAGGTTTAACTCGATTCTTTTTGTCTTCTTTACATGCACGCACCCAATCCATTTCATGAGAAATTTCAACTACTCTATTCTGGGATGATACATTATTTATCTCTTTTCCTGACAAAAGATAGACACCACCTGTCGCTACGAGTGTATCTTTAGTTCCATGGTAGACAACACCACCTTCTCCAAACTTCTTATCTTCAGGCAACCCTTTTGGACGAGGAGGTTTTAATCCACCGTCTATCCAGTCTAATGTCAATTCAGGCAAAGCAACTTTGGCTTGCCCGATTGTACCACGGGAAGGGAAAGTATATCTTACCCACTCGGCATGAGGAGCACTATCAGGAAGAACTGTTGTAGAACTGGCCTGTATTGTATCAGGAGAACCAAGATTCAAGGCATGGAACACAGGATGAATTATATGACAGGCCATATCACCTAAAGCTCCTGTTCCAAAATCCCACCAACCACGCCAATCCCAAGGATGATAAGCCCTGTTGTATGGACGCATTTTTGCAGGTCCTATGAAAAGCTCCCAATTAAGAGTTTCAGGTATCGGTTGCTCTTCTGTTGGGCGTTGTAAACCTTGTGGCCAAATCGGTCGATTTGTATAAGTCTCTACTTTTGTAACCTCACCTAACATTCCTGACCAAATCACATCAGCTACCAATCGAAATTCTTCTCTCGAAGCACCTTCGTCACCCATTTGTGTACAAACGCCGTACTTTTCAGCCAGTTTTGTCAATAATCTGGATTCATAAACAGAATGCGTCAAAGGCTTCTGCAAATAGACATGTTTTCCCATAACTATAGATTCAGCTGCAATTAATGCATGTGTATGGTCAGGTGTGGCAATCACTACAGCATCAATCTCTTTCCCCATTTTATCATACATTTCACGATAATCATAGAATTTCTTTGCATTAGGGAACTCTGCAAATATATTTTTTGAATAATCCCAATCCACATCGCATAAAGCAACAATATTCTCAGTGTTCATGTGACGTAAATTCACAGAACCCTTACCTCCTACCCCAATACCAGCAATATTTAGTTTGTCGGATGGAGCTATTTTTCCAACCGTTCTACCTAAAACACTACTTGGGACTATAGTTAACCCTGCAACAAGCATTGCATTTTTCTGAAGAAAATCTCTTCTGTTGATTTTTGATTTCATAAAGTTATTATTTAAGTTCTCTAAGTTTGATATTTCTAAACCATACTTCATTCCCATGATCTTGTAAGCCTATGTAACCTTCTTTTTTTTCTCCTCCCAAATTACTTTGATATTCATAGGCTATCGGCCATTTTTCTTTACTGAATTTACTTTTATTTAATAATTCTTCCCATAGAGGAGTCCATAATGTATATTCAACAACTACAGCATCATTTTGATAATGGGTAACGTTACCATTATCTACTTTTATCTTTGCTTTATTCCACTCACCTAAAGGTTTTGCATTTTGAGGATTAGCGGCAATCATATCATATAACGAACCTGATTTCCAAAGAGAAGGCTCATTATTTTCATTACCTAATATCTGATATTCGGGACCAGAGATATACATAGGCTCACCGGATACTTCCCGAGCCAGATACATTATACCGCTATTGGCCCCAACCTTAGTAACTTTCCATTCCAGTTCAAATTCAAAATTTTTTACTTTTTTATCATATAAAAGATCTCCTCCTCCTTCAGTTCCTTCACCACCTCCAGCACCGTTTATCTTCATGGAGCCATCAGGTTCGACCGTCCATAAAGAAGGAATATCTGTTCTGTTATATCCCCGCCAGCCATCAAATGTTTTTCCATCAAAAATAGTCACCCATTCAGTTGAGCTTTCCTTTACTATGCTCTGTTCTGAGTTTTTTTCCGACCACAAGAAATTACAAATATTACAGATATTAGTAAAAATAGAGAAAGTAAAGACTGTATCTTTTTCATAAATCATTCTTTTAAAGTTAAACAAAAAAATAAGCATACACAGTTATCTTCGGAATAAATACAAAGATAATTTTTTTAATAAATATATCTTCATTCGCTTAATAAAATATCATTTTTCAGGCATCTATATAAATTTTATTAATAATTATTCGTCGATCAAAAACCACAATTCGTCTATTATATCAGGCTCTACTTCTATAATGTTTGCTGGAAAGTAAATGAGATAATAGCTTTGCTGTTGTTACCAGGTTATCAAATTAAGTAGTATGAAACAAATAACATTAATAATATTTCTTTTTGCTTGGCTGATTCCTCTACATGCTTTAGCTGATGAGACGATCATTAAACAATGGTCACTCCAGGATTGCCTGAACTATGCATTAGAACACAATATTCAGGTGAAAAAAAGTAAAGTGAATTTACTTTCAGGCGAAGAAGATACTAAACAAGCCAGGGCACAGTTATTTCCCTCTTTGTCAGCTTCCGTTACACAGGGTTTTGTTAATTACCCTTCAAATGAAGCACAAACAAATAATAGTTACAGTGGAAATTATAGTATAAATGCCAACTGGACACTTTTTGATGGAAACCGTCGCACAAATACCATTAAACAACAGGAGTTGCAGGATCAGGTAAATGATCTGTATATTGAGCAGAGTGAAAATGACATCAGAATATCATTGGTTCAGACATATATGCAAGTACTTTATGCCTATGAAGCAGTACGTATTAATGAAAATACAGTAGAGGTTTCAAGAGCGCAACGTGACCGGGCCGAAGAACTACTCAAAGCAGGATCTATTTCACGCGTTGACTTTTCTCAGCTAGAAAGCCAATATAGTACAGACAAATATCAATTAGTTGTTGCACAAAAGAATCTGGATAACTATAAGTTGCAATTAAAACAATTGTTAGAATTGGATATCACAGAAGAAATAGAGTTGGCTATACCCGAACTCACTGAAGAAGATATATTGACTCCACTTCCTCAGAAAGAAAGTATTTATGCAACTTCACTTTCGGTAATGCCGGAAATAAGAAGTAGTGAAATGGATATAGATATTGCCAATCTGGAAATTAAGAAAGCAAAAGCAGGATATTATCCAACACTTTCAATGAATGCAGGAATAGGAACCGGACATCTTTCCGGTACAGATTATACCTTCGGTAGTCAAGTATGGAATAAGTTCAATGAAAGTATCGGATTAACTGTAAGTATTCCCATTTTTAGTAATCGCACGAATAAGACTGCTGTCAATAAAGCAAAACTGGCAGTTACTACCAGTCAGTTAGAATTACTAAATACTCAAAAGGCGTTACTACGTACGGTAGAGGGTATTTATCTGGATGCCACATCATCACAAAACGAATATCTGGCCGCTACAGAACGGGTTAAATATGTTGAAGAGAGTTATAAGCTTACGGAAGAACAATTCTTCCTGGGAATGAAAAATACACTTGAACTATTAACGGAAAAGAATAATCTCCTGAACGCACAGCAACAAGAATTACAATCCAAATATATGGCTGTTATGAGTATCCAGTTATTAAATATATATCAGGATAAACCAATTGACGACAATTTTTAAAGAACTAATGATATGAATAAGAAGATAATTATCAGTATAATATCTGTAGCTATTTTAGCTTTTTGCTTGTTTCTCTTTACAGGGAAATCTTCTAAGAGTAACCTGAGGTTGGAAATGACCAGAGCGACACGTAGTTCTATCTCAAATTCTGTAACTGCAACAGGAACTGTAGAACCTGTGATAAAAGTAGACGTAGGTACGCAAGTATCAGGAATAATTGATAAAATATATGTTGATTATAACAGTGTAGTTACTAAGGGACAGCTTATTGCGGAAATGGACAAAGTAAACCTTCAGGCTGAACTTCTTTCAAAAGAAGCCGATCTGGCAAGCAGCAAAACAGAGTTTGAATACCAGGAAAAAAATTATGCAAGAAGTAAAACACTATATGAAAAGCAACTTATCAGTGATACAGAATACGAAACGGCTACATATAATTACGAAAAAGCAAAAAGTAATTATGATCGTAACCGTTCTGACATGACAAAAGTTAGGCGTAACCTTGAATATGCAATTATAACCAGTCCGATAGATGGTGTAGTAATTAATAGGGCGGTTGAAGAAGGACAAACGGTTGCGGCAGGATTCAGTACGCCTACTCTTTTCACAATAGCAAATGACCTGACACAGATGCGCGTAATAGCAGATGTTGACGAAGCCGATATTGGCCAAGTAGAAGAAGGACAGAATGTGAAGTTCATAGTAGATGCCTATCCTGACGATGTGTTTGATGGAGAAGTAACTCAAGTGCGGCTGGAAGCAACCGTAACATCTAACGTTGTTACTTACGAAGTCGTAATCAGTGCCTATAATCCGGAATTAAAGCTTAAGCCGGGTCTCACAGCTAACGTAACGATATATACTTTAGAACGTTCAAATGTTCTTACGGTACCAAGTAAAGCTTTCAGGTTCTATCCGTATAAGGAAGTACTGGAACCTATGGGATTGACAATAAAAGATGATGAACAGGATATACCTTCAGGTAAAAAAATGCTATGGCAGAAGGTGGGTAACGAACTTCAACCGAAGCTTGTCACAGTAGGAACATCAAGCCTAAATATCGTTGAAATAATAGACGGGCTTACAGAAGGTGAAGAAGTTATATTGGATTTGACTTCTTCGATGCCGGATATGGCATCGAACGGCTCAACAGAAAGAAGTCCTTTTATGCCCGGCCCTCCGGGAAAGAGGAAATAACCCCACCCCCTAACCCCCTAAAGGGGGGATATATTATTATATTAAATGAAACAGTTACAATGAATACCAATATAAATAATAATAAATATAACGACTCCACCCCTTTAGGAGGTCGGGGGGTTATTGAACTTGACAATATAACGCGTGATTTCCGAGTCGGAGATGAAACTGTACATGCGCTTCGAGGGGTTTCATTTACTATACAAGAGGGGGAATTTGTAACTATTATGGGAACATCGGGTTCGGGTAAAAGCACATTACTTAACACGTTGGGCTGCTTAGATACACCGACCCGCGGTGAATATTATCTTGATGGGATATCTGTCCGCACCATGGGAAAGAATGCACGTGCAACATTACGAAACCGTAAAATCGGATTTGTCTTTCAGAGTTACAATCTATTACCTAAAACGACTGCTATAGAAAATGTAGAACTTCCATTAATGTACAATTCTTCATTTAGCGCGTCTGCAAGAAAGGCAAAAGCAATAGAATCGCTGGAAGCTGTAGGTCTTGGAGACCGACTGAACCATAAAAGCAATCAGATGTCTGGAGGGCAGATGCAACGTGTAGCAATAGCACGTGCATTAGTAAATGATCCGGCAGTAATACTTGCTGATGAAGCTACAGGAAACCTCGACACACGTACCAGTTATGATATCCTTGTCCTGTTTCAACGTCTGCATGCGAAAGGCAGTACCATTATATTTGTAACTCATAATCCTGAGATCGCTCAATATAGTAGCCGCAATATCTTACTTAAAGACGGAAAAGTTGTTGATGATAAAGAAAATAATAATATTCAATCAGCTGCTGAAGCGTTAGCAAAACTACCGGTAGAGAATGATGAATGAGAGTAAACTCAGAATGAAGAATTATGAATTATGAACGGAACTAATTTAATAAAAATAGCACTAAAAGCTTTGATGAATAATAAAATGCGTGGTTTTCTCACTATGCTAGGAATTATCATTGGTGTAGCTTCTGTTATTACAATGCTGGCGATCGGACAAGGATCAAAACAGAGCATTCAATCTCAGATTAGCGAAATGGGATCTAACATGATCATGATACAACCCGGTGCAGATACACGGGGTGGTGTTCGCCAGAGCGCTTCCGCAATGGAGACGTTAAAGCTCGCTGACTATGAAAGCATATTAAACGAAACACGTTTTTTATCTGCTGTATCTCCGACAGTCAATAGTTCCGGACAACTTATTTTCGGAGCAAATAATAAGCCCAGTACTATTTATGGTGTAAATCAGGATTACCTTGAAATACGCCGATACAGTATAGATGAAGGAGATATGTTTACCGAACAAGATATTACTTCAGCAGCTAAAGTTTGTGTTGTGGGAAAAACGGTAATAGATGAACTATTCACTAACGGAGAAGATCCGATCGGACAAATCATACGATTTAATAAAATACCATTTAAAATAATAGGAGTCTTAAAGAGCAAAGGGTATAATAGCATGGGGATGGACCAGGACGACGTTATCTTAGCTCCATACACAACTATACAAAAGAGAGTCCTGGCCATCACCCATTTGCAAGGTATCAATGCTTCCGCTATTAAGGAAGAATATACAGACCAAGCTATTGAAGAAATTTCAGAAATACTACGCCGCAACCACAAGTTGAAACTGAGCGATGACGATGATTTTACAATCCGTTCTATGCAGGAACTAAGCACGATGATGACAACAACAACGGATCTGATGACAGTTTTACTTGCGGCTGTGGCCGGTATTTCATTACTTGTGGGTGGAATCGGAATTATGAACATTATGTATGTATCTGTTACCGAAAGGACACGTGAAATAGGTCTACGAATGAGTATCGGCGCCAAGGGTATTGATATACTGGCACAATTCCTTATTGAATCCATACTGATTAGCGTAACTGGAGGATTGATCGGCGTATTATTTGGTGTAGGAGCTGCTTTTGCAGTCAAAACTCTGGCGCATTACCCTATCTCTATTCAAGTATGGACTATCTTCCTTTCATTTGCCGTATGTACAATAACCGGAGTGTTTTTTGGCTGGTATCCGGCTAAAAAAGCGGCTCAGTTAGACCCGATTGAAGCCATCCGTTATGAATAAATCCATATATTTGCGAATAAAGATAAAAAGTTTATGCATGAGAATAAAAGTAAAATAGTGACGGACTCGAGCCTTCCCAAACATTGGGAATGGCTCCTTCATGTTGTAGGCTGGGGTATCTTTTTGCTCTTCCCTTTTTTCTCATCAGGAAGGTATTCAGAAACTATCACTTGGTCAGACTATATGCATTTTTCTGTTAATTTCATTCCTGTTGTTATTGTCTTTTACGCTAACTATCTCTATTTGGTAAAACGCTTTTTGTTCACCAGACAAATATGGAACTTCGTATTTGCAAACTTACTATTATTTACGACATTGGCAATCGTAACCCATTTGATTATGGATCAGGTTCCTCCTCCATCCGGTATGGATCATAGAAGACCTCCGAAACCCGACTCTAAATACTGGTTTATATTATTTGATTATATAAAATTCACATTCGCTACGGTTTTTAGTATCGCGCTCAAGATGACAAAAAGCTGGTATAAAACAGAAGCTGCAAGAAAAGAGTTAGAACAAAGCCGAAGCGAAGCCGAATTACAGAATCTGAAAAGTCAGCTTAATCCGCATTTCCTGTTTAATACATTAAATAATATATATAGCCTGATAGCCATAAGTACAGACCGTGCGCAGGAAGCCGTTCTCGAACTTAGCCGTATGCTAAGATATGTTTTGTATGAAAGTAATGCCAAGTATGTGACAATAGGGAAAGATCTGGACTTTGTGCATAATTATATTGAATTAATGCGTATCCGCCTTCCTCAAAACGTAGAGGTGAAAACAGAAATCAACACATCATCTCCTGAGACATTGATTGCACCTTTATTATTTATCGCACCTATCGAGAATGCTTTCAAGCATGGAGTAAGCAATAATAATCCTTCTTTCATACATATTGAAATAAATGCAGGATCAGAAAGTGCAACTTGTACCATTAGAAACAGCTATTTTCCAAAAAATGAACAGGATAAAAGTGGCTCTGGAATAGGTCTGATAAATCTAAGAAAACGTTTAAATTTACTCTATCCAGGAAAGCATATTTTCTCATATAGACAAGATAACGAAGAATATTATTGCTTCTTGGAAGCTAAGTTTGATTAAAAATACTACGAAACGTACGATTTTGTTATATACGCGTACAATTTTACTATATTTTATATCTGTAAAGAGATCCGGTGATAGATAGGTGACAGATAAATGACAGGATCTGTCACACCCTAAATCAGTATGTAGAAAAGGATTAGAAAATGTTGGTGACAGGTGATAGATAAAAACGAAAAACCTGATTATAAACAGGTAATTTAGTTAAAAATTCGCACGCTTCCGAATTTTATTGGGAAACGTGCGAATAAAAACCAGACCTGTCTGATTTAAAACCGGACCCTTCCGAATTGAAGAATGTAGATGTTTTAATAAAACCTCTAATAATTATGGTATAAAATATGAAGCTCACTAAAATAAAATCTAAGAAGAGTAGCCCTTGCAAATTCAGATGTAGGCATTAAAAAAACTATCTTTTTGTATTATTTTTAATTCTTCAAACTCTTTATCAACAAAAAATCTCACAGTTATCTGTCTTCTGCCTTCTTCACTTTTGGAGATATTATACCAATCTCCAGTTACATCTTCTTTAAAGGTTGTTTCAAACCTTTGAGATTTCGAAAGAAAATGTAAATTATTTATATATTTGCGACTAGAAATATATCTATAACAAATGCAACTTTCATGTGTAATAATAGATGATGAGCCCTTGGCTGTCAGTTTATTGGAAAGCTATGTGGCAAAAACTCCCTTTCTTAATCTTAAAGGGACATTCAGTAGTGCCGTCAATGCACTTGCTGAGTTAGAAAATAGCCCTGTAGAATTAATATTTCTTGATATACAAATGCCTGATCTGAACGGATTAGAATTTTCACGTATTGTACCTCCTACTACTCGTATAATCTTTACAACTGCTTTTCAACAGTACGCATTAGATAGCTATAAGGTGAATGCTCTGGATTACCTACTGAAACCGATTAGCTATTCTGACTTTCTGAAATCGGCAACAAAAGCTTTGCAATGGTATGAACTACTTCGTAAAACGGAAAATGAAACACCTCCTAAAAAGACCGAAGCTGAAATGATCTTTATTAAAAGCGAATATAAACTAATACAGATTGAACTTTCTAAAATACTATATATAGAAGGGCTAAAAGACTACGTAAAGATTTATACAGAAGACGAGCCACGTCCTATCCTTTCATTAATGAGCATGAAGATAATGGAAGAATTACTCCCTGAAAACCGCTTTATCAGAGTTCATCGTTCGTATATTGTTCAACCCGAAAAGATCAAGGTAATAGATCGTAACCGTATTGTATACGGTAAGACATATATACCTGTTTCAGATAGTTATAAAGATAAATTTTATGAATTTCTGAAAGAAAAAACTTTATTACCTAAAACATAGTTACATATTAAAACAGTGACAAGAGAAGCTTTTCAATATCTTTTATCATTACTCTACCTTCTCCATTATAATTATTAACAAAGATAGCCATCGCGTATCTTTTTCCTTCCTTATCTATATAACCGGCATAACTTCTAACCCTACTCATACCGCCGCTCTTCAGTAAAGCTACACCTTGTAAGGAAGAACCTTTCAGGAAGTTTATAACCGAACCTTCCATTCCTGCCTTCGGGAGGGAAGTGATGAAAGCGTCCGCATAGTCCGATTGAGTCATATATAGAAGTATATCACAAATAAAAGAAGCTGTAACTTTATCTGTAATTGCTAAACCGCTTCCGTCATACATCCAAAGAGAAGAAATATCCATACCCTTTGTTTTCCAATGATTTTGAATAACCTTAACTCCTTTACCAGTTGTTGAAAGAACCTCATTTGTCTTAGGCTCATATAGAAGGCTTAATGCCTTTAAAAGAGCATCAGCATACAGGTTATGGCTTCTTTCATTTACGATCCGAACAATTTCACGAAGTGTCGGAGAATAGGTCGTTGCTAATATTTTCCGTTCCTTCTTTTGCCATCTGTTTTCCTCCATTAAGAGCCGGTAACATGTAGGATTCCCTTTAACTGAAATACCTTCTTTCTCCAATGTAGTGGAAACGTATTTTGCAAGAAACAGAGGAGGATCAGGGATATCTCCTCTCATCAAAAATCTTTCCTTATTTATCGGAATAATACCATACAAAAAGCGATCATTAGAAAAAGGAGCACCTACTACATAACTACTATCTGTCCTGACAGGGGCTGCTTTCAAATAATTATGGAACTGTATATCGGGCATAGAGGGAATCGTTTCAAGTATTTGTGGTTTACTTCCGGCAGAGGCTGATGAAACATAAAATTTAAATATATTATCAAATACTGAAATCCCATAACAACCTGCACCGTAATAACTACCCATATCTTCATAGACCCATTTGAGTGATGTACCTTCTGTATCAAAAATACTCTCATCAGAGATAACTGCACCTGTTATATGTTTAATCCCCGCTTTCTTGAGGGATGTTAACCATTGAGGGATGAAGGTATTTTGATCGGGAGTATATTTATTCCTATCAAGTGCGAAATGAGAAGATCCCAGTGTTGGATCACCACTTCCCTTTATATACAAATTGCCATTCAACGTTCCATTAGAAATAGTCCCATCATATTCCAAAGAAGTCTTAAAACGAAAATCCTCACCCAATATTTCTAAAGCTGTTGCAGTAGTTACAAGTTTCAATACAGAAGCAGGAATCAATTCCCTTTCAGCATCGAAATCGTACACAATATCACCATTATCTATATCCTTAGCAATGAAAGAGACCGAAGCTCCTTTCATATGAGGCAAGCTCAGAAATTGTTTTAAAGGCTGTACCTGTGCTTGTGTTATTAATCCGAGAGTAATAAACAGAAAAACTGAAAATATTTTTTTATTCATATTGAATGAGTATACTGCTTTAATTCTATCTTTGTTGTTTATCACAAAGATAAAAACTTTTGATTTATGAACTCTCTGTTTGAAAAACCATTTACATTTGATCGGGTAACTCGAATTGTGTTCAGTGTCATTCTGATCATATTCTTACTTTATATAGTAGGATTACTTAAAAATGCATTATTGCCTTTCCTTATTGCCTGGTTACTCGCGTATATGACGCAGCCGCTTGTGAAGTTTTTCCAATACCGGCTTAAATTCAAAAGCCGTCTCTTATCCATTATAGCAGTTATAATAACTTTATTATTGCTGTTAGGAATATTAATAGCGATTGTTGTACCCTCAATTGCTACAGAAAGTGAGAAAGCACTTGAATTAATCCGTACACAAAGTCCTGGCAAAGGCTATATTCCTTTAATTCCTGATTCATGGTTGGCTTATCTCCAAAACAATGTTAATATAGAAGAATATATGGAGCTTCTAAGTAAAGAGAATATTTTAAATGCTATACGCCAAATCGCTCCTAAAATGTGGAATATTCTGACAAATACTTTTTCTGTATTATTTAGTATTACAGTAGTATTCATTATTTTTCTTTATTTCGTATTTATTCTATTGGATTATGAAAAGATTGCCAATGGTTGGATAAAACTTATTCCTCAAAAATACCGTCCTTTTTTACAAGGTTTAGTAGAAGATGTAGAAACAAGTATGAATCGCTATTTCCGTGGACAAGCTCTGGTGGCTTTTTGTGTAGGTATCTTATTCGCAATCGGTTTTAAAATAATCAGCCTCCCATTAGGAGTTACATTAGGCTTATTTATGGGAGTATTAAATCTGGTACCTTATCTTCAAACATTAGGTATTCTTCCCATGATATTACTAGCCCTATTAAAATCAGCGGAAACGGGAGAGAACTTTTGGATTATCATTGGGTTGGCTCTTCTTGTCTTAATCATAGTACAAGTCATTCAGGATATGTTCCTCGTTCCTAAAATAATGGGAAAAGCCATGGGATTAAATCCTGCTATTATTTTGCTATCGTTATCTATCTGGGGAACCTTATTAGGGTTTGTAGGATTGATTATTGCCCTTCCCCTTACAACCCTCTGCTTATCTTATTACAAACGCTTTATCCTTATGGAAGAAAACGATGAAGAAAACGAAAAAATAAAACGCCAAATCAAGCGTGAATTAATAAATGGTGATCAATAACTAAAAAAAGAAGTACACATTATTGCATATTTAAAAATATGTCTTACCTTTGCACCCGCGTTCCAAGAGAAACGCACAGGCAGATTTGCTAGCTCAGCAGGTAGAGCACATCCCTTTTAAGGATGGGGTCCTGGGTTCGAACCCCAGGCAAATCACCAGGCGGATCACAAAATAAGCTAAAGAAAAAAGCAAATCAATGTAAATCCCTGATTTCCACACGGAATCAGGGATTTTCTTTTTTGCACAGGTTGCAGAAAAAAGCGAAAATAAGCAAACTAAAAGTACCCAAATCGTGGGACTTTTTAGCTTTCAGTAATGTCCCACGATTTAGGTTTTATTTCACTGAATCACAGCGTTTTGCATAGCGTGTTTTTGAAGGATATAAAATAACTTTGTATCATTAAAAACAACGAAAAAATGAGAAGAAAAACGTTCAGTGTTTTGTTCTTTATCAAGAAGAGCAAACTATTAAAAAACGGAGAAGCACCGATCCGTTTGAGAATCACGGTAGAAGGTAGGACGTGTGATGTGCAAATTAAGCGAAGTGTTCCTGTAGCACAGTGGAATCAAGCCAAAGAATGTGTCAAGGGTAGTGGCCGCATGGTTGAAGAGTTGAATAATTACATATCCTATATCAAGGTAAGGCTTTACCAGATACACCGTGAGTTGGAAGAAAGCGGAAAGAAGATTACCGCAGACCGGATCAAGGACATCTATATGGGGAATGATGAGTCGAAGAAAACATTACTGCAACTCTTCGATGAACATAACAACCAATGCCGACAGCTAATCGGAAAGGATTTTGTAGCCAAAACGGTACAACGCTATGAAACCACAGCCAAATATGTGAGGGAGTTTTTGGAGAAGAAGTATAAGATATCCGACATCTACCTTAGTGAGGTTACCCCTGCCTTTATCCAAAATTTTGAAGTGTTTCTCAAAGTAGAAAAAGGTTGCGCCCAAAACGCAGCTACTACCCGATTGAAGAATATAAAGAAGATGTATCGTATCGCTTTGGAGAATGATTGGGTAAGGAGAAGTCCTTTTGTTTCAATCAAGTTTAAGCGGGAAACAACGCACCCAGAATTCCTAACAATGGAAGAGATACAAACGATTGCAGCAAAAGAGATCACAATAAAGAGGATTGAACAAGTTAGGGATGTATTTCTGTTCTGTTGCTTCACTGGTTTATCGTTCAGCGATGTCCAGCAGCTTTCAAAGGAACATTTGGTAAAAGACCAAGAAGGGAAAACGTGGATACGAAAGACACGGCAGAAAACAAACAATATGTGTAATATCCCCTTACTCCCGATCGCATTGCAGTTAATAGATAAATACAGCACTTATCCTGAATGCGTTGAAAGCGGATTGTTGTTCCCTGTTCCAAGTAATCAAAAATATAATAGCTACTTGAAGGAAGTGGCTGACATATGCGGGATAACGAAGCCAATCTCGTCGCACGTTGCACGCCACAGCTATGCCACATCAGTGTGCCTGGCTAATGGTGTGAGCATGGAAAATGTGGCAAAAATGCTTGGCCACTCTGATACTAAAATGACGCAACACTATGCACGGGTATTGGATAGTTCTATCCTGAGGGATATGGAAGGTGTAGAGAAATTGCTATCTACCAACAATACATTAACATTCAAAATCACAGGATAATGGACACGGGAAGTATAAGGATAAGTTCCTCTGAGGTAAAGATCACCCCTGTGAATGGAACGGTATGGATGACCAAACATCAAATAGCTGACCTTTTCGAGGTTTTTGTTTCCAAAGTGGGATGCAACATCCTTTCGATACTCAAGAGCGGAGTGTTATGTGAATCGGAAGCCTGCCGAATGTATCACTATAAGAACGGCAACTTTGTGGAGCAGTATAATCTGGAAATGATTATTGCTGTTTCGTTCCGAATCAAGTCAAGAAATGCGGAAGTGTTTCGGAGATTTATAATTGAAAAGTCCTTTAGAAAAGAGAATACAACAAGGTTGATAGTTCCCATACATATAAAGGATATCAATAATTTAAATTAAATTTGTAGAACCGGATTGTGGCTGATTTGACACAATGAAAAAAAGAAAGAGAAAATGGCTAAGATAAAAGTACAAGAAACAGATATAACGATTGTCCGTGTAAATAATGGCGACTATATATCTCTGACTGATATGGCAAATGCCAAAGAAAGTGGAAGCCGGGCAGCCGATATTATTAAGAACTGGCTGCGAAACAGATATACGCTTGAATTTCTCGGAACTTGGGAGATTATAAATAACCCCAATTTTAAAGTGGTCGAATTTGACCACTTTAAAACACAGGCCGGATTGCCAAGTTTTGTAATGAGTGTTTCGGAATGGATTGATAAAACAAATGCAATAGGTATCGTAGTTCAAAAAGGAAAATACGGTGGGACTTTCGCCCACAAAGATATTGCGTTTGAGTTTGGGTCAGCCATCAGCGTACAGTTTAAACTATATCTGATTACCGAGTTTCAACGCCTCAAAGAACATGAACAGCGGCAGCTTGGTTGGTCAGCCAAGAGGGAACTATCGAAAATCAACTATCATATCCATACAGATGCAGTAAAGCACAATCTTATACCGGAGGAACTTACCGCTCAACAAATATCTATTGTGTATTCCAGTGAAGCGGATGTTCTCAATATGGCTCTTTTCGGTATTACGGCTAAGCAGTGGCGAGATGAAAATCCGGATAAGAAAGGCAATATCCGTGATTATGCTTCAATCAATGAACTTATTTGTTTATCTAATATGGAAAATCTTAATGCGGTTTTTATAAATGAGGGGATGCCACAATCTGATCGTTTAGTAAAGCTCAACCAGATAGCCATCCAACAAATGCGGGTATTGTATGAAGTAGATAGTCGTAAATTATTGAAATAAATATAATTTGATATAACGGGCGGCAGGCTTTCACTTTGAAAACCTGCCGTTTTTTTATTGTCCTCTTTCATCTGAACACAAAGAAAAAAGAAGGGAATAAAACGACAAAACTTAAACCCACAATGGATTTAAAATTAGGTGACAGTAAGTGACGATTTGGTAGTGTGATTCCGAAATAAGAAAATTCCACAAAGGTGATTAATTTAAAAAGGTATATGCATTTTATTATTTACTTTATAAAATATTTGATAAATTTGCAACAAACAGCTATATCTTTTGTAATTTAAGGTAAGAATACCATGAGTAACACTAAATTATTAGATTACCTAATAGCAAGTCCGTATAATGATAGTACTGATTTTAAAGGAAATTTAACGGAAGAAATATTTTTTGAAGAATACTTTATCAAATCAGATGTCTATATTGAAAAGAAAAGTGAATTGGATGATTATTTCAGTTCTTCTACAGAACAATTTAGTCCAGATATATTCTTGTATGGATATAGTGGAACAGGAAAAACAACTTTTATTAGATGGTACTTGAGAGATAATTGCAAAGAATACAATAAATTATTTTTTGATTTTGCAAATATTATTGATACGAAAAGAACACAAAATGGTAAACCTATAGGTATACGGATTTTTGACAAATACTTTCAAGACAAGCTTTTCCTATTATATGACATGAATAGGTCAGAGATAAATGAGATCTTATTTATAATAAAGTGTAATATGCTTAAAATAAATAAGTGTTCATTTAGTGAAGATTTTTTTAGAGGACTTTCAAACCTCTATAAAGATAAAAATGGAAAAGATATTGAAGATTGGAGTTTTATAGAATTTATCAATGGCCTAGACTACAGAGATCTTCTTTTTTTAATCTTACTTATATATCTGCATCATCCAAATCTTTTCAATGAAATTGCAAATACAAAAATAAACAGTAAGGCCCCTCTTATAATTGTATTTGACAATATTGATCATATTGAAATCGAACATCACAATTCTGATTTTCCTAAAAACATCAATATTATCACCCATAATATTAAACAAGTAATAAGTAGATTAAAAATAGAAACAAACAAAGCTATTGTAAATATATTCTGTTTAAGGGATGCTAATTGTGCGATAATAAACAGACAACTTGCAGATATAAATATACGTAAAGAATTTTATTTTATCCCAGTATTGGATTTCACTGAAATATTGAACAAAAGATTAAATATAGCTTTAAAATATAATGTACAACTAAACGAAGACCAAATACATTTTCTAAAATATATATTCAAATCAGACTATACTAAAAAATCTTTTTTACCTCTTTTCAATTTTAACATACGTAAGATATCTGAATTTTTTTCTGACTTAGTTTATCAAACAAGAAGCACTTTTGTTTCAGATATAAAAAAATTATCAGATATCCCACAGACAATAAATGGAGCAAGAGGAATAATTTATTATTTATTGATTCAAAATCTATTAAATAAAGATTATCTCAAAAGGCAATTATTCCTTGAAGATGGGAATTTAGTAGGTGGAGAAGATGGTGGACATGTAAATCCTGCCAGAATACTTCTAACAAATTTACATAATTTATCTAAATTCAACATGGATGAGTTCGCTACAAACATTCATGTTAACCCTGTTGGTTTGTATTCTTTGTATGAATGTTATAACGAAATTTTTAAAAATCATGACAAACAATTTTTTGACATAATTTCTGATCTATTTCTTTTCCACAAAGAAAATTGGTGTCATTTGATTACTTTCATGAACAAGCAAGTATTTTCCAGATTGGATTTTGAAGAAGAAAGAAAAAAAATAAATCGAATAAGACAATCTAAGGAAGATGATATTATCAAAGAGCTAAATGATATCAAACTACATATAAATCCATCTGGATTTATATATCTAAGAGACATAATGAAACATTATGAGTTTTTTTCTTTAAGAGCAAATAATAAAAAGCCATTATTTTCATGTACTAAACTAAATTATGACTCCAAGAAAGACAAATTTATTCCTGAATTTATTGAAAATATTGACAAAACATTTACCTTATTAAACAAATGCATTGATAGTTTAGTTAAATTTACATTATCTGATATTATTCCAAATTTCGAGAAAAGTGTTCATTGTTTTAGGCTATTTACACTTGAAGAAGATAATGAAGCGGATTATGTTGAAGGAAAACCAGGAAGATTATATTTAATCCGTATTATTGATACGCACATAAGATATATTGATACATTAAGATATTATGTCATTAATGGAAATTTATATAATAGTTACTATGAAAATGTTGAAGACAATCCATTGTTTAACAATTACAAAGTATTTGTAAATAAAGAACTTGTTAAAAGAATAGAAAAATATGTTGAGCTATTAGCTCCACTTAAAAAAAAGTATGAAAATATAGGATATAACTTGTATTTGAAAAACATAGCTGAAAATAAAAATTGGGGTTATGAACAATGGATTCCAATAAGCAGTAGTTAAAAATAACAATATGAGCACAAATGTATTAGACTACATAAAAGAGATCTCTGAAAAAGAAAATCGACACGAATTAATGATGTATTATTTGAAATATGTTCTTACTCGTAATATATTTAGAAATGCAGATCAATCTCCCCCGTGTAAAATAGCAAAGGATATTACTATTCTTTCCGCTTTTTTAGAAAGTGACAAAAGTAACACATCTTTTATTTATAAAAAGAAATATAAGTCTAAGTATGTAAGAGAAAGAATTAAGTCATGTCAAAAAAGTAATTTAGGAAAAAAAGGTATTCAGGAAATAGTAAATGAATCTCATAAGTACATTGAAGAAGCTTTCCTTCTTAAAAGTTTTGAAAAACAAATAAAAAACGATAGGTACAGATACTTTATATCAACCTTATTTGCTATAACAGCTTTAATCATTTCTTTTATTACATTGATTATAAAAATCACAAATTCTAATGGAGAATAATATGATTCTATATTTACATCTGCCTACCATATTACTCTATCCTGTTGATTAATAATGACAATCTAATAACTATATAAGTTCTTTTCCGAATTAAATCAAGGAATGCACATATACTTTGGAAATGGCTGATAAGAAAGATATCCAAACCGGAAATTCTCGGAATGTTGATATGCTCATTAAAAATCAGATATTGAATTGAACGGATTTTCTATATAACGACGGCAGGCTTTTCACTTTTAAAGTCTGCCGTTTTTTTATTGTCCTCTTTCATCTGAACACAAACAAAAAAGAAGGGAATAAAACTACAAGACCGGTGCCCTTCGGGTATTTTGGAAAATCTTCCTTTTTCGCCGAACGAAAAAGAGTATTTTCCAAAATAGTCCTGTCTTATTCATTCTCCTTCTATTAAGAGGTGTTTATCAGTCGAAAAAGGAAAAAATATTCGGTTGGGGGGGGTGTCTGTGGAACCATTATCTAAAACTATCCCGATAACCTTCTTTCAACAGTTTTTCGATGTCTGAAGAGCGGTAGAGAATTTTCCCGCCCAGCTTGACGTAGGGAATGCGCCCCTCGTTTCGGTAGTCCTGTAAACTTCTCCGGCTGATTTTTAACTTCTTCGACAGTTCCTCGTCCGTGTAAAAGCTTTCTCCGTAGAGTGTTGGTTTTCGGGAGGAAAATACATGCTCCAAAGCCGAAGAAAGGTTATCCAGTGAAAGAAAAAAGGATTTTATCCTTTCGTTGCTCTCTGTAATTAGCTGATTACTCATACATTTTTGTTTTTATGATTTGTAGTATGTTTATTCCTTCTCTCATAGCCGCTTCCCTCTGTATTTAGCTTGCTTGTGCTTCTCTTCTATCAGTGGGAGTATTTTCTGTATATCTTCGGGTTTATAGTAGATTTTATGGCTGATTTGCGTGTAAGCCAATGTTCCGTTATCCCGGAGGGTTTGAAGTGTGCGTTTGGAGATGTTCAAGAGTTGGCATACATCCTGATTGTCAAACCACTCTTTAATTTCACCGTTTTCGTGCAGGCGGCAGAGAGATTCCATCCGGCTTGCAAAATGTTCAAACTTAGAGAGCATTTTCTCGAAAGTTTCCGCATCGATGTTTACTATTTCCATGTCTTACATATTTTTAATTTATAATTTTTCTGCTTCCAAAGTAGGATTTCGGATATTGTAATCCGCACTTTCTTCCACGAAGTAAAAGAGAAAAATCCAACATACAATGGATTGAAAACCATGTGGATGCTTCTGGCCGGGAGTGTCTGGGGGGTAAGACAGACTTTTTTCATGCGGATATAAATTTCAGCTTGAAAAGCCTCTTTTCCAGACGTGTTTTTTCCCCTAAATCTCAAACCCATTTTGGTATGTAAATAAATGGCCTTCCCTGCATACTACTGCAAAATCAGAAAATCGGTGCAGTCCGAATCACTTACCAAGCAAGTAAAATAGAAAGTTATTGCAGATTATTTCATCTTGATCCACTCTGTTCATTCTGCTGATTTATAATGCTTTCTTTGCATGAAAACTGATTTCAAAACTTGAATCAATAGTAAATTCCCAGTTGAAACAAGAATAGGAATAAGAACAGGAATTTATACTGGAATCTGTTTTAGAACCAGTTTGGAAATCATTAATGGGTTCAGTTCAGAACCCTATTTTGAATTTTGTGCAGGCGTAAATATTTAACGATTAAAATATCTAAAAGATGAGTTCAAAAAAGAAACAAAAAAAGGTTTCGATACAGGAGTATATAGAAACCTACTGTCAGGAGAAACGGATAAGGGGACGCTATGCTGTGTATATCAGTCCTGAAACACATGGTAAACTGAGAAAAATAGCCCAGCTATTCAATGGTGAATACCACACAACAACCTCTTCATTGGCTGATTCCCATCATCTCCAGCCATATAGAGACTTACAGGGAGCTTCTGAGTAATGCTTTTAGAGAGGATAAACGGGAGTTTATGGAAGGTTTAAAAGGCACAAGACAATTTGGAATGGAGGAAGAATCGGATGAATCTTGTCAGGATAACGACTTGGGTCAGTAGAAAACCATCTTATATAGTGCGCAATGGAAGAAGCTGTAAAATTTAGCTTCTATAGGTTTATGGGTAAGCCTTGGCATGTTTTACGGCTTACTTTTCTAAACGGAACATTTTATGTTCGGTTTAGGGGAGCGAGGTTATGTTTTGATTGCATCAAAACCCTCGCTTTGGCTATAGCCAAAGGGGAATTGCTCCTGATAGTCGCAATTTACGGCTGACGCCGTGAGAGAAAAACTTCTCCCGACGGTCGCAGTTTTAATGACGATACGAAATAAAAATCGATTTTGAAAGAAGGCAATAAAGATAACAGGAAGAAAGGCGGACGACCTAAAGTAAGTTCCGTGAGTCGGAAGAGCAAGACCATTGGGGTTTGCTTCTCCGAGCCGGAACTATATGCTATAAAGTACAGGGCGGACAAAGCCAAGCTTCCCGTTAGTGTCTATTGTCATGATGCGATCCTCAGTGGTGTAATCAAAGAACCTCTAAAGAAAGAGGAATTGGAGTTACTACGCAGCCTTTCCAATATAGGAAACAACCTGAATCAGCTCACCAAAACTGCTAAGTTTTTGAGTGCAAAACGGCTCGAGAATGAGGCTTTACCGCTACTTCAAACTATTCAAAACATCATAAATAAACTGTCGGATGATTGGAAAAATAGTAAAAGGAATAACCTTTAAGGGGTGCATTTCGTACGTTTTAGAGAACGAAGGGGCAAAGATTCTGGCAAGTGGAGGGGTATTGGAAACTGACACGAAATCCATAATCAACAGCTTTTATATGCAGAGTTTACTTAATCCGAAACTATCAAAGTGTGTCGGTCATATCCCACTGGCGTTTTCTCCTGATGATAAGGAACGGATGACAGACCAGTTCATGGAACGGTTAGCCAAAGAGTACATGAAAGCGATGGGCATTAAGAACACGCAGTACCTTATTGTTCGACATAGTAATACAAGCCATCCGCATTGCCATATTGTATTCAACCGGGTGGATAACGATGGCAAGACCATTTCCGACAGGAATGAACAATACCGGAACGAGAAGGTTTGTAAGGAATTGAA
Source organism: Tannerellaceae bacterium (assembly GCA_032054765.1). GTDB lineage: Bacteria > Bacteroidota > Bacteroidia > Bacteroidales > Tannerellaceae > DFXE01. The sequence continues at coordinate 190,874 of DAMBSC010000008.1, forward strand.
AGACAAGTATAATCTCACCTACGGCAAAGGAAAAGAGAATGTCAATGTCGAAAAGTTAAAAGGGGCGGAACAGACCAAGTATGAGATTTTCCATGCGGTTAAAGATATACTGCCTAAAGTCAAAAACTGGCAGCAGTTTGAGCAGGCTCTCAATAAACAAGGTATATCCATTGAATATAAACAAAAGGGACAAACAGATGAAATACAAGGCATATCCTTTAAGAAAGGAGAGCATTCTTTCAAAGGCTCGGATGTGGACAGGAAATTTAGTTATTCCAAACTGGATACCACCTTAAACGGGAATAATTATGTTCAGGAACGACAACAGGTAACTGCTCCAACGGAAATCAAAAATACGGGAAGTAATCTTTCGGAAAGTGTTGCATCGGGTGTTGTCGATGTAGCATCGGCCATAGGTGGGTTGTTTGATATTCAGCCATCGGACAGAGCGCAAGAGCAATCCAAGCAACCGAAAAGAAATATAATCAGGAAGAAAAAAGGTAGGGGTTATAGCCCTTCGTAATATACAAATCAGAACAATTTCATCAATTTAAAATAGATACATTATGGCAAATTCAGTATCAAACGATGCCCTTTGGGAAAAGCTTTCGGAGATAAGTGAACAGCTTAACTGCATTAAACAAACGGAAACTACATCCGATTTCAGCGGTATAAAGGATGGAATAATTGTCGAAATCAAGGAACAATGTAGATTGCTCGGCAATCACAATGACGTTAATTACAGAGCGAGCGAACAAAACTGCAAGACAACGGATGAAAATATAATAAAGATTTTGAATATAGTTTCCCGAATACGAAAACAGCAAAAAGAAACTGCCGAAAGGCAATCAGAAGGTAGTATCGAACAGCGATTAAAGGTTTTGGAAATACAGTCAAAATATAATCGGGATTATTTCAACTTTCGCTTATTTAAATTTAGGAAATCATCTTTAGTGATTGTTATTCTCGTTTTGCTGGTGCTAACTCTTATACTCTTCTGCATGAAACAGCAGAATGACTATACAGTATTAAATAATGAGTTTTACAGGAAAAGTATAGTGATAAGGGAATTGCAAACAGATAGCTTAAAGAATATCGTTGAACCTGATACCAAGACAAACAAGAAAAAATAAAACCATCTTTATATAGTTATCGGGAAGTATTTGGTAAATCATCAAGTTAATAACGGGGGTATCCAAAATCGGAGCCATTCAATTTGTCTGGCTCCGATTTATTTTTTTTAAGAGTAGAATACCCGTTTATTCAATTTATGGCGATTACCTTTATTCAATTGCCGCTGGCTTTATAATCAAAAGATTATTATCCACAATTATATCTACTTTAGTATCGATCCGGAAGCCGACTTCATCGAGCCATACACCTGTTAAACGAAGAAAAGGAATATTTTTTAATCCATTTCCACTGTTTTTACAGGTAACCGACTGTGAGGAAATTTTCAAACGGCGTAGATGAACGGCGGATTTACCAGTTCTACTTTTTATCAGTTTCGCTTTGTGAGGCTTTCGAGAATTCGTTTTATAATTATCCATGAGATACGTTCGTTGCTTTATAACCCGATTTTAAAAATCAGGTAGATGAATAATAATATTAACTCACTGATTACCTGTAGTTATATCGGCTTATTCGCTTTGTAAGTGGGCACAAAACGAATAAAAACAGGAACGTATGACAAAGATATAATTTCGTGTAAAAATGTTAAAGCTATCCGGTAATTTTTTCGTAGTTTTGTGTTTTTAAGATTCTATTTATCAAGACAATGAAAAATTCTATTGCATACCTGCCCAAAGATAAACAGGAAGAGCTTAATTTCCTGAAGAATGAGGTATTGAAACGATTACCGCAGACGGAGTATATTATTCTGTACGGGAGTTATGCAAGGGATAATTATGTGAAGCGGGCAATAAGGGTTGAAGATGGCGGAATACCAACCGTCAAAATATCTGATTACGATATATTGGTTATAACAAGCGGAATTAACCCTAAGAAAGCTGAAACGGTACTTGACAATGTTGAGGATGTGTTTTTCTCCGGTAAAGACTTTGACCGTGATACGCCTGTTCAGTTCATAAATGATGATATTAAGACTTTCAATAAATATATTGAAGAAGGGAGGTATTTTTATACCCAGATAAAAGAAGAAGGAATCATTCTTTATAAAGGTGGAAAATACAAATTAGCCAGAAGGAGAAAACTTAATTTCGAGGAGATAAAGGAACAGGCGCAGGAATATTTTGATGAGAAGTTTTATACTGCAAATGAATTCTTAAATCTGGCTAATGATTCTTACAAAAGAAGTAACTATAAAATGTCTTCTTTCAATCTTCATCAAGCTTGTGAAAACTATTACTATGCTATCCGATTAAGCTTTACTTTACGAAATAATAAGCAACATAATCTTTCCAAGCTTTCTGTTTCCGTCAAAAAGTATTCAGATAATCTGAAAACGGTATTTCCACAGGATACACCAGAAGAGAAACGGCTTTTTGCCCTGTTAAAAGCAGCTTATGTGGATGCAAGGTATAATCCGCATTTTGTGGTTACGAAAGAGGATATTGATGCACTAATACCTAAGGTGGAATTGCTGCGAGATATTACGGAGAGGATTTGTATGGAAAAGATTGGAGAATGGGGAGAAAAGATAAAGTAACATTAGGAAGACTATAAATAACTTACAGACCTTTTTCTAACATAATTTGATATACTAAAATGAGAATTAGCACTGTAGAAATCCAAAATTTCAGAAAACTAAAATCATGTAAAATAGATTTTTCTGAAAAAGAGACAATATTTGTTGGAGCAAACAATAGCGGTAAAACTACAGCAATGGATGCTCTCATGACATTCCTAAAAAATAAGAATTTTAGAACTCAGGATTTTACTTTGTCTAATTGGAAAGAATTAAATAAGGTTAGTGAGAAGTGGAATAATAAGGAAGCAAAAGATGAAGAAAAATCAATAAAGCTTATTGAAGATTTTCTACCAACTTTAGATCTTTGGCTATATGTTGAAAATCATGAATTGCATTATGTCAGCCACATAATCCCAACACTAGACTGGAAAGGCGGGTTGCTGGGTGTCAGACTAAGATACGAGCCTAAAGATATAAACGAATTGATAAAAGACTTTTTATCTACTTATAATAAATCAAATCAATTACTTAAAGAGAAGAAAAAGACATTTAAACTTTGGCCAAAACATTTTTGGGATTTTTGCGAAAGAAAACTTAGTAAATATTTTACTTTAAGAACTTATCTATTAGATCCGGATAAACATGATACCCGACAGGAACTAATCGAAAGTAATATAGCTTTAGATGGCGATGTTTTAAAAGGATTGATTAAGATTGATATTATCAATGCACAAAGAGGTTTTAGTGATGTAAATTCCGATAATTTAGATAATAATAATTTAAAGAATTTATCATCTCAATTAAGAGCTTACTATGATAAACATTTAAACCCTTCATTAGAGCCAACTGAAACTGATATAAAGGCATTGGAGTCTATTAATACTGCACAAGAAGCATTTGATGATAATCTAAAGGAGAGTTTCAAAACCTCATTATCAGAGCTTGAAGGGTTAAATTACCCCGGATTTGGAAATCCCCAAATACAACTTTCTACAAAAGTTTCAACTTCTGATGGTTTACAACATGATTCTGCGGTACAATATTTCTTAGAAGAAGGTTTGTCTTTACCGGAAAAGTATAATGGATTAGGTTATCAAAATTTAATCTCTATAATTTTTAAACTTATTAGATTTAGAGATGAGTGGATGAGAGTTGGAAAAGATACAGCAAAAGATGATGATATAATTGAACCTCTACACCTAGTGTTGATTGAAGAGCCTGAGGCTCATCTTCATGCTCAAGTACAACAGGTATTCATCAAAAAAGCTTATGATGTACTAAGGAATAATGAAAATCTTAAAGAAAAAAGAGATTTTACTACACAATTAGCGATTAGCACGCACTCTAGTTATATTGCTCATCAGAAATTTATTTGCCTAAGGTATTTTAAGCGTAATATATGTCATACACTTCCAACATCTGAAGTAATCAATTTATCAACAACATTTGGTAATGAAGATGATACTACTAAATTCGTTATAAGATATTTAAACACTACCCATAACGATATATTCTTTGCTGATGCTGTGGTTTTGGTTGAAGGACCAGCGGAAAGGATACTCATACCCCATTTCATAAAAAATTCTTGCGACACTCTTGATAATTGTTATATTACAATATTAGAAATAGGAGGAAGCCATGCTCATCGATTGAAACCATTAATTGAAACGTTAGGTATAATTTGTTTAATAATAACAGATATAGATTCTATTAATCCAGCAGATAAGAATAAAAAATGTCAACCTGAAATAGGAAAAAGATTACAGAGTAACAATGATACTCTTAAAACTTGGCATCCTTGTGAGCCTAATTTGGATAAATTATTAACTCTTAGCTTTGATAATAAAGTAAAAACAGATTTGCCAATAAGAGTGGCTTATCAGAAAGCCATTGAGTTTAAAGATAAAACTACAACTACTATAGTATATCCCTACACATTTGAAGACTCCTTAGTGCTGGAAAATAAAGAAAAATTTAAATCTATAGCAAAATCAAAAGGCTTATTAAAAAAGATGGTAGATGCAGCCAAGATTGAAGATTTTAAAACATGCTCTACAGTAGCTTATTTAAATATTAATGCAGAGGGGGTAAAAAAAGCAGAATTTGCTTTAGATATTTTATATATAGAAGATCCTAAAACGCTCATCATACCTGATTATATAAAAGAGGGGTTAGATTGGCTTAAGATACAACTATCAAAAGATAAACAAGGATTAAATATAAGCAATGACTAATTATACGAACGATATAGATAATCGTGTAGATGAAGTGATTTATGAATGCATTAATCCTTTTTCTCCTAAAAGTTTTTTTCTATTTGCCGGAGCAGGCTCAGGTAAAACAAGGACTTTAGTAAATGTGCTTTCCAAATTTAAAGAAGAGTATGGAGAGAATTTCAAACTAAAAAATAAAAAAGTTGCAATTATAACATATACGAATGCTGCCGCCAATGAAATAAGTAACAGATTAGAACATAATTCTATTTTTCAGATAAGCACTATTCATAGTTTTGCATGGGAATTAATTAAAAATTTCACTTTAGATATAAAACAATGGCTGAAAACAAATATTAAAAACGAGATTCAAGAATTAGAAGTTGAACAATCAAAAAGTAGAAATTTAAATAATAAAACTTCACTTGCTAGAGCAAAGAAAATAGAGTCAAAGACAAAAAGACTAGAGTCTTTAGATAATTTTCATAAGTTTATATATAATCCCAATGGGGATAATCTTACAAAAGATTCACTCAATCATAATGAAGTCATCTCAATTACTGCTGACTTAATCCTAAACAAGGGACTATTTCAGCAAATCATAATAAACAAATATCCTATAATTCTTATAGATGAAAGTCAAGATACAAAAAAAGAATTGATTGATGCATTCTTTAAGTTGCAATCACTCAATAAGGAAAACTTTAGTTTAGGTCTTTTTGGAGATACGATGCAAAGAATTTACACTGATGGAAAGGAAAATTTAGAGATTGGATTACCTAACGATTGGATTACTCCTTTTAAGAAAATGAATCATCGTTCAAAATCAAGGATTATCGATCTTGTAAATAAGATAAGATTTAATGTTGATGGTCAAAAACAGCTTCCAAGACTTGAAAACATAGGTGGCTGTGTAAGATTTTTCGCTATATCCAGAAATAAAAACAAATCAGATATTGAAAATTGCATATGCAAAAAAATGAAGGAATATACCCATGATGAAAAATGGATTGGTGATAATTCAAATATAATGACTCTTACCTTAGAGCATCATATGGCAGCAAGGAGAATGGGGTTTTCTTCATTTTTTGATCCACTATACAAAGTAGATAAATTAAAAACCAGTTTATTAGATGGAAGTTCCGAAGCAATAAATATATTCACCAAAATAATTCTTCCTATTTATATCGCTAATGAAAGAGGTAATAGATTTGAGATAGCTAACTATGTTAAACAATTTTCTCCTCTTATTTCAAAACAATCTTTATCTGAAGAATCAAATAAGTTGGAAAAATTGCATTTTACTAACGAAAAACTAAACGAATTACTATCTTTATGGGATGACAAAAAAGAACCAACTCTTTTGGAAATTTTAAACAAGATTGATTCAACAAAATTATTCAAAATCCCAAATGTTCTAAAAATTGTTCTTGCTCAGCAAAATGGAGAAACTACCGAAGTTTATAATGATGAGAAAAAGAATGAAGAAGATAAGAATGATGAAAATGACATAGTAAACGCTTGGGAAATGGCTTTGTCGGCCAAATTTTCAGAAATCGTTCAATACAATGAATATATAAATGCTCAATCAAAGTTCGCAACACACCAAGGAGTTAAAGGGTTAGAGTACGAACGAGTAATGGTGATAATTGATGATGAAGAATCAAGAGGTTTTTTATTTAGCTATGATAAATTATTCGAGATCACTCCTTTATCGACAAATGATGAGAAAAATATCCAAGAAGGAAAAGAAACTGGCATTGATAGAACAAAACGATTATTCTATGTTGCATGTAGTAGAGCAAAAGAAAGTCTAGCCATTGTTTCCTATACTGATGATCCTGAAACTTTAAAAAATAATGTTATCAATTTCGGTTGGTTTAGTAATGATGAGGTTGAAATTATAAATTAAATTCTATTAAACTATTTATAACAGCCGAATCAAATAACCGAATTATAACGTAGAGTGATAAAAAACCTTGGTATTTGAAAATATTCAAAAAGAAATAGCCCATTCTTTACCTAAATAGTAATATATAGTGTTAATTACAATCTTATCCATAATATCGGAAAGTAATTTTGCATTTCAACAGAGATATTTTCTAACAACTAATTTGGATATCAAAAATTTTCTTACCTTTGTTTTTATCCTTTAGCACTCAAGCATAGTGCTGTAAAACGGTGAAAACTTCTCGTGGGTAAATCGTGGGACTAAGATAAAGCTGATTTTATAACTTATTGATATACTGGCTGATTTTGTAGGGTTCAGAACCCCAGGCAAATCACAAGAGAAGCCAAAGAAAAAAGCAAATCAACGTAAATCCCTGATTCCCACACGGAATTAGGGATTTACTTTTTTTTACCCCGGGTAACAGAAAAAGGCGGGAAAATGCAGACTTAACTAGTCCAAATCGTGGGACTTTTGGGAAAACTCAAAAGTCCCACGATTCAGATGCTATTTCGCTGTATATCATAAATTTTGCATAACGTGTTTTTGGAGAATATAAAATAACTTTGTAAAAACATTCACGTGTAAGTAAAGAAAAGCCCTTTTGTGTCAAGCAAATTTAAGCGGAAACCAACTCATCCCGAATTCCTAATTGAAGAGTTAAATCGGCAATCGGTTACGCTGTTTCAAATTAGACAAATGTAAAGGCTGTGTTTTTCGTCTTCAAAATATGCTATTCATCTTGCAGATATTAAACTTCATCCGAATTCTATTATCTTAATCTTGTGAATATCTGTATTTTTGTTGTATCATCTAATATACATCGCATTTCTAATATTGCATTTTTCTATAGCGAAGATAAGGTTACGTTTTTGCATGTATTTTCTGATAAGCGGTATATCATAGATTATACTTTAGACCAAATAGAACAGGCTTTGGATGAAAAAGTTTTTTTTAGAGTTGCCAGAAATTGTATAGTTAATCTTAAGTCTATAAAGAAAATATCAAAATATTTCAATAGCAGATTGAAATTGACGTTATTACCTGAATGTCCGCATGAAATAACCATCAGTCGGGCAAGAGTTGCAGATTTTTTGAAATGGATAGATGAAATTTAATCCTCTAAATAATGAAAAAGAAACGATATATAGCTTTTTTTATTATAGTGATTATAATATCCCTGTTTGCTTTTGAACAGGGATATATCATCATAAACAAAGATGTTTCACAATTAACTATTCTCAAACAGTTTTTTGCGAATCTTCCTGCATGTATTCTGATTGGGTTTGTTGATTTTTTTATCATCAATGCTTCATACAAAAACATTAGGTATAAAAATGACACTATCAGGGTCATACTAAATCTACTGTTGACAAATGTGTTTGCTATCATATTATCGCTTATAACAAATTATGTATTGGCCATATTTACCACACATACTTACGATATACTACAGGTTTCCCTGCCTTTAATCCTATGGAATAGTGTTGTTGTGTTGCTAATTGAGATTTTCTTTTATAACCAGAGACAAATTGAAACAGAGCACAAAATGGCAATTATTGAAAAAGAAAAGATACAATATCAATATGAAACCCTGAAAGCTCAAATAAATCCACACTTTCTTTTTAATAGTTTAAATGTATTGTCCTCGCTAACTTATAAGGATGCAGAGAAAACAAACCTTTTTGCAAAAAAAATGTTGGGGGTGTATCGATATTTACTTCTAACAAATAATAAACCAACTGTAACGCTGAAAGAGGAACTATTATTTCTGGAATCATACATTTTCTTGGAGCAAGTTAGATTTGAAAACGCTCTGTTACTCGAAATATCAAATAGTAACTCGGCCCTAAGTAGGGAAGTTATACCTGTAAGTTTACAACTACTTGTCGAGAATGCCATTAAGCATAATATAACAACAGCAAGTAACCCTCTAACAGTAAAGATAAAAATAACCGATAATGGAATAACTGTTTCTAATAATCTGCAACTCCGCAGTTCGGTTGATAAAGGCAGAGTCGGCTTAAAGAACCTGCAAAAGCAATATGCATTGCACGGGAAAAGCATCGATGTCACAAAGACGGCTACAAACTTCGTCGTAAAATTACCCTATCTAAAGTGATTTTGATAAACTATCCATTTAATTCTAAAACTCAAACAACGAATTTAACCGTTCGTCAGCAAACGGTTTAAATGCTACATCAAACCTCGTTTATTTGCTAATAAAATTATTAAAAATTTAGCAATAAAAACGATTCTAAATTATGCAGTACTACTGATTACATTGTTGCCTGTTAATTCTTTTGCGCAAGGTTATCTAAGGTCTGATTATCTTATGTCTTCCTCTCTCAAAGATGAAGTAGGGAATAAATATGGTTCTGGCGATTTGTTCAAGGTGTCAGGAAGATATACACTTCCTCTATCAATAAAACAAAACAATTCAGGACAAATATCGGCATGGTGGGCTACACTTAACGGCTCGTATGGAATATTTGGAAATAAGGACATTGCAATAAATACAATTCCAGATAAAATCCTTAATCTGAATTTTAGTTTATCTCACATACGACCATTATCAAAAAGATGGTATATGATTGCTTCAGTAGGTGGAGGAATATATTCCGAACCCGATAAAATTACCACAAAGAGTATATTGGTAAACGGAGGTATTTTTTTCATATATAAATGGATGAATAACCTTGATGTGGGAATTAGTGTAGGTGTAACGAATTCATACGGTATGCCGATTATTGTGCCAACTTCTTACATTAAATGGCAACTTACAGGTAAATATAAAATAAAAGTCTGATAAAAAAGCAAGTTTTAGCCAAACGAGGACAACCGACTGATAATGTGCGGAAAACGTTCTTTGTTTGGCTTTTCTTTTGGACGGCAAAAGCCACCAATAGACAAAGGTAAGACAAAGTTCAGTTACCAGCTCATTACCAACGGTAAAAACGCTAATTGGCTATAAGTCGCTAATTGTCTGCTTCTTGCATTACTGATTATAACCTCTTGTAACTCAGAGTAAACTAATTTTGTAACAGTAAACTTTGAGTAGTCATGAGAAGTACTTTTAAGATTTTGTTCTATCTCAAAAAGAACACCCCAAAATCAGACGGAACAGTGCCTGTAATGGGTAGAATTACCATTGACGGAACTATTAGTCAATTCAGCCTGAAAATGACCGTTCCACCCAACCTTTGGGATACCAAAGCGGGAAAGCTGACAGGTAAAAGCACATTGGCAGTAAAGACTAATCTTGCATTGGATAAAATTCGTGTCGATATTAACCACCGTTATCAGGAAGTGATGCAAGGGGACGGTTTTGCAACAGCCGATAAAGTGAAGAACGCCTATTTAGGGTTAGGAGTAAAACAGGATACATTCTTAACCCTCTTCGCAAAACACAATCAAGAGTTTTCCCGAAAGGTAGGATATAATCGGGCACAGGGTACATATTCCAAGTATTGTCTTTTATACAAGCACCTAGAAAACTATATTAAACAGGAGTATAACCGGAGCGATATATTTCTGAAAGAGTTGAACCTTGCTTTTATCAATGGTTTTGAACACTATTTGAGAACGGAAAGAGGCTGTTCGACCAATACGATATGGATGTATATGATAGGCGTTAAGCATATAATAGCAATAGCCCGAAATTCAGGTCAATTAGCAATCAATCCCTTTGCCGGATACTTAATAAGTCTGGAACCTAAAGACAGGGGATTTCTGAATAAAGAAGAACTAAATTTACTTGTAAATGCCAAGATGAAGAATGTGCAATATGAACTGGTGAGGGATTTATTTGTGTTTTCTTGCTTTACAGGGCTTAGCTATTCCGATGTTAAGAACCTGACAAAAGATAATCTTAAAACCTCGTTTGACGGTCATCTATGGATAATCACCCGCAGACAGAAAACAAATACTGATTCAAGTATCCGGTTATTAGAAGTACCCAAACGAATAATAGAGAAGTATAAAGGCTATACAAAAGACAACCGTTTATTCCCTGTTCCGAGTAACAGTAGTTGTAATGAAACTCTAAAAAAGATAGCCAAGCAATGCGGAATCAAAACACGAGTGACCTATCATGTGGCCAGACATACTTTCGCGACCTTATTAACTATCTCACAGGGAGTTCCGATAGAAACAGTCAGCCGAATGTTAGGGCATACAAATATAAAGACAACACAAATCTATGCCAAGATAACGAAAGAGAAAATCTCGCAGGATATGGAAATTCTTTCTCATAAGTTAGAAAGTTTGGAAAAGCAGATTACAGAAAAAATATAACATAAGAACAGGGAACAATTCCCTGTTCTTACATATTGATATTGATATTTTTATTTGCTAATTAAATTTTTATAGACAACTGTATTTAAAAGATCATCTTTCCTATGTTTCGATATGGGTAACTCCGCACCGTTCACAAAAAGCCTGCCTCCCGAAATGATATCTATACATGCTATATTCACTAGAAATGATTTATGGATTCTGAAAAATGTCTCTTTAGGGAGCATTTCTTCAAGAGAGGTCATCGTTTGGTGGATGATAAATGTTTTTTCTTTTAAATGTAACTTCAGATAATTTTGCATCGTTTCTACATAGAAAATTTCCTCCCAGTTTATCCTGATAAAAGAATCACCTTGCCTTATATACAGGTCACTACTCTTATTATCCTCTTTATTGCGCAGCAGAATACGGGAATAATAAATATCTGAAGCCTTTTGAGCTGCCTGAAAAAATCGTTTAAATGAGAATGGTTTAAGTAGGTAATCCACAACATTCAATCGGAATCCCTCCAATGCATATTCCGAATATGCAGTAGTGAGTATAGTTAACGGGGCTTTATCCAGAGATTCTAAAAAATCCAAACCTGAAAGATGAGGCATATTGATATCCAAAAACATAAGGTCGATCTCCTTGTTTTTCAAGACTTCGGCTGCTTCAAGGGCTGAAAAACAAGTTTCTGTTAATTCCAGAAAATCCAGTCTTTCTACAAATCTTGCAGCACCTTCGACTGCGATAGTTTCATCGTCCACAATTAGACATTTTAGCTTGTTTCTATTCGTTACGTCAGTCATTATTACATATTTTCAATTCCGAAAAATAGTTTGATTCCGTTTCATTTATAGTCAGTTGATGTTTTCGAGGATATATAATATCTAACCGCTTTTTTATATTCTCTAGACCGATTCCTGAATTCATTTTTTTATATGTAATCCCAGGCACAAGAAATTTAGAATTTTCAACAGTTAAACGGACACAATATCCCTCTTGAACAAGCCTGATATAGATATATCCTTTCTCTGTTGTAGTACGCGATACATGTTTAAATGCATTTTCAATCAAAACAATTAGTAATGCAGGTGGAATTTTGAAATCATTATTATCAACATTCCAACTAGATTTAACATCCAGTTTATCTCTCCATCTAATCTGTTCAACATAAATAAACTCTTGTAAAAATTGAACTTCCTGAGCTATCGGAACAAAATCTTCTTTCCCACTATATAGTTGATACCTGAGAATATTGGAATATTTTATTAACAATTCTGATGCGACATCCACATCTTTTTGCATAAGCATATTAACATGATGAAGAACATTAAACATAAAATGAGGAGTAATTTGTGCCTGCAACATTTGCAACTGAGTTTCAAGATGCCTTTTTCTGAGGTCTGAATATGCTAAGTAGAATCCAAATCCACAGAAGCATAAATTTACAATGATTCCTATGGAAAGGAAAGCACCAATAAAGTCAATAAATCCATATTCGAGATTAAAGAATGCTGATGCTGGGAAATAACCCTCTCTCTCAAGAAAATAGAACAAATACCTGCAAGAATACGCAACAGTTGCCGAAAACAAAGAACAGGCAATAAACTGAAATATAAAAGGAAGTAATCGTTTGTGTGTAATAGCTTTTTGTAGCAAATCCAAACTTAAATATTTTGTAGCATGATATGTCAATAATCCGAAAAAGAGAGGAAACAGTATGGCTTCAACAATAGATGCTTGTGACATTATTTGCAGAAAAAAAACGAAATACATTAGTATCCAACATATAGTAAAGATATGCTCTTTTCTTATCTCTTCTTTCATTCTACAAATATAACGTATTTATATATAGTGCCATATCCTGTCATCAAAGGCAAATGACCAGTCGTCAAAATAAATATCACATTATGATGGAAAATTGTTTTTTTGCACCAAGTAAATAATAAAGGTTGAATATATATGAAAAAAAAGAAAAGTATTTTTGTTTGTATCCTTATTTTGGTAGGAATTTATTTTTTCCCCATTAATTCATTGGCACAACCCAATAATGTTGATCATAAATCAGTAGCTCAATTAACATTATTCCCACCATTGAGTACGAATGGACTCAATTCGACAATTTATTCTAACAATCTATCATTCAATACATTACTTGGATTCTCCAAAAATGAAAATGTATTTGCGTTCGCTGGGTTGGGTAACATCGTTACAAATAATTTCAATGGCTTCCAATTTGCAGGGTTATTTAATTTGGTGAAAAACGAAGGGTCCGGAGTTTCATTTGCAGGTTTATGGAATATGAATCTTAATATTCATAACGGAGTTCAGTTTTCCGGTTTATTCAATAGGGCGAAACAAATCAACGGCTTCCAGTTTTCCGGACTGTGTAATGTTGCCCAAGATGTGAATGGAGTTCAATTCGCAGGATTAGTAAATAAAGCTAAAGATGTGTCAGGTATACAAATCGCTGGACTAATCAATATTGCAGCAAATAGCGATTATCCCATTGGATTGATAAATTTAGTAAAAAATGGAGAAAAAGGAATCGCAGTTTCTTATAATGAGATAGGGAGTACAAATATTACTTTTCGTTCAGGTGGAAAGGTAACTTATGGAATATTGGGTGTTGGCTACAATCATAAAGTAGGAGATAATTCATTTTTTGCAAGTGAAAATGGTCTATGGCAGATAGTGAATCTTTCTTCATTTGTACTAACCAGTGGTATTGGAGCTCATATAAATATCTCTCCATGTTTTAGAGTTAATAATGAAATTTCCGGTGATGTCATTATTGGAGATTCATCGGAACCAACTTTTAAGATCGGCTACGCCTTGATGCCTGCATTTCGCATATGGCATCTTGAAGTTTTTGGAGGGCCAAATATTAATTATATGCAAACAAACAATTTAAATAATAGTGGCTTATTCTCAAAAAAAAGTATTTGGAAAAATCATGGATCTTTAAAAATGCAGCAAATATATTGGGGATTTCAGATTGGCATACAATATATTCTCTGATAAAGTTACAAAAGGATTATAAGTAGATGGAGAAATAAAATAAGTTATACTAAATATGATTCATTTGAGAATGAAGGTCTATTTAACTATAATATTATTATTCTGTATATCCTACACACAAGCACAGGATATAACAGGAAAGATCATAGATGCAAATAACACTCCTATCGAATTAGCTGTAATCGTAGTTCAAACAGTTGATTCAGTATATGTAGATGCAGCTTATTCTGATTCTTTAGGCTTTTTCACCATCAAAGCCAATGTTTCCCCGTTCCTATTAACCGTTCATCATTTGATGTATGAACCGTATCAGGAAAAATACGATTCTCCAATCGTAGGAAACATACAAATAGAAGAAAAAAGCTTGATGCTTTCGGAGATTTCTGTCAGAGGAGAACGACCGCTTGTAAGGGTTATTGACGGGAAAATGACTTACAATATGCCACAACTCCTGAAAGATAAAATGGCTGTTAGTGCCTACGAAGCAATCATGGAACTGCCCGGAGTACACCAACGGAGCGGCAAAATAGAACTTGCCGGAACAAACAGTGTTACAGTCGTTATTAATGGTAAAGCGACCAATATGGGCGAAAGCCAACTGGAAAACTTATTAAAGAATATGCCAAAAGAACGTATTCAAGAGGCAGAAATAATGTATAGTGCCCCTCCTGGATACCATGTGCGGGGAGCTTTAATAAATATTGTGCTCAAAAGTGGAGGTGCTGAAATACCGAAGTTACAGGGACAAATCAACTCCTTATATAATCAGGGACATTATGCAAATTATCAGACAGGTGCAACTTTTGTGTATAATACGCCTAAATTTACCACCGACTTTTTGTATTCATTTGGTTATTACCGGGAACGGACAGGAGAAGACATACTATCAAACCATCTATATGAAGGTAAAATATATAACATTGAACAATACGACAGAGGGCATACCCGCAAACCCGTACATACTTTACGTATAGGGAATGAATGGATACTGAATGATGAAAATAAAATCAGTATTGCTTATACATCCGAAATTGAACAATGGACACATCCTTACACATCTTCAACAGGGACGTTTTCAGATACGGAAAACAGAAAGAGATCTGACAAGCCAGTTCAGATGCATAATTTCGCATTTGGCTACGCATCTGGTTTTGGACTCAGCACTGGTATCGACTTTACCTCCTACACCAATCATACGACACAGTATTACGAGGAAAAAAAGAACGAACAGGAAGATGCCTTTCAAGCTAAAGCCCAACAAGACATACATAGATTTTCATTCTACGCAGATCAAAATCATTCATTAGGAAAGGATTGGACACTTAACTACGGAACAAAATTTAGTTATGCTTCCGACAAAAGTTCTCAAATCTATTTTTCTAAGGGTGAGCGCGATTGGTCAGGCTCTAACATTCACAGTAAACTAAATGAATATACTTATGAATTATATACAGGTTTTTCAAAAAGCTTTTCGCAGAGCCTATCTGTAAACGCTTCTTTGACAGGTGAATATTATAAATATAAAGATCGGGATTACTGGAGTATATTTCCAATGATGGAAGTTACTTACACAGTCAATCCCCGTAATATCATTCAGTTATCCGTTTCCTCTGATAAATCATACCCCGGTTACTGGGAAATGCAAAATGCAATCTCCTACCTCAGCGGATATACAGAAATACAGGGAAATCCAGATCTGAAACCCTCACGGATTTACTCCGGACATTTGAATTATATACTAAAGAACAAATATATTTTCACCCTATATGCAAACTATACAGATAACAATTTCAGCCAGCTACCCTATCAGTCACCCGACAGATTAGTTCTCATTTACAAGACATTAAACTTCGATTATTCCAGTAAGTTAGGGCTTAATGTGATGATACCGTTTAGAGCAGGCTCATTCCTTAATTCAAGATTAACATTGAATGGTTATTATGACAAAACAAAAAGCGACCATTATCACGATATAAGTTTTAACAAAGATAATTTTGCTTTCTATGCCAATTTAGTCAATACATTTAATATATCTTCCAAACCTAATATTAAAGCAGAATTGTCCGGCTCATACATCACCCGTAACATTCAGGGGCCGATGGTGATCAGTAGCATGCACAGTATAGATTTGGGGATAAAATGGACTTCCCGAAATGACAAAGCGGAACTTTCTCTCAAAGCGAATGACATATTTAACTCATGGTATCCTAAAAATCTTGACCTGCAATACAAAACACAGGATTTAAAAATGAATATGGTTCCCGATTCCAGAAGAATCTCATTGTCTTTCGTTTATAAATTCGGCGGTTTTAAAGGAAAACAATATAAAGAGGTAAATAAGTCACGGTTTGGGAAATAAGAAAACACATTAAACAATAGATGTAAAAACATAAAAAGAGAGCATATGAAAACAATATTTTTATCTGGAATTTTATTCCTATTTCTTTCCAATATTGCTGCTTTTGCAGGCGATTCCACAAATCATACTGAATCTAAAAGAATATTGTGCAATGCTTGTGCAGATTCGGTATATCATAACACCATTGATTATTTACAAGATAATGGATATTTTATTGTCTCATTGGAAAAACTATCAGGTTTTATACAGGCTAAAATATATATAAAGAACAATAAAGTTATGTCTGCAAAAGTCGGGGAAAGAAGAACCTTGAATTTTATTATCAGACCTGCAACAGAAAAACAATCGAATATCACACTAAATATTTATTGTGAAGATCTGATTTTTAGTGGTGATATGTCAAATAGAGTAGATTATTATGAAGATAAAGGGATAAGCAGTGATATATCTCTATATAAAAACGTGTTGGACGAATTGGAAGAATATCTGACAAATAATTAAAAGGTTAAAAAAGAATCACGAATATAGCATAAAAAGACCTCGGTCTGATAATTAATATCAACTTTGAAATTTTATGCTTATGAATGACTTATTAAAAACGAGACTTTTCAGGCTACTGTCTGAAACCTCAAACGAAGTGATTAATGAAGAAATGCAAACTGCCTATGGGTGCTTTAGGGAACAGGTAAAAACAGTCAGCCAATCCGAACTGAACTATTCAGAAGTCTTTCGGACACTGAATCTTACTCGTATCGAGTTTGATTCTTTAGGATCATCACCTCTTTACGGGCAGGGGGAAAAATGCCCTGAAATTTGCCTATCTTAGAAAAGCACTCCTGTTCCTCGAATCCGAGATAGAACTACTTAAACTTACATTTCCCCAAGCACCCCGATTTTCCAGTAATACCCAATCTGACAAATCGGAAGTATATTTTATCCCCAATTCCAGAGAAGGATTGGGGATTGATAGTATGGGAGAGTTTGCCGTATCGTTTGAACTATCAGGACAATTTCTCAACAACAAGGGTAATCCGGCTCCGTATATCCACATCGCCCATGCGATGGAAGAAGCCTTCAATTTTACTTTCGGGAATGCCCATAAATCAAAAGAAAGAGTGTTTAAGCGTAAACCGTTCAACCTTACCAAAGCGTTGGATTATCTGCGAAACCTGATTAGCCGTGAAAGCCGGAAAAAGAAGATGAAAAAAGATGAAAATACAGACCGTTGATTTATAGCTGTTTGCTAATCAAGTTTAGGGGAGTCTATAGGGATTCCCCTGTTTTTTTTGCTTTGTTCTTCCGTCCTTTGCTTCATCAATCGATTGAAAACAAGAATGTTTAATCTGTAAAATGATGCAAAATGTATATCAATAATGAAGATTTTGAAATGTGGATGCAGAAGTTATCCAAGAAACTGGAAGATATAGGCAAAGACTTGAAATCGCTTATCAACACAAAAGAGGTATTTGACGAGGACGAGAAGCTACTCGACAACCAAGATTTAGCCTTTCTTCTGAAGGTATCTTACCGCACCCTGCAACGCTACCGCACAAGTGGAAAACTACCCTACTTTATGATAGCCCATAAAACCTATTACCGGACTTCGGATGTTCGGGAGTTTGTGCGCTCGCATATGGACTTTCAAACTTACCAAGCGTTTGAAAAAAGTCAATCTCTGGATAAATGATTCTGCCCTTTTATCTAAGCAGAATAATGAAATCTAATGAGGGCTGTATTTATTCTATCGCCCTGTTCCAACGCTCCGCATTTTGCAAAAACAACATCGCCTAACGGCTCTGTCTGTTTTGCAAAATTAAGCAAGAGGGAACCGGACAAGTCCTGTTCTTCCCTCTTGCCCTGCGGGGCAAAGCCTTCGGCTTTAGCGTGTTATAAAAACACGCTATTATAACATCAGTTATAAGCGAATTTGTTTTGTCGCTTATTTTCAACTGGTTAATATCTCAAATAGTCATAAAATAGTTATAACAGATGGCTAATCAACACCGGAAAACCCTATTTACCACTATCGGGATAGATACCGAAACTAACGCTTTAGTGGAAAAGATATGTAAACGCTATTCGTTGAAAAAGAGTGAAGTTGTGAAATTGGCTTTTCTGTATTTGGAGAAAGCCCATATCAACCCTGCCGATGCACCTGAATCCGTAAAATCAGAACTTGCCAAGATAAATAAACGGCAGGATGATATTATCCGCTTTATCCGTCATTACGAAGAAGAACAACTGAACCCAATGATACGCACAAGCCATTCAATAGCGGTTAAATTCGAGAACACTGCTAAAGCATTGGAAACGGCAGTTCTTTCACAGGTAGAGAAGAATCAGGAAAGGCATAACACCATACTGCAAACCATAAGCGACCAGTTCGGAAAGAATGCCGATGTAATAAATAATCAAGGAAAGCAGATTAACGCCCTGTATCAGTTGGAGAAAAAGGATAATCAAAGGCTTTTAAAGCTGATTTCCCTCTATTCCGAACTTTCTACCTGCGGAGTAATGGACGGCAAGCGAAAAGATAGTCTAAGAGCCGAAATAAACGACCTGATAAACGAATAGTAAACTATGAACATAGATTTCCCGCCACCATCCAAAGGAACATATAACAACGCAGGCAGTAGCCGGAGATTGGCGAACTATCTCGAACATGAAGATATGCAGCGCATGGAGCAGGGAATCTATACAGAAGGATTTTTCAACCTGACAGATGATAATATCTATAAATCCCAAGTTATAAAAGACATAGACAGTAATATCGGTCAGTTAATGAAAGCGGATGCCAAGTTTTACGCTATCCATATCAGCCCATCGGAGAAAGAACTCCGGGCAATGGGTAACACCGAAGCAGAACAAGCCGAAGCGATGAAACGATATATCCGTGAAGTGGTAATTCCTGAATATGCGGGGAATTTTAATAAAGGACTGTCGGCAGAAGATATAAAGTTTTACGGAAAGATACATTTCAATCGAGGCAGATCCAATAACGAACTGAATATGCACTGTCATTTGATAGTAAGCCGTAAAGACCAATCCAACAAAAAGAAGCTGTCACCGCTTACCAACCATAAAAACACCACGAAAGGAGTAATAAAAGGCGGTTTTGACCGGAAGAACCTATTCCAACAAGCAGAACAGGGATTTGATAAACTATTCGGCTACAAGCGGGAATTAACTGAATCTTTTGAATACTACAATACCATGAAAAACGGCAGTATCTCCGACCAATTAAAGATGCAGGAACGGCAGATTAAAGAAAACGTCCGGATACAATCCTCCCCACAAAATACGTTTTCCGATGAAAAAGAAAAGAAGCAGACGGTAAACCCACCTAAGAGAAAGCCCAAACGAGGACAAAGAAGATAAAACGCACAAAGCAATAATATGAACGAATACGAAGAAATACGAAAAGAAATAGATATATTCCTGATGGAGCGGTTCAGATACCGTCTTTCACTTGTATATCTGACACCGGATAATATCATAACTACCCGAAGAAACAGCCGGATAGATTTATATTTACGTATCCGCAGAGTAAAAAGCCTATTCCCACCGGATTGCCTTATTATAGCCCGTATAGGATTCAAAAAAAGAACGCATAGGGAACGGCACTCACTTTATCCGATTCTTAGCAGAAATAGCCTTAAAATATCAATTTAAATATATCGGGATTGAATCCACCAACGAGAAAAGCCAAAGTTTTGCAAAGAAATTAGGTTTCGATTCAATAGACGGCTTAAACTATGCCGTGTCAGTAGAGAATCTATTATCATATTTCAAAATAAATGGTTCTTTATTTATTTGATTTACAAAGGTACATTCCGGTAATAGAACGCCAACACCAAGCCGCAAGCGGTTTATAGGAAAATCTCCACACCTGCGCTTCGCTCCGGGTAGTATTTTCCTATAAAGTGTTGTCTTATCTATTCCCTGCATGAATGAGATGTATATCAATTAAAAAAAGAAAAAAAATATTGTTGCGGATGTGGGAGAAATTCCGTAAATTCGCAGTGAGTTATTTGAGGAAATACAGCGCAAAACGCAGAAATAGGCACGGTTGCCAAATCGTTACCTCACACGCTGAAAAATTCCGCTTACAGCCTTTTATTCAAAAGGTTATCTCCAAAAGATAATTTTATAAAATAAAAGTAGATGTGGCAAGCAATATGGAAATATCTGCATCGGCTAAGTTCAATAATACATTTAACCTGAAATTAATCGCAATAGAAATAGATGGGATGTCTGCTGTAATGGATATAGAAGGAAAATCAATGATTTATTCTTCTACTTTTATGAAATCATATTTAGTTCCCGAATACAAAATAGGCAAATCATCCACTTTATATATGGCCATGGGAGGTGCTTGGCTAGGAACTGCAAGCCTATCAAAAAGAACACTTAAAGGTTTCTGGGATACTTTCAAAAAAGATGACAATGATTATCATTTTAACTCGTCTGGTTATTTTACGGTTGGCTTCAAATATGGTTTCTGAAAAATTTATCTTACAATATAACTGAGTAGTTTTGTGAATCTAATCAAACAACATTCAAATCAGACCTCCATATAGTCCCGAGTCAAAAGGTTTAGGGACTATTGGTAATGGCGGAAATTGTTATTGCCTTTTTCTTCCAACAAAATTTTTATATATCGTTTACGATCCACGTCTTAAACTCCGAAGCTTTATTCTTACTGATATAGATTCTTTCGGGTGTGTCTATGCATAGGTTGATTAGGAGGCGGTTGTCGAACCAGATTGTGATGTTTTGAACACTGTCGCGTGCTATCAGGAATTGTTTGTTGGCACGGAAGAATTCGGTAGGGTTTAAATTGATTGATATTTGTTCGAGGGTTTTTATATATGGGTATGATGAGCCGTCTTTCATACAGATTTTTGTGTTTTTCTCGGACGTATAAAAACAAGCGACATCTTTGAGGGCAATAGGGATTAGTTTATCTCTTACCGGGATCAGTAGGCGGTCTTTGTAGCGGGGAGAAGGGTTAACTTGCGTCATTCGAGTTAGGTATTCAACGACTTCAGTTCTTGTCCATTTACTGAATTTACGTAAGGCACGCGTTAGCTCGTCTGTTTTAATCGGCTTAAGTAGATAATCCACACTGTTTACTTTGAATGCTTCAATGGCATATTCATCATAAGCAGTGGTGAATATAATGGCTGTTTCTACTTGTATGCTGTCGAAGATTGAGAAGGCGGAACCGTCGGAGAGGTGTATGTCCATCAGGATGAGGTCGGGTGCCGGATGGGTCTGGAGCCAGTTGATTGTCTGGCTGATACTTTCGGTATTGCCTACTATCTCGATATCGAGTTCTATCTCAGCAATGATGGTGATGAGGTTTTCGTAAGCAACGGTTTCGTCTTCTACTATCAGTATTTTCATGGGGTGTTATTTGAGTGGTAAGTAGACTGTATAGGTGTTTCCGTCGTCTTCGATACGGATTTGTTTGTTCATAAGGAGGGCGAAACGGTTTTCGAGGTTTTTCAATCCTGTACCGTTTGTCGCCGAGGGTGATAGTTTGGGGTATATAGGGTTGGTGACTACGAGTTCATCTGCTTCGTTCAGGTAAATTGCAACTTCCATCTTATGTTGGCTGTCTATCGTGTTGTGTACGACGATATTGTCTATAAGGGGGAGGATGGAGAGTACGGGTAGCTGGAGGTCGAGTTTACCGGGATCGACGTCGATATTGAAGATTAGTTTGTTGGCAAAGCGGACTTCCATCATGTAGCGGAAGGCTTGCACAAATTCGAGTTCTTCGGCGAGGGTGACGAGTCCTTTCCTATCGCTCTGGAGGATGTACCGGAATACGTCGGAGAGTTTGTTGACGAATGCGAGCGTGTTTTCATCTTCTTTCTTACGGACTAATGCGGTGAGGCTGTTGAGCGAATTAAAGAAGAAATGGGGATTGATCTGGTTTGCTAAGGCATCGCAGCGGCTTTGCAGGTTCTCGATTTTGAGTTGTTCTATTTCCTGTTCTTTTTTTCGTTGTACATGGTACATCATAAAGAGATGTCCGGCAAAGGTGCAAACTATGAAAACAACAAAGAACTGGAATAACAGGACGCTACCAAAGCCGTGTATCTTTCCGTTCCAGAGGTACATGATGAGTACAAAGAGGATATATGCTACAATTGTGATTACGACGGTCCTGAGGGAGCGATCCTGAAAAGAAAGGTTCTTTATTTTATTGAGGTTATATGTCAGTAATCCCCATATGAGAAGGGCAAAGTACGAATACCGGATAAAGAAAAATGTCAGGTGGCGGGCATGTTTAGACTCGTCCAGAAAACTGAGTTCCCAGGGTAGGCAGGATATATTGGGGTAAACAATAAAGATTGCACTGACCAGACTAATGAGCAGTAGCTTGAATGGACTGTAGTTATCTAATATTTTCATCTGGTAACGTTTTTTACAAAGATATTTTTTTTTGCTTTTCCTGCTATCAGACTACTTCGGTAAACCGGTGTGTTGGCTGGGGCCTTCCGGGTTGGAGATATCGCCAGGAGATGATTTCGGGAGTATAGCTGTCAGCACAAAGTGTGTCGAGGGTCTCACGGACAATACGGTCGAGGTTTTCCGGAGTGGTTTCCACACGGGCGTTGATGATTAGTTTGATTTCTTCGCTGCGAACGGCAGAGCCACGAACGGAAAGGGTTCCGGCATTTCCTGTCAGGTTTCCGACGATGAATTTGCTGCCGTTTTCAGCAATTAGTTTGACGTGTCCGACGGGTAGCTTTTCTTCGTCGAAGCGGGCGGCTAAGTTAGTGAGGAGGGTGTGTGTGAAGGTGTCCCAATCGGTGTCGGAACCTTGGAGGTAAACAGTGCCGTTGAGCCAGCCGAGAACGGCTTCGCCATTGGCGTATATATCATAATCCATTTCAATGAGGCGTTTTCCGGCATCTTGACGAGTAGTTACCTGTGACAGCCATTCGTCTGTTCCGTTTCCTTTTTCCGCACTGATGGCCAGAATGGTGGCGGAAGGGAATGTCTGTGCGGTACGTTGTTTGAGGTCTTCCAACTGATTGTCGCTCAGCAGGTCGGTTTTATTGATCAGGATGATATCACTCTCCTCCAGTTGTTTGCGGAGTATATAAGCTGCATCGGGGTGTAAGCCGGCGTTTTCTCCTGCGAGTACAGAGTCAAGGCGCGTTGGGTCGGCTAAAACGGAGAGGGGAGCGATTTGCAGGTCGCGGTTCCAGTATTGTTTCAGCGGTTGCATTATTGTGGCCGACAGGTCGGCGCAACTCCCTACAGGTTCGGCGATAATAACATCGGCAGCCACTTCGGCACGTATCTTCCCGATAGCATCGGTAAATCCGTTGAAGTTGCAGCAAAAACAACTGCCGCTGACTTCAGCTACTTGCAGGTTGTTAAGTGATAACAGTTTGCTGTCAACCAGTTCGGGCGCCTGGTCGTTGGTGATAAGACCTACGCTAAGCCCCCGGCTTATCAGCTTTTGGGCTGCTTCCCAAAGAAGGGTTGTTTTACCAGCTCCGAGGAAACCTCCGGCGATAATAAGAGTTGTTGATTTCATATGAGAGAAATTTTATGTATGATTAGAATTTTATTTATTCGCAATCGCATCCCTGAGTTTTCTTTTTCATCAGCGGTTCGATAATATATAAAAAGAAACAGGCTGCTATGGTTCCACCGATTACCGGACCTAATATATAGACGAAGAAGAATCCTCCGAAGTTATCAGGAAAGGCTGCACTGCTCCAACCGGAAAGCCAGGCGACCATGCGTGGACCAAAGTCGCGTGCCGGGTTCAATCCTGCCTGTGTAAGGGGTGCCACAAGGAATATGATAGATGAAACGGTCAAGCCGATAAATACGGGTGCCATTCCGTCACTGGGACGTCCTACGTTGCAACCTTCAGTCAGGGCAAAGATAAACAATACCAAAAGGAAGGTGCCGAATGCTTCGGCGGCGATGGCCAGGGGCATGGAAACAACAGCGGTTCCTCCGGTATAATATTCACCGAACATTTTAGCGGTAGCAACTGATTCGGCGCTTCCTCTCACGATCTCGTGTGTATTTTCATAGGCTGCTATGGAAGGTGAAAATAGAAGGTAAATTGTCCAGCCTGCTACGAAGGCACCGAGGAACTGGGCAATAAGGTAACCAGGCAGTTTACGAACGGTCATACGTTTACTTATTACCATGCCGATGGATACAGCAGGGTTCAGATGGGCACACGAGAGGTGACGGGTTATATAGATAGCAAGGGTAACGCCGATTCCCCATGCCAGACCAATCTGAAAAATGCCGCTGTATTCACTAAACAGGGTGGCTACGGCTACCGAACCGCAGCCAAACAGCACGAGGATAAAGGTTCCTAATAATTCTCCGGTAAATTCTTTTGCATTCATAATATATTATATATTAATGTTTTACTAGTCGACGGCAAGTGATTTATAAAAGCTGAAGTTACTTTTACTATTATTCCTGCTAATATAAAAGATCTTTTTCTCACTATGAATTATTACAATGAGAACTTTTTCTCACCTTGATGAGAATTTTTTCTCACTGGGAAGAGAACTTTTTCTCATCCTGATGAGAATCTTTTCTCATGCCTATGAGAATAAATTCTCATAGCATTGAAAAAAAGTTTTCTCTTACCTTTCTTGTCTTGCTATTAGTTTGTTCCAGTTTCATTAGCAGCATTGGAAGTTGAACGCAATTTGTCTATTTATTTTTATTGTAATACCCAATTTGGGATGAAAGCGAAATATTTAAGGACGAAGACGAATCAGACACGGGGAGCAATTATTTTATTTTGTATGCCATAAGTGCGTCGCCATGCCGGATGTATAGTATGCCATTGTGTATGGTGGGGTGTGCCCAGTGTGCGCCGTCTCCTTTGTTTACGCGGAAGTGGCTGATGATGTCGAATCTGTCGGGATTGGGGTTGACAAGGGCTACGTTGCCCCGACGCTCTTCGTAACAATAAAGAAGTCCGTCGGCAGCGATGATAGAACCTTTGCTACATCCGTGCCAGGTTGTTTTATAGCGGGTTTTTCCGGTGTTCCAATCGAGGGCTACCCAATCGCCGTTATTGTTGTTGAACCAGTTTGAGGCGTAGATGGTGCCGTCTATCAGTACCATTCCGCCGGTGTGTACGCTCAGGTCGTCGTTGCGCCAGAGGACTTTAACGGCTGTGGCATTTTCGTTAAGTTCGAGCATGTGGGAGCGCATTTCGTATGCGTTGCTGATAAATAGTTTCCCGTTGTGGTAGATGGGTGTATTAATAGCGATTCCATCCATTCCACGCTTAGCGATGAAGTCACAGTCGTTGAATTGCCATTCGATCTTTCCAGTCACGGGGTTGACACCGTAAACATATTCCTGTGAGAAGCCGATAATTTGCGGGATGCCGTTATGGTTGATGAGCAATGGTGATACATGTGAGCAGGTGTCTTTGAGTGAGGCTGTTTGCCAGAGGGTTTCGCCTGTTGAGGCGTCCAGGGCTACCATAGTGGTTTGCTGTCCGCAAGGGGTAAAGATTACTTTGTTATCGAATACGAGCGGGGATTCCGAGACGCCCCAGACGTTGGTTGTTACTCCGAACTTGCTTTCACCGTTTACTTTCCAGATGATTTTCCCATCGGAGGCATTAATGCAGACTACTTCGCCGGGTCCGCTGATAATGTAAACTTTGTCACCAACGATGGTTGGGGTAGTACGGGTGTCGGGGTAGGATTTGGTCCATGCCGGGCCGTAGGTTATGCTGTATATCTTTTTACCGTCGAGGGTGTAGGCGGTGAGGGTTTCATTCTTTCATTCTTCATCCATGCCGGTGATGTAGATTTTGTCGCCTGCAATAACGGGGCTGGAATATCCTTTTCCGGTTCCGGAGGTGCTCCATAGTTGTTCAGGTCCTTCTGCAGGCCAGCTTTTAAGCAGGCCTGTCTCCGGATAGATGCCGTCGCGGGCAGGGCCTCTCCAACCGGGGTTGGATTGGGCTACGCTTTCTATGCAGAAGGCAAGCGACAAAAATATAAGGAAGTAATATGCTTTCATGTTTATTTTATCTTGTACGCCATCAATGCATTTCCATGTCGGATATAGAGTATACCGTTATGGATGACAGGGTGCGCCCAGTGAGGGCCTTCGCCTTTGGTGATGCGGAACTCGCTGATGACGTTGAACTTTTCGGGGTTGGGGTTGACCAGGGCTACTGTCCCACGGCGCTCGTCGTAGCAGTAGAGAAGGCCGTCGGCGGAGATGATGGAACCTTTACTTTTGCCTCCACCCCATTCGTTTTCGTATTTGGTTTTTCCGGTGTTCCAATCCACTGCCACCCAGTTGCCTTGATTATTGCTGATCCAGTTTGAGCCGTAAATGATGCCGTCGAGGAGTACGAAATGTCCGTGATGGGTGTCGAGGTCGTCGTTGCGCCAGACAAGATCGGCTTTTGTTGCATCGGCATTTAATTCAAGCATAAAAGCCGGTGCGTTGTATCCATTGGAAAAGAACAGACGACCATTGTGATAGAGTGGAATGTTGGTCGCAATATTTTCTCTTTCACTGTCAGGGCGTCCCCAATCACTGAATGTCCACGCTATCTCTCCTGTCTCCGGGTTAATACCGAATACATTTTTACCTGTGGCGCCAATTATTTGCTTTTTACCGTTGTGTGTGATAAGTAATGGTGAAATATAACAGCTATGGTCGCCCAGCGGACGGCTCTTCCATACAGTTTCGCCTGTCCTTGCATTCAGGGCAACCATTGTTGTCTGATCACCAGCCGGGGTATAAATTACTTTATTGTCAAAGACTAAAGGGCATTCGGAAGTTCCCCAATTACCTGTTTTACGTTCAAATAGTGTTCCACCGTCTACTTGCCAGATTATATTTCCATTTTCGATATTCAGACAGTTGATTTCTCCTGAACCACTAATAACATATGCTTTATTTCCTTCGATAGTTGGAGTGCTACGGGTTTCGGGATAGGATTTATTCCAGGGTGTACCGTATATTATTTCATATATCTTTTTTCCATCCGGTGTATAGGCGGAAAATATTTCTTTATCTTCGCTCTCATTCATCCCGGTGATATAAAGTCGGTTATTATAGATCAGCGGACTGGAATAACCTTTTCCGGCGTCCATTGTTTCCCATAACAACTGCGGACCTTCGGCGGGCCATGATTTCAGCAATCCTGTTTCTTTGTAATGCCCGTCACGTTCCGGTCCCCTAAACCCATACGGGGATTGGGCTGTTGCCGACAGGGATATAAGTAGGAATAAGGTGATGTTTTTCATATTATTTTATTTTGTATGCCATTAATGCATTCCCGTGGCGGATGTAAAGGATACCGTTATTGATTACGGGATGTGCCCAGTGGGGGCCTTCGCCTTTGGTGATGCGGAATTCACTGATGACATCGAATTTTTCCGGAGTCGGATTAACAAGTCCGACTGCTCCACGGCGTTCGTCGTAGCAGTAGAGGCGGCCATCGGCGGCGATGATGGAGCCTTTGCTTTTGCCACCTCCCCATTCTTTTTCGTATTTGGTTTCTCCAGTGTTCCAGTCGACTGCTACCCAGTTGCCTGAGGTATTGTTAATCCAGTTTGAACCATAGATTGTGCCGTCTATTAATACGTAACTGCCGTGATGGGTGTCTAAGTCGTTGTTGCGCCAGGCGAGGCTGACCGCTGTTGCGTCGTCATTCAGTTTCAGCATGAGAGCGCCGATATCGTATCCGTTGGACACAAATAACTGTCCGTCTTTATAGATAGGGGAGTTGGGTGCTATCTTTTCCCATCCTCTTTCTGTTGCATTTTGCCCCCAGTCGTCGAATGTCCATTCGATGTTGCCGTTATCGGGATTGACGCCGAATATGGATTTACCGCTCAAGCCTACGACATGTTTCTTCCCGTTATGTGTGATTAGCATAGGGGATGCATAATTGCTTATGTCGTTAAGCGAACGGCTTTTCCAGATGATTTCTCCGTTTTCGGCATTTAATGCTACGATGGCGGTCTGGTCGCCTCCAGGGCAGAAGATTATTTTGTTATCGAATACCAACGGGCATTCGGAGATTCCCCAGGTTCCGGTTTTGCGGCCCAATGTTGTGGCACCGTCAACTTTCCATACGATATCGCCTTTTGCGGTATTGAGGCAGACTACTTCGCCGTTTCCGCTGATGACATAGGCTTTGTCGCCGACGATTGCCGGAGTGGTTCGTGTTTCCGGATAAGAGTCTTTCCAGGGTGTTCCATAAACCACTTCATAGATTTTCTTTCCGTCAAGGGTATAAGCGGAAAAGATTTCCTTGTCTTCGTCTTCGTTCATTCCGGTGATGTATAAGCGGTCGCCTACGATGACGGGGCTTGAATAGCCTTTGCCTGCATCAAGGGTTTCCCAGACTTGTTCGGGACCTCCGGCAGGCCAGGTTTTGAGTAAGCCGGTCTCGGGATAAATTCCGTTGCGATCGGGTCCGCGCCAACCGTGTTGTGATTGTGCAATTGCTGTTGTAGCCAGCAATGAAGCAAATGCTATACATATACACACTAAATTCTTTTTTTGTAAAATCTTCATGTCATTCATATTTTATGATTTTATATATTGTTTATAAATTGATTCCAGTTTTTTGCTCATTACACTTTGATTGTACCGCTTAAGGGAGAGATTGTTTGCTTCATCAACCATGCGGTTGTATCTTTCCTGATCTGTAAGAATAGTTTCAAGGGCATCTGCCAGTGTTTTACTGTCGTTGGGTTGATAGAGTATTCCGGCATTTCCTACGATTTCAGGGAAAGATCCTGTTGCCGGTTCCACAGCCGGACGTCCGGCTGCAAATGCTTCACACAGGTAAAGTCCTACTCCTTCTTCAAAAGTGAGAGGTACCGAAATAACTGTTATAGAGCGGAAAAAGTCAGCATGTTCTTCCAGATTGTAAGATCCTGAAATTTCTACATCCTTGGGATAACAAGAGAGGATTTTTCTTATTTCTTTGAGAAAACGTTTGTCTTTTCCGGTATATCCTCCGCCTATTTTCAGCTTCAGGCGAGGTATTGTATTTCTTTTTTTCAGTTCAACGAATGCTTTGGCAAGTATGTCGAGGCCGTTTACGCGGTTCATACGGTAGAAGAAACCGATTACGGGTGATTCGGGGTAAGCGGTTGATGCGTATTTTTCTTTATCCACTGCGGGATAAACAACGTCGATGTTTCTTATCCCGGGTATGCATTCCTTTGCTATATTCCGGTAGAATTCGCTGGTGGTGATAAAGTGACTGATATATTGGGTATTATCTGCTATTGCCTGCCAGGCTATTCCGGCATGGACTTTGTTAAGGCTGTCAATCCAGACTTCTTCATCCTGTACGGAACAGATAATGGGTATGTCAAGCTGTTGCTGCAGGGTTTTGGCAATTCCGGCAAGTAGTGTACTGGATAAATGGATAATATCCGGCATTTCTTCTTCCTTTATCCAGTTAATCATTGGTGTTATATGTTCTGCGAATACCGGGTCATCGCCTGTAATCATCGAAAGAGTCATGTCCTCCATACCTTCGGCCGAAGTCGTACCTGAAAGGGAGGATGCTAAATCAAGCATTTTGCCGGAGCCGGTGATGCGTTGTATCCATCGTGGCATCCGGGTTTTGCGGAAGAATTTTTGGGCCGCATAATAGGTCGGAGCCGGAAAGAACAAAGGAGTGTCTGCCTGAAATGAAGGCTGTTTCAAAGGGAGATAAAGCGGCATGATAACAACATCATGCCCGGCTTTACGTAAAGCCGTTGCCTGCAAATTATCGCGAAAGCAATTGCCGCAATAAAAGGAGTCGCCTGAGCCGGGTATGATGAAGAGGATTTTCATATCTTATAAGTTTAATGTTCAAAGTTCAAAGTTTGATGTTTCGTGTTCTTGGTTCGGGGTTTGTTCTAAACTTTGAACTTTGAACTTTGAACATTGAACTTCTTTACTCACTTCCTTTCTCACAAAGACAATCACCCCTCCTACAAAGAAAATGGTAAAGAGCAGTGCGAGTAGCCATATCCAAGTACTCGTATTCATAAAGCTGATGCTTACTCCTACAAGTGAGCTTATCACTCCGGTTGCAATGGCATAGAGGGGCACGAGCAGGTTTTCACGGACAAGGGTCTGTTGGATCTTCCTGTCGTTAAATCCTAACGTGCGATAGAGTTCTATTTCACGACGGCGCATGGAGAGGTTCTTCCGAACGACAATCATAAAACTCATAATCCCGAGAAGAAGTCCCAGGCCTCCAAGGGTAAGGAAAATGGTAAGGTATGTATCTGTTACGGTATTGAACTGGCGGAGGCGGTCGTTAGTGGTAGAAATCCTTATTCCGTATTCACTGAGTGCCCGGGAAAGGAGGTCTTTAACTTCTTCTTTCTCCGTTTCGTTTACTTTCAACAGGAATACTTCGCTGCCTGTTGTTTCCTGCCATATATCAGAAAAGATCCTACGGTCTATTAATATATGTCCCTGGAAAATGGAGTTGGAGAGTGTTCCCGCCAGTTGTATGGCTATGCTTTGTCCCCGGTCGTTTTCGTAGCGGAGGGTATCGCCGAGGTTCATCATCAGGCTCCACGTAAGGACGGTTGCGTCGATGAGGGCAGGATAGACGGTATCGGTGGGCGTTTGCATGCGTTCAAACACTTTTTCTCTTTCTTCGGACCAGATGTTTTGTTCGATTTGGAAATGGCTTGCCGACATTGCGCTCATATCTACGCCCAATACTGTCGGAGTGGTCACTTTATTCAGGTTCAGACAACTTGCATCGTCGGCTCCGTAGCGGAGACATTGCAGAATTTGGGCATCGGGTGGTAAGTCTATGAGCGAAAGCTTTTCTTTTCCGGCTTGTGTTGTCATATTGTGATACACAGGAACAGTAGTTTCGCACCAGAGTGTGTATCCGCCCGTTCCGGTACGTATCTGTGAGCTGTCGGCAAACCCTTTGCGGTTGAGTCCGACAGAGAAGACAATGAATACGCCGGTAGTGAGGGCAAAAAAGGATAATATCGCCTGTTTCCGACTAGAAAAGAGGGCGTTCCAGATAATTTTATTTGTAGTAAAGTTTCCTGCGAAGGGTGAACCGTTCCTGCGAATCAGATAATCGCCCCATAAGGCAGCTGTTCCTATCAGTATTATTCCTGCGATGACAAAAAGTATGACGGATTGCAGGTAGAATAGATTTATCCCGATGATTGTTATTGACAGGATACCGGCCAGAATGGGAAATAATAGATTACCGGTACGTATTCCCTTCTGAACCTTAAAATTTGAACTTTTAATTTTCAATGCTTTTATAATCGCGCGGCGTAAAAACAGCAAAGAAAGGCCTATGCCGATTATAAGTCCTATAAGTAGGGTGATGATATTGGGATAGACCGCAAAGCCGTCTGTATGTGTGGCCCCTTTCCACACATTCCCGAGCAGCCACATAATAAGCATGGTATAGAGTAGTCCGACAATGACTCCCACTACGGATGAGAGCAGGACAACCGGGGCAGATTCACGCCAAAGGATTTGGATAATCCTTTTCCGGGTATAGCCGAGGGATTGTAAGAGGCTTATTTCGTGGCGGCGCTGCCAGAGCATTTCCGAAATGGGGACAAGCATAAGTAGCATTGCCGCTACGATAATGAAGAATCCCAGGGCGAGGAAAAGGCTTGCAAAGTCTACGCCGTTCTTTGCGGCATAGAGACCCGACTCACGTGGATGTATTACCTGTATACCGAACATTTCCGCCCGTAATGATGATAAGTCAGGGTTGGGGTTGTTTATCCTGAGGGCAGTTGCATTTCCGTAGGCGTTGCTCCAGTCCGGTGCTACGGCATCATAAGCAACAATCGCTTTTGGTGTGCTGCGGTAGAGTTCCCAGTATTTTTCGTCTTCATCTGTTATCAGATCCATATTGATTGGCAGGTCACTGTCCCAGTCGGTACATCGTTCCACATCGGAAAGCCCGGGGAAGTCGGCACTCAGCGTTTTGTCTTCCAGCAGGGTGGAGAGGGGTACAACCTTTTTTACTTTTACTTTTATTTTTTCGGTAACGAGGGTTTTCAGGTCATCGGAGGTGAAATAGTTAACTTCGATTGTGTCTCCCGGTTTGGCTTGTAATCGTTTGGCGGTATAGTCCGAAAGGATGATTTCTTCTTTTTGTAAAGTTTCGTCCTGAAAACGGTCTATCGCAGTTATAAAGGAGTAAGGAATAGACTCACCGTTCAGCTCCATAGAGTTGGCAAGATAGGAGAAGAGGCGATTGGTTTCCGGGTTGTTATGCCGGATGGTTTCTGTTACCTCTTCCTGCAGAAAAACACGGTCGGAGAGGATTTCGGTAAAGCCTTGCTTTGGGTTTACCGACAGACCGGATGTTTTGTAGTCCCATATCTGATTGAGTTCGTCGGAGGTAATCTTTTTGTCTGCCAGTATGAGGTTGATTTTACCGGCTGTTTCCATTGTTTCGGTCAGCTCGTCATGGTTTACGAAGATATTGAAAGGGATAATCTGTTCGTTTTTCATGCTGAGGTTTCCTCCTTCTGCGGCATTCATGATTCCACTGAATGAGAGACGGAGACTGGTGGTGTAGTTTTCGGTGACAAAGAGTGAACCGGATGGGATAAGGCCGGAGGCGGGCAGACGCAGTACGATATCTGTAGGATTGTCCGTTCCGAGCTCTTTTGCCAGTGCCTGATTGATTTTAGCGGTTCCTTTGATGGATATATCTTTTGTTCCCCAAACGAAGACGGGAATCAGTTTGCCGTTTTGAGACAGGAATCCGTTGGTCAGGAGATAGCCTTTTGACGTGTTACCCAATAAGGGTGCCTGTAGTATTTCTTCATTTATAAATGAGTTGCGGGAGAAGATAATGGTTTCGGTATCACCCAGGCGTTCTGCTACGCGGTTGACGAGTGTGGTGCGCACCGAATCGCCGACCACGAGGCTTCCGACTATAACGGCTACGGTGATAAGTACCGCCGTTGCCACCAGCCGGTAGTAGCGGGTGAAATAGGTAATATTTGTTTGTATGAGTTTTTTAAGGGTCATTGCAATATTCCTTCTTTCAGGTTAAGTATGCGGTGTGCCGTTGCCGATGTTTCATCGGAATGGGTAACCATGATGATGGTGGTTTGCAGGCTTTTGTTGATTTCGGACAGGAGTGCAGCAATATTCCGTGCATTTTCCGTGTCGAGTTGGCCTGTTGGTTCGTCTGCAAGAAGCAGAAGGGGTTTCATTATCAGAGCACGGCAAACGGCTACGCGGCTCGCTTCACCGCCCGACAGGGTTTGTGGGTATTGGTTTGCCATGCCGGAGATATGGGTGAGCTGCATGAGTTCGCGGGCATAATCAGTTTCTTCCTGTGTAGCTTCGGGCTTGCCTGCCAGGGTAGGCAACAGTATGTTTTCCAAAGCGGTCAATTGTGGCATCAGGCGGTGGTCCTGAAAAACAAAGCCTATTTGTTTATTCCGTATCGTGGAATGGTCTAGTCCGGGGGATGCCATTTCCACTCCATTCAGAAGATAACTTCCCGAATCGGGCGGCAGCAATGTGCCCAGAATAGATAAAAGAGTCGTTTTGCCGGAACCTGAACGGCCTTTGATTGCTACAAATTCACCTATTTCTATTTCCATATTCACTCCGCGGAGCACATGGTTTAGCTGGTTTTCACCGTCACGGTAGCTTTTTTGTATGTCTTTTAAATTAACCAAAGTCATATAGGAGTATTTTTATAGTATACATAGTTTTTAGAAAAAGTATTAATACTTTCTGAAAAAAGTATGCATCCTTTTTTTAAAACTATACTAAGTGTTAAACACTATTTTTCCCAAAGCATAGCAATGTTCCTTTTGAGGTTAGTATCATAAAATGGTCTTTTATAATGGCAGGGGAACCTACTATTTGTTCGCCCGTGTCATATTCCCATAGGAGTTTGCCGTTTTCTGCATCGAGGATGGATATGATACCTGTTTTGGTACATACGATTATTTTGTTGTCGCATACTACGGGAGAGCTTTCCCCGGTGTTTCCCTTCAGCATATATTTCCAGTTCAGTTTGCCGTTTATGCGGCTAATGGCGTGGAGGTTCCTGTCGCCGGAAAAAAAGTAGAAGGCGTCTTCTGAAATGGCAGGGACGGAAACAAAGGAGCCGTTTTCGCTGTCTTCGGAG
Source organism: Tannerellaceae bacterium (assembly GCA_032054765.1). Taxonomy (GTDB): domain Bacteria; phylum Bacteroidota; class Bacteroidia; order Bacteroidales; family Tannerellaceae; genus DFXE01. The sequence goes on from DAMBSC010000008.1 coordinate 225,521, forward strand.
ACTATCTTTTTGTGGCGGACTATTTTGCCGTTTTCAAGCATCAGTTTATAGATGTTTCCCGAATAGTCGCCGATGTAACAGTAATCGCCCATAATAGCGGGAGAGGCAGGTACATAGGCTTCGAGTTGTATGGAATCTGTCGGGGTACCTGTTTTGCAGTCGATAATTCGAACCCATGCGTCGCATCCGCCGAAGATAACATGTCCTTTCCACAGGGCTGCTGCGCCGTTAAGGTAATAGCCCGATTCGAATTTATTTAGTTCTTCTCCGTTTTTGGCGTCGACACAATAAAGGTAATTATCGTAACTGCCAAATACTATGGCTTTTGGGTCGCCGTATTTTAGCAGGTTGGGAGCCGCAGATATTTGTCCCATTGTTTCGTAGTTCCAGAGGGTATCTTTGCGAGCGAGTGATATTGCGGTCATAAATCCGTCGATACGTCCCACATAGAGTACTGAATCGTAAATGGTGGGGGTAGCTTCTACGGCTGTTTGGAGGTCGTATTCAAAAGCTAATTTACCGTTTATATCCACGCCTTTCACACGACCTCGTTTATCACACCAATAGGTGGTTCCATTATCAATGATGGGAGACGAGACGGTACGTGCTTCTCCTTTATACGTCCATTTCAATTCCGGATTTTCCGGAAGAGGTGTATCGGTACATCCACTCAGGCCAAGGTCGCCACGGAATAGTTTCCAGTCCATCGTTCCGGTGTTCACCGGAGGGTCAGAGCTGCTATGGCAGGTAGTTAAAAAGCAGATGACTATTATTAATGAGAGATATTTCATATTATATATTTTATTTGTTGAATATTTATCAGTTGCCATCTGCTTCTGATTTCATTGTTCTATATCTTTAATCATATAGATCGCTCCGGTGGGGCATAGCCCTGCCAGCGTTTCATTGATGTTTTTTTTATTTTCTTCCGGAAGGACTACTTGCATGCCGAATCCGCGGTCTTTAAAGGTAAATCCGTTGTTGCTGTTGTAGACACAAAGTCCGCAGCGGATACATTTGGCCTGTTCGAACCATAGGTTTCCGTAGATATGTTGCCTGTCCATAACCGGAAGGGTGGATGATGTGTCGTAACGCGGACGTTTGATTCCCTGTGCTGTTGCAAAAAGGCGCAGCTTACAACCGGTACGTCCGGCACAAGCGCAATGGAGGCAACGGGAAGGAGTAGTGACTGTTTGTTTTAACCGTTCCTTTTCTTTACCTGTGAATCTGCCGAGACGGGAATGGTATATGTTCTTGTCGTTCTTACAGCTTTGCCTATCTTCTTTTGAAGGGAAATATTCAAACCGGGCAACAACTTCTTTGATTATCTCACGTATGGAAACGGACTTATCGATTGAACCTCGGCGGCAGGCTTTTTCACAGGGCGCTTTACAGTTGTCGCATGCTATTTCAGGCAGATTGAAGGCGTTAGCTATGGTCTGACAGGCTTGCGCGTGATTACCGGTATCATAGTAGCCCAGCATCTTTTCAACATCCAGTCCTTTTGGGCACACCATGGAACAGGGTGCTTCGCAGTCGGCCTTATGGTCGCTTAACAATAGTTCGAGTGACAGGGAACGTATCAGTATCACTTCTTCACTTTCCGTGTCGATCTGCATGCCGTCTGTGGGAAAGGTGGTGCAGGAAGGGATTACCTGTCCGTTTGTATTGTTCCGGACGGCACATACCATACAGGATGATTTATGCCGTGACCCTTTGGCATAACACAAAGAGGGAATGGTATATCCCGTGCGTTTTGCAGCCTCAAGGATGGTTTCACCTTCCAGGATTTCAACCGGTGTATTATTTATTGTTATCTGCATATACTTTTTCTGTTTAATAAAGCTTTGAGCTAACTGATACCTTTTTTATAGCATTGTAGCCGCATTCATCAATACAAAGGCCGCAGAGTACGCAATCCTGGACGTTGATAGTATGGATTTCGTATGGGGTGTAGGGGATGGCATCGACCGGACAGGCTTTGGCGCATTTGGTGCAGCCGATGCAGTCGTCGGTAACTACAAATTTTACCATTTCTTTGCAGGTACCTGTCTTGCATTCGCCGTTTACATGTTCCTCATATTCATGGCGGAAGTATTTGAGGGTGGTAAGCACGGGATTAGGGGCGGTTTTGCCCAGTCCGCAAAGGGATGATTTCTTTACGTTGAGTGCCAGTTCTTCCAGTTTGTCGATATCTTCCATAGAGGCTTTTCCGCTGCATATCTTGTCGAGTATATCAAGCATACGGCGTATGCCTACGCGACAGAAGGTGCATTTGCCACAGGACTGGTCGCAGGTAAAGCTGAGGAAATAACGTGCAACATCTACCATACAATCGCTTTCACTCAATACCACAAGTCCGCCCGAACCCATCATGGCGCCCATTTGGTTGAAGGCATCGAAGTCGACTTGTACGTCACAAAGGTGTGCCGGAATGCAACCGCCTGACGGACCACCTATCTGTACGGCTTTCAGTTTTTCGCCTCCTTCCACACCTCCTCCGATATCTTCAATAATCTGATTGAGGGTGATGCCCATTGGTACCTCGATTAGTCCGCCGTGGCGAATCTTTCCGGCGAGTGCGAACACTTTCGTGCCTTTGCTTCCTTTCGTCCCAATATTATTGTAGTAGTCGGCGCCGTTACGGATGATATAGGGTATCTGGCTGAGGGTTTCTACGTTGTTTACCAGTGTGGGTTTACCGTTCAGTCCTTCTACGGCAGGATAGGGTGGGCGCTGTTTAGGGAATCCGCGTTCGCCTTCTATCGACGCTATTAAAGCTGTTTCTTCACCACACACAAAAGCTCCGGCACCTTCGAATATGGAGATATCGAACGAAAAGTTGCTTCCGGCAATGTTTTCGCCAAGCAGGTTTCGTTCGCGGCATAATTCAATAGCTGAACGGATTCGTACCACCGCCAAAGGATACTCGGCACGGATATAGAATATTCCTTTATCGGCTCCTACGGCATATCCGGCAATAATCATTCCTTCGATTACGCGGAAAGGATAGGATTCTAGCATCATACGGTCCATAAAAGCTCCCGGGTCGCCTTCATCCCCGTTGCATATCATGTACTTTTCTTTCTTAGGGGATGCGGCAACGATTTCCCATTTCTTTCCGGTGGGGAATCCGCCTCCTCCACGGCCACGGATGCCACTGGTCAGGATGTTATTTACCACTTGCTGCCTGTCCGAAGTAGCGAGTGCTTTGTGCAATCCTTCGAAACCGCCGTGCCCGATATATTCGTCGATATTCAGCGGGGCGAGGAAACCATATCCTTCGGTAGATATATGTTTCTGTCCCGCAAGGAAGCTGTCAATCACACCGGTGCGTTCATCTTCCGGTTTCCAGATTACATTATCCCATGTAATATCCGTGTGGAAAGAATCTATATGATTAAACAAGCTGTTTTTAATCCGCTTGAGCCGTCCGGCGGGTTTGAAATGATGATGCAGTATTTCTTTTATTTCCGTAGCTTTTACGTTGGGATAGCGGGTGATTGTTCCGTCGGGAAGTACCACGTCGATCAGCGGTACTTTATTACACACACCTACGCAGCCTACTGGTTTGATATTAACATCGATTCCCAAATCTCCGGAAGCCATTATCAGTTCGGTATAGATATCCGACGAACCGCTAGCCTGGCAGCATGAACCCATACCAAGACGTATTTCTCCGGCTACCTGTCGTTTTGCGTTGCGGGATTCTTCCTTTTCCTTTTCTTCCTGTGTGGAAAGAAAGTCTTCGATTACTTCGTTTACCTTGCCGGGTAGTACGTGGCCGTATATCTTTTCGTCTATCTGTACAACCGGAGCCAGCGTACAGCATCCGAGACAGGCGATCTTTTCAATGGAGAAAAGCTGGTCGGAGGTGGTAATGGAATCATCATCCATTTTCAGTTCGCGTCGGAAAGAGTCGTACACATTGCCTGCGCCTTTTACATGGCAGGCTGTCCCGGTACAGACTTTAATCAGGTGCCTGCCGTAAGGGATATGCCGGAACTGGGAGTAAAAGGTGGAGACGCTGATGAGTTGCGCCCGGTCAATCTCCGTCCGTTCATAGATACGTTCGACCGCTTCGGACGGCAGGTAGCTGAATTCCTCCTGCATTGCTTGTAACAGAGGAATAATTATCTGTCGCGATGTCCCGATTCGGTCGATGAGGGCATCTACCCGGGCAATCATTAACTCCCGGGATTCAACTATATTATTTTCGCAATTACATGACATACTAATTAGCAGCTACACAATAAATACTGTTTTCTGTTCTTACCACTATTTTGCCGTCGGTAAAGGCAGGAGTAGCAAAGGTCCTTTCACCTGTTTCAAACGAATCAATGAGATTGAAATCGTTGTTGGCAGAGAATATATGCATCTTACCGTCGTTGCTGAACAGGTAGATTTTACCTTCGGCTATGACCGGGGAAGAATAGAATTCGGTGTTCAGTTCGTGTTCCTTGCGTAGTTCTCCCGTTTGCGTATCGAATGAGGCTACTACGCCATAGCTGGTAGCAAGGTATACATTGTCTTTGGTTGCAACCGGGCTGGATACTTCGGGAAGGTATTCGTTGCTTTCCCAGAGTACGCTTCCGTCGGCTCCGTTAATGGCAACAAGTTTGGCGTATTCGCTGGCGCCAAAGATAATATCGTTGGAACTGCATGCGCTGGAACCTACTTCTCCACTGAGGCATTCTACGCGCCAGAGTTGTTCGCCATTATTCGGGTTATAACCTGTGATAGCCGGATTCCCCATCAGCACCAATTGCGGAGTGCTGCCTACGGAGGCAATAACGGGTGAACTCCACGTAACCTTTTCCGTACGGCTTTTACTCCAACGTTCAGCACCCGTAGCGATGTCAAGGGCAACTACTTTCGGAGCGTTCTGGTTGTCGTATTGCACAATAACTACATTGCCGAAGACGAGTAGGGAGGAAGCATATCCGTAATGGTTGTCGGGAACGCCGAGGTTTTTAGCCCAGAGCTGTTTGCCTTCCATATCGGCACAGATAATATCTCCTGTAGCAAATATGGCGCAGACCTGATTGCCGTTGGTTGCTACTGTGGATGCCGCCAGTCCTGTATCTTCTGTCGTTTTGGGCATCTGTGCAGGTGACCCCGGAATATTAGTTGCGGCAAGCGTCCATAGTCTCTCACCTGTGATGAGGTCGTAACAATAGAGTTCGCGTGCCTGGTCGTCGGCACCGGAGAAAAATACCCGGTTTCCGTTTATGACAGGGGAATTATATCCTTTACGGGGAATGTCGTGTTTCCAGGCAATATTGGTTCCGCTACTGAGATTCCATTTTACGGGAACTCCTTTTGCGGATGAAATGCCGTTGGAATTATTTCCACGGAAGGCATTGTGTGTTACTTTAGAGGCAACAGGTTGCGGGGCGGCTTCGGCAACAGGTGTTTCTGTTGCTTCCGCCTCATTAGTGGTTGTATCTTCAGCGATAATTTCCCCTTCCTCAGTTGCAGGGGTATCGGTTACTATTTCTTCTATGGCTGTTTCCTGCTGGATGGCATTATCTCCTGCATTCTCTGCCTGAGCGATTATTTCAGTCTCTATGTTTTCTTCCGTGACCTCTGACTTGCGGAGATAGGGCGATGTCATGATAACAAATATAAGTGCGACTGCAGCCAGTCCGGTAGCTCCCCAAATGACATACTTCCGGGCCTGTGTTTTGATGGCCCATTCATCAATCGGGTCAATCTCTTTATCAGGAATATCCTTCTCGCGGGCAAAATAGAGCCGTGTACATATAATAAATACCGCCAGCATTCCTAAAAGAATATACACACCGCCCATCAGATGGTCCATGCGTACGAAATAAGCTTTCCGCGCCAGAAGGTCGAGCTGGCGGATTTGCTCCTGCAAGGCGGTGTTGCTGGCATTCTGGTCGTTCAACTGCTTTAATGTCTCGACCACCTCTGTTTGCAGGGGCGTAGTGCCTCTCACCTGGAAATAATTGGTGATAAGCATTATCGAGAAGGTGACAATAAAGATTGCCGAAACGATGGCTATATTTCTGAGAATCGCTTTCTTCATCTTATTCCTGTATATTGTATTTTAAATTTTCTGCTTTCAAAACTGAACCTTTAGGATTTTGTCCGATGTTTTGCGGACAATAGCTAAAGCAACGAGCGCATGCCACACAGGTTGCGTGGTCTATTTCGTACTGACGGCGTGTGCGTTTGACGGACAAACCTATCAATGTCGTGCCGATTACCAAACCGATAAGCGCCCCGGCAATGGTTGAATAGAGTTTGAAGTCTGCCTGTATTGTTTCATATCTTTCAGTTAATTCCTCAACCGTTCCACCTTGACCGTAGAAAGCTTCGAGTTCGACGGAAAGGATATCCTGCGGGTCGGCTTCGTGCTGCATCACCATATCGTAGAGGCGCACGTCTTTATGGGCGCGGCTGAGTTGAGGGCTTACCGAACGCAAGAGGATAGCTCCGGCAACAATCATCAAAGGAAGTATTACAAAGTAATTGATAATGCGTTTGACGCCTTGCAGGCGGCTTTCTTTTACCTTATTGTCGTAGGGTGGTTTGATAGCATCTACCGGACAGGCGTTGTGGCAAAGTTCACAGTTGATGCAGGGCTTTTGGGTGAGTTCCACTTTCCAGATGGAGACACGTGAAAAAAGGCTTAGCAAGGCTCCGTAAGGACAAAGGAAACGGCAGAAGGGTCTCCCGATAAAAATGGAAACTACCAGCAATAAAGCCCCGAAGGTGATGAGTCCGATATCGCCGCCCAGACGGAATATTCCGATAAAGGGGTCAAAACGGCATATAATAAAGCTACTGCGCGTTACGGCATAGAGTATGGCAAAGATGAGGTAAAGCCACGGAATCATACTGAGCACGGTAGTGACTGCTTTCGATAGCCTGTAGTTCTTTACATTGACCAGTTCCTGCAAAGCTCCGAACGGGCATACGCCGGCACAGAATACCCTGCCAAACAGGAAGGCAAAGAGTACGGGGAGTATAAAGAATAATAGGACGGATAGCGGCAGGACATAGGTGTTGTCTACCAACGCCAGCGAAACATTCTGAATGGAACCGATACTACAGACACATCCGCTGCGGAAAAAACCGAAATAGGCAACCGAAATAATGGATACCCAGATAATAGGTTTGCGCGTTCGTCTTTTAATAACAGCCCATGCGACAATGCTCATTAATAGGACAAGGAGGAAGATGTCGATGGCCGTCCACAGTGTTTCGTCGGGCACCGGATAGGTGATGTCAGGGTATTGGTAGCCTGACTCAAAATCGGGTTTGGGAAACCTGTTCTGGGCGCTTACTTCTCCGAGTAGCAGGAGGGTCATGCAGATATATAACAGTTTCTTCATCATCAGTCTTTCAGTTTATAGGCAAAGTCCAGCGGCACACGGGTAATAGCGTTCGACGCACATACGGTCGCGATCTTGCATTCGTTACAGTCTTTGCACAGGTCGCGTTTTATTTGCAGATAGAGTGAACCATTCCCGAACGAACTGCATCCTTTCACACACTTTCCGCAGCCGTTGCAGAGGTCTTCGTTGATGGTATATTCAAAGTACGGGTCTTCCACATACTTGCGTTCGATAGCGCCTGTGGGGCACATCATGTTTTCAGCCGCCGTATTAAGCTCCTTGACATTGGAACGGTAATAGCCGCCGCACAGGTCGCAATATCCGCATACTTTATTGGCATGAATGCATTTCACAGCCGATATGGGCAATACGCAATGGGTTTCGCAACGTCCGCACTGGGTGCATTTCTGCGGGTCTATCTGCCAGTAGAGGCTTGCTGACTGTCCCTTTGCTTTCCGCACCAGTCCGCCGGTAACAGCGAGGATACTTCCTCCCGCTACCGCCGACCCGAGTACCCGCAGGAATTTCCGGCGTGCTATGGGGCTGTTTTTATTTTCGTTCTTTTCCATTTGTATCGCTAACTATATACAGAATATTCTCTTTATTTTCCAACGCACCAAAGTGTATTGGCCGTACGAATAATCAATTGCTTCCCGGCAACTGCCATCGATGCTCTGGTTAGTTCGTTATTCAATTCATTTTTTGAAATGATTTCAGCAGGTTTTGCGGGGTCGGCAGATGGTTTTAACACCGTGGTTATTCCTTTTTCCGACAGAACGTAGATTTTTCCGTCGGCGTAAACCGGAGAAGGATTTAATGGCCCGGTTCCTAACCGGAGTTGCCAGAGGTACTCACCGGTGGATGCATTCAAACAGCATATCCTGTTGTCAGGGCATGTATACAGAAACGGCTTCACATATAGGTATGAAGACATCATCGGAGTATAACCATTTTGTTCCCACGCGATATGGGTTTTTGTGCAGTCTCCCTCACCGTCGGGGCGAACAGCACGGATAGGAGCACGGTTTGTTGGTGAAGAATAAATGACTCCATCCCCAATAACGGGAGAAGGTACACATGGTTCTCCCTCACTGGTAACAGTCCAAATTAGTTTTCCGTCAATCGGATTAAATCCCTGGATAACATCGCCTGCCGAACTGATAATCTGATTCTTACCGTTCACCTCCATGACAATAGGAGTAGCATGTGCTATGCGAGACATGCCGCGCATTCCGCGCCACCGCTCTTTGCCGGTATTTTTGTCGAGTGCAAGCAGATAGGATTTGTCCCATGGCTCCGTCCAACCGAGATTTTTCGGTTCTTCACGGTTACTGTGATTGACGGGAAAAATCAATAAATCATTATACAGGATAGGAGAGGCGCCCATACCGTGGTGAGAATAAAAGTCCAGGTCGGTATTTATCCATCGGACGTTCCCTTCGAAATCTAATGCTGCAAAACCGCCGCCACTGAAAACCGCAAAAACAGTTTTACCATCTGTAACAGGTGTCGGGGTGGCATACGAGTTCATCTCATGCCTGTGTTGTTGTGATTTTTGTGTAAATACGGTTTTGTTCCAAAGGACTTTTCCGTTCTTGCGATCCACTGCGATAATATGGCAATTTTCGCCACCTTCGGTTACAGTAGTAAGGAAAACACGGTCATTCCAGACAATCGGTGAAGACCAGCTTTCACCCGGAATATCTGTTTTCCATGCGATGTTTTCTTCGGAATTCCAACTTTCCGGAAGATTTTTCACCCCGGAAATTCCCTGACCATTAGCACCCCGGAACTGAGCCCACTGTTCCGGCTCCTGGCCCGAACCCGTAAAACTTACCAAAACAAAGCAAATACAAACAAAAATCGCGCTTTTCATGATTATATAATTTTCAACTTACTATTATTCTTTTATATACAATCTAAATATTTATATCGTTATCCCTTTCCGAAGCGGGCAACTACTTACTCCGCAGCTTGAACAGCCTGTTGCAGCTGCCAGTACTTTATCGTACTGGTAGGTGGTTACCATGTTTTTTCCGGTTACGAATATTTTGTCACTTTGTACTTTTATATCGTAGGCTGTATTGCCGCCGCCGAGTATTTTATTGTCGAGCAGTAAACTGCGGAATTCACCGTCAGGACTGTAGCAGCTGATACGTGGGTTTCCTTTTTCCGAAGTGATGATTTCGCCTGTGCCGGTATAGGCAAGGTGAACCGGATTACAGCATCCGCAGAACATGCCGGTTGCTCCTCCGGCTTTTCCGAAGGAACCGATATACTCACCATCGGCCGTATATTTCTCTACCCTGTGCCTGCCCGGGTTGGAGCAGTACAGTACTCCGTCCGTATAGGTGACGCCAAAAGAATAGCTTGGGATTACAAAACCGTCGGGGCTTTGAATGAAACAGACGAAGTTGCCTTCCGTAGTGTACCTGCAGATATTTTTATTCGCTGCATCTGTTACGTACAGGCTACCCGGAGCTATTGCCATGGAGCAATAGTCGGATTGGTCGCTGCACGCTTCCCAATCACGGAGCCATTCGCCTTCGGTGTTGTAGACTTCTATCCGGGTAGGAAAGAGGAGATATATGTTTTCGTTATCCGTAGCGATATCGCGCAGGTTGCTGGCAACGGCAAAGTTGTTGACCATTCCGCCCATGCGGTCGTAAATGAATATATTGTTTGAAGCGGCAACAATGATGTTTTCACCCGCCAGTTCGAAG
>DAMBSC010000008.1:235662-265030 GCA_032054765.1 Tannerellaceae bacterium
ATGGTCGGGGACACTGAACGAAGACACCAGTTTATAAGGCGAAGTGAAGTTATCCTTCCGCAGTCCGGTGGCACTTTCTCCGGTAGCATTATTCAGGCTTGTTTGCGGAATAGTAAAGCTTTTACCAAGCAGGAATCCCGAAACGCCCACAATACTTCCTCCCGCCAGAAACGAACCGCACATTTGCAGGAACTTCTTGCGTGATATATTTGGTTTTTTATCTGAGTGTTGTTTCATATTTTAAGTTCAATGTTCAATGTTTAAAGTTCAATATCTTCATCAATTGGCTAAGGCCGATCTTCGATTGCCGTCGGTTAAAACCGATGGCAATCGAAGATCGGCCTTAGCCAATTGATATATATTTATTGTCTTTTTCCCGGCAGTAAACATTTGGTTGCCGTCTGTCCGTACTTCGTAAGCCTTATTACCGCCTCCCAGAATACGGCTGTTCAGGAGAACTTCCCTGAATGTTCCGTTGCGCTCAAAGCTGCTGACACGGGGATTGCCTTTTTCGGAGGTAATCAGTTCACCGTCCGGTGAAAAGGTTATGTATGCAGGGTTGCAGCATCCGGCAAAGAATCCGGCTTCTCCGCCCGGGCCTCCGAACGCAGCGATAAATTTGCCGTCCAGTGTATAGGATTCCACCAGATGCCTACCCGAATTAACGCAATAGATTGTATCCTTCCGACTTTCAATATCGAAAGAATAGCTGGGTATGATAAAGTCGCGCGGGCTCTTGATAAAGCGGACAAAATTGCCTTCGCCGGTGTACTGGCAGATATTTTTGTTTTCGGCATCGGTGACAAATACAAAGTCTCCTGCAAGAGCAAAAGAGCAATAGTCCGAGAGTTCGCTACATGCTTCCCATTCATGAACCAGTGCACCCTCTGCCGAGTAGACTTCTATAAAGGTGGGATATAATAGGTATATGCGGTCTTCGCCTACCGTAATATCGCGTGCATCGGGCTTGACCGTAAAGGAAGCAAGCTGATTGCCACCGGTATCATAGATATAGACCGATTGTCCGGCGGAAACATATAATTTACCGTCATGCAATTCAAATCGGTTGATCTCCTGTGGCAGATCAAAAGACGATACCTTTTCATAGCGGCTGTTGAATGGGGCTTCCTGACGGGTTTCCGCATAGGTCGTTTCATCCTCATTGACAGAACGTACCATATACCAGACAAATCCGACGATTACCAGCAGTATGGCTATATTGATGATTATCTTCAGGCTCTTGTTCATGATAATGCGATTTTAAGGCATTTAACAACATGGGCATCGCGTACGATAAGCATTCCGTCGGCATAGGCCAGGGGACCCCATGCGTCGGCGCCGTCCATGATGCGTTGTTTCTTGAGTAACTTCATATCACGTTGCCCCACTTCGTAAACATAGAGTTCACCGTCGTCTTTAAATACGAACAGGTTATTATTAATCAATAGGTAAGGGCCGAGGCCAAAACGCTCGTCGGCTGCCGATGTCCATATAGGAGAGCGCAGATTGGAGGGAGAATAACAAACCAGTTTACCCCGGTGTCCGCCTCCGTCCTTCGGCATTACGCTGATAATCATATTATTGTAGAATATAGGTGTCTGCTGTTCGCTGGACAGACCTTCGTTCGGTTTATATTGGTCGATAACGGTTGCCGTCCATTGATTGCCCGAACGGTTTACCTGCAAAAGAGCACCTCCCGTACCGTAGCCGGCTACCATAAATATTTGGTTCGGCGAAACCTGGAGCGGAGAAGGAGCTACCACCGACGGTTGCCATTTAGAGGTGTTCCATAGAAGGGAGCCCCGGTCGTTTTCCTCTGCCGATACACCGCAGACGCCGCCTACGCCGATATACACATAGGTCTTTTTACCTCCGAGTGTCATAGGCATTACGGAGGAGTGAGACATTTTATAGTTCAAGGTGTTGGGTGTTGTCCAACGAACTTCCCCTGTACGGCAATCCAACCCGGTCAACAGAGTTTCCTCCCCGGCGGGAGCGAGTATAAGCGTTCCGTTATCCACATGCGGACATTGTCCGGTGTACCAGAAAGGGACTTCCGTCTTATATTCCTTCTGCATATCGAGTGACCATTTCATATCGCCTGTAACAGGGTCGCAACACATCACATGTCCTTCGGGGCCGATTGTGATAATATAGTCATCGCCTATTGCCGGAACCGTACGCGAAAAACCGTGATTACGCTTGATAGGTACGCGGTACCAGCGGCGCCATAATTCCTGTCCCGTTTCAAGAGAAAAACAACGCAGGGCGTCTGAACTCAGTTGTTCGTTATAATCGAGCAGATATACCCTGCCGTTGTAGATAACGGGAGCAGCATGCCCTTCTCCCGTTTCTACGCTCCATATCTCGGGATATTCTTCGTTGCCTGTATGGATGGATTCCGTCGTGCGGATTATATTGCTTGTCTGTTCTCCCCGGAAACTATTCCATTTTCCGGACAGGGAGTTGCTATCGTTAATGTCTTCATACTTCATAAAGAATTCACCGATTAATACATCGTCGGCCTTACGTGCTGTTCCTTCGGGACGGTTGTCGGCACCGGGAGCCTGGATAGTAAGGTTTTCATAAGGGGCATACAGATGCCACCCGACAATAAGTCCGGTGTAAAGAAGTACCGTAAAAACGGTTATGTAGGTTACTATCCTGTTTTTTTTCATATTCAATTAAGTCCTGTAAGCATATACAAATATGGTCAGAATCCTATTTTATCTATTTAATATTAAGCGCGAAATAGAAAAATTAGCGTGTTAACGCGAAAAAATCTTCTGACGCCCTTCAATAACTATTGCTTTGCACACCTTTGTGCCATCGGCTCGGCACACTTGTGCCACCACCTTGGCACAACCGTGCCATGCCTTTGGCACAACTCTGCCAAGCCGATGACACAAGAATAAAGCTACACTTTGAGGCTTGAATTATTTTACTTTATATGCCATCAGGGTGTTGCCATGCCGCACATACATCACTCCTTTATAAATGACCGGATGCGCCCAGTGCTGTTCCGTACCGAGCGTGATATTGTATTTGCTTACTATATCAAAGGTTGAGGGTGTCGCTTTTACCAGTGCCATTTCTCCTTTGTCGGAATAGCAGTAGAGCATCCCATCGGCATCGGCAATGACGTTACCGACAGCTATCGAACAGTCTTTATATTTTTGCTCTCCAGTTTTCCAGTCCAGGCAGAACCAGTATTTATGGTTATCCCCCGAGCCATATACATAATTGCCTATTTTTACTGCGCCGCCTGTTTTCGAATCAAACTCTTTATTTTCCCATACCTGCTCTACCTTCCGCCCGCCATCCGTCAGGCGCAGCATAACCGAACCTTTACCGTAACCGAATATGCATAAGAGCATATTATCATCATATATCGGTGTATTGGGATGGATATTACGCATATTATGGTAGGGGAAAGACCAGAGCATTTTACCTGTTCCGGCTTCTATCCCCAGGATATGATTGGCTGTAATGGTAACAATTTGTGGAACTTGCTGGGTGCCTATATACAAGGGGGAACAGTAGGCAGGAATGTCGCCTTCTCCGGCACAACTCCAGATAACGTCTCCCGTATTTTTATTAAGTGCTACCACATTATTTTCTTTTCCCCCGGGTGTGATGATTACTTTTTCGTCGATAATAAGAGGCGATTCATTGACTCCCCAACGGATATTGGAACCCTGGAAGTCGTTTACGATATGTTTCTGCCACAGGATATTCAGATTACTCTCGTCCATACAGACAAGAGCTCCGGCTCCGCTGAATATGTAAAGCTTTCCGTTATCCACCGTGACAGTTCCCCTTGCTCCGTTGTAGCTGGTATCCCATTCCGGGCCGTAAGACTTTTTGCTGAGCAATTTACCGTTCAGGTCGAATACAAACAAATGGCCGTTCCCGTCAATCAGTCCGGTAATATAAATCCTGTTGTTGGCTATCGCGGCGGAAGAATGTCCTTCACCCAATCCTTCGTAATGCCATAACATCTGAGGCCCTTCTGCCGGCCATGATTTCATCAGTCCGGTTTCTTTATAGATACCGGTACGGTCTGCTCCTCTCCATTGGATTATATCCTGGGCGGATATACTAAGAGAAGAGAAAACAATAAAAAGAATAGTTAACTTTTTCATACAGCAGCTATTTCCTATTTCACCTTATACGCCATTAACGTATCACCATGTCGTACATACATCACGCCTTTATATAGGGCAGGATGTGCCCAGTGTTGTTCCGTTCCCATAGTAATGGAGAACTTGCTTACGATATCCAGCTTTTCGGGTGTAGCTTTGGCAAGTACCATTTCTCCACGATCAGTATAACAATATAACATTCCGTCGTTGGCGATGATATTACCCATAGCGAGTCCTTTTTCTTTCCATTTGATCTCCCCGGTTTTCCAGTCTGCACAGAACCAGAAACGGTTACTATCTCCCGAACCGTAGACATAATCGCCTACTTTCACCATGGCACCGATACGGTTGTCGAGTTCTTTCGAGAACCAGGCTTCCTGAATGCCACGCCCCCCATTGGTAAGGCGCAGCATGGTGGAGCCACGTCCATAGCCGCTGGTACATAAGATCATATTATCACCGTAAACGGGAGTATTAGCATGTACGGAATAACGGTTTTTATTCTCGTGCGACCACAGTTTTTTACCCGTTTCCGCATCCACACCGACAATATGGTCGGCAGTCATTGTTACAATAATAGGGACCTGCTGGTCGCTAATATAAAGCGGTGAGCAATAAGCCGACAGGTCGCCTTCTCCGGGACTACTCCATATCAGTACTCCGTTATTTTTGTTAAGTGCAACCATATTATGTTGTTTCCCTCCTGGAGTGACAATAAGTTTATCACCAATGATTAGCGGAGCCTCATTGATTCCCCATTCTATATTGGATGCATTGTATTCCTGAAGTATATTTTTCTTCCATAGAACATTAAGGTTGTTCTGGTCGAAGCAATACAGGTCGCCAACGCCACTTATCAGGTAAACTTTCCCACTGTTTACCGTAACCGTCCCACGAGGGCCATTGTAACTTTTATTCCATTCCGCACCATATTCTTTTTTGTTTAATAACTTACCGTTTAAATCGAAAACATAGATATATCCTTTACCGTCACTCATACCGGTAAGGTAGATTTTATCAGAGTCAATTGCCACTGACGAATGTCCTTCACCCAGACCATTGTAATACCAGAGCATATCAGGACCGGCTGTGGGCCAAGTTTTCAACAGTCCGTTTTCTTTATATGCTCCCGTACGGTCGGTTCCACGCCATTGGATATTATCCTGTGCAAACAGGGATAACGTAA
Organism: Tannerellaceae bacterium; assembly: GCA_032054765.1. Taxonomy (GTDB): domain Bacteria; phylum Bacteroidota; class Bacteroidia; order Bacteroidales; family Tannerellaceae; genus DFXE01. Next base: position 240,994 of record DAMBSC010000008.1, read on the forward strand.
GAAGAGAGAAAAATGTGATAAGTACTTTTTTCATGATTATATTTTTTAATTTAATGCTTCATGTTCAATTAAATCCGGAGCTTTGAAAACTGACTTCTGAACTTTCTTTAACGCATTCAATACAAACGTAATATTATACATCTCTTCCGAATACCACAAGCGTGAGAAATAGAGGCCGATCGGTTCCGCCCTGAATAATCCTCCGTTTTTATATATCTGATAGAGATAATCGAAAGCTCTATTGATTACTTTTGATTCCGTATCAGGATAAGATGTCAGGGCGCTTAGGGCCCGGGCTGTTAATGTCACTTTGGACGCAACCCATTTGGCGCCTCCCCAACCTCCATCTGAATTTTGTACAGAAAGTAAATAGTCATATCCTTTGCGCGCCATATCCCTGGCTATGGATTCGGAGGAACCGGCCAGATATTCTACGGTCATTGCGGTACCATAGACAGGTGAACGTTCGTCAGGGGCATCCTGGTCGCCAAACCAGAGAGGTGTCCATGAGCCGTCGGCCGCCTGTATCTTCTGCATCCATTTCATCATACGCTGCATACTGGTTTTACATCTTTTCTGCAATCCGGCAGGCAACGAATCCATCCACAATTGAAAAGCCAGAAGCGAATGAGCGGATATATCAGGGCTACTGCGATCGAAAGGCAATTTACCCCAGCCTTTACAGAACGTAGGCATACCGCCGTCCTTGTTTTGTAGGTCGAGCAGCCATTCAATTCCTTTACCCACTTCCGGACAGTAAACACCGTCGAGAAGTATATGCAATGCTACCAGTGCACCGGATGTATCGTCGGCATCGGGAGCTGCTCCCGGCAGGTCAGTCCATCCCCAGCCACCCTCTCTGGCTCCGGTGAATGGATGTATGTGTGTAAAAGCATTTTTACGGATAAGAACGCCCAGTTCCTGTTTGTCAGGGATATCGTCGCCCAGTGCCCGTACACTTAATGCCGTCATCCAGCTTGCCAGATCGGTATCGATTGGCCATGAACCGTCGTTGCGAACCGTATCGGTCAGAAAACTGACACCTTTCTGAGTGGAAATATGATCGCGATACCCTGCACCACTCATACACATAGCGACAAAAGCAGTAAGAGGAGCCGCTTCAAGGAAACCACCGTTCACAGGCTGTAATCTTTCCAGTACCTTTAGTGACTTATTGATAAACGACTCGCGAATAGGGGATAGTAAATTCTTTTTCCCTTTCCTGTAACGCAGAATACCTACGGCAATCAATGCCGGAATGGCATAGCTCACAACAGGCAGCTGTAAAAAACGGAAGAACCTTTGCGGCATCACCGAAAGTTCAAAGGGCAACTGGGGTATTCTATCCCAGCTTGAAATAATCCCAGCCAGTGCACACATCACCAGGATAGGTGCCGAGAATGTAAGGTCCGTCCCGTAATAATTCAGAACACCTTTAATAATATGTTGATCGGTATACCCCCCGAATTTAGCCGTCAGATAATCTTTCGCCACCTGTGGCGCTTCCCCAACAGCACAAAGAGAAGCATACGTAAGCAAAGTAGCGGTCATATTGGAAGGACTTTCCACTGTGTCTCCCCACGAACCATCTACATGCATTGTTCCCTTTAACCATTCAGTACCCTTTTGGATATAGGAAGCATACGTATCCTTATCCACCATATAAAGAGCAAATACAGAAACAGATGTGGATATAGCGCTGGAAGACAATTTCCCTCTCCATATTTGTCCCGGAACGCGCTTTGCCAAAAGCTGCTCTCGCAAAACATCAATCATTTCTTCTATCTGCTTATCTCGCATAAATATCTGTCTTCAGTCATTAATAGCTCCTAAAGCCAATAATCCATAGAATACATATTCAACATCACTCTTATCCTCCATCAATGTAGCAGAAAAACCGCCCGAATCCAGCCAGTGTGCCTCGATAAAATCCCTTGCGGTATACCTTGGTTTTATCTCGTAACAATTCAGCATAAACAGAGAAGTTGCCGTAGACAACAAATCGGGAAGTGGTGAAGCCTTTACGGCAGCAAATCCTCCTGATGATTCCTGTAAGCTATATAAATAATGAACGTCTGCGGTGGGGCAGTATCCCTCCAGTTGCCCTCTTATAGCCAGTGCCGCTACAGTAGCATTTGTAGTAGCTGTAAGCCCATCAATAGTATTCATATATCCTCCGGTATCAGTATGATAGGATTCCAGTGAATGTAGAATATCTTTTTTGTTTTTTATACGATTGCCGGTATCCTCCAATAAAGACAACCAGACGAACTGTGTGTAAGGTGAGTGTATATCCTTATGAGGCACATCGCTAAAATCCTCTAAAATCCTGATATCCGTAGAGAAAAAAGAGCTAAACAGTAAATTTATCTTCCCGTTCTCTATTAATCGTTGAACCATATCGCAGCGCATGTAAGCCGCATAATGAATTAAATCCAGATTATTAACATCCAGGCTTGCCAGATAAGCCTTATTCTTTTTGGAATCGGAAGGTATCCCTAAAACATAGGATAACATCCATCCGAAAACCGTGTAATATAAATCAGGCTGACCGCTTTTATCCATAAACGCCCCTTCATCAGTACGTTGTGACAAGACAAAATGGGCTATCCGTTTAATAGCCTCCTTGGATAATTGGCTCCTACCCGTTAAAAGAGTCTTGAATAGTCGTATAGATAAAGTCTCGTTCATTCTAAATCCATTAGTTAAGAATACGTTTGGTGACACGGAAAAGTAAACGTTTCAGCTCCGTATTGGTGATTTCATGTAAGGTATTCAACGCCTCACGGTGATATTGCTCCGCCATCCGGCTCACCCTTTCAAGAGCCTTTTCCTGCAAAGGCTTATTTTCGGCAAGATTCAAAAAACCTTTTAAATCCTCACATTGCAGAAGGTTCCGGATAAATTCTTCGTCTGGTTGTAGATCACAAAGAGCAGCCAGTACAGCCGACGGACGTAATGCCACAGGCGCATCCGTCTCGAAATCTTCCATATCGTCCTGCAACTGATAAGCAATCCCCAGCGCACGTGAATAATTATGTAATGTCTTGCGCAATCCTGAATCATCACCCGCACATATCAATCCCATTATCAGGGAAACATCAAAAGCCGGCACAGTTTTATTACAGAAAATATCTAATACGAATTCCATTGTCAGTGAACGGGGAGAGGTACTCCACTCCAGCTCCATACCCTGACCTTTGCACAGAGAAATATGCGAATCAGCAATAACCTTTATTAACTCCATATTACCACCGTTTGTCAATAAACGATAGCCTTCACCAAGTAATACATCACCGACATTGATAGCGATTGGTACTCCGTACGCAGCATTTACTGTTTGTTTGCCATAGCGCAGCGAATCGTTATCCTGAATATCATCATGAACAAGAGAAGCTTTATGGAAACATTCAACAGCTATGGACGCCAACTCTACCTCTTTAGGAATATTCTTGTCTCCGCTTAAAGACATATAAGTGGCGGCCAACAAATAGGGTCGCCAACGTTTTCCGTCGCCACCGAGCCATTCGTGAGCAATACGGGAAGTCTGATCATCTGAATTTGTTAATATCGTATTCAAGTTTTCTTCCGAAAACCAGTCTTTCAATGTTGATTTAAGATGATCATAGTCCAAAAGATAAACCTCTTTATCCGATTGCATACTAATCATGCGGTCGACGTACGCATAATCTACATTTGTATCTTTGCAACCCGCCATATTTAACGGAATAGCCAGTCCGGGAACCGCATTGTTGATAAGCAATGGAAAAGCCTTCTCCAGCGAATCCAGACACCCGACCCCGATAACCGTATCTACCACACGGTTTTCAATCAGGCCGATAACCGAGGTGAATCCCTCGGCAACAATACTCATCATCCCCAGATCATCTGCTTTATCCTGCAAATTGGGTATCGAACAATGATTGCACCGTTGGCACAACAGACCAAGTTCATCCACATCCGCTTTACAGTGTGTCGAATTACTCAGACACTTAGGTAATAAAAAAATGCGTTTGTCATACGGTATTGAAGCCACCGTCTCCCGCCATACACAATTGTTGATCTCGACCATAATCCAGCCTTTCATATCCGGCTCAAGGCCATGTTCGTTAATCAATTGGTCGGAAAGACCCGAAAGGTCGTCCATCGATAAGGGAGGTCCCAATGGCTGGCCATTTACGAAATCATTGATCAGATCGCGTAAGTTTGTCCTTTCATCGTAGGTTTGCGGGATAGTATATATTTGTTCCTTATCCATAAGCTCCAAACCCAAAGAAATATTTCTTCTTCACCATTTTATAAAATACATTCTTTTCAGGAATCTCCTGCCCCTGCTGGTTATGTCCGGCAGTGGGAAACATCTTCTTATATTCTTCCAGTACACACCCCCGGCTCGTTGTATCGGTAGCATAATGCTTCTCCAGAAAATCTACCATTTTCTGAGGATCTTCCAGTAATATACAACCACGTGAACTTTCAGCCGTCATTTTACGGAATCCGGCAAGAAACTCAGAGTTTTCAAACAATTCCGCCAGATTGGAACCATCTTTGTTAATATAATCTTTTGCCATCTGTATCGGAGGACAAAACTCCAGGGCACCTGAAGGTGATATATGATGACTCATTCCAGTTGCCCCAGGGCAGAGCGCATTCCCTTTATCATCCCAATATGTTTCAATAATAAAAAGAGGTGCATTTTTCCTCTCTTCAACAATAAACCGGCGGAACGCCAGAACCTCCTCCTTATCCAATGCATTGGAACTGTTCGGGTCAGCACCTACAGGACGATACAGGTAATACCAAAGGTAGTGAGCGCCCTCTTTAGCCATCATCTCGATATATTTCCTGTTAACCAGATCATTGTAATTACTCTTACATATACTGGCTGCCGCCCCAAATATCAACTTCGCTTTCCGGCAAGCACGCACCCCGGCCAACGTTCTTTCAAAAACATCATTCCTTCCCCGACGGGCATCACTTTCCTCCTTCAAACCTTCGATACTGATAAGCGGAGTAACATTTCCCATCTTTCTCAGTCGCATAGCAACCTCGTCCGTAAGCAGAATCCCGTTTGTAAACAACTGGAAATAACATTCATGATGTTTCTCCATGATATCCAATAACCCTTTATACATCAACGGCTCTCCACCCAATATCCCGAAAAAGAAAGAACCTTTCTGTTTACAGCTAGTGATTATCCCGTCTAATTGTTGAGGAGTCAGCATCTTTTTACCTCCTCCCGAAACCCAGCAACCGCTACAAGCCAAATTACAGCTCTCCGTCACCGAAATCATTACAAAAGCAGGGAAAAAGGGTTTGCCCTTAGCTTGCCTCTTTTCAAACCTACTGATATTCTGCATACTCTGCCATCCGAAGTTATACATGAACTTCCAGACCAATCGTGGAGAACATTCTCTCGGTACACGGAAAGCAGCCTTTACAGTGGCTATATAATCTTTTGCATTCATTGCTTATTTATTAATGAGACACTCCCCCTACGCTGTTGCAAACGCATCCGTAATCTTTCGCGATACATTTTGTCCATCTCTTCCGGATTGAAAGTCTCTTCCTCGGCAGTACCCCCATTGATCGGCGACTTCTCATATTTTGGAAATATAATAGCTTTGCTGGGACACATCCGTGCACATGCCGGACAATTATTTTTGCAGTTTTGTGGCTTCATTACTCTTACCCGTTTGTTCTCCACCGTATAAACCCCAAACAGACAAAAGTCGTGACACTTGCCACATTCTATACAACGTGTCTTATCAAGTACCGGATACCATGCATCAGTACCGTTTTCAACAGGAAAAGCTTCTATCTCTTTGAGAATATTTTCTTTCTCTGAATCTTTCCCTATATTTTGCAAAGAGATATTGAACTGAGATAATACTTCTCCTACATCATTATCACGCAAATCAAAAAACTGTCCACCTTCCAGTCCCAACCAATTCAGATAAGATTGTATCACCCGCGTATGACATGCAACTATAATCCCCGAAGCGATTTCCTTCATATCGGCAGATGCCGTCATCACTTTTCTGCAAAGATCAGCCACCACAGTAACATCATACCCTTCTTTTTTCAACATTGCAGCTACGCCGGCGACTTTATCCTTATCCATAAATGAGCGCGACGCACATGCACACACCGTAACTTTCTTATGTAGCATTTATTTTTATGTCTTTTGGTATTATTTAATCACTTAATATCGTGATAATTTTCGCTAATATGCAAATAAATATCCGAACCAAGATAAATTGTGCCGCTAAAAGGAAAAAATAAGGGATAAACACGAAAAGATTATCTTTTACAAACCGATTTCTAATCGTATAATACTCGACCTATTTTTTAGCTTTTCTAAGGTTTAGTATATAGTAACTGCTACAGAATTCTTAACTTTGTGTGAGAAACAATGCAAATAAGGCATTTAAATAATTAGTGAAAACCGAACAATTAACACATACTTTACATGTCAGAAAAACAGATTTCATCTGCTGCCTTCGCAGATACAAAACCTCATTATAATATTCTAGACGGATTGCGCGGAATAGCCGCTATTACAGTAGTTTGTTTTCATTTATTTGAAGCTTTTGCAACAAGCCATTTGGACCAAAAGATAAATCACGGTTACCTGGCTGTGGATTTTTTCTTCATATTATCAGGATTTGTGGTAGGATATGCATATGATGATCGTTGGAAAAACATGAAAACGAGAGATTTCATTAAACGCAGAATCATACGTCTACAACCAATGGTTGTCATGGGAGCCATAATAGGTGCTTGTGCGTTTTATTTTCAGGGATGTCCTGTCTGGAATGTTTCACAAGTTACGTTCGGTGCACTTTTGATAGCTACACTTCTGAATGCTATGTTAATACCATCTACTCAAGGTTTTGAAGTCAGAGGTTTAGGAGAAATGTATCCCTTGAATGGTCCTACGTGGTCATTATTTTTTGAATATATAGGAAATATCTTATATGCACTGTTTATTCGAAAACTATCTACTGTTGGGCTTAAGGTGTTAGTTTTCATAGCAGGATGTGGATTAGCTACTTTCGCCATATTCGGACCTTATGGAGATCTTTGTGCCGGATTTCAATTAACAGGGAGGGAATTTACAGGAGGTTTTCTCCGCCTGCTTTTCTCTTTTTCAGCTGGTTTACTCTTATCCCGCCTCTTTAAGCCAATAAATATTAAAGGAGCCTTTTGGTTGTGTAGCTTGTCTGTAATCATTTTGTTATCTGTTCCTCGGATAGGAGGAGCCGAACACCTTTGGTTAAATGGCCTATATGATACATTATGTTGTATTATATTTTTTCCACTGATCGTTTATTTGGGTGCTTCGGGAAAAACCACAGATAAATACACCGTTCGTATATGTAAATTTTTGGGTGATATATCGTATCCTTTATACATGGTACATTATCCATTCATTTATGTGTATTATGCATGGGTTAAGAATGAAAATCTCACTTTTAGTGAGTCTTTTCCCGGAGCTTTAGCTTTAGTTATAGGAAGTATTCTGTTAGCCTATGCTTGTATGAAACTTTATGATGAACCGATCCGTAAATATTTAACAAAACGATTTTTACACAAAAAAGATTAATCTAATTTTGTGTCATTATAAAAATTTTATGATGATGAACAAAACACTACACCCATTAATCATTCTTCTATTAATAGTCAATAGCTTAGAACATGTAACTGCACAAGACTATTCAGTTTCTCTATCAGGAACTTTTCAACTTGATACGCAGGTGAAAGATGGATTTTATGATACTTTCGTCTTCGATGGAGCAGGAAAAGTTTATATTCATTCTTTTGCAGGATATAAAGGAGATTTTCTGCAAATAGGTGACACAGTTGTGGTATATCCTGATAAAAGTATTTTTACTTTCCTCTTGAAAGATGATAAAACATTGGAAGGAATCAACACATGGGTAGAAGGCCAGGTATTTAAAAGAATGGAAAACGACACGATTGTTACGCCCTCTCAGAACCCCACTCCCGAATATGCTGCCCAGTTCTATGAGTTCTATACATTAACCGGACGAAATGCTCTCGATTTATCTACATATCTAAATATAAATGCAGATCCGACTTTAAACGCTTCTATGAAAAAACTTTGTGAAGAAGGTTTCTCTAAGGCATGTATCACAATGGCGAATGCATTAATGATGAAAAGTCCGGCACTTGTTTCGCTTTTCAGGAGTTCTGATGATAAAGAACAGAAATTCCCCCCCGACAAAGAGATTGTAGAGTATTACATCAAAGCTGTTGAATTAGGAGAACAGGATGGTATAGCTCAATTAGGCGCTTATTTCCTATTACTGGGCCATAAGGAGGAAGCAAGAAAAGTTTTTGAAAAGGGATGCGAACTGGGGCATGACGGATGCTGTCTTTCTTTATTTGGACTCAATATGGATGAAGAATAATTCACTATAACAATCATTTAAGTATCTGAAAATTTCAATTAGTCCAAAAACATCTAGAGTCTCAAAATCATTAAAAAGCAAAACCGCGACATTATTCATAAAAGAGTTATAAATAAAATACAAATTTATGAATAATCAAATATTGATATGTATCATAAAAAAAGATATATTTGTTATGAAAAAAATTTAATCACTATGGAAAAAAACTTTGATTACAGCCAGGTTCCCCATACATTTATGCATTGTATCCATACACCATGTGTGCAAAAAAATGATTGTGTACGCTATCAACTGATGCAACATGTGACAGCTGAACGGGTATCACTTTTGATAGTCAATCCGGCTCATCTATCTGATGTTAGGGAGAACTGCCCTCATTTTTTCGCAGATCAAACAGCACAGTTCGCCTTAGGTATCACGCATTTGCTGGATAATATACCTCATAAAAAAGCTATGCAGATCAGGAGCGAGCTTTATTCTTCTTTCGGAAAGAATACCTATTACCGTATTCGCAAAAAAGAACGCCTTATCCGGCCTGACGAACAAAACTATATCCGTCAACTTTTCGTGCGTAAAGGAATAAGCGAAGAACCGGTGTTTGACAAATACGTCGAGCAATATGAATGGTAAAGTAAGTGCTGAATTAATTTTCTCATCGGGTTGAGAATATTTTCTCACCTGCATGAGAAAGTTGTCTCACCTGCGTGAGAATTTTTTCCCTTCCGCATGAGAATTTTTTCTCAATGGGGAAGAGAATTTTTTCTCATGGAAAGAAAATATTCATTCCCGAAGGGAAAATACCTATTTACTTTAAATATTCTTTAAGCATTGCTGCAGTGAACAGTATCAGGCTTTTTACGGGAGCTATTTCAGCAAAGCCATTCAACATACCCCAATCATGTATTACACCATTGAAACGAATAGTTGTAACATATACCCCGGCTTCATCCAGATGACGTCCCAGCGTTTCACCTCCATCTCTTAATATATCATTTTCGGCCACTTCAATAAGAGTAGGAGGAAGTCCTCTCAGCTGTTCTTTGGTAGCACGCATAGGCGATACATGATAATCATCCCATTCAGACTCGTTATTCAGGTAATGATCACGCATCCATTCCATAAGTGGAGTGGTGAGAAAGCGTTCATTACCATATTTTTTATACGATTTGAAATCAGTACTCGCATCCGAATAAGGCCACAGAAGTATCTGACATTTAATTTCAGGACCTCCTTTTTCTTTCACCAGTAAAGACGTACCTATAGTCATATTTCCTCCGGCACTGTTACCTACAATTGCCAGACATTTACCATCAACATTTATCTTATCACCATTCTCACTAACCCATTTAGTTGCCGCATAACATTCATTTAACGCCATTGGATATTTAACTTCAGGTGAACGGGTATATTCCACAAAAACACAAGCAAATTGCGACTCTACTACCAGGTCTCTAACCAGACGTTTATGTGTCGCATAGTCACCTAATACCCATCCTCCACCATGAATGAATATAAACACAGGAAGTTTCTCCTGCTTTCCTTCAGGACGAACAATTACCAGTTTCACCGACAAACCGTCTTGTTCAATTGTTTTGTATGACTCTTCAATGCCTGATAAGTCAACAGTTACAGATGATTGTGCTCCTTCCAGTACTTTACGTGCTTCAGCAGGGGGAAGTGATTCTACAGGTGTATCACTTGAATTTAATACTTTAAGAAATTTTTTTGTTCCAAGACTTAAATGTTCATCTTCCAAATAATGGGGGGCAGCTTTAAGGCCATCGAAAATACTCATAATTTTTCAATTTAATTGTTTCTATTTTATTACATGAGAATAAAACATCAACCCCAATGGAATAGTTTCCAATATTAAAAGTTCAAAAGTAATATTTCATTTAATTAACCCTGTGTGAATAACTAGATTGCCGTAACCCGCTCTTCGAAAAGACATCCCAGGCAGAAGATTACAGGTAATTCTTTTCATGTAATCTGCAAAGATGATATAAAACGAAAGATCGGACACTTTATTAGAAAAATAAACCATAACATATATTCTTCTTTGTGTGATATTTGTCAATAAAAAAGTTTTTTCTTGTTTAAAGGAATTAAAAAAGAAGATAATGAATACAGCTAAAATAAATTATAATTTGATCTTCCGTATAAGTTTATTGATTGGTGCATGCCTCTTCGGATATTATTTCCCTGACATTACCCTTTATTTATTTCTGGCATTTATTCTGATGCTTATTGGTAAACCACTTGCTTCTGCTATTTGCAGGATTAAAATATTTAACAAAAGTATTCCTCGTAGTATCAGTGCGGTACTTACACTTGTTGTATTTGCATTGGTATTACTGTTCTCTGTATTCTTTTTTGTTCCTTCTCTTATAAAAGAATTGAAAATTTTGGAGAATCTCGACTATAGAAAATTAATTTCTGACTTAAACGTATTTCTTAATGAAATACAGCTTTTCTTATATAACAAAAATTTATTATCACAGGATCAAACCCTTGTGGGTATAATTACTAATGAGATCGGGAGTTGGTTTCAAATAGGGTCTATTTCTTCCACATTAACCAATATTATTAGTTCTACCGGCACATTTTTCTTTGGATTATTTGCTGTCTTCTTTATTGCTTTTTTCTTTATTAAAGATGATATACGAGTTGAAAATTTTGCAAAGATCTTTTTCAATAAACAATATGCAAATCGAATAACTCAGGTTGTCGAAAATATTAATCATTTACTCTCACGTTACTTTGTAGGTTTATTGATTAAAACAGTAATAATGACATTCCTTTTATATATAGGATTTGTTTTATTGGGGGTTAAGGGAGCTTTATTAATGGCTTTGATTGGTGGCATTACCAATATTATTCCTTATTTGGGACCATTCATTGGTTGGGGAATAGTTTGTGTTTTCAGTATTACAAATGGAATAGGAAACGAAATGTATGCTGACATTTTACCCATGCTTATAAAAATAAGTCTAACGTTTATTGCATCAAATGCTGTAGACAACATGGTATTGGGTCCTGTAATTTATTCTCAAAGTATCAAAGCACACCCTGTTGAAGTTTTTGTGGTGACTATTTTAGGAGGGCGGATAGGAGGAATAGCAGGAATGATTTTAGGAATACCCATATATACCATTTTACGTATTGCGGTGATTGAGATCTATAATTATATTTCCGAGAAGGAAATGGTAACATAAACAAATCGGTCTCCTAATTCGAAATAGACGAATAATTTCTTGTTTTTCTCCCTATTTGGGCTTTATTTTATGAATTTATCTTACATTTGACCAATTATGTTACTAATTAAACCTTTTGAGTTTTCAATAATAGATTGATCTTTACGGTGGAATTATTAAAGAATAAATGAGTGCAGCCTTTTTAGCGAATATATCGTCTAATAAAAGTTGTTTCTTCGAGTTCAACAAAAGAAGTTTTATATTAAGAAATTCAATTATTTAACAATTACTATACTGTGATCATGGTTAAGCAAAGGACATTAAAAGAAAGCTTTTCTCTGGAGGGAAAAGGTTTACATACAGGACTGATAATTCATCTTACATTTAAACCGGCACCTGAAAACCACGGATACAAAATTAAAAGAACGGATGTTGTAGGAAATCCGGTAATTGATGCGCTGGCAGAATATGTGGTGAACACTCAACGTGGTACTGTATTGGCGGATAAAGGTGTGCAGGTAAGTACCGTGGAACATGCCCTAGCCGCTTTATATGCTTCTGGTATAGATAATTGTTTGATGGAAGTAAATGGACCTGAGTTTCCTATACTAAACGGAAGTTCTATTCATTACATACAGGAGATAAAGCGAACAGGAATAATCCAACAAAAAGCTCCACGTAAATATATAAGCTTTCCTCATAAAAGGGTACGTGTGACTGATGATGCTACAGGGTCATCTTTAACCCTTTCTCCCAGTGAAGATTTTAGTCTTGAAGTAAATATTTCTTTCGATTCAAAGATATTACGGCAGCAATCAGCTTCTTTAAATGACCTGAATGATTTCCCTAAAGAAATAGCTTCTGCCCGTACTTTCGTTTTTGTGAAGGAAATTATGTTCTTATTCCAGAATAATCTGATAAAGGGGGGAGATTTGGATAATGCGATTGTAATTTACGATACCCGAATACCACAAACCGAATACGATCGTATAGCCGATATGTTGGGAGTAGAAAGGAAAAATGCAAAAAGCCTCGGGTATATAATGAACAAACCTTTGGTTTATACGAATGAACCAGCCCGCCATAAACTACTTGACGTTATTGGCGACCTGTCATTAGCAGGTGGCTTTGTAAAAGGCAAGATCGTAGCCAATTGTCCAGGACATAAAATTAATACTTTCTTTGCACGTACAATCCGTGAGCAGCATATGTTACATTTGGAAAAGAAGAGTAGAAACAACAAGATTGTTGAATCTGTCTTATTTGAAACAAGTCTTAATGAAATAGATAAATACTACCAAAAGCATGCATAGAACCAATAGTATTCAACTACAAATCTCGAACTGCTTTAATACTAAATCTTCTCCATTCCATTCGACATAGGAAAAGAGACGCATCCAATCGCCGGCAATGATTAAACGGGAAGTGCGAGACAGCATTAAATCAAGCATAATATGGCGATGACCAAAAATAAAAAAGTTTATATCAGGATGTTCTTTCAGATAATCTTTTGCGAAAGCCACAAGATATTCAGATGATTCTCCCTGGTATTCTTGTGTTTTCTCTTTCTTTAAGCCTTCCTTTCGACTATTTAATGACCAACCTAAAGCGAACCCGAACGTCCAGCGGGGATGGATAGCCGCATATAACCACTGACAAATTTTATTACGGAATAATGCACGAATAAAACGAAAGGCCTTACTTCTGTAGTCTACCTCATCACCATGGCCTAGGAAGAAACGTTTACCTAAAAGATCAACAGTCAAAACATCCTTGTGAATAATAGCTCCAATCTCCTTGGGTAAATAATCAAACATCCATATATCATGGTTCCCGATAAAAATATGGATTTTAACACCATTATCTGATAATTCGGCCAACTTACCAAGAAAACGTACTGATCCTTTAGGTACAACATATTTATATTCATACCAATAATCAAACATATCACCGAGTAAATAAATGGCTGCAGCATCATGCTTAATACTATCCAACCAACGAACCAGTTTCTTCTCTATGGCTAAGGGATCTTTATGAAAGCGAGCTCCCAAATGGGCATCCGAAGCAAAATAAATCTTTTTGCGGGGTTCTTCCATCATAATATTTATTAGAGGAAGCCTAACTCCAGTTTAGCCTCTTCCGACATCATATCCTTGTCCCACATCGGATCGAATACCAGATTAATTTCCACATTATTCACTCCTTCTACGGATTCAACTTTCATACGTACATCTTCCAGGATAAAATCAGCCGCAGGGCAGTTGGGTGCTGTGAGGGTCATATCGATACGGACATTCTTTTCATCGTCTATATCGACATTATAAATCAAACCCAAATCATATATATTTACAGGTATTTCCGGGTCATAAACCGTCTTTATCATGGCAACTATAGCCTCTTCTGTCTGAAGAAATTCATTATTCATAATGCCTTTTTATTACAAAAATACATATTTGAACGATTAATGATTAACGATTAACGATTAATAATATCTATTTGGTCATTAGTTAATAGGCATTAATCACTAATCACTAATCATTAATTGTCTATTCTGCCTTCATCTGCATAACTGTAATACTTATTATCCGATATAATAATATGATCTAGTAGTTTTATATCCATTAGTTTAGCTGCATTTTGTAATCGTCGTGTCAAGCTATCGTCCTGCGGGCTTGGTACAATATTTCCTGAAGGATGATTATGACATAAAATGATTCCGGAAGCAAGGCTATTAATTGCAGACCGGAGTATCAACCGGAGATCGGCCGTAGTTTCGCTTGTTCCGCCCTGACTGATCTTAACTTTTTCGGTGACTTTTCCTGCCTGGCTGATCAAGGCGATCCACAATTCCTCATGATGTAGATCACATAGTAAAGGGTAAAACAAAAGATGTGCGTCTTTACTGCTACGGATAGTGTATAATTCCGGTCGTTCACTGGCTGTTCGACGACGTCCCAATTCGAGTGCAGCGGCAATAGTTATTGATTTAGCTTCACCAATACCTTTAAAGCGCTTGGAGAGATCTTTAACAGATATCTTACCTAAAACATTCAGGTTATTATCCACAGAATAAAGTATACGTTGGGAAAGTTGAACAGCTGATTCTGTTCTGTTACCAGAGCCAATTAAGATAGCCAGAAGTTCGGCGTCACTTAGTGATGAGACACCTTTACGAAGCATTTTTTCTCGCGGGCGGTCTTCTAATGCCCATTCTTTAATAGAAAGTTTATTCATAATTAAGGATGTTTTGGTATGAAAAGAGGGTGGATTAATCTCCACCCATAAAATATAATACTTATTTAATCGCGTACACGGCCAATATAAGAGCCGTCACGTGTATCAAGTTCAATCTTCTCGCCTGCTTCAATAAACAACGGGACACGAACTTCTGCACCTGTTTCAACAGTAGCGGGCTTAAGCGTATTAGTAGCAGTATCACCTTTTATACCTGGTTCTGTATAAGTTACCTCCAGAATTACGTGAGCCGGTAATTCGCATGTAAGAATAGTCTCGCTGGCTGCATGAACCATTGCTTCCACCATATCTCCTTCCTTAAGGAACTGAACACCGGTAATCCCTTCTCCAGGAATAGAGATTTGATCAAAAGTTTCAGGATGCATAAAATTATATCCCATATCATCTTTGTATAGATATTGATATGGACGACGCTCGATACGAACCTCTTCTACTTTTACTCCGGAATTCCAGGTCTTGTCAAGAACACGACCGGTCTTCACATTTTTAAGCTTGGTACGTACAAAAGCTGGTCCTTTACCTGGCTTTACATGAAGAAATTCTATAATAAAGAAATACTGGCCATCGATGTCGAGGCACATCCCGTTTCTAAAATCAGCAGTACTTGCCATAAAGTCTTTTTATTCTGTATTAATTAATAATTCATTGGAACTGACTGCAAAATTACAATTTCCCGTCTAAAGATGCAAGTTTTGGCTAATTTCCTTGTGCTAAATATATCGAGTATAAGGAAAAAACATTATCTTAGGCCGGAATTTTGTTTTATGTTGTTGAATTCTCAATTATCTGATCCATCCATCGGATATTATTATTAATGAATAAATACCATGAAAGATTAAATTAACCTGAATAATACATTAAAAATCAATTATTAAAAGAGTAAAAAAGTATGAAGAAATTACTTATGTGCGCGGTAATATTTACCGCCGGTTGTTGCCTTTCCACGACTGAGGCACAAGGACCTGCTACGATTAAAGAGGTCAAGCGTTCGATGACAACTTATCCCTTCTCCGAACCTAATCCTATAGCGAGAGCAGAAAGTTCTATTTACCCTTACTTCCGCTTTGACGGTTATGCCGAAAAGCCGATCCAGAAGGAATGGAAAATAGTTGAAATGGAGAACGATTATATTAAGCTCGATATCTTCCCCGAAATTGGAGGAAAAATGTGGGGAGCCATTGAGAAATCTACCGGTAGAGAATTTATCTATTATAATCATGTAGTCAAATTCCGCGATATTGCCATGAGAGGCGCGTGGGTATCGGGAGGGATCGAATTCAATTTTGGTATCATCGGTCATGTGCCCAGTTCGGCTACACCGGTAGACTATATAACGCGCACGAAGGACGATGGAAGTGTCAGTTGTTTTGTGGGTGGTACTGAACTTATCACCCGCACCTCATGGGTAGTTGAAATAAATCTTCCAAAAGATAAAGCATACTTCACTACCCGTACAATATGGTCGAATAACTCCTCAATAGAGCAGCCATACTACCAATGGATGAATGCGGCTTATAAATCAGAAGGAAACGTAGAATTCTGCTATCCTGGCCAATACTACATTGGCCACGGAGGCGAGGTACACTCCTTCCCCATCGATGAAGAAGGACGTAATATTGCCTGGTATAATAATCATGATTTCGCTGGAGATAAATCTTATCACGTAATGGGAAAATATAACGACTATTACGGTGCATATCATCATGATTTCGATTTCGGATCAGTACATTATGCACCATACGACGAGAAGCTGGGAATGAAAATCTTTCTATGGGCACAGGCAAGATCAGGTGCAATTTGGGAAGATCTTTTGACAGACAATGACGGACAATATATTGAACTTCAATCCGGACGCATGTACAACCAACCAAGTAGTAATAGTATGGAGACTCCTTTCAAGCATTTCTCCTTCACTCCTGGTTTGACAGATGAGTTCAAAGAGTATTGGTTTCCGGCCATCGGAACGGCAGGTATCTCGAAAGTGAGTCCTATCGGAACACTAAATGCCGTGCGTAAAGATGGTAAGCTCACTGTAGCTTTTTCACCACTTCAACAGATTAATGCGCCGCTTGTTATTAAAACCAAAAATCAAACACTGTTTACTGAAAATATTAGTCTCGATGTACTTCAGTCATGGAAGAAAGAATACCCTCTAGCAGGTAATACAGCTCCATTGACAATCGAAATCGGCAATAAGGAACTGGTATGGAATGAAGCTCCCGAATGCGAAAACATGAACCGTCCCAACACATTACCAAAAGATTTCGATTGGAATGATGCCTACGGTCTCTATGTTACCGGAGAACAATGGCTAAATCAGAAAAATCTTAAAAAAGCAGAAGAGTATCTGCTTAAGTCTCTTGCAAAGAATAAATATTTCATCCCAGCATTGAATAAGATGGCCACTGTATGCTACCGGACAGCCCGTTACGATAAAGCACTTGAATATATAAAAACAGCGCTTAGCCTGGATGCGTATGATAGCGAAGCCAATTATCTCTACGGACTTATTAACTATGACCGTAATCAGGCCGATGCTAAAGACGGCTTCTCTGTAGCTTCTTTTTCTGCCGATTACAGAAGCGCTGCTTTTGGAAAATTAGCTAAATGCTACCTGAAAGACAGAAACTATGAAAAAGCGATCCATTATGCTATGCGCGCGATGGAGTCTAACCTCCGTAACGGCGATGCAATGCTAGTGTATCTGGCAGCTACACGATTATCGGGCGATAAGTCTTCAGGAAGTTTCCTTATTCAAAATATATTGCAGGATAATCCGTTGAATCATCCTATCCGCTATGAAGAAGCATTGCTCAATAATAATATGAATGGTTTCACAGAGCTGATCCGGAGTGAATTCCCTTACCAAACTTACCTCGACTTAGCTGAATGGTATATAGAAACAGGACTTTTCGATGAAGCTTCACAATTGCTTTCTTTCGCTGGTAACGAAACAATCCCGGCATATTGGGCTGCTTATGTGGCACATCTGAAAGGGAATGAATCAGAAGCAAAACAGCTGGCTGCCCAGGCAAACAGCCTTTCTTCCGAACTAGTATTCCCATTTCGTCCAACCAGCCTGAAAGTATTCACATGGGCGCAAGCGGCTGCTCCATCCTGGCAAACAGACTATTATACAGCACTATTGTACTGGCATTTCGGTGATAAAGCAAAAGCCGAAGCGTTACTTGATAAACATAATGATGCGCAGTTTGCCCCTTATTATATGACGCGTTCACAGCTTAAAAAAGGTCAGGCACAGCTTGACGATTTACTTAAAGCTGAAAAGACAGACCCTACATGGAGAGTCGGCTTGGCACTTATCAACTATTATCTGGATTCCGGTGATAATGCGATGGGCCTTCAGACTGCCAAACGCTATGCCACTAAATATCGTGGGAACTATATGATTGACCTCAAATATGCTAAGGCATTGAATCTGAATGGTAAATACAAAGAAAGCATCGCGTTGCTGAAACGTACGAATGTGCTACCTAATGAGGGAGCTTACGAAGGACGTGCCGTATATCGTGAAGCTCATATTAAACTAGCTGTTGACGATCTGAAACGTAAACGATATGCCGGAACAATTCGCGCAATCGAAGATTCTAAAGAATGGATTGAGAATCTAGGAGTAGGAAAGCCTTATCCTGAAGATATCGATAACCGTCTGGAAGACTTTATCACTGCTACGGTGTATGAAAAGCAAAACAAGGAAACAGAAGCAAAAAGCTTTTATCAGAAAATTGTCGATAAGGGAGTATCTAAACGCAAATCAATATCAAACGAACTTCTTGTAGCTCTTGCTTTGCAAAAGACTGGACAGAATGCAAAAGCCGATGAATTGGCTAAAAGCTGGATGAAAAACGATGCTAGTTCTAAAGTGGCTCAGTGGGCTACTGCCGTATATAATGGTGACAATGCTAAAGTCGCCAGCCTTATGCAGGAACGCTATGCTGTTGAAGATACAACTCCGTGGGAAAGCTCTTCAGGAGACAAGAGTTTCAATCTGATCTCAAGTGTTTTGCAGGCAATTAATTAGAAAGAAATCAAACTCTATTTTTAAGCTTATGAATAAGCTATTTGCACTACTATTTATTGCGGGGATGGCATTTGCCATCTCCTGCAATGTGTCAAACAAAGAATGGAAACTGGTATGGCAGGAAGAGTTCAATCAAACAGACGGATTTGATAAGTCTGTATGGACAAAGATCCCTCGCGGACGCGCAGACTGGCAAAATTACATGTCGGACTATGACGACCTTTACGACGTAAAAGACGGGAAACTGATTCTGCGTGGCATGGTGAACAACGTACTGCCCAACGATACAGCTCCTTTTATTACCGGAGGTCTCTACACAAAGGATAAGAAGAATTTCCTTTACGGGCGACTCGAAATTAATGCTCGTCTATTTGGTGCTCGTGGTGCCTGGCCTGCTTTCTGGATGCTTTCACAAAATAAAGGCTGGCCTGATGGTGGCGAAATCGATATTATGGAACGTCTAAACGATGAAGATATCGCCTATCAAACCGTCCACTCCTATTATACCTATACACTGGGTATTGAAGACCCGCCAAAAGGAGGTACAGGCCCCATAAATAAGAATGATTATAATGTCTATGCCGTTGAGCTCTGGCCCGACAGTCTCTGCTTTTTTATAAATAACAATCATACCCTCACCTACCCCCGCATTGAAACGGATAAAGAAGGACAATACCCATTTGTAGAACCATTTTATCTGCTACTTGATATGCAATTAGGTGGATCATGGGTTGGCGAAGTAAATCCCGACGATCTTCCTGTTGAAATGTGGATTGATTGGGTAAGATGGTATGAAAAGTAATTGTTAATTATTAATGGTTAATTATGAATTAATAGATGAGCAGAACGATCAACTAACAATTAATAATTAACCATTAATAATTAAAGTATTAGTTCTCCTTTCCCTTGACGGATGATTTCGAACTCATCGGTAGTACAATCAACTACGGTAGAGGCTTCTGTTCCGCCATAACCTCCATCTATTACGATGTCTACTATGTTCTCATACTTTTCGTAGATAAGTTCCGGATCGGTGGTATATTCGATTACTTCATCATCATCGTGTATTGAAGTAGTCATGATTGGATTACCCAGTTCACCTACTAACTGATGAAGGATATTATTATAAGGGATTCGTATCCCTACGGTTTTCTTATTTTTGTAGATCTTGGGCAGCTCATTACTAGTAGGAAGAATAAATGTAAACGGACCGGGTAAGTTTTTCCGCATCATCTTAAAAACAGCATTACTCACCTTGGCATACTCGCTAATATTCGACAGATCATAACAGATAATGGAAAGATTTCCTTTACGAGGATCGATCCCTTTTAGCTGGCAGATCTTTTCCACAGCGCGAACATTCATTGCATCACATCCCATGGCATATACAGTGTCGGTAGGATATATAACCAATCCTCCATCCCTTAATGCTTCTACCACCTTAACAATGTCTCGCTGGTTAGGATTTTCTTCGTATAACTTTATTAGCATAAAATTTATAGGTGAAAGGGAAAAGATGAAAGGGAAAAAAGATACTTTTCACCTCTCACCTCTTACCTGAATTTTAGCCGTAAATTACCTTTCCATTTTCATCAATATAGGGTTCGAGGCCTTTGCTGTATTGATTCATAGCGCGAAGACTCATCCCCATACTGGAGAAGCCGCCGTCATGATACAGATTCTGCATAGTGACCTTACGCGTAAGATCAGAAAAGAGCGTAATGCAGTAATCCGCACATTCGGCGGCCGAAGCGTTACCTAGGGGACTCATCTTTTCAGAAAAGTCCATGAGGTCTTCCATTCCTTTTACTCCGCTACCTGCGGTAGTCTGCGTAGGAGATTGAGAAATGGTATTAATACGTACACATTTCTCGCGTCCGTAAATATAACCGAAGCTTCGTGCAATAGACTCTAAAAGAGATTTTGCATCAGCCATATCATTATATCCGAAGAATGTCCGCTGTGCAGCTACATAACTTAGGGCTATCACTGAACCATATTCAGCAATAGCATCCTGTTTTTTTGCTACCTGAAGCATTTTATGAAAAGAGAGAGCAGACACGTCGAGTGTCTTTTCTAATAAATTATAATCGAGGTCATCATATGTACGTTTCTTACGCACATTTGGACTCATCCCTATAGAGTGCAGAACAAAGTCTATTTTACCACCCAGTATTTCCACTGATTTTTCGAAAACCATTTCAAGATCCTCTACGCTGGTCGCATCGGCAGGAAGCACCTCTACATTAAGTTTTTTGGATAAAGCATCCACTTCCCCCATACGTACGGCAACAGGTGTATTACTTAATGTAATTACAGCACCTTCCTCTACCGCTCTTTCAGCAACTTTCCAGGCAATCGACTGTTCATTCAATGCACCGAATATCACTCCTCTTTTGCCTTTCAATAAATTGTAACTCATAATCTTATCGGTAATAATTTCAGTACAAAGGTATGGTAAATGGAAATAAGGAGCAAGGAAACAGAGAAGAAAAGGATTTCGCTTTATATACTAGAATATATTTATTGTATTATTTTTTTATTGAAATAATAAAATATTCATGTAAATTTGCTCCATTTTATTACAAATTGTAAGAATAGTTAGAATAATTAGAACAAATAATACTACCTATGGGAAATAATAAAGTAATCGGAGCAAAGATTAAAAGCATCCGCGAATCCAAACAGCTAACCCTGGATCAAGTTTCTAAACGGTCGGGATTAGGGATACACCTCATCGAATCTATTGAAAGTGATATGGAGTTTCCCTCACTTGCGCCACTAATCAAAATAGCCCGCGTGCTGGGTGTAAGGCTCGGAACTTTTCTTGACGATCAGACGGAGTTGGGTCCGGTGATCACCCGCAAACGTGACAGTACGCTGGAGAATAGCATAAGCTTCTCTAATAATGCAGCAGTATCACATAAGCATATGGAATATCATTCGCTTTCACAAGATAAATCAGGTCGCCACATGGAACCGTTCCTGATTGATATAGCACCGGCTGAAGACGTTGAGTTCACTCTTTCTACACATGAAGGTGAAGAATTCATCTATGTTCTGGAAGGAATTATAGAAATTAATTACGGTAAATATACTTACGTGCTTGAAGAAGGAGACAGTATTTATTACGATTCAATCATTGCTCACCATGTACATGCTGCTGCAGGAGCTCCGGCAAAAATATTGGGTGTGGTTTATACTCCTTTTTAATAATTGATAAGCATTATGGAACTGCAAGAGAAAACCCTTGGACAGTGGCTGGAGCATTGGGCTACTGTCACACCTGATAAAGAATATATTGTATACTCCGACCGCGACCTGCGTTTCACCTGGAGAGAATTTAATAAACGCGTAGACAGGATGGCAAAAGGATTGCTGTCTATTGGCGTTAAAAAAGGTACGCATGTGGGAATATGGGCGACTAATGTTCCCGATTGGCTAACCTTTGTTTATGCTGGTGCAAAAATCGGAGCTGTTCTGGTAACAGTCAATACCAATTATAAACAGAGTGAGCTTGAATATCTTGTACAAGACGCCGACCTTCATACCCTATGTATCACAGAAGGAGTTTTCGACGGAAGCTATATAGATATGGTATATACCATGCTACCCGAGCTAAAGGAAACACAGAGAGGATATATGCGCAGTAAGAAATTCCCGGAAATGCGTAATGTAGTATACATTGGTCAGGAGAAATACCGTGGTATGTATAATACACCTGAATTGTTACTTTTAGGCGAAAATATTGATGATACGGCACTCAATGAAGCAAAAGAAAAGGTGAATTGCTATGATGTAGTCAATATGCAATACACATCCGGCACCACCGGTTTTCCAAAGGGTGTTATGCTTACCCACCATAATATAGCAAACAATGGTTTCTTTACAGGCGAGAATATGGGCTTTACCGCTGATGATAAACTCTGCTGCTGCGTACCGCTCTTCCATTGTTTCGGTATCACTTTGGCATCTATGAATGTGCTTACACATGGCTGTACACAAGTGATGGTTGAACGGTTTGATCCGCTGGTCGTACTTGCTTCTGTTCATAAGGAAAGATGTACAGCATTGTATGGTGTACCCACTATGTTTATTGCCGAATTGAATCATCCCATGTTCGATATGTTTGATCTAACCTCTCTTCGAACCGGTATTATGGCCGGATCATTATGCCCTCCGGATGTCATGCGTGCTGTTGTAGAGAAGATGCATCTTACCTATATAACCAGTGTTTACGGATTAACGGAAAGCTCTCCAGGCATGACACAAAGCCGTATATCACAAAGCTATGAAGAACGCTGTACAACAGTAGGAAGAGAATATCCTTTTACAGAAGTAAAAGTTTTCAATCCGGAAACCGGAGAAGAATGTGCTGTTGGCGAAGCCGGTGAAATATGTTGTCGCGGATATCTGCTAATGAAAGGTTACTATAAGAATCCTACCGCTACTGCCGAAGCAATTGATAAAGACGGATGGCTCCATAGTGGTGACCTGGGTCTTAAAGATGAAAACGGAAACTACCAGATTACCGGCCGTATCAAAGATATGATTATACGTGGAGGAGAAAATATTTATCCACGTGAAATTGAAGATTATTTGTATAAAATGGATGGCATCAAAGACATACAAGTCGTTGGTGTAGCATCAGAGAAATACGGTGAAGAAGTGGGTGCTTTTATCATTCTGCACGATAGTGTAAAGATGACCGAAGAAGATGTAAAAGACTTCTGCCGGGGACAGATAGCAAGACATAAAATACCCCGATATATATTTTTCGTAGATAATTTCCCGCTTACAGGTAGCGGAAAGATACAGAAATTCAAGCTACGTGAAATGGCACTGGAAATACTTAAAGAAAAAAGTGTAACGATAATCTAAAAGCCATACTTACATCTCATATAGTGCAGGAAATGATGCTGTTATTTTATAACTATCCTCCCCTATTGAGTTATTATTTTTTTGGTTTCACCTGTCACCTCAAGATTAAATACTGTATATGAGTTAGATGCGGTGAAACCAAAGGTGAATCGAAGATCGGCCTTAGACAAAAAATGCCTCGTCCTGAAACCGGTTGACAGATTTTAGACTATAATCCTGTAATTAGT
>DAMBSC010000009.1:0-235910 GCA_032054765.1 Tannerellaceae bacterium
TGTCTTGTTTTCATTTTAACTCTTTTTGTGTCAACCTATTTTAGGACAAGACAAAATGGTGAAACCAAGACATAGGGCTTTTAAACAATAAAAAAGTCGTTGCTCTACAAGTGAATTTATATTAGCTATAGTAAAAACTCCCTGATTGTGTGTATCTATTTATTAATAAAATAGCTTTAGATTAGCTCTTTGTTTATTTTATTTTCATCGGCTCACAATTGTGAAACGATTGGCTCACCCCTGTGAGGCGATCGTTCCACAATTGTGAGGCAATCGTTTCACAGAGGTGAGCCGATGAAAATGTACGGACTGAAACAGTTAAGCTTTACGCCTAAAACGCTAAATACAAACAGAATATCAATAAAGATAGATTAAGAAAAGGAATTATACAAATAGATACAAAAAATCATCGATGAAACTAAACGGGTTTACTTTGAGCTCTCCCTTCACCTTTGCCTTCACTACATTCAACTCATATACAACTACTTATCCTTGCAATGACAGATGAAACCAAAAATAATAATAAAAACCAGAGAGTGACATTACCATTCAATAGGACTACCCAAAACAATACCATTAAGCTATTTTTCGACAAAAAGTTTTACCTTTGTGTATATATAAATATGTATTGTAATGTCGAACGAAGAGAATAAACCTATTTGGAAAGTACCGGAACCTACACTCAGGCGGTTGCCCTGGTATCTTGCTTACGTAAAGTTACTAAAGGGCAAGGGGGAAATTTACGTCTCTTCTACACAAATAGCAAAGGAAATCAATGTCGATTCGAGTCAGGTTGCTAAAGACTTGTCGTTTGTTAATATTTCAGGAAAAACCAGGGTAGGCTACGAAATAGATGCACTGATCGACGTGCTTGAAGACTTTCTGGGATTTACTATCCAGCACAAAGCGTTTATATTTGGTGTGGGAAGTCTCGGGGCGGCCTTATTGCAGGACTCTGGGCTTAACCAGTACGGGATGGAGATCATTGCTGGATTTGATATCCGTAAGGAATTGGCTGGAACCTTTGTCAATGGTATTCCCGTATATCATATCAGTGAATTCCCTGCCCGTCAGAAAGAACTCGGCACTACCATCGGTGTGATCACTGTTCCGGTAGACCAGGCACAAGACGTTACCGACCATATTATTTCCGAAGGCATTAAAGCAATCTGGAACTTTACACCTTTCCGCATACGTGTACCCCGTCATACAGTAGTTCAGAACACTTCTATGTATGCCCATCTGGCCGTTATGTTTAACCGTTTGAACCAGCTCAATCACCGAAGATGAAAATCATTGCTGTAGGAATGAATTATGCGGCTCACAATAAAGAGATGCATAATTCGTTAGAATTATCAGAACCGACGATCTTTATGAAATCCGATTCATCATTGCTGAAAGATGGGAAACCATTCTTTATTCCGGATTTTTCTGATGAGATCCACTATGAAACGGAAATCGTTATAAAGATTAACAGGTTAGGGAAAAACATCGGCGAGCGCTTTGCCCATCGTTATTACAGTGAAGTGACGGTAGGAATCGATTTCACGGCACGCGACCTGCAGACCCGGCTTCGCAAACAAGGGTTGCCGTGGGAACTGAGTAAAGCCTTTGACAATTCAGCAGTGGTAGGAACTTTCATTCCGCTACAGGATGTAGGTGAAATAGAAAATCTTTCCTTCCGGCTTAATATCAATGGTGAGAAGGCGCAGGAAGGTAATACTTCACAGATGCTATTCCCTGTAAATAAAATAGTAGCTTACGTAAGTCGTTTCGTTACACTCAAGATCGGTGACCTGATCTATACAGGAACTCCTGAAGGGGTTGGTCCGGTAAAGATCGACGATCATTTAGAAGGATATATCGGCGAAAGAAAGCTATTGGATTTTTATGTTAAATGATTAATATAACGATGAACGGATTAACGATTAACGATTAATATTCGTTGACCGTTAATCATTAAACGTTAATCGTTAATCGTTAAAAAAATGCGGATACTCATTATTACTTTTTTGATTAACCTTTGTTGTTACGTTACCCTTTGGGCAGACGGGAGTCGGTATGCTTCTGAGTCGGTTTTATCGAGTGGTAAGTGGGCAAAGATACAGGTAGAAACTACAGGTATTTACAAAATTACATATGACGAATTGCGAAAGATGGGATTCGACCCTGAGAAGGTTTCTGTTCATGGATATGGTGGATGGCCGCTCGATGAAGATTTCAGTAGTAATTCTAAGCAGCCTTACATTGATGATCTTCCAGCTACAGCTGTATTCAGAGGGACGAATTATATCCTTTTCTATGGACGTGGACCGGTAAAATGGGAGTATAATGAAGCTTCGGGAAAAAGGACTTTTGAGCATACAAATAATCCATACGCTACCCATGGTGCGTATTTCATTACAGATGCAACTCCTGTGAAAGATATGGAAATGGTAGAATTTACCAATAACGCCACGTTATCCATTACATCGTATGATGAATATCGGGTGCATGAATTGGAGCGTGTTTCTGTTAATAATTCCGGACGGGAACTTTTCGGAGAGTTTATCTCCGCCGGAAACAATACCATTAATACACCGGAATTTAATATTCCAGGCATCCTCGATGAAGATGCTAAGGTTACCATTCGTGCTATTGCACGTCCCCGATCAAATTCTAACCCAGGGTCGATGACATTTCTATTAAATGGTAATGAAATAACAAATCTAATATTTTATCATTCTTCCGATTCGTATGTGAAAGCAAGAGCAGATTCAACTATTACTATTTGGAAAGGTCCTAAGGTAGAGAATCCCAAAGTAACCGTGACGTATAATAACACTGGGGATGAAAATGTTTATCTTGACTATATCCGTCTACATGTCCAACGTGAACTCAAGCAATATGGGGATCTGACATTTTTTCGTAGCGTCCGATCTATTAATAATATCTCTCGATTCGTACTGAATGGAGCAAATGCCAATACCGTTATCTTTGATGTCACCGATCCTGTTAATCCAAAACAGATACAGACTCAGCTGAACGGATCGGAACTCTCCTTCACCATTCCGGCTGGTAAGATACGAGAATTCGTCGCTGTCCAGATAGACCGGACACTTACTGGCTGGAAAGTGGAAAAGGCCGAAGTTCCTAACCAGAATCTTCATAAATTGGCTAATGCAGATATGATCATTATCGTACATGACGCACTCAAATCACAAGCAGTACGCTTGGCCGAACGACATCGTAATAACGGGATAGATGCACTTACAGTTGAAATAGTAAATCCTGACCAAATATATAATGAGTTTTCAAGCGGAATACCGGATGCTACAGCTATACGTCGGTTTATGAAAATGTTCTACGACCGAAGCCAGTCCGGAGAAGGATCAGCACCTAAATATCTGCTTCTTTTCGGCGATGGTGCAGTTGATAATCGACGATTGACTACTGATTGGAGTCAGGTATCTTATCCGAATATGTTGTTAACCTTTCAATCGGAGAATTCTATTGACAGTGGATCATATGTGACGGATGACTATTTTGGAGCATTGAGTGATGAGGAGTTCTTACCAGATAGTAATATCCATTTAGGTATCGGACGTTTTCCTGTAAGGAATATAAGTGAAGCAACCATTGTAGTGGATAAGATTCTTAATTATATGGATAATAAAATTACCGGCTCTTGGAAAAACCGTCTTAGTTTTGTTGCTGATGATGGAAATGCTGATGATAAATACACTATCAGACACATGAGCCAGGCAAATCAATTAGCCGATAATATTAGAAAGGATTATCCAGAATTTCTCACTTCGAAAATATTTTTCGACGCTTATAAAAAAGAAAATACTGGAGGGACTGCCGCTTATCCGGGTGTTCATGACCAGATCAATAAAGAACTCAGTGATGACAATGGTTTATTAATGATTAATTACGTAGGTCATGGTAATACTCAATCATGGAGTGATGAAAAAGTATTAGATATGTCTGATATTTCAAAATACAGACATACCAAATTACCTCTTTGGATTACATCCACCTGTGACTTCACCCGTTTCGATAACATTTCTACTTCAGCTGGTGAAGCTATTTTTCTCAGCCGGAGTGGTGGTATTGCTCTATTTACCACCGTAAGGGTAGTTTTTACGCCTAATAACTTTTATATTAATAGAGAGATTATCCAACATCTATTTAAGAAGGATAAAGATAATCGTCGCATGACTCTCGGAGATGTTATACGTGAGACTAAATCTAATCTGGGAGGTGTTAATAAATTAAATTTCATCCTCATCGGTGATCCAGCCATGAAACTGGCTTACCCTGAATACAGCATGAATATCACTGAAATCAATGGAAAACCTGTTGGAGAAACTCCGGTAAAATTCAAAGCCCAGGATAGGGTAACGATCCGTGGAGAAGTTCATAATCCTGATAAAAATCTGGCTACAGACTTCTCCGGTCCACTGGAAGTTACTATTTTGGACAGTAAACAAACGTTAGAAACATTAGACAATAACAACAGAGGCGAGAAATTAAAATTTGACGATTACCCCAATGCTCTATATATTGGTAATCATGAAGTTACAAACGGAGTGTTTGAGTTCTCTTTCATTATACAGAAAGATATCTCCTATTCAAATAGTAATGGTCTTATAAACCTATATGCTACTGACACTGATTTGATAAATGAAGCGCAAGGTTCTTACGATAATTTCATTGTAGGAGGCTCGTCAGAAATTCCTATTGACGACACTGAAGGACCGGAAATAAAACAAATCTATCTCAATGATAGTACTTTCGTAAGTGGCGAACAGGTTAACACAACTCCGCTCTTTGTGGCACGACTATGGGATGAATCCGGAGTGAATATCAGCGGCAGTAGCGTTGGACACGATATTACCTTGACACTGCATGGGCCTGCACTTTCACCGATAAACCATACCTTGAACTCCTCTTATCGCCTGTTGCCTGAAACTGAGAATGAAGGATTAGTCAAATTCTCTATCCCAACCCTAGAACCCGGCCAATACACAGCAGAATTCAGAGCATGGGATATTATGAATAACTCAACTGTTCATGAATTCGAATTCCAAGTAACAGAAGGTATTAAACCGGCTATTGCCGAGATTATTGCAACCCCTGTCCCTGCTCGTGATAATCTTCAGTTTATGATCTATCATAATCGACCGGAAGCTACTATAAATGCACGAGTTATGGTATATGATTTGTCAGGTAAACTTTTATGGACAGGTGACGAAAGCGGAAGTTCCGATCTCCATACACCTCTTATAATCGACTGGAACTTGAACAGTACCGGAGGGGCGCGTTTAAATCCGGGGGTATACATTTTCCGTGCTGCTATAAGTACGGATAACTCCAAAGAAGCCACTAAGGCTAAGAAATTAATTATCCTGGCACAATAAAGAAGAATAAAATCAGTTTATACTGTTACTAAATAGCTTGATATACAATATGACTAAATTATTAAAAATAAGTTTTCTGGCAAGTTGCATTTTAGTGTTGAGCCTCCATACAGTATGGGGACAGAAAACCCAAGAAGATATGGAGAATTTCTCTCCTATTAATACAGCCGTACCCTCTCTCTCCATTGCTCCTGATGCAAGAGGAGGCGCCATGGGTGATAATGGTGTAGCCAGTGGCTCGGATATAGCTTCTCAATACTGGAATCCTGCTAAATATGCTTTTAATTATAGCAGTGCTGGAGTTGGCTTAGCATACACACCATGGCTACGTAAATTGGTAAACGACGTTGCATTGGCCTATCTTTCAGGATTTTATAAAATAGGTCAGAATGATAATCAGGCGATAGGAGCTTCTCTTCGTTACTTTACATTAGGTGAAATAGCTTTGACCAACCATGGTGAAACTACTCCTTACAATTATCTTAGTCCGTATGAAATGGCTATCGATGTGAGTTACAGCCGTAAGCTCTCCGAATCATTTTCTATGGCAGTAGCCTTGCGGTATATCCGTTCTGATATGAGCGACCAAAACAGTGAGATGACACCTGGAAATTCTTATGCTGCGGATGTAGCCGGTTATTTGGAGAAATATGTAATCCTGGGGAATAGTGAAAGTTTATGGACTTTTGGTTTTAATATATCCAATATAGGTACGAAAATTTCTTTTGACGATGGTAGGACCAGTCAGTTTATTCCGACCACTTTGAAGATTGGTACAGGATTACTTTATCCATTGGATGACTATAACAGGATTGGAATATATTTAGACTTAAGTAAATACCTGGTTCCGACTGTACCTGTTAAAACTGGAGATATGAGTGATGAGGAATATGAGGATGAAATGGAGAAATACAGATCTACCACCTTTATGAAAGGAATATTCAAGTCTTTCTCTGATGCACCGGGAGGATTCAGTGAAGAGCTTAAAGAAATTAATTTCTCCGTCGGAGCCGAATATAGCTATAATGATCAGTTTTTTGTTCGCGGGGGGTACTATTACGAAAATCCAAACAAAGGAAATCGCCAATACTTCTCGGTAGGTGCAGGTTTCCGTATGAGCGTATTCCAATTGGATGCTGCTTACCTCATTAGTACTGTACCTAGTAATCCGCTCGACCAGACACTACGTTTCTCTCTATCATTTGATATGGACGGTATTAAGAACCTTTTCCGCTAATGAAGATACGGGTAGGTTTTGGTTATGATGTACATGCTTTAGTTTCCGGTCGTGAACTATGGTTAGGAGGCATCAAAATAGACCATGAATTGGGCTTGCAAGGACATAGTGATGCAGATGTATTAATACATGCCATTTGTGATGCTTTACTTGGAGCGGCCAATATGCGGGACATAGGTTATCATTTTCCTGATACCGACACCAAATATAAAAATATTGACAGTAAAACTCTGCTTCGCGATACGATGAAAGTGCTTCGTGAGGCTGGTTATGAATTAGGAAACATTGATGCAACTATAGCTGCCGAACAACCTAAACTAAACCCACATATACCGGCTATGAAAGAAAAACTTTCCGAAGTTATGCAGGTTAGTCAAGATGACATATCCATTAAAGCCACCACTACTGAAAAGTTAGGATTCACCGGACGTAAAGAGGGTATGGCAGCTTACGCTACCGTATTAATATATAAATAATCAACTATTCTTACTTTGTCTCTTACGTTCGTTCTCATCTAAGAGGATCTTACGCATACGCATATAGTTCGGCGTAATCTCTACGTATTCATCCACTTTTATATACTCAAGCGCATCTTCCAAACTGAATATTACCGGAGGAGCTAAAGACATCTTTTCATCCGAACCGGAAGCACGCATATTTGTTAGTTTCTTCGATTTTGTTACGTTTACTACCAGATCTCCATCTTTTGTATGTTCACCAACTACCTGTCCGGCATATACCTCATCTTGCGGAGAGATAAAGAATTTTCCCCTCGACTGAAGGTTGTTAAGTGCATAAGCAAAAGCTGTACCTGTTTCCATAGCTATAATAGAGCCATTTATCCGACGTTCTATCTCTCCTTTCCAAGGCTGGTATTCTAAAAAACGATGGGCGATGATTGCTTCACCTGCTGAAGCTGTTAGTAAGGTATTATTCATTCCGATA
This sequence comes from Tannerellaceae bacterium, assembly GCA_032054765.1. GTDB lineage: Bacteria > Bacteroidota > Bacteroidia > Bacteroidales > Tannerellaceae > DFXE01. Next base: position 7,588 of record DAMBSC010000009.1, read on the forward strand.
ATACCACGGGACGGAATAGTAAACTCCAGATACATCCGGTCATTTTTACTTTCCATCATCGTCATTTCACCTTTACGCTTGGTAACAATGTCAATAATGCGACTGGATACTTCTTCTGGCAGATTGATTGTTAATTGTTCTACCGGCTCACATTTTACACCGTCTATTTCTTTTATGATAACTTGTGGCTGTCCTACTTGTAATTCATATCCTTCACGACGCATCGTTTCTACCAAAACTGATAGGTGCAACACACCACGCCCATATACTAACCATGCATCTGCCGAATCGGTCAGTTCTACTCTAAGTGCTAAATTCTTATCTAATTCCTTTTGTAAACGTTCAAATATATGTCGCGAAGTCACATATTTTCCATCTTTACCAAAGAAAGGAGAATTATTAATCGTAAAGAGCATCGACATGGTTGGTTCATCTATAGCTATAGTAGGCAATGGTTCAGGATTATTCACATCACAAACAGTTTCTCCAATTTCGAATCCTTCAATACCTATCAAGGCACAAATATCTCCAGATTTAACTGATGAAACCTTTGTCCTTCCCAGTCCTTCAAAGACGTTAACTTCCTTGATCCTTGATTTCACCATTGAACCATCACGCTTGCATAGCATGATATCCTGGCCTTCTTTTACCTCGCCACGATGCACACGTCCAACAGCAATACGCCCAACATATTTGGAATAATCCAAAGATGTTATAAGCATTTGTGATGTCCCATCCAAGACTTCCGGTTCGGGAATATGTTCGATAATTGCATCCAGTAGAGAAAAGATATTTTCCGTAGGTTTTTGCCAGTCATCAGACATCCAACCTTGTTTAGCTGAACCATATATTGTTGGGAAATCAAGTTGTTCTTCCGTAGCATCCAGACTGAACATCAAATCGAATACCATTTCCTGTACTTCTGATGGACGGCAATTGGGTTTATCTACTTTATTAATAACCACAATCGGCTTCAAGCCCAGTTGTATAGCTTTCTGTAAAACAAAACGGGTTTGCGGCATTGGCCCTTCAAAAGCATCTACTAATAAGAGGCAACCATCAGCCATATTCAATACGCGTTCTACTTCTCCACCAAAATCGGCGTGCCCCGGTGTATCAATAATATTAATCTTACATCCTTTATATTGTATAGAAACATTTTTTGCCAGAATTGTAATTCCCCTCTCACGCTCCAGGTCATTACTGTCAAGAAATTGGTCTAAATCATCATGTCCTTCTCTAAAGAGTTTGCCAGCTAAAAGCATTTTATCAACTAATGTTGTCTTCCCATGATCTACGTGCGCGATAATCGCGATATTCCTAATATTTTGCATCAAAACTATTTTTACGGCTGCAAAGGTACGAATTATAAACTAAATATCATTAACTACAAAGAACGGATTAGGTTAAAGGTTAATTCTAACCCATCAATCGCCTTTCTCATTCAACTGTTTATCTGATTCGTTCTAATCTTTTTTTATTCACCATAATTGTCGTGAATATTTTTGACATATGTCGTGAATATTAAAACATCCGGTTGTTTTTAGGTATGGATGAAATGATTTACAAGATATAACAAAATACTTTCTGTAGTTTAGATGTTTATATATAATGAGATGACAAAAAATGCCACCTTATTGGATTTTTAAATTATTTTGATTAATATTGCTGAAAGATCATTCTTGTTTAAATCTAATTACTAATAAGTTATATATATGAAACAACTAATCTCTATACTAATAATCTATTGGATAGGAATAACTGCAATGGTTGCTCAGGAAAACGACCTTAACTCCTATTTTTTATTTCATGAATTCCGGGATGGAACCGTTTTCTATAAAGATGGCAGACGTTTCAACGCTACACTTAATTATAATATAGCCACCAAAGAATTTGTTTTCTTAGACAAGTCAGATAATGATAATATAAAAGCATTTGCCGATAAAAATTCAGTGACACTTGTTGAAGTAGGAGACCGTATATTTCTTCACGATCCGAAAGAAGTAAGAGAAGTATTACAAAAAGAACCTGCCATTTTAGTACAATATAAAGCTAAAATACAGGAACAAGGGAAAAATGCAGGCTACGGCGGTACTTCAGAAACTTCAGCAATTGATAGTTATTCCGGTATACATTCAAAAGGTATCTATTACCAGTTTGATCAGGTCAATAATTTACAGTTATCCCGTGTAGACAAAACCTACACTATCGTTATAGACAAAAAGTACAAACGTTTTTTCAATGAGAAAACATTTCTTAAAATTTTTCCTAAAGAAAAAGACCCATTAAAAAAATATATAAACGAAAATGAAATAGACTTTAAATCTACAAATCAAATAATTGAATTATGCAATTATGCATTTTCACTCCCATAGACTAAAACAGCTATTCTTCCGTTAATAATTTGTATCTTTGTACGTTTTTTGTCACCCTTTATATGGGAGTGACCAGATATTGGTATATAGTAAATAGAAATAATGAAGAAACAGATACTTGTCACAGGTGGTGCAGGATTTATCGGTTCACATTTATGTGAACGTTTATTGCAAGAAGGTAATATCGTCATATGTTTAGATAATTATTTTACAGGTCGCAAAAAAAATATATTACATTTAATTAATAACCCTTACTTTGAACTTGTCCGTCACGATGTTACATTTCCATATTATGTAGAGGTCGACGAAATTTATAATTTAGCCTGCCCAGCCTCTCCAGTCCACTACCAATATGATCCTGTAAGTACAGTTAAGACTTCTGTTATTGGTGCGATTAATATGCTGGGATTAGCCAAAAGAATTAAAGCCCGTATTTTGCAAGCTTCAACTAGCGAAGTATATGGAGATCCAACAGTTCATCCGCAAGAAGAGGTCTATTGGGGAAATGTTAATCCTATCGGCATACGTTCATGTTATGATGAAGGAAAAAGATGCGCAGAAACTTTATTTATGGATTATTACAGGCAAAACCATGTAGATATTAAGATTATACGTATCTTCAACACATATGGCCCCAATATGCGTCCTGACGATGGACGTGTAATTTCTAATTTTATTGTTCAAGCTTTAAAAGGAAAAGATTTAACAATATTTGGTGATGGTCTGCAAACACGAAGTTTTCAATATATTGACGACCTAATTGAGGGCATGTTAAGAATGATGAAAACAACTGATTTTACAGGACCTGTAAATTTAGGAAATCCTAATGAGTATACAATGATAGAATTAGCAAAAAAAATAATTCATCTGACTGGTTCTAAATCAAAAATAGTTCATTTGTCCCTTCCAGCAGATGATCCAAAACAACGACAACCCAATATTCAATTAGCAAAAAAAATGCTAGAGAATTGGCAGCCTTCTATTTCATTGGAAGAAGGCCTTAAAAGAACAATAAAATATTTTAAAAGTATTTGAACTTCTGATTTAACGAACAGAGCAAAGTAAATTTTTTAACAAATTTAATATTAACAATGAATATCTTATTTGTTTCTTTCAATAAAATGCCAGATTATCAATGTGATATGACATATTTTGGCCTAATGGAATTACCCAATGTAAATTTATACGCTACATCTTCCTTATGGTATCTCCACAAAGGGAATAATCCTGAAGATATATTAAAATTATACGGAAAAGGATTTTCACTATACAATAGATTGGAGAACAATGTAAAAATAGATACACCTGAAGAAATAACATATAAAATTAAATCTAGATTTTATGATCGAATAATATATGGATCAATCATAAGATGTTCATTATATATTGAAGAGGTCTTGAAAACGTATAAAAGAGATGAAATTATTTTTATTGATGGTGAAGATACTGATTTCTCTTTTTTTTCAGATAAGCGTTATATTAAACGACCCTATTCATTTATTAAACAATATAAAAATTCCATATTCTTATCAAATAAGGGTTATTACTTTAAAAGAGAATTAAGGGAATGTGATCGTAAATACTTCTATCCAATAAGTTTTGCTATTCCAAGTTCAAGAATAATAAACTTCCCTTTGCCTAATAAAACTAGAGAAAAGGCATATATCATACCAGGAGATTTAAGTACTTATGTTTATGAAAATGAAGAAGATTATCATAATGGCTATGCTATTTCAAAATTTGGAATAACTCAGAAGAAAGCAGGTTGGGATTGTTTACGTCACTATGAAATATTAGCAAATGCATGTATACCCTATTTTAAAGATATTGAAAAATGTCCGATATACACAATGCATACTTTTCCTAAAAATATAATTGTAGAAACAAATCGATTAATTGAAACAAATCAACTAAGCAACTCTATTTATCGATATTATGCTTCTTCTTTATTATCATATACAAAAGAATTCTTAACAACAAAGAAGCTTGCGGAGTATATTCTTTCTTTTTAAAAAATATAAAAGACTAATTTGAGAAAATATAAAACGATGATTGCCAAATTATATAGAAAAATTGTACCTGAAAAAGTTAGAAATGTTATTTATGAGCTATTTTTAGACAATTTATTAAAGGATTTAAGAGGTATTAATAAAAGAGAAAGAAAAGTCAGAAAAGATTTAATACAGTTTTATGATAAAAAAGGTTTTGATGAATATTCTACAGAGCATTTAAAAGCTACTAATTGGATTAAAAAGAATGGATATTCAATATTTCCTTATGATTTTACGTTAAGCTATAATTATAATAACATCAGTGTTTTTAAATGTAAAGAATCTGGATTTAATTATGTAATTCATAATAATAAAAAATTATATTTACCTAATGATTTTAGCATTTTGCAATGTAAACAATATTATAATGGCTTGCTGATAGAACAAGATATTCAATCTCCACATTATTATAATACATCTTGTTTAAAAGAAAAGGAAAATTGGACTATCTTAGATGTCGGTGCTGCAGAAGGTATATTTTCTTTAGATATAATTGAAAATGTAGATAAGGTATATCTATTTGAGTGTGAAGAAAAATGGATTAAAGCTTTGGAGATGACATTTAAACCTTATTCTGATAAGGTCATTATAGTAAACAAATATATTAGTAATATAGATGATAATAAGCAAATGATATCGATAGATTCTTTCATGAGGGATAAATCATTTCAAAATTGCTATATTAAAATGGACATTGAGGGCGCTGAGCTGTTGGCTTTAAAAGGAGCTTCAAACTTGATTAAAGATAAAAAAAACATCAATTTATGCGTTTGTTTATATCATAATGAGAATGATCAAAAGGAAATCACAGATTTTTTACTTAAATATAATTATAAATATTCTATTAATCCTGGCCTAATGCTATTTAGTGATAAACCGCCTTTTTTTAGATCAGGAATTGTTTTTGCTCAATCAAATATGAAATAACATAATTAAATTAGGAATTTCTTTAAATGTCATTAGGGTCTATCCAGAAAAAAGATAATAAATCCTCCAAAACAACCTTAAAAGATAAAACAGCAAAAGGGCTTTTCTGGAGCGGATTAAGTACAGGAACCGTCCAGATTATCAGTATGCTGTTTGGTATCTTTCTGGCTCGAACTCTAAATATTGAAGATTATGGGCTTGTTGCGATGCTTCAGATATTTCAGGCAATAGCTGTTACGATTATTGATAGTGGATTTTCAGTTGCTCTCGTCAATAAAAAAGAAATTAATCAGGAAGATTATAATGCTGTATTCTGGTTCACGACTATCGTTAGTGTATTAATTTATACTTTATTATTTTTTTCTGCTCCTCTAATTGCTGAATTTTATGGAAAGACAGAACTTATACCTTTGTCCCGTGTGATTTTTTTAAGTTTTGTCTTTGCAGGAATTGCCTGCGTTTCACATACAGTTCTTTTTAAACATCTAATGGTAAAAACAAGGGCATGGATTGATATTCTTTCCGTAGTAATATCCGGAAGTATAGGATTAACTCTGGCTTTTAAAGGATATGGACCATGGGCATTAGCTATACAGACCGTACTATATGTCTCTACAAACTCCGTTTTGAAAATGATCGTAGCGCCATGGAAGCCATCACTTAAGTTTAATTTTACTCCTTTGAAAGAGATGTTCTCTTTTAGTATTAAACTTTTTTTTACTAACATAGTCATCCAGGTCAATAAAAATGTCTTTACGGTGATCTCTGGCAAATTGTTTGGAGAATGGCAACTAGGACTTTATGCACAAGGAGAAAAATGGATGACAATGGGTAGCGGGATACTGACTGGAATGATAAGCTCTGTGGCTCACCCGGTACTTGTACATGTGAGGGAGGATCGAGAACGATTATTAGGTATTTTTCGGAAAATGATACGTTTTGCTGCTTTTGTCTCATTTCCTGTGATGTTGGGAGTTGGGTTTGTTGCTGAAGAATTTATTACTTTGGTTTTGGGTAGCAAATGGTTGCCTAGTGTTCCTATTTTACAAATGCTCTGCTTTGTAGGTTCTGTTTTACCCATCTGGAATCTATATACTTACATCATCATCTCTTATGGAAAATCCAATCTTTTCTTAATTGGAAATATATTACAGGGAGTATTACAGATAAGTTCTTTGCTAATTACTGCAAAATGGGGTATATATTGGATGGTAGTGGCATTTACAATAACATATTTTGTCGGATTATTTTTCTGGCATTATTGTTCACATAGGCTTATAGGATATAAACTTGTATCATTAATCTATGATATTGTTCCTTATCTGTCGATTACATTAATCGTTTTTTCTATTACTCATTTTACAACAAGCTTTATGTCCAATATTTATATAGTTCTAGCTGTAAAAATAATCCTTTCTGTGTTTTTATATACAATTATCTTATGGGGTAGTAACTCAATTCTTTTCAAAGAAAGTCTAAATTTCATTTTTAAAAAGAAAAATATATTATGATTGCAAATCTTTATAGAAAAATTATACCTGAAAATATTAGAGAAATAATATATGATTTGTTTCTAGGAAAAATATTAAGAAATAGAAGAAAGAAAAACAGAGAAAAAGTAGAAGAAAGATTGTCGAAAGACATTCCTTTATTTTATAAGAATAATAAAAAAGGATTTTCCGAAGAAAATTATATTGCTGCTAGGTGGATAGAAAAGAATGGATATTCTATGTTTCCATATGATTTTATATTTAAATATAAGGATAAAATAGATGTTTATGAATGTAAGGATTCTAAAATGAAATATATCTATCATGACAATAAAAAAATGTATTTCCCTAAAAAATTTTCTTTCACTGATTGTCAAAATTATTATAAAAGCTTGATTATAGAGCAAGATATAGATTCCCCTCATAGATATAATTATGACTATTTTAATGAACATCCTGTCTCTTCATGGTCCGTATTAGATATAGGTGCAGCTGAAGGTATTTTCTCATTGAGTATAATTGATAAAGTGGAAAAAATTTATTTGTTTGAATGCGATGGGCAATGGTTAGAAGCATTAAATATGACTTTTAGTCCTTATAAAAATAAAGTTAAAATAATAAATAGATATGTTTCTAATCAAGACTCAGAGCAGATGATATCAATTGATTCTTTCATAAAAAAAGAGATCTCGAATAAATTGTATTATATAAAAATGGATATAGAAGGAGCAGAGCTCCTTGCATTAAAAGGTGCACAAAATTTGATATCTTCTTCTTCTAAAATATACATGTCTATTTGTTCTTATCATTTAAATGAGATCGGCGAAGATATTATTAATTACTTAAAAATATTTAATATGAAAACTTCTTATACAAAAGGATTAATGGCTTTTAATGATGCACCACCTTATTTTAGAAAAGGGGTAATTTATGCATCTAAATAACTTTTAAATTAAATAATAATGAGTTCTAATCTACTACATCTTTCTATTATATATGTAAATTATAAAACATGCAATTTAATATTAGATAGTATTAAATCCGTAAAAGATAATACCCAAAATATTAATTATGAAATAATAGTAGTAGACAATAACTCTGAAGATAATTCACTCTTTATTATTAAAAAGCACTATCCTGAGGTAATATATATTCAATCAGGTGAAAATTTAGGTTTTGGAAAAGCAAACAATCTTGGATCTAAACAAGCCAAAGGAGAATGTATTATATTTTTAAATCCTGACACATTATTAATTAATAATGCTTTATATATCTTATTTAATTATCTGGTATCTTCAGATGATATCGCAATTTGTGGAGGAAATCTTTATGACATACAAAAGAAACCAACTACTTCTTTTAACAGAAATTTTCCTTCATATATACAAGAATTACTTTCTATTTTCTATGTTAATATTTCTAGCCTTCATCATTTTAAATCAAAAAACTTTAATTATACTCAAAAACCTCTACTAGTATCTTCAATAATTGGTGCTGACCTAATGATAAAAAAAAACGTTTTAGATCAAATTGGGGGTTTCGATCCTATATTTTTTATGAACTATGAAGAGACAGAATTATGCTATAGGGTCTATAAGAAAGGTTACAAAATAGTTTCTGTTCCAGATGCAAAGATCATTCACTTAGAAGGAAAATCTTCTTATGTAAAAAAATCTCGACTATTTTACTTATACGAAGGGGAATTTTTTTATTTTTATAAAGTATATAGTTTTAAAAAATCAGAAAAAATATTTTTGTTAAATAACTTGAAAAATAATATTAGAATTCTTCAATTTTATATTTTATTTAACAGGAACAGGTTAAATTATTGGAAAATAAAAAAAATCACAAATATAGAAGCATTTGAATCTTTTAAAAACAAAATTAATGAATAAATTAGTTATATTTCATCCTGCAATTGCTCCTTACAGAATAGATTTTTTTAATTCACTAAATGATACATTTGATGCTTCATTTTATTTTCTACATAAAAATGCTTTGGAACAATCCTTTGATCAAGTAGCATTGAGAGAAAGATTATCTTTCTCACCAAAATATTTATCTCCTGGTTTATTCGGACTAAAAAATCTCCGTTTAGGAGTATTCTCTATTCTTAAAAAAGAAAGACCTCATATTGTATTTTGTAGTGAATATAATATGTTAGGCTTATTTGTTTTGTTTCATAAATGGTTATTTAACAGAAGAATAAAAGTAATTACAATATGTGATGATAGTAAAGAGATTGCTGAAAATGTAAAAATTAAACAAAAGATAGTACGTTATTTTCTTGTAAAAAAATTTGATGGAATAATATTAGCAAATCAATCAGTGATTAACTGGTATAAAGTTTCTTTCCCAAAAGAAAGTAGAAAAATTATATTTTTTCCTATTATACAAGAAGATAACAATTTCAGGATGCTACTGAAAAATGCTTTACCCAAATCAAAAATTTATGCAAATAATCTTAATCTTAAATATAAAAGAATAATTTTATATGTAGGACGTTTAGCTGTTGTAAAGAATTTAGATTTATTAATAAATTCTTTTTTCTATGTACATAAGAAAGATTCATCTTGCGTATTATTAATTGTTGGTGAAGGAGAAAATTATAATCATTTGTTACAAAGAACAAAAGAATTAGATATTTCCGATAATGTTTTTTTCTTAGGAAAAAAACAAGGAGAAGACTTATTTTCCTTGTATAACATTGGGCAAATCTTTGTATTACCTAGTATTTATGAACCATTTGGTGCAGTTGTCAATGAAGCATTACTTGCAGGATGCAACACATTATGCTCTTCGATAGCAGGTGCATCTGATTTAATATATAAGAATGAAAATGGATATTTATTTAATCCTTATGATATAAAAGATTTAATAAATAAACTGGAGATTGAATTAAGTAGCACCACAAAGTTGGATAAAATTGAAGTCAAAGTTAATAAAATGCATAAAAGTTACGCAAATTACTATCAAACATTCATAAATGATTTAAAGAGTTTATTACCTTCATGAATATCAAATCTTTATTCTATAAAATATATTGGGGTTTAAAAAAACGCTTAAAGCTAACCAAACAAAAGAGCTATAATGATTGGTTGTCTAAAGGATATGTAAATAAACCCAAGATTAGTTTTATAATACAGTCACATAATAAGAGCTATGCTGTTCGAATGATTGTGGATAAATTAAGAAATTATCCTAATTCTGAAATAATAGTCATAGATGATGGATCAAAACCTAAACATACTAAATATCTGACAAAATATTTAACAAAAGGTAACGAATTTCTAATCCGATCAAACGATCTATATGAGAACGTAATGTATGATAAAACTATCAGATTTGCAAATGGCGAATTCATTGCATTATTACAAGATGATGATGAAATTGTTAATTTAAAATGGGTAGATAAAGCATTATATTTTTTTGAAAAACACTCAGATATGGTTATATTAGGAGGATTAAATGGCTTAGATTTTAAGATATCGGATGAAAATGAGTGGGGATATGTCGATGAATATGAAGACAAAACACTTATGGAGAATGGCTTTTGTTTTGTCCATTCGGTAAATAGAGCACCAATGTTATTAAAGAAAAATCTTTATAGTGAAAAATTAAAACATATCGATTTTTCTTTTGCCCCTTTTCAATGTGATGATTGTGAACTTTGCTTACGTGCTTGGTTATCTGGTTTAAAAGTCGGATGGTACAATGCCGGATTTAAATCAATTAGTGCCGGAGGAATGCGAATATGGAATAATGGATTGATTGGGCGACAAGAATTAACTAATAGAAATAAATTATTTCAAATGTATAAAAACTCTGTGGATCATATTTCTTGTTTAGTTAGAAAAGCAAATGAAAGGATATGAGTGTTCATTATGGAAAATATTAAAAAAATATCTGTTATAATGTGTACATATAATGGAGAAAAATATCTACAAGAACAATTAGATTCTATAATCTCTCAAACATACCCCATTTATGAATTAATTATTCAAGACGATAACTCTGTAGATAAGACCATTGAAATAATTCAGAAATATCAACAAAAATATTCTTATATAAAGTATTTCTCAAATGATAAACAAAAAGGAATAAATGATAATTTTATTACTGCCATACAACGAGCGAATGGGGATTATATAGCCCTATCTGATCAAGATGATATTTGGGAAATAAACAAAATAGAACACCAAATATCATCAATTGGGAACGCATTATTATCATCTGGAATTACAAAACCCTTTTCCAATGATAAAATTTCTATTCATTTTGATAAACGAACTCCCAATATTCATTTAGAACGAATCATCTATCTGTCTATGATGGCAGGACATACATTGATGTTTAAAAAAGAATTAATAAATAAAATACCTAATATTAATTATTGGTCACAATTTTTTTTATATGATCATTTAATTCAGATTGTAGCTGCAACATATGAAAGTATTTCTTATTGTCCTGAAATTTTAGTAAAACAACGAAGGCATGCTGACAGTTCTACCTTAACTATTCCTTTCAATTATGAATACAGTTTACCCAATATTATTAGATCTATCTTTCGAACATATAAAACATATAAAGACATAAGACCTTTTGTGAAAAAATATTTTTTTAATATGTATTCTTTACTGTTGGAAATACAATCTCCAACAATATCAAGAACAAATGCAATGAAGTTATCTTTATATAATTCAAGAAGTTCTTTTATATCTTACATCCGATTAACATTATTATGCATCCAACATAGAGATCGAATCTTTCATTCTAATGAAAAAAATAGATTATCTTTTTTAAAAGCTATTTATTTTCCTATTTCAAGTAGTGATTATCTTCAATATTTATCAAAATAAGTTTGCATATTTACTGTTTAACATTAATAATATGAAATTAATATTATTAAATACATCAGAAATGAAGGGTGGAGCAGCTGTTGCTGCACATAGATTGCACTCTGCACTCTTAAAAGCTGGTGAAAAAGCTGTATTGCTAGTCCGTGATAAACAATCAAGTAACAGGGATATTATAGCTAGCCACCATTTTATATTAAAAAGAAAAATAGATAAACTTCGTTTTTTATTAGAACGTATCATTATTTTCATAAGTAATCGATTTAATAAGAAAAACCTTTTTCAAATTTCTTTAGCTAATACAGGAACGGATATTAGTAATTACTCTCTGATTCTCGACTCTGATATTATCCATATTCATTGGATTAATCAAGGATTTTTATCTTTGTGGGATATTGAAAAACTTATAAAAACAGGAAAACCAATTATATGGACATTACATGACCTTTGGCCTGTTACTGCTATTTGTCATTATCCTGGAGAATGTAAGAAATATAAAGATTATTGTTATGAGTGCCCTCTACAAGTAAAGAAACCTTTATGGGATTTAGCTAAAAAAAATTACAAAAAAAAACAATTAATACATTTATCTAAAATAACATTTGTCGGTTGCAGTAAATGGATCACAAGATTAGCTAAAGAAAGTAACCTTCTACATAATGCTCATTTCTTATCAATTCCTAATCCAATAGATATTTTTGTTTTTAAACCCAGAGACATATATGAAGCGAGAAATAAGTATCATATACCGATAGATAAAAAAATCCTATTATTTGCAGCAGCAAAAATAAGTGATGAACGAAAAGGCTTTAATTTTTTAATAAAAGCTTGCTCTATATTGAAAGATATAGGCTTTAATAATATTGAAATCCTTTTGATGGGAAATATCTCAGAAGAATTTAATAATTTGTTTCCATTTAAAGTGAATTCATTAGGTTATATAACAAACGAGGAACAAATGGTTTTGGCTTATTCATGTGCTGATATATTTGTTATACCTTCTTTAGAAGATAACCTTCCTAATACAATTATGGAAGCAATGGCATGTGGTACGCCGTGTGTAGGATTTGATACAGGTGGGATACCTGAAATGATAGATCATAAAATAAATGGTTATATAGCAAAATATAAAGATGCAAATGACTTGGCACATGGTATTCAATGGATTTTAGAAAATAAGAATACAATAAATTTATTCGAGGCATGCATTGAAAAAGTAAGAAATAATTATTCTGAACCAATTATTGCTGAGAAATACATTACTTTATATAAAAGTTTATTGGAAAATGAATCCTAAATTTTCTATAATAACTGTAACTTACAACGCATCTCAATGGTTGGAGCGTACAATTCTTAGTATACTTTCTCAGTCTTATCCTAATATTGAATATCTTATCATTGATGGAGGATCAACAGATGGGACAGTAAATATTATAAAGCATTATAAAGAAGGAATAACATATTGGAATAGTGAACCTGACAAAGGTTTGTATGACGCAATGAATAAAGGTCTTTTAAAGTCAACAGGTGATTATGTGTGGTTTATTAACGCTGGAGATACTTTATATACGGCAAATACTGCACAACAGATTGTGGATTCTATAAAAATGAAAAAGATATTACCAGAAGTTATCTATGGAGAGTCTATGATTGTTGATGGAAATGGACATTCTTTAGGTATACGCAGATTAAAAGCTCCTAAAAAATTAACATGGAAAAGTTTTCGTATGGGTATGCTTGTATGCCATCAATCATTTTTAGCAAAACGTGAGATAGCACCATTGTATGATACAAATTATCAGTGGGTGGCTGATTATGACTGGTGCATAAAATGCCTGAAAAAAGCAAAAAATGTACATAATACATTTTTGATTTTATCTAATTTTTTAGACGCAGGGATGAGTACTGTAAACAGAAAAGTATCTTTAAAAGAACGTTACCTGATTATGGAGAAATATTATGGAAAGATTTCAACATTCTTTCTACACGGATGGTTTGCCGTCCGTTTTTACACAGCCAAGTGGTTTAAAGGTAGAGTTTAAGCAATAATTATATACACAAACTGAGTATGAAGGAAATATTTAATAAATGGGGTAAACATGTAGTTGCCATAATTATATTTTTTGTATTAGTAACTGTCTACTTTTCTCCGGCAATACTTGATGGTAAATCGGTACGTCAGGATGATATGGAAAAAGCATTCGGAGTTGGAACAGGCCAAATGCAACAATATGCAGAGACAGCAGAAGCGCGTGAATTCAGTGTTTGGTCAGATGCAATGTTTAGTGGTATGCCCTATGTTTCAGGATATGGAGATCCTGCTCCTAAATTACCCCGTTATGACCAAGTTCTTGAAAAACCTATAAAAGGGATCGGATATTTACATGCAGGAATGATTTTTGCAGGTCTTATTAGTTTTTATATTCTCATGTGTATTATGGGAGTAAATTGGTGGTTAGCTTTAGCAGGATCGTTTGCATTTGCTTTTGCAACTTATAATGTGATTATTATCGTAGCAGGACATATTACCAAAGCTTATGTTATAGCATATATGCCAATTGTTTTAGCTGGTATGGCACTCTTATTTAAGAAAAAGTATTTATGGGGAGCTATTCTATTCCTTTTAGGAGTTGCACTTTCAATTGGTAATGGACATATTCAAATAACTTATTATTTAGTTTTACTTTGTTTATTTATATACTTAGGATACGTAGTATATAAGATAAAACAAAAGGGATTTAAAGAACTTTATATAGTTACCGCTATTATGATATTTTGCGTTTTATTGGCTGTTTTGCCTAATGCAAAGAATATGTATGCCCATTGGGATTTAGGACAGCATTCTACACGCGGACCTACGGAGTTAACAACAACTACCAGCGAAGATGAAAAGATATCTTCGGGCTTAGATAAGGATTATGCTTTTGCATGGAGTTATGGTAAAATGGAATTGCTTACTCTTTTAATTCCAAATGCATATGGGGGCTATACCGGTGGTACGTTAGGACAAGATTCTGAATTATACAAAGAAATGAGGGCTAAAGGGGCCCAGGTAGGAAAAGAAATACAAACTTATACTTATTGGGGAGATAAGTCCACACAAGGAGGATTCTACTTTGGAGCATTGGTTTGTTTTTTATTTGTTTTCGGTATGTTCATTATAAGGAATCCAATGAAATGGTGGTTATTCGCCGGAGCTCTATTCCTTACATTCATGGCATTGGGACGTAACTTTGATACTTTCAACACATTCCTCTTTCATTACTTACCACTAAACAATAAGTTCCGAACTGTAGAAATGGCATTAGCTCTGCCCGGACTTGTCTGTCCAATTATTGCTATTTGGGGATTAAAAGATTTATTTACTCAGAAAATAGATGAAAAACTATTTAAGAAAGGAATAATTGGGGCTTTAGCTATTACCGGAGGTTTATGTTTAATAGTCTGGCTAATACCTACATTATTGCTTGATTTTCGTTCACCACTGGATACACATTACAATATGCCCGATTGGTATTATAATGCATTATTGCTAGATAGACAATCTTTAGCTTCTTCTGACGCTTTGCGTTCTTTAATATTTATTTTGCTTGGAGCCGGATTAATCTATTGGTATTATAAAGCAAAGGATAAAGCAAAAACATCAATAATTGTGAGCGCCTGTATTGCAGTACTAATATTAGCTGATTTATGGCCGGTAGACAAAAGATATTTAAATGACAGTAGTTTTATCCGTGAAAAACCGAGTGAGGTGTATAAACCAACAGTCGCCAATAATGAAATCTTTAAAGATAAAGACCCTTCTTTCCGTGTCCTTAATCTGAATAATCCATTTGTAGAAGCGACTACTTCTACTTTTCATCACTCCATAGGTGGTTACCATGCTGCAAAACTCAGAAGATACCAGGAACTTATTGATCATCGATTCAGCAAAGAATTAAATACTATTTACGGATCGTTCCAGGAAGCCACGAGCGAAAATATAATGAAAGCACTTACACAAATACCTTCTCTGAATATGCTGAATGCTCGTTATATAATTTACCATCCTGAGCAACCACCATTAAGAAATCCATTCGCTTATGGAAATGCATGGTTTGTTCAAAAGGTAGAAATAGTTGATAATGCGGATGCTGAAATTGCTGCATTAAACAACATAAATCCATTGGAGGTAGCTGTTGTAGATAAACGCTTTGCCGATGATGTAGCCGGTTTTATTCCTTCTGTAGACTCTGCAGCAACTATCGTATTAGATAAATACAGACCCAATAAATTAACTTATAGCTCAAAAGCATCAAGGGAACAACTGGCTGTATTTTCTGAAATATATTATCAACCAGGATGGAAAGCTTACATTGATGGAAAACCTGTTCCCCATTTCCGGGCAGATTGGACACTACGTGCAATGCGTATTCCTGCAGGTGAACATCAAATAGTATTTGAGTTCTATCCGGATATGTATGTTGTAACAGCCTATATTGAATCTATCAGCTCCTTCCTGATCCTTCTTTTATTGATAGCTGCTATCGGATATTCTATCTGGCGATATCGGAAAGAAAGAATAAAAACGGAAGTAGTTAAATCATAGTTCTTCCACAAAAGATAGTAAAGACGCTGCAAAGTTATCCCACGAAAGCAGTGTCTTTTCTTTTTGTATATTGCCAATAAATACTGAGTGGTCTTCTTTAAAGAATTTAGTGATCGTATCGGCTATAGAGTCCGGGGTTATTTCAAGGATCATCAATCCGACTCCGGGTTTTTCAATACTCTCTCCTAACCCACCTGTCTTCGTAGCTATCAAGGGAAGTTCAAAATGATAAGCAATTGATGTGATACCACTTTGTGTAGCTGAGCGGTAAGGTAAGACACAAACATTGGATGCCGAGAAAAATAAAGGTACCTCACTATCGCTTATATAACGGTTATAAACCTTGATTCGTTCGGGATGATTTGCTTTCTTGATAAGCTCATCATATTTATCAAAGCTACCATAGGTCTCTCCGGCAATAAGTAATTGATAGCTTTCGTCAAGTAAACTCACTGCATCAATCAGCAAATCCAACCCTTTATAATCCCTTATCAATCCAAAAAACAAGATTGTTTTCTTATCAGGATCAATACCTAATAATTCCCTTGATTTACGACTCTCCACTTTGTCACCAAAATGATTATATAGTGGATGCGGTTTAAGAATAGATTTAGCTGTCGGATGTAACGTATATAAATCATTCCGTACTGATTCACTCATGGCAACAAAACCGCTATTTTGTTTCAGGAACCATGTGGTCAACGGTTTATCAAAAAACTTTTGTTCATGAGGAATTACATTGTCTAGGATTGTTATGACCTTACATCCTCTTTTCTTCAAGTATTTAGCTACACTTCCCAGTGAAGGTGCCAGGTAAGACATCCAATATTTCATGATCAAAACATCCGGTTTCTCTTTGGCGATACATTTAGCTGCTTTTTTGTAGCTGAAAGGATTAGCGGTATCTAATATTGGAATACTATCGATAAGAATAGCATTATCTTCGTCTGTAACATATTGTGTTTTTCCTGGAAAAAGAAAACCGGGATATTGCCTTGTAAAGGTATATGCCGTTATATCATTATCCTTTTTGAATGTCTCATATAGGTTGGCATTAAACTGCGCGATTCCACCTCTAAACGGGTAGAAGGTTGATAACATGGCAATCTTCATATGTTTATTTCTTTTGTATATCTTTTGCAAAGGTAAGTAAATCGGGATAGTGAGCACAGATGTTTAATTTACTTATTTGTTCAGCATTGTATTTATTCCCGATAAGAATAGCCGGAATACCTGCATTATTAGCAAATTGCATATCGGATAAACTATCCCCTGCAAATAAACTTTGTTTAAAGGTTATATCCGGAAAATCTTCTTTTGCCTGAAAAGCCATTCCTATATTGGGCTTTCTGTTTATATCGTTATTATCAGTGGATGTACAATAATAAATCTTATCAATTCTCCCTTTGTGAGCGTGTATGATGGTAGCCATCTGTTTATGAATATCTATCAAATCCTGCTCACTCATAAGCCCTCTGCCTACTCCTCGCTGATTGGTAATTATTAGAATATACTTAAATAAAGGAGCAAGAAGAGCTAAAGCTTCAAGAGTTCCATCAATAAAAAAAAACTCCTTCCATGATTTCACATAATCACCTTTACGTTGCTTATTGATAACCCCGTCTCTATCGAGAAATAATGTATTATAACGATTTATAGCTGTCATTTGCAAAGTCTGATTGGGCTTGAGCATAATCTTGCGGAATACCAATATCAATAAAATAACCGTTAGCCGGGAACCCTGTCAGATTACCGGCTAAGACATTTACTTCAAAAAAATCTTTTTCAATGGAAAACTTTTCCGGTTGCTCATCTAATGCATTGCTATTTATCAGGTAAATGCCTCCATTAATCAAGCCGGACTCTCTATATTGTTTTTCTAAGAAACCTATAATACTATTGGACAACTTATCAATTTCTACTACCCCGTAACGTGTAAAATCTTTCATCTCTTTAAGAGCTAACGTTGCCAACGCTTTAGTCTGAGAATGAATATCCAGCATCTGTGAATAGTCTATATTGAAAAAGGTATCACCGTTTAAAACGAATACTTCTTTTTCCGTTGCTTGAGAAAGAGCTAATTTCACCCCTCCACCTGTTCCGAGAGGAGTTTCTTCTATAACAGAAGATATCACCATCTGAGTAGGATAGGTCTTTATCCATTCCTCAATGATTTCGTATTTGTAACCTAAGGATAAGATAATCCGGCTGAATCCGGCCTTTTCCAATGTAGATAAGATATAATAAAGAAAAGGATTTCCTGCCACAGGAGCCATACATTTAGGAACATCCGAAACAACACTTTTCAGCCGTGTACCCATTCCTCCTGCCAGAATAATTGCTTCCATATTATTATTTTATCCTTTAACAGTCCAGGTGGTTAATCCTTTTTTGCAAAATTCAAAATAACGAATTTCGCCAATGTTTAATTCACATAATGCTTTTGCTACCTGGTAACAGGTATTTCCCGGACAATAAAAAAACATAAAGCCTCCACCACCTGCACCTGATATTTTACCTCCTAAAGCTCCGTTTGATATGGCTGTTTCGTAAATATGATCGATAAATTCATTTGAAATATTCTTAGCCATCATTTTTTTGTTTGTCCAGCTGGTATTAAGAGCCTTTCCTAATTCCCAAAGTTCTTCTCTTAAAAGACAATTTTTCATGCGAAACGCTTCTTCCCGTACTTTATGCATGGCTTCTAACGACTCATTTTTCTTCTTTACATTCTCCACTTGCTCCTCGATGATATGCCCAGAAGAACGTTGCTGTTTTGTATAGAAAAGAATGGTATTCATCGCCCATTCCTGTAGAATATCATTACCAATACGAAGTGGGTTCACTATTACTTTATCGTCCTCCAGGAATTCCATGAAATTTACACCACCGAAAGTAGCGGCATACTGATCTTGTTTACCTCCCGCCATTTTCAGGTCCAAACGTTCTATTTCATACGCATAATGAGCCATATCATATTTTCCTAATGGTAATTTCAGCCATTCAGAAAAAGCGCCTAGAATAGCGACAACCAATGTAGATGAAGTTCCCAATCCTGAACCCGAAGGAACATCCATGGAAGTGGTTAACTCAAAAGAAAGTGGTTTCCCATTATTATACTTGGAAACAATGGAATTATATATTCCTCTCTGGAGGAGCAGAGGTCCTTCCAAAGGCAACCTTTCAGTCTCTTCATACTCCTCTGTAATGTTTTCATTTATATGTACAAAACGTATCTTACCATTATCTAACGGACGGATCGTCGCATAGGCAAATAAATTAACCGTTACATTCAGAATGGCTCCACCATAGAGATCTGAATAAGGAGACACATCCGTACCTCCACCAGCAATTCCTAATCTGAAGGGGGCTTTACTTCTATATAGTGTTTTATTACTCATTATTCTTTAGTAGATAATATCCACATGTAGTATAGAAATTACGAACATAAGGAATCCTTAGAACACCCCAAAGTGTACGAGGACGTAACCCGAATTTAATCTCGTAATTAGGATTAATAAAATAAAGTATCTCTTCTATTATTGAATAATGTTCTTTCTTTACAATGGAAAGGAAACGTTCCAATGATATTCCTGTATCTTTAATTTCTAATAAACCGGAAGGGTCAACCTTACCCCATTCTAATATTTGTTTATATGCTCTACGTGGGAGTAAATGAAACCAGGGGAGACGGGATAGAACTTTATTTGAGCAGATCTGTTGATGTCCTCCAAAAGGATTTTGCCAGGGTGGAAACCCGATAAATACGACTCCATCCGGTTTCAAAAATTGTTTAATGAAAGGCATGAAACGTTCCTGGTTAGGAATATGCTCTATCACATCACGGATAATTATTATATCAAATTGCTCTTTCAGATTTTCAACTTTGTAAATATCTTCGCAGATAAGTGTCAGATGAGAAGCATTCGGATGAGAAGCATAAATGTCTTTAGCTATTTCTATTTGTCCTTCATTGATGTCTATACCGGTCACTTTACAGCCTAAATCAAGAAAAGGCATAATATTGCCTCCCTCACCACAACCAATTTCAAGAACAGTAGATTCTGAATTGACCAAATGATGCTTTTCAATAAAAGGGATTACATATTTTTGGGTGGTATAGCTTTGTTCATTAAAGTATAACTGCCTATCCGCATGTCTCTCTTGCATATTCGCTGTAATAAAATTAGTACAGGAATGTAAGAATACATTCCTGCATAGATTATTAATATCTGTAGTGGTCTGCTTTGTACGGTCCGTCAACAGGGACACCTAAATAATCGGCTTGTTCCTGACTAAGCTTGGTTAGTTTTACACCGATACGGTCTAAGTGCAGACGGGCAACTTCCTCGTCCAGGCGTTTTGACAAGAGGTATACACCAACCTCGTACGACATTTGCCATAAATCTATTTGCGCTAATACCTGATTGGTAAATGAATTACTCATCACAAACGAAGGATGTCCGGTAGCACAACCCAAATTCACCAAACGGCCTTCAGCCAAAAGGAATATACTGTTACCGGTCGGGAAAGTATATTTATCAACCTGAGGCTTAATGTTCGTATGTTTTATATTAGGATAATTAACCAGTTTATCTACCTGTATTTCGTTATCGAAATGACCGATATTACAGATAATTGCCTGATCAAGCATTTGTGTCATATGTTCTATTGTAATAATATCTTTATTTCCTGTAGTAGTAACAAAGATATTACCCTCTTTTAAAGCTTCTTCCATAGTAGTCACTTCAAAGCCTTCCATAGCTGCTTGAAGCGCGCAGATAGGATCGATTTCAGTCACCAAAACGCGAGCGCCATACGAACGCATAGAATGCGCACAACCTTTACCTACATCGCCATAGCCTGCGACTATCACTACTTTTCCGGCAATCATAACATCTGTAGCACGTTTAATACCATCTGCTAATGATTCACGACAGCCATACAAGTTATCAAACTTCGATTTGGTTACTGAGTCATTCACATTGATAGCAGGAACCAATAATTCACCTTTTTCCATCATTTGGTACAAACGATGTACACCGGTAGTTGTTTCTTCAGAAACTCCCTTCATCTTGGCAACCATACGATGCCAACGTTGATTATCTTCTTCCAGAATACGGCGAACGGTATCAAGAATAACCTGTTCTTCATGATTAGCACCCGTACGATTAATTGTTTCTGCATCATTTTCGGCTTTAAAGCCCCAATGAACCAGTAATGACGCATCACCACCGTCATCCACTATCATATGCGGACCTTTGCCTTCAGGAAAACGCAAAGCCATATCAGTACACCACCAATATTCTTCAAGAGTTTCTCCTTTCCAGGCAAACACCGGTACTCCCGTAGCAGCAATCGCAGCTGCCGCATGATCCTGAGTTGAGAAGATGTTACAACTTGCCCAGCGAACATCCGCTCCCAAAGCAACTAATGTTTCGATTAACACTGCAGTCTGAATCGTCATATGCAATGAGCCGGTGATACGTGCACCTTTTAGAGGCTTTGAATCGGCATATTTCTTGCGAATGGCCATCAACCCCGGCATTTCGTGTTCAGCAATCTCGATCTCTTTACGACCAAATTCCGCTAAACTCATGTCTGCCACTTTATAAGGCAGATTAGTTGGAAATAATTCTGACATAAAATTAATAGTATTTATTTATACATAATAACGCACAAAGGTAAGCATTTAATATAAAGTGTAAGATATTTTATGGTTTTCAAAAGGAGTTTTTCTCAATTTTGTCCCACACTTTTGATCGACTCACAGGGGTGAAGCGGTCGGCTCACAATTGTGAGGCGATTGATTCACCCGGGTGGAACGATCGCCTCACCCCTGTGAGTCGATCAAAATGTTGGAAAGAAAGAAAGAAAACCACAAGAGTTGTCTCCTAAAAGATAGTGTAATAAATAACAAAAGAGTATGTAGGAAAACACTAACGAATACAGCACCTCTTCCAAGAAATAAAATAATTATCTTTGCGGCATGGGAAAGAATAAGTTGGCAAAGTTTGACGATATGGCGGGGTACTCACATGTATTTCAGTATCCGTTTGCTAAATTAAAGGAAGAAGGTTTTGATCTCAAAGGCCATTGGAATGAAAAGTTCTTCAATAATAATAATCCGATTGTATTGGAACTGGGATGTGGAAAAGGAGAATATACTGTAGGCCTTGCTCGTCTGTATCCCGAAAAGAATTTTATTGGGATTGATATAAAAGGCGCACGTATGTGGAGCGGTGCAAAAGAGTCGATGGAAGCCGACATGTCAAATGTGGCTTTCCTACGAACGAATATTGAACTGATTTCCCACTTCTTTGCTGCTGGTGAAGTGTCTGAAATATGGATTACTTTCCCTGACCCCCAGATGAAGAAAGTTAACAAACGGCTTACCTCTACCAGGTTTATGAAACTATACCGTGAGATATTGGCGAAAGAAGGCCTTATTCATCTGAAAACTGATAGTAATTTTATGTACACTTATACGGTTGAGATTGTGAAAGCAAATCAATATCCTGTATTATTTGCTACAGATGATTTGTATCATTCCCATTGGGCAGACGATATATTGTCTATAAAGACTTATTATGAGCAGCAATGGCTTGACCGTGGCTTGAACATCAAATACATTAAATTTGTTTGCGAAGAAAGAGAAATTATGGTTGAACCGGATGTGGAAATAGAATATGATCCGTATCGTAGTTTCAACAGAAGTAAACGGAGTGCATTAGCATCCGGAAAATAACTAAATAATCAATTATGACATTATACCCTAAACTAATTCTTGATGCACTGAGTAAAGTGCGCTACCCTGGAACCGGTAAAGATTTGGTTTCTGCTGGAATGGTAGAAGATGATATTCATATAGACGGTAATAAAGTAAGTTTTTCAATCCTTTTTGAGAAGCCGAGTGATCCATTTATCAAGTCTGTGGTAAAAGCTGCTGAAACAGCAATTTTAACGTATGTAGATAAGGATATTGATATTAAAGGGAATATCTCCATCGTAACCCGTCAGCAGGCACGTCCTGAGCCGGAGAAACTGCTTTCGGAAGTAAAGAATATTATTGCAGTTTCTTCTGGAAAAGGAGGAGTGGGGAAAAGTACGGTGGCCGCTAATCTGGCTGTTGCACTAGCAGAATTAGGATACAATGTAGGATTACTGGATGCTGATATATTCGGACCTTCCCAGCCAAAGATGTTCCATGTCGAAGAAGTACGTCCTGTTATGGTAGAAGTGAATGGACGTGAATTGATAGAGCCAGCTGAAAATTACGGAGTGAAACTTTTATCTATCGGTTTCTTTGTAAATAAGGATGATGCAGTATTGTGGCGTGGTGCTATGGCCAGTAATGCTTTGAAACAACTGATTGCTGATGCCAACTGGGGCGAGTTAGACTATTTCCTGATTGACCTTCCTCCCGGAACCAGTGATATTCATCTGACAATGGTACAGACATTGGCCATTACCGGAGCAATTGTTGTAACGACACCGCAAGATGTAGCTCTTGCAGATGCTCGTAAGGGTATCAGCATGTTTATGGGTGACAAAGTGAATGTCCCTGTATTAGGACTGATTGAAAATATGGCCTGGTTTACTCCAGCGGAATTACCGGAAAACAAATATTATATATTCGGTAAAGATGGAGGAAAACGTTTGGCGGAGGAGTTAAATGTCCCATTACTCGGACAGATTCCTTTAGTACAAAGTATCCGCGAAGGAGGAGATGAAGGTAATCCAGTAGCCCTGAATCCCGATACAATTACCGGAACTGCCTTTCGCACTCTAGCTGAAAATATTGTAAAGCAGGTAGATTACCGCAACACAAATCAGGAGCCTACACAACGGGTTCAGGTAACGAAGAAATAATATACACCACAGATCTGTTATCTGTGGTGAAATCCTCCGCTATAACGGATACCTTCTTAAGAAAGCTACTGTTCGATGTATCTCTGGATACATCACTATATCATCTTTAATAAAAGGGATTTCTTTTCGGTATTCCTTCAAGAACTTTTCTAAAATTGGAGATGTCTTTGCCGGACGGCGAAATTCTATTCCTTGAGCCCCGTTCATCAGCTCGATAGCCAGAATATGATCCAGATTATCCATTATTTTAAATAGTTTTATCGCGGCATTAGCTCCCATACTGACATGGTCTTCCTGTCCGTTACTGGATACAATGGAGTCACTACTGGCTGCATAACAATACATTTTATTCTGGCTCACCATACTGGCCGCAGCATATTGTGGAATCATAAATCCTGAATTCAGGCCAGGATTAGCAACCAGAAATTCAGGTAATCCACGCAACCCCATAATCAATTGTGCGACTCGCCTTTCAGATATATTGCCAAGCTCTGCTAAAGCTATAGCAAGGAAATCAAAAGAAATTGCCAACGGCTGTCCATGGAAATTACCACCTGATATAATCCGATCTTCGTCCGGAAAGATTGTTGGGTTATCTGTTACAGAATTAATTTCAGTCAATAACACTCCTTTTACATAATTGATAGCATCCTTTGTTGCCCCATGGACTTGAGGAATACAACGAAATGAATAGGGATCTTGTATATGGTCTTTCTTACGACTGATCAATTCACTACCTTCAAGCAATTGCCGGAAAGCATCTCCCGTTTCAATTTGTCCTGTATGGGGACGCATCTGCTGAATACAATCCATGAACGGATCAAGCAGGCCATCGAAGGCTTCAAGCGAAATAGCAGCAATCAAATCTGCTTTCTTTGAAAGACGGAAAGCACGCATCAGGGCGAAAACGCCATTTGCACTCATAAACTGAGTTCCGTTCAACAATGCAAGTCCTTCTTTACTTTTAAGTTTTACAGGTGTCCACGCATATTCATCTAACACACTGATAGCATCTCGTTTCTTTCCCTTATAATGAACATCTCCCACACCAATCAGAGGAAGAAATAAATTAGCTAAGGGAGCCAGATCTCCTGATGCACCCAAAGATCCACGATCGTAAACAATAGGCAGTATATCATTATTAAAGAAGTCGAGAATACGTTGTACTGTGATCACCTGGACACCACTGTGTCCTAGCGACAATGCATGTGCTTTTAATAACATCATTAGGCGGACAATGACCGGGCTGACTTCTTCTCCCACACTACAAGCATGGCTTTTTACCAGATTTTCCTGTAAAGTATTTAGCTCATCCGGTGAGATCGTTTTATTACATAGAGAGCCAAAACCGGTAGTAATACCATAAAGCGGCTCATTTTGTTGTTCGATCTTCTTATCCAGATAATCCCGGCAATGCTGGATACGCTGTATTACTTCCGGCTTTAGTTCTAACCGCATATTTTCAGTAAGTATTTTTTCGATACTTTCGAAAGTAAGTGAATCCGAACCTACATAATATACATTACTACTCATTCCAATTTTGTTTTTATCCAATCTAGTAATTTAGTCTCGATACGAATAGCCTCTGCTTCCAAATGATCGGCTTTTGCTTTCATTTTTTCAACAAATATCTCATCTTTTATTGATGATAAATTTATACGTACATTCAATAACGCCCCTAAAACACAAGTGCGGGCGGACAACATTGCCACACATGCATCAGTTACAGCGTTCTGGTTTCCTTTATGCGCAACATAAATTATTGACTCCATTACTTCACTTAACTCTTCTGCTACCTTCATCGGTACCGATGCTGCATATTTGGTTGCTTCCTGTATTTCTTTGCTACGTTTTATTTTTTCCTCTTCCGTTTCTTTTGGCAACTTAAATGCTGCAAATACACGGCTATAAGCTTCACTATCTTCATCAATAAATGAGACAAAACGTTTGCGTATAGTTGCTGCCTCAATAGCTATTGTTCGCATCTGGCCTTCAAATTCTTCATATTTTTTCTTTCCAATAGTAAGGTTTGCTACCATTTCTGTAAGAGAAGCAGCAATAGCACCATTCAATGCCGAAATACTACCACCACCAGGAACTGGTTCACTTCCTGCGGTTTCGGCTAAAAAATCTTTAATAGATAGATCTGCTAACATAATTCTTTAATTTAATAAATAAGGGTCTAATATTGCGTTTAATAATTATAAGTAAATTAAAGATACTATAATTAATCATTATTAGTTAAACATTAAGCGTTAAAATTCCTTTTTTTATAGTAGTCTCTACAAGATTCATTCCGACATGATAAGGAAGAAACTTGTAAGATGGGAAACGAAGCAGGATCATATCTGCTTGCTTTCCTACATCCAAACTCCCTATGGTTGCAGCCCGACCCACTGCTGCGGCTCCATTTATAGTTAAAGCATTTACAGCCTCTTCCGGACTTAATTTCATTTTTATACAGGCTAATGCAAAAAGCATAGGTATCGAACAGGAAAAACAACTGCCAGGATTTAAATCAGAAGCTAATGCTACAGCACATCCTGCATCAATCATTTCTCGCCCACGTGCATAAGGTTCATTTAGTGAAAAGGCTGTTAAGGGAAGAAGTGTGGCTATTGTATTGCTTTGTGCCAGTAGGCGGATTCCTTCGTTAGAAACCTGTAAGAGATGGTCTGCACTTGTTGCATTCAGTTTTACCGCTAATTCTGCTCCACCTAAGGTTACAATCTCATCAGCATGTAATTTAGATTTTAAACCGTATTTTTGGGCAGCCAGTAATAACTGTTCACTTTGATCGACAGAAAAAACTCCTTCTTCGCAGAAGATATCACAAAATTCTGCCAGATGTTCTTGTTGAACAACTGGTAATACTTTTTCTATAATAAAATCAAGATATTTATTTGTCCGTCCTTTATATTCGGGAGGAATAGCATGTGCTCCAAGAAATGTAGGAACGATATCCATAGGATGTTCTTTATTTAGTGCTGCCATTACTTGTAGCTGGGTTATCTCTGTTTCCAGATCTAAGCCATAACCGCTTTTACTTTCAACAGTGGTGACCCCCATAGCATACATTTCGTTCAAACGGTTTGAAGCTGTATTTTTCAATTCTTCAAAACTGCTACTACGGGTAGCTTTCATTGTATTAACAATGCCTCCTCCGCGTTTCATAATAGACATATAGCTATCGCCTCTTAATCGCCATGAAAACTCTTCTTCGCGATAACCTCCAAAAACAAGATGTGTATGGCTATCTACAAATCCTGGTAATAATGTCTTACCTTCTCCATTTATAACAAAATAATCTTTTTCGTTAATTTCAGAGAGAATCTCTTTTGTTTCTCCAACATGAGTTATCAATTCTCCAGAGACTGCTAGTGCCCCGTCTTTAATTACCCCCACATCAGACATCGCTTTACCCTTTTTGGCTGTAAAACCTGCACAGGTGACTAATTGAGAAACATTTCGTATAAGAAGCTTATCTGGCTTTTCCATTATTCCATCACTCTTGCTTCCAATACTTGATTAATCGTAAAATCTTCCAATCCCAAATAATAAGATGCTGTATCGACCAAAGCTTCCATTGGCACCAAACCTATTATCTCGCTACCAATTACAGGAACTCCATATCTATGAGCTTCTATCTTAACCAACTCAAAAGCTCTGTATAATGCTGTACGGGTATAATCAGTCATATTCATTGAAACCTGAATTATTCCTCTTTCTTTCAACTCAACACCCATAGCTTTACAATATCTAAGACCTCCACCAAGGAAACGGACCTTTTTTGCGATACTGTCTGCAATGGCAAGATTATTACTTCCTAAATTCACATTATAAGCTACTAATGGCATACGACCTCCTATTGCTACTGCTCCGGCAGTTGGATGACGTTCTGCAGGACCAAAATCTGGCTTCCATTCCTCCAACTTAATTTTTTCTTCCATCCCTTCAAACTCACCTTTACGAACATTGGCCAGATTTTCCCGATGAGCAGTGGAAGCAGATCTTTCATATAGGAATACAGGCAACTGATATCTTTTAGCCACCTGCTTACCAACTTCTTTAGAAAGAGCTATCGCTTCTTCCATTGTACAGCCTTTTATCGGAATAAAAGGAACCACATCTACTGCGCCCATCCGTGGATGTTGCCCAGAATGTTTCGTAAGGTCAATTACTTCAACAGCTACCCCTATCGCCTCAATAACTGCATTTTTTAAAGCATCCGGCTCACCAACTACTGTAACAACCATCCTATTATGATCTCTGTCATTACTATAATCAAGAAGTTTTACGCCTTCTTTAGCACGAAAACTATTTACGATTTTCTCTATTTTTTCCAAGTCACGTCCCTCGCTAAAGTTAGGAACGCATTCCATAATTTTATTCCAATTACTCATTTTTTCTTGTTTAAAAAATTGTCTACTGTTTTAAGCATTAAGTCTTCCTTAGGAATATAAGGGAGGGTTATATGATATGAGTCTTTATATGTATTATTAAAATCGACCGAAGTAATTATAGCATTATTATTTCTTGCCCAGGCACGACGTGCAACACCACCCATTACATCCCAAAGCATGGCTGTACGAAGTATTTCGTCTACTCGCTCGCTTCCATCAAGCAGCACACCAAAACCTCCATTTATAGCTTTTCCAATACCAACTCCACCCCCATTATGTAATGCTACTAAGCTCATACCTCGAGCGGCATTCCCCACGAAACATTGAACAGCCATATCGGCCATAATATTACTCCCATCGTAAATATTGGACGTTTCTCTAAACGGAGAATCGGTTCCACTTACATCATGATGGTCACGACCTAGCATGATCGGCCCAACTTCGCCGTCACGTACCATTTTATTAAAACGAAGAGCAATATTCATACGTCCTTCAGCATCCTGATAAAGAATACGGGCTTGAGTGCCAACTACCAGATTGTTTTTCTCAGCGTCACGTATCCAATTATAGTTATCCAGGTCTTGTCCTCTGCGAGTAGGATCTATACACTCCATAGCTGCATGATCTGTTTTTATAAGATCTTCATGATTCCCACTCAGGCATACCCATCGGAAAGGACCATATCCGTAATCAAATAGTTCAGGCCCCATAATATCTTCTACATAAGAAGGCCAGATAAAACCATCCTTTTCATCCACGCCGTTTCTGGATATTTCTTTTACTCCGGCATCATAGATCGATTTCATGAAGCAATTACCATAATCGAAAAAGTAAGTCCCTTGACTTACCAGTTTACTTATTACTTTAAAATGCCGCTGGAGTGTTTTATTAACTAAATCATTAAAAACATCTCTATTGTGAGTAAGTAAGCTTGTACGTTCATCAAAAGAAATTCCAACAGGACAATAACCTCCTTCATATACAGCATGGCATGAAGTTTGGTCACTAAGTAAATCAATGTGAATATTATTTATTTCCGCATACTCCAATAAATCTACAACATTTCCATGATAAGCAACAGATATGGGTTCTTTCATTTCTTTTGCTTGATTCACTAACAGAAAAGCTTTTTCTAAATTATCCGTAACATGTTCTACCCAACCTTGCGCTAATCTGGTTTCTATACGTGACAGGTCTACTTCTGCAACAATACAAGCTGCTCCGGAAATTACGGCAGCTTTAGGTTGTGCTCCACTCATTCCTCCTAAACCGGATGAAACAAACAGACAACCTCTTAGATCTTTATCCTGGGATATACCTAACTTCAATCGTCCTGCATTCAATAATGTATTATATGTTCCATGCACTATACCCTGTGGACCAATATACATCCACCCTCCAGCAGTCATCTGTCCGTAATTAGCAACACCCATTTGAGCTGCAATATGCCAATCCTTTTGATTATCGAACATTCCTACCATCATAGAATTGGTAATAATAACCCTTGGAGCATCCGGTTTTGATTTAAACAATCCTAACGGATGACCAGACTCAATAACAAGTGTTTGTTCATTTGTCATTACTTCCAGATATTGTTTTATTAGACAGTATTGCATCCAATTTTGGCACACTTGTCCTGTTTCTCCGTAGGTAACAAGTTCATAGGGGTAAAGTGCTATATCGAAACAAAGATTATTATCAATCATTACTTGAAAAGCTTTTCCTTCCAGGCAATTCCCTTTGTATTCCTGTACAGCCTTTGCTTTCAGATCACCTTCAGGACGATATCTGTACCCATAGATACGGCCATAAGTCAGTAGCTCCGTCATAAACTCAGGCGCTAACTCTTCGTGTAGTTCATCAGGAATATAACGAAGTGCATTTTTTAAAGCTATTATTGTTTGTGTAGGTGTTAAAGAGTAGCCACGATCAGGAGCACGACGAATACCGAGAACAAAAGAAGGATAATCCGGTAAAATATTACTAAGACCTATCACCATACCTAATATGTTCTTTTATTTTACAAACTGTAAGCTATTATACTGGAAAAGGATTGCAATTTAGATATTTTAAGATAAATATCAAACATACTAGGTATGTTTATTAACATATTGTAAAAACGAAAGCTACTCTTTAACCAAGAGTAGCTTTCTATAAATATTATAATATATAACCTATATTACTTAGTTGCTATCGCAGTAGCTTTCTTACTCAGTTTTCTCTTCTGTATTTCATAAGCAATCGGAGTTGCAATAAATAACGTAGAATAAGTACCTACAGCAATACCTAACAGGATTGCAAAGGTGAAACTACGAATTGTACTACCTCCTAAGATGAATATACAAAGAACTACAACCAAGGTAGAGAATGTTGTATTGAATGTACGTGACAACGTTGAATTCAACGCATCATTAATAACCTGGTATCGATCTCGTTTCGGGTATAATCCGATTGTTTCACGGATACGGTCGAATACAACTACAGTATCATTGATTGAATAACCGATTACCGTAAGGATAGCCGCTATAAATGTCTGGTCGACTTCCATAGAGAACGGAAGTATCTTCCAAAGCATTGAGTAGAATGCGATAATACATAAGGTTGTTACAGCAACAGAAACAAATACGCCGACAGAGAATGCTACATCGCGGAAACGGATCAATATATAAAGCGCCATACAGATCATCGCGAATATAACAGCAAGGATTGCCGCATTCTTGATATCGTCAGCCATACTTGGACCTACTTTCTGTGAACTCTGTATATAATCTCCTGAGAATTGCTCTAAAGTAGTGCCTTGTGCCAATAGCGGTTTCAGTCCTTCATACATTCTGGATTCGATTTCCTGATCTACATTAGGATCTGTATCAGCAATCTTGTAGTTTGTTGAAATACGCACCTGATTTGCAGTACCGATAGTAATAACACTTACTGCTCCGTCTAACTGTTCATCCAGCATATTACGAACTTCTTCTGTATTTACATCTTGGTTGAAACGAACAATATAGTTACGTCCACCGGTAAAGTCAATACCATTATTCAGACCTATAGTTGCCATGGAAATACCACCAAGAACAATTATAACTAATGGGATTAGGTAACCAATCTTACGCATTCCAAGGAAATTGATCTTAGGATCCGTCAACAAGTCTTTACTTACAGAAGTAGTGAATGTTACATTCTTTATTTTGTCTTTAGCCAATAAAGCTTCATAAACAATACGTGTTAGGAATACAGCTGTAAGGAATGAAGCACACAAACCAATGATCAATGTTGTAGCAAAACCACGAATAGGTCCTGTTCCGAAATAGAATAACACGATACCGGTAATAATAGAAGTTAAGTTCGCATCAAAGATGGCAGAGAACGCGTTACTATAACCGTCGGATACGGCTTTGGCCATTCCTTTACCTGACCGGAGTTCTTCTTTTATACGTTCATAGATCAATACATTCGCATCGACCGCCATACCCAGCGTCAATACCATACCCGCAATACCCGGTAAGGTTAGTACCGCCTGGAATGAGGCAAGAATACCCATTGTAAAGAAGATATTCAATACTAACGCACCATTAGCAATCATACCCGGAATGATACCGTACATGATACACATATACGCCATCAACAATATCAATGCAAGAATAAAAGAAATAGCACCTGCAGTAATAGCTTCCTGACCTAATGAAGGACCAACAACGTCTTCCTGTACGATATTAATAGAAGCCGCCATTTTACCTGACTTCAATACGTTAGCTAAGTCCTTTGCTTCTTCCGGTGTAAATCCTCCTGTAATTTGCGAACGACCTCCGGTAATCTCATCATTTACACGAGGAGCTGAATACACCAGATCATCCAGTACAATAGCAATAGATTTCCCTATATTTTCTTTTGTCAGACGTGCCCATGATTTAGCGCCTTCAGCATTCATCGACATACTAACTTGTTGCTCGCTACGACCCGGAGTTTGTGAGAAGTCAGCTACAGCATCAGTAATTACATCACCACCTAACGCAGGTGTTCCATCACGGTTGGTAACCTTGATAGCATACAGATAGTAGAAGTTTTCCTGTTCGTCAATAGCTTTTACACCCCATTTCAAGGAAAGGTTACGAGGTAATATATCTTTTACCTGACGCATGTTCAGGTATTCGTCGATTTTTGCCATATCTCTTGAATGAGCAACACCAACTACCGGTCCCGGAACTAATTGTCCCTGATATTGGTTAATTTGCAGAAGTGCGAACAACGGATGTTCCTTTGCAAATTCTTCCATTGACTGAGTAGTCTGTGCATCGGCTCCTTCACCGGTGATCTGGGCCAACAGGGAGTCAGTATCGTTGGTTTCTATAGATGATTCATTAGACTCTGCAGGTTGAGTTGATTCTGTCAATTCAGTTGATTGAGTTGGTTCAGTCGATTCACTTGAAGAAGACTGCATGGATGCCAGTAAATTATCAACTTGTATTAATTGTTGATAAACTTCTGTCAAATCATAAGTTTCCCAAAATTCAAGATTTGCGCTTCCCTGAAGCAATTTACGAACACGCTCCGGCTCTTTTACACCCGGAAGTTCAACCAAGATACGACCGGCTGTTTCCAAACGTTGAATATTTGGAGAAACCACACCAAAACGGTCGATACGTGTACGTAATACGTTAAATGAATTATCTATAGCACTGGCTGATTCGCTCTTCAAAACAGCAACAACCTGTGCATCTGTACTTTGTGGAGTAATTTTATCTTTTAATTCAAATGTGCTGAATATAGCAGAAAGACGAGCACCCGGATCAAGTTTCTGATACTCTTCAGCAAACAAATCAATAAAATCTCTGTTACTGCTTGCCTGACGGGCATAAGCCAAATCTAGTGCTTTGTTGAAGTTTGGATCCTGATTGTTATTGGAAAGTGAACGAATCACGTCAGGAACATTTAATTCCAAAACTACGTTCATACCTCCCTTTAAGTCAAGACCTAAAGTTACTTCCATTTCACGGCATTGTTTTAGGGTATACCCTAACCAAACCTTTTGGGTAGACATAGAGTCCAAATAAGCACTCTCTTTCAATGGGTCTCCACCTGCATACTCAGCGGCTTTCTTATTATAGTGTGATGTTACAAAAGAGAACGACAAGTAGAATATACATACAAGCGTAAGTAACACCGCGAAGACCTTTACAAATCCTTTGTTTTGCATTTGAATCTTATAATTTATATTGTTACATTTATTTATTATTGTTTTTTCACAGGGTGCAAATATAGAGTTTTTTTCTTTCCCAAAGATTAAATCCAATAAGAAACTGTCTAATTTTCACATTTTAATTTGGTTAAAGGCAAGGAACAGGGCAACTTTATCTATATTTTGATGCGTCTGTCCTAAAAATAAATTTAAAAATGTTGTTAATCAAAAAGTAATATTTATCTTTGCAACCGCTTAGATAATATGGTATTAATTTATTTAAAGTAACAACATGTATTTAGATTCAGAAAAGAAAAAAGAGTTATTTGAAAAGCACGGTATCGCTAAAAGTACGACTGACACAGGTTCAGCTGAAAGCCAGATTGCATTATTTACATACCGTATCTCGCACTTGACAGAGCATCTTAAAAAGAATCATAAAGATTACAGCACCGAAAGGTCTCTTAAGATGTTAGTAGGTAAGCGTCGTCGTTTGCTGGACTACCTGATCAAAAAAGATATCACAAGATATCGTGCGATCATCAAAGAACTTGGAATCAGAAAGTAAATTACTTTTTAGGAATAAGTTTAACTCCTGTTTGGATATATTCCAGGCGGGAGTTTTTTATTTTCGACGGATAGAAACAAAAGTTTCACTTAGAAGAAACACTTGTTTCTTCAGGGAGAAACTTTTGTTTCACGCAGGTGAAACTTTTCTTATCTTTGTTTGTGTATTTTCTTGATTTATGTAAAGAATTGATCTGATGAAACATATTGGCAGCATCTGTTTATTATTGCTATTTTCTATATCGGTTGTTTTTGCCGGTAACGGAGAGTTATTTGAAAGATTACAGCAATTAAATAATATCAGCGATATTGAATCGCTTAACTCAAATCACTACACAGAAAAGTATGTGGTAAAGATTTCACAGCCGCTGGACCATAAGCAACCGGAAATCGGTTCGTTTACCCAGCGTGTTATAATCAGCCATGTCGGCTTCGACTGTCCAACGGTTATCGTGACAGAGGGATACGGCGGCGCGTATGCCATGAATCCCCGTTACCAGGAAGAGCTTTCAAAGCTGTTAGGAGCGAATGTCGTATTCGTGGAACATAGATATTTCCTGGAATCCACTCCGGAACCTCTCAATTGGGATTATCTTACTGCTGAAAATTCTGCGTATGATTTACATAATGTGACGACAACCTTTAAGCAGGTATATGCAGGCAAATGGATCAGTACGGGAATCAGTAAAGGCGGACAAACAACCATGATCTACCGTTCTTATTTCCCTGACGATGTAGACTTCTCCGTTCCTTATGTTGCGCCGCTGAACCGGGCAGTTGAAGACGAAAGACAGGAAGTTTTCCTTAAAAAAGTCGGTACCAAGAAAGAACGTAAACAGATAAAGAACTTCCAACTTGAAGTATTGAAACGTAAAGCAACCTTACTCCCTATTATGGAAAGATATTGCAATGAAAAGAACATGACGTTTCGCATCCCTTTAACTGAAGTGTTTGATTATTGTGTACTGGAATATTCATTTGCTTTATGGCAATGGGGTACACCTGTTACTACCATCCCCCATCTTGATTCTGACGATAAAATGTTGTTCGACCATTTAATAGATATCAGCGGGCCGGATTATTTCTCTGAAGGCCAACCAACCGCTTCTTTCTTTGTGCAGGCGGCTAAAGAATTGGGCTATTATGGTTATGACGTAAAACCTTTTAAAAAGTACCTGTCCATTACAGACAGTAAAGGATATCTGCATAAGATCATGCTGCCGGAGAATTCCGGGGAGATAGATTTCTCACCGGCATTATATCATAAAGTATATGACTTTCTGAAAGAAAACGACCCGAAGATGATCTTTATTTATGGAGAAGTAGATCCCTGGAGCGCTACCCGTGTGCCCATATTCAAAAAGAAGGTAAACCAACAGATATACATTCAACCCGGTGGAAGCCACCGTGCCCGCATCAGCAATATGCCCGATAATATGAAGGAAAAGATTCTTAAACAGATCGATACCTGGCTGAGTGATTAGTTGTATTAATGAAACCATACATGACTAACGATAATAACAAACAACAATTACTATTTCTTGAAGCCCTTTTCAAAAGATATTATAAACCTTTACGGTCTTATGCATTCAGGTTTGTGAATAATAAAGATCTATCAGAGGATATAGTGCAGGATGTGTTTTTTGAATTGTGGAATAAAAAGGAGTACATACGTTTTGAAGAGGAAAACTCCGTAAAATCATATTTATTCAAATCCGTTTTTAACCGTTCTGTTAATATCCTTAATTCTGGTTATTTAAAGGATAGCCTACCCTTGGAAGAAACTTCGGAAAGTCAAATCATAGAACACTATTTAGTACATCATTTAGAAAACCAAGAGCGATCTTTACTTTTGAAAGAACTGAAAATTGAAATAGCAGAGTTTGTCGATATGTTACCTCCTCAATGCAAAAAAATATTTATTCTCAGCCGGACCCATAATTTAAAGAATAAAGAGATCGCAGAGAAACTAGGTATAAGTATAAAAGCTGTTGAAAAGCAAATAACTAAAGCTGTTACCGAATTACGAAAACACCTACTAAAAAAAGATTTACTATTCATCCTCTACCTTTTCCATCAGATATTTTAAATTATTATCGAAAAAAATGAAATAAGAAGGTAGGGTATTCCTTTCTTTTATTGTATTACTAATAACACACAAGAAATGGAGAATAAAATAATACATGAAATAATAATCCTTCGTTATTTGGATGGCTCAGCTTCATCCGAAGAAAAAAAAATACTTTTACAATGGTTGGATGAATCGAAGGAAAATTTGAATGATTTTAATACTATTCATGACTTATGGTTATCTTGTGATAACGCTTTAGGTGATGATATAGAAATAAACAATGCATTAAAAAAATTAAAAAACCGGATACTATTCAGTGATCTTAATCAGTATCAGCCTCACCAACATCAAAGAAAAATTATCGGTTGGCCTCATGTTGCAGCTATTATCTTAGTATTATTGGGTATGACATACTGGCTTACTGATATATTGAGTCCAGAAGATACTATTCAGAATCATTTGATAACTGCTAAAGGAAGTAAAGGTAGATTTATATTACCTGATAGCTCTATCGTATGGTTAAATTCAGAAAGTAAGCTAACTTATCCAGAAAAGTTTGTAGGTAACAAACGATTTGTCGAACTTGAAGGTGAAGGATTTTTTGATGTAAAACATAACAAAGAAAAACCATTTATTGTAAAATCAGGGGATTTGGATGTAGAAGTTTTAGGAACAGCATTTGATATATCTTCTTATTATTCAAAAAATACAATAGATATTGTATTAGTAAAAGGCAGTGTAAAAGTCATTTCGGAGAAAACAGGGAAAACTATGATAATGAAGCCTGATGAGATACTGGAATATTCAAAAGACAGTAAAAATATTCATATAAAGAATACAAAATCTCTTTTACATGTGGATTGGATTAAAGAACAATTAGTGTTTGATAATACAAGTTTATCTGATATAATTATCAGCATTGAAGGATGGTTCAATATATCCATTCGCTGTCCGGAAAAATTTGCAAGTCAGACACGTATGTCATTTACGATAAAAGGAGAAAATATACATGAGATTCTTAATGCTATGAGTCTTATTATACCTATCCATTACACAATAGAAAATGACGTGGTAACAATTATTCCTAAATAATCAATTATTAACTTAAAAACTGAATGCGTATGAAAATATAAAACACTTAAAAGAATAAGCAGATGCGGTAACATCTGCTTATAAATGATTTAATTAAACAATCACATCTCCTGGCAGAGAATGAGATTATGTCTAATCTTAAATCCGTGTAAATATATGAATATTTTTAATGGGA
This sequence comes from Tannerellaceae bacterium, assembly GCA_032054765.1. Classification (GTDB taxonomy): domain Bacteria; phylum Bacteroidota; class Bacteroidia; order Bacteroidales; family Tannerellaceae; genus DFXE01. The sequence continues at coordinate 45,231 of DAMBSC010000009.1, forward strand.
AAAGTATAGCTTTTCATTTCTATATAAAAAAAGTCTGTCGCATTATGAGAATCACATTTTTATTGTTAACCCTTGTGTTAATAAAGATATCAGCTACAGAAACATTTGCTCAAAATTCTAAAGTAACAATCATTTCAAACAACTTGTCAATAAAAGAAATATTGAAAGAAATAGAAAACCAAAGCGATGTTTCGTTCTTTTATAATGATTTAGCTATTGATATGAGCCATAAAGTCAATATCAATATTAAGAACAAAGCGATAACAGAAGTATTAACCTATATACTTCCTAATTGCATCTATGAAGTCGAGGGAAAAAGAATTATCCTGATTCCTAAAACACAATCTGTTTTACAGGAAAAAAAGATCATATCAGGTCTTGTTCTTGATGAAAAAGGGGAACCTGTTATTGGAGCAAATGTAATAGAAAAGGGAACAACCTCTAATGGAACTATTACTGATATGGATGGGAAATTTACTTTGAACGTCTCGGATAATTCTACTTTATTAATTTCATACATTGGTTATAATCCAGTCGAAATTAATGTGAAAGATAAATCTTATCTTAATGTAAGGTTAGTAGAAGATAATCAAACATTAAATGAGGTAGTAGTGGTTGCTTATGGTACACAAAAGCGGTCAAATCTGACCGGTTCCGTTGATGTGGTCCGCTCTAAAGATCTGGAAAACCGTCCGGTAACCAGTGCAAGCTCGATGTTACAAGGTAAAGCTACCAGTATCACGTTTACTACTCCGGAAGGAGGAAATACCCCGGGAAAGGCTTCGACTATACAGATACGCGGACAGGCAGCCTTGACGGAGTCTACTCCTCCACTTGTCGTTATTGATGGGATTCCTTCGGATATGGCCGATTTTAATGCTTTAAACCCGAATGATATTGAAAGTATTTCGGTTTTGAAAGACGCGGCAGCTTCTGCTGTATATGGCGCCCGGGCACCCTACGGTGTATTAATGATCTCCACTAAAATGGGAAAGAGAAATGAGAAGCCAACAATTACTTATTCAGGAAACTACGGGGTAGTAAATCCTATCAATATGCCCCGAATGGCGGACTCCTATACTTTCGGATTACTAAAGAATCAGTCTAAGATCAATGCAAAGATGCCAAGAGCTTTTACAGATGATAAATTAGATTTGATTTTAGATAATATTCAAAATCCGGGGAAATATACACCTTATGATTTGAATCCCGGAGAAGGTGATGACTGGGGATGGGGAAATAAATCTTATGAGAATAATGATTTTATTGATATCTGGTTACGTTCTTCGTTCCGTCATCAGCATGATCTTTCCGTAAGAGGCGGCAATGATAAAACTTCTTATTTTGTGTCTACCGGATATGTTTACCAACCGGGTATCCTGAATTTTGTAGAAGATATAGACAACTATTCCCGTTTCAATATTAACGGAGGGCTGGAAACTGATATTACTTCCTGGTTGAAATTGACTTACCGATCACGTTATTCCTATGAAACAACAAAAGAACCGGCTTTCGAATATAACCAGGGGAGGCAACGTGTCTATGATTTTGCTTTTGGAGCATGGCCAGTTACTCCTGTTAGAAATCCGGATGGATACCCTAATGAAGGAAATCGAATCGGTACCGGATTGGGAGCAGGTCACCGCACGGATTTAAGGCATCGCCTGGATAATATCCTGGCGTTGGATTTCAGTCTGGCGAAAGGATGGACTGCGCATGTGGATGGAACCTGGCGTATGAATTTCCAGGACTATCAGACATTGAGAAAACCAGTTTACGGATTAAGGCCATCCGGTGCCCAGTTTACGTTTGGCGGGACAGAATCTTCATTAGCCAAACAAACGGGAATGACACGATACTGGACTATACAGGGATATACTGCGTATGAACATCAAATCAAAAAACATACTTTCAGAATTCAGTTAGGAGCTCAGGCCGAAGAAAATACTTACAGAGAGTTGTCAGGTACGGCAAAGGATCTGTTTGTTCCGGATATGGATGCCGTATCGATTGCTCAGGGCATACGCACATTCGATGATAAAATAAATGATTGGGCAACAGCAGGTTTCTTTGGCAGGTTCAATTATAATTTTGATGAACGTTACTTTCTTGAAGTGAATGGGCGTTATGATGGTTCCGGCAGATATTCGAAAGGTTCGCAATGGGGATTCTTTCCGTCTGCTTTCGCCGCATGGAATATGAGTAACGAAAGTTTTTGGGAAAACCTGAATGAGGTAATCAATTTCTCAAGGCTAAGAGCTTCTTACGGTACGCTTGGTAATCAGGGAAACTCAGCCGGTTATATACATATACCGACAATGGAGGTAGTATCGGAAACTCCGTGGATATTTAACGGTAAACGTCTTCCTTATGTTAAGACTCCGGGAATTTTGAATATGAACAGAACCTGGGAGAAGATTACAACACTTGATATAGGATTGGAGATGCGATTTCTTAATAACCAGTTATCTGCCGAACTTGGATATTTTAACCGGCGCTCATGGGATATCATAGGACCTCCGACTCCAAAGGCATCAGTATTGGGAACAAGCGCTCCTCAGATAAATAATGCAGAATTTGTAACTAAAGGTTTTGAAATGCAGTTAAGCTGGAGAGACCAGATCAGTGCCCAATGGGATTATAGTGCTTCTTTAAGTCTCTCGGACGGACGCAGCGAGGTGACAAAATATAATACTTCGTCAAACTCTTTCGGTAAAACTTCCGACGGAAAGGAAAAATGGTATAAAGGAAAAGTCTTTGGTGAAATATGGGGATATAAAGTAGACCGGTTCCTGACAAAAGATGATTTTGGCGCAGACGGCAAACTATTGGTAGACCAAAGTAAAATCCACGCGAACTGGTATCCCGGTGATGTCAAATATGAAGACCTGGATGGTGATGGAGAAATAACCCCGGGGAATTCAACGGTAGAAGAACCTGGAGATAAAAGAATTATAGGAAATACGACTCCAAGGTTCAGATATGGGATAAACCTGAATACCGGATATGAATTCGTAAAAGCAGGTCGTTTGGATTTATCTCTCTTTTTTGAAGGTGTAGCCAAGCGGGATCTGTTTATGGATGGTTCTTTCTTCTTCTGGGGGACTGGAGTTAGCAATTCGTTTGCCAGCTCTGTATATGATAATAAATGGCATAAGGATTTCTATCGTGATGAGACAACAGAAGCCCGCCTCCTTGACTATATGGGAGAAAATATCAATTCGTATTTCCCACGTCCTTATGACAATGCGGAAGGAAATAAGAATTTCCAGCCGAATACGAAATATCTACTTAGCGGAGCTTATATCAGGTTGAAGAACCTCCAACTGTCTTATACATTGCCCAAACATCTTATTGCGAAGGCCGGAATGAGTAATTGCCGGATCTATTTCTCCGGTGAGAATCTGTTTGTGTTGTCGGGATTACCTTCTTATATAGATCCGGAAGCCGTAAGCGGTGGAAGAATGTATCCGCAACAGGCCGTTTATTCTTTTGGCGTGAATGTTAGTTTTTAATCATATAAATTAATACGTTATGACAAATATATTTAACAAAATAAAAGTCACATATAAGAATTTTATTATTCTTCTGATTGCACTTTGGGCATTTTCTTCCTGTGATGATTTTCTGGACAGGAAACCATTAGATGAAGTCTCGCAGGAAACATTCTGGAAAACACCGTCTCAGCTGGATGCTTATATTGTAGGCAAATATAATTGGCTTCCCGGACAATTTGCTGATTGGGGTTTAGGCCATTATTTGAATGATCAGAAATCGGATAATATGGTTATCGGGATGAATCATCCGACCTGGATGAACGGAGAGGATAACACGACTCCAACCAGCGGAGGAAACTGGAAATGGGATGCTATCCGGGAAATCAATATGTTCTTTGATAACTATACAAACTGCGAATCTCCTTTCAGTTCATATGCACATACTTATGGAGAAGCCTGCTTTTTGAAAGCTTTAAAATACCATGAACTGGTAAAGAATTATGGGGATGTCCCTTGGTATTCTTCTGTCCTTTCCGATACGGATGAGGAATTATTAAATAAAGCGCGTGATCCGCGATCCATGGTAGTGGATTCTATTATGAATCTTATTGACCAATCGGTGGAACATCTGAGCCTCCGTGCTTCAGTAGGTGTAAACAGGATTAATAAAGAAACGGCATTGATCTATAAATCCAGAGTCGCATTATACGAAGCAACATGGGCTAAGTATCATGCGGGAACACCTTCGGAATCAGATGTGGATGCCGACAAATATTTTAAAAAGGCCATCGAAGCTTACAATCAATTTAAACAAATGTGTGGTGGTTTTGATGGAAAACTATATTCAACAGGCAATCCGGATACTGACTACTATAATCTGTTTAACAGGTTTGACTATGCAGATATACAGGAAGTCACACTGAGTAAAAAATACTCTGAAGCATTAGGCATAAAAAATAACGTGAATGTACAATCTTGGTGGTACGGATACGGAAATTGTTCCTATACTTTAGATCTGGTCCGTAGTTATTTATCCAATGAGGGTAAATCAATAAATATTATGGACAAATCACTAATAGAAGGGACAGGGGCTGCTTATTTATCTACATTGGCTTCAAAATTAGACCCTCGTTACAGACAAAGTGTATTCACTCCCGGGGATTTGTTGAATACAGTAGCTCCCGGTTTTATTGATTCCTTATTTACTGTACCTCAAATACACATGTCTGAGGCATCCCGAAATACGACAACCGGTTTTTCACCTAAAAAAGCTCATAATCCTGAAGGCTCCCTTGTGAATCAGACTGATCCTTTGGTTTCCAGTATCTCATTCAGGATTCCTGAGTTGATGCTGAACTATGTGGAAGCCTATGTCGAGCTGAATGGAATATTTCCTGATTTATCAGATAATATAGATTTATTACGTAAGCGTGTGAATATGCCGACACTGACAGACGTTAAACCCACGGTGGATTCCTGGTGGCCGGATTATGGCTATACTGTTTCCGACAACTTAGCAATTATCCGTCAGGAACGTCGTGTTGAGATGGCAGGCGAAGGGTATCGCACGGATGACTGGAAACGTTGGAGAGCCCATAAACTATTCGATGGAAAACGTCCGAGGGGGTACCGGTATGAAAAAGAGGATTATGTCCGGTTAGGACTAAATATCCCATCTATACCTGTGGATTCGGAAGGCTATCTCGATCCGTATGCTGTAAGCTTAAACGGAGGAGTATTTAATTTCAAACCGGATAGAGATTATCTGAGTCCGATTCCTATGGATGATTTGCTTATCAATCCGAATTTGAAACAAAATCCGGGCTGGGATTCTCCTAAATAAATTAATATGATTACGGGTGCATCACAAGTTACCCTTTTCACAAAGGTTAGTTTATGATGCACCTTTATTAAGTTAAATAAGCTACATAAACAATGATAGTCAATAAGAAAGCACTCTCTGTTACACTAAGTCTATTAGCTGTTCATCCGATCGTTCAGGCCAAGGATAAACCCAATGTTATTTTTATTTTAGCAGATGATATCGGATATGCGGATTTCAGCTGTTACGGGGCAAAACTGATCAAAACACCTAATTTGGATAAACTTGCCCGTAATGGTGTGAAATTTACCAATGCTTATTCACCGGCTTCAACTTCGACTCCTTCACGTTATGCACTGCTTACCGGAGAATATGCGTGGCGTGCGGATGCCCGTATTCTGACGGGAGATGCTCCGTTATTAATAGATGTACAAAAGAATAACTTACCCAAAACTTTTCAGCAGGCAGGGTATCATACCGGTATAGTCGGTAAGTGGCATTTAGGGTTGGGAAGCAGAGAAGACAAAGTGGATTTCAACAAGACAATAGTCAAAGGACCCAAAGAGGTAGGTTTTGATTATTCCTATATTTTCCCGGCTACCAATGACCGTGTTCCATGTGTTTATATGGAAAATGGGAATGTGGTAAACTTATCTCCTTCGGATCCTATACAAGTCTCTTATCAACGTAAAATAGGAAACATGCCTACCGGGAGAGAAAATCCTGAATTGCTTACCCTTCGACCTCATTTGGGGCACGACGGAACCATTGTTGACGGAGTGAGCCGGGTCGGATGGATGAGTGGCGGAAGCGCAGCCTTGTGGAAAGATGAAGAGATGGCAGACGTATTATTGGGTAAGGCACTGGAATTTATCAGAAGTCCTAAAGACCAGCCCTACTTCCTTTATTTTGCAACACACAATGCCCATGAACCACGTATACCCTCTCCCAAATTCAGGGGAAAGTCAAAAGCCGGTATTTACGGCGATGTGATCGAAGAGTTCGACTATATGGTGGGAGAAGTAATTAAAGCCCTGAAAGCAAACGGCGAATTGGATAACACCATTATCATTGTGACCAGTGATAACGGACCGATGATCAAAGAAGGTTATGAGGATGGCGCGCTGGAGAATCTGAACGGGCATAATCCTTACCGGCAGTTGAGAGGTGAAAAAGGCACATTGAATGAGGGGGGACTTCGTGTCCCTTTTATATTCAGCTGGCCCCAAAAAGTGAAGAAAGGTTTTGAACAGGATCAACCCTTCTGTTACCTGGACATGTTGGCTACTTTTTCACGGATGTTGGGTTTTCAGGAGAACAATCTTTGTATGAACGATAGCCGGGATGCTTCCCAATTGTTTTTTGACCCTCAGGCAGAATTATACCGTCCTTACCTTATCCTGCAGAATAATGGAAAGAATATCGCAGTACGTTCCGGCGAATGGAAGTGGATACCGACCCAAAGCAATCAGAATCAGGAATTATACAACTTGAAAAATGATCTGTCAGAACTACATAATGTACAGTTTGCATTCTGGAAAATCATTGAGGAATTAAAAAAACAGGTATCCGAATTGCCACAAACAAATAGCAAGAAATAGAATAATAATCGGTGTATTTTAAAAACGAATATATTTATGAATAGGCAATATGTGAAATTAATAATATTCTTATTTCTGTTGGCGGGAGTAAACTTCGCTTGTACACAACAAGGTAATAAGGTGTATCGGATTGTTTCTCCGGATAATCGACTGTCGATGGAAATAAGACAAAATGAAAAAGGAGAACTTTATTATACGTTTGCAGCTAATAGTACAAAACTGATTGAAGACTCTCCTTTGGGCTTTGAGCCAGAGCCAAAGGAGCAGGTTTCCTCAACAAGCTGGTCAATTGAAAAAGTATCCCGCAGGAAAGTAAATGACGAGTGGAAACCTGTATGGGGTAAGCGCGCTACGGTAGCTGACATTTTTAATGAGTTTACTGTAGATCTGAAAGCTTCCGGAGGAAAGTTGGAGCGTTTGCAGATCGTAGCCCGTATTTATAATGATGGAATTGCTTTTCAATATATTATCCCGTCTGAAGGAAGTTTCGAAATGAAGAACGTATCTGAACGGACAGCTTACAACTTTGCCGCGGATTACACCGCATGGTTCTACAATGGGGAACACCATAATACTGGTCCGGAAAAACTAAGTGAAAGTAATGGAACACGATTACCTGTAATGACTGTAAAGGCAGGGGATAATCATTACCTGGCAATTCATGAAGCCGATTTAAGAGTAGGCACTCCATTGGTCTTGACCTCGAAGAAAAATGAACTATGCTTTGATATTGTATCAGAACCAATGGACCTATCTCCCGGCTATACATCGGCGTGGCGTGTTATTGTGTATGGAAGTACACCGGGAGCTTTGGTCGATTCACATTTGATAGAGTTACTGAACCCTGATCCTTCCCCGGAATATGATTTTTCCTGGGTAAAACCAGGTATGGCAGTTTGGGATTGGCGTATTGATGGAGCTATCTGGGATGATTTTACCTATTCGATGTCTTTACCATCCTGGATACGTATGGTGGACTTTGCTGCAGAACAGGGATTCAATTATCTGGTTTTAGATGCTAATTGGTATGGTCCTGAATTTGAATCGGAGTCGGATCCTATAGCAGGAGAAAAAGCCAAAGATGTTCAAAAGCTTATAGCTTATGGAAAAGAAAAAGGAGTAGGAATATGGTTATACCTGAATGATGTCGGAGGGCGAAAATATCCGATCGAAGAAACCTTAAAGCAATATGGCGACTGGGGAGCCGCCGGCGTGAAATATGGCTTTATGCGAGGTAATCCCGAAGAAAAAAACCAATGGACAAGAAAGATCACGGAGTTATGCGCCCGGAATAAATTATTAGTAGATTATCATGACGGTCCCATCCATCCCTATGGACAAATGCGTACATGGCCGAATGCCGTAACGCGTGAGTACAATCATGCCCAATTAGATGCTCACCGCGTGTTCACCCCAGAGACATTCGTAACTACCGTATTTGTCAATATGATAGCTGGACCTTTAGACATGAACAACGGCATGTTCGACCTGAGGCAGGGAAATACAACCCGTGTAGATGAGAGCCAGCCGGTACCTTCTACATTAGTTTCGGAAGCAGCACGTACATTAATTGTATTTTCCGGCGTGACAATATTACCTGATATACCTGAGTATTATCGTAAATACCCTGATTTACTACACTTTCTTTCTGAGCAAAAAATGCCATGGAAAGAAAGTAAAACCTTAGACGGCAAGATAGGGGAATACATTGTAATGATGAGACAAACAGAGGGAGCTTATCTTGTTGCTGCTGCTACAAATGAAGAGAGCAGAATACTGGAAATACCCTTGTCCTTTTTGGAGAAAGGTACTTATAGGGTGAAAATCATAGAGGATGGAGAAGATGCACATTATCTTACCAACAGAGAAACTCTCAATGTATCGAGAAAACAAGTTACCGGAGAAGATACTTTGCAAGTAAAACTTGCTCCCGGAGGAGGAGCCTGTATGATCTTTACATTCCAATAAATGAATTACTGAATGGATATTGTAACTGTACCCTTTCTACAGAGAGTTTTCAGTAAACATCTGTCACCTGTCACCAACAATATTGAAACCCTGTCTGTATGCGGAACGAAGTGTGACGGATCGCTCTTTATTATCTATCACTATATCTACCACCAGAAAGGGAAAAAAACAAATCAACAGCAACAACTGCAGAACCCTGAAAATCTGAAATGTGAAAGTAATGTTGTAGAAAAATGTATTGAAGAATTAGTTGTTTCATCATATATATTAACTGTATTCTTACCAGCTTTTATTTGTTAATTCAGGAAGTCTTCATCTCTTCACCATGGTGAAAACTTTTTTCCACCATGGTGGAAAGCAAATTCCACCTAGGTCAAAAGTAAATTCCACCCTGGTGGAATTAATAATTAATCTTATCAAAAATGATAAAATACGATGAGCAAGTCGATAAAATGCTGTATATAAAACAAAAAATGATATATTGCTTTATTAATAGGATTGACAAATCCAGAGAAATATATCTAATTAAGCTAAACCAGCGCGAAATCCAATTGCTTTCTTTCCAGATTGGCTTGTGCTACTTTGATTGTTATTGGGTCTCCCAATCGGAATTGATGTTTATGTCGGCGGCCTATTAAACTGTAATTCTTATCGTCGAACTCGTAATAGTCGTCTTGTAAATCACGGATAGGAACCAGTCCTTCGCATTTGTTTTCATTGAGCTCAACATAAAGTCCCCATTCTGTAACTCCGGATATAACGCCATCGAACACCATACCGAGCTTATCACTCATAAACTCTACTTGTTTATATTTGATAGATGCACGTTCGGCATTCGCTGCTATCTGCTCCATATTGGAACTATGGTCGCACATCTCTTCATATTTGGTTTTCGACACGCTTCTTCCACCTTCCATGTATCGTTCCAATAATCGGTGTACCATCATATCAGGATAACGGCGAATTGGCGAGGTGAAATGAGTATAGTTTTCGAAAGCTAACCCGTAATGACCGACATTATCTGTAGAATAACGAGCTTTTTGCATGGCACGGATCGCCAAAGTCTCGATTAGGTTCTCTTCCGGCTTTCCCTGTACGGAATCGAGCAGACTGTTAATCCCTTTTGACACATCGCTTTTCTTTCCGTCAGTCTTGACTTTATATCCGAACCGGCGAACGAAAGCCGCGAAGTTTTCCATCTTCTCGGGATCAGGCAGGTCATGGATACGATAGACAAATGTCTTTTTAGGTTTCCCTTTGGGCACGTTATTTACAAACTCAGCCACTGTCTTATTGGCCAATAACATAAACTCCTCAATCAGCTTATTGGAGTCTTTAGCAAATTTGAAGTAAACACGAAGTGGCTTCCCTTTCTCATCGATTTCAAATTTAACCTCATACCGATCGAAGTTAATTGCTCCCTGCTTATAACGTTTTTCTCTTATCTTCTTAGCGAGTTCATTCAGGGCAAGAATTTCTTCTTTATAATCCCCTTCTCCCGTTTCAATGACATCCTGAGCTTCTTCGTAAGTAAATCGACGGTCGCTCTTAATCACCGTACGTTTCAAACGGGATGCTTTCACATTGGCCTGTTCGTCCATTTCAAAGATTGCCGAAAAACAGAGTTTTTCTTCATCAGGTCGCAACGAACAAATCAGATTCGATAAACGTTCAGGAAGCATGGGTATAGTACGATCTACCAGGTACACTGATGTTGCACGCTTATATGCTTCTTTTTCTATGATACTATCCGGTTTGACATAATGCGTAACATCAGCTATATGAACGCCAACTTCCCAATTTCCATTAGAAAGTTTGCGTATAGAAAGGGCATCATCGAAATCCTTCGCATCTTTTGGATCAATCGTAAACGTGAGTACATTACGGAAATCTTCACGACGGGCTATTTCATCCGCAGATATAGTTTCAGAAATTTTATCGGCTGCATTTTCTACTGAAGCAGGATATTTATAAGGTAATCCGAATTCTGCTAATATCGCATGCATTTCAGCATTGTTGTCTCCGGCTTTCCCTAAGATATCGACTACTTCTCCTAACGGATTCTTAGCTCCTTCCGGCCACTCCATAATATGAACAATAGCTTTATCGCCATTCTTTCCTCCTTTTAATTTGTCTTTCGGAATGAAGATATCATTAGCCAGTGTCTTATCTTCTGTTACCAGAAATGCAAAACCTTTTGCTACCTGAAGTTTACCGACATATGTGCCTTCGGTACGTTCCAGAATTTCCATAACCTCAGCTTCAGCCTCAGCTCCTCTCCTTTTGGCGAATAACTGTACCTTCACTTTATCACCTTCCATAGCATGTCCGGAGTTACGTTCGGCGACAAACACCGGAGAACCGCCATCTTCCGGCATAAAGGAGTTTTTTCCGTTACTTCTGCGATGGAAAGTTCCCACCGCCATGGTTCCCAGGTTATTCAGACGATAACGTCCACGGTCTGTTTCTGTAATAAAATCATCCGCAGCTAAGTCATATAAGATATCGACAACAAGTAATTTTTGTACTTGTCCTTCAACACCAATAATCTTACTGATCTGTTTATAATTGAATAGTTCCTTTGGAGAAGACTGGAATGCGGAGATGATAGCATGCACCATGGCTTGTTTCTTCATCCGCTTCCCGCCGCTTTTCTTATTTTGCTTTTTCTCTTTGCCCTCTTTTCTTCCGGGTTTATTTTTTGACATATTGTATGTTCATTTATATAGTTTGTACAAATGTACATAATATCAATTATATTCAATTGTTATTTTGATTGTTCTTTTATTTGAGATATATTTGTATATGATAAGGAAAGCCTGACGTATGGATAAAACCGCAATGTTAATTAAAAGAGTAAAGCAAGGAGACCGGACTGCCTTTGATGAGCTTTATAAACTGCATTACTTTTCGCTACGTTCATATGCATCCTTATTTCTTGATAAAGAAGAGGCTGAAGACATTGTCCAAGACGTATTCCTGAATATTTGGATAAACAAAGACAGGCTGGACGATAAACTTTCTTTCCGAAACTATCTGTTACGATCTATTTATAACTCCTCATTAAATGTAATTAAAAAGAAATCTCATTCCGCTGAATACAATTCTATATATAGGAATGAAATTGAGGAAATGGGATATTTGTATTATAATCCTGATGCCAACGATATCATCCGTCGATTGTACAATGAAGATTTACAGACTCAACTCACCAAAGCAATAAACAGTTTACCTGCCAAATGTCGCGAGGTTTTCACTCTAAGCTACATCCATGAAATGCCAAGCAAAGAAATAAGTAAAAAATTAGGCATTTCCCTGAGTACAGTAGAAAACCATATTTATGCTGCATTGAAGCAGCTCAGGAAAGTTTTAGAAGTTAATAAATCTTACTATTTCTGCTGATTTATATTTTTTTATAAAATAGTTGGGACATAGAGTTAGGTATTTTTGCAGGGTTGGTTGTATTTATATATGTGAAGAGATTAGAGACACAATGTAAACAATGAATGAAGCTATAATACATAAATATTTATCCAGAGAAACGACCATTGAAGAAGAACGGGCACTCTTGGAATGGATAAATGAATCGCCTGAAAATAAAGAACTTTTTTTCGAGGTAAAGACATTCTGGCGTACCAGTTATAATTTCCCATTTGGAGAACAACAACAAGAGGAAGAGTTAAATGCCTCTCTCAAGAGTGTAAACGAACGTATCAACAACCTTAATAAAAGACAATATCCAATTTCCAGATATTTAAAAATATGGAGTAGCGTTGCTGCTATTTTGGCATTGGGTATACTGTCTTATCATTTTATAACTAAAGAATCAAAAAATCATACTAATTATCTGGTATTTACCAATAATGTGCCGGACTCTGTAATGACTTTAACTCTTGCTGATGGAACTAATATTTGGCTGAGAACAAATACAACAATAACTTATCCGGAAGTATTTACCGGAGGAATCAGAGATTTGGAACTGGATGGAGAAGCCTTCTTTGAAGTCCAGAAGGATTCGCTTCCATTTATTATTAAAACAGATGCTAAACTTATTAAAGTATTAGGCACTTCTTTTAGTGTTAATACACATTCTGCCAATAATATGGTAGAGACAGTCCTTATGTCGGGTAAAGTTCAAATACAGCGCATTGGTGGAGAAAGCCTTACCACTCTTCATCCAGGTCAGCAGGCACTTTATTCAAAGGATACAAAAATGTTGGAAATAAATGAGGTGGATGCTAATATGCTTACGTCATGGCGCTACGGGATAACATCTTTATCAGATGTTTCCATTAATGAGATCATCCTTTGTCTGGAAAACACTTATAATATAAAAATTCAAATAAATCTTGATCCATTAAAAGACAGACGTTATAATTTCTCTTTCAAAAAGTCGAAAGGAGCAGATGAAGCATTAAAACAACTTTCATTTATTACGGGTATGTCAGTCCAAAAACTACCATAATATGAGTATATTATTTCTGTAATCACAGACTAATGCACAAAAAATCCCTGATAAATATTATCAGGGATTTTTTTTAGTTGTCTCACCAAGATTCGAACTTGGACAAACAGAACCAAAACCTGTTGTGCTACCATTACACCATGAGACAAACTGATGCTTTATTCAAAAGCGATGCAAAGGTAAGAAGATTATCTAATTTTCCAAATATTTTTTTGTTTCTTTTCCAACGGATAATGAATGGAGTAAATCGGGTGCGCCCTTTTTTTAAATTATTTTGAGAGGGTTTATATGATCTTTTGCTATCTTTGCCTCGGTTTTTAAAAGAGATAGTCATGATAAAAAGATTTTACAGGAATTTTACGACGGATGGCAATCCTGACTTCAATATCTATCTCGTTTATTTAGAAGAAAATAATTTGATAATATAGAATGCGTTGGTTATATTTACCAACGCATTTTTTATATATGGGAAGTACAAACGAAAACAAATAATATTCTATAAAATCAATACATTAAAATCAGTTTCATTCATTATGTCAAGAAGCGGTATCAACAAAGTGATTGTTCTGGGCTCAGGAGCCTTGAAGATTGGTCAGGCCGGCGAATTCGACTACTCAGGATCGCAGGCGTTAAAAGCATTAAAAGAAGAAGGTATCAGTACCGTATTGCTTAATCCTAATATTGCAACTATCCAAACCTCAGAAGGAATTGCCGACCAGGTGTACTTTCTGCCTATTACGCCTTATTTCGTTGAGGAAGTAATCAAAAAGGAAAAACCCGACGGTATTCTGTTGGCTTTTGGAGGTCAAACGGCTCTGAACTGCGGAACCGAACTGTACACAAGCGGTACACTGGCAAAATACGGGGTAAAGGTATTGGGAACCTCGGTAGAAGCCATTATGTATACCGAAGACCGCGACTTGTTTGTAAAGAAACTGGATGAAATTGATATTAAAACTCCCGTAAGTCAGGCTGTGGAAACGATGGACGACGCTATTAAAGCGGCCAATAAAATCGGTTTCCCGGTGATGATCCGTTCGGCATATGCGCTTGGCGGGATGGGTAGTGGTATCTGTAAGGATGAGAAGGAACTAAGAACACTGGCCGAAAGCGCTTTTGCCTACTCCTCTCAAATCCTCGTTGAAGAGTCGCTGAAAGGCTGGAAAGAAATTGAGTTTGAAGTGATCCGCGACAAGAACGACCATTGCTTCACTGTGGTTAGTATGGAAAATGTAGACCCGCTGGGAGTTCATACCGGTGAAAGTATTGTGGTGGCGCCTACCTGTTCATTGACAGATGCGGAGATAAAAATGCTGCAAGACCTTTCTACCCGTACTATCCGCCACCTGGGTATTGTGGGCGAATGTAACATACAATATGCGTTCAACTCGTACACCAACGACTACCGCGTGATCGAGGTAAATGCCCGTCTTAGCCGTTCGTCGGCATTGGCATCCAAAGCCAGCGGATATCCGTTAGCTTTCGTGGCTGCCAAGCTTGCACTGGGTTACGGCCTGGACGAAATTGGCGAAATGGGAACACCAAACTCGGCTTACAAAGCTCCGGAAGTAGATTATATCATTGTAAAAATACCGCGTTGGGACCTTACTAAGTTTGTAGGAGTGAGTCGCCAGATCGGTTCAAGTATGAAGTCGGTGGGCGAAATCATGTCTATCGGTAAAAGCTTCGAAGAGATTATGCAGAAAGGTCTGCGTATGATCGGACAAGGGATGCACGGTTTTGTCGGAAATAAAGATCTGAAATTTGAAGACCTGGACGAAGAACTGGCTAACCCGACGGACCTGCGTATCTTCGCCATTGCCGAAGCGTTGGAAAAAGGGTATACAGTAGATCGCATCTATGAACTGAGCAAAATCAACCCCTGGTTCCTCAACGCCCTGAAAAATATTGTAGACTATACAAAAGTTCTCGCCAACTATAATTCCATCGAAGAACTTCCGGAAGATGTATTGAGGGAAGCAAAAAGGCTCGGCTTCTCCGATTTCCAGATCGCCCGCTTCGTGGAAGACCCGGAAGGCAATATGGAGAAAGAGAATATCCGTGTGCGTAATATGCGTAAAAAAATGGGCGTAGTGCCAACGGTGAAACGCATCAATACGATAGCATCCGAATATCCGGAGCTGACAAATTACCTTTATCTTACGTATGATGGCGAAGAACATGACATTCCTTATCATCCAAATGAGAAAAGTGTGATCATTCTCGGATCGGGTGCTTACCGCATCGGTTCGTCGGTTGAGTTTGACTGGTGCTCGGTAAATGCCGCGCAGACTACCCGTAAATTGGGATATAAGTCGATCATGATCAATTACAATCCGGAAACTGTTTCTACCGATTACGATATGTGCGACCGTCTTTACTTCGATGAACTCTCATTCGAACGTGTCTTGGATGTCATTGACCTGGAAACACCGAAGGGAGTAGTGGTTTCGATGGGCGGACAGATACCTAATAACCTGGCCATGAAGCTTCACCGTCAGAGTGTGCCTATTCTGGGAACTTCACCGATCTCTATCGACCGCGCCGAAAACCGTCATAAATTCTCCGGTATGCTCGACTCATTAGGCATTGACCAACCCCGTTGGGCCGAAGTGGTGAGTATGGAAGAGATTGATGAGTTTATTGAAAAAGTAGGCTTCCCAATCCTGATTCGTCCTTCCTATGTATTAAGCGGAGCGGCGATGAATGTTTGCTACACCAAAGAACAGATGATCGAATTCCTTGATCTGGCCGCGAAAGTATCCAAAGAATATCCGGTAGTCGTATCCGAATTTATGCAGTCGGCCAAAGAAGTCGAATTCGACGCGGTGGCCATGAACGGCGAAGTGGTGGAATACGCCATCTCAGAACATATCGAATTTGCCGGTGTGCACTCGGGAGACGCTACACTGGTATTCCCTGCGCAGAAGATCTACTTCGAAACTGCCCGTCGGATCAAGAAAATAGGTAAAATGATCGCCCGCGAATTGAATATCAGCGGTCCGTTCAATATACAATTCCTGGCTAAAAACAACTATGTGAAAGTGATCGAGTGTAACCTGCGCGCATCACGTAGTTTCCCGTTCGTATCCAAAGTATTGAAACGCAACTTTATCGAAACAGCTACCCGCATCATGCTGGATGCTCCATATACCAAACCCGACAAAAGTGCTTTCGATATCGACTGGATCGGCGTAAAAGCGTCTCAGTTCTCCTTTGCCCGCTTGCATAAAGCCGACCCCGTCTTAGGAGTGGATATGAGCTCAACCGGTGAAGTGGGTTGCCTGGGTGACGACTTCAACGAGGCTCTGCTTTCGGCCATGATCGCAGTAGGTAA
Source organism: Tannerellaceae bacterium (assembly GCA_032054765.1). Taxonomy (GTDB): domain Bacteria; phylum Bacteroidota; class Bacteroidia; order Bacteroidales; family Tannerellaceae; genus DFXE01. Next base: position 61,921 of record DAMBSC010000009.1, read on the forward strand.
CACCATTCCACAAAAAAATATTCTGGTATCATCAGGAGCCGCCAAGAGTAAAGTAGACCTGTTGGACCCTTGCCGCACACTGTTCGAAAAAGGCTATACCTTGTATGCTACAGACGGCACTGCCCGCTTCCTCAACGAAAACGGAGTGAAAGCCACAACGGTAAGCTGGCCCGATGAGGTAGGCGAGTTAAACATTATGGAAATGTTCAGCAATCACTCCTTCGATCTGGTTATTAATATCCCAAAAGATCATACTAAACGCGAATTGACCAACGGCTATAAGATCCGTAGAGCAGCGATCGACCATAATATTCCGTTGATCACAAACGCCCGTCTTGCGGCTGCCTTTATAGAAGCGTTCTGTAACATTCGACTGGAAGATATCCAGATAAAAAGTTGGCAAGAATATAAATAATAAGTATATTTGTCAGGATTGAGATAATAGAAGTAGCAAAATGTTACTTCTATTATCCTTGCAAATCGGGAATGTTTTTCCTGCAAATGACAAATTATGCGCAGGTACTTATTACTTTTACTCCCTTCATTTTTAACCACCTTTGCTATCTATGCCTCGGTGGATGTACCCCCTGCGTTAATTCAAAACTATACCGTATCCGATTATAAAGCCAGCGGACAGAACTGGGATTTAGTCATTTCTCCTGACGGGATACTCTTTGTGGCTAACAACTCCGGCTTACTCACCTTCGACGGGAATACGTGGACTACATTCCCTCTCCCCGATAACTCCATTGTAAAGAATGTGGAACTGTCTAACGATACGGTATTTACACGCTCAGAAACTTCTGTCGGTTATTGGCTCAGAGACAAGATAGGCAAACTGGTATATTATCCGCTGGAAGAAAAACCCGCTCACATTACTTTTAAAGAAGAGACAAAGCAAGTACCTATTCCGTTAGCAAAAGAGATTGTTCAGCAAAAACCATCTACATATACCACCATTGATCACTTCAACTTTGTAGGGACACTTGCTAATGGTATCTATGTAACCGACGCTAAAGGCAATTCGTTACTCAGCATAAACAAGCGGGTCGGACTGCAGGATAATATAGTGCACGATATATGCGTGGAGAAGTCAGGTTACATCTGGGCGGCATTTGATAATGGCTTATCGAGGATTATCTTTAATTCTCCCTTACGATTACTGGCCACTCGGAGCCGGGTTGGCAAATTACTGGATGTGGCTTATATAGACAGTACATTATATTTTAAAACAAACACAAACTATTATAAACGAAGCTTTGACACCGGTGTTTATGCCTTTCCCGTACCGGAAGAAGAAGCGCTCCCCTATTTTAGTCAACCCAAGGAAAAAGATAACAGAACGATAAAAGAAATAGTCGGAAATAACGAAAAACTGGAAAAACTTTATGAGTCCGATACTTTTTACCCTGTATCAGACTCGTTATACTGGTTTATAAAAGGGAATGAAGCCGCTTATGTTTCTTTAAAAGATGACTCCATCACCCTGAAATGCAGAATACTGTTCAGCAATTTCAATCAGGATCTGGCAGCCAACGAAGAACACATATTCCCATTGAACGACTCGCTCCATATAGCTTCTACCATGCAGGGTGTATTATTAATCAACACCAACAATGTAATAAGAAGCGCTTGCAATATAGGTCTGCCTCTTCGATTCACCCGGATAGAATACAGAGACTCTGAAGGAATTCACACATTCGATCCGAATTCAACTGAAATATCCTTACCTCATAATTATCACGAACTTACTTTATATGCCGGTTCGTCTATTTTTTATTTGAACAATCAGATCAGTTATAAGATAGAAGGTATCTCCCTGGATTGGTCGGAATGGCAACAGGATGGGACAATCAATCTATTCCAGTTACCTCATGGCGATTATACCGTATCAGTAAGAAGATACGCATCTACCGGCAGTTATCCTGTTATCTCCCTGGAAGTAGAAGTCCGGTCTCCCTGGTATAGAACCACCGGAGCGATATTCATGTACATCATGTTATTTCTCCTGGCTGTTCAGCTCTGGATCAGACAAAGCTTAATCAAACAGAGAAGAAAGGAAAAACAGCTTCGCCAAATTGAAAAGGAAGAAGAGGAGCGCAAAATGCAGCAACTGAGAAACGATATGTTGGAGTCGGAGCTGCAAAACAAGAAAAACGAATTAATGTTACAAACTTCTACTCTGGTAGAAAAAGGAACAAGTATAAATAAACTTCTGAAAGAGTTAGATCGTCAAAAAGAGGCGTTAGGTGATCGCTATCCTGATAAATTATATCAACGGATGCGGAGTCTCCTGGAAAATAATCTGACCAGTAAAAGCGATTGGTTGGCTTTTGAATCTTATTTCAATAGTGCGCATCAGGATTTTATCGAACGCTTTCGCCAAACCTATGGAGATATCACCAACGGAGATATCCGAATGTGTTGCCTGTTGCGGATGAATCTCTCGACAAAAGAAATAGCCTCAATCCTTAATATTTCCATACGTGCGGTTGAGATCAGAAGACACCGGTTGAGGAAACGTATCGGCCTGGACAGCGAAATCAATCTTACAGACTTCCTCATGAACTTTTAATACCCACTTTCTCTCTTCTTCTCTCTAATGAGATAGTAATGTAGTAGTATTCTTGTTAAAAAAATGAAGAATGTGAAAGTAATGTTGTAGTCATATTTTTCTGTTTTACACCAAAATCCTCTTTCTTTGCACCAGGACCAAACCGACAACTTACTATATATAAGTGATGGGCTTGAATTTACGACAATATGAAGAAAGAGTTAAGACACACTACTACTTACCCCATCTCCCCTCTAATCCTAAATAATCAATGAGTAAATGTTGACCACCGGTTTTAATTATCGGGGATGCAGAAGATGATGAGTGATTATAAGAAACGAACTGAAGGTTTCTGCTTCTCCCTCAATTTAAAAGCCAAAGTTTCTTCCGGTTTCTTCCCTGAGACCGGAAGATTTTTTTTATATAACAAGATATCTTTATTCCATCTTCCTGTAATACCGAGGCACATAATCCGGCAATAAATCGGGATGGAATATACGGATCAGATCTTTCAATAAGTAATCAGGGTAAATAGGAAATTCTTCATAATAGGGTACTTTTCCTGTGTTACAGGTATAAATGTTCCGGTTTTTCCAGGCATCGAAGTTTTCATATGGCGTATATTCGGCACGAAGGCTGGTGTATGTCATTTCGTCGGTCTGGTTATATTTCATCAGCCATATGTCGGCATGAATAGCCTGGTCTAATACTGTTTCAAAGGTGAGCGGCGTACTTCCTGCACCTGGAATAGTACTGAAAACATAATCAGCTCCCGCATCCTGATAGAAATGGGCGATATAGCTGTCCTTTCCCGGCATATACCAGAAAGAACCATATCGTTTCTCTGAAAAAACGGTAGGGCGGGAAGATACTGTTGAGGCTAATTCTTTTAAGGAAAGGTAACGTTCTTCTGTTCCGCGAAAAACGGAGTCAGTTTCGTTTGTCTTATTAAACAATAATCCGTAGAACCTCCCCCACTCTGCTCTGCCCAGCGGAAGTGACTCCATATAATCGGCCGCTTCAATAATGGGAATTCCCAACTTTTCAGCCTGGCCGTAATTACTGTTCTGAAAAGGTGAGGCGATAATATACTCCGCACCGATATCAATCATTTTCTCTACATTAGGAGACGTAGATACTCCCAGGTCAGCGATACGCCCCGAGCGTAATCCCTCCTGAATAGCCGGAGAGTCCATATATTGCGGTTCACATACTCCAATGATTTTGTCTGCTTCACCAAGCTGATCTATAATCGAGGCATGAACAGAAGTATAAACAACCACATTCTGCAAGGGTACCTTAACAACAGTACCTTTAGGCAACTCACCGGGTAATGCCTTATCTCTATCCACTAATAAATACCGCTGCAAAAGCTTAGTCGTATCCCATGGATCAATTACTTCTACGGAAGTATAGCTGTCGAAGTAATCAACTTTGAATCCTTTTGCATACTGTATAACATCCGGAACAGATGTCCCGGCAACGGATGTATGATTGCCTGACTGCTTACAAGAGGCAATCAGGCAAATCAATAATATATAAAGGATGTTCCTCATATTACTTTACAAGGAACGCCATAGATTTTACTCCAGAACCTCCTGTATCAACCTCTTTTTCCAATTTACCGTCAGAACCAAAAATAAGAAGAGTGGCGGTATTTCCATACGGAGAATCTGAAAGGTATATTTTTTCAGTAAGTGGATCAACCGCTACCCTAAGAGTACTTTTTCCTGTGTATGTTCCTCCGGTTGCAAAGTTATTGCTTACTATTTCTTCCGTATTCGTATCGTATTTAATGAACTTAACGTTAGGATCTTCCCATTGACCATAGATAACGTATAAATGATCTTTTGCATATGCCATTGTTGTTCCATTACCCATAACGGTCACTTCGTCGGTTTCGCTGTCAATACGTTGTAAAGTATTTTGTACATCGCCATAATTACCCATAGAGATAACGTAAAGATCACCTTTACTATCTGCAATAATTTCTGTTGGATTAATTAGAACTTCAATATTTTTTTCAATTTCAAACTTTGTAGGATCAACAACAGAAACAGTATTTCCATAATCAGGACTGTCAGGTCCTCCTGAGTTAGCTACATATATCTTGCCATTTGCAACAGCCAACTGTTCCGGATAACGTCCAACCGGTAGTTCTTGCCCCAGAGTAAGAGAAGTTGTATCCAATGCTACAATAGAATGTGCATAGTAATAACTAACATACACTTTGCCATCATGAGCTACCATACAACGTGGATTGACAGGTTCATTTGTTCCTGTTTTTGGTTCGAAACTTTTAATCAATTTACCGGTTAAACAATCCACTACGACTAAGCGATTGGATGTGGTAACAGTAACATACATTTTAGAACCATAGATAAGTATCTGTTCAGCGGAATCGCCCAGACCACTACCATTTGCCTTTTTGAATAAGTCTGTAGTCACTTCACCTGTTGTAAAATCATAGAAACTTAGAGATGCGTTATTTGCATTCCAATCACCTCCGTTCAATATATAAAGTCCTTCTCCTCCAAAAGTATCAATTACAGTTATGGTGGCAAATCCTTCTGATTCTCCTGTTTCATATACTATTACTACATGGATATATGGAATAAAATCAGTTCCTTCAGGTATCTCAAATGAGGTTTTATCTCCGGATACTTCCCCTATTTTTTCCCCTTTTTCATCTCTTTTTTCACTGCCATAAATGATATAACCAACAGGTTCAGGGCCATATACAGGAGCTTTCCAGGATATGGTTCCTTTTATTTTTAAGAAATTGTTATCTATATCAGTAAAAATTGGTTCAGTAACAACAGGAGTTTCATTATCATTTATCAAAAGAGTTACGACATTACTTGACTCACCGGTAGCATTTTTCGCAACTACTAAAATATATTGCTTATATTCAGTACCATTTGGGATATCAAAAGAGGTAACACCTTTGTTTACTTCTCCTAATTTGTTAGTTTTATCTGTAACTGTTTGCCCTAAGTAGATTACATAACTATCGATAAAGTCTTCCTTTTCCGGAAGAGTCCATTTTAAAGTACCGCCAATTTTTCCTTTTTCAATATCATAATCAGTAAATGATAGGTTAGAAACTCCGTTGGCCGGTGTCAACAGACCATCATCGTCGTCATCTCTACACGATGTAAACGGCAGTGTAAGCAATGCACATACTGCAAATAGGTAATAAAACTTTCTGGTTTTCATTTTTTCATTTATTTTTAAAATCATAATTAGAAAATATATTTGATATTCGCTTTAAAGGAACGACCCGGCATCGGATAATAACGGATTACATCATACGTCACATCTCCCAGGTTTACAATTGTAGCCTGAAGAAGCAAGGATGAATGCTTGAAAGTGAAATTCCTATTAAAAGAAAGCTGTTGTTCGAAATATCCATCTATTAGGTTTGCTTCCAGGTTTTGAGGTAATGAATAACGATCACCAACTGCTGTAGCCAGCCAACTGATGTTCACCCACGGATTTTCGACCGACACCGAAACTGATCCTGAATGTTCAGGGGTATAAGGCAATTGGTGCTTATAATTTTTAGACTTCTTATCCGTTACGTCAATCACGTCCTGCCGGGTATAGGAACCGTCTAATTGCAGGAAAATGTTTGCCGGTAATTCAAAACGAGAGGATAGGTTAATATCCAGCCCCTTTATCTCAACTTCTCCCATATTCATCATTTTCCAGATAAACATCGTGGGAAGAGCTACAATCTTATCTTTTACTTTATTGAAATAACCATCAGCTGTGAGACTAATATATTCAAGACTGAGATGATCAAACGTTCCACTCCAGGTTAGCCCCAGATTATACTGGGTTGCTTTTTCCGGGTCAAGATCACGATTACCTAACCGGTCATAATACAAATCATTGAAAGTAGGAACCCGGAAGATGTCTTTGTACGAAGCGCGAACCCGTAGGTTTTGCTCGCTGAATATCCTGTAAGAAATACTTATGGCAGGAGATATTCGCTTACGATCATCAGCGGCCTCGCCCGTCTCGACATCTTCCGTAATAAATGTTCCCAGCAAACTAGCAGTTGCCGTCAGACGACTGCTCCGGTATTGTGCCGCTAACGCCGTCAGTGATGTAAAGCGCTCGGGAAAAACACATTTCGGCGTAGTGGCATCAAGTGTGTTAATGAAAAAGTCTTCTGCTACCGAAAAAGAAAGATTCTTTATCGGCGAATATAATAAGGCTGCCGACGCATAGTACTCCCGTTGGGTATACACATCGGTCTGTTTCCCGTCAACATATTTACTGTGGAAATCGCGGTAACGGGTCCATGAATAGTCGAATTTACCTTGTGCTTTGAAAGAAAATTGATTACTGAAACGATTCTCATAAGCTGCCTGAATAAAGCCGTTCTTATCTTCCAACCGCTCTTTGTGATAATCATTATATAAGACAACCGAACCGGGCAGGCCCCTGTCTGAATCGAACCAATATCCTTTTAATCGTAAATTTCCCCCGCGTTTCCAGTCTGCGTAAAGGTTGAGTTCGGAATGGAAAGACTTTATATCGCTGTTTTTTCGTTTTTCTTCCGTCACAATATCCACATTTTTAAACGTATAAGGATATTGTCCGTCTGCCCGCAGGTAATCGGCATTAGCTGACAGGGCATATTTTTCCGTCAATTGTTGGTCATACCTGAGCGATGGATTGAACATTCCAAACGATCCGGCTTTTATTTGTCCTTGCAGGCGGTACTTTTTTGTATCAAAATGAGGGGTCAGTGTGCGGATACTCAAAGCTCCTGCTGAGGCATACAAACGCGCGGTTTGGAATATATCATCTGTTTGTCCGACCGATAAAGAGACTGTCTCTACATTATCCAACGTAAAGCGGCTGATATCGACTTGTCCGCTTTGCGCGTTCGTAATCGTTACTCCATCATAACTTACGGCCGTATGTTGCGATCCCAGACTGCGGACAGATACGGTTTTCAACCCTCCAATCCCTCCATAGTCTTTTACCGTAACACCTGAAAAGCGCTGTATAGCTTCGTAAAGATCATGAATTCCGAGCCGCTCAATTCCTTCTTTGCTGATCACTTGAAGCGGAGCAGCTTCACGCGTAACAGAATGACGCTTCTTTTCTACCACTTCTACTCCCGATAATTCGCGGAAAGCAGTAGAGTCCTTCTGTTGTGCAAATAACCCGGCGTTGATTTGCAAACAGATACAGAGCAGGATAAGCCCTTTCATATTAATAAAATGAAGCATATACTCTTTTTTTACCAATTACCTTTACCCGAGGCATTGCATAAAAAAACTATGGCAGGTTTTCCGGCTTGTTCTCCTCTTTTCGGCGGCCTTCCCATTCTTTACTAAGAACAGTGGCATGAAGATTACCGAGGTTTACAGAACTTACGGCTACGGGTACAGCTCCTGATTTTCACAAGATTCCCTATTACTAACTGTATGGGAATACATACAATTACACCATAATTCGCCGACAAAGATAGAGATTATTATTTAATGAGTATACACTATAGAAAAATTTAACGGGTAGTTGTTCCAAATCGGGTGCGCCCTCTTTATTAAAAGGATGCGCCCTCTTGTCAAAAAGGGTGCGCCCTTTCGGTTAAGAGGGTGCGCCCGTTTTCATAAAGGGGGTGCGTCCGTTTTTCGTTCAGGATTTCAACTTTACAATATATACGACGGCATTATCCAAATCATTTGTTTTGGCAAATGTCGAGCGGGTATCATTGTTGGTTTTGCAGAAATAGTAGGAGTTACAATACACATCAAGCGGCTTAAGTTGTGATACAAAGCCTGTATGATGGAAATCATCTTTAAATCCTTCTTTAAGATACCATGATTTGGACGTGTTTTGGTCAAAACAGAAGGTATGCGCTCGCGAAGGATGATCGGGGTCAGCATGTGAAGCAATCCAATACCGTTGACCGAAACGCATAGGGTAAACAGTAACCTCATTATCGAAATCGACTTCGCCATACGTATCTTGACGGCGTTTGATCAATAAAGAGTCCCGTAAAAGGTTTTCAGGGTCGGAAGGAGTTGTATAAATATACATTTTCCCACTCTCTTTCGACACTCCCAGTTGGTAATCACAGGAAGATAAAAGAGTTGATCGGTTGGTAAGGTCTGCCGAAACAAGTTTATGAGACCCGATTTTCTGAAAAGAGGTATCATATTCAACCACTTGTTTTTCGACAAGATAGGTATCGGTGTCCGCCTCAAAAAGGGTGCACTCTTCTGTTGTCCAGATGCGGTTATTGTATAATGACGCTGAATGTACACGCTGATACATACCGTCATTGGTCAGTTTTTTACATTCTTCTAACTCACCATTGAAGGAATAATAAAGTACATCATTCTGATTTCCAAGCACAATCAGACGGCCTTTGATCGGATCAATCATATACCCGGCTACCGTAACCAAATTAGGGTCTGTTACTCTGCAGATCAGTTTCCCGGTCTTGTCAAACCGATAAAGGGTATCATCACTGATCAGGAAAAGATTATCTCCTTCTTTCTGTACACTTCTTGCTCTTTCAATTTTATGCAGACCAAAGGTTTGCAAAGGAATAGCTGTTACATCCTCGGCTATATCCGACAGTTTACCCTCTATATTATTTTCAAATATGGATTGTTCAGTAAATACTTCATATGCCATTTTTCCATACAGGACAACGAAAATCAATAGTAAAAGAAGAAATGCACGTTTCATATAAATCTATTCTTGAATATCTTTTATTAATTTATCTGGATCCTGACGACAGTCGAAAACAGCAGAAATAACAATGGTATTAACCTCAATATAGTATATGATTTTATATACTTTTGTTACTACAAGACAACGAAAATCTCTTAAACCTTCAGAAAGATCAGGATCTAACGCTGCCATCAGAGGGAAATCTTTTAAAGTTTTAACAGCCTCTTGAATTTGATTGCTGATCTTTTTTGCTGCTCTTAAGGTTCTCTCTTTTTTATAATAAAGGATGATTTCCTTTAAATCGCATTTCGCATTTTTCGACCATCTTACATCCATAAATACTACTCATTTAGAGTTTTATTTATTTCATTAAAAACCTCTTCCTGTGAAAAAGATTCACCTTTTTCATATTGCTCCACAGATTCTTCAACTCTTGACTTAAGCTCTTCCAAGGTATATTGGCATGGAGGGTTTGATGTCGTTTCCTTTACTTTTGTAAAGTAAGCCATCACTTTATTAATTACTGATTCATTATTCTCAGTTTGTATTTTCTTTATCAATTCCGCCTTTTGGGCTTCTAATTCTATTGTTGTCATAATGAATACTTTCTGATGTTATAGCTATATACAAAAATAATATAAATATTTCAGATATGTAATTGTTTTATAGTATGATTATAACGCTATGATTTTTATTTTATTGGATCATCCTTGCAGGTACACCCAGTTATTTTTATCGGAAAGTTCGGGGTTGTATGTGAAGCCTTCCCAGGTAAATGTTTTTAATACTTCGGGGTCGCTGATTCTGTTTTTTATTATATGGCGGGTTAGTTTTCCCCGAGCCATTTTAGCATAGATAACGATTGTTTTAGCATCTCCGTTTTTCCATACTTTGAAATCAGGGGTTATGATACGGACTTTTTCTCCTAACTTTTTCCAGTGAAAAGCGCCTTGGACGTCTTTACTTGCGAGATTGATTAATATTCCTCCCGCTTTCCTGATATCATCTATAAATACAGGGGTTAGTTTATCGCGCCAGTAATTGTACATATTACCTTCTCCTAATTCGGGGATTTTAACATCAAACTCCATCCGATAGGGTTTAATCTCATCTAAAGGCCGAAGCAAACCATATACAAAAGAGGCTATTCGCAGTGTATCTTGTGTAAAAAGAAAATCTTCGGTCGTAAAATCGGCCGGGTTTATATTCTTGAACACTACACCCGTATAAGCCTGGATAGCTGGCAGAGAAGGTATCTCATCGGAATGGAATTCCTGAAAACGAAGATAGTTTTCGGCTGCCAGTTTGGGATTGACTTTAAACATTGCGCTTAGTTCATGGGAGGAGAATTGTGTCATATTTAACGCAATCTCTTTTGCTTCCTTAAAAAAACGCGGGTGAGTAGCTTCAGGTGCTTTTATTTTTGATTTACCGCCCATTGTTTTAGCCGGTGAAATGAGTATTTGCATAACGGGGATCTTTTATATTATTACAAATGTAATATTATTATGATTTATTGAACAAATGGTTAGAAATGAATGTTTTTCAATAAAGAAATCCGATTGACGTATGGACAAATTGTCACTTCTTCACTTTGGCATTTATTTTGCAGTTTTACATGTAAAATAGAAAATATAAAGAAATCAATAAATATATGAATTTAAACAATTTCACAATCAAATCACAGGAAGCCGTTCAGCAGGCAGTACAGTTGGTTAGCCAAAACAACCAACAAGTAATTGAAGCTGCTCATTTGCTGAAAGCTGTCATAATGACAGGAGAAAGCATTACCAACTTTCTTTTTCAGAAACTGGGTGTTAATATCCAGAACCTGAATAAAGCATTGGATAGTCAGATCGATTCATATCCTAAGGTATCAGGCGGAGAGCCTTATTTATCGAAAGAGGCTAACTCGATATTACAGAAAGCAATTGACTACTCCGGTAAAATGGGTGATCAATATGTCTCTCTTGAGCATATTTTATTAGCCATACTAACGGAAAAAAGTACAGCCTCGCAGATGTTGAAAGATGCCGGTGTAAATGAAAAAGAATTGCGCCTGGCTATCGAGGAGTTGAGAAAAGGCAATAAAGTCAACAGTCAGTCGGCAGAAGAAACTTATGACGCGCTGGGTAAATATGCCATCAACTTAAATGAACGGGCACGAAGCGGCAAATTAGACCCGGTGATCGGACGTGACGATGAAATCCGTCGTGTATTGCAGATTTTAAGCCGCCGTACCAAAAACAATCCGATACTTATCGGTGAACCGGGTGTAGGTAAGACAGCCATTGCGGAAGGTCTGGCTCACCGTATCGTTCGGGGAGATGTGCCTGAAAACCTGAAATCAAAGCAGATATTCTCGCTGGATATGGGAGCCTTGATCGCAGGAGCCAAATATAAAGGTGAATTTGAAGAACGGTTGAAAGCGGTAGTTAACGAGGTAACCAAATCAGACGGAGAGATTATCTTGTTTATCGACGAAATACATACCCTTATTGGTGCGGGAAAGAGCGAAGGAGCCATGGATGCGGCAAACATCTTAAAACCTGCATTGGCTCGTGGAGAATTGCGTTCGATTGGCGCTACCACATTAGATGAGTACCAGAAATATTTCGAAAAAGATAAAGCCCTTGAACGTCGTTTCCAGGTGGTAATGGTGGATGAGCCGGACGAGTTGGATTCTATCTCCATCCTGCGCGGATTAAAAGAAAAGTACGAAAATCATCATAAGGTGCGTATCAAAGACGATGCGATTATATCAGCGGTTAAACTTTCAAGCCGTTATATAACAGATCGTTTTCTTCCTGATAAGGCCATTGACCTGATGGATGAGGCAGCCGCCCGTTTACGTATCCAGGTGGATTCAGTCCCCGAGTCGTTAGATGAGATCAGTCGCCGTATCAAGCAATTGGAGATCGAACGGGAAGCTATCAAACGCGAAGATGATAAACCTAAACTGCAAGATCTGAATAAGGATATTGCCAATCTGAAAGAAGAAGAAAAGAAGCAGAAAGCTCAATGGGAAAGCGAACGAGGGCTTGTCAATAAAATACAACAGAACAAAATCGATATTGAAAACCTGAAGTTCGAAGCCGACAAGGCCGAACGGGAAGGTGATTATGGTAAAGTAGCCGAGATACGTTACGGAAAGATACAGGCTAAAGAAGAGGAGAATGTTGAGATTCAGTCGCGTCTTCATGAGATGCAGGGTGTTTCCGCTATGATCAAGGAAGAAGTGGATACGGAAGACATTGCCGATATCGTTTCCCGCTGGACCGGAATTCCGGTAAATAAGATGATGCAAAGCGAAAAAGATAAACTACTGCACTTGGAAGACGAATTACATAAACGCGTTGTAGGCCAGGATGAAGCGATTGCCGCAGTATCAGATGCCGTACGTAGAAGCCGCGCGGGAATGCAAGACCCGAAACGTCCGATCGGTTCGTTTATCTTCCTCGGAACTACCGGTGTGGGTAAAACTGAGCTTGCAAAAGCGTTAGCGGAATATCTGTTTGATGATGAGAATATGATGACTCGTATCGACATGAGTGAATATCAGGAAAAATTCAGTGCCACCCGATTGATCGGCGCGCCTCCCGGATATGTGGGATATGATGAAGGCGGACAACTCACGGAAGCTATTCGCCGTAAGCCTTATTCTGTCGTATTGTTCGACGAGATAGAAAAAGCACATCCGGATGTATTCAATATATTGTTACAAGTACTGGACGACGGTCGATTGACTGATAACAAAGGCCGTGTTGTAAACTTTAAGAATACGATTATCATCATGACAAGTAATATGGGATCTTCTTTGATTCGTGAAAACTTTGAAAAGATTACTCCTCATAACCATGATAAGATAATGGAGCAGACGAAAGATGAGGTAATGGATCTGTTACGCAAAACGATTCGTCCTGAATTCCTCAACCGTATTGACGAAATCATCATGTTTACTCCGCTGAACGAACAGGAGATCAGAAAGATTGTTGTTCTTCAGTTGGAAGGTATAAAGAAGATGCTGGAACAAAACGGCATTGCTCTGGAATTCACGACAGACGCCCTACAGTTTATATCTGATGAGGGATATGATCCGCAATATGGAGCCCGTCCGGTGAAACGTGTTATTCAAAAATATGTGTTGAATGAATTATCAAAACAGATATTGAGCGGACAGATCGATAAAAGCCGTCCGATTATAATAGACGCGGTAGATAATAATCTGTTCTTTAAAAATTAAGCGAGAAGCAATTCTTCTTTAAAGATCAGAACTCATAGAAAGCAGAACGGAAATTTCTTCGTTCTGCTTTTTCTTTTTATGTTTGTGAGGTAATCTTAAACATTTAACCTTATGAAGTACCCGGTATCTTTTCTTTTGTTTATCATCCCTGCTTTTTTATGGGCAAACGGCGGACCGGTAGATGGTTCAGGTATTGTAGGTGCCGGCAATATGCAGTTTATCAATATGCCCCAAGTAAAGTTGCAGAAAGAAAAACTCTCTATTGAAATACAAGGCGCTTATTGCAGTATTCATACCAGGTACACCTTAGTAAATGAGTCAAAAGAAACACAGGAAGTAAAGTATGGATTCCCTATAGATTTTACTTTTGATGAAACAAACAATCGTTTTGCCTGGGATGATGCCTATATAAAAGATCTTCGTTTCACCTTAGCAGGAAAAGAATTGACGTACGAGGGAACAGAGGAATTCACCACCTTCGAAAAGTATCGTCAGATGTCGGATAATGATAGTGAGAATGCCATAAACCTGAAACGAAAATGGTTTTATACTCATTTGGACATACCAACGGAACAATCTGTCGATCTTGAAGTCTCGTACCTGTTGCAGACTAACTTTACGGATGTTGAAACGTCAAAGGATTTTTTCCGTTATTTTAGTCCCAGAACTGTGTATTGGGATTTTACGCCTGCTATGTACTGGGGAATGGAATAGTTGAGGATATGGAAATAACGATTAGTGTGAAAGAAAATAGTATTGATGAAAATACATTAGTCATAAATGGATTACCCTTCACCGAAAAGAATGGAACATATCACTATACATGCAAATCATTCAAATTCGAAAGTGCATACCCCTTGTACATACGATACAACAATGAGAATGCTCAACAAACAGCATTTATCCAATCCTCAAATGTAACACAAACACATGTATCAGATATCCGTTCATCGTCTTCCCAAACAAACTATCCGGTCAATAATTTAGTAGATGAAAATTATACGACAGCCTGGGTTCCGCAAAATAATGGTATCGGAGAATGGTTCGAAGTAAGTTTAAAACCACTTCATCTGGGTGCAATCATCATGCTTAGCGGGTATATGAAGTCGGAAGAAGCATATTATAACAACAACCGGGTAAAGAAAATTAAAATTGAATACGCCATGAAAATCTATGATGACGAAGAGCAAAAAGATGAATTTGAGGTGGAATTGGAAGACCTGCCTTATAAGGAAAATATCTCTAATCATTTATACAGTAAAGTGGCCACATCATTCGGAGAGAGTACGTATGGTTTGGTGACTAAGCTCAAAATAACAATAGTGGATGTCTATAAAGGCAATAAATATAATGATACGTGTATATCGGAAATACTTTTACTTAGTAATTGGTTTAGCGATCCTGAATAGTTTAACCGGACAAGTGGTATTTCTAAATGAAATAACTATATCCACTTTGCCGGAAGAGTTTTATTTACTCACACCTATTTACACAAATACGGAACAAGCTAAAAGTATTCAACCAATAATCTATTCTGTATCTAAAACAGAGAAAAAAAACTTTTTGGATCAATTGCCGTTAGGTCATTATCTATGCTCTTTTGAGCCTTTGGAAGAAGATACGATATGTGCAATAAATATCTATGAAGAATACCTTATCATCGAACTAATCAATAAGCAATCGGAAGGATATATCGGTTATTTGGAGGAACTACTGAATGTTCCGTTTGTATTGCCTCCGCGTAGGTTAAAAGAAAAACATCAAACCAATTTAAGATTAGGAGTGGATTGCGCCGAGATGGCTATTTACGGTAGAAGACGTCAAGGCTATACTATTCCTTATTGTGGTCCGAGACACCTTATGGAATATCTCATTTCTACGGACAAGGTGGAAGCGGGTACCATTATCAGCTTTGGGAACAACTATCAAATCTCTGTAATCTATGAAGACAGGGGTAAGCGTGGTATATTAGATGACGAAGATTTACTTATTCATGCTTATAAAGACAAAGCGGAAATTAATTCATTGGGAGAAAGCGGCTTGAATAAATATCCTTTCCGGTTATATCAATGGAAGAATATCATAGCTAAATAAGTATAAAAAAAAATGCTGCTATCCGACTTTGGACAGCAGCAATTATATTTTAAAATCGGGAAGGGTAAAGATTACTCTATACCACCGCCTAATGCACGGTAAAGATTGACTGTTGCCTGGAGTTGTTCCAGTTTGTCACTGACTTGACCTAATTCTGCTTGTAACAGGTTTTGTTGTGCATTCAGTACTTCTGTATAATTAGCTTCACCTGCTTTAAGAAGTTCTTGTGTGTAGTAGACTGCTGTATTGGTTGCTTCTACTTGTTGTGCTCTGTACTCATTTTTCTTTAATGATGATTCAAAAGTAAAAAGGATATCTGAAACTTCCTGGCCTGCGCTTAATACCGTTTTACGAAAAGTAAGTAACGCTTCTTCCTGTTGGGCTTTAGATATCTTTACTTGTCCGCGTAATTGTTTACCGGCAAAAATCGGTTGAGCCAACCCACCTATAATATTAGCAAAGATATTCTCCGGTTTAAAGAAATCAGACAGAGTCGAAGCTCCGAAACCGATCATTGATCCAGACGCTAATGTTATAGAAGGATACAAAGCGGCCTGAGCGGCATTCGTCATTTCAAATGCAGAACGGAAAGCTAACTCAGCCTGCATAACGTCGGGTCTTTTTGCCAACATTTGAGCGGGGATACCATGTTCCATTTCCCTCGGTACTGCCTGATCTTCCAATGTTCTACGTAAAACAGGTCCCGGATTTCTTCCAAGCATTACACTTAGCGAGTTTTCCAGTTGCCGGATCTGGCTTTCCAGGCCGGGGATTCCTATTTGCGTACTATAGAGAAGCGATTTACTTTGTTCAACCGCCGCACCATTCAACATTCCGGCTTCCATCATAGCCTGCATGGTTTCTGTACTTTCCTTTAGTAGTTCAACCATTTCTTTTGTTACAGTCAATTGCTCATCTAATGCCACTAATGAATAATAAGTATTAGCGATATTGGAGATCAATGAAGTTTGTATCAGATTACGATAGGCATGTGATCCCATGAACTGGGCATAACGGGCACGGGATTGTCTGTTAAGTTTCCCCCAAAGGTCTAATTCCCATTGTACAGCTACTCCCAGCCGATAATTTGTTGATCCATTACCCAATACATCTTTTTTTCCTTCAGAATTTACACTATACCTGGTATGTTCAACCTGTCCGGCCAGTGCCGCTGTCGGGAAATAAGCTGCACGCGCAATTCCCAATGCTACTTCTGCCTGTTGAATGCGAGTCACCGCAATTTTTAAGTCAAAATTCTGCTCTAATCCTTCCTGAATCAGTCCCTGTAAATAAGGATCAGTAAAGTACTCCCGCCAGGGGATATTAGCTATTGTTGTGGTATCATTAGGATTTTCTGCCCTGAACAGGTAAGCATCTTCAATTTCGGGTGCCTTATATTTATTGACCATCTGGCAGGAAGAAAATCCCATTACGAGAAGGACTCCTCCAAGAATGATACTTTTTATATATATCTTTCTCATAACTTTCATCATTTACTAGTCTTGATATATTCATCATTCGTATTAATAAATCCTGATTTGCTTATCTTATCTTGTATAGTCTGGAAGATGATATACAAAGATGGAATTACCAATACCCCGACCAATGTACCGATAAGCATACCTCCGATAGCACTAATCCCGATTGAACGGTTACCAATTGCTCCCGCACCTGAGGCTAACGCTAAAGGCAAAAGACCAAAGATAAAGGCAAACGAAGTCATCAGGATCGGGCGAAGACGGGCTACGGCCCCATTTACAGCCGCTTCAACAACACTCATTCCCTGCTGTCGTCGCTGCATGGCGTATTCCACAATCAATATGGCATTCTTCGACAGCAAACCGATTAACATAATGAGCGATATCTGTACATAAATATTATTTACTATACCTGTACCTGTCATCAAACCAAAGAATATAAAGATGAAAACTCCTGATAACCCTACCGGTAATGATAGAATTACTGCCAATGGTATAATATAGCTTTCATATAATGCGGCAAGCAACAGGTAAACAAAGATCAAACAAAGCGCAAAGATCATGTAAGTTTGACCGCCACTCGTTACTTCTTCACGGGTCATCCCTGAGAAGTCGTAGCTATATCCGGCCGGAAGTGTTTGGACAGATTCTTCCCTTACAGCATTTAATACGTCCCCTGTACTGTATCCGTCGAGGAAGTTAGGAATAATTGTCACACTCATAGACGAATACATATTGAAACGATTCAACATCTGCGGACCTGTAATATCTTTAATACTTATAAACTCCGTTATCGGCGCCATTTCTCCGGAAGAAGTTTTTACGTAGTAACGATCCAGATCTTCCAACTTCGAACGAAATTCGGGGGCAGCTTGTACCATTACACGGAATTGTTTACCATACAGGTTGAAATTGGAAATATACATACTTCCCACATAGGCTTGTAAAGTTGTCATTACTGCTCCCAGTGTCAGTCCTGCATCTTTAACCTTAGCAATATTTACAGTTAGTTCTTTCTGAGGGAAGTTAGGGTTGAAGGTGGTCATAGCCATCATAACCTCATCACGCGCCCTCATTTTGTCGAGAAATTGATTGGTAATATCAAAGAACTGATTAACATCACCCCCCGTACGGTCCTGCATTTGCATTTCGACTCCATTACTAAGACCAAAGCCCTGAAGAGTCGGCATACCCATAAAGATAAAGGTTGCATTAGCAATCGTATCGGTTTTTTGTTTCAGTATGGCTGCAACTTCATTGGATGTTATTTTACGTTCACTCCACGGATCCATCTTCAACATAATTGTTGCATATGAACTACCAATACCACTCATAAAGTTTACACCGGTAATATTCTGTACATAATGCACATTCGGAATTTCACTGGCGATCTCGACAATCTGATAAACTAATGAGTCCGTACGCTCCAGAGATGTTCCCGGAGGTAATGTGATCATACCCATTACACCACCACTGTCTTCCTGGGGCACGAAACCGGTAGGAATTCTGGCCATTAATCCAACCAGAATTAATCCGCTTAGAGCAATAATAGCAACTGTAATCCAACGATGCTTCTTTTTTCCAAGGAAAAGAAGGGATGATTTATATTTATTTGTAGCTGCACTAAAGCCTGTATTAAAGGCAAAGTAAAAACGTTGCAGGAAGTTTTTCTTTTTCATCTCTTCGTCGCCATGAGCTTTCAGGAACAATGCGCAAAGAGCCGGACTTAATGTTAAAGCATTTACAGCAGAGATCATAATAGATATGGCCAAAGTCAAACCGAATTGCTTATAGAATACACCGGATGTTCCGCCGATAAAACTAACCGGGATAAATACCGCCGACATAACCAACGTAATAGATACGATAGCCGGAGCGATTTCTCCCATTGCTTTTAAGGTTGCTTCTTTCGGATCTTTCATTCCTGCGTCCAACTGGGCATGGACCGCCTCGACGACGACTATCGCGTCATCCACCACAATTCCTATGGCTAATACCAGTGCGAAGAGGGTAAGCAGGTTGATTGAGAAACCGAACAATTGAAGGAAAAAGAATGTACCTACAATGGCAACCGGCACGGCGATAGCCGGAATAATGGTTGAGCGGAAGTCCTGCAGGAAGATGAACACAACCAGGAATACCAATAAAAAAGCCTCAAGCAATGTCGATACCACCTTATTAATAGAAGCATCCAAAAACTCATTGGCATCAAATACATAATTGACTTTTATGCCCGGAGGGAATAATTTGCTTGCTTCATTCAGTTCGTTTTTGATATTTTGAATAACTTCCTGTGCATTAGATCCTGCTGTCTGGCTAATACCGATAGCAACTGTTTCCTTTCCGTCGAGCCTGGAATTTACAATATAACTTAGCGCGGCCAACTCAACATCAGCAATGTCCTTTACCCGGAGTATTTGTCCATTTTCAGAACGAATGATTACATTTCCGAATTCTTCAGCTGATGTCAGACGTCCGGTGTATTTTAAGGTATACTGAAATGTCTGGTCACTATTTTGTCCTAACTCTCCGGGTGCAGCTTCAATATTCTGTTCTTGCAAAGCAGCAATCACCTCCATGGGAGTTAGTTTATAAGACGCCATTACATCAGGTTTGAACCATATACGCATGGAATAATCCTGTGCTCCGTATACATTTGCATCACCAACACCCTTAACACGTTTAATTTGCGGAAGAATATTTATATTGGCATAATTCTGTATGAATATACGATCATAGTCGGGATTGTCAGATGAAATAGAAATCATCATGATCGTACTACTCTGTTGCTTACGGACAGTCACACCCGATTGTGTTACCTCCTGTGGTAATAATGAACTGGCACGTGCGACAAGGTTCTGAACGTTTACCGACGCGATATCAGGGTTAATACCTCTTTCAAAAAAGACATTGATACTTGCCATACCGTTATTGGAGGCCGACGAAGTCATATAAGTCATACCTTCCACACCATTAATGGCTTCTTCAAGAGGTATTACTACACTTTTCATTACCACATCTGCATTTGCCCCCGGATAATTAGCGGAAACGGAAACGGTTGGAGGAGCAATATCAGGATACTGTTCAACAGGAAGAGTCAGCAACCCAATAATACCTAACACCACGATCAGGATTGAGATCACGGTGGACAATACAGGTTTCTCTATAAATGTTTTTAGCATTGTCTTTACCTTTTAATTTGCTTTAATCTTTTTCCCGTTTGATAAAGTGGCAACTCCATCGGTAACGATTCTGTCTCCTTCGTTCAATCCATTGGTTACTGCGTAACTTCTTCCATCAGGAGTCGGGACTACTGAAATAATGCTTTGTACTACAGAATCAGCCTGAACTTTATATACAAGCACCTTATCTTGCTGTGCAAAAGTTGCTTTTTGTGGGATTACGATAACATCCTCCAAGACTCTTGGTATAGAAATTGTACCGCTGGTTCCACTTCTCAGCATCCCTTGAGGATTAGGGAATTCGGCACGGAAATTAGCTGAACCGGTTGTTATATTGACTGTCCCCGTAATTGTTTCTATTTTTCCTTCTTCAGGATAAACAGTACCGTCAGCTAATGTTAAGGTTACCTTCGGAGCATTTTTTATTTTCTCAGCTTGTGTTGCCCCCTCCAATGTATTCAGGAATTCTGTAAGCGTTTTCTCGTTCAATGAAAAATAAGCAAACACATTGCTTGTATTCGCTACGGTAGTAAGAATATTCTGATTATTAACTAAACTCCCTTGTCTGTAAGGAATTGAGCCAACCACTCCATCTACAGGACTTGTAACGTTCGTCCAGCCTAATGTAGCCTGTGCATTTTTTAAAGATGCTTCTGCCTGAGCTTTTGTTGCTAAAGCAGATTCATAGGTATTTTGGAAAGTTTCTAACTGAACTTTACTTACAATTCCTTTTTCAGCTAACGGAGCAATCCTATCTACATTCAGCTTAGCCGTATTTACCTGGGCTTCCGCAGAAGTTACTGCTGCCTGGGCGGTAGTAAGGGCTTGTTCGCTTTGAGGAGAATTGATTTTAAATAATGCCTGACCTTTCCTCACTACTGAACCTTCATCAATATAGATTGCTTCGATAAACCCGTCAATACGCGGACGTATTTCAATATCCTCTCTCCCTCTGATAGTAACAGGATAAACCGTTTGAAGAGTAGCATCTTGTTTATTGACTATCGTTGTAGGGTATTCCTGAAGCACAGTATCACTATTTGCTTTGTCTGATTTCTTTCCACAAGAAATCAATATTGAGAGAGCCGCCGCTCCCCACACCAAACCTTTAACCTTCATATACCTATTAATTTATTAAATACTGACTTATCTTTTTTCACTTGCGGGTACAAAAGTAAACAATTTTAAGCATCACAAGTTCAATCTTTCTTTTAATAATTTATAACCTGCGCTACTGGCCTTCAAACTTATACCATTTGTAAGCTTAATGTGATAACTTTCTTTCCCAAATAATTCGATTCGCATGATATAATTTGTATTAACTATAGACGAACGGTGAATACGAACAAAAGAGCCTCGTGGCAAATGGTTTTCAAAGTATTTCATAGTTTGTTCTTTAATATACTGACCGGTTGGAGTGATAAGGGTTACATAGTCTCCACATGCCTGAATACACAATAAATCATTCATATGAACGATATGTATACGAGAGCCATCTTTTACAGAGATACGATCGATTGCTTCTGTCTCTTCAATATCCTGTATTTCTGTTTTTTCGGGCTCATCCATATATTCTCTTTCTGCCAATTGTCTATACCATTGGATTAAAATAATCCAACATAAGAATCCAAACAAGAAACGTAATGGTAAAGTAGTCAGAAAAATCTCTGTATCTTCTATTCTGAAAATGGCCAGAACGGAATAAGTAATCGCCAGACAAACCAGTTGCACAAGTAACGCAACTCCCACCTGGGCCTGCCATACTCGTACTTCCGAAATAAAGAACCATCCCAAAAAGCCGGCAACTGCTAACAATCCTATATAAAGGATGCTATCAGCTAAAGCCGGCCAATATCCCAAATCGACATAGTAAACAAGTACTCCCCACTGCACTATAACTGCCGTTAGAATAAGTAGTATTCCTATTACCCTGTTAAATGTTGATGATATAAACGGATGATCAAGCATTCTTAACTTTTAATTTCTAAACCACTGAAGCTTATATCTCCTCTGATTATTATTTTATGAGATTCATCTATTTGTGAAGATACATATCTTTTATCCTCAATGCCTCCCATTGTTGTTTCTGCTTCAATAATCACGTTCCAGTCAGAAGGAATATATAACTCGATCCCGCTGAAAGAGGTATCAACTTCTATATAAGTTACTTCCTGTTCTAGTCTGGTTCTTCTTAAATCCAAGGTTATAGCGCCGAAGGATACGTCAAGGTCGGCACCTTTAAACACCGGATCCAGAACAATATGTTTTGAAGAGCCAAAACTTACATCTGACTTTACAAATCCGTCACCATTTGAAATAGTTTCTTCTTTTACTCTTTTATTACTATGACAACGGCCGTTTCTTTTTTTAAAAAGTATTCCTATACCTATCACGATAAGAAATACAGGCCAGTAAGTACCTAATCCATAAGCTGAAGGAATAAGGAAATATGTTCCTACAGAAATAAGGATCAACCCGCCCAAAAAGTGTCTTTTTATCAACTGGACAACGCCAATTACTATAAGCAACATTTGCCAGGAAACAATGGTATGAAAAAGTTCTTCGTTTACATACCCTAAATTACGACCGAGGAATAATAATCCAACAATGATAAAAACGGCAGCAGTTACGATGTTGTTTAACTTGCTATGCCAACTACGATGTACATGAAAAGCATTCATAATTTTTACTATTAAAATTTAGGGCAAATGTATGCTGTCAATGTTTTCTTTGCAACCCAAAAACGTTTGTTATAGGCCGTTCCCCGACGAACCGACGAATTTTCCCGATAAAAAAACTCCCCCAAAGATATCGCAGTGGAGGAGTTTTATTCTTTTTATTTCTTCATTTATTTAATCCTGCAACTTAGCCTTAATAAACTCTCGGTTTAAACGGGCTATGTTGGTAATGGAAATATCTTTCGGACATTCGGCTTCACAAGCCCGGGTATTGGTACAGTTACCAAATCCCAATTCATCCATCTTTGCAACCATAGCTTTTGCACGCCGAGCAGCTTCTACCCTACCCTGAGGTAATAACGCTAATTGGCTTACTTTAGCAGAAACAAATAGCATAGCCGAACCATTCTTACATGCAGCAGCACAAGCGCCACAACCGATACATGCAGCAGCATCCATTGCCAAATCTGCATCCTTTTTAGGGATAGGAATTGCATTTGCATCCGGTATACCGCCTGTATTAACCGAGACGAAGCCACCTGCCTGGATAATCTTATCATAGGCATAGCGATCTACCATCAAGTCGCGGATTACGGGGAAACCGGCAGAACGCCAAGGCTCAATAGTGATCGTAGCTCCATCGTCAAATTTACGCATATGTAGCTGGCAAGTAGTAACACTTGTATCCGGACCGTGTGCATGTCCGTCAATGTACAAAGAACACATTCCGCAGATACCTTCGCGGCAGTCATGATCAAACACTACAGGTTCTTTTCCTTCATTAACCAACTGCTCATTAAGTATATCCAACATTTCAAGGAAAGAACTTCCTTGTGATATATCTTTGAGTTGGTAAGTTTCGAAAGTGCCTTTTTCTTTCGGCCCTTTCTGACGCCAAACTTTCAGGGTGATATTTATATTTTTGTCCATGGTTGTTTAGTTTTTGTAATTTCTTTGTTGACGAACTACGAATTCATAATCAAGCGGCTCTTTCAGCATAACAGGAGCTTTATCTTCACCCTGATATTCCCAGCAAGATACGTAAGAGAACAGATCATCACGACGAAGAGCTTCTCCTTCCGGAGTTTGATACTCTTCACGGAAATGTCCGCCACATGATTCAGCACGATCCAGCGAGTCGTGAGCCATTAATTCGCCTATTTCAATAAAATCAGCTAAACGTAATGCCTTTTCCAACTCAACATTCAGATCCACAGGATTACCCGGAATACGAACATTGCTCCAGAATTCTTTTTTCAACTTCTTCAACATTTCGATAGCCTCTTTCAATCCTTCTGCATTACGTGCCATACCTACGTGATCCCACATGATATGACCTAACTCTTTATGGATACTATCTACAGAACGTTTTCCTTTAATATTCATTAAACGGTCAACACGTTCTTTGATATTTTTTTCAGCTTCGGCAAACTCAGGAAGATCAGTACTGAAACGTGGAACCTGAATCTGATCAGCCAGATAGTTCTGTATAGTATAAGGAAGAACGAAGTATCCGTCTGCCAATCCTTGCATCAACGCGGAAGCTCCTAAACGGTTTGCACCATGATCGGAGAAGTTTGCTTCACCGATAGCGAAAAGTCCGGGAACAGAAGTCATCAATTCATAATCAACCCAAAGGCCACCCATTGAATAATGTAAAGCCGGGTAGATCATCATCGGTGTTTCATATGGATTATCGTCAACGATCTTTTCATACATCTGGAAAAGGTTTCCGTAACGTGCTTCAACTACATCTTTACCTAAACGGTTAATAGCCTCAGCAAAGTCAAGGTAAACAGCCTGTCCGGCTCCTACTCCAAAACCTGCATCGCAACGTTCTTTAGCTGCACGGGAAGCCACGTCACGAGGAACAAGGTTACCGAATGCCGGATAACGACGTTCCAGATAATAGTCACGATCTTCTTCTTTAAGTTGCGTCGGTTTCAATTTACCGGCACGGATTGCTTCGGCATCTTCTTTCTTTGCAGGAACCCAGATACGTCCGTCGTTACGAAGTGATTCCGACATTAATGTAAGCTTAGACTGGAATTCGCCATGTACCGGAATACAAGTAGGGTGTATCTGAACCATACAAGGATTAGCAAAGTAAGCACCTTTCTTGTAGCATTGCCATGCAGCCGAACCATTGGAAGCCATCGCATTAGTAGATAAGAAGAATGTGTTTACATATCCACCGGTAGCAACAACTACCGCATGAGCAGCGAAACGTTCCAGTTTACCTGTAATGAGGTTACGGGCAATGATACCGCGAGCACGTCCGTCTACTTTTACCACATCTACCATTTCATGGCGTGTATACATCTTTACTTTATTTAAACCTATCTGACGACTTAAAGCCGAATAAGCTCCTAACAATAATTGCTGACCAGTTTGACCACGGGCATAGAAAGTACGGGATACCTGAGCGCCACCGAATGAACGGTTATCCAACAAACCACCATATTCGCGTGCAAAAGGAACACCTTGAGCAACACACTGGTCAATAATAGAGTTGGAAACTTCAGCTAAACGATAAACGTTAGCTTCACGAGCACGATAGTCACCTCCTTTGATCGTATCATAAAACAAACGATAAACAGAGTCACCGTCATTCTGATAATTCTTGGCAGCATTGATACCTCCTTGTGCAGCAATTGAGTGTGCGCGACGAGGAGAATCTTGGATACAGAAGTTCAAAACATTGAATCCCATTTCAGCAAGCGAAGCTGCAGCAGAAGCTCCGGCCAGACCGGTACCTACTACAATAATATCCAAACGACGCTTGTTTGCCGGATTCACCAATTTCTGATGATCTTTATAATTATTCCACTTTTCAGCCAACTGGCCTTCAGGGATTTTTGAATTTATCTGAGTCATAATGTCTTTTTCTATTTTGATTACACCTTAAAATAACTGTAAACTCTTCAGATAGAAGAATATGGTTACAAATGCAAAGCCTAAGCAGATTAGAGTTGCAAAGATGTTGGAAATCACTTGCCAACGATTCAACCATATGTTATTATCCCAACCGATTGTATGGATCGCACTCCAAAAACCGTGTGTCAGGTGGAACCACAACGCCACATACCAAACAAGATATATAACAACAATTAGAGGCTGGCTGAAATAATACTTGATAAATTCAGCACCTGCTGTAGTTGATACCATCGTTCCGCCAAGAGCCACTTCATGATGTCCTATTAATTCGGCAAACATCATCTTGTACCAGAATTGCGAACCGTGTATCACAAGTAAACCCACCACGATAAGACCCAACACAAACATGTTTTGTGATGACCATTCTACCATTTTAGGTTTAGAATTCACCGCATACCTGTCATTACCGCGAGCTTTCCGGTTTTGCAGCGTAAGCATAATAGAATAAAGAATATGAATCACAAAACCGGCTACAAGTACCAGCGTACCGGCAACTGCATACCAGTTTGAGCCGAGAAATGAACAAATCATGTTATAAGCCTCTTCCGAGAAAACCGCCGTAACATTCATCGACATGTGAAACAGTAGAAACAAAATAAGGAAGAGACCTGATATACTCATTATCAGTTTCTTCCCAATAGAAGAATTAAGTAACCACATAAGATAAATTGTTTAAGTTCTTACTTTATTTAGAAATTTCTTTTATTCCTGCTTAAATTTTCCGCAAAGGTATGTCAAATAGACAAATCAAACAACAAGATTAAAGAAATTTTTCGCTAATAATAATTCGTTCTTGAATTTATCGTACTTTTGTTATCAATATGGAAATTCTATTGCTTATTCTGGCAATTATATGCTTTATCGTTGGCATAGCAGGATCTATCTTACCGGCTTTGCCCGGTCCGCCTCTTTCGTATGCCGGGCTTTGGCTGATCCAATGGAGCGAATTTGTTCATTTCTCTACGGCTTTTCTGATTGGCACAGGTATTGTAATGCTGATCATATCAGTGATCGATTATTTCCTTCCGCCACTTATCACTAAAACAACCGGAGGTTCAAAGTATGCAACAATCGGTTCTATTGTAGGAATGATTGCAGGAATGTTTCTAACCCCTATCGGCATGATTATGGGAATGATACTCGGAGCGTTTATTGGTGAATTCATTTTTGCCAAGCAGACGGCAGGCGACGCTTTTAAAGCGGCAATGGGGGCATTAGGAGGCTTTATTATAGGAACAGGAATGAAACTTTTATACTGTTTCTTTGTTATGGTAGCTCCCTTATTTTATATATAATGATTTTCAGTAAATGACATATATTAATCCGGAAAACAACGACATACTAAAACATATATCCGCCAAACCATTCAGGATCATTTCAGAATCGGCTGACGAACTAGGTGTTGAAA
This sequence comes from Tannerellaceae bacterium, assembly GCA_032054765.1. GTDB lineage: Bacteria > Bacteroidota > Bacteroidia > Bacteroidales > Tannerellaceae > DFXE01. Next base: position 89,203 of record DAMBSC010000009.1, read on the forward strand.
CCTACGTCATTGGAGGGTATGTACGCGATATTTTCCTCCAACGTGAATCCAAGGACATCGACATAGTTGCAGTTGGCAGCGGAATTGAACTGGCAAAAGCAGTCGCCAACAAATTAGGGAAATCGGCAAAGCTATCGGTATTTAAGAATTTTGGTACCGCACAGGTAAAAAGCGGTGACCTGGAAATCGAATTCGTGGGAGCCAGGAAAGAATCCTACCGTCTTGACAGCCGTAAACCGATTGTAGAAGACGGTACACTTCAGGATGATCAGAATCGCAGGGATTTTACCATCAACGCAATGGCTCTCTGCCTTAACAAAGATCACTACGGTGAACTGGCCGACCCATTCGACGGCTTATACGACCTGGAGAACTACACCATTCGCACCCCACTTGATCCGGACATTACTTTTAGCGATGATCCTCTGCGCATGATGCGCGGCATCCGTTTTGCTTCACAGTTAGGTTTCTTCATTGATGTGGAAACATTCGAGGCGATCGAAAGAAACAAAGAACGGATAGACATTATCTCAAAAGAGCGAATAATTGATGAACTAAATAAGATTATCCTCTCTCCCAAACCCTCTGTCGGATTTGAATTATTGGATAAAACAGGATTACTGTCTTTAATATTCCCCGAATTAAGCGCCTTAAAAGGTGCCGAAACAAAAGAAGGGATCGGACATAAAGACAATTTCGCGCATACATTGATGGTGCTTGACCGCCTCAGCCGCCATACAGATAATTTATGGCTCCGATGGAGCGCCTTATTGCATGATATTGGCAAGCCGGCAACCAAGAAATGGGATAAAAAGCAGGGATGGACCTTCCATAATCACAACTTTATTGGAGAAAAGATGATACCGGGGATATTCCGCCGCATGAAACTCCCGATGAACGAAAAAATGAAGTATGTGCAGAAGATGGTCAATTTGCATATGCGTCCTATCAATCTTGTAGACGAAGAGGTAACAGATTCTGCCGTCCGCCGTCTACTTTTTGATGCCGGAGATGACATCGACGATCTGATGCTACTTTGCGAAGCCGATATTACCAGCAAGAACCCTGATAAAGTACGCCGTTATCTCAACAATTTCCAATTGGTAAGAAACAAATTGGCTGATATAGAAGAAAAAGACCGGGTACGCAACTTCCAACCCCCTGTATCAGGAGAAGAAATCATGGAGACTTTCGGATTGTCCCCTTCCCGCCCCGTCGGAACTCTTAAAGAAGCCATCAAAAATGCAATTCTTGACGGAGTTATTCCTAATGACTACGAAGCTGCCAAAGAGTTTATGATGAAGCAGGCAGACAAAATGGATTTGAAACCTGTTAAGCATTGAGCCGTTCAACAGTTTTCACACCCTTAACAGCTTTAATTTTCCCGATTAATAAAGCAAGTGCATTTTTACTTTTCACCAGTACAGAGAAGTGACCGCGGAAAAAAGCATCTACTGTATCGATATTGAGCGAACGAAGCGTTACGCCTGACTCTTTACTGATTACAGAAGTAATATTAGTAACAATGGTAATATCATCCCTACCTACAACACGTAAGTTAACTATATCACCACTACCTTCCTTACCACTCCAACGGGCATCAATGATCCGGTATCCGAACCGTTTCCGCATCTCCTGCTCATTCGGACATCCTACCCTATGAATTTTTATACCGTTAGTTGAAACAAAACCAAATATCTCATCTCCGAAAATAGGATTACAGCACTTAGCCAGTTTATATTCTATACCGGTTAAATTCTGATCGATAACAAGGACATCCCTGCTTCTTGATATTTCTTCAACTTCAGTTGTTGTTACGAATTCTTCTGCACTACGTATTTCAGAGTGATGCTCAGCTTCTTTCTCCTTTTGCTCAGCATCCACATATTCTTCTATTACTTGATTAGGATCAAGACGTTCATCTGAAAGGTCTACATAAAAATCGGTGACCGTCTTATACCCTTTCTTTTTGATATAGCGAAGAAATATCCCTTCTTCCATCTCGATTTTCCGATTCTTCAACCGGCGCTGAAGCATTTCTTTACCAAAGTCTGCCGATTTCGCCGCTTCTTCACGTAAAGCCTGCTTTATCTTAATACGGGCTTTAGAAGTAGTGACAAACGTAAGCCAATCCCGTTTCGGTGATTGAGATGGAGAAGTTAAAACAGATACAGTATCTCCATTATGTAACACATGACGGATGGGTACATTCTTATCATTGACTTTACCCGATACACACTTACTTCCCAAATCCGTATGTATAGCAAAAGCAAAATCAAGAATAGTAGCTCCTACCGGAAGCTTCATTAATTCTCCTTTAGGTGTGAAAACATAGATCTCATCTTTATAAAGATCCATTTTAAAGTTCTTCATCAGGTCCATAGGATCGGTATCCTTAGATTCCAATGCCATTCTGACATTGGTTAGAAATTCATCCAATCCCAATTCTTCTCTCACACCTTTGTACTTCCAGTGAGCAGCCAAACCTTTTTCAGCGATCTCATCCATCCGGGCAGTTCGTATCTGAACTTCTACCCAACGGTTCTGCGGTCCCATAACAGTAGCATGAAGGCTTTCGTAACCATTTTGTTTAGGAATGGATATCCAGTCTTTCATTCGTTTCGGATTAGGTTGATACATATCCGTCACGATAGAATATACCTGCCAGCAGTCCGAACGTTCTTTTTCCCGTGTAGCACCCGGCATATCCAAAACGATACGAATAGCAAACAGGTCGTAGACATCTTCAAACTCAATATTCTGCTTCTTCAATTTATTATTGATAGAATGGATAGACTTCGTCCTTCCTTTAATATCAAATGTAAAGCCGGCTTCCTCCAGTTTCTTTTTCACCGGAGCAATAAACTCGGCAATATAGGCATCACGCGAACGTTTCGTTTCGTTCAGTTTTTGTTTGATAAAAGCAAACTGTTTCGGATCGAGATATTTTAATGACAGATCTTCCAGTTCTCCTTTGATCTTATAAAATCCCAAACGATGAGCCAGCGGAGCATATAAATAAGAAACTTCAGTAGCCAGACGAATACGGTCATTTTCATTTTTCAGCTTCTTGCCCATGCGCATCATACAGAGACGATCGGCAATCATCAAAAGAATAACACGTACATCTTCTGCAAAAGAAAATAGTAAGCGGTGGAAATTTTCCGAATTAATTGCCGTATTACGTGCATACAAGTCAGAAGTTTTCAACAGGCGGGATATAATAAGAGCAATATCTTTATCAAATGTCTCCTCAATTTCATCCAATGAAATCAACCCTTTTAAAACCGGACGATAAAGCAATAGGGCAATTACAGGCGCACGCCGCAGCCCGATCTCAGAGGCAGCAATAAGAGCTGTATCAATATTTCTAAGCAGACCGTTAATACCATTCTTATCCCTACCATAGCAATCAAGTGATATTACCCGTTGCAATAACATTTTCATCTTATGGATATCTTCCTTTTCGAGGAATAAGTAAAGACATTTCAGCAGTTCCTTATATTTCAAGTGAAATGCTTTCTTCTCATCAGGTGTAAAAAAATTGGTATCCGTCATAATATGCAAAGATAAAATAAATACTATTTACTATCTTTGGCTCTTTCAGTATTTAGTATTTTATTTAATTAACCATGGAAACAAAAAGGAAAATCGCAGCAGAAGACTTCTGGACCCCGCCGGAAAATGGCCACTCTTCTTTCAAACCTACAGGTAATGATATTATAGACCGGTTTGCTAGAGAAGTGCGAATACGTAAAATAGATATGATGAGTAATTATGCAAAAAGTCTTGGCATTACATTAAGCGAACTCAACGAAGCTGTAACTGCCTGCACAATCTATTCTCAACCTACGTTGCTAAAAGATCATATCATGAGTTGCGATGCGCAATGGTATTTAGAACATACAGAACTTACTATAAGAGAAATATCAGACATACTGGGTTTTGCCAGTTATGAATATTTTTGTAAGTTTTTCCGTCGGATGAAACTGATGGCCCCCAGTAAATACCGGAAAATAAAATGTGCAGCCATAAAAAAGTAGTTCTTTGACAAGAATATCTGGTCAAATATTTTATTAATCAATGCTAAAACTCCCTGATGTATTCGTTCTATTAATAATAGAATAGCTTTGTATTAGTTCTTTATTCACTCTATTTTCATCGGCTCACAATTGTGAGTCGATCGTTCCACCCTTGTGAGCCAATCGTTTCACAGGGGTGAGCCGATTGTTTCACCTTTGTAAGTCGATGAAAATGTATGGACTGAAACATTTAAAATATACAACTAAAACACTAAAACAAACTGCATTTCAAAAAAGATCTGAAGATAAAATAGGATTATATAAATAGATCATTTCAATAAACGGATGTATGTTTTTTGATTAAAATCCATCCGTATCCTTATAGAATACCTGTCATTAACTGATTAAAATCAACCGATTATACACAGATGTCAGATGAACATTATTTTTATTTTAATTTGAGGATCACCTGATATGGCGCATATTAATTAAATAAAAGTATATTTGCATATATTCATTTAAAAAGTGCTTACGATGTTAAATGCAAATGACTTAGATCGATTAGAAACAAAAGGTATAACTCCTGCTCAGATTGATGAGCAAATTGAAGCCTTTAAAAAAGGTTTTCCTTTTCTTGAAATTGTTGCTTCTGCTTCTATAGATAAAGGAATAACTGTTGTATCACCAGATAATCAACTTACTTATATTACTGCATGGGAGGATTATTTAAATAAAGATCGTAAGATCGTGAAATTTGTCCCTGCTTCTGGTGCTGCCAGCCGGATGTTCAAAAATTTGTATGAATTCCTGGATGCAGACTATGATACCCCTGAAACTCCTTTTGAAAAAGCATTCTTCGACAGTATAGAGGACTTTGCTTTTTACGATAAGCTAAATACTCATCTGCGCACTTATGAAGAAAAAGATATTCATGAGCTTATAGCTGAGGATAAATGTAAGACAATCGTTTCAGCATTGCTAAATAATGATGGACTTAATTATGGTGGGCTACCTAAAGGGGTTCTGCTTTTCCATAAATACCCGAAAAGTGTCCGTACTGCTATGGAAGAGCATTTGGCCGAAGGAGCAATGTATGCTAAAAATGGCACGGGTAAGGTAAATCTTCATTTCACAGTTTCTCCTGAGCATAAAGCTTTATTCGAAAAGTTGGTTCATGACAAAAAGGAAAAATATGAAAATAAATTTTCAGTGGAATATCATATTACCTTTAGCCAGCAAAAACCATCTACAGACACAATAGCTGTTGATAAGGATAATGAACCATTCCGGGATGAAAATGGTAATCTGGTTTTCCGTCCTGGTGGTCACGGTGCATTGATTGAGAACCTGAATGATATCGATGCGGATATTGTTTTCATTAAAAATATTGATAATGTAGTACCCGACAGTTTTAAATATTCTACTGTTATTTATAAGAAAATCCTTGCCGGTATTTTGGTCCGACTTCAAAAAAAGGTATTTGAATACCTTGAATTAATTGATACAGGGAAATATTCACACAAACAAGTGGAGGAAATGATTCATTTTCTACAAAATAAATTATGTACACGAAATCCAGATACTAAATTATTGGAAGATGCTGAATTAATTCTTTATCTGAAAAATAAATTTAATCGTCCGATACGTGTTTGTGGTATGGTAAGGAATCAGGGCGAACCCGGTGGTGGTCCTTTCCTTGCAATCAATCCCGACCAAACATATTCTCCCCAAATACTCGAAAGTTCACAGATTGATCTTTCTAATCCAGAGATGAGAGAAATGTTTGAGAAAGGAACACATTTTAATCCGGTAGATCTGGTGTGTGCCCTGAAAAATAATAAAGGCGAGAAATATAATCTTCCAGATTATGTAGATAAAAATACCGGCTTTATTTCGACCAAAAGTAAGGATGGCAAAGAACTGAAAGCATTGGAACTCCCCGGTCTCTGGAACGGCGCCATGAGCGACTGGAATACCGTCTTTGTGGAGGTTCCTATTGAGACATTTAATCCGGTAAAAACAGTGAATGACCTTTTACGGCCTGAGCATCAATAAAGAAAAGGCGTAAAGATATAAAGCGCGAAAGCACGAAGGTATAATTATATCCTTTCGCGCCTTCACGCTTTTCTCTTTTCGCGCTATTTAATTATGTACTAAAGTTCCGACATTCTCACCTGACATTACTTTCTTAAGGTTTCCGTTCGTATCCATATCGAAAACGATGATTGGAAGATTATTTTCTTTACACATGGTAGTGGCTGTGAGATCCATAATTTTTAATCCACGATTATAAATCTCATCATATGTAATGTCGGAAAACTTTGTTGCAGTAGGATCTTTCTCTGGATCAGCGGTATAAATACCATCTACACGTGTTCCTTTTAGCATAACATCAGCTTCTATTTCTATACCCCTTAGAGATGATCCTGTATCGGTTGTAAAGAAAGGATTACCCGTTCCTCCAGACATTATAACAACATTTCCTTGTTCCAATAATTCTATGGCGCGCCATTTATTGTAAAACTCGCCGATAGGTTCCATTCGTATCGCAGTTAGTACCTTTGTTTTCACTCCTATGGCTACTAGTGCAGAACTTAAAGCGAGGCTATTGATAACAGTAGCAAGCATACCCATCTGATCACCTTTCACTCTGTCGAATCCCTTAGATGCTCCACTAAGCCCACGAAAGATATTTCCTCCTCCGATCACGATACCTATTTGTATCCCCATTTCGGTTATTTCTTTGATTTGTTTAGCATATTCGTTTAAACGTATTTCGTCTATACCATACTGTTTTCCCCCCATTAGTGATTCGCCACTTAATTTCAATAGAATGCGATTATACTTTGCCATATGTACATGTTGTTTTCTGCAAAAATAATCTTTTTTTACCGATAAGATATGTTATAAAGCACTTCCATTTGTTTTGTTTATCTAATTAAAAAGACATACCTTTGCCTCAAATAAATAAACATATTATGAGTTCCGGCCAATCGGTTTGGTCGGGATTCTTTTTTTATTGTGCGAAATAATTTTTTTGTATAAAATCAATTTGGAGGATTTATTATGGCTGTTAGTTATATGACAGAAGAAGGCTATAACAAAATTTTAGCTGAAATCAACTATCTGGAAACTGTGATGCGTCCGGAGATATCAGCACAAATAGCCGAAGCAAGAGATAAAGGAGACTTATCTGAAAATGCAGAATATGATGCTGCAAAAGATGCGCAGGGGATTATGGAAGCCAAACTTTCACAATTAAAAACTCTGATAGCAAATGCCCGTCTGATTGATGAATCGCAGGTCTCGACAGACGCTGTTCAAATATTGAATAAAGTGAAGATCAGAAACACAAATAATAATGCTGTAATGACATATACATTGGTTTCTGAATCAGAAGCTAATCTGAAAGAAGGTAAAATATCCGTAAGTACTCCCATCGCAAAAGGATTAATGGGTAAAAAGGTAGGGGATGTAGTAGATATAAATGTTCCATCCGGAGTTATGAGATTTGAGATAATGGATATTTCTATTTAAACGAACCATAGATGGCAACTATTTTTAGTAAAATCATTGCTGGTGAGATACCAAGCCACAAAATAGCAGAGAATGAAGAGTTTTTTGCTTTCTTGGATATTAATCCTGTTGCTGTTGGCCATACTCTTATCGTACCCAAAACGGAAATAGATTATATTTTTGATATCGAAGATGATTTGTTAGGACGAATGATGGTATTCGCCAAAAAAGTCGCTGCAGCACAGAAAGCAGCTATTCCATGCAAACGTATTGGGATGACTGTTATTGGTCTTGAAGTACCTCACGCACATATACATCTTATTCCTATGACAAAGGAGTCTGATATCTACTTCGGTAAAGGTAAACTATCTCCTTCCCAGGAAGAATTAGCTGAGATTGCTGAAAAAATAAGACAAGAATATAAATGAAGATCTGTTTTTTTATATTAAAACATTATCTATATTTGTATCGTCTTTATATATCTTATGTTTTATAACGATAATTTAAAGATACTGTAAAGACTTAATGAATATGATTCATTAGTGGTTTTTACTCATAAATTTGTTAACCTAGAAGAAAGGCCCCTCTGAGAAAGAGCGGCCTTCTTTTTTTAAACACACAATACACAAATTATAAAAATTATATCACCAAAAATCTCCAAAACCAGTTCGCCATAGACCTGATGGACTCCAATTCCACCAATTATTCCAATCTCCCCAGAAAGGGATTCCGTATCTTATGGCAAATATAATATTAGCAAAAAGAGCTACTAACCATAAAACCAGTAAAGTAATCTTCACAGCTCTAGGTAAAGGCTTAAATTTGAATATCTGACTGCAAACGGTGTATATCAACGACAGTACTGGAATACCAATTAATAATACGGTAGAAATACTCGCCAGGATCAGCATCCATTCAGGATAGGAGTTAATCATATCCCAATTAGCAGATGGAAGGATATTGTATAAGATTCCGAATCCTCCCCCTAGAGCAGCCACAATTAAGGCTCCAATTACCACAATCATGATAAATAAAGCAAATAACAGTGGAGGTAATACGATGATTCCCAATAATACCACAGCGACTTTCAAAACAACACCTAATATATCAACTAACGTGTCTCCAATTTTTTGAAGTGCACTCCTCGGTTTACCCGAACTAATATAATCATTTACATTTGATGAAACTTTTTCAAACCCGTCAGTTACAGTTTTTCCTATATTCTCAACGGTGATACTCTCTCCACGCATTTGAAGTTTTTCAGTAGCAGTACGAGCCATCGGGACGATTAACCATAAAATAAAGTAAATTGGAATTGTGATTCCATAGAAAAACATAAGTAAGAATAGTAAAAGACGGATAGGGGTAGGATCCCAACCAAGGTAAGCAGCTATACCACCACATACCCCACCGAGAACCCGATCGTCTGGGTTACGAAAAAAACGTCTGATTACTTTTTCTTTCGTTGATGTATCAGATGTCTCTTCTGTAAATTCTTCTCTTGTATAGGTAGGCTCATTTTCAAAAATCTCCTCTATCTTACCCATCCGTTTAATCAAATTCTCTACATGTTCAAGGGTAATAACTTCATTTCCCAGACGGACACGTTCGTTTAATATTTCAGATATACGTAATTCGAAATCACTCATGATTTCTTCTGCACCTTCTTCTTTGCTAAAGTGTATACGTAAATTAGATAGATATTTATCCAACAATAGATATGCATCTTCGTCAATATGGAAAACTGTTCCTCCCAAATTAACCGTAAGTGTCTTTTTCATTGCTATATATATTTAATGATTTCTAATATGGTTAATTGTATCGTTCAATTCCAGCCAGGAATTCTCCAGCTCACCGAGGAATATTTCGCCTTTATCGGTAAGCTTATAATATTTCCGCGGAGGTCCTTGTGTTGATTCTATCCACTGATAACTCAGTAATTCACTATTCTTTAAGCGGGTTAAAAGAGGATATAGGGTACCTTCTACAACGATCAGTTTTGCTTCCTGTAACTTCTGAATAATATCAGAAGTGTATGCAGCTTCTTTCTTTAATAATAAGAGAATACAATATTCCAATATTCCCTTTCTCATTTGCGATTTTACATTTTCTGCATTCATTTCTTACTCATTTTATAATACAAATATATGTAATACTATTGTACCATGCAATACATACTACTATGTTTATTGTATTTTAACAAAAAGAATACACGGTAGACCCTTATTATCCTCTTAAAACAGCTTTTTTATTTCACAATAATGAGATAACTTGTTCCAGAGCCATACTTCTGGAACCTTTAATAAGTATATGATAATCTGTTAAAGGATGTTTTTTAATATAGGATACTAAATCTTCAGTAGTCAAGTAAGTACTAAATACATGCCCAACTTTCGAAAAATATTCCCCACACAAGAAAACTTTATCAAACTTTGCCTCCTTGATCTGCTCAATTATTTTTTGGTGTAACGCTTCACTTTCATCTCCAAGTTCTTTCATATCACCTAGAATAATGGCTTTGGGTGATATCTTCATATCTGCAAAATTAGATAGAGCTGCTTGCATACTACTTGGGTTTGCATTATAGGCATCGACAATCAATTCATTATTATCCGTTTTAATTAACTGAGAGCGATTATTGGTCGGCTCATAAGAGGCTATCGAGCGACTAATACGTTCTGCTGGTATCTTAAAATATCTGCCTACAGCAACAGCAGCCAGGAGATTGTTTAGATTGTAACTCCCTATGAGAAGTGTTTCTACCGTATGTACCTTTCCCTGTTGTTTCCAATTGAATGTCAAAAATGGTGCATTACTTATTATTTGTCCTGATGCAAAAGCATCTCCTGAAACTCCATAGGTAACTTGCTCTATCCCTTTGGCTATATTCTGCAATTCTTTATCATCTTTATTGATAAAAATAATTCCTTTGGTACGACGGATGTAATCATATAATTCACCCTTCGTTTTTATTATATTTTCTAAAGAACCGAATCCTTCTAAATGAGCATTCCCAACATTAGTGATTATTCCATAATTGGGTTGTGCTATATCTACTAATTCTTTAATATCTCCCTGATGACTTGCGCCCATTTCTATTACAGCCATTTCATGGTCATGATTCAACCGAAGAAGAGTAAGAGGCACACCAATCTGATTGTTGAGATTACCTTCTGTATATAAAAGATTATATTTTGTTGAAAGAACAGAAGCTATCAACTCTTTGGTTGTTGTCTTTCCATTTGTGCCAGTAATTGCAATCACTGGTATTCCTAATAATTTTCTGTGCCGCTGAGCAAGTTGTTGTAATGTTGTCAAAACATCATCTACCAAAATTGTGCGATCACCAATATAATAATCAGGATTATCAATCACTGCATAATCGGAGCCAATTGCTAACGCTTTTTCTGCATATTGATTTCCGTCGAATCTCTCACCTTTCAGAGCAAAGAAAATAGAACCTTTCGGACAGTGGCGGCTATCGGTAGTTATTTGCGGGTGGTGTAAATAAATCTGATATATTTCTGAAATACTCATAAGCTTCTTTCAATAGTTATGCTACTACAAATGTAAGAGATATTATATTATTTCTTTACATTTGTAGAAAATAGTTTGCAAAATTCATAATGACAAGATATAAATCTATACAGGTAAAAGGATCGCTTATTTCTTTCCAATCTCCAGTTATTATGGGGATATTAAATATTACTCCTGATTCCTTTTATGCAGGAAGCCGGAAACAAACTGAAAAAGATATTAATGAAAGAGTAGAATCCATATTACAGGATGGAGGACAGATTATAGATATAGGTGGATATTCTTCCCGTCCGAATGCAGTTGAAGTATCTCCAGAAGAAGAAATGGAACGTCTTTCTTTTGCTTTAAGAATTATTCAAACCCATTATCCTGAAGCCATAGTTTCTGTTGATACTTTCCGCGCAGATATAGCACGTCGGTGTGTAGAAGAATATGCTGTCTCGATTATCAATGATATTGCAGGGGGAGAATTAGATTCAGATATGTTTCGTACGGTTGCCGAACTACAAGTACCTTATATAATGATGCATATGCGTGGAACACCACAAACCATGCAACAATATACAGATTATGATAATCTGATAGTAGATATGCGAAAATATTTCTCCGAAAAAGTTTATCAATTACAATCGATGGGAGTCAACGATATCATAATTGATCCGGGTTTCGGATTCAGCAAAACATTGGCTCAGAACTATCTATTGATGAATAAATTAAAAGAATTCACAATTTTAGGATTACCTTTGTTGGTCGGTATTTCAAGAAAGGCAATGATCTATAAATTACTTGAAACAACAGCAGCAGAAGCATTAAACGGAACAACTGTGCTTAATACTTTAGCTTTAGTTAATGGAGCAGATATCTTACGGGTTCATGATGTCAAAGAAGCAGTTGAAGTTGTTCGTCTTGTCGATAAATATAAAAATGCCGTATAACTATGTGGATGCAAATTGGTATAAAAGATATAATTGATATACTACTGGTAGCCTTCTTCCTGTATTATACTTACAAGTTGATGAAAGGAACAGGAACAATGGCGTTGTTCAGTGGCGTTATTTCAGTAATTGTTATCTGGATTATCGTTTCACAGGTACTGGAAATGCGATTAATGGGTTCTATATTGGATAAATTCATTAATGTAGGTTTTCTCGTACTAGTCATTCTTTTCCAGGATGAAATACGCCGTTTCTTATTGGCTTTAGGATCACATAGAGGATGGCGTTTCCTTTTAAAAATATTCTCACGTAAGAATGGAGATGACAATAGTGAAAAGAAATATATTGCTCCTGTTGTACTAGCTTGTATGAATATGGCACGTAAAAAAACAGGAGCCTTGATTGTTGTTCAGCAGGAAATGGATCTTTCTATATATGAGCATACTGGTGAAATGTTCAATGCAGATGTTAATGCTCGTTTGATTGAAAATATTTTCTTTAAGAACAGTCCTCTACATGACGGCGCAATGATTATTGCAGATAATAGAATTAAGGCTGCCGGTTGCATCCTCCCCGTAGCACAAAATGCAATAATACCTAAAGAAATGGGGCTACGCCATCGATCCGGACTTGGGATGTCAATGGAAACAGATGCTATGATCATTATTGTCTCCGAAGAACGGGGCAAAATATCAGTTGCACATCAAGGGAAATTAGCGATAAATATTACAGCTGAAGAGCTCCAACAAATTCTCTCCGGTGAACGTTTTGTCACCAACTTTAGTTAAAACTTCTAAAACTGACATGTCTATTTGCAAATTACTTGTGTATTTTGCAAAGTCAATATTGCATTTTCGCTACTTTTGTAGTCGTATTTACCGTGAAAACTATTAAATAATATAAAATTACTTCCAAAATGAATTTAATGCAAGATATTGTTGCACGAGCTAAAGCTAATAAACAGCGTATTGTTCTTCCAGAAGGAACCGAAGAAAGAACACTTATTGCCGCCGACCGTTTACTGGCCGACGAGGTCGCACAAATTATTCTTATTGGTAATCCTGTTGAAATCAAAAAACTTGCTGCCAACTATGGGCTAAACCACATTGACAAGGCTACAATCATTGATCCAAAAGATCATCCCAAAAAGGCAGAATATACCGAACTGTTGTATCAAATTCGTCAAAAGAAAGGAATGACACCTGAAAAGGCTGCAGAATTAGTAGAAGATCCACTTTATCTGGGTTGTCTCATAATTAAGGCGGGAGACGCAGACGGTGAAATCGCAGGCGCACAAAATACAACAGGAGATGTGCTCCGTCCGGCTTTGCAGATTATTAAGACAGCACCGGGAATGAGTAGTGTATCTGGAGCCTATTTGATGTTTACTATGAATAAAAACTATGGAGAAGATGGCTTACTCATTTTTGCGGATTGTGCCGTTATCCCTAATCCTACTGCTTCCGAATTAGCTCAAATTGCGGTAGCTACTGCTCGTACCACACGTGCCATTGCAGGTATTGAACCACGCGTAGCTATGTTGAGTTTCTCTACAAAAGGAAGTGCCAAACATGAAATGATTGATAAAGTGGTAGAGGGAACACGTTTGGCAAAAGAAATGGCTCCTGATCTGTTGATTGACGGAGAATTACAGGCAGATGCGGCGTTAGTACCTTCAATCGGTAATAAGAAAGCACCGGGAAGTGATATCGCAGGTAAAGCAAATGTATTAGTATTTCCTTCTCTTGAAGTAGGAAATATTGCATATAAATTGGTGGAACGTTTAGGAAATGCAGAAGCGGTAGGTCCTATTCTGCAAGGAATGGCTGCTCCGGTAAATGACCTTTCACGAGGGTGTTCTACTGATGATATATATAAAATGGTAGCAATTTCTGCGAATCAAGCTATTGCTATGAAAGATAATACGAAATAAAAGAATAAAGTTATGATCATATTAGTTTTAAATTGCGGGAGCTCGTCGGTAAAATATAAACTATTCAACATGAATAGTAAGGAAGTAATGGCACAAGGTGGCGTGGAAAAATTAGGATTGCCTGGTTCATTCCTAAAGTTTACATTGCCAAACGGAGAGAAGGTTGTTATGGAACATGAACTACCTGAACACAATGCCGCCATTGAGTTTATCCTGAATATTCTCACAGGCGAACAATATGGTTGTATTAAATCGCTAAAAGAAATAGATGCAGTTGGCCACCGTGTGGTACATGGAGCAGAGGAATTCAGTAGCAGTGTTGAAATTACACCAGAAGTAATAGGGAAAATGGTAGAATGTATTGATCTCGCACCATTACATAATCCACCAAATTTAAAAGGTATCCGTGCGATGAGCGCTCTGATACCGAATATACGTCAGGTAGGCGTTTTTGATACTGCTTTTCATCAAACCATGCCTGATTATGCGTATATGTATGGTCTTCCATATTCGATGTATAAGAAGTATGGCATTCGTAGGTATGGCTTCCATGGAACCAGTCATAGATATGTTTCTGCCCGTGCATGTGAAATATTAGGAGTACCTTATGAAAAGCAACGAATCATTACTGCCCATATTGGAAACGGAGGTTCTCTCGCTGCCATTAAGGAAGGTAAATCAGTAGATACCTCAATGGGTTTAACTCCTGTGGAAGGTCTTTTAATGGGAACGCGTTGCGGCGATATAGATGCCGGTGCCCTTACCTATCTTATGGATAGAGACGGACTGGATGCTAAAGGACTTTCTGACCTGATCAATAAACGAAGCGGAGTGTGGGGGCTTTCGGGTATCTCATCAGATATGCGTGAAATTGAAAGCGCCGTTGCCGAAGGAGATAAACGTGCGATCCTGGCATTAAAAGTATATAATTATCGCATAAAGAAATATATTGGAGCATATGCTGCCACTCTTGGAGGTTTGGATATCCTTGTATTTACAGGAGGTGTTGGAGAAAACCAATGGGCAACACGCAAAGCTGTATGCGAAAATATGGAATATATGGGCATACAACTCGATGTAAAAAAGAATGACGGTATGCGCGGTGAAGAGATGATTATCAGTACACCCAATAGTAAAGTTACTGTGATGGTTATACCTACTGATGAAGAGTTTATGATTGCATCCGATACGATGGATATTCTGAGTAAAAAATAAAATATCTAATCCTCACAGCTTACATAAACATTAGGATTAGTGTTTAAACTGCCTCGACACCGGTTGAGGCAGTTTTTTATTTTTAGTCTTCTTCCAACTCCTTTAACTCATCAAGACTTTTCAGGATAGCTTCTGTCTTGGCTTTGATTATCTTTTTATATTCCAGATAACCTAAAAAGCCTGTTAGAGGTATTGCTATTGACAACACAATCCATCGCCAGGCCTCCATATTGGGAGATAGCAAACAGGCTACAATTACCGCTGAAAAAATAACGGTTACCACTATAATCGAATAAATAGACTGCTTTTTATAATTTATCTTGTATGTTTGAATTAGCCATATATTCTCAGTTACATTTTTGGTAAAATCAATTTTCATTAAATGTAATATATTGTATATCCCTACAATAATCCAAACTATCAGGAATATACCACAGGATAAAAAAATTAAGCTTTTAAATAAAAAGAAGATGGAATGAGTATATACATACATAAGAATAAATATTGCTAAAATACATACTGCAATTCCAAAATAAGCATATTTAATCAGTACACCTAACGGCCCGGATTTGGTTTGACGTATCTCCTGAATTAGTTTTTCATTTAATATTTCCTGTTCTTTCAATTTATCTTCCAATGATGACCATCTGTTTTTTAAATCTTCCAGTTCCATAACATTTCATGTTTAAAGATTCGACATTTCTTTTAGTTTTTGCTTGGATCGTTTCAGTTTTGTGGCCACATTACTTACAGTCAATCCTGTTATATCAGCTATTTCCTGATATGACTTTTCTTCCAGATAAAGCAGGATAATGGCTCGTTCCATTGTTTTCAACTGATAAATCAGCCGATACATTTCTTTAATTTGCTCATTGATATTTTCCGGCTCTACAAGCACATCTTGCAGAATAGAAACGGGAATACTTTTAGGCTTTTTCAACTCTTTACGCATACCTGAGATACAGGTATTAAGTGCAATCCGATATATCCATGTAGAAAAACCACACTCCTTTCTGAACTTTGTAAAGCCTGACCATAAATTGTAAACCACATCCTGATATAAGTCTGCTATAGTCTGTTCTTCAGAAACATAGAAAGAACACACCTTATAGATAAGACGCTCATTTTCGCGTATCATCTTTAAAAAATCCTTTTCGATATCAGTTGTACGATCCATTTATCCGCTCTTTTATTAATTAGACGAACATAAGATGCAAAAATGGCAAATTGGGGAAAAATAATATTAGATATTCAAGGATAAGCATTGATTTTCTAAAAAGATAGAGATGAAAACCTTTATTCACCTACATAATTTACAAAAAACAGGCGAATGATTGTACGTTCGACAATTGTTGAATTTGTATTCAACATATATGGAATTTGAATTCAACAATTGTTGAACATATATTCAACATATGTGAAACATAAAAATTATCTCACAAAACCACAAAATTATCTTAATCAATAACGAGTATCAACTTGATCAATGAATAATATGAAGGACATTTTCTTACTTTTGATTAGACATGAGGAATTCAAGTTTTCCGCCTTTTACAATATCATTATGATGGAAAAAGGGCGTTTCCAATTTCTTACCGTTAAGCCTGACTTCTTTTACATATTTATTCTCGGGATTATTGTCAAGCACAATAATTTCAAAGACACCTCCTTCTACCGGAATCTTGGCTCCATCCACAATAGGGCGGCCAATGGTATAGATGGGATCTCCGGGACATACCTGATAAAACCCTAAAGCACTCATCAGATACCAGGCAGACATCTGTCCACAATCTTCATTCCCGATAATACCGTCAGGTTGAGGGAGGTAAAATTCATTTAAAATGTAGTCAAGATACTCCTGACCTTTCCAGGGAGAGTCTGTCCAATTATACAGATAGGCCATATGATGGCTTGGTTCATTACCGTGAGCATATTGTCCGATCAAACCGGTTATATCACCGGAAGCTTGTTCTCCGTCAATTTGAGAAGAAGTGGTAAATAAAGTATCCAGACGGGTTTCCAATTCTTTTTTCCCTCCGATAGCTGTAATGAAATTATTCATATCATGCGGAGCGAAGAAACTCCATTGAAAGGCATTCCCTTCTGTATAGTCACTTTGCATATGTGATGAGTAGCGGGGATTAAACGGAGTACGGAACGATCCGTCTCCCATAATGCCACGCATCATTTTCGTTTCCGGGTCTAAATAACGTTTATAATATTCTCCTTTTAAAGCGTACTCCTGAGCTATCTCCGTTTTTCCTGCCTGAGCGGCAATCTGAGAAATGCACCAGTCATAATAAGCCATTTCGAGTCCCCATGAAACAGACTCAGGAATAGAATCGGCAGGTACAAAACCGTATTTATCTTTGTAATAGGTATGACGGGTAATCAAATCTAATTCTCGCGTACCTTTAAATTTCTCCGCCAGATCTTCCCGATATACCGAAGAACGAACAGAAGCCTCCGTCCATAAAGGAAGATCTTCCTCATTCACCATATCTTTACATACCAGGTCTGCTAAGACTGAGACAGCCGGATATCCAACCATTGTACCGGTGTAATTGGATGCCAAAGGCCATTTGGGTAGAATAGTTCCTTCTTTATATCCTTCGACCAATCCTTTTCCCCACGCCAACGCACGATCAGGATGAATAATGGTCATCAACGGATGAAGAGCGCGGAATGTATCCCACAACGAGAAGACCGAATAATTCATATAGCCCGCTTTAGCCTGGTGGATATTCTTATCCATACCCATATAACGCCCATCTACATCCTGATAAGCAAACGGTGCAATCATGGAATGATAAAGGGCAGTATAATAGTTTTTGAGAACTTTAGTATCTGATGTTTCTATTTTAATACGGTTCAAAGCCTTGTTCCAAACATCAGCTGATTCCATGCGTACACGTTCGAAATCCCAGTCAGGCAACTCTGCATTCATATTCTTTTCTGCACCTTCCGTATCTACAGGTGAGATAGCAACTTTAACATACAGCGGTTGATTATTTTCTGCAAACTTATAATGGAATTGTATGTCCTGGCCAGAACGCATCCGCATAAAAAGAGAATCCTGTCGTAATTCACCATCAATATACTGATAGATAGTTTCAATCGGTTCAGAGAAAGTGATACGATAGGATACCTGATGAAAATGTGCCCATCCCTGTGTATAGATAGTTCCTTCAACTGTCGAATCATCTACAATTTCGTATTCATTCCCTTTTAAACGATGTCCCCAGTTAGGCTGTAAGATATGATTTAAGTTAAGCATGACTTTCCGGTCAGCAGGACGGTCGTATGTATATTTATGAAATCCTACCCGGTCGGTTGAAGTTAATTCTACATTCACACCAAAGTTTTCCAACCTTACGGAATAGTATCCGGGAGATGCTTTTTCACTATTTTTGTTAATAGTGGCAACAGGTTTGATTGAATCAGTTCCTGAGAAAGGCAGTAAAGCTACGTCACCCAGGTCCCCAATTCCTGTTCCTGAAAGATGGGTATGTGTAAAGGCGTATATATCAGTGTCATCGTAATGATAACCGCTGCTGGCATCCCATCCCATAATATGAGTATCCGGACTAAGCTGAACCATTGCATTTGGACGGGTTGGCCCCGGGAATGTATGTCCATGAAATCCCGTGCCTATAAACGGATCGACGTATTGTAAATAATCATCGAGTAGCTCCGTAGAGTTGGATTGTTTACATGAAGAGAACAGTGTTAATAAAGGCAGTACCAAAAGAACAGATATCTTTTTCATTATTTATATTATTTGTTTTTGACTTATTGAAAGAAAGTACAAAGATAATAGTATAAACAAAAAAAGCCATTCTTCTCAGAACGACTTCTTTCACTTTTTAAATCATCTTATATGCTTACATAAATTAGCATTTAGGTTTTGATATAGCGATTATACTAATAGTGTTACTTTTATACATTGCAAAGATAATGTCATAAAAAAGCCCTCGCAATACCTATTAATATGTATAAATTCAGCAGGCATACCTATAAATAGGGATTTGATAGTCAGTAAAAAAGGCTTAACTTTGACTTCTTTAAGAATTAACAATGCATAGAAATAGAAAAGAACAATATAAGGATACCGATAAAATGTTTGATTTGATATCAAACAATTATTCCATGCTATTGGTTATGAGCAGGTTTGGAATAAAAGTCGGCTTTGGAGACAAAAGTATAGGCGAAGTTTGCCGTCAATATAATGTTGATGTATGTACCTTCCTTACTGTCGTAAACTTTATGCTTGATATACATACAACACCAGTGAAGCATGTAGATAAATGCCTTTCGGTTGATTCGCTGATCACTTATCTGCACAATGCTCATGATTACTTCCTGAATTTCCGTTTGCCGCACTTACGTCGTAAACTTATGGAAGTGATAACAGAATGTCCCGATGATGTGGCTTTTGTAATTACAAAATTTTTTGATGAATATTCTGATGAGGTAAACAAACATATGATGTATGAAGAAAAAACGGTCTTTCCATATGTACGGAGTTTACTGAAAGGCAAAAAGGAAGATAAATACAATATATCCATTTTCCGTAAACGTCATGACCAGATCGAATTAAAAATTATTGAGCTGAAGAATCTCTTACTTAAATATTACCCGGGGGAAGGCGGGCATTTGCTGAACAGTGTTTTATTTGATATTTTCGCTACTGAACGTGACCTCTATACACATAATATGATAGAAGATAATCTTTTCATTCCTACAATTCTTGAATTGGAAAACAGTTCTAACGAATGAATATAAACCTTAAAATAGCGATTGCGGAAAGTTCATCTATCATTCGATCTGGCTTAGAAGTTCAGATGAAAAAACTATCCGGCTTTCGCTTTCAGTTTATTGAAATAGCAGAGAAAGATCATCTTACAAATGTAATCAGCAAATATAAACCGGATATTCTGATCATTAATCCTGAAATGGTCGCAAGTAATGTGCTTCAACAAATAAAGGAAGAAGCAGCAAATCCCATTTTGAAATGTATTGCATTACTTTCTACATTAATAGATAAGAACGTTCTTCGTGTATATGATGAACAAATAACGATTTATGATTCTACTGAGGAACTGAAACAAAAGTTTGATCAACTCTGTGAAGAGGAGGAGATAACTGAAGAAAAAGAAAGTGATGAACAGCAAGTATTGAGTCCGCGTGAGAAAGAGATTGTTGTATTTGTTGTTAAAGGGTTAACTAATCGCGATATTGCCGATCGCTTATTCTTATCAACACATACTGTTATTACTCATCGCCGTAATATTGCCCGCAAACTACAAATTCATAGCCCAAGTGGCCTGACGGTATATGCCATCGTTAATAAACTGGTAGAATTGAGTGATATTAATCAGTAGTAACAACTATCGAATCCCTTAAAATAAGAATTCCTTCCGGCCCCATATTGAATAAGAGATCAATAACACTTAGATTTGGTAAGAAGCCAAGTTTACAACTAAATACCTGGTAATAGGTTTGAGGGGTAAAGTATTTATCTTCACCGGGATGTTTCGGGCGGATAATCTCACGGAAATCATTTGGCACTTCTTTCTCGTATAAAGTGGTATATTGTACATTAAGAGATATATCCAGCAATTCACAAATCAATTCACGCAACTTTTCATTAAAGTCAAGTAGGAACTCATATTTTTTCTCATAAAAAGGAACAAAGTCATCCTGATAGTATTCGAAAAAAGGGCTGGTATTATAAGCCGAGACGATAGCGTTCCAATGAATATGGCGCCAGTTTCCATGATTGGATATTCGTATATCCTTAGTAAGACATTTATCTGTACCGGACTTTTCAATGGGGATAGACAGTGATAATGCTCCATTTGCCCCGGCTATGGTACAGCGGTTACGATATGTTTGTTTCAGATAATTTTCTTCTGCTTCAATATAAACTTTGGAAAATTGAAAGAGCTTACAGTACTGTTGAATAGGCCCCAGATATGTTGTAGAAAGATAGGTGGGTTGCATCAGTTTATCTTTTTAAATCGGCGTTGACTATCCTTACTATACCAGCAAAACCAAGCTTTACCTATAATATGGTCCGCAGGAATAAAACCTAGATGGCGAGAATCTACCGCATCATTCATATTATCGGATAGTACCCAGTAATAATCCTTTTCGAACTGGAATATATTGATATTTTTTCCGTCTATCTGGAGTTTCTTGTCTTTAAAAGTAACTTTACCGGTCGACTCAGAAGCAATGGCCTCTCGACTGGCTGTAAGAAAAGCTTCATTCAACCGGTAACGCTGTCCTTTTCGGGGAACTATAAGTGTATAATTATCCGTGTTCTCCTGCATGAAACGGCTATTCATCCGTTCATTCATTTCTTCACGTATCTGATATTCTTCAAACCGTGTCAGGCTGACGGATACAGATGTTTTACCTTCCTGCGGTTCACGTAAGGGTATGGACAGTTTCTTCAGAATACTGAGAAACATATCTTTCATCTCACGATCCAACCTGTATGTGTTCAACGAATGAGGGGAACGAGGATATAACGTACCGTTTACTTTATATCCTTCTGCAGTCACCTGAATAGTATCACCCGGCAGGGCAATACATCGGCTTAAAATCAACGGTGAATTATCCTTATCCTTCTGTAATGGACTTGTAAACAGGATAATCTGATTTCTCTTTAAATTATTTTTTATCGGTAGTTTGTTTACCAATATGTAATCGCCTTTATGTAAGGCGTCTTCCATCGAATAAGTAGAAATCCGGTAAGAACCTATAAAGAAATAACGGATCAACAATACAAGGATAAGAATTCCGATGAATAGTAATCCCCAGCTGATCGTATTTCTCTTTTTCTTTGACATTTAATCAGAATGAACCATACGGAATAACCTGTTCCATCGGATACCCCCGTCAAACAAGCTACGGTCTTTATCAAGGGAAAGCCAAATAAGGATTGGTTTTCCTACGACATGGTCTTCAGGAACAAAACCCCACGAACGGCTGTCAGCACTTTTATGGCGGTTGTCTCCCATCATAAAGTAATAATCATATTTGAAAGTATAGGTAGTTTCTTCTTTACCATTGATATAGACCTTACCATTTTTCACTTCCAAGGTATTATTTTCATAATTCTTTATACAACGGTTATATAGTCCAAGGTTTTCAGAGGTCAATTCTATAGTCGCTCCTTTATTAGGAATCCAAATCGGGCCGTAATTGTCACGTGTCCAACCGGTTTGGTAATCTACCGGATAGGTCATATCGCCGCCGCCTAAAACATCGGGTTCAATAACTACCTTTTTTATTGTAGGTAGCTTTTGGGCTATTTCCAATGCCCTCTTAGTAAGAGGCATATGGTATACGGGATTAAATTGTCCGGCTGCATTCGGTATAAATCCTAAAAACTGAAGAGTGTTGGGATCATTTGCAAATTGCCGGTCTTCTTTACTTACATCCATCAGACGAAATTGCTCCTCGGTAATAGGAGAACCATCAGTTTCAACAAAGTAATTGAGCTGCATTTTCTCCGGGTTCTTTCCTTCTATCCCATTAATGTAGACCTGATTATTACGAATAGCTAAAGAATCGCCAGGCATACCGATACAACGTTTCACATAATTCTCCCGCTTATCCACCGGTCGGTAGATTACATCTCCAAAGGTCGCTTTGTCAAGATAAATACGCTCTCTTCCAACAATCTCAATCCATGAATAATAATCCGGATTCTGCTGCTTCAAAGCAACCGTATCTCCGGCAGGAAAATTAAAAACAACAATATCATCTCGTTTTATCTGCCCTAATCCAGCTACCCGTTTATAACCCCATTCCGGCCAATCCAGATATGATTTTGTATTAATGATCGGAAATGTATTCTGAACTAAAGGGAATGAGAGTGGTGTGTTTGGAACACGTGGACCATAGCTCAATTTGCTAACAAAAAGGTAATCTCCTACCAATAATGACTTCTCTAAAGAAGAACTAGGTATCTGGTAATTCTGAAAAATAAACAGATTTATAAAATACACAGCAATTAGGGCAAACAATATATCATCTACCCATTCTAATGCATTTTTAACCCTTGGGTTCTTCACATTTTTCCAGGCACCCCAAGGAATAATCTTTGTCAGGAAAATATCTGCAAAAACAATTAATCCTAATAGTAGCCAGCCATTTTGCATCCAAAGGGCAAAAAGAATTAGCAGAATTGCCCAGATACTAAATTTAATCCATTGTTTTTTGGGTACTTCGTTTATCTTAATCATATTGTATTCATCTTCAAATTAAAAAGTCAGCATATCTTCCATTCCTAAAAAACCTTTTCTCCCTGCAGTAAATTCAGCAGCAATAACTGCTCCCAAAGCAAAGCCGTCACGACTCTTTGCATCATGTTTTATTCGAATAGAATCCACATCGGATTCATATATTATTTCATGTATACCGGGAACTTCTCCTTCACGAATGGCGTGGATAGGCAGATCAGTGGATTGTTCAACTTTGCCTAATGTCCATCTTTTCTTTCGCCCAATATTATCCATTATACCTTCCGCTAAAGTAATAGCAGTACCGCTTGGAGCATCCAGCTTATGAATGTGATGTGTCTCTGTTATACTAACATCATACGAAGGAAACTTCTCCATGATTTTAGCCAGATATTTATTCAATGCAAAAAAGATATTAACACCTATGCTGAAGTTTGATGCATAGAAAAAAGTCCTTCCTTCTTCTTTACATATTCTTTTTATTTCATCTAAACGGTTCAACCACCCTGTAGTTCCTGAAACTACCGGAACATTCGCTTTAAAAGACTTCATATAATTGTCGAAAGCCGTGTCGGGAATAGTAAATTCAATTGCTACATCCGCACTTTTGAAGGCTTCCGAATTAAAATCGTCCGGATTATTGATATCAATAATAGAAACTATTTTATGCCCCCTTTCTAAAGCAAACTTTTCGATGGTTTTACCCATCTTTCCATATCCTATAAGTGCAATATTCATAATCAAATACTTATTTAACGTACAAAGGTAGCTAAAATTACACGAAAGATGATGAATTTAAAACAAAAGCATGAACGTTGAGAAGATAGTAACTATAATTATAAACGAACGGTAACTTTTCTCCGGTACTTTCTTTACAAAGTAAATTCCTATGATTGCTCCTAATATCATGAAGGGAATAGAAATAGCATTTAAAGCAAGAGAAGAAAACGAAATATTATCCCATACAAATATCTGCAAGGGCAGTTTTAGGTAGTTTACTAACAGAAAGAACCAGGCGCTCGTTCCTACAAAACTGTATTTTGGTAACCGCATGGAAAGCAGATAAACCAACATAACCGGTCCGGCAGCATTTCCAATCATGGTGGTAAAGCCTCCCATCAGACCGAAAAGTGGCGCATACCACCAAGCAGCATGGATCTTACTGTCTTTTCTTTTCTTTTCCGTCCAGAACATTACGGCGATACCCATAAATATACAAATAGCCATAAGCCGGCGGAATTCATCTGCCGGAATAAGTTTATCTACAGCTATTGCCAGAAAAAAACCTACTACTGCGGCAGGGATAAGCTTGAAAACATATTTCCATTCTGCAGTTCGGCGATAATAAAAAACCGCAATCAAATCTGAAAAGCAAAGCATCGGTAATATCAAGCCTGTTGAAGATTTTGCCCCGAAATTAATAGCCATTAAAGGAATAACGAGTAAGGTAATTCCCTGTATACCTGTTTTAGACATTCCAATCAACAGAGCACAAACAAAAAGAAGTATCCAGTCATAAGGTGTATTTATCCATTGGGAAATATCAGGCATTTTTATAATCTTTTTTAAATAAATGCAAAAGTAATGGTTTCGCGGAACAAAAAAGTGTACTATCTGTTTATTCGGGACAAGTAACGATTTGTTTAACATTAAAAAATTATGATATGGATAATGACATTAAAGCAAGAAATGTTTTTCATTCCGATCTGGAAAGTGTAGAAAAAGACATTCAAAAGGCAGCGGCCGAACGTAAACAAGAGATCAAAGACGAGTTGAAAGAAGACAATAAATCTCTTAAAGAAGAAAAGAAGGGCCTTCAGGAAGAAGTAAAAGAAAATTATAAAGATCTAAAACAAGAAATGAAGGATTCCGATCATCCTTTTGCAAGCGAGATTATTTCTTCAGCTAAACAAGATGCCAAAGGTATCAAGAAAGTTATCGAGGAAGATTACGAACACACGAAAAATAGAATCGAAACTGAAGCTGAGAGAAGAATTGATAGTATAGATCGTATGCAACAAAAACCGGAGAACTAAAAGCTTCTCATTAAGATTAGCTTTTTTAAAGGGTGAGCTTTCTTTAAGTTTCACCCTTTATTTATTGGTAAAAACAAATAATATAACTTCCTTTGTTTTATTCGTAACAAAAAGAAATTGTATGGAAACCGCTCTACTTCTGATTCTAATATTGATTGCATGGATAAGTCTGTTCAATAAGTTAAACTATTCACAAACTAAAATAGATACTCTTCTTAAAGAGATTGAAGCTTTAAAGAAACATCTGGGTATTGCTACCGTTGAACAGAAAAAAGAAAAAATTGTTGAGGTAAAAGAAAAACCGAAAACGATAGCCGAAGAAACGAATACCGGCCTTAGCCAAAAGAAAAGGGAAGTTATAACGAAGCCGGTTACAGAACCTAAGCCGGCTGTGGAAGTAGTACGTTCTCCTGTTGAAAAGAAGAAAGTAGAAGTCGTTCCCGTCAAAGTGGAAACACGGGCAAAGCCTAAGAAAGAAAAGGCTCCTGTTAATTACGAAAAGTTTATTGGAGAGAACTTGTTCGGGAAGGTCGGTATCCTTGTTCTTGTTATCGGAATGGGGTTCTTTGTAAAGTATGCTATCGATAATAACTGGATCAATGAAGTGTTACGTACAATTCTTGGGTTTGTAGTCGGTTCTGTTTTAATTGGTATTGCTTTCTTTTTACGTAAAAAATACCGCACTTTTAGTTCTGTATTAGCCGGAGGAGGATTTGCCATATTTTATGTTACGGTAGCTATTGCTTATCATTACTATGGACTGTTTAGTCAGACCGGAGCTTTTATTACGCTGGTAGCCTTTACTATACTGATGTCGGCTTTAGCTGTTTGGTACGACCGAAGGGAATTGGCAGTTATTGCTTTGGTGGGTGGTTTTGTTGCTCCTTTCCTGGTAAGTAGTGGATCTGGTAATTATATTGTTTTGTTTACCTATCTGCTTATCCTGGATTTAGGGATGTTTGCTTTATCCATTTATAAAAAGTGGGGAGAATTGCCGATTGTCTGTTTTACACTTACATGGCTGGTGTTTGCAATTTATATATTCGGATCCGTCAATATGGATATGATTGGAAATGTGAAGTTGATACACCTACAGATATTTGCTGCACTTTTCTATTTGATATTCCAGGGTTCGGTGGCTCCTATTATACGGATCAACCATCAGAAGATCAATCAACTCTTGTTGGCTGTTATCATCGTTAATAGTTTTCTTTTCACTTACTTCGCATTGACATTGCATTGGCACATGCATTATGTTCAGAATTACGGAGGTTTAATTACGTTTTTTGTAGCATTAGTAAATATTGCAACCTTCTTTTGGATATATAAACGCGGAGAAAGATTCCCGACATTGCTTCAGACGTTTCTTTGGCTTGCATTGACGTTTGTATCTATAACATTCCCTATTCAGTTGGAGGGATCGATGATAACTGTATTTTGGGCATCGGAATTGGTTATAGTGATGTTGTTATATTCTCGTTTCCGCCTTCGGGCATACGAATTCTTTTCTGTGTTGTTGTTTGTATTAACTTTGATCTCTTACTTGATGGATATTGAAAAGATGTTCAAATGGGGAGCTTCACCTGAACATTATATCTTTATAAACGGAAACTTCCTTACCGGCATTCTTACCGGCGCATCTTTCTTAATCTCTGCCTGGCTATTGGAACGTTCTAAAGATTCTACTCCTGAAAATGCCTGGTTGAAGTATTCGCCTTTCAATGCGATAGCGCTTATAACAGGAACGGTTGTACTGTATTGCGCTTTCTCGATAGATTTCTATTTGTACATTGACGAAGGTATTTTTGCCCAGACGCTTATGCGGGTATTTACAGTAGCCGTATTGTTCCTTTTATCGTGGTTGTTCCATACCCGTTTCCCTATCAGGAAGTATATTACAAGGTATATGCTCTTCTGGGGAGTCTCAGTATTGATATATATAATCATGTCGAACACCATTAATCATTCACATAACATAGATGTTATATTGCGGGTATTCCAATGGGCGGCATTGTTAATCATCATCGCTCATTGCATATATTTGGCAAGAGTATACTATTCATATACAAAAGTAAATGATAAAGCCGCTCAGAATATTACATTATATATAGGTATACTATCAACCATTCTCCTGATAGTAACAACGAATAATCTGTTGAATCAATTTTCACTCACAGACGAAGCAAATGCGGGTTTATCTATATCCTTAGGGATTGCAGGTTTTATTCAGATGATGTTAGGAATGCGACTGCACTTGAAATCTCTCAGGCTGTTGAGTCTCCTTACTTTTGGAATAGTATTGTTCAAACTGGTTGTTGTAGACTTATGGTTGATGCCTACTGTAGGAAAGATCATCGTCTTTATTATACTGGGTGTCTTATTGCTCGTACTTTCTTTCTTGTATCAAAAACTGAAAGTTGTTTTATTTGAAGATACTAAAGAAGATAAAACAGATCAAGAAATAGAAGAAGAAAAAAGGTGAAACGAACGATCGCCTCACCTTTCTTATCTTTTAATTGAAACATATTATTTTACAAAACGGAGAGCAATATCACGGTCTTTGGCTCTTTCACTGTCGGGTGCACTGGCACTATGTTCTGCATATTCATCTCCATAGCCTTCTGTCCTAACGACCTGTGAACCAACACCAGCTCTTTCTAATAAGGTTTCAATCGTTTTAGCCCTTTCTTTAGATATCTCCATGTTTACTTCTTCCGAACCTCTTTTATCAGCAAAACCAGCAATCCTTACTTTTGCATTTTTATAGTTTTTCAGGATAGCTGCAATATTATTAATTTGTGCTTGTGAGTTATCCATCAATTCGGTTGAACTATCAAACTTAAACTTGATGTTATCGAATTCAAACCACTTATTTTTTAAATCATTTTCAGTGGCATTCTTATATGCATCTGAATTCAGGTATTTAATCATTTCATCTTCAATACCTCCTCTGTAAGCTTGTATCTTTTCACCATTCGGAAGAGTCAACTCAGCAGCCGAATTTCTTCCGGTTTGTTCAGGAGCTGTTGCAGTCGCAGGTGTTTCTCCCGGAGCTTGAACAACAACTTCGTCTTCATATACAGTAGCTACAGGTCGCGCTTGTTGGCATGATCTCCACCAGAAGAAAAGTAATACTAACAATAAAATAAGAATAAGCCATTTTAGCCATCCCATATTGTTTTTTTCTTGTTTTGCCTCCAGCTTATTTGGATTAGCATTTCCACTCAAAACACTGGAAAGTCCAAATGATTGAATGATATCTTTTGGTATCAGATCTTTAAAACTATTTTTCTGATCATTAATCATACTCAATAGATTATTTAAACTACGATTTTCTTTAACTAGTTTGTTTCCAAGGAAACCGGCAACAATAGGAGAAATCATAGATATCAAACGGTTGGTAGCAACTTTCGATATACCTGACTGATCAGCAATAGGATTTGTGAATTTAACTGCTTGATCACCTAATAGATGTTGCAAGAAATCATCACCTATACGCTGTTGATCTTCTGTCGGCTTTTCTTCACATACATTATCCAAATCTAATAAAAGATTAAGATTTCCTGCTTCATGCAGAATATTTCCTATTTGAGGAGTATTTCCATTCTTCAACATTACACCAAGGAAACTTGGAATCATTGC
Organism: Tannerellaceae bacterium; assembly: GCA_032054765.1. GTDB lineage: Bacteria > Bacteroidota > Bacteroidia > Bacteroidales > Tannerellaceae > DFXE01. The sequence continues at coordinate 118,297 of DAMBSC010000009.1, forward strand.
TGATATGGCAGATTTGATATTAGATTCTTTTTCTCCAAGAACCGTCGATGCCTTAGCGACCATTTCAGGACTAATAAGGGCATGTAATGCATCTTTAAACTGTACCATTTTCTTTATTTTATAATTAAACAAATTCTGAATTGTATACTAAAACAAAAAATGATGGGATAAGTTTTGTAAATAGTTAAAAATATTCTAATAAGGTCCTTGAAGATAGGTTAATTAGGAAAGTTAAATAATCCATCTTTTATTTTTATTATCCATTTTCTATTTGAACACTTAACCGTTTCTTTGTACGGTATAAACGTAGAATGTTAGCCATGAAAAGTACAAACAAATCTTATTTGCTACTAATAACTATGGTCTCCGCCATGGGAGGTCTTCTATTCGGTTATGACTGGGTAGTTATTGGTGGTGCAAAAATATTTTATGAACCATTTTTCGGGATAGACGGCTCCGCCACCTTACGTGGCTGGGCAATGAGTAGTGCTTTGATTGGCTGTTTAGTAGGAGCATTATTAGCCGGAGCGTGGAGCGATAGATATGGAAGAAAGAAAATGCTGATCCTTGCTTCTATATTATTTACCATTTCTGCTTACGGGACAGGAGCTGTCGACAATTTTACATGGTTTATTTTATACCGTATTCTTGGGGGATTCGGCATCGGAATAGCCTCTAATGTATCTCCAATATATATTGCGGAAGTTTCTCCTGCATCTGTAAGAGGAAGATTTGTTTCATTGAATCAGTTGACAGTAGTACTGGGAATTTTATCGGCTCAGATTGTTAACTGGAGAATAGGCGATCATTTTATGCCCGATGCAAATATACTTTCTGGTGAAGGAGTTAACTTGGCCTGGCGATGGATGTTCTGGGCAGAGTTGGTTCCTGCCGTTTTATTTTTCATCCTTTCATTTATTATTCCGGAGAGCCCTAGATGGATGGCTATCAATAAACGGGAAGAGGAAGCCCGCAAAGTCTTTGCCCGTATCGGGGGAGAAGAAAATGCGAATAAGGAGTTGGAAGAAATACGACAACTGCCCTACACTAAAGCAAAAGTCGATCTGAAAGCGCTGTTACAGCCGAATATTAGGAACGTTTTGATTATTGGTATTGTACTGGCGATATTCCAGCAATGGTGCGGGATCAATGTGATCTTCAACTATGCACATGAGATATTTTCTGCAGCAGGTTATGCGGTGTCTGATGTTTTGATGAATATAGTAGTCACCGGTGTAACGAATGTTATCTTCACATTTGTGGCGATCTTTACGGTGGACCGCTGGGGAAGAAGGGGATTGATGCTTTTCGGCTCATCCGGTTTGGCCATAATATATGCGATTATGGGAACATGTTATTTCTTTGGCGTTAGCGGTTGGCCAATGTTATTATTGGTTGTTATGGCGATTGCCTGTTATGCGATGTCGCTGGCGCCTGTAGTTTGGGTGGTGTTATCAGAGATATTCCCCGTTCGTATTCGGGGTGCTGCTATGGCTGTTTCCACATTCTTCTTGTGGGTTGCCTGTTTTTTGTTGACATATACATTTCCCTTGTTAAACGAATACTTACAAGCATCCGGAACATTCTGGGTATATGGAGGAATTTGTCTGTTTGGTTTCCTTTTCATACGCTCCCGACTTCCTGAAACAAAAGGCAAAAGCCTGGAAGAAATAGAGAAAGAATTAACTAATAATTGAATCACTGAGTAACTGAATGACTCAATAACTCAGTGATTCAATAATTCAGTTATTCAGTCAATTGAGTCATTCAGTCATTAAAAAATAAATATGAGTAAGAAAGTAAAAGTTTGGGAAGAAGAAATCCTTCTCCCCACGTATGGTGTGGGTCTTCCCGAAAAGAATCCGATGTTTCTTGAGAAGCGTGTCTATCAGGGAAGCAGTGGTGTTGTGTATCCTTATCCGGTCATTGAGAAGATTGAAGATACCTGCGAGGACAAACCGTATCGTGCTGTTTTCTTAGAGAATGAATACATCAAAATAATGATACTTCCCGAACTGGGCGGACGTGTACAGATGGCTTATGATAAGATCAAAGAACGGCATTTTATTTACTATAATCATGTGATAAAGCCTGCCCTGGTTGGTCTTACCGGTCCGTGGATATCAGGAGGAATCGAGTTTAACTGGCCTCAACATCATCGTCCCAGCACGTTTATGCCTGTCGATTATACTTTGGAAGAGTGTGTGGACGGAAGCGCTATTGTATGGGTAAATGAGCGGGAACGGATGTTTCATCAAAAAGGAATGGCCGGTTTCAAACTCTCACCCGGACGTGCCGTATTGGAGATACAGGGAAAACTTTATAACCCGACTCCCACCCCACAAACATTCCTTTGGTGGGCCAATCCTGCCGTAGCGGTCAATGAACATTATCAATCTGTATTTCCCGGGGATGTAAATGCAGTCTTCGATCATGGCAAGCGGGACGTATCCAGTTACCCGATAGCTACGGGCACCTATTATAAAATGGATTATTCAGCCGGTGTAGATATATCCCGTTACAAAAACATTCCGGTTCCCACTTCGTATATGGCTATCAAATCCAAATATAATTTCGTTGGCGGTTACGAGAATGACACCAAAGCCGGTGTATTGCATGTAGCAGACCATAATATATCTCCCGGAAAGAAGCAATGGACATGGGGAAACGGAGATTTCGGACAAGCCTGGGATCGTAACCTGACCGATTCAGACGGCCCGTACATCGAACTAATGACCGGTGTGTATACCGATAACCAGCCTGATTTCACCTGGCTTCAACCCTACGAAGAAAAAACGTTTACTCAATATTTTATGCCTTACAGGGAATTGGGGGTAGTAAAGAATGCCTCAGCCGATTTGCTAATGAACATCGAAGAGGAAGAAGATGGATATATATTAAAAGTATTTGCTACTTCTTTACAGAAGGATTTACATATCCTTGTTGAAAAAGAAGGAGTAGTCTGCCTTGATATAACAACAGATATTTCTCCCGAGGAAGTCTTCACAAAGAAAGTATCTTCAAAGGATGAACTTAAGGACTTTAAAGACTTCAAGAACCTTAAAATTCTTATAAAAAACAACAAAGACAAAACCCTTCTCTCCTGGGAAGCAGAACTTGAAGAGATTAAACCCATTCCTGATCCTGCAAAAGCCGCTTTAGATCCCAAAGAGGTAGCTTCTACCGAACAGTTATACCTCACCGGATTACATTTAGAGCAGTATCGTCATGCAACCTACAATCCTATGGATTATTACCTGGAGGCCTTACGGCGTGATCCTGCCGATGTCCGTAATAACAATGCGATGGGATTATGGCTGATCCGTAAAGGGCAGTTTGCAAAAGCTGAACCTTATCTGCGCCGAGCCGTCAAAACATTGACTGAGCGCAATCCCAACCCTTACGACGGAGAACCATTGTATAATCTTGGATTAGTATTGAAATACCAGGGGAAGTATGAGGAAGCATATGAATATTTCTACAAATCATGCTGGAACGCAGCCTGGCAGGATGCCGGATATTATTCCCTCGCCCAGATCTCCTGTATCCGGGAAAATTGGGAAACGGCGCTGCAGGAAATAGATAAATCTTTGATACGAAACTGGCATAATCACCGGGCACGTCACCTGAAGACTACGATCCTCTGTCGGTTAAGTAGAACAGACGAGGCGTTATCTCTTGCAGAAGAGTCACTGAAGATTGATCCGTTCAATTTTGGTTGCCGCCTGGAGAAAGAATTGCTATCAGGTCCTATGGATACAAAAGCCTTTAACACGTTATTACGTGATGAAGCGCATAATTACATAGAGTTACTGATAGATTATGCTTCGGCGGGATGCTGGCAGGAAGCGGTTACTGTTAGTAATATAGCTATCGGGCATCTTACTGATCCGGAAGTCATGCTGTATTATTTCAGGGCATGGTGCCTTCTTCAGCTTGACAGGAAAGAAGAAGCGATCGATATGGTGAAAAGAGCCGAAGAGAAAGATCCCGCTTGTTGTTTCCCCAACCAACTTGAGGCCATTCCAGCCCTTCAATCTGTTATCAGTTTGGGACTGAATACTCCCAAAGCTTATTACCTCTTGGGAAATCTTTGGTATGATAAACGTCAGTATTCCGAAGCCGTTGAATGCTGGGAGCGCTCCATTCAGCAGGATAATACGTTCCCAACCGTACTGCGCAATCTCTCCCTTGCCTATTTTAATAAACTGGATAAAAAGGAAGAGGCCGTACAATTACTGGAAAAAGCTTTTGCCCTGGATGCCTCCGATGCCCGTATCTTAATGGAGTTAGATCAGCTGTATAAACGGCTGAACCGTCCTCATACGGAACGGTTGGCGTTTCTGGATAAACACAAAGATATCGTATGGCAACGGGATGACCTTTACCTGGAATACATAACACTCCTAAACCAGTTGGAACGTTATGAGGAAGCTATACGGTTAATTAACGACCGCAAATTCCATCCCTGGGAAGGCGGTGAAGGAAAAGTACCAACACAATACCAATTGGCAAGAGTAGAACTGGTAAAACAATACATAAAAGAAGAGAAGTTAGACCGGGCATTTGCTTTAATTGACGAATGCTATATCTATCCACATAACTTCGGGGAAGGTAAACTCCCCGGCGCACAGGAAAATGATTTCGACTATTACAAAGGTTGTATTCTGGAAAAAACAGGAAAGACGGAGGAAGCTATCCTTCATTTCCAACGAGCCGCTACGGGAATCAGTGAGCCGGTAGCAGCCATGTACTACAACGATCAGAAACCGGACAAGATATTCTATCAAGGACTTGCCCTACGGAAATTAGGAAAAGAAGACGAGGCTCGCAGCCGCTTCAACAAACTCATTTCGTATGGAGAAAAACACCTGTTCGATGTATTCAGGATGGATTATTTTGCCGTATCCTTACCCGATCTCCAGATCTGGGAAGACGATATGGATAAAAAGAACCTGATCCATTGTAACTATCTGATGGGGTTAGGGCACTTAGGACTGGGAGATAAAGAAAAGGCCAACCGGTATTTTACGATCGCTTCCCAACTCGATAATAATCATCAGGGGGTACAGGTACACAAGAAGATCTCCAGTCAATAAAAAAAAACATTAAATAAAATACCATATGAAAAGATTAATAAGTATTACACTGTTATCCGTTTGTGTACTCGTGCAGGCACAGGCGCAAAGCATCATTCAGGGGAATGATGGAAAGTCATGGACATTGAGAACAAAATCAGCAGTCTATCATATCAAAGCCTCAGACTCATCTCCCTTACAAATGATGTTCTTTGGCGATAAGAGTCAGGAAATAGGACTTTTGAAAAATGCCATTGGCGAAGAAATCACCGTACGTGGAGGGTATTCCGAAACAACTCCTATGCTGGAAGTCATTTTCCCTGACAAGGTCAGAGACATCGAATTGGTCTTCGACAAGGCAGAGATACGGGATATCGATGGATATAAAGCATTAGTGATAACCCAGAAAGATAAATTCTATCCTTTACAGGTGAAAGAATATCTGCGGGTTCTCCCCGAATACGATGTGATAGAAAAATGGATGGAGATTGAGAATACAGGGAAAAAGGGCAATATTAAAGTGGAAAATGCCCAATCCGGAACCTTCTTCCTTCCTAAAGATTTATATGAACTAACGCATCTATCAGGAAGATGGGGACATGAATTCCAGCAAAACGTAACGAAACTTACCCAGGGAGTAAAGACACTTCAGGTAAAAGATTTCAAATCGTACGGATCATCTTTCTTTGCCGTTCGACCGGAAGGCGAATATGCCGAGACAGAAGGTGAAGTATGGTTCGGTACACTTCATTACAGCGGTAACTGGAGAGTAGACGTGGAAAATAACTTAAACGGAGGACTTCAAGTGACCAGCGGTATCAACTTCTGGGATCAGGAAGTCTCCTTAAAGCCGGCTCAGCCTTTCACTACACCTAAAATGACGATAGGTTATACCCGCAAGGGTATGGAAGGTGTTTCTCAAAACCTCACTTCTTACACAAGAGAAAAGATACTGCCTGTTCAGCACCGGAACGAAATCCGTCCGGTATTGTATAACAGTTGGTACGCTACCACCTTCGGTGTGAATGAAGAACAGCAACTTGCTTTGGCTAAAATCGCGAAGGATATCGGAGTAGAGATGTTCGTTATCGACGATGGTTGGTTCAAAGGACGTATCAACGACCATGGAGGATTAGGAGACTGGACGGTGGATAAAAATAAATTCCCTAACGGTCTTCAACCTATGATCGAGAAGATCAATGCGCTGGGTCTCGACTTCGGTATCTGGATAGAGCCCGAAATGGTAAATCCGAACAGCGATCTATACCGGGCACATCCCGACTGGGTATTCCACTATCCTAACCGCATCCGCCATGAAGGACGGAACCAACTAATATTAAACCTCTCACGGGAAGATGTATACAATTATTTGTATAACAGCTTTCATACGCTACTAAAAGAAAACAACATTAAATTTATCAAATGGGATATGAATAAAACGCTGACCGATCCCGGATTTCCTTCGGCCAAAGAGGATGAACAAAGAGCCGTACGCATTAAATACATAGACAACTTATACCGGTTGATCAATGCGCTACGCACAGAGTTTCCCGACGTTTGGTTTGAGAGTTGTTCAAGTGGAGGAGGACGTGTTGATCTGGGAATAATGGCATATACCGATTTCAACTGGGCAAGTGATAACACCGATCCGGTAGACCGTATATTTATACAGCATTCCTATTTGAACGCATTCCCTTCAAACACCATGATTAGTTGGATCACACATGAAGACTGGCACAACCAGAACCATTCGTTGGAATATAAGTTTGATGTGTCGATGGCGGGAGTATTAGGTATCGGATACGATATTACTAAATGGAACGATAAGGAAAAAGCAATAGCCAAAGAGAAGATCGCTCAATATAAAGAGATTCGGAAAACCCAGCAATTCGGCAACCATTACCGGCTGGTTTCTCCTTATGAAATGAACAAGAGTATTCTGCAATTCGTAAACAAAGACCTGTCTGAAAGCATTGTCTACGTGTACAATTTAGCGGAATATCCCGATAGCTTTACCTCAGAAACAAAACGAAAAAGATCGGTTTGTCTGAGAGGCCTCGATCCCAACCGTACCTACAAAATAGAAGGAATGGAAGGAACCTTCAAAGGCGATTATCTATTAAATAGCGGAATAGAGTTTCCGGTAAGAGGCGGATTTAAAAGCCGTATTTTCAAAATTACAGCACAATAAAAAAGATCATTAAAATCTAAATAAATCATGAAACAGGTTATCTCTTTTCTTATTCTCTTACTGTTCTGCTCTTGTCAGCTACAGCAAACAGAACGTATCTTCCTGGCCGGTACATGGCAGGTAAAACTTGATCCTACCGATATAGGAACAGACGGACAATGGTATAACAGCCCGTTTGAAGACCCCATAACCCTACCCGGTTCTTTACAGGAACAAGGTTTCGGAGATGATATAGATATAAATACCCACTGGACCGGACAGGTAGTGGATAGTTCATGGTATTATGCCCCCGAATACGAAAAGTTCAGGCAAAAAGGAAATATCAAAGTACCTTTCTGGTTGAATCCTGTAAAACATTATGTCGGTGTAGCATGGTATCAGAAAGAAATAGAAGTACCTGCCGGTTGGAAAGAAAAGAACCTATTGCTCGAACTCGAACGTACGCATTGGGAAACAACACTATATATCGACGGCAACAAAGTAGATCATCAGGACGCATTATCAACCCCTCACCGCTATGCACTTACTGGCATAAAACCAGGAAAACACACACTAACCATTAAAGTAGACAACCGGGTAAATATACCGGTCGGGTTCAATGCGCACAGCGTTTCCGATCATACCCAAAGCAACTGGAACGGCATCACGGGCAACATATCCCTGTCTGTCAAACCCTCGGTCTATGTTGATGATGTACAAGTCTATCCGAATATAGCAGATAAGAATGTAAGGGTGAATATAGCCCTGAAAGGAAAACCGGCAACCGGCAGTGCAAGCCTCGATCTTCAACTGGAAACAATGAATGGCGAACCCGTCGGAACACCCTTTTCACTTCAACTTGAGGAAACTACTCAAACCATTTCGGGTACTATGGTTGCAGGAGATGTAAAACTATGGTCGGAACATACCCCCAACCTGTATCGCCTGAAAACCACCTTAACCTACGACGGAGAAAAAGAAGAACGGTATACTCAGTTTGGTTTCCGCGATTTCAAAGGAGAAGGAACACGTTTCCATGTAAACGGAAAACCCATATTCCTGCGTGGTACACTGGAATGTTGTATATTCCCATTGACCGGCTATCCTTCAATGGACAGCAAGTATTGGGAAAAGATATACCGTACCTGTAAAGAATTCGGTTTGAATCATGTTCGTTTCCATTCCTGGTGTCCTCCCGAAGTGGCTTTCAACGTTGCAGACAGTATGGGTATTTATTTACAGGTAGAATGTGCCGCCTGGGCAACAGTAGGCGACGGGGAATACATAGATGAATGGATCTATGCGGAAGGCGATCGGATATTAAAAGAATACGGCAACCACCCTTCATTCTGTTTGATGACATACGGAAATGAGCCGGGCGGAGGAAATCAGGTTGAATACCTGTCAGCGTTAGTCGACTACTGGAAGAAGAAAGACAACAGAAGAGTCTATACAAGTGCCGGTGGATGGCCCTATATAGAAAATGCGGATTACTGGAATGCCCCTGATCCACGCATCCAGGGATGGGGTGAAGGACTGAGAAGTATTATCAATGCCCAGCCTCCTCGGTCAGATTATGACTTTGCCCATATCATAAAAAAGAATATGCCGACCGTAAGCCATGAGATCGGCCAATGGTGTGTATATCCCAACTTTAAGGAAATCGATAAATATACAGGTGTGCTTAAAGCTAAAAACTTTGAGATTTTCAAGGAAACGTTAGAAAATAACCATATGGGGCACCTGGCCGACGATTTCCTGTATGCTTCCGGTAAACTCCAGGCCCTTTGCTACAAAGCTGATATCGAAGCCGCCCTGCGTACTCCCGGATTTGCAGGATTCCAGCTGCTCGACCTGCACGACTTCCCGGGACAAGGTACCGCTCTGGTAGGCGTACTGGATGCTTTCTGGGATACCAAAGGATATATCGATGGTAAGGGATTCAGTATGTTCTCCAATCAGACTGTGCCACTTATCCGCTTCCCTAAGATGGTATGGTTGAACAACGAACGGATGAATGTACCTGTGGAGTTTGCCCACTTCGGGGAAAAGCCGATCAGCAATGCCAACATTGTCTGGACGGCCATAACATCTGATAACCGTTTTATCGGGAAAGGAAATTTCACCAAAGACCTTTCATTGGACAATTGCATTCCGGTAGGTAATATTGATATATTATTTGATCAATTGAAAGAGCCTACCCAAGTGACAGTAACTGTACAAATAGACGATCTAAATGTAAAGAATCAATGGAACATCTGGGTATATCCCGCACAAAAGCAGCCCATAAGTAATTCTCCTTATATCGCCTCCAAATTCGATAATACAGTAATGGATAGACTGAATGAAGGAGAATCGGTGCTGGTTATTTCTCCTAAAGAAAATGTCTTACCTGAAAAGGGAGGAGATATTGCCGTCGGCTTCTCAAGCATTTTCTGGAATACAGCCTGGACGAGGAATCAGCCACCTCACACATTAGGTATATTATGCGATCCGAAACACCCTGCACTATCTGCTTTCCCGAACGAAGGATACAGCGATTATCAATGGTGGGATATCGTATCCTCCTGCGATGCCATGATAATGAATGATTTCCCCTCAGACTTCAAACCAATCATCTACCTAATCGATGACTGGTTCAAAAACAGACGCCTGGGCATCCTCTTCGAAGCCAAAGTAGGCAACGGAAAGCTAATGGTATGCAGCGCAGACCTGAACAAAGATCTAACAAACAGACCGGCCGCCGCCCAATTTAAACAAAGCATCCTGGAATATATGTCTTCCGACAAATTTAACCCCCAAAATGAGGTTAAGCCGGAAGTAATAAAGGGATTATTCAAATAAAATATCTCCCTCTCACATTTTGCCCCGTCCACCTGACCCTCTGACGCTACCATAAAGACAGAGGGTCAAGAGGTGGACACTATTAATCGATATGTGTCATATCCGGCAGGGAAGCGCCGTCAAATACAGCTAATGTAATATCTTCCTTAATCACCATCGCGGGAGCGTTATATACTCCTTTAAATGGCATATCAAAGAATCCGCCGGGCTTGTATTGTCCTACTGTCAATCCGGTAACTACCGGATCGGTGCCTTCCGACATCAAAAAGCTGAGTATCGGAAAATCATATATATTTCCATCTTCATCTACCATCCGCACAACGCCTCCTACGGCTACAGGATGAAGTACAATTGCAAAATGAACCGCATCTTGTGCTTTAAAACTCATTTTTTTTCCTCCCGGGCCATCCGGATCTGAGGTAATCTGTTCGCTGATTATCAGATGAGGAATGTTCGACGGATTAGGCAATGGAGGAGTCTCTTCTGATTTCGATACGGTATAATTTGAATGCCTGGCCAAATTTTTGGCCGCAGTATTAAGATATGAATTAATTGTATCGATCAAGTCACCTATCACCGGCAGTAGTTCCGAGTCGGGTGACACCATTATCGTATTGTTGTAACTGGATACTAGACCGTTGGCCACTGCGTCGAATGCCAGGTCCGTTTGGTGACGGGCAATGGCCAGCTTCGGCAACCGGCTCATATAGACCTCTTTCGATCGCGTACGGTATAACTCCTTAAAGGTATTGTTTTGTTCTTCCAGCAACGTAACGGTTTCTGTAAGACGGAGCAATGCCAGGGCATCTGTATATGTCTCTTTTTTCAGGTCGTCGACCAGATTGGTGATTAAACTTGAATTTTCCGTATATGATTTATTGCCTGCCTCTTTATAAACCAGTAGCCTTTGCATTAGTAACAGAGCTGCTTCTTTTTCAGCAACTATCTTACTGTATGTGAAATACTCCGCCGTACGATTTATCTCCCGCAATGTTTCGCAGCGTAAGGTATCCATCTCTTTTATTTCAACTGTTCCCGGTTGCTTCTGGCTCTCTTTATATTCCTCGTCTTCAACCACAAAGCCGGCTATATAAATATTCCACAGGGGAGTAATCCCCGGAATAAGCATATGCTTATCTTTTCCGTAAGAGAGGATCGCGTCGTGTGTGTCGAAATGTTCGTCGTTTCTTAGTTTTTCCAACATTCCCATGTAAGCGTGAATCTTTTTCATACAAATTGTATTTAGTTAGTAGCAATGATTAATAATAAATGATCTTATAGGTCACTTCTTTTTCAACCTTACGCCCTGCCTTGCGGAACTCGGTAGGCGATAGATGTTTTATTCTTTTAAAAAAACCATAGAAGGAAGAGGAACTCTTAAAACCCAACTTAAAAGCGACCTCTTTAACTGACAACATCGTATGTAGTAAAATCCACTGAGCATCAGCTATTACCAGATGATCTTTAAAAGCAGCGGCAGTATAGTCGGTAAATGTTTTTACCGTTCGGTTCAGTTCATCCAGCGTGATATTCATACTCTCGGCATAACGCCTTAAATAATCATTTCTACGCGCGCGGATCTGGCTGGCAAAATTGTCTATAACATCATTTCCTGACGGACGAAGCGGTGTATCATCTTCTATAGGCGCGGTCCAGATATCTCCCAAAGTAATTTTTTTAATTGAGCTCATAAGCCTTAGAGTTTTTTTGTTCGAGTTTTTTATAAATTCAGATATTACTGTCACAAGATATGGATTAATTTATAACAATTGTGTTAACAAATAAGATAAAATATTTCCACGAATCATATTATTAAAAAGATTCGTGAACCGACCGGTTGACGAATGGTTTTTCTCCAAATGATTCGTGAACCGCCCGGTGGACGAATGGTTTTTCTCCAGATGATTCGCGCATCCGCTGGTAGACGAATCCTTTCATCTCAAACAATTAGCGTACCGCCCGTCGGATGAATCTTTTTTATTTCAAACGATTCGCGCACAAGTTTATACGGTGATGAAAGTAGTAATCATTTGATTTTATAAATGGAATTAGTATATTTGTATCCTATTAACCGTGGTAACAATAAAAAATTATAATTGAAATGAAAAAGCTATTTTTACTAATCCTAATTCTTTTTACAGCCGGATATCTTTCTGCCCAGTCAGGTAATTGGACAAGTTTTGCTACCGACTTTACAACTTCATCGGCTAATCAAAGTGCAGGTAGCGACGGCACACAGGCAAAACCCTGGATCATAAGTTCGGCTGAAGAGCTTGCCTTTTTAGCTGCTGAAATAAATGCCGGGAGCGATTTTAAAGGTGCATATATAAAGATTGCTGATGAGATTTCAGAAATAAATCTGGGCGACCATTATTGGATTCCTATGGGGACCGAACCGTATCCTTTCGACGCAAATTTCGATGGAAACTTGAAGCCGATAAAAAATATGTTTGTAGATTCAAGCGAAAGTAGCAATTATCAGGAATGGTCGGGCTTATTCGGCTGGGTAGAAGGTGATTTATCTTTAAGAAATATTAGTATTGAAAGCGGTAAAGTGACCGGTGGCGGTCAAGACAGTTCGCAAAGCGGTGCACTGATCGGAATACTTTATAATGATTCACAGAATAGTTACACAACGATTATCGAAAACTGTCATATAAAAGATTTTATAATCGAAGAAAAGGTTAATATCTCTTCTTATGATTCTTTTGCCGGAGGGATAATAGGAGTTATGAATTATATTAAGGGAAATTTTACGATGAAAGGATGTAGTTTCGACGGCGTTATAACACAAAACAACAATGCCACAGATATATATGCCGGAGGAATAATAGGAGCGCTGGTGTATGAGAACATGAATATGACAATCGAAAACTGTCATAGCCATGCAAGAATAACAGCATCGAATAGTAGTTCGTCGGGAGGATTAATAGGAGCTGTGGCAGACGAATCTGCAGTTACGGTTTCATCCCTAATTCAGAATAATTTATTTACCGGAACTATAAACGGAAATTCGTCTGTTATCGGCGGTCTGATAGGAGATATAACCCTTAAAGGAAGCGGTCTTACAGTTAAAAATAATTTGGTATATATTCTTACCAACCTTCCAAAGATAGCGAATACAGGTAGAATTGCAGGAAAAAATACCGGAGCAACATTAACCGGAAATTATGCCTTCGTTACATGTAGCGATAAAAATGAAGCATCTCTTGATGGGGATGACTGGACAGGATTAATGGCAGAACAACCTGTTGCAGGCTGGGCGGACTGGACAAAAGATAATGATCCTGCATCTTTAATGCCTTACCTGGCAAACGGTCCTCAGGTTTCTTTTACAGGGTTTAACGCATGTCCTTCTAATCCCACACCCCCGACTCCTCCGGTTGAACCGGTGGTGAATACTATAAAAATTCCGGTAGTGGAAGGCGCTACTACCTATCCTGCTGCCGGTGAATACCTGTTGGAGAACGGCTCCATTATGACGCTGCTGGTATTTCTACCCGATGATTACGACCAGAGTGATGTGAAGTTATTGATTGATGGCGATACGATTTATTCGGAAGAATCTAAGCTTCGTGCGCTTTCTTATACGTTTCTTGTCCCTGTCACTACGGATATGGAAATAAAAGTAGTAGGTATTGAGAAGAATAATCCTACGGGTATTGTTGAAAGCGCGAAAGTAGAAGGCGCGAAGGTATGGACTTCACCGGGACATATTCATGTTTTGCAGGATGTGGTAAGCGGTAAACAGAACGGAGTACGTATTTATACCATGATGGGGCGGCTGGTATTTAGCAGTCAACTGTCAACTGTCAACTGTCAACTACCCTCCGGGCTTTACCTGGTGGTTGTGGGAGATACGGCAGTAAAGGTAGTGCTGTAATATTTATATCCTGATATGATATAAGATGCTCAAACAAAAAGACGGCTTTAGCGGTGAGCGGGCATTGGTACTTCCGCAATCGGTAGTGCAGGATATGGAAAAGGATATTTATTCTTCTATCCTGCATATTACTGATATTGGTTATTATCCTAAAGCTTGTCATCATTTCAGGGAGCGTACCAAGCCTGTCAATCAATTTATTTTTATTTATTGCATAGAAGGCGAAGGTTGGTTTAAGTCCGGATCACATGAGTATACAGTCTCGGAAAATCAATATTTCATATTACCCGCCGGTGTTCCGCATGCCTATGGCTCAAATAAAGACAATCCCTGGACGATTTACTGGATACATTTTAAAGGGAAACTTGCTTCTCATTTTACCGGTAATCCTGTCCGTCCTGTAGAAATACGTCCGGGACTTCATTCCCGCATAAGTGATCGCATTGAACTTTTCGAAGAGATTTTCCGTACGCTTGAATTAGGTTATAGTCGGGAGAACCTGTCGTATGCATGTAGTGTATTCCACCATTTCCTGGGCACGTTGAATTATATTCAGCAATACAGGAATGTCAAGAAGGATGAAGAACAAAAAAATGATCTTGTCACAGCCGCTATTCACTATATGAAAGAGAATCTCGAAAAGAAAATTCCTCTTGATGAAATCGCAGGTCATATAGGATACTCGACTTCTTATTTCACTACCATTTTCAACAAACGTACAGGATATGCCCCTCTCACTTATTTTAATCAGTTGAAAATACAACAAGCCTGTAAATTACTTGACTTTACAGACATGAAAATAAACCAGATCTGTCACAAGATAGGAATAGACGACACCTATTACTTTTCCCGCCTTTTCAGTAAAACAATGGGTATGTCTCCCCGGGAATATAAGAAGCAAAAGAAAGGGTAAAGGTCAAGGTGTCATGATATAAGAGGCTCGTTGTACCCAGAATTGATTCTCTGATTCAATCTCAAAAGGATATTCTACCCATTCATTCAAAGATAAATAAATGCTACCCTCCTTTTCATTGTAGATTCCATAATTCATTCCCTCTTTATGAATCATCATACCAAGTTTATTTAGAATACGATGGGCATTCTCTTTTACAACTTGCTCATATATGAGTATATCACCGGTATGATAGGCAAAGCCTGATGGTAAATTTTCAAGATTATCGAGTTCAATAGCGATTAATTTTGAACGGGAATTGGCAGGCAAAACTATTTGGGGTAAGTTATTAATAAAATCGGCATCGCTAATATGAGCTATAAAATCATTTAAATAAATAACGGGGACAAAAGGTATCCGTACTAACTGTTGAGCAATCTTCAGTTTCTCCGTTTCAAATACGATACCTGTATTGTAGTGTAACAGTTCGTTTACTGAAAGATCTTTCTCTATAAAGTCGGACAACGGTATGCCAAAATAATTAGCAATCTTTATAAGAACCTCCAGCTTCGGCTCTGCGCGAAACTCTTCATAAGAAGATATATTGCCGCGTGTCAATTGAAAAAGATCAGCAAAGGCTTGTTGACTTAAACCCTTGACATTCCTTATTTTCTTTATATTTTTACCTATCTGACTCATAAAAAAGCTAAAAATATTTGCAATATTGAAATATATCGCTAAATTAGCAAAAATTATTGGCGAAGTTACTACATTTTTACCATTAAACAAGAAAATGAATATGTATTTCAAAAAGATTGAATCATTTATCTCAGAGCTGGGCTATTCTGTTTCCTATCGAAACGAAAAGGAAGGCATTTTCTGCATTGATAGTGAATCAGACGGTATAAAAAGCCTGATAATAGGAGTTGCTCCACCGATTTTGATCATCGAGCAGTATATTTTTACGCTTAAAAGTGATGATAAAGAAATACTCAAATCGCTTTTGATCAAAAACAGAGACATTATTCATGGAGCTTTTGTACTCGACGAAGAGGGTAAAAAGGTTATATTCAGATACACCATGCAAATTGAAAATCTGGATATGAATGAACTGGAAGGAGGGATAAACTCATTGAGTTTATTGCTGGGAGAATATTACGAACAAATAATTGAATTTTCTAAAAAGTAAAGTTATGAATATTTTTAAAAGATTATTGAGAATCGGACAAGCGGAAATACATTCTGCAGTAGATAAGATGGAAGATCCTATTCGTATGACAGAGCAAGGGATCAGAGAAATGAGAGATGATCTTGATAAAGCAATGGAAGCCTATGCACAAATAAAAGCGACAGCCATACGCACAAAAAACGAAAAGTCGAAAAAACAAACTGAGGCTCATGATTATGAGAACAAAGCTGTCTTATTATTGACGAAAGCACAAAAAGGTGAACTTGACATGTCACAGGCTGAAAAATTAGCTAAAGAAGCTCTTACACTGAAAGAAAACCTTTTGATTGACATTAAAGCCCTCGAAGAACAGCAAACTACTCATGAAAACGCGGCAGACGATATCCAAAAAAACATTGACATCCTGAAATTCAATATTACCAAATGGGAAAATGAATTGAAAACATTGAAATCTAGGATAAAAGTAAGCCGGGCTACAAAAGAAGTTAACAAACAGATGGCGCAGATCGACAGCGATAGCACAATCAGCATGTTGGAACGTATGAAAGAAAAAGTAGAAGAAGAAGAAGCTTTAGCACAAGCGTATGGAGATATGGCAAAGAAAAGTAAATCCGTTGATGATGAAATTAATAAAGCCATTGGTGATGAAACAGAGAAAGTAAATCAGGAACTTGATGAAATCAAAAGAAAGCTTGGAATTTTATAATTAAAATAATTTCTCTAATTTTGATTTTTATATATGACCGAATTCTTCTATAATCTAATGCATCCGCTACCAAATGCTGTAACGACAGTTATTATGGGCGTTTTGGTAGTCTACTGGTTGTTTGTCTTCATTAGTGGAGCCGGGCTTGACGATCTGGATCTTGGATTTGACTTCGACGTCGATATCCCTGACGCAGATATTCCCGACGTGGATACTGACGCTGATGTGTCTGATGCTTCGGATAATGATGGAGATGCTACAACAGAAAAATCACCTGGCTTTTTCATTAAATTTTTAAATTTCCTGAATGTCGGTAAGGTTCCGTTCATGCTGATTCTTTCTACATTTAAGTTTTTCCTTTGGATCGGATCGTTAATCACCACTCAGTTTATAAATGTAACGACATGGGGGGCTTGGTCTCTCTTAATCTTACTACCGCTGGCAATTGTTGCTATATTCCTTTCAAAAGGTGTTACTAATCCATTAGTAAGATTATTTAAGGAAGTGGGTTATAAAGGTGAAGAAGAAATTGATTTTCTGGGAAGATCCGGGAAAATGGTATCCAGTATTAAAGAAGATAGAATCGGATGTGCAGAAGTTTTTGTAGACAAAAATCCTATTCGCCTGAATGTAAAAAGTATTGATGGGTCAGAAATAAAATATGGCGACTCTGTATTGATTGCAGATGAGACAAAGGATAAAAAAATATATTTAGTAAGTAAAGAAATTAACATCCATAACTTTTAAAACAAAAAGAATAACAAACTTAAAAACTAATAATTTATTAAAACACTATGGGACAGATCATAATCATTATAGCTGGTGCGGCTATATTTATAGTACTCGTAATATTTGCACTGTTAGCGTCCTTCTATAAGAAGATACCACAGGGAAAAGCTATTGTGCGCACTGGTGTTGGAGGAACAGGGGTTGCCTTTAACAAAGGGATGTACGTAATTCCGGTTTTCCATAAAATGGAAATTATGGATATTTCCTTAAAGAAAGTACAGATTGAACGAATGCAACACGATGGTTTAATATGTAAAGATAATATTCGCGCTGATATTAAAGTTGCTTTCTTTGTCAGGGTCAACAAGTCTGTAAACGATGTTATAAATGTTGCACAATCTATAGGATGTGAAAGAGCCAGCGACATCTCAACTTTAAAAGATATTTTCGAAGCTAAATTTTCGGAAGCACTTAAAACCGTAGGTAAAAAATTCGATTTCATTGAATTATATGAGGCTCGCCGTGAATTTCGTGATGAAATTTTAAATATAATAGGCACTGATTTGAACGGCTATGTATTAGATGATTGTGCAATTGACTACCTGGAGCAAACAGAGCTGCAATTCCTCAGTCCTGAAAATATTCTTGACTCGGAAGGTATCAAGAAAATCACTGATCTGACAGCAGCACAGAACATTAAAGCTAACCTGATCCGAAGAGAAGAAGAAAAAGTTATAAAAAAGCAAAATGTAGAAGCTCGTGAAGCTATTTTAGAGCTGGAACGCCAGTTAGCAGAAAAAGAAGAAAAACAGAAACGTGAGATCGATAATGTCAAAGCACGTGAAGAAGCTGAAATACAAAAAGTTCGCGAAGAGGAACGTCTGAAAGCCGAATCAGTACGTATCACAACAGAAGAGAGCCTTGCTATTCAGGAAGAAAACAAGCTTCGCCAAATAATTATTGCCGAAAAGAACAAAGAAAGAACTGAAGCAGTAGAAAAAGAACGTGTAGAAAAAGATCGCGCCCTTGAACAAACCGAGCGGGAACGTATCGTTACCCTTTCACAAATCGAGAAAGAACGCGTGATCGAGATTGAAAAGAAAAATATTCAGGATGTAATCCGTGAAAGGGTACAACTGGAAAAGGGTGTTGTAGAAGAACAGCAGAATATGAAAGACATCGAAGCTTTCCGGTCTGTTGATCGTCAGAAACAAGTCGGAATAACAGAAGCTGCTCAGGAAGCTGAACAACGATTGATTCAACGCGTTAAAGCAGCAGAGGCTGATAAGATGGCAGCCGAAGAAAAGGCAAAAGAACTTTTAATTGATGCCGAAGCACAGAAAGAAGCATCTGCTAAACAAGCAGAAGCCCGTAAAATACTAGCCGATGCAAAAGCAAGAGAAGATGCCACATATGGTTTAGCTGAAGCGGAAGTAATCAAGGCAAAAGCGGAAGCTTTAGAACAGCAAGGTATTGCAGAAGCTATTGTGATTGAAAAGAAAGCAAAAGCGGAAGCCGTTGGAATCGAAGCAAAAGCGGAAGCAAAGAAAAAAGAAGGTTTAGTAGAAGCCGAAGTAACGAAAGAGAAAGCTCTTGCCTCTGCAACAGGAGAAGCCAGTATCATTGAAAAAACTTCATTGGCAGAAGCGACCGGTATCCAGGCGAAAGCGGAAGCTAAACGAAAAGAAGGACTCATGGAAGCTGAAGTTACAAAGGAAAAGGCTCTTGCAGAAGCTATCGGCATAGAAGAAAAAGCCGCAGCCATGAAAAAACTCGACGGTGTCGGCAAAGAGCATGAAGAATTTAAACTGGCCCTGCAAAAAGACAAAGATGTGGAGTTGGCACAAATCCATATTCAAAAAGACATTGCAGCAGCACAAGCCGAAGTATTGTCGGAAGCATTAAAGACAGCCGACATAGACATTGTTGGAGGTGAAACGATGTTCTTCGAGAATATAGTAAAACAAATCTCCAATGCAAAAGGCTTTGACCGTCTGGTAAATGAAAGTGAGAATATAACCCAGATTAAACAAGCCATTCTGGGTGACGGTACTAACGAAGGCGATCTATTCGAACGTATTCGTTACTATGCAAACAGACTTAACATATCTACTGATGATATAAAGAATCTCAGCATTGCATCCTTAATTCTCAAAATGCAAAGCCAATGTGATGATGATGACGACAAAGGCTTTCTTGGTAATTTACTGAACCTTGCCAAATCAACAGGCATCTCTAATAAGAAATTGAAATAAAAAATATTTTTTATTTCTATCTATATGGAATTACCCAAAAGGATAAAAGTTGTTTGGAATATAAACAATATCTTTCGAAGGTTATTGCTAATTATAAAGGTAGAAGATAATACTGAAGAGGTACATGTTATAAAACTTTTGATAAGGTAATAAAAAGATGTTTTATGCGTTTCATCTGGTTTTTATGTAAGTTTGTAGAAAGCATTTTTTTATGAAAAAACAAACTTTCATTCTTGCTCCGGACTCTTTTAAAGGTTCCATGACAGCACAAGAGGTCTGTAATGCAATGGAAGGCGGTATCAGAAAAGTACTACCTGATGCCGTCTGTATTCATATTCCAATGGCTGATGGAGGTGAAGGGACTGTTCAATCGTTGGTAGATGTAACTCAGGGAAAAATTTATGAACAGGTAGTAATGGGACCTCTTGGTATTCCCGTAACGGCAACCTACGGCATAATGGGAGATAGCGAAACTGCTGTTATCGAAATGGCTTCGGCAAGTGGCATCGGATATGTGAATGAGCAAACAAGGAATCCATTGATTACAACTACTTATGGAACTGGAGAGTTGATATTAACTTGTCTGGATAAGGGAATAAAAAAGATAATACTTGGTATTGGGGGAAGTGCAACCAATGACGGAGGAGCAGGTTTTGCACAAGCTTTAGGTGTAAAATTCCTTGATAAAGAAGGTAAAGAATTGCTTCCAGGAGGGGCAGCCTTGGTCAATTTAAATGCTATTGATATATCCGGTATCGATCCACGCCTAAAAGAAGTCGAAATAGAGGTAGCCTGCGATGTCAGTAATCCTTTATGCGGAAAAAATGGCGCCTCTGCTGTTTTTGGGCCACAAAAAGGAGCTACTCCGGAAATGGTAAAAACGCTTGATAATGCGCTTACACATTATGCCACTATCATAAAAAAACAATTGGAGAAGGATATAAAGGATATCCCCGGTGCAGGTGCAGCTGGAGGTTTGGGTGCAGGCCTGCTTGCTTTTACCACTGCTAAGTTAGAGAGTGGTATAGAAATAATTCTTACTTATACCCGCTTCTGTGAAATTGTTAAAAAGGGAGATATTGTTTTTACAGGTGAAGGTCGGATTGATTCACAAACACAATTTGGCAAGACTCCTTTTGGTGTCGCCAAAGTGGCTAAAAATGAAGGCAAAACGGTCATCGCGATTACCGGTAGCATAGGTGAAGGAGTTGAGCAGTTAGATGATACGTTTGATGCCATATTCAGTATTCTACCTTATCCAATGTTATTAGATAAAGCATTAGCAACAGGGAAAAGTAATGTTTCCTGCACAGTTGAGAATATTACCCGGCTCATTGCAAGAGTTCAAAAATAGATAATCCAGGCCTTATCAAAACGTTCCATTATAGTATAAATTCTTTCTCCTAGGATTTCTTTTTGGACAGCTTTTGATTTACTCTCACATTGCTCAAAACCTTTTCGGTTGAAATTAAAATCCCGTGTCTTGATCTGAATAGTAACAGCGAGACATCCTATGGTAAAGACTATCAATCCTATTTTACCCTTATTTACTTTACGGATAACTGAATACCCCAATAAAAGCAAGTTGATGACCAGAACAATCAATACAATTAGGAATATATCATAATTATTCCACCACCAGATATCTCCGGTACCTCCAATATAAGTATCCAACGGAAAGAATAACCTCACTCCGCCCCAAGATCCGGCGGGTGTAACCATATCTTCAAAAAGATGGATACAAAATCCGAGAAAAAAACCGGCCAGTATAAAGCGGTTGCTAAAAAAGGATTTTGCAACATGAACAGTCGGTCCTCTCTTCTTCCTTGAAAACAGATAGAAAACAAGTCCTATAAATAGTGTAAAAAGCAGCGCCGCCATCAGGGAATGCATGAAACCATGATGTGAATACCAGAATTTAGCAGAATAAATAGCTTTACCCGGATGATCTAATGAAAATAATTTGCCTATTGTACCATCGAATTTAGACCAGAGACTGATTGCATCAATATCCGGTAAAGCTCCTCCAAATCCGGAAAAAAGTAAAATTCCGGCAGTCTCTTTCCATTCTTTCTTAGCAAATAGAGACAAGCAACTGCCAACTGCAACACCGGAAAGTGTATGTGTAAGTATGTCCAATAGCTTAAATTTTATCTTTATAATGATAATCAATCAAACCTATGATAGAGGTCTCTTTTATCATATCTACTTCTATATCGAATTCTCGTGCTATTTCACGTACTATGTCAGCATAGTTGAAAGCAACGGAACCGACTAATCGTATTTTATAGCTTTTATAATCATATTGAGAGATATTACGAACAAAAAAATCACGAATATTTCCTGTAAGTAAATTATACACATAATCATTTTCCAAATGATCACCAAGAAAACAGGAAACGACAGCCAGAAAACGATTAGGAAAAGGTCGGTCATATACAGCATTCATTATATCATTTGGCGTTATACCGAACTTTTCATAAAAATTTTCCGCTAATGGTTTAGGAGCCAATTCCTTCAATAAGTCCGAAAGAAACATTTTACCTAAAACAGCACCACTTCCCTCGTCTCCTAATATATAACCGGCCGCCCTTACTTTCTGGGTTATATTTTCTCCGTCATAAAAGCAGGAATTAGATCCGGTCCCCAAAATACAAGCAATTCCACATTCATTATTAAATAATCCTCGTGCGGCTGCAAGCATATCACTTTCTACAATAGCAGGCGACTTAAATTGAGCTACCAGAGAAGCCTTAACAATATCTTTTTTTTGTTTATTGGTACATCCTGCACCATAAAAGAAAATCTGATCTATTTTTTTCTTAAAAAATATTTCCGGTAAACTGAGTCTGATCCTCCTGCTTATTTCTTTTCTTTGTTGAAAAAAGGGGTTTATTCCTTCTGTAAAAACTCGATTATTTATAGTATTTCCCTCAACCAGTACCCACTCTGTCCTGGTAGAGCCGCTTTCTGCAATAAGTTTCATGGCCGGGTTATATTTATTTGATTACAAAAATAACTTTATTTGATTAATTTCAAATGAAATATTATGAATCAGTATCCGAACATAAATAATGTATCCAATATTTAATTATATTAAATTTACGTTCATAATTCATAATTTACTTTATCTTTGCTAAAAATCACGAGTATAAACTTACAGAATCTAATAGCATGACTCCAGTATCGGTATTAATCACAATAGCAGTCTACTTTATTGTCTTATTTACAGTTTCCTATATTGCAGGTAGAAAAGCAGATAACGAAGGTTTTTTTGTGGGCAACCGCAAATCATCCTGGTGGGTAGTCGCATTTGCCATGATTGGTTCAAGTATATCGGGTGTAACATTTGTTTCTGTTCCGGGAATGGTGGGAGCCAGTGGTTTCTCTTATTTGCAAATGGTATTAGGTTTTGTTGTGGGGCAATTAATCATTGCATTTGTATTAATTCCACTATTTTATAAAATGAATTTGGTATCCATTTATGGATATCTTGAAAATAGATTCGGGGTTTCTTCACATAAAACAGGAGCATGGTTTTTCTTTATTTCGAAAATGTTAGGAGCAGCGGTTCGCTTATTTCTAGTGTGTCTTACCCTTCAATTACTTGTTTTTGAACCTTTAAAAATATCTTTCCTCATCAATGTTGTATTTACTGTGGCTTTGGTGTGGTTATATACTTTTAGAAGCGGTGTAAAATCACTCATTTGGACAGATTCTTTAAAAACGTTTTGTCTTGTAGTATCCGTCGGACTTTGTATTTACTATATTTCTTCTAATCTGGGACTGAGTTTTAGTGGTATGTTTAAAGCAATTAATGATAGTGATTTGTCACGTACTTTCTTTTTTGATAATATAAATGAGAAAACTTATTTCTTTAAACAATTCTTTGCTGGTATATTTACCATGATTGCTATGACAGGTCTGGACCAGGACATGATGCAGCGTAATTTAAGTTGTAAGAATTTTAAAGACTCACAAAAGAATATGATAACAAGTGGTGTTATGCAATTCTTCATTGTGCTACTTTTCCTCATGTTAGGTGTATTGCTTTATATGTTTGCGGACAGGAACGGTATCACTTATCCGGAAAAGAGTGATGAACTATTCCCCATGATTGCTACGGGTAACTATTTTCCTATGATAGTAGGTATTCTATTTATTGTGGGCTTTATTTCTTCGGCTTATGCGGCCGCAGGATCTGCACTAACTTCCTTAACAACGTCATTTACTGTAGATATCTGGGGAATAGAGGGAAAAAGCGAAGACGAGGTACGGATCAAACGTAAAAAGATTCATGTAGGAATGGCAGTCATTATGGGGCTTGTTATTATTGTGATTAATTTACTAAATAATACAAGTGTTATCGATGCTGTTTATACTCTGGCAAGTTATACATACGGTCCGATCCTTGGTATGTTTGCGTTTGGTATATTCACCAAGAAGCGCGTCAAGGATAAATATATTCCTTGGGTGGCAATTATTTCTCCTATACTATGTTTCATTCTTCAAAAGAATTCGGAAGCCTGGTTCAATGGATATTCTTTTAGTTATGAACTATTAATCTTTAATGCCTTGTTTACATTCATCGGATTGTGTTTCTTAATTACTAAAAAGGATATTTCGGCAGAAAATACTATTAACAAATAAATTATGATACTTATAGCAGATAGCGGATCAACAAAAGCTACATGGAGCCTGAGTAATGAAGGAAAAATAATTCAGGAAGTGAACGCTTCCGGAATTAACCCTTACTTTCAGTCGGAAGAGGAAATAAGTAACGATATTTTGAATGCCCTATTGCCTCAACTTAATGTGGATAATAAAGAGATAAAGTCTGTTCATTTCTATGGAGCCGGATGTACATTCGACAAAATAGAGGTGGTACGAAATGCTATCCAACGACATATCCCAGCAGATACGGTGGAAGTAAGTACCGACCTTCTTGCCGTCGCAAGAGGTGTATGTGGAAAAGAAGCGGGTATTGCCTGCATATTGGGTACAGGTTCAAATTCATGTTATTATGATGGGGAGAAGATCGTTAAAAATATTTCACCACTAGGTTTTATATTAGGCGATGAGGGTAGCGGAGCTTCTTTAGGTAAATATTTAGTAGGAGATTTATTGAAAGATATGATGCCCAAGGGATTAAAAGAAAAGTTCCTTGAACAATACAGTCTTACTCCGGCCATTATTATTGATAGAGCATACAGACAACCATTTCCTAACAGATTTCTGGCAAGTCTGTCTCCCTTCTTACTGGAAAATATTCATGAACCTGCAATTAAACAATTGGTTTATTCATGTTTCAACTCATTCTTCATACGAAATGTAATGAAGTATGATTATAAGAAATATAATGTAAGCTTTGTAGGTTCTATTGCTTTTTATTACAAAGATATACTGGAAGAAGTTGCCAAAGACGTGGGTATTATGATAGAAAAAATTGTCAAATCACCTATGGAGGGATTAATTTCTTATCACTCTGTATAATATAACTAATTCAGAAAGATATGGCGTTTGTAAAGATATCTGAGCAGTCTTCTCTTTATGATGATTTAGAGAAGAAGTCTACTCGAGAATTGTTGGAAGAAATTAATAACGAAGATCAGAAAGTAGCACTGGCCGTTAAAAAAGCAATTCCTCAAATAGAGAAATTAATAGATCTTACTATTCCACGCATTGAACAGGGTGGGCGATTATTCTATATGGGAGCGGGTACGAGCGGACGCCTGGGAGTTTTGGATGCATCGGAAATACCTCCAACCTTTGGTATGCCTCCAACCTGTATTATAGGAATTATCGCCGGAGGTGATAATGCGCTTCGCTCACCGATAGAAAATGCAGAAGATGATATAGGACAAGGGTGGGAAGATCTCAAGAAATATAAAATTAACAAAAAAGATACGCTCATCGGCATAGCCGCCTCAGGAACAACTCCTTATGTAATAGGAGCTTTGCAGAAGGCACGCCAATATGGTGTTCTTACAGCCTGTATTACAAGTAATCCCGACTCACCAATGGCAGCAGAAGCAGAAATACCTATTGAAATGATTGTCGGTCCCGAATACGTAACGGGTAGCTCACGTATGAAATCTGGAACAGGACAAAAGCTGATCTTAAATATGATCTCTACATCCATTATGATAAAACTGGGCCGTGTAAAGGGTAATAAAATGGTTAATATGCAATTGACAAACCAGAAACTGGTGGATAGAGGTACCCGTATGATCATGGAGGAATTAGGTATAACATATGATGAGGCACACACCTTATTATTGATTCACGGATCAGTAAAAAAAGCCACTGACGCTTATGTGAATGAAGAGGATTAAAGTGTTAAAAAATTGCTCCCGTCCTATTTTTATTTGGACGGGAGCAATTTTTTTTGGGACGGGTCCGAAATATTTTCGCAGGCGTCCTATTTTTTCGTCATTGCTTGCTTTATACCGGCTAGATTATCATTAAACTCTTCCAACTGGGCTATCACCTGTCCTGCCTGATTATCCTTACCGATTCCGGCAAGTTTATTATTTTTATTAAACACTCCTTTAATATGTTCCCAGCGATTTTGTTCAGCATCAGAAAGTAATCCGGCAAGTTCTTTTAGCTTGAGCAGATTGGCTTCGGCATTTGAAGTGAGCGTTTGTGATTCGCTTTCATAATGTGTTAATATCATTTCATCTATTTCCTTTTTATTCATAAGCGGGACAATACGGCTTACCATTTTATTCATATCCCGATAAGATCCCTGGAGCTTAAACGACGGTTCTGTACGATAGGCATCCTGCATGGCTGCACTGGAAATATAATTCTGGTTTACCTTTAGTACGATATCTCTTATCTTGAGTGCATTTTTCACTACAGCAAGGAAATCATCTATCTCCTGCTGTGTATGATTACCTTCAAGGTCAGGCATAAGATCGTTTTTGGTTTCAACATGATCTACCAGATTATAAAAATCATTGAAACTCTTACTTGCAACCTTTTGCAGATATGGGTTTTCTATAATGGAGTTTTCCAGAAGACTAAGTTTAAACAAATGCCCTGAGCCTCCTATCACATCTCCAAGATTATATACATCGGCGCGGTTGGCAAGCATATCAGGAATCTGGAATTTCTCTCCACTTTCTGTATATGGGTTACCTGCCATGATCACACAAAAACGTTTACCCCGCAAGTCGTATGTTTTACTCTCATTGTCGAATGTACCGTCCATTTTTCGTTGTCCGTCGGCCAAAGAAATAAACTTTTGTAAGAACTCCGAGCTGCAATGCTGAATGTCGTCAATATAGAGCATGACATTGTCTGCCATTTCAAATGACAAATTGATCTTTTTAAGTTCCTCACGTGCGCCGGACGTTTTTGCTTCAGCAGGATCTATAGAGGTAATGGAATGACCGATTGTTGGTCCGTTTATCTTCACAAAATTTAGTCCCATAATATTTGCCAGGTATTCCATAAGCGTAGTCTTACCATATCCCGGAGGCGATATAAGTAGAAGCATCCCCATCCGTGCTGTTCGCTTATTGTCTCCTGCAACACCCAATTGTTTGGCTAAGTTAGAACCGATTAACTGAAGATAGACTTCATTAATCAACTTATTACGGACGAAAGAGGTTAATACCCGAGGTTTAAGTTCATTCAGTTTAAGCGATCTCTTATACGTATTGATTATATTCTCTTTAATTTGGGTAAACTCGTTAAATGCAGGAACGCTGATAGTAGTAAAATGGATCAGTTTTTGCATGAGTTTATGGTAATCCGCGGAATAAATACCGTTTTCAATAATCGGATGACTTCCTCTTAAATCGTCAATCACAATTGTGTCAGGGCTTCTGCGTAACTCAAATGAAAATTCTTTCAACAAAAGTATACAGGCAGTTTCCCCACGGTATTTCTTATATTTACTATATTTATCTGAAAGCCCTATGAAAGAAGTAAGCCAGTTACGAATCAAGTAATAACGCTCCACAGAGCTAAATGATTCGTCTGAAAGATCAGAGTTAAAGCTTTCCGATAATTTCTGCTTCTTCAAATATGAATTAAAGGCTGTTTCCAATTCTTTAGACTGTTCGCTGACCGTAAAAGAAGATGAATCAGCAAACTCGCAAAAGAGATAGAGCGCTACTTGTTCCGGTATGATTTTTTCTAGATTAAAATGGATATTCCATCTGAGGAATAGATCCTGAATATGCTTTGTCACATAATGGTAATTCTTTGATCCGGGGAAAGCTTTCAATACATGATGTGCAGAAGTTATTAAGCCACGTACCAGTTCTTTTTCCTTTTGATCAACATTGTTCCAGAATAATTGGGCGGCCACACGAATCTGAGGACGGAATGAGAGCACACCGAGTTGTTCATGAACAGATATTATTTCATTATAAATTCGTAAAGCATCGAAATCATGAACACCTTTCATATAAGACTCAGAATAATTTTGCTCTACACGTTTGGCTATAAACTCTTTTGCATCGAAATCATCCTTTTGCATATATTCATTGAATGCCAGATAAGCCAGGTTCTCCGATCTGTAAACCATCTTATTTTCTGATACAACTTCTTGTTCCCATATATCCCGATAGCGATTGATTTCCTCGCTTTTTAGTTCATGATAGAAGTTGGTTCCTGTCAAATGGTAGAATAGAGTATCTTCACGGCGAACAATAGTTAAATCAAGTGCTTGCTTATTTACTGCAAACTTATATGTGCCAAGCGAAATGATATTCTCGCCATCTACGAACAATTCCGTTTTATCTTTCAGAATACGGAGAGCATCTTCGAGTGAAGTTTTCAGCGCATTCTCCAGATTTTCGGCTTTAGAGACATCACCAAGTTCTTTCAATTCTTCTGAAAGCTTCCGCACTTTATCAACCATCAGATCAGTAGAGTAGAATGCCTGGATTTCTTCTTTCGATTTAAACGATTGAGCTTTATTCTCAACATTCTTCAATACACGCAGACCTATCTGCTCCAGTGAAGCTGTTCGTCGGTTGATTTGTTCAATCAGTAAGGCTTTCTTATTGTCGAATGCCTTGATCACCTCATTCCGCTTGTCGGCGATAATTAAAATAAAGTCATCAAAGTCTGCAAACTTACTTTCCAGTTCTTCTACCTGTACACTAACTTTTGTAAAATAGTCATCGCACTTTTCCGGATTGGTTGCCAGTTCCAGATAGTTGACTATACTTTGCTCCAATAACGTTAGCTGAGCTTTAAATTCGCCACCAGCCTCCTTGCTTTTCAGCGAGTCGATCTTTTTTCTCAGTTGAGCCCTAACTTCATTTAGCGAAGAAAAGATTAATGAAATTTTTTCAATTATACGTGTGGTCTGTGTAGTATCTTCAATCTTCAGACTATTTAGGATATCAATCAGGAGTTCCAGTTCGGAAGAGATCAATTTACAATTCTCTTCGATCTTTTGTGCGTCGATTACCTTTTGAACCTTTTCAACTTCACCCCGTTCGACTTTTACTTTTTCTTCATATGGAATCAAAGCCTCGTCTTTCAGCAGGAAAGCAACAGTTTTATCAGATAATTTTTGCCCCGTTACAGCTAGTGATTCTTTTAACTCTTCAATCTTATCCAGATTGATATATTTCAGATTGGATTGTTCGATCACTTTTCCCTGCATCATTCGGGTATCAGCTAATAGCTTAACCAACTGATCAAGTGTATCAAAGCGTGCATTCTTTATAGAAAAAAGCAATGCTTCCACTTCGTTTGTAGTGGCATCCAACACTTCTTTAGCATGTTTCTTTTGGGTTTTAACCTTCTCAAATTCATCAATAGCTGTATTAGCAACCTCCTTTATTTGAGATAAAGGTTCAGATAAGGCACAGGTTTTAGTGTCTGAAATCCAGAAATATGCATCAATAATATCATTCGATTTCTTTACGATGTCTTCATATAATCCTTCGTATGTATCTTCTTTATTGATAAGCTGGATCACTTCCTGGCATTCTGCCATGGCTTTTACAATGTCTTTGTTCCCAATCTTATATAAAATATTATTCTTTTTCTCTTTATTTTCTTTCAGTTCTTTCGAGTAAGGCGTTTGCCAAATTTGTACCTGATGATGACGAACTGCCTCTTGTTCGGAGCGGAAAAAGATTAATGTACCGTCATTGTATAACGTAAAACCATTGCATATAATAGGCGTTTCTACCTGTTGGCGGATAATATTATACGACATAATGACATAGACATTCCGTTCGTTCTGATAGAATACATACAAATAGTCTTCCCCATTAGGCGAAGCTACTTTCCGGAAAAATTCCAGATTAGTAAGGTCGCTCTCAAATATTTTATATTCTCCATTTTGCAGATAATATCCATTTGGGAAAATAACACCGTGATTATCCGGCAACAAAATCCCCGCATTATTCAGGGTTTTGATATTTAAGACTTCTTTCGTCCGGGTATTAAATATATATGCCCTGAAATCTTCCTGGTAAGGTTTGATACGAACCAGAATAAGATTCCCCAGATCAGCATAATAATACTCGGCATCATCGAGCTGTTGATCCTTATTATCGACCTGTTCAGCGTAAATTCCTTTACCGGTCTGAGTATTATCCTCTATCTTAAATGTAATGTCACCACCTGTTGCTTCAATGAAAACCCGATCTTGTATGGATACATGTGGAAATATCCCCAATCTACGATCTTCCAATGTAGTTTTTGTCCATACAAATTCGTGTTGAGGAGCTCTTACTACTTCATGAATACTTCTGTCATCCTGGTAGATAAGCTTATTTCCTTTAATAAGCCATTTGAAAGCCTTTTCATCAGTGAAGTTCTTGCTTGTCTGAAATATCATGTAGAGATAATTCTCTGTCCGTCGGAAACGCGAGAATATAGAGTCGCGGTAATATTTATACAAGTTCTTATAGTCCGTAATAAATTCAGGATTATTTATCAAATTGAGAGGTTGAGGGATAAACTGGTTATCTTCGAAAGCATAAATACTAAACACATCACTCAGTTGAATATCTGAACGTAAGCCAAAATGTACATTATACCCAAATATACATAAATTACCCAATGCCATAATACCACGAGCCACACAATTATTCTCCGTATTGATCCGCTGATTGGCAATAAGAGAAAAATCTATGGATGTAAATACATCCTTCCTTGCATCGTTAAGTAGATTCAAGCGGTCGGCTAATATATCTTTTTGCGACTGAAGTCGCTTGCGAATAATCTCGTACGTTCCTGCTTCTAACGTCTCAACAGAGGTTACGGGTTCTTTTTCCTGCATTTGCTTTTCGTGTTTTTAAACGGACAAATGCAAATATAATGATAATCTTCAATAAACGAATTGACATGACTTATTACTCTGTCTTAATATACCATATGCTTTAAAGGTATTAACTACTACAATTTATTATAAATCATTATAATTTCTTTTAATAAAAAACATTATCTTCGTTTATCCTAAAAAGCTTCTTATAAGATGAGAAACCTTTTGTTAATACTTATGCTAACTATTGTATCATCGGGCATTTTCGCTCAATGGAATGCATTTGTAAATAACTATAAAAAAGATCTGTTTGGTAGAGGTGCAAAAACCTGGAATATACAAATATATGATGAAAACCGTATCTATTTCGGCAATCAAAACGGAGTATTAGAATATAATGGGAATAGTTGGAAACTATTCCCGGTAGAAAAACAGACCGATGTAAGAGCTATTTATATATCCAAAAATAATAATAAAATATATGCTGGTGGTGATGGAGAATTTGGCTATTTTGAACCAGACGAAAAGGGTGAATTAAGATATACAAAACTTTCCGAACCATTAATCACAGACTATAATTTATCAGGTGGGTACTGGGGAGTATTTGAATCAGACAACCTGATTTATTATGTATCAGATAAACATATAATCAAACAGATTGGAAACGATTTTACTGTAATATATAGCGATAATAAAATCGATTGCTCCAATCTTGTAGATGGTATATTATTACTAGGTACTACCAATGGTGTAAAAATGCTGGTTGGAAATACGTTGTTGCCTGTTCCCGGAGATGAGTTGATCAAAGGAAAAACAGTTCGTGCTATTGTTCCATACAAATCCGGTTATCTAATTGCTACAGCTTTCGATGGGTTATTCCATTCTTCAGGTCTGGAAATTGTTCCCTTTATAACCGGAGCGGAAGAGTTTTTGCGTCGAAATGAGATTTTCTCCTTAGCCGTTTCTCCGAAATACATAGCTATTGGAACGATACATAAAGGTCTTATTCTTCTTGACCAGGAAAGCGGTAGAACTTCCTATTATAACGAACAAAACGGATTACAAAATAATACAGTACTTTCCCTATCGTTCGACGAACGGTCGAATTTATGGCTGGGTCTTGACAATGGTATTGATTACATACCGCTTGAATCTCCCTTTTCAAATTTGTACACAACTCCAAATGCGTATGGAAGCGGATATGCTTCTCTTGTCGTGGGAAATAAAGTATTATTAGGAACAAATAGAGGTTTATTTGTTGCTGATTCACCAATTGTTTTAGGGGAAGATCCTCCGAAATTTCACTTAATACCGGAGCTTAGCGGTCAAGTATGGGGGATAAAGAAAATAAAAGATGAAATCTTTTGTCTACATGAGAAAGGATTATATATGATAAATGGTAATAGTGCTCATTTGATACCCGGATTAAGAGGCGCTTTATTCTTTACGGAAATAGATGAACACACAGATGCCGGTATTGTAGGAGCTTATGACGGCTTTTTTATGATAGAGAAGAAAAATTCAAAATGGAGTGTAAAGAAAAAAATAGCCAACAGTACAGAGTGGCTCAAAAACATCGTTTTCCTTCCCCCTAATATCTTATGGATACGGGCCCTGGATAAAGGAATGATACGAATGACGTTGGATACTACTGACTTTTCGATAAAGGAAAGCAGATTATATGACCGTTCGTCAGGGTTTGGATCCGTCAATGATCTGTATCTACATCAGATGGGTAATTCTGTTTTTTTCTCATCAGCTTCCGGATTATATGAATATGATGAGAAAGAAGATTGTATCGCCCCTCATAAAAAACTCAGCTCCTGTTTCCTTACTGATGAACTCTGTAATATCTTTATTGAAAGGAACAACTACCTATATGCCTTATCACCGGGAATGGTACAGATAGCCGAGTTGCTTCCGGATGGTAATATTTCAACGAGTAAAGCCTATCCTTTCAGTCATAACCAAATAGAAACCGTTCGTTATTATGAGGCCATGGAAACGGTTAACGACTCGATTGTAATTATCCCAAACGGCAACGGCTTTGCCCTTTTGAATAAAGAAATAAAGCCTAAAGAGGAGAAAAAAGAATTGTTTATTAAAAACGTTTATATCACTTATCCCAAAGACTCTTTAATATATACAGATAACTTTTTGCATCATGATATAATCCCTGAAATAGCCTTTAATCGACATGCTCTCCGACTTGAATATGCAGTCCGTTTGTTTGGTTCAACTAATCCGGTTAAATATAGGGTACGATTAATGCCTGATACGCAGTGGTCAGATTTTTCTTCAGCCACGATTAAAGAATATAATAACCTGAAAGAAGGTGATTATACCTTTGAAGTAGAAGCTTTATTTCTGGACGGAAGAACATCCTCCGCTGATTTTTCTTTTGTTATTCTGCCTCCCTGGTATCGTTCTGTTTATGCCTGGATTGCGTATGCCATTCTCTTTCTAATACTTTTACGAATACTTTATGCCTATGATAAACGTCGTATTCTTAAAAACAGAAAAGCAGAAGCAGCCAAAAATGAAGAAGATATGCTAATGAAAGAACAGGAAATAATTCAGCTCAATAATGAAAAGCTGGAACAAGAACTCTCCTTTAAGACACAGGAAATGGCGAACCTGATGATTAACTTCTCAAGGAAAAATGAAATATTAATGCAGATTAAAGAAGAACTCTATAAAATTTCCGCAGAAATCAAAAATGATTCTTCGGTGAAAGCCAAGCGGATGCTGATTGCTTTAAATAACAGTATTGATTCAAATATCGCGTCAGACGATGCACTCAAACGCTTTGAAGAACAATTCGATCTGGTACATAATAACTACATCAAGAAACTTAAAGAACGACAACCTGACTTAACTATCGGAGAACTGAAAATGTGTGCTTACATTAAGATGAATCTTTCCTCAAAAGAAATAGCACCTCTTCTTAATCTATCTATCCGTGGTGTTGAGACCTTACGCTATCGTTTACGAAAGAAAATCGGTTTGGAAAGGGAGGACAGTCTAACAGAATATTTGAATAAGATATCCTAAAAACTGATTTAATTGGAAGAGAATAAATTCTCATACCGATGAGAAAATATTCTCATGCTGATGAAACAAAATTCTCATGCCGATGAAACAAAATTCTCAGTGCGATGAGAAAAGTTTCTCTTCATGGTGAGAAAAAATTCTCATCGAAAAAAATCCTGTTGAGAAAAAGAGTTTTCTCTAAAAACTACTCATTGCATTTTTAACTATTTTTTCCGATTATAAAAAAGCTCCAAGATCTGACCCAAAAATGTCATTAAAATTATTCACAATTGATAATCAGATATATATACAACATTGACGAGTCATTGACGTATTCTTTTTCTTCCTGAAACGTATTTACGAATAGGTAAAAAATGTTTATTTCTCTTATACTTCGTTTAAGTTTGCAGCAGAATTTTAATCTTAAATAATTAATTCATGAGAAATCTGTTGATCTTAATCCTATCTTTTACCGCCTTCTCTCTCTTTGCTCAGAATGTAGAGATAAAAGGCGTTGTAGTATCGGGAAGTGATGACTACCCGTTACCAGGTGTTAATGTAGTTGTAAAAGGAACTACAAACGGAACAATGACTGACATTGACGGTCAGTTTACTCTCTCTGCTCCCGAAGGAAGTACATTATCTATTTCTTATGTAGGCTTTAAACCAATTGAAATTACAGGAAACAGCTCCGGTGTAATGAATATTGTAATACATGAAGATACAGAATTGCTGGATGAAATTGTTGTAGTTGGATACGGTGTTCAAAAGAAAAGTGTTGTAACCGCGGCAATTAGTAGTGTAAAATCGGAAGATTTAGGAAAGCTTACTCCGGACCGTATTGAGAATGTATTGAAAGGACAGGTTTCAGGTGTTCAGGTAGCAACGATATCCGGTCAACCGGGTGCCGACGCCAAAGTAAGTATACGTGGTTTAGGTACCATCAACAACAGTGCTCCATTATATATTATAGATGGTATGGCAGTTGAAGGCGGGTTACGCAACCTGAATCCGGTAGATATTGAATCTGTTGAGATATTGAAGGACGCCGCTTCAGCTGCTGTATATGGAGCACGTGCCGCAAACGGAGTAGTTTTAGTAACAACTAAAGCCGGTACATCAGGAAAAGCAAGAATCAATTACGACTTTTCTATCGGGTTCCAGAATCCGTGGAAAAAGAAAGATGTACTGAATGCCGAACAGTATATGATTTACCGTAACGAGATGAATGTGAACGGAGGGGGTGCAACTATTTATTCGCCCGAAGAGATAACAGCAGCCCGTAATGGTCAAACTGCGAATACCGACTGGCAGGAAGAAGTATTTAATAAAAATGCACCGGTGACCAATCACCAGGTTAGCGTTACAGGTGGTAATGATAAAGGTTCTTATTATCTGTCGTTAGGTTATTTCAACCAGGAAGGTATTATTGGCGGTAACTACGGAATGTCAAATTATGACCGTTGGACCATCCGCATGAATAATAAATATGAGGTCTTGAATGCTGAAAAAGAAAGAAAATTCCTGAATAAAGTTGTGGTAGGAAGTAATCTTAGTTACGCCAGAGCCAAATCTGTAGGAGTTCCCGGAGGTGAAAATTCTGAGTTCGGTTCCGTATTAGGTAGTGCTATCGTAATGTCTCCATTAGTGAATGTGTACGCTACTGAGGATGAAGCAAATGAAATTCTGGCGGCTCATCCTTATGCTGTTAAAGACAAAAACGGCAATGTGTTTTCTCTGTCTCCTTCAGGATTTCAGGAAATTGTGAACCCCGTTGCTTTGATGAACAGACCTCAGAGAACAAAAAACAATGAAGATAAAATTATAGGAACCTTCTACGCTGAAGTAGATGTTTATGAAGGTTTGAAATTTAAGTCAAGTTATGGTCTCGACCTTGCTTTCTGGGGTGAAGACGAATATGCCTTCCCATACTATCTTTCACAGATGAACAGACTTGAAAATACCGTTGATACTCGTGTTAGATCACAAATGAACAGAGGATACACCTGGCAGGTTGAAAACGTTTTGAACTATAACAAAACATTCAACCGAATTCATAATATCGGAATAATGCTGGGGCAATCCGGACGTAAATACAATGATCGTCAACTGGAAGGTACAGACTATGATTTACTTGCCTACGATCCTTATATGGCAACTATTAACTCGGGAACAGCAGACCGTGAACGCGAAAGGACAAGCGGTTACCGGACGTACAGTACACTTGCCTCTTATTTCGGACGTGTTGACTATAACTTTGACGAAAGATATATGTTTCAGGCTACTGTTCGTAGGGATGGTTCCGATAAATTCGGTCCTAACAATAAGTGGGGGGTATTCCCATCCGTATCAGGAGGATGGAATGTTTCTAACGAATCCTTTATGAAAGATGTAAACTGGATCGACTATATGAAACTCCGTGCCAGCTGGGGTGTAAACGGTAATCAGAATATCGATCAGTTTGCCTATTCAAGCTTAATGGATGGTGGACAGAATTATTATTTCGGTGTTGGAAATACGCAATACATGCAATATGGTGTAAGCGGTGGAGCATTCTCTAATGCTAATCTTAAATGGGAAGAGTCTAAGCAGACAGATATCGGTTTAGATATGCGTTTCCTTGATCATGCACTTACGTTCACGTTTGATTATTATAAAAAGAAAACAGACGGGATGCTCAAAAAGCAACCTATACCTAATTACGTTGGTAGAACAGAGCCATGGTCGAATGCCGGTAAAATGGAGAACTGGGGATTGGAGTTCGACCTGGGTTATCGCTTCTCTGTTTCTGATTTCAATTTTGGAGTAAAAGCAAATGCCTCATATATGCAAACCAAATTAATTGATTTAGGAGTTCCGTCAGGCGAACAGTCATGGGGAGGTACCGGTGCAGCCGGTGTGGATAACTTTATCTATGCCAAAAATGGTATGGCATGGCCTTTCTTCTATGGTTGGCGAACAGATGGCATTCTGCAAACTCAGGCTGATGCGGATGAATACAATGCTAAATTTGGAACCTCTGCTGTTCCGGGAGATGTACGCTTCAAGAATTTGAATGGTGATGATAAAATTGATGATCAGGATCGTGAGAAAATAGGTCGCGGTGTACCCGACTGGACATATGGTCTTACATTAAATGGTGAATACAAAGGATTCGACCTGTATGTATTCTTCCAGGGAGTTATCGGAGTGGATATTTTTGATATTTCACAACGTGCGGATATTCCGGGAGCAAATCGTCCGGAATGGATCATGGACAGATGGACAGGTCCGGGAACATCCAATAAAATACCTCGTATAACTTCAATCGATACAAATAGAAACTGGCGCGCCTCTGATCTATACATAAAGAACGGTAATTATTGCAGGCTAAAGAATATTCAGTTAGGCTATACCATTCCAAGGAATCTTTCACGGATTGCCGGAATTGAAAATCTAAGGATCTTCGTCGGTGCGGAGAACTTGCTGACCTTCACGAAGTATAAAGATGGATTCGATCCTGAAATCGGAAACAGTATTAATCCAAAGGATAATCCAGGAGAAAATAACCAGAGTGTAGATAAAGGAAATTATCCCCAGGCACGAACGTTATCTTTTGGAGCAAGTATATCATTCTAATCAAAAAACTAATTTACAATGAAAAATTTCATATTTAAATATATTCTTGTTGGAGTTATCTTAATAGGTTTCTCCTCATGCGGCGACGATTTCCTGACGGTAAGACCAACGGATAAATTGGAAGCGGGCGGACCGGCTACCATTCAAGCAATAGAACAAAGTATAGCATCTGCTTATCAAATACTTTTAATGGATAGTTATGCAGCTAGTAGCTATAATAGTACTACTTTAATGGGTGATCTGCGTTCGGATCTGATTTTTAAAGGAGGCGGTGAAGCTAATGACCAGGCAAGCCTTTATTTCCTTTCGTTATTCAGTAATACGCCAAGTGATAGCCCCGAAGGCTGGTGGAGAATCTACTTTACCGGTTTGAGCCGTGCAAACGGCGTGATCGTATCTTGTGAAAATGCAGTTGACGGAACGGAAGAAGAAATTAATCGTCTATCTGCCGAAGCACATACTTTACGGGCATATTTTGTTCATCAATTATGGTTATTATATGGCAATATTCCTTATTTCGAAGGAGAACTAGAAGATCCTTACCTGGCTAAACAATATAAAGCAGACGAGATTTACAAAGAAATAATGGAAGATCTTGAATATGCTATTTCAGGAGATAAACTTCCGTCAGCAGTATCAGGAGCAAATACCGGACGGGTAACCAAAGCCATGGCACAAATGTTACGTGCCCGTGTAGCTATGTATCAGAATGATCAATCAATGTACAATCAGGTATTAGCTGATATGGTTGAGATTATAAATAATCCGGCTTATGGCCTGATGGATAATATGGAAGATATATTCTTGCCTTCCGGTGAATTTTGTAAAGAGTCTATATTTGAAACAAATCAACGTCCTGAAGGTCGTGACTGGAATTCTGCCTGGGATGGCTATGGTACTAACCTTCCGGCTTTTATTTCTCCCAATTCATTTACTGATCCCGATGGTGTATTTATTGGCGGTTGGGGATTTGCGACTGTACGTCAAACTGCCTACGATATGTATTCACCGGATGATACCCGTAGAGATGCGAGTATCAACGACTGGCGAGAAGTAGAATATGCAAGACGTTTTCAGGATACAGGATTCTTCCTTCGTAAATATGCCGCTCGGAAAGAGTGCAATGTTGTTATTTCCGGTGCAAACGATTTAAACTTCGATAATAACCTGCGTATTTACCGTTTGGCCGAAGCCTATCTAAATGCCGCTGAATTAATAGTAGGAGGAGCCTCTGCAGCTGGAGCACAATCAGCACAGTATTACTTGGATACTGTTCGTAAACGTGCTTTTGGTGATAAATTCGACGGAAATAAGGTTACTGCTAATTTAGAGAATATCAAGAAAGAACGCGCATTGGAATTCCTTGGAGAAGGCTTACGTTATTGGGATTTAGTAAGATGGGGTGATGCAGCAAGAGTTTTATCTGAAAACCTACCGGAGTTTGCTTCTGTAAGAACCTGGGATCCTACCAAGAGTAAATATATACCGATACCTCAAAGCGAAATAGATAAAACCAGAGGATTTGGTGAATTTGAATTAGTGCAGAATCCATATTAATACTTAAATCAGAAATCTAGAAAGATTGATCCATCCGACTTTATTTGAAGCCGGATGGGTCAGAGTAAAAACAAGTATAAATAGTAAAAAATGACAAATAGAATAGTAACGATATTCTTTTTACTTTCTCTTATATTTCAAGCTTGTACAAACGAAAAATCTTCCGATTCAGCCGATAATAACGATATTGAAAAACGGATAGATGCTTTGTTAAAGCAAATGACACTAGAAGAAAAGATCGGGCAAATGAATCAGATCAGTTCTTTCAGTGATAATGGGAAAATGAGAGAATTGGTAAAAAAGGGAGAAGTCGGTTCTTTACTTAATCTGACCGATCCGGAAATTATCAATGCGCTTCAGCAGGTAGCAATGGAAGAGAGTCGTTTGAAAATCCCGCTAATTATAGGTAGGGATGTCATTCACGGATTCAAAACCATTTTTCCAATACCTTTAGGACAAGCGGCTTCTTTCAATCCTGATTTGGTAGAGGCGGGGGCCCGTGTCGCTGCTGTTGAAGCATCTTCTGTAGGGATAAACTGGACATTTGCTCCTATGATAGATATATCAAGGGATCCCCGATGGGGGAGAATTGCGGAGAGCCTGGGTGAAGATACATATCTTAGTTCGGTGCTTAGTGCTGCAATGATAAAAGGGTTTCAGGGAGAAACGCTGAATGATCCTACAAGCATAGCAGCTTGCCCGAAACATTTTGTAGGTTATGGAGCTTCTGAAGCAGGAAAAGATTATAATTCCACATTTATCCCTGAACGACAGCTACGAAATGTGTATCTACCACCTTTCCAAAGAGCAGTAGAAGCCGGTGCCGCAACGTTTATGACCTCTTTCAATGATAACGATGGTGTTCCTTCTACCGGGAATAAATTCATTTTAGATCAGGTTCTTCGTAACGAATGGAACTTCGATGGTTTTGTTGTTTCCGATTGGGAATCTGTTCGCGAAATGATAGCACATGGGTTCTGTAAAGATGAAAAGGAAGCTGCGGAAAAGGCGGTAAATGCCGGAGTCGATATGGAAATGGTAAGTTACCTTTACGTAAAACATCTGGAAGAATTGATTAAGGAAGGGAAAGTAAAAGAATCTACGATAAACAATGCAGTCAGGAATATACTACGTATCAAATTCCGTCTGGGTTTATTTGATAATCCATACGTAAGTACAGATGCACAATCTGTTATTTATTCGGAAGAACATTTACAGAAAGCGAAAGAAGCTGCCGTCGAGTCGGCTATTTTGCTAAAAAACGAAAATCAGATATTACCTTTAGGAGATAATATTAAAACCATAGCCATAGTAGGGCCACTGGCTGATGCCCCACACGATCAACTCGGAACATGGATTTTTGATGGTGATAAGAATTACACACAAACTCCTCTGAAATTTCTACAGTCGGAATACGCTGATCAAATACGTATTCTATACGCATCCGGAACAGAATATAGCCGTGATAAACGGACTACAGGCATTGCGGCCGCTGTTTCCGCGGCACGGAATGCTGATATCGTTTTAGCTTTTGTAGGTGAAGAGTCAATCTTATCAGGAGAAGCTCATAGCCTGACAAATTTAAACCTTCAGGGAGCCCAGAGTGAATTAATAGAAGCCGTTGCGCAAACAGGTAAACCGGTGGTAACAATAGTTATGGCAGGACGTCCGCTTACTATTGAAAAAGAGGCTGCTCTTTCGAAAGCCGTATTGTTTAATTTCCACCCCGGAACGATGGGAGGTCCGGCTATAATTGATCTTTTATTCGGAAAAGCTGTTCCAAGCGGTAAGCTACCAGTAACGTTTCCTAAAACAGTTGGTCAGATTCCTATTTATTATGCACATAACAATACCGGCCGTCCTTTCCAGGGTACAGAAACGATGTTAGAAGATATTCCTTTGGAAGCAGGTCAAACTTCATTAGGAAATACTTCTTTCCATTTAGATGCAGGATTTAATCCTTTATACCCGTTTGGTTACGGTCTCTCCTACACTACCTTTGATTATACCAACCTTACGTTATCCAATCAGAATTTGGGTATCTCAGATGTCTTAACTGTTTCCGTTGATATTAGTAATACCGGTAAGTATGATGGTGCAGAAATAGCACAGCTATACATTCAAGATTGTTTCGGCTCGATTACCCGTCCGGTAAAGGAACTGAAACGTTTTGAACGGATATTCCTTAAAACCGGAGAAAAGAAAACGGTTACATTTACATTGCCTATAGAGGAATTGGCGTTTTATAACATTGATATGAAGAAAGTTGTTGAACCCGGAGATTTCAATCTTTGGGTAGGTACTAATAGTCAGGAAGGCTTAAAGAGTACTTTTGTTATAAATTAATGCACATCAGAAGAAGAATGAAAATTCCCGTTCCCCAATTCTTTATTGAATTTGCGGGACGGGAATCACTTAGTCGTGGAAGTTTATTGGTTTAATAATTTTGTTTCATTGGCTCAAAGAATGCTTGAGGATGTTCACAAGCCGGACACTTATCAAGCGCTTTCTTTCCTTTATGAACATAACCGCAATTCCTACACTGCCATAAAATTTCTTCATCCTTTTCAAACACTTTTCCTTCTCTCACATTTTCAAGAAGCTTCAAATAACGACGTTCATGTTCTTGCTCTACCCGAGCTATCATACGCCACGCTACAGCTATTTGTTTGAAACCTTCCTCCTCTGCAATATCTGCAAAAACAGGATACATATCATGCCATTCTTCGTATTCACCGGCAGCAGCCTCTTCCAGGTTTTTCATTGTATCGCTAATGATACCTGCAGGATATGAAGCAGTAATCTCAACCATACCACCTTCAAGAAATTTAAAGAAACGTTTAGCATGTTCTTTTTCTTGTTCTGCCGTTTCCATAAATACAGCTGCTATTTGTTCATAACCTTCTTTCTTTGCTACGCTTGCAAAAAATGTGTAACGACTTCTTGCCTGTGATTCTCCGGCAAATGAAATTAATAGATTTTTTTCAGTACGTGTACCTTTAATACTTTTTTCCATAACACTAATTTATAATAAGAATAATTCTAAGTTAGATATAATCGCTTACTTATATAACGGTCAAATGTACAAATTTGTTCGACATTTGACAACTATTTTTTAGTACCTTTGCCGCCGTTTATTATTCAGGTAGAAATGAAAAACAAGATTGATTTTCAGCCGAAATTGATTTCTGCGCTGAAAAATTACTCTAAAGAAAAGTTCATGGGCGATCTGATGGCCGGCATTATTGTTGGTATCGTTGCCCTTCCTTTAGCCATAGCTTTTGGTATAGCTTCAGGTGTCAGTCCTGAAAAGGGACTTATTACTGCTATTATTGGCGGTTTTATTGTCTCATTTCTGGGAGGAAGTAATGTCCAGATCGGAGGACCAACAGGTGCATTCATTGTAATCGTTTATGGGATCATACAGAATTTCGGGATAGAAGGACTTGCAATAGCTACCATACTTGCCGGTATTATGCTGGTTATTATGGGATTGTTGCGTTTAGGTACAGTAATCAAATTTATCCCTTACCCGATTGTTGTTGGTTTTACCAGTGGTATAGCTTT
The DNA here is from genome assembly GCA_032054765.1 of Tannerellaceae bacterium. Lineage (GTDB taxonomy): Bacteria > Bacteroidota > Bacteroidia > Bacteroidales > Tannerellaceae > DFXE01. The sequence goes on from DAMBSC010000009.1 coordinate 161,069, forward strand.
AACCATTTTTACTACACAGATAAAAGATCTTTTTGGATTATCTATTGAGAAGGTTCCTGCCGACTTTCTTTCGAAATGGGTTGTATATGCACAAAACTTTTATTCCATGAACCTTTGGCCTTTACTGATTGGAATGATGAGTATCGCGATTATTGTATTTACACCGAAAATATCCAAAAAGATACCTGGTTCGCTTATTGCTATTATACTTATGACGCTTATCGTGTATGTTCTTCGTACCTGTCTGGGAATTAATACGATTGAGACTATTGGTGACCGTTTTACTATCAATGCGTCTTTGCCCGAACCGGAAGCTATCTCTTTTAATATGGAAACTATCAACTCTTTGTTCCCTTCTGCCTTTACTATTGCAATATTAGGAGCTATTGAATCATTGCTCTCTGCGACTGTGGCTGATGGTGTTACAGGAGATAAGCATAATTCAAATACTGAACTAATTGCACAAGGAGCAGCCAATATTGTTGTACCTATGTTTGGGGGAATACCCGTAACAGGAGCTATCGCACGTACAATGACCAATATCAATAACGGAGGGCGTACTCCGATAGCCGGTATCATTCACGCTATAGTTCTTTTATTAATTCTATTATTTCTTGGGCCCTTAACCAAACATATTCCTATGGCTTGCCTGGCGGGAGTTTTAATAATCGTTTCATATAATATGAGCGAATGGCGTACATTCCGTTCATTACTAAAAGGTCCGAAGAGCGATATATATGTGCTTCTTGTTACTTTCTTTCTTACCGTTATATTCGATCTGACAATTGCTATTGAAATAGGACTTTTGATCGCTATGTTCCTTTTCATGCGTAGAGTAATGGACACAACTCGTGTTTCTGTTGTTCGCGATGTGATCGACTTATCGAGTGAAAATGAGATTTATCATGAGGAAGAAAAGTTGGTCGTACCGAAGGGAGTTGAAGTTTATGAAATAGACGGCCCTTTCTTTTTTGGTATTGCCAACAAATTCGACGGTGTTATGAAGACATTGGGAGATAAACCCAATGTCCGTATTATCCGTATGCGTAAAGTTCCTTTCATGGATTCTACCGGTCTCCATAATCTTGAAAACTTACTACGTCTTTCGAAAGCAGAAAACATCCATCTGATCCTATCAGGAGTAAATCAGGATGTTTATAATGTTTTGATCAAAGCCGGTTTTGATAAACTAATCGGAACGGAAAATATTTGCAGAAATATAAATGAAGCTTTAGAAAAAGCAGGCAAAATATCATCCACGATATAGGCCTGCTTTACCAAAATAAATAACACTGTCAACTTACCAGTACTTTGCGTACTATATATTCTTTGTTTATTCTAACCCTTACGACATACGTTTGTCCACGATCGACTCGTATCCTGTAATAACTAGATGCACTGGTATTACTATATACTATAGCTCCACTTATATTGTATACTTGTACGCTTTGAATCAATCCTGATCCGGATTGTATATGGATATAGCCATTCTGCGATGATATATTCAGATCAGCATTTTCGGTTGATTCATTTCCTAAACCGATACCGGTATAGTCCATCCGTAATTCGAAACGATCTTCTAATACAATAACATTATTACCGGAAGAATTTTTGTTTACTGTAAAAATATAACTCGGATTCTTTTGTAAATCAATTTCCCTGTCGCTTCCTTTCTGTTGCTTATCAATTAGATATACATTATGCCCGAAGGTCTCCATTCCTGAAAAATCAAGTTTGATTAAGCCTCCTTCCTTGATTCGCAAGCCTATTGGTACGTTCCAGGAGGTATAATCACCACTGGTATTTATTGCCATAGGTTCTCTGGAAGGCGTGAAAGTATATACCGTAAGCGGAGTTTCATCGTAAAAGCCTTTATAAACGTCTTCATAATCTTTAAAAGCCGGCATTGCATTTTCCGCGTAATTTAGTACTGTAAAACTGTTCTTATCCTCCTGTGTGGCTTTGATACGCAGAATATTTGTTTCTTGCTTCTCTGCCCGAAGTTTGTATGGAGAATTTTGGGTCGTCGTTGTCATATTAGAAGACATCAGCACGCTGGTTACATTTTCATCTACATTTTTTTTGACGACAAAGAACGATTGTAAAGGAGCTATATAACCCGGACTTTCCAACACTACATTAGCATCAATAACCAAACGACCTCCTTCTGCCGGGCCTGGCTTTACTGTTACAAAATCTTCATTAATATATCCGCTCCATATCTTATATGATTCATTGAACCGGCTATTGACGGCAAAGAACTTATCCAGATCAAGATATGCCATATATGGATTAACCACTTGAACCAAACGATAACCTCCATTGGCCTCTAATGGTATTTTTGTATAATTACCATTCCTATCCGCCTGATATGTTATAAATTTGGAACTACCCGTTCTGTTCAATGTACGCGTTTGTTTATCTTCACCTGTATAACTGGTATTACTACGTGGAAAAATAAAAGATAAGTTTTTATTTATAGTTGTAGTTGTTACATTTAAATTAAATGGTTTTCCTAAACCTAAAGATGTTCCTACATGTCCAAATGTTGCAGTGAAAGTGTTACCATTAATCGTTGAACCGGGATAATCCGGATTCTCGGATTGGAAGAAATTTATATACGCATCTCCCCATACAGGATCATCTCCGTTCCGCACCAGGTGATAGTCTCCCGAATACATTGCTTTCAACGGAGCCGACCACATCACGAAACGATCACGTTCAGTACTTTTCAGTTTGATTTCTACTGATGCGTTTTCATATTCCAAATGGTCAATACCAGCTATCATTGCCCTATCCTCCATCTTTATATCCTGACATTTAGAAATATATTTCAATTCCGGATAATAAGGTGCATCCGAAGAAATAATAACATTTACACAAGAAGTCGGAGTAGATAGTACGGGAGATTCCGTATTGTTATTTTTAACTTCTACCCAGTTTTGAGGATTATACCAATCAGTGTTTTGTATACCTTTCCATTTCATTGTAACAGGAGAAACTGAATTGTCTCTTATAACCGTAAGTTTTCCCTTAGGAAAATAGACATTTCGTAAGTCTGAGGCAGAAAAAGATTCGGGGATTTTTGGCTCTATTATATAAACAGAGTCTGCCTGCATATTAACTATATTCTTTACTAAACCACTTTGTAAATAGGTTATACTGTCCATTTTATACCAATCAAAATCTACATCTGTTGGTAACTTTTTTAATTGTACAGTATGCCGATCATCACAAGTAGCAAGACCCGTTTCACTTTGTAATATATAAATATAAGCAGTAGCATACCTTATCTGAGGAGTTGTATTTGAGATAGTAGGATCAATAAATACAGATCTGTATTCAAACGAGTCAATACAGCCCCAGTCATCCAAATCCGTCTGCGTATTCTGATAAATAACCATCAAATCTCGTGCTGTTCCTTTTAAGACTAAATTCCCTGCAACCGGTTGCTTCATGATTGTAAACGAATTCAATGGTTCCTGCCCAGAAGTAGTATTACTACTGATTGTAAAATTATTATCAAAATAAGTTTCAGGCAGAATATCGTTTGCAAATACATCAATTTCAACTTCATTATATGCCTGAACTGTTGCTGCGTCATGGAAAATATTAAATTTAGCAGCTCTAACGGTTTGATCGTCCCAATCGCAATCACGGAACTGACGACTTGCAACTCCAATACCTTTAGCGGGATTCGGGATGCCTACCGCTCTGGAGTTCAATCCAAACTTCCATTCCCAACCACCATCTATATCAAGCTGGCTATCATCTCCCAAACGAAGTATATATACTCCATCTATTTTTGCTTCATCGCCTGTTAAAGTAATACTTATTCTTTTACTATTATCTCCGAAAGTACCGTTTTTAGTGTCACTTTTTATCGGCTCATTCACATTATCGGTGGTTCCTGCATAAACAAAATCTTCTAGCGTATAAGTTCCTATGTAGTTATCCTGCGAAACAAAGCCGTTTTTATAAATTGCCACCGGGGTATTTACAGCAATGCCTGTCAAAGCAGTCTTCTTATTTCCAACTGTAATTGTAATGGTCACGTCCCCATCCGATCCAGATATTTCAGGTCTTTCTTTTGTTCCTCTGATCAACTTCTCGTTGTCATTTCCAACAATATATGATTCGGTAAGGAATATAATCGGTTCATAAACATGGCCATAGTTACTATTCGGGGCCATCATAAATTTGGTAGCTTGGATGAGCGTTCCATTAAACGGGTTGTAATCTACCGTTCTTTCATCCGGAGTTCCTTTGTCAACAACCCCCTTAAAAGAATATGTAAGACGATTAATCGCATGCTTTCCTTCAGCCTTTGTTGGAGTTGTCAGATCAGGATTAATCTTAAATGGATCATACATAAACTGGTTCCAGACTGGCCAAGCCGGAGCAAATTTATCTTTTGCAGCTCCAACTGCGAACAACCAACCATGGTATTGGCCATTGGTTGTGGTAGGATGTCCAAGAACAACCATCTCTGCAGAAGCATCATTATTAATATCTGCAATGATAGGCAATTCAAAACCCGTATATGATTTGATTGGAGTTCTTAAAAGGATAATAGTAGTATCCGTTTCTGTATGTTCAATATATGGTTTGGCTGCTTTAATAATACGTAATGTTTGTTCATCACGATAACAGATTTCCATCTTACCGTCATTATCAAAATCAAACATAGTAAAGCCTGTATTCGAAGACCGGTCGTTATGGCATAGACCGAAAGAAAGCTTCAATCGGGTACTCTCATCATTAATCGTATTCCCATAATCAATATTTGTCGGATTTAAATCCCAGGTAAATGCAGCGATCATTCCAATCATATTATCACCGGTACCTGTTGAAGTACCCGTAAAACCAGATGTAGGTAGTATATTAAGATTGAAGACATTCGGATGTATTTTTGCAGAAGCAAAATGGTATTGAGCACTTAATATGGCAATTTCAGGTAAACGATATGTCTTTCCATCAGGCCCTATTTGCTCTCTTCCATCAATATCACCAATATATACATAAGAGTTACTGCCAGCATATCCCCTTTCTGTTTTATAAGTCATATCTGCCATAATATAGGGCTGTGGAGTGGAGTTTCTTTTAAATTTACCATCATTTTCTAAAACCGGAACACCGGCGGGAACGTAGTCAGTCATCTCAAAGAAACCAGGATTCCACACTACTATTCGTATAGAGTCATTATGAACTCTTTTCGCTACAACAATATCAGGAATTCCATCTCCATTTATATCTGCAACTCCCGTTCGTCCATCCGGAATTCTTGTTGTAGTACCCTTTTTATATGCACTGATAATATCGTATTGAAAATCATTGTTAACATCTTTTGTTATTTTGTAGAGTTTTCCACCCGCTGCAACATCATACGTACCATCTAAATCAACATCATATATATAGCTAAAATTAACATATTCATCTGCACTTGCAGGGGCTTTATCATCAAGCCCCATATAAGGCGTATCTGAAGATCCCGATTCCCAAGTCATTAATAGTGTACCTAACTCTGCATCGTAAATCCTATTATATACAACCACTTCTGCGCGACCATCACCATCCAAATCTACTATTTGTGGAATACCCTTAGCATAATCGCTATTATCTTTAGATGAATGTTTCTCTGTTCTAACCCATCTTTCGGATAATGAATAAGTTTTTGTTGCAATATCATAATTTATATTATATGATGCAAGCCTCCGTACATAAGTTCCTGAGTTGGAGTGCGCTACAATAAGTTCAATAACACCATCCCTATCCGAATCAACCAAAGATATAGCAGATGGTGATTGATGAGAACCGGATGCAGTATATGTTCTACCTTCAGGAAAAGTAATTCTTGAAATGCTTGCACCTGTTTGGCCGCTGAATATCTGAATACCAATAGTGCTTCCACCACCAGAATTACCACTTGCCGCCTGTGCAATAATTTCAGGAGAACCATCTCCATTCAAATCTGCGACCAACGGAATGGTGAATCCCTCTAAACGGGTAGCTGAAACTTCACTTGTAGTTGAAATAAGCATTTGTGGCTTAAAAACCACTGTACCCATAAAATCAAAACAAGTCTGAGGATAATCTTCAGGCAAAGTATAACCGGGAGGAATTGTAGGAGGATGTTCGTAAAAAGCAAGATCATAAACAAGTGTATATACATGAAATGTTTTACTATGATCAATCCCATAAATATCTCTACCCCTAACAGTAACATCAAAACCTGATGTTTCATCTTCATATGCAGCGTTAGGAAAAAAAGTTATTATTGGGGAATTCTCCGAATCCTGAGTAATAGCACCATTTATGGGATTTCCGGATATAGTAAATACCAAATCTGTTACACCCGGAGGATATAACGATATAAAAGTAGATAAGTCATACGATACATTCGGAGGAAAAGAGACCTCGTTTGAATTATACATGGAAGACACAGACCGTGGAGAAGATATTTCAAACTGGGCTATATCAAACGAACCTATAGAAATCCGATCCGGCCGCTCGTATCCCATTTGATCAAATTCAATGTTAATAATCTGAGCTTTTTGTGCTGTCGATAATGATAGCTCTGAATAAAGACTTTCAACTTTACCTCCTCTCGCCAGAATTACATCCGTTGAACCTGTTGCTTTTAATTTGTGAACCTGCTTTCCGGCTCCATCATTTATACCGCTTAAATCCGTATCAAACCGTATTCCGAAGTCTGTAGTAATATCCTCTCCCGTGTTATTTCCGGTAACATAAAAATAGACATTATTACTACTTGAAGATATATTTCGCATACAAATCGCAGCATTATTACCTGCACTTCCGCCCAAACCAGATGTTCCTGCAATAATATTATTTATAACTCTTGTCAACCCCGCGGAATTAACAAGAATATTTCCGGAGTTATAAATAGTATTATTGAAAAACTTGACACCATCGGAATTTATGGTAATATTCCTTGAGTTGGTAGTATTATTATTCGAAACAGTGTTGTTGTAAAATATGGGAGTTCCGGCATAAAAATAAATTAATAAATCTCCGGATTTATTATTATAAAATGAATTATTAAAATAATGAGGTGTTCCTCCGTTTGAAGTCAGTATAAAAGTACCGGCTTCATTATCTGAAATTGTATTTCCTGAAAGACGGGTATTTTTTCCTGTAGCTTCTGAATTAATTATATATGTAGTAGCTTTGTTTCCTTTAAGTATATTATTCTCAAAAACAGGACTTCCTGAACCAGATAAAAGAATCAGGTTACCGGTCTGAATTATATTTTCTTCGATTATATTTTGAGAAAAAGTGGTAGAATTAGCTACAAGAATCAATGAGCCCGACGTCACTATATTTTTTTTGATTATATTATTTTTCAGGGTTGTGGTTTTGGTAGCGTTAAAATTAAACAGACGGGTGCTAAATGTATTTTTCTCTACTTTATTATTAGTAAATTCAAAAATAGCTGATATAGAATTCACATAAGCCAATAATCGATAATTGCAATTTTCTATTGAGGAGTTTCTTATATATAACTCTCTATTATCACTTATCTCACTAAATATAGCACTTGTTCCACTTCCCTCCCTGATTACAACACTATCCAATAGTATTGTATGATACGAGCGCATGGAAATCAAAAAATCAGCGTCATTTTGCGCGAATTTTTGTAATATGATATTTTTCATTGTAATGGAACATCGCCGACTTGAAGATCCTTGCTCTCTTATTTCCAGAAAACAGTTGTTTGTATTGCCACCATCAAATATAATATCACCAGATTGATTCGGATTCCTATCAAAAACAATCGTTAATCCATTAGTTCCGGAACTTGATGATGTTGTTCGCAAATAGGAATTACCATTTGATGTATTTGTAGAACTCACATCATACATACCTGGTGTAAAGTATACAGTTAGCGCCCCACTACCACTGGCATAAGAGGCCAAGGCGGTTCTAAACGTTGCATAATTCATAGGGTTATCAGAGTTATTATTTTCTGTCGTTGCTGTACCATCAGGTGAAACGTAATAAGTATTCTGTGACCTTCCTGGTAATACAAATAAGAGAAGAGAAGATACCAGTAGCATCATTCTCAGATTAACTAACTTTTTCATTCTTTTTAATTTTGACGTCTTTAATAAGTTAAAAAATACTTTTCAAAAGATTTGGTTTTATTATTAAATATCTATACACATATTAAAGCATGCAGCTAAAATATAATTACTTTTTTACGTAAGTCTTATCACTTCATATTGGCGTTAATTATAATATATAAATATATTTTGCTCTTTATGCGAAACAAAAATATTAAAAAGTCATCAATAAAGCAAATTTTTTAACAAATAAACTATATTAATTTCATAAATAAGCCTTGGCGGGGCAGCGAACGAGGTTTATTTAGGCTAAATGTATTTTTTGAAATTATTCAAAATCCGTCACAAGGTATCCAAATCCCTTTCTAAATAAGAGATATAGTGTGACAGCAGATCCGTCACATGTATATCACACCAATAAATTGGGATAAGGTTTTTCTTTTAATAATTTACCGGTTTTATAGGTATAAACTACTAATTTACACAAATGCTTTACCTATTTTTACAATGATCTTTTATTGTTTTCACAACCGTGAAAAATATTTTTCACAGCTGTGAAAATAATTTCTCACACTTGTGAAAAAAGATTCTCACAGGTGTGAAGTTTTTAATAGAAAGGAAATCAACTACTAACATATATGGAAGAAATTATTAAAACAAGGGTGTCAAATGACTAATCCTGCGAGAAATACTCATACTGTGATTCAAAAACAGCTGTGACGGATTGTGACAGATGATCTGTCACAATCCAACCCATATGCAGAAAGGATTTCAGTGGTCCTGTGACGGATTTTGAATAATTTCTGAAAACACTAATCAACAACATATATTATCTATCATTTCCGAAAAGCTATAAACTATTTTGATCAGTTGGCTTTGATTATAATACACTGAACTAAAAACTTTCTATCTTTGTTATGTATAAAATCAGATAATATGAAGAACAAACTATATTTATTCCTCTTTCTTATCTCTTTGCTGTTCTTTACAGGCTGTATAAAAGATAGCAGTAAAGATCCTTCTCCTTCAGAAAAGGATAATGCCAACGAATGGATCGTTGATAAAATGCGGGAAGTATATCTATGGAATGATGAAATCCCTGAAAATAATAAAGGATTAAATTTATCATCGGAATCGCCTGACTTTTTTGAATCATTACTTTCAATGAAAGATGGGAAAACCAGAAACGGTAAACACTATTTTTATTCAACCATTAATGAAAAGAAAAAAGAAAGTAAAGCCTATATGGGTGATGGATTCTCCTTTGGTTTTGAATTTCAATATTATCTTATAAGTGAGAAGCCAAAGACATTTGGATTGCAGGTACTGTATATCCTACCTAATTCTCCCGCAGAAGATATAGGACTTAAAAGAGGTGACTGGATTCTACGTATTAATGATAAACCAGTGACTGGTGATACGGATGAATTAATAGAGCTGATTTATCCAAATATACCATCTACACTTACTTTTGATGTTAGTCAAAGCGTTGAAGGAGAGAATATCCGCTCAGTACAAGTTACAGCAAGAGAGGTGTATGATGATCCGGTATTTGTACATAAAACGATAACATATGGTGGGAAAAAGATTGGCTATTTGATGTATAACCATTTTACTGCTGGTATTGAAGATAATGGACAGGAGTTTAATAATTCTTTACGAAGTGCTTTCACACAATTTAAAAGTGAAAAGCCTGAAGAATTTATTCTTGATTTACGTTATAATGGTGGAGGTCTTGTTTCTTGTGCACAGTTATTAGCTACTATGCTTGCCCCTGTATCAGTTTTTGCGACCAAAGATGAACCATTTTGTATAATGATAGATAATAAAAAGCAAGCAAGCCCTCTGCCATTTGATTATAGTGAAAAGGAAAAAAATATCAATTTAAATAAACTCTATATAATAACAAGTAGTCGAACAGCATCTGCATCTGAAGCTGTTATTAATGGTCTTCGCCCATATATGGAAGTAATCATTGTGGGAGAACAAACAGAAGGAAAGAATGTAGGTTCCCGAACTTATACTGATTCTGCTTTTGAATGGGAATTACATCCTATTGTTACTAAGATTAGTAATAAAAATGGTCTTTCAGACGATTATCCAGAGGGTTTTTCTCCTAGACCTGATTATGAATGCTCAGAATCAGGAGGTAGAGAACTGAAAGAGTTAGGTAATCCTGAAGAATATATATTAGGGTTATTATTAGATAATATTGTATATGGTAATTCTTTCCCAAGCAAATCAACCTTGAAATCTTCCGGTGATTTATTAGAACCTCTATATAATTCATTAGACAGGAAAAAGGTGAACAGTGTAATTCTTGATTAATAAGAGCGGTTGCCTGCCATGAAAAACAAACTCACTAAACTTATTAACGGACAGATTATTACTCCTTCGGGAATAATAAAGGATCATACCTTGATCCTGAAAGATGGTAAGATATCTGAAATAACCAATCTTGCTACGGAACTGCCTGATGATACCGAGATTATAGATGCAAAAGGTCATTATATTGCGCCGGGTTGTATCGATATACATTTGCATGGAGGCGGCGGACATGACTTTCTGGAGGCTACTCCGGAAGCTTTTTACGCGATTTCTAAAGCACATGCGGAATATGGTATGACGGCTATGTATGCTACATTGGCTGCTGCTCCCCGAAAGACGTTTGAACAGGCTATTCGTGTTTGTGATGAAGTAATGGCAGATCCGAAAGACGGGGCTCGTATTCTCGGGCTACATCTGGAAGGGAATTATCTGAATAGAGTAATGGCCGGAGGACAAGATCCTGACTGTTTATATCTGCCTGATCCCGATGAATATAAAGCGCTATTGGCTTCAACGAACTGCATAAAACGCTGGAGTGCTTCTCCGGAATTGGATGGAGCTTTAGATTTTGCCCGATATGCTACGGAACGAGGTGTACTTGTATCGTTAGCTCATACCATTGCTGATTACTCATTAACAAAGAAAGCTTTTGAAGCGGGATATACCCACGCTACCCATTTCTACAATGCGATGACAGGTGTACATAAAAAGCGTGAGTTCAAATATGAAGGAACAATAGAAAGCATCTACCTGATGGACGATATGACGGTAGAGCTGGTATGCGATGGCATTCATGTTCCTCCGGCTATCCTAAAACTGGTGCATAAGTTCAAGGGAGTTGAGCGGATCGCTTTGGTTACAGATGCGATGTTTGCAGCTGCTTATGCAGGATCTGTAAGTGATATAACTGACCGTATAATCATAGAAGATGGAGTAGGGAAGTTACCTGATCGGTCAGCACTGGCAAGTAGTATAGCAACAGGTAATCGACTTATTCGTGTTATGACAGAGGAAGCCGGAGTTCCTTTAGTGGATGCCGTTCGCATGGCGTCTGAAAGCCCTGCCCGCATTATGCGGATTAATGACCGAAAGGGTTCTTTAGAGAAAGGGAAAGATGCCGATATTATTATCTTTGATACCGACATCAATGTATTAACAACTATTGTTGAGGGAAAAACTGTTTTCAGCAAACTTTAATCGAGTGAGTTCCAACCTTGCGCAACCAATTTGACTTCACCTCCGTCACGGCCTACCAGATAATTTCCAAGTTCTGCTTTTGTGATATGACCGATGACATGTACCCCTTTTAGAGCGGTTACTTTATCGTGCATGGATAACGGAACGGTAAACAATAGTTCATAATCTTCACCACCGTTTAATGCAGCTGTAATCAGATTCATATTAAACTGTTCAGCCATTGAAGCCGTTTGAAAGTCAATCGGTATACGTTCTTCGTAAATACGTGAGCCTACCTGGCTCTCTTTTGCGATATGAAGTATATCGGAAGATAAGCCATCGGAGATATCGATCATGGATGTCGGCACGATACCGGCTTTATCAAGCATTTCAATAATATCCTTTCTTGCTTCGGGCTTTAATTGACGTTCCAATAGATATTCCTTTCCTCCAAAATCAGGAGTGAAGTCTTTCGCTCCATCAAATATTTTCTTTTCACGTTCCAGTAATTGCAGGCCCATATAAGCGGCTCCCAGGTCACCGGAAACACAAATGAGGTCGGTGTCTTTGGCCGTACTTCGGTATGTGATTTTATCTTTAGTCACTTCTCCTATACAGGTGGCGCTGATAGTCAGTCCTGTTAATGATGCCGATGTATCTCCGCCTACCAGATCAACTCCGTAAATACTACATGCCAGTTTTAAACCATTATAAAAGTCTTCCAGGTCTTCCACGCTGAAACGGCCTGAGATACCTAACGAGATGGTAAGCTGTTTAGGTTTTCCATTCATGGCATAGATATCAGAGAAGTTTACGACCGCTGATTTATACCCTAAGTGTTTTAACGGAACGTATGTCAGATCGAAGTGGATACCTTCAAGCAACAGGTCAGTTGATACCAACACCTGCTTATCTTCGTAATTCAATACGGCGGCATCATCACCTATCCCTTTTATTGTACTATCATTTGTAAGCTCTATTTTCTTAGTAAGGTGGCGAATAAGGGCAAACTCCCCCAGGGTCGAGATTTCTGTTCTTTTACTCATATTTCAGGAAAGTATAATATTTCTTTTTAATGTAATGATATGATTCTCGATCATACTGTCGAGTGATATAGTTGGTTTAATATTAAAATCAATAGTAATAGGAAGATAGAATAAACAATCCATCCATTCTTCCGGTACTAACGGATTATTTTGCAGACGTGCTGCGTCTTTTTCCGTCACTACTAAATATTTATCCGGAGAACTTATACGGCTGAACGTTTCCTTTATTTTCCTGATATCCTGTTTGTCGAACACATGATGATCCGGATAAATCATAGTGGTAACATGATCCGAGCGTCTCTTTACTTCTTCCACAAATAGATCAGATGAAGCAATGCCGGCTACTAAAAGTATTTTATCGTCTTTCAATATGGTATGTTTAGTCAACAGATCTACTTCCATAGGAAAAACAGGTTTTAGGTCACCGTACACAATATGAGTGAAGAAAATACGCTGATGAGATAATAGGTTCATTTTGTCTTCAATAATGCGATAGTCAATTGGTTTGAGATGATCCGGACATTTAGTAACTATAACCACATCAGCTCTGGCTTTTCCTTTTTCCGGTTCTCTTAACCGTCCGGCCGGAAGCAGCATATCCCATTGGAACATACGATGATAATCCGTTGTCAGAATAGAAAAAGAAGGTTTTACATATCGGTGCTGGAAAGCGTCATCCAACAAAATTACTTCCGGTTTCCGGTCTGCAGGTAAATCCAGTAGGTTCTTAATTCCTCTCCGTCGGTTACTATCAACTGCCACCAGTATTTCGGGAAATTTCATCTTAATCTGATAAGGTTCATCACCTATGGTCAGACTTGTACTTGTATCATTTGATAGTATAAAACCTTTTGTTTTACGTTTATAGCCACGGCTTAGAACCGCCAGTTTATATTTATCTTTCAACAAATGAATTAAGTATTCGGTATGTGGAGTTTTTCCTGTTCCACCAACTGCCAGATTGCCTATTGAAATAATCGGAACCGGATATTCTTCTGATGGCAGTATACCCCAGTCGAATAACCAGTTTCTTATTACTACTCCTATTCCATACAAGAAAGAGAAAGGAGCTAATAAATAGTTTATTTTAAATGTTCTACCGGTTGACACAATGGTTTATAAGGGATCTACATCAAAAGGCAAACGTGCTTGTACGCCTGTAAAATACTTTGTTTGATTTAATGCCTTGAAATATTTATAATCATCACCAAGTACACTTTTTGCAATAGAAATCTTCATATCTTCAAGTTGTTTTTCAAACAATTCTTTGAAGATGTCTTTTTTGCCAGTAACCTGAGTAATGCTATAATCTGTTAGATCAGCCAGTTGTGCAGCCGAAGCAACCGCTTCGTCAATTCCTCCCAATTCATCGACTAAACCTCTTTCCAATGCCTGTTGACCTGTCCAAACACGTCCTTGGCCTACCTGATCAATCGCTTCTTTTGTCATTCCCCGGCCATCAGCACATCGAGTAAGGAAAACATCATACATATCTTCTACTCCAGCCTGGAAAAGAGCTTTTTCGTCTCCACGCATAGGCCTTTCCACGTCATACAAATCACTAAATGTATTAGTCTTAACAACATCTGTCTTAAGGCCTAATTTATTGTATACACCTGCGACGTTCGGCACAGTAGAAAATACTCCGATCGAACCGGTTATGGTATTAGGTTCGGCTACGATTTTATTAGCGGCACATGCAATATAATATCCTCCTGAAGCTGCAACATCTCCCATGCAAACAACAATAGGCTTAACTTTCTTAAGTTCGACCACCTCACGCCAAATCTGTTCTGATATATAAGCGCTTCCTCCGGGAGAATTAACCCGGAAAACAACCGCTTTTACTTTATCGTTCTTACGAAGTTTTATCAGTTCATTCGCCATTTTTTCAGTAATCAGTTTTTCGCCTCCCATAACAGCAGAGAGTTGTTCCGGCATAATTTGTCCCTCGGCATAAAGAATGGCAATCTGATCTTCTTTCGCTTTCTCTTTTACACGGATATTTTTCATCTTATCAAGTCCAGCTACTTTAAGTTTGTCATCTGTCTGGCCTGCTAATTCTTTTACATATTCTTCAGCTTCCGGTTTATATTTAAGCTCATCTATAAAACCCATATCTATAAATTTCTGCGCCGGCAGGAATAGCATTCCTTCATTTACATATCGATTGATCTGATCAACGGAGATCCCTCTCGCCTTAGCTAATTCCGATGTAATATTTGTCCATCTAACCTGTTGAGTTGATGATATCTGCTCACGGTTTTCATCGCTCAACTTATCCAACATATAACGTTCTACAGCTCCTTTATAGGTTCCAACTTTAAATATCATCCATTCAAAACCTATTTTCTCATACAATCCTTTCCAAAAAGTAGTGGTAGACGACAAACCCATCATCTGAACAGATCCTAACGGATTAAGATACATTTTGTCAGCCACCGAACACAGATAATAGGCTCCCTGCCCATAACTATCGGCATAAGAAACTATAAACTTTCCACTTTCTTTAAAATCCAATAAAGCCCGACGAATAAGATCTATACTGGCAGTACCACCATAGAAACTACCTGCCTCAAGATAGATTCCTTGTATATTATTGTTGTCTTTTGCAACACGGATCGCTTTCAATATATCAGTAACCGACAATGCCTTTACTGAGCTACCCATAAACATATCCCATGGGTTTTCTTCAGCATTATCATATAGAGGACCGTTTAAGGAAAGTTTAAATACTGTATTTGACTTGGGCGCATATTCCGGCTGACTGCCAAAAGAAGCAACCATACCGATCACTACAAACGTTCCGATCATTATTACAAGGCCTAGTGCCACAAATACCCCCAGTGTGGAGGCAAACATCATTTTAAAAAATTGTTTCATATTGATTGCTTATTGTTAAAAGTTGAACGTATAACCCAGACTGTAAAACAAACGATTTCCGTATGGAGAATTGCTGTTTTGTGCTACATCATATTCGATCATAGCCGTGACTGGTCCTAACCGTAAACCTCCTCCTACTAAGAAGGTGGGAATGAGCTTTTCCGTTGTTTCCTTCACGCCTGTCGGTCTGTGTTCTATTTTCTGCCACATACGGTTTACTTCGGGTTGAATCTTTAATACGAGAAATGATACAGGATACAGCCTTGCATATAAATTTAAACCGAAATAATTATTTGTTTGCTTATACCGGTTGCCATCATATTTTTCTGAATAATACACATAATTTATACCTGCTCCCGCATTAAGATAGTTAGTAAAATTATATCCGACTTGCGGAGAGAAATTAACAAGTGTATAATCACCAAACTGTGCACCAATACCTCCGCCAAAAGTCAAACGATTAAGTTTAAATTGAGCATTGGCACCTATCGCTACACAGATAGTAAAAACGATGAATATTATCTTTCTCATACTCTATATAGGATAAATATGATACAAACTTAACATATATTTGAACACAAGTAAAGAATAATCCACTATTTTTATTCTCACTCTGAAGTTAAAATACACTTTTTGACAATCGGGTTTCGGTAACAAAAACCAGAGTTTTAGTAACAGTAACTACCCTTAAATGAACAAAAACCCCAGTTATTGCAACAAAAACCCCCATAAAAGGAAAAGGAAATATAAAAGGAAATAAAGAAAAAATTAAACTAAAAAAGAAAGGTTATACCAAGTTCTACACCAGAAAAAATCAATATCAAACATTCGGATATTTTTCCTTTATTATCTTTTCTAAAAATCATCTACATCCCTTTTTCAAACCATCTACATCTTTTCAATAAACCATTTACATGGTTTTAGAAAAGCATCTAAATGGTTTTAAAGAAGCATCTAAATGGTTTTAAAAGGAACTATTTGTGGACATTTAAGGACATTTAAGGACACTTACGGACAATCTTTTTTCAACTTACATATCTTTGCGGTGTAGTTTATTTCTTTATCTTTGCTTTTGATCATTTAATAAAAATAACCATGAAGCGTTTATTATTTCTCGTATTAATAATCCCCGTGTTAGTATCTGCTCAGACAGATGAAAAATATCTTGCTGGTGCAGTACCGGAAGTAAATGGAAAAGTAGTCTTTTCAAGAGAAGTAAATGTGCCGAATCTCTCAAAGGATCAAATATTCGATACGATGCTATCATGGGCAAAAGTACGTTTTGCTACTGAAAACAGCCGGGTGGTTTACTCGGACAAAACAAAGGGAGAAATAGCAGCAGTAGGTGAAGATTTTCTGGTATTTTCAAGTTCTGCTTTATCATTAGACCGGACGTTACTTATTTACCGAATGGTGATTGAATGCGAAAACAATAAATGCAAACTTGCCGTATTGGGTATTCGGTATGAATACAATGTTTCTTATCAACGTGATCCGGAGAAATATGTGGCTGAAGAATGGATCACGGATAAAGTGACACTGAATAAAAACAAAGACAAACTAAACCGGCTGAATGGCAAATTCCGTATTAAAACGATCGATTACATCAATGAGCTTATGAATGAAGGTGCAGCAGCATTAGGTAGAACAACTTCAGTTGCAATAACAGCATCTGCGACTCCTGTCGTTACGGATGATACTCCTAAACAAGCAACACCTGTAACCCCTGCCGCTCAGGTTACACCGGCAGTAGCGGTAACTCAAGCTACAACGGCTACACCTACAAATTCTTCCTTAGAAGGATACAGACAGATAACTCCAGACAAAATCCCCGGAAATATCATAAAAATGCTTTCTGAAGATTGGATGCTTATTACGGCCGGTAATGATACCGGTTTTAATATGATGACTGCCAGTTGGGGTGGCTTAGGCAATGTATTAGGTAAACCCGTTGCTTTCTGCTTTATTAATCCGGCAAGATACACCTATCAATTAATGGAAAAAAATGATACGTATACGTTGACATTCTATACAGAAGCCTATCGGGAAGTTCTGAACTATTGTGGTTCGTCATCCGGCAGGGATAAAGATAAAGTAAAAGAAACGGGATTAACGCCGGTAACTACTCCAGAAGGCAGCAAAGCCTTTGCAGAAGCCTGGATGATCATTGAATGCCGTAAACTGATCTCCCAACCGTTGAGTACGGAATCAATCAGTAATGAAAAAGTTCGCGAGGAATGGTTAGGTAAACAAATGAATAAAATGTATATCGGGGAAATTATTAACGTTTGGATTAAATAACAATTTTACATGATGAAAAAATATCTGATAATACTTCTTCTTATTGTTCCTGTGCTGGTTATTGCTCAGGGGCAGAAAGGTTCAGTTGAAGAGTGTGCTCCGATGAGGAGAGGAAAGGTATGTTATACCGACGAAGTTGAAATGAAAGGTATGATTCAGACAGAGTTATTCAAAGCTATCAACGCCTGGGCAAAGAAAGCCTATGGAACAGATGTATTCCTATCGAATGTATCTTCCAATGAAAAGAAAGGAACTATCCTGGTAAGTTCAAAAGTGGAATTATTGCTGGATGATGTTGATCAAACACGTCTAAAATATAAAATGATGATAACCTGCTATGACGGTAAATATACCACTGAACTCAGCAATATCACCTATCAATATGATGCAGCAAAGAACAATAGATATAAAACCTATAAAGCAGAAGACGTGATAGCCGATAATGGTAAAGACAACGCTGTAGAAGCAATAAAAGATCCTGTTCTATTCTGTAATGCTACTTTCTTTTTTGTAGAAAGCCTCTTTGCCGATGTTTTAAGTGCGGCAAAAGAAAACTAAAAGGAGGATCAGAAGTTTTTATCACTTATATCCTGTGTGAAAATTTGCTTTCCTTCTTTTATATAGAAGATTTGTTCCTCTTGTCCTCTGGTATGATTTCGTAACCAGAATAAAGCATTTTCCGGTACCCGATAGATTAATTCATTACTTTCTGCTGTTTGGATTCCTAATGATTCCCATCCGGCCGTTCCATTGTGAAAAAATAATTCATATTTATCTCCAGGCCAAATAAAATTTTCATCATTCCGCGGAACAAACATTATTTTTTCTATTTGTGATTGTCTTCCCAAATCAAAAGTTAAATGGATAGATGTATCTTTTGATATAGAAAAACTAAGAGGATCTCCATCAATAATATTTGATACATTAAAATCATTTCTTGTTGGATGAACAGAAACAAAAGGATTTACAATTGAAATACCTAAAGGCCGCTCAGAATTAATATTGTCATATACACAAAACTCTGCCAGTTCGATGGGTTTCCCTTCTGGTGATTGATAATGAATGTAGCGATATTGAGGGATATTATTAAAAGTTATTATATTACGATTTACAAAAATAGAATCCTTAACTTCATAGAGGAGCTCCGCGTTTTTTAATGCAATATCATTACTTCCCCATATAGTAGAGCCTATCATATTCTCATTTAAACTTATCACCGTATAAAATCTGAGAGGATACTTTCTCTTAAGAGTAATTTCCGTTTTATTATTTGTATCCGGAATAAAATAGCTGATAGTATTATGATGAAAAAGAAACGGATGACCTGATATACTAAAACCGTCTTTATCTATACTCTCAATTTGATAGATCAGATTATCTTCAACATTCCTAAAAGCAGCTTTTCCTTTTTTTATTTCCCCTATATCAATAGGAGACCATCCGTTTATTGTAAAGACACTTAAAAAAGCATATTTATCATATGGAAAATTGAGATTAATTTCTAATGTATTATTCTTAATATAATAAGATGTGACATCTTTTATATAACTATTTCTGAATCTGGGAGGTATCGACTGATTAAATGTTATTCCTTTTAAGAGTTCTTTTTGTAAACCAAAACATGATCGGTAAACCTTTCCTTTTTTACGTCCATCATCTCTGGTTTTTCTTTTATTATCAAATACGTGATAGCCTGTTAAAAGAAATTGGCCGGTTGTATCTCTTATAACATTCCAACTATGCCCTAATCGGTTTTCAGGAGAATAAAAATAAAAATCCATAGCTATCGGAATACCTATTGATCGCATTACATAGATAAAATGATCACAAGCATCACGACAATAGCCAACCTGATTATTAAAAAGAAAGTTTGCACCTAAGTGCGGTAAAGTAAAATCTTTAGTTTGTACAAATCCTTTATTATTTAAAAATTGAGCAATACTATCACATGCTTCAATCACATCAGAGCCTATGTAAAGAGAATCTAATAGATGCGAATAATATTCATGATACTGTTTTCGCCAATTTTCTAAAGGTTCGTCACCAATCCGGTAAGGTAAAATCAATTCACAGAAATCTTCAAAAGATAATTTTCTATTCCAGGGATATTTTTTCCATACTAAAAAAGATAATTCAATATTTTCTATCAGGTAATCAGCCGTAATAACATGCGCATCATAGACTTTCCTACAATTTTGATAAGAGAATTTATTCCATTTCTCTATTCTTTCTTTATCTATAATCAATGAACTTAAAGCATACAAATGTTTTTTCTCAACTTCTTCTGCAAGAACCGATTTGATAGAATCTATCTGCCAGCATTTATCATAGGAATAGTAGCGAGGCATATTTTCAATCAGAAATTTAGCCACCTTCAGCTTTTCAGGATCATTTTTATAGTATTCTAATACTTTTTCAAGTTCGGAACGATTATTTTCCGCAAATTCCAAAGCATTTTCTAATCGTTTATTAGAGAATGAACAAGTAGTAAATAAATATAGATAAAAGATATATATAAGAAATTTCATTTATTACATCACAAATCACATTTAATAAGAATAAAGTCAGGATCCACTCCTATTGCATATAAAGTATTATTTTTAGGATCAGCAGCCAATCGAAGTAGTGGTATTCCTAAATCAAGGATCTTTTTAAGATTCAAGCTATAATCGTATAAAAAGATAGTATGAGGTAGTTTATTAAAATCACGTCCTACTGTGGATTCATCCGTATCATCTGTTTTGTAATCTCTTTCTAATGTTATAATATAATCGGATGTTAATGCCATTTCCGCTGCTCCTCTCCTCTTTCTATCTATTTTTAATTCCCCTTTTACTATATTGTAATCAAAATCCCTCTTCTTTTCTGAAATAAAGACAATTTCATCATTCTTCATCTGGTATAAAGAAAGATAAGGATATGACATACAGGAATATACTATATATTTAGAATAAGGATTATACAATACATTTCCTTGTGAAACTGATTCATTATTTTTTATAGACTGATCAAAGGCAAGTTTGCCCCAATATTTATTATTCCATTTAAAGGGTTTTTCTAGAGAAGGATTAAATGAAAGTAATTGACCTTCTGTTAACTCGAAATATCTGGTCTCTCCCTGATTCTCTAATCTAGTAAATTGAATATTTGAACTAAATATATTATCTAACGGATAATATGCAACCTTCTCTAAGTTTAGATCGAAGACAAACAATCTATTATTTTGTGCATACTCAACTGAGGGAGTTATGAATTCTTCAGGTCCTTCACCGATTTTTACTATTTTCGATATCTCTTTACCTGTTACTTTGTCTAAAATATGTACATGTTCTTCTATCGTAAATGGATCAGTCCATATAATATAGTCTGCATATACAAGTAATTTTCCAGGCATTATTGACTCTATACTATCAGAAAGTATTGTAAATTCCTTCTTGGATCTTTCTGCATATTCGTTACGATTTGTACAGGCAAAAAGGGTAAATATAATTATTATATAAATCGATTTCATTTTTGTATATATTTTTAAGGAGGGTGTTGCAAAAGTCCCCTTGCTATTTTGACAGCTTACAATATGTCAATTATCAATTGCCGTTTTAACCGACGGGCATTTAGGCCTGTTTAACCCCGGCTTTAGCCAAAATTAAAGGTTTGGCTAAAGCCCAAAAGAGAAATATTCCTAGTCCGTCGGCAATTGATAATATTACTTACAATTTGTTACTAGAAAAATGAATGATCTCACTTTTGCAACACCCCCCTTATTCTTTAAGATTTTGGTTCAGCATAAGAATGAGTCTTCCCATCTTTCCCACGACAATTTTTATTTTCCCAGATAGCTCTACAGCCAGTTCTTTCTTCAAAGTCTTTACTGGTTTCACTTTGCGCTAATGCTTCTATATTACTGAGCATTAATTCTGAAGGAGCTATTTCTTCTTCATTCTGATTAATATTCCAAACAGCAATAGTGGCAATAAAAATGATTGTTATTACACAAAATATTTTCTTTTTCATGATTTTTGATATTAATAATTTAAATGATTAAAAAGAGTTTCATGTACTATTTTTTTCATGAAACTATAAAGCCCTTGCTTAGTTATTTATTAATCTCTACCTTTGCCATTCACCTCCTTTCTTCATTTGGAGGGACAATAAGGGAGCTTGCTTACTTGTTTAGTCACTAGATGAGCAATGCTCCCATTCTTGTTCATTTTTGAACTTATTCCCTCTATTTAGATTATATATACTTCATTACAAACATATGAAAAAACTTTAAAAAAACGTTTTAGCATATTCTTTTTAAACAACATTAACATTAATCTAAAAAGTAATATTTCAGAAGAATACAAAAAATGAATTTATATAGACTTAGAAAAACGATAATAATTCTCTTTAGAATATTGAGATTTATTAGTTGGACAAAGAAAACTAAAAAACAATCAGAACTTCTTTTCAACTACCGCTTGCATTACATTAATGATGTAGTCGCCCAGTTTTTCAAATTCAGAGATGATGTCCATATAGTAAACGCCATCCTGGTAGTCGTATTTCTTATTATTTACGTCTTCCAGGTTTTTTAGTTTAAGTTGGCTACGATAATTATTGATTTCATTTTCTATATTGTATGAAGGTATAATATCGTCAGGAACAACATCTTGTTGGTGAAGAACTTCATTCATACGGTTTAATGCATTACTAACCAATAACAACATATGGTCGAAGTTATTATTCAAGTCTTCGGTAAAGACCGAATTACCTTCGTTACGACGCTTGATTCCACGAGCCAGATTATTACATGAGTCTGCAATACTTTCAATCTCTGTTACAATACGCAACATTGCTCGTATTTCTTCTTTACTCTCAGAACTTAAACGCCCTTCAGATACTTTTGTAAGATAATTAGCAATTTCAACTTCCATACGGTCACTTATACTTTCGTATTTTTCTATGCGACTGTACGTCTGAACAAAATTACTTTCATTTTTTTCATAGAAAAGTTCCTTTACCATATTTAGCATACGATAAGTTCGTTCTCCATAAACAGCAATCTCCTTTTTTGCCTGCATAAGAGAAAGTTCAGAAGTAGATAGCATGGTAGAAGATATAAAGGCAAGCTGAAATTCTTCCTCCTCGTTCCCTTTACGTGGTTTGATTAACTTAGAACAGATATATACATAAATATTCACAAACCATATCATAATACAGACATTAGTAATATTAAACATGGTATGGAAAAGTGATAATCCATATGAAACGGACACCTGCAAAGAAGTCAATTGCTTTTGTAAGCTTACTAAATGAGGATCAGATAAAGGTTGATTTGATGTTATCTGGTTAATTGTTTCAGGACTTAAAGTAGCCAGAAATTGAGTCATTTCATTGGGGTCACCAGGACCATAGTTGGTCACAATCCAGGAAACCATACTTGTAAACGGATAGAATAACAACATGACCCAGATAACTCCAAACACATTGAACATCAAGTGCGCAAGAGCGGCTCGTTTAGCCGAGACATTAGCCGAGATTGCAGCTATATTTGCTGTTATTGTTGTTCCTATATTCTCTCCTAATACCATTGCAGCGGCAATTTCAAAAGGTATCCATCCTTTTGTACACATAATTAATGTGATAGCGACAGTCGCACTGGAAGATTGAACAATAACCGTCAGGATACTTCCAATCGCTAAAAAGATTAAAAGAGAAGTATATCCCATTGAGGTATAATTCCGTAAAAAAGCAAGGGCTTCAGGATTATTCTGAAGATCAGGAACAGAATCTTTGAGATAACTAAGTCCTAAAAACAATAAGGCAAATCCCATAATAAATTCACCCCATGACTTACGTTTACTTTTTGAGGAGAATATCAACGGAATAGAGAAAGCAATTAACGGAATGGCGAAAGTACTTATATCTACCTTAAAACCAAATAAAGAGATAATCCAGGCTGTCACAGTCGTTCCCACATTGGCTCCCATTATTACACCTATAGACTGTGTTAATGTAAGCAAACCTGCATTAACAAAGCTTACTACCATTACAGTAGTAGCACTGGAGGACTGAATTAATGCTGTGATAAGAATTCCGGTTAATACTCCTGTAAAGCGGTTTGTGGTCATAGCCGAGAGTATAGATCGCATCTTGTCTCCGGCAACTTTCTGCAATCCTTCACTCATAATCTTCATTCCATAAAGGAATAAGCCTAATGAACCGACAAGTTTCAGAAAGTCAAAAAATGAATAATCCATTTAAAAAAATATTAGAGTGAATGGGTATCCGATTAATATTTCTATTTTTATGCGGCAAAACTACAAATAATAACTGAAATAATATGTCTGCAACAATCACAATTTATTGTAAAAATAACGGACTTTACAAGGAAGTACCAATAGGCTCATCATTATTGGAAATCTACAAATTAGTAGGTTCACCTCTTGCATATCGCCCCATGAATGCACAGGTTAATAATCGGACTGAAGGATTAAATTACCGCTGCTGGCAACCAAAAGATATTGAGTTCTTCGACTACACAAAACAATCAGGATTGAGAACATATGTGCGTTCTTTATGCCATATTTTATCCAAAGCTGTAAACGATATCTTGCCTTCTGCGACCATGAATCTGGAGCATTCTGTTTCAAAAGGTTATTATTGTATGATACATAACGGAAAAAATCTGGATCAGGTAACAATAGACAAAATAAAAGTGCGGATGCAGGAAATCATTGATGCGGATTTACCTTTTCATCATAAATCTGTACGGACTGAAGAAGCCGTTGCCTTATTCCGTGGTCGTGGTCTGGAAGATAAAGCAAAGTTAATCGAGTCAGCTGGAATGGCCTATACTTCCTATTTTGAATTAGAAGGATATATAAACTTCTTCTATGGCTGTTTAACACCTTCTTCTGGCTATATACATTTATTCGATATCGTTTCTTATTATGAGGGTATCTTATTACGCATTCCGCAAAGATGTAATCCAATGGAGCTTGAGCCTGTTATTCCCCAAGATAAAATGTTTGAAGTTTTTAAAGAACATCTAACCCTCCTCAGTACTTTAGAATTGGATAATGTAGGAGATCTTAATCATGCAATCAGTACAGGCCATACACAGGAAGTCATTATGGTTTCGGAGGCTATGCAGGAAAAACAAGTTGCTAAAATTGCTCAGGAAATAGCCAATCAATACATGGACGGCGTACGTATAGTCCTGATATCGGGTCCATCGTCATCAGGAAAAACAACCTTTACCCAAAGGTTAGGCATTCAATTAATTACTAATTTACTTCATCCGGTAAGTGTATCGCTGGATGATTATTTTCTGAACAGAGTAGATTCCCCAAAAGACGAGAAAGGTGATTACGATTTCGAATCGCTGTATGCTCTTGATCTTCCTTATTTCAATGAAGATATGGGTAAGCTTCTAAAAGGTGAAGAGATTGATCTTCCTACGTATAGCTTTACTACGGGAACACGTGTGTATAAAGGGAAAAAGCTTAAATTAAAAAAGAATTCCGTACTATTGATTGAAGGAATACACGCTTTAAATCCTGAACTGACTGATCATATTGAAGAGAAATACAAATATAAAGTATATATATCGGCTTTAACTTCTATTTCATTGGATAACCATAACTGGATACCAACAACAGACAATCGATTACTCAGACGCATCATCCGTGATTACAGATTCCGTGGCTACTCAGCAAAGGATACTATTTCCCGTTGGCCGGATGTACGTAGAGGAGAAGACAAATGGATATTCCCTTATCAGGAAACAGCAGATGCAATGTTCAACAGTGCTATGCCTTATGAATTAGGAGTCTTAAGAAAGTATGCGGAACCTATTTTATCTGAAGTTCGTGAATATGATAAAGAAAATGCCGAAGCATACCGCTTAATGCGCTTTCTGAAATATTTCAATCCTATTTCTGACGAAGTCCTGCCGGGCACATCTTTACTTCGAGAGTTTCTTGGAGGAGGCACTTTTAAATATTAAATATAGAAAGTAATTGACTATACTTTCAAAACATTATATTTGTCTGTAAAGTTAATTACTTATGAAGTATAAGTACTTTTTGATTGTATGTCTGCTTAGTGTGTATCCAACAACGGCTTTAACAGCTCAGAATACTTACACTATAAAAGGCATATTGACGGACGCAAAAAATAAAGTTCCTGTAAGTTATGCGAATGTTGTAATATGGAATACTGTCCGCGGTGCAGTAACAGATTCTGTCGGTGCTTTTGAAATCACAGGAGTTAACCCCGGAAGTTATCGTCTTGAAGCTAGCTTTATCGGTTATAAACCGGTAGTTACAGCAGAATTCAGAGTGTCTAATAAAGATGTCTATTTCCCGATTGAGATAGAAGAAGCTAGTGAGATGCTGGAAGAAGTAACCGTCGTTGCTTCGCCATTCAGAAAAACAACAGAAAGTCCGTTAGGATTACGAGTTATCGGATTCAAGGAAATAGAGAAAAGTGCCGGAGGGAACCGGGATATTTCACGCGTTGTACAAGCTTTCCCAGGAGTAGCGTCAACCGCTGCATTCAGGAATGACCTAATGGTTCGCGGAGGAGGTCCTTCAGAAAACCGCTTTTTTCTTGATGGTGTAGAAATACCCAATATAAATCATTTCTCTACACAGGGAGCTTCCGGTGGACCTGTTGGTATTATAGATCCGAATTTCATACGCGAAGTAAACTTTTACTCTGCCGCTTTTCCGGCTGCAAGAGGAAATGCGCTTAGTTCCGTCCTTGATTTCAAATTACGCGATGGGAATCAGGAGAAAACATCAATACGGGGAGTGGTAGGTGCTTCAGAAGTAGGAGTATCAGCAGACGGGCCTCTCGGAAAGAAAACAAACTGGCAGGTTTCCGTCCGCCGTTCTTATCTTCAATTCCTGTTTGACATCATAGGGCTCCCCTTTCTTCCTACTTTCAATGACGCTCAATTCAAAATCAAGCATTCTTTTAATCAAAAAAATGAACTTACTATACTGGGTATAGGCGCCATCGACGATATGAAACTCAATACTGGAAAGGATGATTTGAGTGAGAAGAATCAGTATATCCTGCAATACCTTCCGGTTGTAAAACAACGAACCTATACAATAGGCGGAGTATACAAGCATTATTCGGGAAGGAATATCTATTCTGTTATTGCAAGCCATAGTTATCTCAACAACAAAAATATCAAATACAAAGATAACAATGAGAGTTCAGAAAATAACCTTACACTTAACTACCGTTCCGATGAGATTGAAAACAAACTCCGTACTGAAAATACTTTCTTTCTTCCTTTTGTTCAGTTGAATGCAGGAGGAAATGTAGAGTTTGCCGAATACACGAATAAAACCTTTCAACGCACATTTACCAACCAAACTAAAGAAATCTATTACAATACAGATCTGGGATTATGGAAATGGGGACTATATGCAACCGCCAATTATGAGAGTTATAATGAGCGGTTCACAGCTTCCTTGGGAATACGTTCAGATGCTAATAACTATTCTTCCATGATGAATAACATGTTGAAGCAATTGTCTCCCCGATTGTCTCTATCCTATCGGTTATACAAAGATTTCTATCTAAACGGAAGTGTGGGACGCTATTATGAACTACCTCCATATACAGCTTTGGGCTTTAAAGATAATGAAGATAAGTATGTAAATAAGGAAAACAACATCCGTTACATCCGAAGTGATCAGGTAAGTGCAGGAATGGAATACAGACCTATTTCGTATCTGAAGTTTACTGTCGAAGGATTCTATAAACATTACGATCATTATCCGATGTCTGTATTAGATAGTATTCCGCTTGCGTCCAAAGGCACAGATTACGGAGTCTTAGGAAATGAAGAAGTAACATCCACTGCAAACGGACGTGCCTATGGTCTGGAATTGATGGGACGTTGGTATAATTATAAGAACCTCACTTTTATTGGTTCTTATACATTTGTTAGGAGTGAATTTAAAGATGGTAGAAACCCCGATCATTACTTACCTTCAGCATGGGATAATAAGCATCTGTTTACTTTTAGCGGTACTTATTCTTTTCCCAAAGATTGGGATATGAGTGCAAAGTTCAGAGCAGTTGGCGGAGCACCCTATACACCCTATGATGTAGAAAAAAGTAGTTATGTAGAAGCATGGGATGCCCAAAACAGCTTATATTATGATTACAGCCAATTCAACAGTAAACGACTCGAACCATTCACTCAACTGGATTTACGTATAGATAAAACGTTTTACTTAAAAAATGTAGTACTTGGTTTTTATATCGATATACAGAATGTATTCAATACAAAATATAAAGAACAAGACGTTTATATCAAAACCGGTAAAATCCTTAATCCTGAAGCTCCTATACAAGAACAACGCTATGAACTTAAACCTGTTGAACGAAAAACGGGAACACTTCTTCCCAGTATAGGGATAATGGTAGAATTATAGTTTTTCCTTCAAAAACTTACCGGTATATGAATCGGGGCATTGAACAATTTCTTCAGGTGTACCGGCACAAACTAAGTTACCTCCGGCATTACCGCCTTCAGGGCCTAAGTCTATAACATAATCTGCACACTTGATAACGTCCATATTGTGTTCGATGATCACAACGGTATGACCTTTTTCTATTAATGCGTTGAACGCTTTCAGTAACGTTTTAATATCATGGAAATGTAAACCAGTCGTAGGTTCGTCAAAGACAAACAAAGTGGGTTGCTGTTTCTCCTGTCCAAGATAAGAAGCCAGTTTTACACGCTGGTTTTCCCCTCCCGAGAGTGTAGATGATGTCTGTCCCAGTTTGATATAACCTAATCCGACATCCTGTAATGGTTTCAAGCGTTTTACGATCTTCTTTTCCTGACTTCCTTTTTCTTCGCTAAAGAATTCGATAGCCTGGTTTACTGTCATTTCCAATACATCGTAAATATTCGCACCCCGATACTCCACATCCAATACATCCGATTTAAAACGCTTTCCATGACATACATCACATTCCAGTGATATATCCGCCATAAACTGCATCTCGACCGTTATCTTTCCTTCTCCTTTACACTCTTCACATCGTCCGCCTTCTTTATTGAAAGAGAAATAAGCAGAGCTAAAACCTAATTGCTTCGCTAAAGCCTGATCGGCAAAGAGTTTACGGATCTCATCGTATGCACCGATATAAGTTACGGGATTGGAACGTGAACTCTTACCTATTGAGTTCTGATCGACAAACTCAATGCCGCTGATCAAATGGAAATCACCTTCCAGCGCTTTACAATCGATATTTGAACGAGTCGCATTTTCGAGTTTATGCTTAACGCCTTCATAAAAGATGTCCCGAACCAATGTGCTTTTCCCCGAACCGCTGACTCCGGTTACTACCGTCATTACATTTAACGGGAACTTAACATCTATCCCTTTCAGGTTATTCTTACGGGCTCCTTTGATTTCAATAAAATTATTCCACTTCCTACGAAATGAAGGAACTTCGATCTGATCCTCTCCCGTAAGATACCGTACCGTATAGCTATCGGTATTGTTCCGGAGATCATTAACGTCTCCCTGATAAACGACTTCGCCTCCTAAACGTCCTGCTTTAGGACCAATATCAATAATATAATCAGCCGCCCGGATAATCTCCTCATCATGTTCTACCACTACAACCGTATTTCCCAACGCCTGTAACTGGCGCAATACCTTTATCAGTAGTTCTGTATCCCGTGAGTGTAGCCCGATGCTCGGTTCATCTAAAATATAAAGTGATCCGACTAAACTGCTTCCCAACGAAGTAGCCAGATTAATACGTTGGCTCTCTCCTCCTGATAAAGAAGAAGACAAACGATCCAGCGTAAGGTAACCTAATCCGACATCTAAAAGAAATTGTAAACGATTATTTATTTCAGTAAGCAAACGTTTCGCAATCACAGCATCTGTTTCATCCAATTTCAGATTGTCAAAAAAGACCTTTAAGTCAGTTATCGGAAGAACAACCAAATCAGCGATATTCTTTCCTCCCACTTGTATATATAACGCCTGCGGTTTTAAACGACTTCCTTTACAAGATGGACAGGTGGTTTTCCCACGATAACGAGCCTGCATTACCCTGTATTGAATTTTGTAGAGATTTTCTTCCACGAATTTAAAGAAATCATCAATGCCATGCAGTCCTTTCGCACCATGCCATAATAACCCCTTTTCTTCTTCAGTAAGATCAAAATACGGACGATGAATCGGAAAATTATACTTCTCGCTCTTCTGAATAAACTCCCTCAGCCATTCACTCATAACTTCACCTTTCCAACAGACTACCGCGCCTTCATAGACAGACAACGTTTTATCGGGAATGACTAAGTTCTCATCAATTCCCAATATTTTTCCAAATCCTTCACATACGGGACAAGTCCCTACCGGATTATTGAAACTGAACATCATATCCGAAGGCTCTTCAAAAGTAACTCCGTCAGCTTCAAATTTCTTCGAAAATTCTTTAGTGATTACACCTTCCGGTGTATAAATACGGATCAGGCATGTATCGTGTCCTTCAAAGAAAGCTGTCTCAGCGGAATCAGCCAAACGGGTTTTTAAAGTCTTATCTTCTGATACTGTTAAACGGTCAACTAAAAGTTCAATAACAGGAGAGGATAATAGTTTCTCATCTTCTAATACTTCCTGTATACGGTATACCTCATCATTTATAGACAAACGGGTATACCCTTCCTTCTGTAAAATTTCCAGTTGTTCCTTCATTGTACGCCCTTCCGGAAGAACGATCGGTGCAAATACCGCAAACCGGGTTCCTTCCGGATAAGAAAGTACCCATCGAACAATATCACTTGTCTGGTATTTTTTAACTTCCTGCCCGGATACCGGAGAGATCGTTTTACCAATACGCGCAAAAAGTAGTCGGAGATATTCATATATTTCCGTTGAAGTCCCTACCGTGGAACGGGGATTTCTGGTATTCACCTTCTGCTCGATAGCTATCGCCGGAGGTATACCCTTAATGTAATCAGCTTCCGGTTTACTCATACGTCCCAGGAACTGGCGGGCATAGGAAGATAAGCTCTCCACATATCTGCGTTGCCCTTCAGCATATAACGTATCAAAAGCCAGGGAGGATTTTCCGCTTCCCGACAAACCTGTAATTACAACTAACTTATCACGGGGGATTTCTACATCTATATTTTTGAGATTATTGACGCGTGCGCCTTTAATCTGTATATTCTGTTCTTTACTCATAAACGTCTTACCATTCAATAAAAACGTACAAAGGTACAAAAAAGATCATTATGTTCTATTGGAACTAATACAGACTTACTTGACTTTAAACTTAATAAATTTATCTAAAGTATGCAGTGAAATATTGACCGGATAACGACTTCTTCTTACTTTGGTTACGTCTTTTTCATCGGCTCACAGGGGTGAGGCGATCGTTCCACCAGTGTGAGCCAATCGGCTCACAATTGTGAGGCGACTGGCTCACCTTTGTGATCCGACCAAAAGCATACAAAAAATAAAACAAATGTACTGCGCTAACAACTTAAAAGTTAACGATAAAATTAGCAATACTCTCAATATATTGAATTGATAGTTTGAGTAATATAGGAAATCTGTAATTATTATCAATGCTAAGAGTTTTCAAAAAAAGATGGTTTTGACATTTCTTTTTTATCTTTGTCATTCATTAAAAGATAAGATTGTGACAAAGCAAATAGTCGAAACTCCTCTTATGAAACAATACTTCGATATAAAAGCGAAGCATCCGGATGCTATCCTTTTATTTCGGGTAGGCGACTTTTATGAAATGTATGGTGAAGATGCGGTGATAGGGGCTGAGATTGTAGGTATTGTACAGACAAAAAAAGCAAATGGACCGGGACAATACATCGAGATGGCGGGATTTCCTCATCATGCACTGGACACTTATTTGCCAAAATTAGTCAGGGCCGGAAGGAGGGTTGCTATTTGTGATCAGTTGGAAGACCCCAAAATGACGAAAAAGCTTGTAAAGCGTGGCGTTACGGAATTAGTAACCCCGGGTGTCTCCACAAATGACAACATCTTAAATCATAAAGAAAATAACTTTCTGGCATCCGTACATTTTGGAAAGGATACTTGTGGAATAGCTTTTCTGGATATCTCTACCGGTGAATTTCTTACTGCTGAAGGAACGATTGATTATATTGACAAACTACTAAATAATTTTTCTCCAAAGGAAGTTCTTATAGAACGAATCAACCGTAAACGTTTTGAGGAAAGTTTTGGGTCTCGCTTCTTTACTTTTGAATTGGAAGATTGGGCATTTACTGCAGATTCTGCAAATGACAGACTATTAAAACATTTTGAAACAAAGAACCTGAAAGGGTTCGGCGTACAACATTTACGACTGGGAGTTATAGCTTCCGGTGCAATATTACATTACCTCGATCTTACTAAACATACCCAAATATCACATATTAATTCTCTTTCACGTATTGAAGAAGATAGGTATGTACGATTGGATAAATTTACCGTTCGAAGTCTGGAATTGGTAGGAACAATGAATGAAGGTGGAATTAGTTTGCTGGATATCATTGATAAAACCGTCTCGCCAATGGGTTCACGTATGCTTCGCCGCTGGGTGCTTTTTCCTCTGAAAGATGTTAAACCTATTCAGGAACGACAGGATGTAGTCGATCACTTCTTTCGCCATCCGGAGATGAAGGAACTCCTGGAAAATAGCCTAAGTCAGATAGGTGATCTGGAACGTATTATATCAAAAGTAGCGGTAGGTAGAGTTTCTCCCAGGGAAGTTGTTCAGCTAAAACTGGCATTACGTGCTATTGAGCCTATAAAAGAGGCTTGCATGGAAAGCAATGAAGCGAGCCTAAGCCGTATAGGTGAACAGTTAAATCCTTGTCTGATTATCCGTGAAAGGATAGAGAAAGAAATCAATCCTGATCCGCCTGCCTTATTGAATAAAGGCGGAGTAATAGCAAAAGGAGTAAATAATGATTTGGACGAATTACGCGCGATTGCTTATTCCGGTAAAGATTATCTGTTGCAGGTTCAGCAACGTGAAAGCGAACGAACTGGTATACCCAGCCTAAAGATTGCTTTTAATAATGTTTTTGGCTACTATATTGAAGTCCGTAACACACATAAAGATAAAGTTCCCCCTGAATGGATCAGGAAGCAAACTTTGGTAAATGCCGAACGATACATTACGGAAGAGCTTAAAGAATATGAAGAGAAGATCTTAGGAGCCGAAGAAAAGATTCTCTCTCTGGAAGCACGTTTATTTAATGAACTGGTTCTTTGTCTGATGGAATATATTGCTCCTATACAGACAAATGCCAACCTGATCGGACGTATCGATTGCTTACTCTCTTTTGCTAAGGTAGCAGCTTCAAATAAATATATTCGTCCGTTAGTGGATGAGACTGATGCTATTGATATCAAAGCAGGTCGTCATCCCGTAATTGAAAAACAGTTACCAGCCGGCGAACCTTATATTGCCAACGATGTCTTTCTGGATAGTAAAAAGCAGCAGATAATTATTATTACCGGTCCGAATATGGCCGGTAAATCAGCCTTGCTAAGACAGACGGCGCTTATCACCCTAATGGCTCAGATCGGATGCTTTGTTCCTGCTGAAAGTGCCCGCTTAGGGTTGGTTGATAAAATATTTACCCGTGTAGGGGCTTCTGATAATATTTCGGTAGGTGAATCCACTTTCATGGTAGAAATGAACGAGGCTTCCGATATCCTGAACAACCTCTCTTCACGAAGTCTTGTGTTATTCGACGAATTGGGACGTGGCACAAGTACATACGACGGTATATCTATCGCCTGGGCTATCGTTGAATATATCCACGAACATACCAACATGCGGGCAAAGACATTGTTTGCTACTCATTATCATGAATTGAATGAAATGGAACGTTCGTTTAAACGTATCAAGAACTATAATGTATCTGTAAAAGAAGTTGGAAATAAAGTAGTCTTTTTGCGTAAGCTGGTAAGAGGGGGAAGCGAACATAGCTTTGGTATTCATGTAGCCAAAATGGCTGGAATGCCGAAAAGCATTGTCAAACGAGCGAATGATATCCTTAAACAATTGGAATCGGACAATCGTCAGGATGGTATAGGTAAACCGGTAAAAGATCTGGCTGCCGGAGGGGAAGGTTTTCAACTTAACTTTTTCCAATTAGATGATCCCGTACTAAGTCAGGTCCGTGATGAGATAAAAAACCTGGATGTTAATAACCTGACGCCTATCGAAGCATTAAATAAATTAAGCGAGATAAGGAAAATTATAACAGGAAAGTAATAAAAGCTTTTCATAAATAGCTTTGAGATGAATGCACTGTCTAATGAAAAAAGCTTGTATTATATTAACAATGTAAAAACATTTGGTATTATAACCGTATTACTGGGACATCTCACCATACCGCAAGGGTTGGCCTCTTTTGTAAATGCATTCCATATGCCGCTATTCTTTTTTATTTCCGGTTATTTGTTTTCTGTTAAAGATTATAGTTTAAAAGAATTTACTATACACAAGGCACGAACGTTATTAATACCTTTCTTATTCCTCGGATTTATTACCTTCCTATTCTGGCCGGTGAAGGAACAATTCAATAAAGAAATTATAGAAGAAAACCTTCTCAATTATTTAATAGGCTTCATATATGCGCCGGCATCAAAAGAATTCCTAGGATTTAATATTCCTCTTTGGTTTTTACCTTCTTTATTCTTAACCGAGATCATTATGTTTTTGATGATAAGGTATATAAAACGTTATTTATTTTTATTCAGTTGTTTATTATTTGGAATCGGTATCATACTAAATGAAACTGTTCATTTTCGCCTTCCTTGGGGCTTGGATACCTCATGTTTTTCCGTGATTTTTTTGTATTTAGGTTATGTTGTGAGAAAAAAAGATATTCTGAACAAATACTTACTGGAAAAAGGATTATTAATCAAATTAGCTATGCTATTTATATCATTGGCTTCCACGATATTGTTTATATGGCTAAATGAGATTGATACTGCAGTAAGTTATTACTCACTTTATTATAATAATTACGCTTTCTTTTTATTAGCTGCTTTGTCAGGTATCCTATTTTCTTTTTGTTTGGACATATTAATCCCTTCATCGTGGATCCTCAATTTTTATGGTCGCAATACGATTGTTTTATTAGGGTTACATCTTATGGTATTTGCTATATTGAAAGCAATGCAAGTATTCATATTGAGAATTCCCTTAACTGTTCTAGATGATAATGTTTCGTATAACCTGGTCTATATCTTATTAACTATGATACTCCTGGCACCAGTTATTATTATTATCAATAAATATATCCCTTTCGTGTTAGGTAGGAAAAAAGCTATTTTGCAATAAAAAGGTTAATGAACATGTTTGAGAGTGATCAAAACAATTTCGCTGGGAGCAAACATTCTTACTTTTTTCCGGGATGTTCCTATGCCATTCGTTATTATGACAGGAATATGATCTGAATTATATTTCAAACCTGTACGAAAACGTTGTCCATAATGTGAAGGTATCACCTGTGCATAAAGCCCGAAGATTGTAACTTGTCCTCCATGTGTATGACCAGCCAATGCCAGGTCAGTATTAATGATCGGGACATCTTCTACATAATCAGGAGTATGAACAAGCAATATAACAAAATCATCAGAAGACAAATCTAAAGTAGGCGATCGTCTATTGACTTTAAGGTCAAAAGGATTTCTAACTCCTGCAATATAAATATGTTCACCATTCTGTGTTATAGTATCTAATTGATGTTCAAGTAAACGAATCTTATTTTTCCGCATTGCTGACACAATCTCGTCGTAACAGGCTTCATAATCATTATTTCCAAGTATGGCTACCATTCCATGTTTACTTTTAACTTCTGAAAGATTTGAAAATAATTCCGGGACATACTTACAGCCTTCATGATAATCTCCTC
Organism: Tannerellaceae bacterium; assembly: GCA_032054765.1. Classification (GTDB taxonomy): domain Bacteria; phylum Bacteroidota; class Bacteroidia; order Bacteroidales; family Tannerellaceae; genus DFXE01. The sequence continues at coordinate 196,840 of DAMBSC010000009.1, forward strand.
CCAACAAAACAATATCCGTTTGCAGTTTATTTACCGTCTTCACCAATTTTTTCAATCTTTTTCCGGTAAATAAACTTTTATAGTGAAAATCGGAGAGAAAACCAATACGAAACCCATCAAATGCTGCTGGTACGTCGGTATGAGCAAACTCATACTTTTTTATTCTCCCCACACCTTTATTACTTAGCGAAGCACAAGAGGTAAAAAAACAAAACAGAAGAAGCAAAACAGAGGTATACCAACCATTCTTTACCATTCCACAAAGGTAGAAACATTCTCGCATTATTTCAATTTGCAGACTTTAATGGTTCATCGAAAAAATATCCTGATCTGAAAATATTCCGTACCTTTGCCCCTATTAATAACAAACCTAAAAACATAAATTATAGCGATTATGGCAACACCTCCATTTAAGTATCAAGAGCCGTTTCCTATGGGTAAGGATACGACCGAGTATTATCTGCTTACTAAAGATCATGTCTCAGTTTCCGAATTTGAAGGTAAAGAAATACTGAAAATAGAATCAGAAGGTTTAACTAAACTGGCTAATGCAGCTTTTCGTGATGTGGCATTCTATCTTCGTCCGGAACATCAGGAACAAGTAGCAAAAATTCTTTCTGATCCTGAAGCTAGTGACAATGATAAATATGTAGCCCTTACATTTCTTCGGAATGCGGAGGTTTCCGCCAAAGGGAAGCTTCCTTTCTGCCAAGATACGGGTACCGCTATAATAGTAGGGAAAAAAGGGCAGCAGGTATGGACAGAGGGAAATGATGAAGAAGCCTTGTCGAAAGGCGTTTATAAAACGTATACAGAAGAGAATCTGCGTTATTCACAGAATGCTCCACTTGATATGTATAAGGAAATCAATACAGGCTGTAACCTTCCTGCACAGATTGATTTGTATGCTACACAGGGTAACGAATATAAATTCCTCTGCATTGCAAAAGGGGGTGGTTCAGCCAATAAGACATATCTATATCAAGAAACTAAAGCATTACTAACACCTGAAAAGCTCGTCCCATTTCTGGTAGAAAAAATGAAGTCACTAGGGACAGCGGCTTGCCCTCCTTATCATATTGCTTTTGCTATTGGCGGTACATCAGCCGAAACAAATCTAAAAACGGTTAAACTTGCTTCTGCAAAATATTATGATAACTTACCTACATCAGGTAACGAAGGAGGTCAGGCTTTCCGTGATATCGAACTAGAGAACAAGGTACTTCATGAAGCCTATAAAATAGGTCTAGGAGCACAATTTGGTGGAAAATATTTTGCACACGATATACGTATTATCCGTTTACCTCGGCATGGAGCTTCTTGTCCTGTTGGTATGGGCGTATCCTGTTCAGCAGACCGTAATATTAAAGCAAAGATAAATAAAGATGGTATCTGGATTGAGAAAATGGAAACGAACCCAGGACGTTTTATACCGGAAGAACTCCGTCAGGCTGGTGAAGGTGATGCTGTAAAAATCAATTTGAACCAACCGATGGCTGACATTTTAAAAGAATTGGATAAATATCCGGTTGCTACCCGTTTGTCGTTGACAGGAACGATTGTTGTTGGACGTGATATTGCACATGCAAAACTAAAAGAACGCATTGACGCAGGACAGGGTTTGCCTCAGTATGTGAAAGATCATCCTATTTATTACGCAGGTCCGGCTAAAACACCGGAAGGAATGCCTTCTGGTTCATTTGGTCCGACAACTGCCGGACGTATGGATTCCTATGTTGATTTGTTCCAGGAAAATGAAGGTAGTATGATTATGATTGCCAAAGGGAACCGTAGTCAACAAGTGACGGATGCATGTAAAAAACATGGCGGTTTTTATCTGGGAAGTATCGGTGGACCCGCAGCCATTCTTGCACAAGACAGTATCAAGAAAGTAGAATGTCTGGAATATCCTGAACTAGGAATGGAAGCGATCTGGAAAATAGAAGTGGAAGATTTTCCCGCCTTTATTTTGGTAGATAATAAGGGAAATGATTTTTTCAAGCAACTTTAGTATATGTATGAAGTGTGTCATAGCAAATAATATATGACACACTTCATATAACAATATCATTATTCATTTCATTCCCAGGAAAGAGCGATGGCTAATGCCTCAGACGCTTTTTTTCCGTCGACAAGGTCAATCTTGGTGCCATTAACCCAACAAGCGGCCTTGTAATGGCCGTTTCTATGAGCCAGGTCAACCCATGTACGCCCCACGGCATACACCTTATCTCCAGACAGCGCTATATCCTGTATACTGGCCAGTGTAGACTCTTCCAAGACTACTTTTTTCCCATCTACCCAATAACAAGCGACATCTACCGTACCGGAAACGTCTTCGAATCCAGCTACGTAAACTTTGCCGTCGGATACCAGAATAGTGTTGGCAGATGCTGAACCTGATCCATCGGTTAAAGAAACGTACGAATTGTTTTTCCAGTAACAGGCTCTCCAGTCTCCAGGATAACGGGAACGGCCTGCAACATAAATATCTGTTCCTGATAGGAAAATGGAATTTGCCTCAGATTGAGAATAATCCGATTTCAGGGCGGTTCCGTTTCCATTCTTCCAGTAGTATGCTACGGAAGGGGCTGAATATCCGGCCACATACACATCGCTACCGGATACGAATATATCTTTACCTCCGCCATTTACGGAAGAGGAAATGGTAGTCCGTTCGCCGTTTTTCCAGTAAAATGGCCTGTATCCTCCACTGATATCTTCTGTACCGGCCACATAAACATTATTCCCCGATACGGTAATAGCATTCGCCTCAAGAGGATACTGTAACGTCCCGGTAGTAACAAATGTCCTCACCCCGTTTTTCCAGTAACAAGCTCTATTTAGAGTAATGCCTCCTGGAACATTGTCGCTACTTGTTTCCCAACCTGATATATATACATCTCCATTGGATACCGTAATATCATTCGCTTCGCCGTATGCGGTAAGTAGTATCCGGTCTATATCGCCTGTGGCAAGGTCTATTTTCCAACAGCAACCACCACCGTCATATCTGCCGGCAATATACAGCGTAGTAGGAGCAGGTTCTTCAGGAGTTCCGCCTCCGGTTGTCCATTTGGCATAGAGGGTGAAGTTAGCAGTGATGTTGCTGACATCGTAGGGGAATGATACCACATTGGCCAAAGCAGCATCAGTATACCATCCGGCGAAGGTGCTGCCTGTCTTGACAGGTGCTGCGGGTTCAGAGAGTGTTCCGCCTTTTACGACCCGTTCGGCATGGTTGTCGCCCGACGAGGGCCATGCGCCGCCGTTTAGTTGCCATGAAACATTCCAGTATTCAACGGTTGCTTCTTCCTGCCATTGGGCGTGCAGGGTGATATTGGAAGTTACGGGAGTCTGGAATTTATAAGCCGACGTCGTACCGTCGAGGTGCCAGTAGAGGAAGATATAGCCGGTTTTTGAGGGGTTGGCCGACGGTGCGGTTGCCGCTTTGCCTGCTTCTACCTGCTGGGTTGGTGGTACAGGGGTTCCGCCGCCGGTTTCGAAACTGACGGTATACAGCGTTACATCGTCATCGTCGCCGCCCGGGCACGACATCAGGGTCAGCGTAAAGAAAAATAAAGCAATACATTGAAGAGTTCTCATAATCATCATTCGAGGAGTTAATATTCTAAGGTAAAGGTAGTCGGATGAGTGATGACTGTCAATCACCCAAAAAGGTGAAAATGCTCTGAACTGAAATTCGGATAATCATTCTAACTATTTTTTACAATAAGTACAATAGCTGGAAGAAAAGTATACTTTTTTGAATAACCATGGATATTAAAAGCAGACATTCGAGCCGCAAGCGGTGGGGTTGCTTGCGGCTGGGTTGTTTTAATTTTGTTTTTCTTTTATAATGGTTTTACAGGGATGCAGATGTCTACAATATGTTTCTTTTCGGGGTGGGTGGTGTAGTCGTTGTGATATAGTTCGTAGGTGCAGCCGTCGCCTTGTTGGTAGCCGCTTTCGGTAAACCAGTTCACATGCTGTTCCAGGCTTTCTCGAAATCTCCGAAACCGAGTTCAAAGTGTCCAACGGCATATTTGTCGGCAGGGATGTTTCACCTATCAGGAAGGTAAATATCCGGTGAAAATGGAATGGGGAGAAATTAGCGATCTCGGCTATTGACTTCAACTCCAACGGCTGGTCGAGGTGGCTGTCGATGTAATCCATCACCTGGTTGATTCGGGAACGGTATTCTATGCGGCTTCTTTCCTGTATATTCATTTGTTATAATGTATGGGTATGAATTACAAAGATATATTTTGCCGGGCGAATAGATTTTATTATTCTTGCTAAAAAGCATATCTAACATATCCGAATGCGTCTTTACTTATCGGTTCTTTTTTCATAATTTTGTATTTGTAATGCAACCTATTGATAATAAATATAAAGGGCAAATTGTTTCAGTACTTCATCATATCAATATGATGGTGCAATGTGATTGGACAGGATCTGATGTCAATGCATTCGAAAACGAAACCCGTATTGAGAATTTGTCCAAAATATCAGGTATATCTAAACGTAATCTACATATATATTTTCCAGCTTATATAAATGAAACTGTCACTCAATATAAAAATCGGATAAGGCTTGAATACGCCTTACAACTATTGAAAGAGGGTAAATACACCCAAACAGGAATAGCGGAACGAATCGGTCTTGCCAATGATACAGCTTTGTATAATATTTTTCGAAAAAAACTAAATACTACTCCTGCAAATTATAAAGCACAATTTTTGACAGAATCTATTATACAGAATGTACTTACTATCGATTACAGAATAATATACCTCCCCGAAACGCCTGTGTTGTTCCTGTCCTATATTGGCAATTACGATGATTATGCGTCTACTGTTTTTGAAGAAGATAGTTGGGACAAACTCTACAATTATGCCTTAACAAATAATCTCTTACCCCAAAAAGAAGAATATTGGGGCATCTGCTATGATGATATGGGCATAACTAATGTTGATAAATGTCGTTTCTATGCTTGTATGAGCATTACAAAATTCATAAAATCCCGATTAATAGACGAGATTAAGAGTATGAAATTACCTGCCTGTAAATATGCGGTATATACCCATAAAGGGTCATATAATGAACTGCACTCTTTCTATAAAATGATCATGTTAAATATTCCGCAGGGATATGATCTTGGCAACGGGTCAATCCTTGAACGTTATCTGAACAGTTCGAATGGTTTGCCTGAATCGGAGCATCTAACAGAAGTATGGCTACCAATTATACTCAAATGATTATTTAGATTTCATTTGTTCGATAATCCAATTAGAATTACTTCCTAATATTTTTCTAATATTATCCGGTGTTGGTTCGATACTCTTATCTATCATATAGTCTATTACAATTTTTTCTTTTGCTCTAAATGAATGATTTGGTTCATTTAATTCAATTAGAGAACGAAGTTTATATAGCGCATATTCTGGATGATTATTGGAACTTATTCCATAGCGAGTTGAATGAAAAAGAATAGAATCCTTGTTCCTCCTGTCATTAGTAGCTAATTGTACTATTTGATCATTGTCTTCTAGTTTTTGAATTACGGTTCTTTCCCTACCTGTAATTTTTACTATTGAATTGTCATCACAAATATGAAAAACAATTCTTCTCGTTAGTAGCCCAGGAGTGCAAACGGGTGTTTCTTCTTGATTTACCCATGCTCCACGAATTAGAATACCAAGAAAAAAATCATCTGAATTTGATAAGCATACATCAATTCCACCACCATCATAAAGAAAAGAGGCATCTGTTTTATTACCAGCACGATGGAAATATAGCTTCCCAAATCTGTTTTGTTGCCATTGATATTTATGAACACAGGAGTCTGGAAAATTATTCTCCTGATAATAATATGCTTCTACTTCAATAGGGTATAATACAAAATTGTCATCTATTTTAAGCATATACTGAGTAAGAAAGAGCGTGTTAATTTCTTGAAGAATTTTTATTTGTAACTCCTTATCACTAGTTTTTTTGAGCTTGTTTATTGCGATTTCAATGTTATTCATCTTCAATGTTTTATACTTTTAATTATTTTCAGTTCTGTTTTTTCAACTCTTCAAGTATTTTCTTCTGATTTTTGGATATATTGTTACTTCCATTTACCCAACGGTTTAGCTTCATCCCTATCCAAAGGAGAAAAGCAAAGGCAATGATAAAGATAATTAATTCTTTCATAATGATTTCATTTTATAATTGTTTTATATTCCACGAAATACAGTTCAATGCCCCTCCAAGCCTGACAATCTCGGCAATGTTTACTTGTTCTATATTTGCTTCAAAAATATCTTTGAATAGACAGAGAGCTTGTTCATCTTCGTCTATTCCCATTGCTGGTAACAGAATAAGATTTCCTACTTGCAGAAAATTGATATAAGCCCAACTCAATTCTGATCGTTTCGGCACATTGTAGTGTAGCTCTATTATCTCGAAATGAGGATTTAATATTTTGACTAGATTTTCTCTCAATCCCTTATCAAAATCCATGTAGTTATTTAGTAATATTTTCTTATTTTCAATAAAACGAGCCATTCCGTCAGCATGACCGTAAGGCTCGTTTCTATCCCAAGGAATTAGTATAAGCTCTGTTTGAAAAAGAGTTTCCAGTTGATTAATTAGTTCAGATTTAGAATATGTCTGATTTTCATATAACACATTGTCTGTCATTATAATATAATCTTTACATTTTATAATATTCCCCCCATCAATAACAGTATCAGTTTTGATAGTATCAATATTCAGATGCTTACAACAAGCTGTCGGATCAGTTATATACGACAGCTTTGTTTGCAAATAATCAGGGTTGTAACAATATTTGATAAATGTAGATTCTGATGTCTGAATAGGCATATAATCTCTATTCCAGTAATCCTTTGTAAATAGCAATAATTCATGTTTTATTTGATATTTATCTAATATCTTGATTATTTCTCTATAGCATCGAAAATCCTTTATCCATTCGGAGAAATAGACAGTATTCGTTTCCTTATCCGTTATTAACTTTGGCATAATTAATTGTTTTACAGCAAAGGTAATTCCGATAATAAAAGGGAATACTACTCAAAAGTGCAGAACTACAAAGATATATCTTGCCGGGCGAACAGATTTTATTATTCTTGCTAAAAGGAATGTTTACGGGATTAATTACCTGCTCAGGATCAATGTACATTTCCGAAATATTTGTCTTTTATCCGTCCTACCTGTTCTAAATCAAATAAGCGGATAATTTCTACGGAAATGCGATCCATAAACGCCGAATTGTTTTTGATTGCTGCAAAAGCATATTTGTCGGGATGGAAGATGTTGCCTACTACTTCCATTTTGTGCTGGGGATGGGTATAGACCCAGTATTCGAGTACCGGTGTGTCTTCTACGACGGCATCGATCTCGTCGTTGAGCAATGCCTGTGCGGCTTCCTCCATGTCGACATAGCCGGTAACGGGGATACCTCGGTTTTGCATATATTCTTCGCCTGTTGTTCCGGCAAGTACTCCGACGCGTTTGCCGGGAAGGTCGGACAGGGAATGTATTTCGTGTGTGAGGGCAACGGCTGTCATGCTGCTGGTAATGCTTGAAGTAACATAGGCGACAAGTCCTACTCCTGCAAGCATCCAGGTGACGGCGAGTATTTTTCCCATCCAACTGTAGTTTTTATTGTTTACCACTCCTGTTTTAAGGGCGAGTACAAGGCGGTAGAGGCTTTCGGTAATTCCTTCTACCCAGTTGCGGGGGAATTTGGGTTCGCTGTGGCGGTGTATAAACGTGAGGATAAGGGTGAGTAATAGGATGATGGCGAATATCCAGAGGTAGGATTGCAGGTGTCCGTTGCGTTTCAGTTCGTTCCAGATCGTTCCTTGTCCATTGCTCTTTACCATGATGCGGAGTCCGGAGTCGAACCAGGGAAAAGAGAATTTAAGCTGGCGGGCGCGTTCGTAGGTGACGGAGATACTTGACACTGCCACATCTATTTCGCCTGAAGCAACGGCCTGCATCATTTCACTCCAGCCGGGATACCGGATATATTCTGTCTGAAAGTCCATCCGGTCTTCCATCATTTCCCACAGGTCGATTGCCATACCGCTGTAATATCCGGCTGTATCGTGCATTACGAAAGGGGGACTGATATATACTCCGGCTTTTATTTTGCGGAGGCTGATGGTATCCTGTGCTGTTGCCACAAGGCTGATCAACAGAAACGACAACAGTATAAGGAGGGAACAGGATCGATTACCGAACTTTTCCATTTATTTCCAGTTAATTGTTATTTCTTTAAATGATTTTCTGCTATTCTCTCCCCCATTATATCTATATTTATATCTATATCAGTCAGTTAAAACTGACTGCAATTGATAGATCAACTATTACAAGGGGGAATATGCAGATAGTCATATTTATTTAACAAATTAACTATTATATTGTTCTTTATGATTATCCGCATCATTTCCCTAAATGATACTTTTTACAATAAGTAGGATAGCAGGAAAAAAAGTATGGCATCTCTTTCAGAAAAGTATTAATACTTTCTTCAAAAAGTATGGCATCTTTTTTGGAAAACGACGGCATCTTTTTTACTGCGTACACATCCTGCTGGAAAATAGATATATAGCATTTGCCTTGTTTTACCTTTATAAAATGGAAATAAAATACAATAACATCAGTCAGTTAAAACTGACTGCAATTGAAAGATAGCGGATAATCACTTTTCCTTTTATGTCCAATAATGTACGGGTTCGAAATGGAGATACTTATAGGCTTATTTCGTGGCTACGACAAACATTTCGCTGTTCGACGTGAAATTATTATCGTCCAATAGGTTATGATGGATCTCCACTTGTTGGAATCCCGCCCGTTTGAGTACGGCTGTTATCTCGTCTTCCGAATAATACCTGTCCCATACGATGAAATGCCTTTGTTCGTTTTTTGTCAGTAGGTTGTACTGGTAGGCAAAGGCTTTGTTTTGCGGATAGTGGAATGTTTCGCTCAGGAGCAGGTATTCACCGGCACTCCAGAAACCACCCTCGGGTTCATAGCTCCAGTCCCTACCCTCTTGTTTATCCCTTATAAGCTGTTCGGTGAAAACGTCGAATATGAAAACCCCGCCTTTGTCGAGGGAATTGTACACATTGTTTATTAATGTGTCGCGGTCGTTGTCCGAATGTGTTCCCAGATCGCAGTAGATAATAATGACCGTATCGAACCGGCCATCGGGGTAACTATTGATATAATCGCCTTCTATGTACCGGATATCCCTATGCTGACTTTTAGCGTATTCAATGGAATCAGGGTTAAAGTCTATACCGGTGACGGAGTATCCTTTCTCCCTGAAAACCGATGTATATAATCCGGGGCCGCAACCTAAATCCAGCAACCTGCCCTCCGGTCGGGAATGAAGCACAATAAAATCAGTAATCTTTTGTATGGATTCCTGTTTGCGGCTTGCACCGTCCGACGCAGGATTCAGATGTTCCTGTAGCATTTGCCTGCGGATATAGGGGTCTGTCCAGATATTACTATCTGTTTTCTCGAACAAGGATGGTCTTTTATTTGTCATAATTCATATACCTTATTTAATCTTGAGGCTATTCAGGTATTCTTTGGTTTCGGGAGTTATCCGGTAGCTTTCGCGGGCTTTCTGGATCGCCTTGTTGTGGACGAATTTGGAAAATACATTTTGTTGCAGCAACGCAACCGTCTGATCGTAGAATTTGATAAGCCCCACACTAACCGCCCAGGCAATTGCCATATCTACATAATATTGTCCCTGGGGCACTTCGGGCAAATGTTTCAGCGTGACGCCGATATACTTCTCGTCCATAAAATGATCCATCAGCAGAATGACAAAGGTACGCTTCGTAAACTCCCCTTTATCCGTTTTGAGCGGTAAGAAATGGGCGAGCACCTCATCGGTATGCTTCTTGAATACCTTAAAAGCCGATACAAGCGTATCCACATGTGCCCAGTTGTCGAACCGAAGTATCAAAGGGTCTAAATAGCGGAATGTCGTTTCCAGCGAATCCTTTTTAAGATGCCCGAGTATCAACCCGTAAAGCAGGATATGCTCATACAACGTATATTCCGCATTATCCAGATAAGTTCCAATCTCCGGATGGGCCGCCAACTCCTTAGCCAACTTCTTCAACGCCGGCATCCGGATACCCAGTATCTCGTAGTTGGTAGGTATCAGCTTCTCATTAAATTTCTTATAATCGCTCTCAGCCAACGCCCGAAGCCTTTCGTTTATGAGTGTGTTCATGGTTGAATAGTCAGTTAAATTGTTAACACCTTCTCATTATTTTGCAGGTACTCTGTCAATGCTTTTCCCATGTATCTTACCGATACCCCTAACTTTTCGAGCGTCTCCGTCACCTTAAAGTTGTCACAACAATCCTTACATGCCTCAATCGTGATCCCGAAACTTTGCATTTCCATTATTTCAGTCTGGATTTGCGTATCATTCCCAACCAACTTGGCAGACGCTCCCCAGATAATAACATTCACCTCCTTCCACCAGTTAAATCTTTTAGAATTAATAGCATACATAACAAGCATATTAAATATAGTATCTCTATTATCCGTTGTCCAAAGAATATTCAATCTATCCATAACAATTATTTTTTTCAGGTGTGTCGCAAAGGTATAGATAGTTTGTGATATGTTTGGTTTGTGTATTAATATAAATCTGTTACTATATAAGTATGGGATTACAATCCATTAGCTTGTTTTTAGCTTTTTTTAGTATATTTGTTGTGAGTTATTTCGATATTCAAAATACAGTATATCAAATAAATAGGCATGCCAATCGGCCTTCCCGACAGCGACGGTATAGACTTTTGTGCCGAAGTAAAAAACAATACCCCACACTAAAGATCATTATACTCACACCTACAAAGAATTTACCATCGTCCGCCGTTCCCTGCACAACGGAGCATCAGGATATATCTTGAAAAACGCCGAAGCCATCTCTCGCAATATGGGTGAACTCATCAAAAAAGGATATAAAATGAGGTTGATCTGGTAATTGGGAAGAAGAATTTTTATCTATATTTATACCATCCTTTGCAAAATAAATATATTATGAACAGACGGGTATTTTTAAAAAAAGCGACAGGGGGAGTGCTTCTGGCATCTTCCCTGCCTTTATTATCGTGTGTTTCTTCGGAGTCCTTACGTTTTGGGCTGTTAACAGATATTCATTATTCCGGACGTAATACTAATGGTACACGTTATTATCAAGAATCAATCGAAAAAGTAAAGAGAGCTATAGAAGTCTTTAATCAATCAAGTCTGGATTTTATAATTGAATTAGGAGACTTCAAAGATCAGGATGCAATTCCTCAAAAAGAAAATACATTGAAGTATCTGAAGGCTATAGAAGAATTGTATCAGACATTCAATGGGCCGGTTTATCATGTTTTGGGTAATCATGATATGGACTCTATTTCTAAAGAAGATTTTTTGTTTCATACTTCTAATTATGGAAAAGCTGACAAAAAAGCTTACTATTCTTTTATGGCTAACGGTATAAAATGTATCATACTGGATGCTAATAATAACGAGGATGGTTCTCCGTATGATTCAGGAAACTATGATTGGACAAAAGCATATATTCCTAAAATGCAGATAGATTGGCTACGTCAGGAATTATCAGATAATAAACCTACTATTGTTTTTACACATCAGCTTTTAGATGATTTTTCAGATATATACAAGGATGTTTGCGTAAATAATGCAGCAGAAGTAGTTTCCGTATTAGAGAGTAACAGTAATGTACTAGCTGTATTTCAGGGACATCATCATGACGGACATTATAGTTTCAGAAAAGGTATCCATTACTGGACAACCAAAGGTTTGATAGAAGGAGCTCTTCCCGATAATAACAGTTTTGCAATCATAGAAGTCGATAAAAACAAAGATATATACATTGAAGGATTTTATAATTGTGATAGTAAGGAAATGAAACGTAACTGATGATAGACGATTATAAAGAATAATCCAGAAACGTTAAAAAGAAGTTATCTCTGAAAGGGATAGCTTTTTTTTATAAATTTGTTTTAAGAAGAACAATACCGAAAGAAAAAAACCATGGATATAAAAACTCTGCTTACACAAGTCTCAGAAGACAGACAAGGTTCTTTTGATCGTTTTTTTAATATATATTATAATCAGGTATTTCGTTTTGCATTTTATTATCTAAAAGATAAAAAAGCATGCAGGGAAGTTGTCTCAGATGTTTTTTTCTCTGTATGGCAATCACGCAAAAAGCTTGTTCATATAGAAAATATAGAAACCTATTTATATGTTGTTGCCCGTAATGAAGTAAATCGTTATTTAAATAAAAGGGAGAAGCATTCATATTTCTCTTTGGAGCAGATTCCGGTCCAGTTAGAAAAAGTGGAGCAAGGGTCTCCGGAAAATATACTTTTCACAAAAGAAATTGAGGAACTTTTATCTAAGGCTATTAGCGAATTACCTGAAAAATGCCGTATTATTTTTTTAATGATAAGAGAAGAAAGATTAAAACCAAAAGAGATTGCGGAAATATTATCTATACAGGAAAGTACGGTTAGGGTACAGGTGAAAATAGCTATTGAGAAAATGACATCTTATCTTAAATCATATTTTCCAGATCTGAAACTTTCTCTATTGTTAATGATTTTTTTTAATTGAAAAATCAAAAAAACGAATTTCGTTTAAACGAAAATGATATATACTTACTCCTCTTTATAACATACAGAAAAATGAATAAAACAAAAGATAAGATCGAAGCGATAACAGATGAGCTAATGACTACAAACCATGAAGCATCCGTAGTAGATGATCCTGCTTACAAACTAATGAAGCAGATGAATGTCTCTGGAGAAATAAATCGAATAGCAGAGGGAATGCGTGAAGATATATTGGGAGAAGTCAACACCCGAATTGATAAAACAAAACGAAAAGAATTATGGATAAGGATTGCCAGCATAGCCGCATCAATAGCCTTATTGTTGGGGATAACCAATTATTTATCATATAAGCAAGGATATGCCCAACAAAATAGTCAGATAGCTCAGATCGTAAATCCATTAGGAATGCGGTCTTCCATTGTATTATCAGATGGGACAAAAGTTTTTCTGAATGCCGGTACAGTCTTAAATTATCCAACAGCATTCATATCAAAGAACAGGGTAGTTGAAATAGAAGGAGAAGCCTTCTTCGAAGTTGCACACAATGCAGATCACCCTTTTATTGTTAAAACTGGGAACCTAAATATTCATGTTCTGGGAACAAAGTTTAATGTAAAAACATATAAAGAAGAAAATCATGTTGAAGTTACTCTTGAAGAGGGGAAAGTAGAAGTAGGGATAGAAGGTCGTAATAACTTCCATATATTGAATCCAAAAGAACAAATATCTTTCAATAAATCAACACAATCTTTTTCAAAAAAACAAGTAATTATAAATCATTACATAAGCTGGAAAGAAGGACGATTTTATTTTAACAGCGTAACATTTAAAGAGATTGCAAAACAATTAGAGCGTCGGTTTAATGTACAGATACATATCGACTCGAATGAATTAGGACAGACAATATTTACCGGAGATTTTGTAAGACAAGAAAATCTGGAACAAATACTTAGGGTAATGACTATAGACAAAAGAATTCATTACAAAATAGAAGGAGATCAGGTATATATAAAATAAACAAAGTATTAATTTAAATATATTTAGTTGCCTATGAAATAAGAAACAAGAATAAAAATAAAAAACGGAAAATGCCACCAACATTTCCCGTTTTGGATTGACTTTAGTTTTAAATCAGCATTACCTAATTATAAACTTAAAAATCATTACAAAAATATGAAATTATTTTCACACACAGGACAATATTTGCCTGAAGTTAACCTTATTAGAATATTAAATAGAATGAGATTATCTATTTTATTGAGTATCCTAGCCCTCTGTAGTGCGTCTGCTTCAATCAGTTATTCTCAGAATACAGAAATAACTATACATCTTAAAAATGTAACAATAAAAGAGGTATTGGATGAAATCAAACAACAAACAGATTATTCATTTTGGTATCGAAATGAAGAAATTGATTTGAGCAGGAAAGTTTCTGTTGATGTTAATAAACAAAACATCAATGATATTCTGGATAAAATATTGAAAGGGCAGAACCTGTCTTATACGATAGATGATACACACATCGTGATCTATAAGAAAACCGGACTATCCTCTACTGGTAAACAACAACAAAGTAAGCGGATTACAGGAATTATTATCGACAACAATGGTGAGCCTGTTATTGGAGCTAACGTTGTTGCTAAAGGAACGAATAAGGGAACAATAACGGATATAGACGGGAATTTCTCTTTAGATGTGGATGATAATCTAATTTTACAAATAACTTATGTAGGGTATATTACACAGGAAATCTCTGTTAAGAATCAGAATCGTTTCACAATTACATTACAAGAAGATACTCAAGGATTGAATGAGGTTGTCATTGTAGGGTATGGTATACAGAAGAAAGAAAACCTTACAGGTTCTATATCTGCTATTTCCGGAAGTGAGTTGGTAAAGCGTCCTGTCGGACAAACATCAATGGCATTGCAAGGAATTGCCCCTGGTGTAACTATTACACAAAAATCAGGACAACCGGGAAAAGATACCGGAACGATTCGCATTAGAGGTATAGGAACGTTAAATAATTCTGACCCTTTGATATTAGTAGACGGTGTCGCTATGGATTTAAACAGTGTAGATCCGAATGTTATTGAATCTATTTCTGTATTGAAAGATGCAGCTTCCTCTTCCATATATGGATCACGTGGGGCAAATGGTGTGATATTAATAACAACTAAACGGGCAAAAGATAAAGAATTTTCCGTTTCTTATAATGGATACGCTGGTTGGCAGACTCCAACCGACCTTCCTGATAAAGTCGGAGCTATTGATCACATGACAATGCTAAATGAAGCATATTCCAATGTAGGACGGACTCCTATATATACGCAGGAATATATTCAGGAATATAAAGATAAAGGACCTAATGATAGAGATCATTATCCTGATGTTGACTGGCAAAAAGCTGTATATAAAAATTATGCTTTTCAACAGAACCACTTCTTTACCCTGAATGGAGGAACAGAAAAAATGCGTTTACTTGCAGCTATTGGTTATTATGACCAGCAAGGTATTATTCCTAACACAAATTATGACAGGGTCACTACCCGGCTGAATTCAGATATGCAATTTACAAATCGCTTTTCAGCCAAGCTGGATATGTATGTAAAGTATGACAATGAAAAAACTCCGGGACGTGGAATTAAAGATGTTGTTTATTGGGTTAATCGTACCCCATCTATCTATCCTGATGTGCTGTCAAGCGGTAAATATGCTGTGGGTTGGGATGGAGATAATGTATTGGCATTTGCGAAAGACGGTGGTTTCGCAAAATCGAAAACACCTTCCGTAACCATGAGTGCAGCATTAAATTATAAATTAACTGATTATTTGCAGGCTGATGTAAGTTATAGCCCTACATATGATAATAGTGTTGTGTCTACTTATAATAAAAGTGTTGAAACCTTCTATCCTGATGGAACATTGGCATACACTAAACCCTCAAAAACAGCTCTTTATGAACATCGTAAATGGAGATTATCTCATGATTTTAAGGCATTATTAAATTTTGATAAAACATTTGCTTCGCAGCATAATACGAAAGTGTTAGCCGGATTTCAGTGGGAAAGTGGTATGGAAGATTATATAGATGCTTCAAGAGATACCTACATCTTCCCTGAATATCCCAAACTGGATGCAGGAGGAAGTGATAACCAGAAAGCCTCAGGTTCAGGCTCCGAATATGCTTTGGCTTCAGTCTTTGGCCGCATTAATTATGACTTTAAAGGGAAGTATTTATTTGAAGCTAATGTTCGTTATGATGGATCTTCCCGTTTTGACAGAGGACATAAATGGGGAATCTTCCCTTCTTTTTCTGCCGGATGGAGAATCTCTGAAGAGAGTTTCTGGAAACCTCTACAAGATATAGTAAACAATGTGAAATTAAGGGCTTCCTGGGGGCAATTGGGTAACCAAAATATTGACATGAACTATGCTTTTGCCTCTGTAGTAACTTACAGCTCTTATATTATAGGTGGCGAACCTGTTACCAGCGGTGCTATTAATGATATGGCAAATACAGCGATATCCTGGGAGAAAACAGAGATGCTCGATATTGGATTAGACCTCCAGTTCTTCTCAAAATTATCGGCTTCCTTTGATTATTATGACAAGAAAACAACAGATATTCTTTGGAAACTAAATGTTCCCTTAATCCTGGGACTTAACCCTACTTATCAGAATGCAGCTAAAGTTTCAAACAGAGGATGGGATTTAGAACTGAGATGGAATGATCGGATTAATGATTTTACTTATGGTGCTTCTTTTATGCTTTCAGATGTGAAAAATGAAGTGAAAGATTTAAGAGGTATCAGTATGACTGGATTAACTGTTAATAGGGAAGGATTCTCTATCAACTCTATTTATGGACTTGAGGCTATTGGGTTTATTTCGGAAGAGGATTACAATGCAGATGGTACCTATAAACATGCAACACAATTCGGGGCATTTGCTCCAGGTGATATAAAATATAAAGATCAGAATGACGATGGTGTTATCAACGATAAAGATGAGGTGATCATAGGTAATACTGTACCCCGTTATACGTATAGTTTAAATCTGGATGCAAGCTGGAAAGGCTTTGATTTTAGTATGTTTTGGCAAGGTGTTGGAAAAGTAGACGGATTTCTTAACAAACAAGCTACTATGCCATTTTATTGGGGAGCTTCGGCATTAGAGATTCATAAAGATCGTTGGAGTCCGGATAATCCGAATGCACGTTTCCCCCGTTTTGCTTTCAATGAAACAAATAATGAGCAAAATTCAAGTTTCTGGGTTGCTAATGCTGCCTATTTAAGATTGAAGAATGTGACACTGGGTTATACATTACCCAAATCAATAACAGATAAGGTTAAAATGTCTCGTATTCGTTTTTATGTAAGCGGACAAAATCTATTGTCAATTGATAACTTCTGGGAAGGCTTTGACGCTGAAGCAGAAGTAGGAGACGGGGCTTTTTATCCTCAGTTAAAAGTATTCACTGTGGGATTAGATGTTAAATTCTAAATAAAATATATTATGAAAATTTTTATATATTCAATATTGATCGTATTAGGGTTCACTTTATTCTCATGTAACGATGCCCTGGAAATGTATCCGCTGGACAAACCATCATCTGCCACATATCCCAAAAATGAAAATGAATTAACAATGGCTATATGGGGATGTTACGGTTCACTGTGGAGTGGTACAAATTACGGTATGGTAATGTCTGCTTTACTTGATATTACTACAGATATAGCATGGGAAAGAGCAGAAGTACCTATGCAATCCATAGGTAATGGTTCACACGATGTAAATAATACATGGGTCGTAGATCTATGGAAAAACTTCTATATTGGAATAGGACGTTGTAATTATTTATTAGATAATATGGAACGCGCTCAGGAGAATACAACTCCTGCAGTTTATGAAAGGATAAAAAGTGAAGCAAGAGTTTTAAGGGCGTATTACTATTTAATGTTGACTGAAACATGGGGAGACGTACCATTAGTTACCAGAACTCTCACATTAGAAGAATCACAAGTTCCTAAAACTTCCAAAAAAGAAATAGTTGATTTTCTCTTGAAAGAGTTTGATGAGGCAGTAGTGGCCCTACCGGAAAGTATTAGTGATAGTGAGCGAGGTCGTATAAGTAAAGGTGTTGTTCTCGGTCTGAAAGCCCGAACTGCTTTATACAACAAAATGTATGATATAGCAGCTAAAGCAGCCAAAGATGTGATTGATATGGGAGAGTATAAGATTGATGACAGTTTTGAGGATATGTTTAAATCTGCTACACAAGCAGGCAGTAAAGAGATGATGTTCTATATTAATTATAAAGAAGGGTATCGTACACCAGGTATTGTGATGGGTTGTACATCTCGCATGGGAGGTGGCTATAGCAGTAAAATTCCTGTTCAGGCTACAGTAGATTCATACGATTGTGTTGATGGTCTACCTATTGATAAATCGCCGTTATATGATCCTCAAAAACCATTTGAAAACCGTGATCCTCGCATGAGTTATACAATTGTTGTTCCAGGAGCAGAATACATGGGTTATCAATTCGAAACACATAAAGATAGTATAGAATGCTGGAATTATAAAACAACTCCTGCAACCAGAGTTGCCAATCAGGATGCATTGAATCCGTATGCTTCATTTTCAGGATATGTCTGGAGAAAATATAATGAGATTTCAAAACCAAGCGAACTGGCTAACAGTGAAACTGCTTTTATTATTCTTCGATATGCAGATGTACTGCTCATGTACGCTGAGGCGAAGACTGAATTAGGAGAAATTGATGATTCCGTGTATGATGCAATAAATCAGGTCCGCGGAAGGATAAGTGTAAAGATGCCTCCTATTTCCAATAAATCTCAAACACAATTACGCTATATAATAAGAAAAGAACGTAAATGTGAATTTGCTTGGGAAGGTCTTCGCTGGTCGGATATCAGAAGATGGGATATTGCTGAACAGGTGATGACGGGTCCTTTATACGGACGTCCACCTAAAGGATACACAAATGCAGCTCCTCAAATTGATGAGAATGGTACTCCAAATTACAATCAAGTTTCCAGTAAAGATGAAATGAGAGTAATAGAATTACGCACATTTAATAAAGAGAGGGATTATGTAATGCCTATTCCAAGGATTGAAACAGAAACGAATTCGGCATTAATCCAGAATCCTAATTATTAATATTAACGGAGAGCATATTTTATATGTTCTCCTATATAAATATTCTATGAGAAGGAATGCATTGGTTATTGTATTATTAAT
The DNA here is from genome assembly GCA_032054765.1 of Tannerellaceae bacterium. Taxonomy (GTDB): domain Bacteria; phylum Bacteroidota; class Bacteroidia; order Bacteroidales; family Tannerellaceae; genus DFXE01. The sequence continues at coordinate 215,796 of DAMBSC010000009.1, forward strand.
TTGCTGTTCAGCATTATATAGCCAGGTTTGGGTAGAGGCAGAACAATTTGAAGATAAAGGGGGATGGATGATTGATCCTCAGTTTATGGATCAGATGGGTTCCCCTTACCTTCTTGCACATGGATTGGGAGAACCTGTTAGCCCGGCAACTACTTTTGTCGGTTTTAGAGAGAAAGGTATATATCATATATGGATCCGGACAAAAGACTGGGCACCATTTCCTACAGGACCAGGAACATTTAAATTGATTGTAAACGAAAAGGAAATACCTGTCGTGTTTGGTAATGATGGCGATTCCTCCTGGCATTGGCAGTATGGAGGGAATATAAAGATAGAATCAGATACGGTCAAACTTACTTTAAAGGATTTATCTGGTTTTGAAGGTCGTATCGATGCCATTTATTTTTCTAAAAATAAGAAAGATATTCCCCCACATGATCTACAAGAATTAGCAAATTTTCGTCGGCAAATGCTTCAGTTACCCTCTGAACCTCTTGATGCTGGAGATTATGATTTGGTAGTTGCAGGTGGTGGAGTTGCGGGTGTTTGTGCTGCAATCCAGTCGGCCCGTTTAGGATTAAAAGTAGCATTAATACAAAATCGGCCGATATTAGGTGGCAATAATAGTTCAGAAATACGTTTACCGATGTCGGGTGATATTTTCCGAAACTTATATCCTAAGCTTGGAAGAATCGTTAGAGAATTAAACACTGGAATTGTAAATGAAGTAGGTACTGTTGAACAATACGGAGATAAAAGGAAACTGTCTATTGTTAATAATGAAAAGAACATTTCATTGTTCTTGTCAATGCATGTATATGGAGTAGAGAAACAAGACAATAAAATAACAGCTATTTTGGCAAAAGATATTGAAAGTGGAAAAGAGCATCGATTTAGTGCTTCTCTTTTTGCCGACTGCACCGGAGATGCATCTGTAGGTGTTGCTGCAGGTGCAAAATATAGAATAGGAAGAGAAAGTATTAAAGAAACCTGTGAACCAAAAGCACCAGAGAAGGCTGATAGTTTAACACTTGGAACTACCAATCATTGGTATGCTATACACGAAAATAGTAAATCTGACTTCCCTTTATGTCCCTGGGCTGTACAATTCTCCGATGAATATTATATGAGTAATACTTCAAGTGCCTGGTATTGGGAATCTGGCTTTTATAAGGATAAAGTAAAAAAGGCCGAAGAAGTACGGGATTATAACTTTAGGGTTATTTATGGTCATTGGTCTTTTTTGAAAAATCAAAAGGCTGAAGAATACAGTCGATGGAAACTGAAATGGATGGCTTTTATTGCAGGAAAAAGGGAATCCCGTAGGTTAGAAGGTGATATTATACTGTCAGAAGTTGATATAAATAACCAGATTCAATATCCTGATGCATGTGTAACTACTACATGGGGGATTGATCTGCATTATCCTGATCCTAAAAACAGCCATTATTATCCCGGGGAAGAGTTCCTTGGAATCGCTGATCATAACAGGAATTTTGAGCCATATCATATCCCTTACCGTTGCCTATATTCAAAAGATATTGCTAATATGTTCATGGCGGGACGAAATATCAGTGTGACACACATTGCATTAGGTACTGTCAGGGTAATGAAAACCACAGGAATGATGGGGGAAGTGGTAGGAATAGCAGCTTATCTATGTAAGAAAAATAATTGCACCCCTAGGGATATTTATGAAAAATATCTGGATCAGTTTCTTGAAATGCTTAACCAATAAAACTCGGTCTTGCCCGATATAAAGAATTGCTCCCGTCTAAATAAAAATCAGACGGGAGCAGTAATATAAAAACTTATTTGTTTTTTAATCTTGCCGACGTGGGCGGTTACTTCGGAAGTCCCTCCTATCACCACGATCGCCTCTATCTCCACGGTCCCCTCTGTCACCACGATCCTGACGTGGAGGACGTTCTTCGTAACCTTCCGGTTTAGGTAATAATACTTTACGTGAAAGCTTGAATTTACCAGTTTTAGGATCAATATCTACCAATTTAATCTGAACGGTATCACCTTCTTTCAGACCTGCTTGTTCTACAGTTTCCAGACGTTGCCAATCAATTTCAGAAATATGGAGTAATCCGTCTTTGCCCGGCATAAATTCAACGAAAGCACCATAAGGCATAACTGAAGATATTTTACCTTCGTATACCTCTCCTATTTCAGGAACAGCAACAATTGCTTTGATGGCCTTCATAGCAGCATCAATTGTGTCCTTATTGTTTCCGGCAACTTCAATCTTACCTACGCCATCCACTTCTTCAATAGAAATGATAGCTCCGGTCTTTTCCTGGATTCCCTGAATAATCTTGCCACCTGGCCCAATAATTGCTCCAATAAATTCTTTACCGATAGTTAGGCTTTCAATACGAGGAGCATGTGGTTTCAGATCTGCACGAGGCTCCGGCATTGTTTCTGTTATCTTACCAAGGATATGCATACGGCCTTCTTTAGCTTGAGCTAATGCGTTTTCAAGGATTTCATATGATAATCCGTCCACTTTAATATCCATCTGAGTAGCTGTAATACCATCTTTAGTTCCGGTAACCTTGAAGTCCATATCGCCTAAATGGTCTTCATCTCCTAATATGTCGGAAAGAATCGCATAATTCGTTCCCTTATTTTCTGAGATAAGTCCCATAGCTATACCAGAAACAGGTTTTTTCATTTTAACACCAGCATCCATTAAAGCAAGTGTTCCTGCACAAACTGTAGCCATAGATGAAGATCCGTTTGATTCCAGGATATCTGAAATAACACGCACTACATAGGGATAATTTTCGGGAATCATACGTTTTAATGCACGATGAGCAAGATTGCCATGACCAATTTCACGACGTCCTACACCACGTGATGCTTTTGCTTCTCCGGTTGAAAATGGAGGGAAATTGTAATGTAACAAGAAACGTTCTTTGCTGTGATCAAGTACATCATCGATTGTTTTTTCATCCGCTTTTGTACCTAATGTTACAGTTGTAAGTGATTGAGTCTCCCCACGTGTAAATATGGCAGAACCGTGTGGTCCTGGAAGGTAATCTACTTCACACCAGATTGGACGGATCTCAGTTGTTTTACGCCCATCCAGACGTTTTCCTTCATCAAGAATAGCACGACGCATAGCTTCTTTTTCTACGTCATGATAGTAACGGCCGATCATTTCGGCTTTTTCTTCTAATTCTTCTTCTGTAAAGGCAGCTTTATATTCATCTTTTATATTTCCAAAAGCATCTGAACGTTCATGTTTTCCCATGCCTGATGTAGCTATGGCATACACTTTATCATAACATTTCTCACGAACATCCTTACGGAGCTCTTCATCATTTACTTCATGATCATATTCACGTTTTACTGTTTTACCAACAGCTTCGGTCAATTCTATTTGTGCCTGACATTGTATCTTGATCGCTTCGTGAGCAACTTTGATTGCTTCTAGCATTTCAGATTCCTGTACTTCACTCATTTCACCTTCAACCATCATAATGTTATCCATAGTAGCTCCTACCATGATATCCATATCAGCCTTTTCCAGTTGCTGGAAAGTAGGATTAATAACAAACTTACCGTCAATACGTGCAACCCGTACTTCAGAAATTGGTCCATTGAAAGGAATATCCGATACCGCAATAGCGGCCGAAGCTGCTAAACCGGCTAAAGCATCCGGCATATCATTGCCATCCGCTGAAAACAATATAATATTTACATATACTTCAGCATGGTAAGTGTCAGGAAAAAGTGGACGAAGTGCCCTATCAACCAAACGCGATGTAAGAATCTCATAGTCCGAGGCACGTCCCTCTCTTTTTGTAAACCCTCCCGGGAAACGGCCAACTGCAGAAAACTTTTCTTTGTACTCAACCTGCAGAGGCATAAAATCAACACCAGGATTTGCGTCTTTTGCGGCTGTTACAGTAGCGAGCAACACAGTGTCACCCATACGGACAGTAACAGAACCATCCGCTTGTTTAGCCAGTTTCCCGGTTTCGATGGTGATCGTCCTTCCGTCACCTAAATCGATCATCTTGTTAATTGGATTTACCATAATTTTTTTCTAAATCTTATTTTTCTATATGTAAAATTGTTGCAAATGTAATGAAAGTTTGTTTGTATTAATCTATATATATAGAATAAATAACTCGGTATAAGCACATTTTTGTGAAAAATAAACCGAAGAAATAAAGAATAATTACGCTTCAATTGTAAAATAATGTATATTTGCAACCAAATACTATTTAATAGGACGACAAACATGAAACAACAATATGTGCACTTGCTGGTAACCTTGGGGGTCATTTTAGTGATATTTACCGCATGTAGCCAATCTGATTTCACTATCAAAGGAATTGTATCAGGTGCTGATGGGCAAACCATGTATCTTGAAAATGTAGGTATTTCTTCTGTGAATGTTTTGGATTCGGTAAAATTAAGTGCAGCAGGGAAATTCAAATTTAAACAACATCGTCCTGAATATCCTGACTTTTATCGTTTACGTTTAAATAATCAATGGATAAATTTTGCAGTAGACTCTACTGAAACTATCATTTTCTCTGCTGACGCCGGCACTTTTGCAACTTCATATACAGTAGAAGGATCAGAAAACTCCAGAGCAATAAAGGCGATTACACTTGCACAGTTGGATGCTAATCAGGCAATTGGAAAATTGCGAAAAGAATACGAAGGGAAACTGATCTCAGATACAACCTATCGTGCACAAATTATTCAAGTGGCAGAAGATTATAAAGAAGTTGCCCGTAAATATGTATTTTCTGCACCAATGTCAACAGCCGCTTATTTCGCTTTATTTCAGACGATAGATGGTTTATTATTTTTTGATTTATATGACAAGGATGATTCTAAAGCATATGGTGCTGTAGCCACAAGTTATGATTTTTATTATCCCAACAGTACCCGTTCAAAACACCTTCACAATTTAGCTTTACAATCCATTAAAGTCATTCGCCAGCAAAGAGTATTTACAGAAGATAGTGTAAATATTCAAGAAGTAAATTACCTGGATATTAAGCTTCCTGATCTAAAAGGAGAGGTGATTGCTTTATCCTCGGTAGCAGAGAATAATACCATATTGATAAACTTCACAGCTTACCAAAGTGAATGGTCTACCGGACTGAATATGGATTTGGCTGAGTTATATAATAAGTATAAGGATAAATCCTTTATGATATATCAAATATCTCTTGATGCAGATGCCCATTTCTGGCGGAATGTCTCTTCTAATTTACCCTGGGTATGTGTTCGTGATCCTGAATCTGTTTATTCTCAGGTAGCTGCTTTGTATAATGTACGGCATCTCCCTGCCATATTCTTAATAGATAAAAAAGGAAATCTGGTAAAACGCATTGAAGATTTAGCTACGCTGGAAGATGATATAAAGAAGGCGTTGTAATCTCTCTTTTAAAAAAGATAACAGAATAAAGCAAAAATCCTGTGATTAGTGACAGCGTGTGTATTACCAACCTTTCCATTTGAAAGATTAATATCTCTTTCATCACCATACCAGGCTGTCGTAGCACTGTATTCTAAACCAGCTTTCCAATGAGGTAAATTATAAGAAAAGTGTATCATTCCAGCACATAGCTGATCAATATTGAGTCCAGTTCCATAGTATAGATCTGTATTTAATAAATTATCTGGTGTTCCCAGGTTTTTAGTGTATCCTGCAAAGACTCCTCCTCTCCATTTTTTACCATATACTATATTCAACCAAGTAGTAGAATATTGCGAAGAAGTATACTTTTGTTTTCCTGTAACAGCATCAATACTCGAAACCCCATAACCGCCTATCATAGCTGTATGGCCTTGGTTAGAATTGATAAATGTTTTTGCAGCAATATTTAAATTGTCTTTTGCGTACTTAGCCTGTAGCATATATGTAAAGGCTGTAACTCGTTCATTTACCTTATAAGTCTGTTCTTTCATCTGAGACTCCGTCCTGGGTTTTAAAGAAAGCATATCAACCCCTATACCCACAAGAAAACCATTATTATGGTAGTTCACTCCAGCAAATAATTCAGGTACTACACCATCTCTGAGGTAATCTTTGCTCTTACCTTTTGGTCCCGGTGACATATACATTTGTTGGTAAACACCGGCAACTGTAATTGTCAATTTATTTTGATGATTATACTGGTAACGCAATTGAGCATTTCGGCTGAAAGGCTGAAAAGGACTTCCGGTAGAAAGATTGAGCATCTCGGGAAATACATCTCCGAATAAAGGATGCCAAGTTTGCCCCAGTAATAAAGCAGATCCTTTATCCCAAGCCAGATTTACATATGCATGACGAATACGCAGCATATATTGGGCCAGATTGAAACCTCCTAGGTCCGTTTCTAGTTTAGCTGATGTTTTTATAGATCCTATATTAGGACCTGTAATATCAATTCCCAAACGAGAGGTAAAAGCAAAAAAATTACTGTTGGGATTTGCATTTAAATCTTTTCCATTAGGATCTAACTGTTTATCCAATGGATAAAGATAAAAATTTCCGTCAACAGCCTCTACATTTGTCCGGTTGTTATAATATAAATCCCCTCTGATAAATCCATAAAATTTATATGTAAAATTTTTTCGTTGTGCACTAACGGGATGAACAATGAATAAGAAAAATAGCGGAAAAAGAAATAGTATTTGTCTCATTTTCGTTATTACTAAAGATAGTACATAGTGTTTATTCGAATCGGGGAGCAAAGATATATATTTTTAATTATTCCTACTTGAATACCGAAATATTATTTGTTACTTTGCTTCCAAGTTGTAAGGTTTTACGGCTTTTTTATTGAATAATGTAATCTGCTTATAAAATTATGAGTACAAAAAAATTTTTATTAGAAGAGAAAGATATCCCGGCTGCCTGGTATAATATTGCCGCAGATATGAAAAACAAACCGCGACCCATTTTAAATCCTGGAACTAAAGAGCCAATTAAAGAAGAAGAACTTTATCCGTTATTTGCCAAAGAACTAGCACATCAGGAATTGAATCAGACCGATCCCTGGATTGAAATACCCGAAGAGGTAAGAGATTTATATAAAATTTGGCGCCCTACCCCTTTAGTTCGTGCATATGGGCTAGAGAAGGCTTTAGATACACCAGCGCATATATATTTCAAAAATGAAAGTGTAAGTCCTGTTGGTTCTCATAAGTTGAACTCTGCAATTGCACAAGCTTATTTCTGTAAGAAAGAAGGTGTAACTAATATTACTACAGAAACGGGAGCCGGACAATGGGGAGCTGCATTATCATATGCCGCAAAAGCATTTGGACTGGAACTTGCGGTATATATGGTAAAGATCAGTTATCATCAAAAGCCATATCGTAGATCAATTATGCATACGTATGGTGCTCAGGTTATTGCATCTCCAAGTATGAGTACAAAAGCCGGTCGTAAGATATTAACCGATAATCCTAATTATCAAGGAAGTTTAGGTACGGCTATTTCTGAAGCAGTAGAACTAGCTCTTCAAACCCCGAATTGTAAATATACATTAGGTAGTGTACTGAGCCATGTAATGCTTCATCAGACAGTTATTGGTTTAGAAGCAGAGAAACAGATGGAAATGGCTGGTGAATATCCGGATGTAGTTATCGGTTGCTTTGGGGGAGGATCTAATTTTTCAGGAATAAGTTTCCCTTTCCTACGTCATAAAATAGTAGAAGGAAAAGATATTCGTGTGTTGGCTGCGGAACCAGCCTCTTGCCCGAAATTGACACGTGGGCAATTCCAGTATGATTTTGGTGATGAAGCAGGCTATACTCCGCTTATCCCGATGTTTACATTAGGGCATAATTTCTCTCCGGCTCATATCCATGCCGGTGGACTGCGGTACCATGGAGCAGGTTCCATTGTCAGTCAATTACGTAAAGACGGATATGTTGAAGCAGTAGATATCCAACAATTAGAAACATTTGAGGCGGCTCTCTTATTTTCACAAACAGAAGGTATAATTCCGGCACCTGAGTCATCACATGCTATTGCTGCAGCAATCAATGAGGCCAATAAAGCCAAAGAGGAAGGAAAACAAAGAACTATCTTGTTTAATCTTTCCGGCCATGGGTTGATTGATATGACGGCGTATGATCAATATTTAGCAGGTGATTTAAGTAATTATGATCTGACAGACGATGAAGTCTCTAATAATCTGAAAGATTTGGAAAAAATTATCTGATCAATAGGATAAGTTATAAATTGAAAGTGGCGCAATTCGAAGATTCACATCTTCGTAATTGCGCCTTAATTATATATTTAAGTGTGTCTAATCGTGCCTAAGAGAATATCTCATCATATGCTGATGCGGGTGAAATCATCTCTTGTAAGTTCAAACTGTAATCATTTGTCTTTTTATTCCACATTCCATAAACAGAATGGATATCCCCGGTTTCGTTATTATATGTATATGAAATCACAAAAAAAGGTTCCCAGACAGCTTCTTTTTTATTCCATCGGAAAGCTTTTTTCTCCTTTACTTTATCATCAGCATTATAAGCAAATTCATACTTAACCTGTTGATTTAAAAGACCTTGATCTTCAAGGAAAATAGTTTTTGACACTATCTTCCCATTTTCTTCTTTCGTGTCATGTAAATAATTCCTTGGAGAGGCAGCAGACATACTCATACTGCATACAATCACAAAGATAAATCCTAAGATACTTTTGTTCAATAATGACGTTTTCATTTCAATTTATATTTAAAGTTTAGCTTTCATTTTAATGCAAAGTAACAGTGAAATTTCTGATATTGGAAATAAAATGTGACAAATTGATAGTATTATAACTTTATTTAACCAATAAACGATCTATACATTTCATTGAATAAAATACGAAAGTAACAATTTGTAAGTAAAATAAGAAAACAACTCTTTTTATTCGCTTTTTCTTTAAATTAAAATATAAAATGTTATATAAACCGTTTTATTAAACTTAATTCTTTATAGGGGGACATTTAACATTTACTTCTTATGAATTTGATTATTTATGTGGATAAGATTTTGACACAAAAAGAACATTTTAGCATTCTACATATATCGAATTCAAATTCAACAATTGTTGAACATGTGTTCCATATATGTTGAACATAAATTCAACATATGTAGAAAGTAAGAATATTTCATCAAAGTATTCCAAAGGTTTAGATTCATATAAGTAACTTCTTTGATCACTTCATTATTTATAACTAACTTTGCAATCACAATTATAAATATCAAATAAATGGCATTACAATGTGGCATCGTAGGCCTTCCTAATGTTGGAAAATCTACTTTATTCAATTGCTTATCAAACGCGAAAGCACAATCCGCAAATTTTCCTTTTTGTACTATAGAACCCAATGTTGGAGTTATTACGGTTCCTGACGAACGGCTAAATAAACTGGCAGAATTAATTAATCCTCAACGGATAGTCCCCACTACAGTTGAAATAGTTGATATTGCCGGACTGGTAAAAGGGGCAAGTAAAGGAGAAGGACTTGGGAATAAGTTTCTTGCCAATATACGTGAAACAGATGCTATTTTACATGTATTACGCTGTTTCGACGATGAGAATATTACCCATGTAGATGGAACTGTCGATCCGGTAAGAGATAAAGAGATCATTGATGCCGAACTACAGATAAAAGATCTGGAAACGGTGGATAGCCGTATTACTAAAGTGCAAAAGCAAGCTCAAACAGGTGGTGATAAACAAGCAAAATTGGTGTATGATGTTCTGATAAAGTTTAAAGCAGCTTTAGACCAGGGGAAAAGTGCTCGTACTGTTTCCTTTGACACTAAAGACGAGCAAAAAGTAGCACGTGAGTTATTCCTACTTACCAGTAAACCGGTTATGTATATTTGCAATGTAGATGAAGCAAGCGCTGTTGATGGAAACAAATATGTGGATGCTGTACGTGAAGCAGTAAAAGACGAGAACGCTGAAATATTAATTGTTGCAGCCAAGATAGAAAGTGAAATTGCAGAATTCGAGACATATGACGAACGTCAGATGTTCCTTTCAGAAATAGGGCTGGAAGAATCAGGAGTAAACCGGTTGATTAAATCCGCTTATAAGCTATTGAATCTTGAAACTTTCTTAACGGCAGGTGTTCAGGAAGTTCGTGCCTGGACATACTTAAAAGGGAGTAAAGCTCCACAATGTGCAGGTGTAATCCATACCGATTTTGAGAAGGGATTTATTCGTGCCGAAGTTATCAAGTATGAAGATTATATCAAATACGGATCAGAAGCTGCAGTAAAAGAGGCTGGCAAAATGAGTGTTGAGGGCAAAGAATATATTGTACAAGACGGAGATATTATGCATTTCCGGTTCAATGTGTAAAATACTTTCTGTAAAATAGATAGATGGTTCAGACAAGTTGTCTGAACCATTTTTTTTAATTTCTATATGTTTGCTATAATACAAGCATTCTTCTTTTATATTTTTTTATGATTCCTCTTTATACATAAAATAGAGAAACAAATACCTTCGTGGCAGATAGTACCAAAAGTTGTCTTGCTTGAAATAGCGGAATATATACAACAAAAATCCAGCAATTATGAAGAATAGATTTATTTTCCATTATGTTTTTCTCAGAAGTATATTTCTCCCTTCTTTTTCAATTGGAGCTACTTTAGCTTTATTTGGGTTAATGGCCTCTTTATCTGCTTTACCTGCATCTTTCATAGAATGGACCAGCTATTTCTTGTCATTCATTCCGTATGGTTTGATAATAATTTTGTTTTATAAAGAAATGGCTCATAATGAGCAATATTATTTCTATTACAATCAGGGAATTACAAAATATGAACTCTGGATCGTTTCTTTTGTTCTTTTTGGCTCATTGTATATTATTTTTAATTCAATAGTAGAGATATGCCGATATGTCTTGAAGTAGACAGTATAGTCAAAAATTTTGGAGAGAAGACGATCCTTTCAGACATTTATCTCTCTTGTGTCCCTGGTGATGTTATTGGATTATTCGGCAGAAACGGAACTGGAAAATCTACTCTATTAAAGATCATTTTCGGTACGTTGAAAGGTGACAGAAGTTTTATCAGAATCAATGAACAAGTGCAGCGAAGAGCTGCATTTCGCTCAGGTTTATTAGCTTATTTACCTCAACATAATTTTCTTTTACCAGAACTGACTGTTACTAAAACAACAGAGTTGTATATCCCTAAAGAGCAGAAAAACGAATTTCTTGGCGATAAAAATCTTTTCAAAATAAGAAAATCCAAAGTAAATGAATTGTCGGGTGGAGAACAAAGGTACTTAGAAATCAAGCTGATTCTTTTTTCCAAAGCATCGTTTATCCTCCTGGATGAACCATTTAATGGTCTTTCTCCAGTAACGGCAGAATCAGTAAGAGAACAGATTAACAGATCGGCCAAAACAAAAGGAATAATTCTCACCGATCACAACTTTAGGGAAGTACATAAATGTGTTAATCGAATTATGTTATTAGATGATTGTTACCTGAGAGAACTTAAAGACCCTCAAGCTTTAATTCCTTACGGGTACTATGAAGAAAGAGAAAGTGATTAATTCTTTATACCATTTGAACAATAAAACATATTAAACTGTAGGTTTCGTCTACAAAACATCTCACTTCGTCTCATATAAAAATGGGCACACTAAATGCCCTGTATCTTCGCAATGTAAATAATTGAAACAATTTAAGCATTGATTATGAACAATAAAACAAGTAAAATGAAAAAGATTATTCTATCAACAGTGATGTTTTGTAATGTATTTTTTGCAACCGTTCAGGCTCAAACCACTACATCCTTCGGAGTAAAACTAAACGGGAATCTCACAAATGTAAAATTATCAGATGTGTCTGGTACTAGTAGTTCTTTTAAGCCTGGTGGGGCTATTGGTGGATTTGTAAAAATAGAGTTTGGCAAGAACTTCGCCTTACAGCCCGAATTACTCTTGAATTATACCGAATCAAAAATCAAAATCTATAATGAAAAAAACAGGTTTAAATATGCAGGAGTTGAAGTCCCTATCTATGGAATCGGACAATTTACAGCAGGAAAAGGGAAAATATTTATCGGTGCAGGTCCACATATTGGATATGGTTTCAGCATTGACTCCAAAACAGAAAAACTACCTGAAAACGCTCCCGGCAGCAATCAAATAGAACTCGACCATTGGTATATGGGAGGAGGAGCCATTGCCGGATACGAATTTCACAATGGGATAACGATTAATGCAAGTTACCAATTAGGCTTCGATCTGAGCTCTAAAAGCAAAAGCTCTGACGTCAAGACCCAGACTATCAGCTTGGGAGTAGGATATAAATTCTGAGATGGCATAACCTTATTTTCCTTCTGGATAAGGAAAATAAGGTTTTTTAGATATTATGAAGAATGAAAAATATTGTGTATGTTTGCGAAAACACAAAAAATATTTTCTCATGAGAAAAGCCGCATTTATTTTAGTTCCAATTGTTTGTTTTTTACTTATAGGTTGCAATAATGAAGAGCCCCTATCTTCAGTTATTGAACGAGGACTGAAAAGATCAACAGAACAATCTTTGCTTATGGCAAAAGAGCTGGAAAATCAGGAAGGAAGGCTTCCTAAGACAATCAAGAAAGATGGTACACTTGAAACCAGCGATTATGCTTGGTGGTGCAGTGGTTTCTTTCCGGGTGTACTTTGGTATTTATATGAAAATGTTGAAACACCGGAACTGAAAGAATACGCCCAAATGTATACCGACAGGGTAGAACCAGCTAAAAATCTAACAAATACTCATGACCTCGGCTTTATGCTGTTCTGTAGCTTTGGGAATGGATACCGTATAACCAAAAATCCACATTATAAAGAAGTCCTGATAACCGGAGCTCATTCGTTGGCTACTCGTTATGATCCTTCAATATGCGCTATACGTTCCTGGGACTTCAATAAAGACAAATGGCAATATCCTGTTATTATTGACAACATGATGAATCTTGAACTATTCACCTGGGTGGCTAAAGAAACAGGAGATAAGCAGTTCAATGAAATAGCGAATTCGCATGCTGTAAAAACAATGGAGCATCATTTTCGTCCGGATAATAGCAGTTTCCATGTTGTCTCTTACGATACTATTTCAGGCAAACCTCATATCAAGCAGACGCATCAGGGATTAGCTAATGAATCCGCTTGGGCAAGAGGGCAGGCATGGGGATTATATGGATATACCGTGATGGCCCGTGAAACAGGAGATAACAAATATCTAGATCAAGCACGTAATATAGCACGTTTCATTATGGATCACCCGAATCTGCCTGAAGATAAAATCCCATATTGGGACTTCGACGATCCGAAAATTCCGGATGTTCCCCGTGATGCTTCGGCTGCCGCTATTATTGCTTCGGCACTTATTGAATTAAGTCAATTGGATAATACTGATTTCGGTAAACAATGTCTGGCACTGGCAGAGATCCAAATCCGCTCATTGACTTCTCCTCACTATCTTGCTGAGCAAGGTACGAACCATAATTTTATTCTAATGCATTCTACAGGGCATTTGCCTGGTAATTCAGAAGTAGATGTTCCCTTAACCTATGCTGATTATTATTATGTAGAAGCACTTATGCGATTGAAGAAACTTAATAAATAAACACCGTGAAAGAGAAAATTATACTAGTAATAAGTGTTTCCTTTTTATTTTATCATTTGGGAATAGCAGCTAATAATACCAATAAGACTACTGGAGCAGAAGATAGAGCATATTGGGTAGAGACATTGGTTAAGCTGGCTGATCCTGTCTTGAGCAATCTAAGCAACAATACCTTAAAACAGAATATGCCATACGAGTCGCTTGGGCAAGACAGGCAAAAAGTATCATATCTTGAAGCTGTAGGAAGATTGCTCTGTGGAATTGCTCCCTGGTTGGAATTAGGTCCGGATAATTCTCCGGAAGGAAAGTTAAGAGCTAAATACATTGATTTTGCTGTAAGAGGATTGAAAAATGCTGTAAATCCTGCAGCTCCCGATTATTTAGAATTTGGGGAGCCGTATCAACCATTGGTGGATGCTGCTTTTTTAGCACAGGCACTACTCAGAGCCCCCACTCAATTATGGGGAAATCTGGATAACCAGGCAAAAAAATGGATGATCACTGAATTGAAGAGAAGCCGGAATATCAAACCATGGGAAAATAACTGGCTGCTGTTTGCTTCCACTGTAGAAGCAGCCTTACTGAAATTTTCCGGAGAATGCGACGGGGAAAGACTTGTGTATGGCGTATATAAATTCCGGGATGACTGGTACAAAGGAGATGCTCTGTATGGAGATGGTCCTGCTTTCCATCAGGATTATTACAATAGTTTTGTTATCCATCCGATGTTGACGGATGTGCTGGAGATAATGAACCAATATAACATAGAAGGAGCTGATTTTCTGGACATACAGCAGCCCCGCCATACCCGTTATGCTGAACAATTGGAACGTTTCATTTCTCCTGAAGGGACTTTTCCGGTAGTAGGTCGCTCTATCGTTTATCGGTTTGGAGTATTCCATGCCTTAAGCCAGGCATGTTTGATGCATATTTTGCCGGAAAGAGTAAAACCGGCCCAGGTTCGTTGTGCATTAACAGCAGTGATGCGTAATCAATTGAAATCACCTAAAAATTTTGATATAAACGGATGGTTGCGTGTCGGATTTACGGGTGATCAGATAGGGATGTCGGAATCTTATATCAATACGGGAAGTGTATATTTATGTGCCTCTGCTTTATTACCATTAGGACTTCCGCCTTCCGATCCGTTTTGGTCTGATCCTTATACGGAATGGACTAACCTGAAAGCTTGGAATGGAATAGATGTCGGAACCGATAAAGCAATAAAAGATTAATCATTAACGTTATAGTAGAATGAAACGAAGTATGCAAACCAATAAATAAGCTGCTGAATTCCATACCTACATTTTAAAATATTAATTCGTATGAAAACAAATTATGAACTGCGTTATGCAGCACATCCAGAAGATGCTAAACAATATGATACAAAAAGAATCCGCCGCGATTTCCTTATAGAAAAACTGTTTCTCCCAAATGAAGTAAATATGGTTTACTCTATGTACGACCGTATGATTGTAGGGGGTGCGATGCCTGCGGGAGAAAAGCTTTTATTGGAAGCTATTGATCCGTTGAAGCAACCAATCTTCCTTCGTAACCGTGAGATAGGGATTTATAATGTAGGGGGTGGAACAGGTCTTGTTCATATTGGTGATCAAACATTTGAGCTTGGATATAAAGAAGCGCTTTACCTGGGTTCGGGTGACCGTGAATTGTATTTCGAAAGGAAGGACCCATTAAAACCCACGCTTTTTTACTTTAATTCATTGACGGCGCATCGTAATTATCCTGATCAAAAAGTAACAAAAGCTGATGCCGTTGTTGCGGAAATGGGTGCGTTAGAAACATCTAATCATCGTAATATTAACAAGATGATTGTAAACCAGGTTCTTCCGACTTGTCAATTGCAAATGGGAATGACGGAACTGGCCCCGGGAAGTGTCTGGAATACAATGCCTGCCCATGTTCATAGCCGTCGTATGGAAGCATATTTCTATTTTGAAGTACCAGAAGAACAAGCTGTATGTCATTTCATGGGAGAACCTGACGAAACACGTCATATCTGGATGAAAAATAATCAAGCTGTATTATCCCCCGAATGGTCTATACATTCAGCTGCGGCAACATCTAATTATACATTTATTTGGGGTATGGGTGGTGAAAACCTGGACTACGGAGATCAGGATTTTTCAAAAATCCAGGAACTTAAATAACACAAAAAAGAGGTTGAAAATTCAACCTCTTTTTTGTTATTGAATCTTTTATTGGCCAATACCTAAGAAATGGGTAATATCTGAAAAATGGAAACACACGAATAAGAAATTATTACTTTTAAAGAGAGCAAACAATTTTTTTATTTATTTTGTAACGAGAGAGATACCTTATACGTCTAATAGGAACTAACAAAAATATCTAACAATATGAAAAATATCATACTTTTAATCCTGGTTTTATTTTGTTTGTCATGTTCTGACAAGCAGCAGCAGTTAACAGATAAATTACCTAGAAGTACTCCCGAAAAAGAAGGAGTTGATTCAGAGGGGATAGTTAATTTTCTGGAAGTAATTGAGGAACATAAGCGTGAATTGCATAGCTTCATGTTTTTACGTCATGGAAATGTTATAGCCGAAGGTTGGGCAAACCCATTCTGTGACAGTCTGAACCATACGTTATATTCAGTAACTAAAACATTTACATCTACAGCTGTAGGCTTTGCAGTGTCTGAAAATCTTCTGTCGGTGGATGATAAAGTTCTGAAGTTCTTTCCTGAATCTCTACCTGATACAATAAGCTCTTACCTTGATTCGCTTTCGGTTAAGCACTTATTATCCATGTCGGCAGGACAAAACCCCGAGCCTATGTTCTCTCTGGAAGACACGAACAGTGTAAGAACATTTCTTGCCGTACCTATCGTTAACAAACCAGGAACAAAGTTTCTTTATAATTCATACGCTTCGCACATATTATCGGCAATCGTTCAAAAGGTTTCCGGTCAGAAAATACACGACTATCTTCAACCCCGCTTGTTTGAGCCACTGGCAATAAAAAATGTGGATTGGATGGAAGATGGCGCAGGTATTAATGTGGGTGGTTGGGGCTTAAGTGTAAAAACCGAAGACCTGGCAAAGCTTGGACAATTCTATCTACAAAAGGGGAAATGGAACGGAAAACAGTTATTACCCGAAGCATGGATTGAAGAAGCAACAAGTAAAAAGATCGATCAGGCTCCCAATTTACCTAAAGAAGAAAAAGTAGGAAACGATTGGCAACAAGGATATTGTTATCAGATATGGAGAAG
Source organism: Tannerellaceae bacterium (assembly GCA_032054765.1). Lineage (GTDB taxonomy): Bacteria > Bacteroidota > Bacteroidia > Bacteroidales > Tannerellaceae > DFXE01. The sequence continues at coordinate 232,668 of DAMBSC010000009.1, forward strand.
TGTACATGGTTACAGAGCCGATGGAGCATACGGGCAATATATTGTAGTGCTACCTGAAGAAGACATGGTGGTTGCCATTACCTCTTACGTATCTGACATGCAAGAAATACTCACTTTTCTCTGGAAACATCTGATACCTGCAATTCATGACAAAGCGTTACCTCAAAACACGGAAAATCAAACAAAAATAATGGAGCTGACAGCCAAACTGGAAATTCCTCTGGCAGGTGGATGGTCCGAATCACCTATAGAGGACACTATATCGGATAAAACATATGAAATATTCCCTAATGATTATCAGATAGAAAGCATAAAAGTCAAGTTCGACAAAGACACTTGCATATTAGAAGCAAAAGGAGGCTTCGGAGATCAGGTTTTAGATTTTGGAAAAGGTTTTTGGGCAAGTTCCGGAAGTTGTTTATGGGAAGATAATCAAACATTATTACTAAAAGTAATGACTCTGCAAGGAGGAGGAAGTGATCGTATTATCCTTAAATTTGATGGAGACAAAATGTCATTCAAAAGTAATAATTTTGCAGTAAATGGAAAGATGAAGTCATCTTGATTTTTATTCCGCAATTTTCTTTTTAGCTTGTTTGCCTCTTTCATCCGTTGGTTATCTGTATAACGAAATTTTGGCAAGCGTCCGGATAAATCTTGGAAGCTACACATTTATATGGAAAAGGGAGAGCAGGATTCCAAACTGTAAAGTGAACCCTGCTCTCCCTTTTCTATAAAATCTCCCCGCTAATCACTTTTTAATCTCTCTTAAAAAAGCAACTCCTTCATTACCAAATTTTACTCTTGCGGATGTTGGTACAGTGAGATTTTTTTTATTTATTTTGTAACAACTGTTACGCCTTGCCCGTCTTTGTATTGAAAGTGAGTTGTAACATTAAAATAGATTGAAAATGAAAATGAAATTTGTAGCTATAATAGTCTTGGTTTGTATCTGTCAGGCAGGATTTGCACAATATAATGTAAACCAGCTCTTCAAAGAGTTTTCTAAAGAGAAAGCGACTACTAAAGTTTCAATAGGAAAGATCATGATGAGTTTTGCCGGAATGTTCGGAGATACGATGGGAGTAGATGGTATTGAAGTACTTGAATTCAGTTCCTGTGATCAGGATACGAAAGATAAATTCAGTAAGGCGATCCGGAGTCTAAAAGATTCAGCCTTTGAAACGATGATCAATTCTAATGAGAACGGCAGTCGTACTAAAGTTTTGGTACGTATTAAAGAGGATACGATACACGAATTGGTGGTATTAACTTCCGGTGATGATCCCGCGATGGTACGTATCAAAGGGAAGATAAAGAAATCGGATATCGAAAAACTGGTAGCCCAGAATAGCTGATGGATGCTGAAAGCTTCAAACAGTTATTTCTTCCTCTTCATCCCAAACTTTATCGTATAGCCTACGCATTGATGGGAAATAGCCAGGATGCAGAAGATATTTTACAAGATACCTACTGTAAGCTATGGAATAAACGGAAAGAAATAAACACAATACAAAATATGGAAGCTTTTTGTGTGACACTAGTAAAGAATCTATGTTACGATTATCTCCGGTCACCAAAGAGGAGACAATCTGAAGAAATAGTAGAGAATCTGACAATAGAAACCGATTCCTCACCGGAAACAGAAGTCATTGAACAAGATGAAATTTTATTAGTTCAAAAGTTAATCGAGAAGCTTCCGGAAAACCAACGTCAGGTTTTACAACTTCGGGGAGTAAAAGATTGCTCGTTGGAAGAGATTGAAGAAATAACCGGTCTGAGTGCCGTTAATATACGTGTATTACTTTCCCGAGCACGAAAAATAATAAGGGAACAATATATAAAGGTAATAAGTTATGGATGATAAAGATTTTGACCGTATAATGGATGAAGCGCTTGATATTCCAATTCCGGAAGGTTTGGCAGAACGGTTGGAACAACAGATCAACAATCTGGCGGCAGAAGAAAAGAAAGTGAAATTCCGACGAATACTATACTGGGTATCTGGTGCCGCAGCAGTTATCCTGCTTTGTATCGGAATATTCTTAGGAACAGTTATTACCCCTGATCAGAAGAAATTAGCAGATACTTATACTGATCCTGCGGAAGCAGCTTTAGTAGCAGAAAAAGCACTGGCATTTATGTCTGTTCAGCTGAATAAAGGCTTAGATCAGGTGAACGATGCCGGACAGGAAATAGGAAAAGTGAATCAGATAGTAAATAAACACATTATAAAAGATTAAAAAAAATGAAAGCGAAATATGTAATCATAACCCTCTGTTTGCTCTGCAGTTTTGCTGCTTTTGCACAAAATAAATTATTCGACAAGTATGCTGATATGGACGATATCACTTCTGTATATATATCAAAGGCCATGTTTCAGATGATGCCGAAAGTTGAAAATATTGGATTGAACCTGATGAATATGCAGGGAAAGATAGAATCCTTACAGATAATTTCTACAGCCAAACAAGAACAAATACCCCAGATGCGTAAAGATTTTTCCCAATTGGTGAAAGGTGATCATTCTGAACTTATGCGTGTAAGAGATGGTAAAACCCGGGCAACTTTCTATGCCACTATGAAGGGAGAAAAAGTAAATGACCTCTTGATGCTTGCTGAAAGCGACAGTAGCTACACTGTTATTCAATTATTAGGAAACTTTACGTTACAGGATATACAAGAAATCACAAAAGAAATGGCAAAATAATATGGATACCAGGTGGGGCCTTCTTCACAAGTCCTGACAGGATTTAAAACAATTTCCAGAAGTGCTAGCCCAACCAATAGAAAATAACAGGTTATTTTATTCTTTCTATAAATAGGTATTAATATTTAGAAACCGTCTCTTTCATCGGCTCACAGAGGTGGAACAATCGGCTCACAAGGGTGAGGCGATCGAATCACACAGGTGAGGCGACTGGCTCACCCTTGTGAGCCGATGAAAGAGAGAAAACCTTATGATCAAAATACTACGACTCAACAAATAGATTTTATAAATCACTTTTTTAATTCTTACAGATTTAACCTATCATAAATTATACTCCCTTTCCATTATTCACGTAAGACGTAAGTATCACACAAAGTAAAATGATGAAGAAATCCTGAAGCAAATTATCTTCAGGATTTTACGCTATAAGACAGATTGTTATGAGTAGCTGAAGGCTGAAGGAAATGACTGTTAAACTAAGATGTACTTCTATTTACAAACTATTCAAATTTGATATAGTTTTTCTAGAACTA
>DAMBSC010000010.1:0-88865 GCA_032054765.1 Tannerellaceae bacterium
TCATTACTCTTCTACAACTTAATATTAACCGTCCAACTTTTTGGGTGCAGTTCATCTCTTTTTCTTTTTAGGTTTATTTTCTTGTAAAACAGTTAAAAGTCTATTTAAGTTTTATTTTTATTTAAATATTCTTCGATGAGTCTGTGAAGCAAAATAAGTGAAAAATAAATATTAAACCTAATGTAGTTAGTATAAAATCCTTAATTTTGTCTCCAGATTAATAGTAATAATTAAGTTTAAAAGTAAAGAGTAATGGAAAACACACGTCGTTCTTTTATCAAAAAAATGACAGTTGCCGGTATAGGAACTGCTGGTATTGCTTTGAGTAATAGTGCCTCAGCTGCTGTAACGGTAGCAGATGAACCTCAGAAGAAAAGAACTGCAGGTAAAGATGATGGTAAACTTCGTTTTGGTTTCATAGGTACAGGTTCCAGATGTCAGGAGCATATTAATAATGTATTGGCTATTCCTGATAATAAGATCGTGGCTATTTGTGATATACAAAAAGGGCCATTGGATAGTACTCTAAAACATATCGCTAAATTTAATGTGCCTGAACCAAAAGTGTATATTGGAAGTGAACGGGAATTTGAAAAGATGCTGAATAATGAGGAGTTTGATTGTGTAATTATTGCAAGTCCATGGGAATGGCATGTACCGATGGCGGTTGCAGCCATGAAAGCAGGCGTTCCTTATGTGGGTGTAGAGGTATCTGCTGCTAATACGGTGGAAGAATGCTGGGATTTGGTAAATGTATCCGAAAACACCGGTAGTCATCTGAATATTATGGAAAATGTTTGTTATCGCCGTGATGTGATGGCTGCGTTGAATATGGTACGTCAAGGACTATTCGGAGAATTGTTACATGGAACTTGTGGTTATCAGCATGATTTACGTGATGTAAAGATAAACGATGGCGTTCATTATACATATAAAAAAGGAGGCGATCTAAAGATGGGATCGACAGCGTATGCTGAAGCTCAATGGCGTGCACAACATTCTATCAAGCGTAATGGTGATGTTTATCCTACACATGGTATCGGACCTGTAGCAAATTGTTTAGATATTAACTATGGTAATCGCTTCTTATCGCTGACAGCAATGGCAACTCAAGCTCGTGGAATGCATAAATTTATTGTAGATAATGGCGGACCAAACCATCCGTACGCTAAAATTCATTTTAATCTGGGCGATATCGTTACGTCTATGATTAAATGTGCCAATGGTCAGACTGTCATTGTTACTCACGATACAAACTCTCCTCGTCCTTATTCATTAGGTTTCCGTATTCAGGGAACGGAAGGTTTATGGATGAATGATGGCGACCATGTATATGTAGAAGGACAATCCAAACCTCACCGTTGGGATGAATCTGATGAATGGTTCAAGAAATATGATCATAAATTATGGAGTACATTAGAAGCTAAAGCTAAAGAGGCTGGTCATGGAGGTATGGACTTTATCATGATGTATGATTTGATAGATGCCATCAGAAATAAGAAACCAGCTCCGATGGATTGTTACGATGCTGCTGCATGGAGTGCTATTTCTGGATTATCTGAAATGTCTATCGCTCGTGGTGGAGCTGTGGTTGACTTTCCCGACTTTACCCGTGGACAATGGATTCACCGTCAACCTAAATTTGCACTATAATTGCCAAATAAACTATAAATAAAAGAGGGTGTGTCAAAACTAAGCTTTTGGCACATCTTTTTTTTCATTTAAGATTTGGCTTTTGGCTTCTTTTACGCCGCCCCTTGGTGCTCTTCTCTCCATTTGATCCGATTTTGGCCGCATATAATTTGAAAACGAGTGGGGCTTAGTGTCTTTTTCGCCCTATTAGCGTCTTTGGTTGCCTGTTTTGTTATTTTGGCACACATCTTTTTGATGTTAAAGGCTATGGCAAAGAAAGTAAAGTCCATAGTAACCTTGTCGATTCCGATGTGCCGGAACCTACGGTACGCCATATTGTATTTCATTTGTCCGAACACCGCCTCCGGTTCTATGGGGCGCTTTGACCGGTGAACCAGCCCTTCTTCTGAGTTTAACCCCTCTTTAGCTTTCCGTTTGTACTCCACTAGACGATGATTAACTTCTATTGTGCGGTTCCCTTTGGCTTTGAAGCATTGGCTTCGAAGCGGGCAACCTTCGCATCGCTTGGCCCGGTACCGATTTGATTCTGTTATATATCCGTTTGCTGTCTTTCCATGAGTTTTCCCCACCAACGTCATGTGCTGTCCCATGGGGCAGACATAGTAGTGATCTTTGGCATTGTAATAGAGGTTGTCTACCAGAAAAGGATTGTTTTTGAAGGTTCGCTTCTGCTCTTTGTGGAACCAATTGTATTTAACGGAAGCATCCACCTGATTCTCTTCCATAAAGCGGTAGTTCTCTTCGGAACCATAACCAGAGTCGGCAACACCTGCTTTGGGCAGACGGTTGTAGCGGTTAAGAAACGAACTTATAAACGGGATAAATGTCAAGGTGCCTGCCGGATTGGTAAATAATGCAAAATCAGTGATAAACTGGTTTTCAGTTCCAATTTGAAGGTTGTAGCCGGGTTTGGTTTGACCGTTGTTCATCGCATCCTCTTTCATACGCATGAAGGTAGCCCAGGGGTCGGTTTTGGAATAAGAATTTCGATCGCCTAAAATTTGTAGATGATTATCGTACCCGGCAAGTTTCTCTGCATGCTTTTCGAGTGTCTTGACCTGCTTCTGTTTTTCTCTACGCGCTTTCTTCTCTTCCTTGGTTTGCCCGGCAGGCTGTTCTGCCAGGGCGGCTTTCAATTCTTGCGCAAGGCTGGAGAGCGTTGCAGGAGTAAATTCCGCCTGTTCATCCTCAGTGGCATTATCCTGGGCAATGGCTTCGTCTATTTGCTCAAGTAATACTTTAATCTTATCCAGAAGTTTTGCACGGTATTTCTGGACACTCTTACGCCAAACGAAAGTATATTTATTGGATTTAGATTCGATTTTCGTGCCATCGATGTATTCTACATCAAGACTGACATAGCCTTTACCGGCAAGCAGAAGAACAGCCGGGTAAACACCTGGTTAATCTCTTTCTTGACCCGGTTACGGAAGCGGTTGATAGTGATAAAATCAGGCTTCTGGTAGCCGGAAAGCCAGATATAATGGATGTCGCGTAGCAGAAGCTTCCCTATCTTGCGGCAGGAATAAACGTTGTTCATATAGGCGTAGATGATTACCTTGAGCATCATCCGGGGGTGATAAGGGCTACGGCCAGACTCCTTGTATAACTTCTTGATCCCACTAAGATCAAGATGGTCAAGCAAGGTGCTCACTACACGAACAGGGTCGTTCTCGGCAATATCTTCATCAATCCTACCGGGAAAAAGCAGCGTTTGATTGGGTATGTAAGGACGAAAATGTGTCTTTGACATAACAATTTTTGAATACCTAAAGTTAATAAAACTTTAGGAAATAGGAAAGGCCGAGCTTGCGAAAGTTCGGCCTTTGTGCCTAAAAAAGAGGGCATGTCTATTTTGACACACCCTCTTTTTATGAAATGATTAAACAGTGATCGGCTTATACTTAGGGACTAAGATCTTCATTACTGTCCAGCCTATTAGGTAGGCGATGGCGCAGATGGAGAAGATTATGAAGTAGCCGGCTTCTATGCCTTGGAAGCCGAGGAATGACATGTTGGTGGTGATGGCGAAGTCGAAGAGTTTTCCGGAGCTGAAGTTGATCAGCATGGATCCGATACCGCCGGCCATGCCTCCGATACCTGTGACGGTGGCGATGGCCGATTTGGGGAACATGTCACCGATGGTTGAGAATATGTTGGCCGACCATGCCTGGTGGGCTGCTCCTGCTATTCCTATGATGACTACAGGAACCCAGTAGGATATGTGTCCTAAGGGTTGTGCAAAGAGGGCTAACAGGGGGAAGAAAGCGAAGATCAACATGGCTCTCATTCGTCCTGCGTATGGGTTCATGCCTTTTTTGTCGACGAAATAGGTGGGTAGCCAACCGCCTACAAGTGATAGCATCGTGATCCCGTATAAGACGAAGATGGCGGCTTGTGCTTTTGGGTCGGAAGACGGCATGTTGTATACAGAGCTTAAGTATGCCGGAGCCCAGAACAGGTAGAACCACCAAACGCCGTCTGTCATAAATTTACCAAAGGCGAATGCCCATGTCTGTTTGAACTTGAAGCAATCGAGGAATGAAAGTTTTACGTGTTGTCCTTGTTCTACTTTCTCTTCGGTAGCGTTGTGGCTTTCTTCGTCCTGATTGATATAAGCTAATTCGGCAGCGTTTACTTTCGGGTGATTTTCCGGTTTCTTGTAGATAAATACCCAGAATCCCATCCATACGAAACCAAGTGCCCCGATCATTATGAAAGCCATTTCCCAACCATAATATTTTGCGATCAGGGGAATGGTAAGGGGAGCCAATAATGCACCGATCTGTGCCCCTGCGTTGAATATACTGGTGGCGAATCCCCTGTCTTTTTTAGGGAAATATTCGGCTGTTGCTTTGATGGCGGCGGGGAAGTTTCCGGCTTCTCCTAAGGCAAGAACCAAACGGGAGAAGATAAATAATGTAACGCTTACGTTGATTACTTTCCCGACGTCGCCAACAGTGGCGATGGCATCGCGGGCGCCTTCGAATCCTACCATCCACTGTCCGGCGGTGATACCCGATGTGGCAATACCGCAAAAGGCATGCAAACATGCTCCCACAGACCATATACCGATAGCCCACAGGAATCCTTTTTTAGTATCGAGCCAGTCTACAAACCTACCGGCAAATAGCATACAGAGTGCATAGAATCCGGAGAAGAATGTGGTTATATATCCATAATGTACGTTTGTCCAATGAAATTCGGGGGCAATAAAGTCCATCCATGTGAGTGATAACACCTGGCGATCCAAATAATTGATCGTGGTGGCAAAGAAAAGCATGGCGCATATTACCCAACGGTAATTAGTCATTTTATTGTAAGCTTCTATTTTGACACTCATTGTAGTTTTTGTTTTTGAATGATTGATAATGCATGTTGGCAAAGACCCGTTATTTCGCTCCAGTTTCCGGCTTTAATAACTTCTTTGGGGAATAATTTGGAACCCATGCCTACACATGTTACACCGGCTTTCATCCAGGCCGACAGGTTTTCTTCGGTCGGTTCTACTGCTCCTGTCACCATGAGTTGCGACCACGGCATTGGGGCTTTTACGTTCTGTACGAAGGATGGTCCTCCTACGTTTCCGGCAGGGAATATTTTACAAATGTCGCATCCTGATTCCTGTGCGTTGCTGATCTCTGTTACCGATCCGCAACCTGGTATATAGGGTACTAACCTGCGGTTGCATACTTTTGATATTTCAGGATTGAAACAGGGGCCTACTACGAAATTAGCTCCTAACTGCAAATAAAGGGCAGCCGTTGCAGGATCGATAAGGGAACCGATTCCCAGGATCATTTCGGGACATTCTTTTGCGGCATATTTTACCAGACCAGCAAATACGTCTTGTGCGAAATCTCCCCTGTTGGTGAATTCAAAGGCTCTGACGCCTCCTTCGTAACATGCCTTCAATACTTTACAGGATGTTTCCAGGTCTGAATGATAGAACACCGGAACCATTCCGGTAGAAGCCATTGCTTCGATTACTTTTAATTTATTGAATTTTGCCACTGTATTAATTGTTATCAGTCAGTTAAAACTGACTGTAATTGATAGATTATTTTTATTCAGATTTTAAATTGCAGTCTGCTTTAGCAGACTGTGCTAATTATAACTCTCCCATTGGCTTTAGCCGAATTGTATCTTTTGGCTAAAGCCAATTTGTCTAGATTGTTATTTATCATCATTTTGTCATCATTTTATCAGTCAGTTAAAACTGACTGCAATTGATAGATCGGATGCTAAATTAATAATAATGATTATTTCTTATTCTTTTTCTGTATGTTTTATAGTTTTTTCAAAAACTATGTACACTTTTTTCAAAAACTATGTACACTATTTATTTCTTTCTATCAATAGCTTTATGCTGATCTGTCAATTATCAATTGCAGTCTGCTAAAGCAGACTGTAATTTATCTGCTTACTCTGCCTGAGCCGTCGCCGGACATTAGTTTTTCTACTTCTTCTACTGATACCTGGTTGTAGTCGCCATAGATGGTGTGTTTCAGGCAGGATGCTGCTACTGCGAACTCAAGGGCTTTCTGGTCGTTGTCGGGATAGGTGTTTAATCCATAGATTAAGCCTCCCATAAAGGAATCACCGCCACCAACACGGTCTACGATGTGGGTAATGTCGTAGCGTTTGGATTGGTATAGTTTTCCGTCTGCATAGAGGACACCTCCCCATGTATTATGATTGGCATTGATCGCTCCTCTCAGTGTGATGATCACTTTCTTTGCTCTGGGGAAGCGTTTTTGCATTTGGGTGCAAACCGATTCGAATTCGGCGGCGTTCACTTCTCCGTGCGTAGCTGTAACGTCGAAACCTTCCGGTTTGATACCGAATACCATTTCGCAGTCTTCTTCATTTCCGAGAATGACATCGCAACCCTCTACCAATGCAGGCATTACTTCCGAAGCTGTTTTGCCGTACTTCCACAGGTTTTTTCGGAAATTCAGGTCGCACGATACGGTCACACCCAGTTTATTCGCTGTTTTGATCGCTTCCAGACAAGCATCGGCAGCGCCTTGCGACAGGGCAGGAGTGATACCTGTCCAGTGGAACCATTTGGCATCTTTCAGTACTTCTTCCCAGTTGATCATGCCGGGTTTGATATCTGCTATGGATGAATATGCGCGGTCGTAAACTACTTTGCTGGCACGGGCTACTGCGCCTGTTTCAAGGTAATAGATACCCAGGCGTTCGCCTCCGTAAATAATGCGGCCTGTACCTACACCGTATTTGCGTAAGTCCATTACACAAGCGCGGGCAATATCATTCTTAGGCAGACGGGTTACAAATTCTGTTTCCATTCCGTAATTAGACAACGATACGGCAACATTGGCTTCACCTCCGCCGAATGAAGCGTTGAACTGGATGGCCTGATTGAAGCGTAGATAATCAGGCGTGGCAAGGCGGAGCATGATCTCTCCGAAGGTAACAATTTTATTTTTCATGTGAATATAAATTTAGAAAGGTAGGCATGGTACTTATTCATGCTTGTTTCATATCATTAATCAAATTTGAAATATTCTTTTGCGTTGTAATAACTTATATTTTCCACCATTTGTCCGATAAAGCTCATTTCGCTTATCGGAAGTTCTCCGTTTTCGATGTCTTTTCCGAGCAGGTCGCAAAGCGTGCGGCGGAAATATTCATGACGGGGATAGGAGAGGAAACTGCGTGAATCCGTCAACATCCCTACGAAACGGCTGAGCAGTCCGAGTACCGACAGGGCATTCATTTGCTTTTGCATGCCGTCTTTCTGATCGAGGAACCACCATCCCGAGCCGAATTGTATTTTTCCGGGGATCGTGCCGTCCTGGAAGTTACCCAGCATCGTAGCGATCACTTCATTGGCGCATGGATTGAGGTTGTAGAGGATCGTTTTTGTCAGTTTGCCCGATGTGTTCAGCCTGTCGAGGAATTTCGACATCGCTTTGGCTGTGTTGAACTCGCCGATAGAGTCGAAACCGGTGTCGGCGCCGAGTTGTTTGAACATCCGTGTGTTGTTGTTGCGGATCGCTCCGTAATGGAATTGCTGTGTCCAGCCTTTTTCCCAATCCATTTCGCCGAAGATCACCAGCATAGCCGATTTGAACTTCAGGATCTCTTCCTGGCTCAGTTCCTTTCCACCGTAGACTTTATTAAATATGGCTTTGATCTCGGCATCTGTATAGTCTTCTGCGTAGAACTCTTCGATACCATGATCGGACAGGCGGCAACCGTTTTCGGCAAAGAAATCGTGACGTTTCCGCAAGGCAGCGATCAGGTCGTCGAAGTTACTGATCGTAACGCCGCTTACTTTCGACAGGGTTTCTACATATGATTTGAAATTTTCGGGTACTTCCACTGCCATTGCCTTGTCCGGACGCCAGGTAGGAAGCATTTTTATTTCGAAACCCGATTCGCGTGTTTTCTTGTGATATTCAAGGCTGTCGATAGGATCGTCGGTGGTACAAACCACTTCTACCTTGTATTTACGCATCATGCCGCGTGCCGAGTATTCGGGAAGTTTCAGTTTCTCGTTGCATTCGTCGAATATCTCACGCGCCGTTTTCGGGCTAACTATTTTCTCGATGCCGAAAGCTGTTTTCAGCTCCAGGTGCGTCCAGTGGTAAAGAGGGTTGCGCATGGTGTACGGAACGGTTTCAGCCCATTTTTCGAACTTTTCCCAGTCGGAAGTGTCGCCTGTACAATATTTTTCGTCGACTCCGTTTGTACGCATCGCACGCCATTTATAATGATCTCCACCCAGCCATATCTCGGTGAGTGAACGAAACTGATGATCGTCGGCCACCATTTGAGGAATCAAATGGCAATGATAATCGATAATAGGCATTTTTGCTGCATGGTTATGATATAATTCCTGTGCCGCAGCGGTAGTCAACAGGAAATCTTTATCCATAAATGTCTTCATGTATATTAATTTATATCCGATTTAAAGAGTTACTCCGGTTTTAAATATAGCAATTTCCCTGTAATTACTTTTTTCGTTATTGGTAGGCGCCCCGTTGGCGATATCCAGTATGAACCGGATGAAACGTTTACAAAGCGTATCCATCGTTTCCCCTTCGAGCAAGGTTCCCGCGTTGAAGTCGATCCAGTTCGGCTTGCGGATGAACAGGTTGCTGTTGGTCGATATTTTTATGGTCGGCACAAACGTTCCGAACGGCGTGCCCCTGCCTGTAGTGAACAATACGATATGACAACCAGCCGATGCCAGAGCGGTACTGGCAACAAGGTCGTTCCCCGGCGCGCTAAGGAGGTTTAGTCCTTTCGTCTTCAAGCGGTCGCCATACAGTAATACGTCTCTTACGGTAGAATTGCCTGCTTTTTGTGTGCAACCCAATGATTTTTCTTCCAGTGTCGAGATACCTCCGGCTTTATTTCCCGGCGAGGGGTTTTCGTATATCGGTTGTTTGTTTTCGATAAAATACGATTTGAAATCGTTGATCAGGTGGACTGTTTTCTCGAATACTTCTTTGGATTCGCTGCGGTTCATCAGGATAGTTTCCGCACCGAACATTTCGGGAACTTCGGTAAGTACGGTAGTTCCTCCCTGCGCAACAAGGTAGTCGGAGAATACCCCAAGCAACGGATTGGCGGTAATTCCTGAGAAACCGTCGGAACCTCCGCATTTCAGACCGATGCGAAGTTCGCTGACTGGTACATCTGTGCGTTTGTCTTTCGAGGCAATGTCGTAAAGTTCGCGTAAGATCTGTATGCCTGTTTCTATTTCGTCGTCTACTTTCTGGGTTTCGATAAAGCGGATGCGCTCCTGGTCGAACTCTCCCAGAAACTCGCGGAAGGCGCTGATTTGATTGTTTTCGCAGCCCAGACCAACCACTAATACGGCTCCTGCATTGGGATGGAGAACCATATCCCTCAGGATCTTGCGTGTATTCTCGTGGTCGTCGCCCAGTTGAGAGCAACCGTAGTTATGAGGGTAGGGGACAATAGCGTCGATATCGATGTTCTGTGTCTCCTTCTGTAGCATCGTAGCCAGTTGTTGCGCTATACCATTTACACAACCTACCGTCGGGATGATCCATATTTCGTTGCGGATACCTACGTCGCCGTTCTTGCGCTTGTATCCTTTGAAAGTTACCTTTTCTTCTGCGGGCAGGGCGGGTGTCGGCTGGGGGCTGAATACATACTCCTGTAAGCCTTCGAGGTTTGTCTTTATGTTCTTTTCGTTCACCCAGTCGCCTGTTGCGATTGGCTGGATAGCGTGCCCGATAGGCGCCCCGTATTTAATAATGTTGTCGTTCTCTTTGAAATCCTGCAAGGCTATTTTGTGTCCGGCAGGAATATCTTGCAGGAGGGTGATTGCCGTATCGTTGATATGCAGTGTTTCGCCTTTGGACAGGTCTTCAACGGCTACGGCTACATTGTCTGCGGGATTGATATGGATATACTTGCGCATCAGATGATCTCCTTTACCACATTAAGCATTCCTTTGTCCTCGATCTTTTGCAGATAGGTTTGCAACAAACCGGTTAATCCGGCTATCTTGTTCAGGTCTTCTCCCCAGATGGAAGTGGCTGCCAGTACGCCTTCGGCCACTTTTTGTGTTGAGCCCGAAGCCCATAGGTCGTGCAACAGTTTCAATATTTCGGGCGCATCGTTGGGTTCACATTTGGCGCCGTCGCTGCGTGTGCCGCCTTTATAATAGGTGATGATACCCGCCAGTCCGAGTACAAGCCCTTTCGGCAATTCTCCTTTGCGCTCGAGGTATGTTTTCAGTCCGGGCAGATCCCTTGTTTCATATTTGGGGAATGAGTTCAGCATGATGGATACGACCGAATGGTCGACATACGGATTGTTGAAGCGTTCCAATACGCTGCTGGCATATTGTAGCAATTCATCTTTAGGAAGATTGAGCGTCTCCATTAATTCGTCGAACATTACCTTGTTGATATACCTGCCTAATACTTCATGCTGGCAGGCGTCCCGTACGATGTCGATGCCGGAGAGGTAAGAAACGGGAGCCAACACGGTATGAGGACCGTTCAATAGCGTCACTTTCCGTTGGTGGTAAGGCTCTTCGCTGGGCACGAACAATACGTTCAGCCCGGCTTTGCCGGCAGGGAATTCGTCGGCTACCGACTGGGGCGCTTCGATCACCCAGAGGTGGAATACTTCTGCCTGCACAACGAGGTTGTCGTTGTATCCCAACTTTTCTTTGATCGCGTCTATTTCTTTTCTGGGGAATCCCGGCACGATACGGTCGACCAACGTTGCGTATACGCCGCACGATTCGGTAAACCAGTTTTTGAAGTCGTCGCCCAGCTTCCAGCTTTCGATATATTGGTAGATCGTTTCTTTTAGTTTATGACCGTTCAGGAAGATCAGTTCGCAAGGGAAAATGATCAGCCCTTTGCTTTTATCTCCATTGAATGTTTTGTAGCGGTAGTAAAGCAACTGCGTCAGTTTGCCGGGGTACGACGATGCCGGGGCATCATCCCGTTTGCAAGCCGGGTCGAACACGATACCTGCCTCTGTGGTGTTGGAGATGACGAAGCGCATTTCGGGTTGCTCGGCCAGTTTCATAAACGCATCGAACTCCGTATATGGGTCCAGGGCGCGGCTTATTACGTCTATTTTCTTCAGGTCGTTTACTTTCTCGCCTTTCTCTAATCCTTGCAGGTTTACGTGGTACAGGCAGTCTTGCTTGTTCAGCATGTCTACCATACCATTCTCGATCGGTTGCACCACCACAACACTGCTGTTGAAGTCTGTTTTCTCGTTCATTACCTGGATCATCCAGTCTACAAAAGCACGCAGGAAATTCCCTTCTCCGAATTGGATGATACGTTCAGGGTAAGACGGTTTATTGGCTGTCTGCTTATTTAATTCTTTCATTGCACAACTTTTTTATTAATCGTTTATCACAAATGTTTTACTGTCGCTATCGGGTACCGGTTTTTCATCAATAGTTACATTACTCGAGAATTTGGTGGAAATCTTTGCCCCTTGTTCGGTATAGATTTTTACATTCCTTAGATCGACATCCTCTGTATGTATCAGTTCGGCTCCAAATATAGAACTAATAATCATATTTTCCACCACAATATTCTTGATTTTCATCTCCGGTAATCCGTTAAAGAACATGGCACGCCGCGCACCGTCGCACTTTACATTCTTTACATATATATTACGGAATGCAGGGGTTTCTTCCGTTACGGGAGGAATATTACCTTGTGTAGACGGTAGTTTGGCATCGATATTATCGGTAGCCGCCTTGCCGCTGTAATAGAGGTTGAAAAGCAACGGTTCGGTAGGGATATTGATCATATTGATATTCTCGATCCAGATATTCTCAACCACGCCGCCGCGTCCGCGTGTACTTTTGAAACGTAAACCAACGTCGGTGCCGAGGAACATACAGTCGGCTACATACATATTGTTTACGCCTCCCGACATTTCGCTACCCACTACAAAACCGCCGTGCCCGTGAAGTACGGTATTGTTTCTGATGATCGCGTTGCGGCAGGGTTCGTTCCTGTCGCGTCCGTCCTGGTCTTTTCCCGACTTGATACAAATCGCGTCGTCGCCAACATCAAACAGGTTGTTTACGATCAATGCCCTGTTGCACGATTCGAGGTCGAGCCCGTCGCCGTTTTGCGAATACCAGGGGTTGAACACTTTTACCCCGTCGATGATTATATTCTCGCACGACAGCGGATGAAGGCACCACGCCGGAGAGTTGCGGAAAGTAACGCCTTCCAATAATACGTCTTCACATTTCACAAGGCTTACCATCACGGGGCGAAGCCAGTGGTGTATCGCTTCCCATTCCGCGTCGGTGGTCAGTCCTTCGGGGTTGTTGAACGAATCGCTCACCTCGTGCCCTTTTCTCGATTCTTCGCTCGGATACCAAGTGTCGCCTTTCTTATCTACGATACCGCCCGATGCCACCAATGCTTTCCACTGGCTTTCGCTCAGCTTGTCTTTTTTCACAAACCGCCACGCATCGCCCGAACCGTCGAAAACGCCCTCGCCTGTTATCGCGATATTTTTTGCACCCTTCGCATTGATCGGCGAAGTAGAGCGGCGTGTATTCAGCCCTTCGAACGAAGTCTCGATAATAGGATATGCCTTATGGTTGGGGTCGAAAATGACCAGTGCGTTCGCCTCGCAACGCAGGTTTATATTGTCTAATAAACGGATAGGGCCCGTTTTCCAGATTCCCGCAGGGATAATGACCGTGCCGCCGCCCTGTGCCGAAACTTCTTTAATAGCGTTGTTGATCGCTTGCGTATTGTCGGCGATGCCGTCGCCCATAGCTCCATAGTCGGCAACGCTTACGGAGCGCTCCGGAAAGACAGGCGCTTTAATGACATCCATCTCGAAGGGGATTTTTTCAAAATACGACTCATAGGTCTTTGTGACGGGTTGGCTCTCATTTTTTGCCGCCACATGGCAACCGGCAAAAAATGAACATGCAATAATGCAACAAATAATTTCTTTCATTTTTCTATTTTTCATATGAGTAAATATTTTAAAAGGTAGATATGGAACTTGCAGCAAGTTTTATCATCGCCTCTGGCGAAACAGTTATCATGTGCCCGTTTCATGGAATTTAATTTTTAAGCTGCTCGTTTCACATTGCAATATTATTGAGAATCATAAAGAACGAGTATGAAAAATTGTTTTTATAGATGGAAAAATTGATCAAATTCCCCACCTCACCCAATATTTACACAGATTGTAGCAGCTGGGTCACCCCATCCCATAAGTAGCGGTAAAATACAATAAGCCGAAGAGCCGATAGATCAAATTCAAAAAGTATGGCATCTTTTTTCAGAAAGTATTAATACTTTTCAAAAAAAGATGCCATACTTTTCAAGGAAAGATTGTGTGCTTTTTTAGTTGGGTTGTAATGTGTTGAATTGTAGTTGGTTGTGTGTTTCTTGGATATGATAGGGAAAAACAAAAATAAAATACAATAACTGTTTTGTCATGTTATATCAAATCATATTGTATCATATTGTATTGTATCATATCATATCATATCAGTCCGCTAAAGCAGACTGCAATTGATCTTTATTTTTTATATAGATGTTGCAACTAGCTCATTTCTTATACCACACAGAATCTTTTTCCATACCTATCAAATCAATAGCATGGAATCAAAATATCAATAGCAGTCAGTTTTAACTGACTGATCTGTTGAATGCAAGAATCTCCTCTCTGGCTTTAGCCAAAATCATTCTCTTCTCTTTCGGCTAAAGCCAAAAATATATGATTATCATTTTTTATCAGTCAGTTTTAACTCAACTCTACAAAATCCAACTATATCAGTTTACATTCTTTACCCTTTCACCTTTTCTAACTGAAATTTATTCTTCATCATAAAAACTTGCCTTTATCGGCAAAAACGGCTATCTTTAAGGCTGATTTTAAATAAAACTTGCCGATATCAGCAATTTATATACTATATGCAATATTTATCAGTCAGTCAGTTTGCAGAGAAATGGGGTGTTCCGGAAAGAACTATTCGTAACTATTGTGCTACAGGAAGAATAAAGGGAGCCTTCTTAACAGGTAAAACGTGGAATATACCCGAAGATGCCCTTTTACCACAAAAGAGTAGTAGCCGATTCAGTGATAATCCTTTGCTCAATATCCTTAAAGAGCAAAAAGACATGAAGCTGAAAGGGGGTATCTATCATCGTACACAGATTGACTTAACCTACAACTCCAATCGTATCGAAGGAAGTAAACTAACCGAGGAGCAGACCCGCTATATCTTTGAAACCAACACAATAGGAGTAACCAATGAAACTATTAATGTGGATGATATAATTGAAACGTCCAACCACTTCCGTTGTATCGACCTGATTATTGAAAAAGCAAAGTCAAAACTGACTGAATCATTTATAAAAGAATTGCACTATATACTTAAATCCAGTACATCCGATAGCCGAAAAGATTGGTTCAGGGTAGGCGATTATAAGAAACTACCTAACGAAGTGGGAGGAATGGAAACGTGCTCGCCTGATGAAGTCCAACATACGATGAAAGAATTACTCAACAGCTATCATTCCCAAAAGAGAAAAACGATTGAGGATATAATTGAGTTTCATTACAAATTTGAATGTATACACCCATTTCAGGACGGTAACGGGCGCGTAGGTCGCCTCATCATCTTTAAAGAATGTCTGGCTAATAATCTGATACCTTTTATCATTGATGAAGACTTGAAATGGTTTTATTATCGTGGATTGCAGGAATGGGAAAAAGCACATGGTTATTTAATTGATACCTGCCTGACTGCACAAGACAAGTATAAAGATATACTCAACTATTTCAAGATTGATTATTAGATATAAAAACATTTATACTATCGCTTAGAGAGGAAAAGTTCTCTAAAATTCACTTTAGAAACAAAGCCAAAATCTTAAACCCCCGAATATTAGTAGGGGAATTTTTGATTTTGATCAATTTTTTCACACAAATGAACAATCTTTAGACATTTGATGGGTTGGATAGCTATACATTTGCAACAAATCGAAATAATAGTTAATTAATAATCTATTAACCCATGAATAAACAAAGAATACACAAAGTATTTCTATCACTCTTGATGAGTGTTGTAAGTTTGGTTGCTTTTGCTCAGGGACGACAGATAACCGGTGTTATCTCTGATGTGACAGGCGAACCGATGATTGGCGTGAATGTCTTGGTTAAAGGCACTACCAATGGAACAATAACCGGTTTAGACGGAGATTTTACCCTTCAGAATGTAAGCGACAACAGTATCCTCGTTGTTTCTTATATTGGTTATCTTGCACAGGAAATTCCCGTAGGTACCCAGAGTGTAATTAATGTAATATTAAAAGAAGACACACAATCACTCGAAGAAGTCGTAGTGGTTGGGTATGGCGTACAGAAGAAAAGCGACCTGACTGGAGCTATTTCGAGTGTATCGTCCGAACGTATCGCCTCTATCGGTACTTCTTCTGTAATGAGCGCTCTTCAAGGTTCTACTCCCGGGGTTGACATCTCGACCAATTCCGCCCGTCCGGGATCAAGTTTCTCGATACAGATCCGCGGACAAAATTCAATGAACGCCGGTAATCCTTTGTATGTTGTAGACGGTATTATTAAGGATGATATCGACTTTCTTAACCCTGCCGACATCGAGAAGATAGACGTACTGAAAGATGCTTCTTCTACTGCTATCTACGGATCACGCGGTTCGAACGGGGTGGTTATCGTGCAGACAAAAAATGCTGCTTCGACAACAGCTAAACTGAACGTGACGTACGACGGATATTATGGTGTTCGTAAAACAGCCCGTATTCCGGACTTTATGGATGGACGTGAAAACATCGATTATCGTACTTCACGTTATTATACATGGGATGCTACCAATTCCAAGTATATCCTGACTGATGCCAACCAACGCGCGATCCTTCAGAATTCAACACAGATCAATTCGTACCTGTATAATGAAAATTATGTAGACTGGTTGGATCTGGGTACACAAGATGGTTCGCAACAAAACCACTATGTTTCCGTAGCCGGTAACAGCAGCGACATCAGCTATAACCTTGGTTTAGGTCTGCAAAAAGAAGAAGGTAACTTTATCAATGAGGAAATGAAAAGATATGTCCTCAGAGGTTCTATCAACCATAAAGCAAATAAGTATCTTACTACGGGAGCCACCTTTACCATGTCGCATACACTGACCGACTCGGGTTCGGAAAACGGATACCGCGATTTGCTTCGTATGCAGCCTTTCTTTAATGCGTATGATGAAAACGGCGAACTGCTCAAACAACCGGGTATCGCTGCTAATATCAATGGTTCGGGTAACTTTACTTCATCCGGAAACCCATTGATCGAAATAACTGAAAGCTCGAACGAAGTACGCCGTTTTGACGTATTGGCCAGTTTCTTTGCTGAAATCAAACCAATCGACGGATTGATCCTGAAAACAACATTCTCTCCCGACCTGAACTACCGCCGTACAGGATGGTATCGTCCGCAGACTTCGGAACGTTCTCAGGATATAGGACAAACAGAGCCTCGCGAACGCTTCTCATGGACATGGGATAACGTGGCTACTTTCACAAAGACATTTAATGAACTGCATAACCTCAATGTTACATTGATCCACTCTGTTTATAAAACAAGAACCGAATTGTTACGGGTTAATTCTACTAATTTCCCATACAACTCTTTGTGGTATAACATTTTCAACGGTACGATCGTGATGGGTAATTCGGCAAGCCAGTATGAAGAGACATCTATGATCTCGTATGCTGCACGTGCTAATTACGACTACGCAGGCAAATACCTGCTGACTGGTACGATCCGTTACGACGGAAGTTCCAAGCTGGCCGACAAATGGGCTGCTTTCCCATCGCTTGCCGCAGCATGGCGTGTTTCGGAAGAAGGTTTCCTGAATGAAGTAGATTGGTTGAGCAACCTGAAAGCACGTCTTAGCTTCGGTTACTCAGGTAATAACAATGGCGTAAATCCTTACGGCACACAAATGACTCCGAATACAAGTACGAATATCTATTATGATTTCGACGGAACCGTATATCCGGGCTTTGCAACAGGAACACCAGTGAATGCTTCCCTGACATGGGAAAAGACCCGTGAATGGAATGCCGGTATCGATTTCGGATTCTTTGGCGGACGCATCAACGGTTCGGTTGACTTCTATGATAAATTATCCGACCATCTGTTGATGAACCGTATGCTGGCTATCGAATCAGGAGTGACAAGTATGACGGATAATATCGGTTCTGTAAACAACCGTGGTGTGGAAGTAGCGTTAAACACAGTGAATGTCCGCACAAAAGATTGGGAATGGAGAACATCCTTCACCTTCGCAAAGAACAAGAACGCGATCCGCAGCTTATACGGAAAGAAAGAAGACGTAGTAGGTGAAGCCCGTTTCATCGGCGAACCGATCAACGTTATTTACGATTACAAAGTAGACGGTGTTTACAGTCAGGCCGAATGGGAAGCAATGAGTCCCGAACAACGCGTTAAAATGGCTGCAACACAACCTGGTTATGCTAAAGTAGTAGATGTAAACGGCGACGGCGAGATCACAACAGACGACCGTACCATCCTGGGTCAGGTAGACCCGAAATGGACAGGAAGTATGACCTCTTATTTACGTTTCCGCGATTTCGACTTCTCTTTCAATATCTTCACACGTCAGGGAATGTATGTAAGCGACTATTTCTCGGCTGAGTATTTGGGAGCAGCAACCAGCGACCGCGGACGTATGAAAGTGAACTTCGACTACTATGTTCCGGCAGGTGTTCCACGTTATGATTGGAACAACTTCACAACCGACGAAAACGGACAGCCTTGGGCTACTATGGGAACTTCTACAGAGAACGCAAATGCTAAATATCCTGTAAATGGTATGACCGGCCCTTACTACGGCAACAACGGTAGATACCAGAAAACATCTTTCGTAAAAGTGCGTAACATTACTGTGGGTTATTCATTACCTAAGAGCCTGATCAGTAAAGCACATCTTACACAGGCACGCGTATACTTCAATGTATTGAATCCGTTTACTTTCACTGATTACATAGGATGGGACCCTGAATTCGCCACAACTACGCTGGCTAACGGTAATGGTCCTTCTTCTGTTACGTATCAGATTGGTGTTAACTTGAAATTTTAAATCAAATTAGTCATGAAAGTCATGAAACAAATAGTTATATTATTTATATCTGTCATCCTTTTTGCAAGTTGCAGTGACTTTTTGGATGAAGACAACAAAGCCGGTATCACCAACGACGAGTTGTACGGTACGGTTGAAGGTTATGAAACCTTGCGCATCAATGCTTATAACAAATTGAGGCCGTTATACAATGACAGTACGTTTATTTATCTTGCCGGAACAGATCTATACCAGATGCCCCGTGGTGTAAGCGATAACGGTATCTATAGCTACGCTCACCTGTATACAAATAATGCAGACGTAAAAACGTTTTATCAAAGAGCCTACACAGCTATCCAGTCGGTAAACGCCGCAGAGTATTACCTCGACCTGCCTCCGATTGCCGATACCGACAAGAGTACATACCAGGCAGAATACGATTTCATGAAAGGTCTTGTTCATTTTCTATTGATCGAACAATTCGGAGGAATCGTTATCAACGACGAGTTTACACAATCTCCGGTAACAAGTATGCCTCGTTCATCGTTGGAAGAATCCTATGCCTATGTAATCGAAAAATTACAAAAAGCGCTGAACGGTGGAATCCCGCAGACAAGCAAAAACGGTATGATCTGTAAAGACATCGTAAACCATTATCTGGCAAAAGTACATCTTACCCGCGGATGGGATTTGAACAACACAAGCGATTTCGCAACAGCAAAAACCTATGCTTCGCAGGTGATCAATACACGTGGCGACCTGAAGTACACCATGGAGGAACTTTGGAGTCCTAATAATGAAAATAACGACGAAGTGATCTTCGCTCTCCAATACGATGCCGGTTCCATAGCAACCAACACAAGCGGTAACAATCAGGAATCGTTGTTTGGCCCCTATCTGGGAGGTTCGGAAAGAGGCCATAAATATCTGGCTACCCATCTGTATCCAACCTGGGCGGTACATTCATGGTTTGGTAAAAACGATGCCCGTTACGATGCTACTTTCATGCTTACGATCTGGGAACATTATTATGACTATTACCAGGGAAAAACAGATCCTGCTGTAAACCCTGTGACCGCCCTTTACCCACGCGCATGGGATCAGTCGGAAGAAATGTTTAATGATTACCTGAAAATTACGAACGGCGAATCAAATGGCGCTTTCGTGGAAGTATCATTAACAGACGACGGTAAACTGCGTGAAGGTGTTGTCGAATTCGTAAGCAAATGGTGTCCCGGATTCGAAGACGTGATCGTGAAGAATGCCGAAAGTTCTACAGGTGTAAACTATATGCGTGTATATCCGTTTATCGAAAACAAAGCCACTCAGTTAGAAAATGAAAATTACTGGCGCAGTGGATACGTAAGCGACTATTGCCAGCCGGTAGTAAAGAAATTTGATTTAGGGCAACTCGTTAACTTCAGCCAGACACAAAGTTACCGCGACCTGGTATTGGCTACCCTGTCGGAAACAATGTTGCTGTATGCCGAAGCATGTATCGGCGAAGGAAACTATGCCGAAGCACAAACATACATCAACCGCGTATTGGCTCGTCCGGGCAATGCCAAAGACGGCTCTGTACTGACAATGACCCTTCCGACAACAAAAGAAGCAGCGTTGGAAGCCTACCTGAAAGAAAGCGGAAAAGAATTGATGGGACAATATTGCGGACGCTGGGCGGAACTACGCCGCACAAAAATGTTGAAAACAATGTATTATAAATACAACTATGATTACTTGAGTGGAATACTTGGAGCCGATCCGATCGGTGAAAAATTGTATCGTCCGATTCCACAGGATGCCATAGACCTGAATGATGCATTAACAGAAGCAGATCAAAATCCTGGCTATTAATACGATCAGATAGATACAAGAGACTTTAAGGCACTAAGATTGGTGAGATAAGTATTTAGGTTTTTTTTTGATGAGTAGCCGGATTCCCAGTCCGGCTACTATTATTTAGATTTATATCAATAGCAGTCAGTTTTAACTGACTGATTAGGTTTTAACAGACTGAGTAATTAATAAAAAAACAATCCCCATGAATAAGAAAATATATATCATACTATTCCTGTTTCTCACGCTGTTATCATTTAAAGAAGGAGAAACAAGACAGGCGACTATCTTTATGATAGGCGATTCTACGATGTCGGACAAAGATTTGACAGGCGGTAATCCCGAACGAGGCTGGGGGCAGATGCTCCCCGGATTTCTATCCGAAGAGATCCATGTAGATAATCATGCAGTAAACGGGAGAAGCACAAAAAGCTTCATCGACGAAGGACACTGGGACAAAGTGATCGCTTCCGTAAAACCCGGCGACTATGTATTTATCCAGTTCGGGCACAACGACCAGAAAGAAGACGAAGCCCGCCGCACTGATCCGAACACAACCTACCGTGCAAACCTCAAACGTTTCGTGACCGAAACCCGTGCCAAAGAAGGCATTCCCGTATTGTTCACCTCCATCGTGCGCCGCCACTTCGACGAAAACGGCGTATTGAAAGACACACACGGCGATTACGTGAAAGCAACCCGCGAAACCGCAAAAGAAAAGAATGTCCCCCTTATCGACCTGAACCAACAAACCCACGACTGGATACAAACACTGGGCGACGAAGCTTCAAAAAGCAACTACACAGACAATACACATTTGAATATCACCGGAGCCAGAGCCGTCGTAAAACTGGCCGTTTCTTCATTCCCTGAAATCCTGCCCGCTTTGTCTCCGTATGTGCGCGACTACGATTTTGTGGTAGCAAAAGACGGATCAGGCAATTTCTTTACCATTCAGGAAGCAATAGCCGCAGTACCCGATTACCGGAAAGCCAACCGCACACGCATCCTGATCCGCAGCGGAGTGTACAAAGAAAAACTGATCATTCCTGAAAGTAAGATAAACGTTTCATTGATAGGCGAGGAGGGAACCGTTATCACCTACGACGACTATGCACAGAAAAAGAACATCTTCGGCGAAGAAAAAACAACCTCCGGTTCATCCACCTGCTACTTTTATGCAGAAAACTTTTATGCCGAGAATATCACCTTCGAAAACACATCAGGCCCCGTAGGGCAAGCCGTAGCCATGCTCGTGGCAGGAGATAAGACTGTCTTTAAGAAATGCCGTTTCCTTGGATTTCAGGATACGCTGTACACCTTTGGAATGAACAGCCGCCAGTACTACGAAGACTGCTATATCGAAGGAAGCGTCGACTTTATCTTCGGCTGGTCGACCGCCGTTTTCAACCGCTGTGTGATACATAACAATAAAAACGGATACGTAACAGCACCCGCCACTCCCGAAGGAAAAGCCTACGGATACGTGTTCTTCGACTGCAAACTCACCGCCGCCGAAGGCGTCGACAAAGTCTACCTCTCACGCCCCTGGCGCAACTATGCCAAAGCAGTCTTTATCCGTTGCGAATTAGGCAAACACATCCTCCCCGAAGGATGGCACAACTGGAAAAAGCCCGAAGCCGAAAAAACAATATTCTATGCCGAATACCAAAGTACCGGCGAAGGAGCCAACACCACATCCAGAGCCCCATTCTCGAGCCAACTCCCCAACCTCGAAGGCTACACAATAGAACAAATCCTAAAAGGAACCGACAACTGGAACCCTCTCCTAAACTCCGAAATCACCACTACTGCTGTAAAATAAAACAAGGGAAGGCAAAAAGCCTTCCCTTAACTAAATCTTTGCCGTATTTTGAGAAATGGGCTGGTGCTTTATGTTTTTGCCTTTCATTTATTATCGAATAATTTATCAATATGAGCTAATACAGTATCTAAAAACTCGTCTCCGGTCATAGCGTTTGCCAGTTCTTCCTCTGTCAGCGGGGGCGAGGGAATCATTTCTGTATCCGTCCTGTATGCTGCTATAGGCTCGTTCACTTTGTTAGCCTCGTTGTCTTCTTTGGGTTGCTTGTAATTCTTGTTCATATAGTAAGGCATTGTGATGTTCATTTTCACAAAGGTAATAAAAAGGAGAAAGGGAACTCTCTTCACCCTATCAATTGCAGTCAGTTTTAACTGACTGACTATTTATCAATTTATCAATAGCAGTCTGCTTTAGCAGACTGATCAGAGATTAATAAAAATTGGCTTTAGCCAAACAAAATCATTCAGCTAAAGCCATTTATATACCCATATTATCATTATTATTATCAGTCAGTTAGAACTGACTACAATCGATAGGTTTGAATATGACCTATATTGATGGATTTTACTAAATTCGTAGGCTAAAAAGAATGTAATATCTCTAAGGCAACAGCAGTAAAAAGGATAAGGATTCTAACAAATTAATAATTTTGGAAAATATGCAAAACAAGAAAGTATTAGTGTTTTTGGCAAAGGCATTTGAGACTATGGAATTTAGTGTTTTTATAGATATACTAGGTTGGGCAAGAGTTGATTATGGACATGGTTTGTTGGTTAATACCTGTGGTTTTACTGAAAAAGTGATAAGCACTTTTAATATACCTGTAATAGTAGATAAAACTATTGGAGAAATAAACGTAGACGAATATGATGCCTTAGCTATACCTGGTGGATTCGGGGAATTCGGTTTTTATGAAGAAGTATATGACGAAAGATTCTTAAACTTAATTCAGGAATTTAATGCAAAAGGTAAAATTATTGCGGCAATTTGTTCTGCTGCATTACCTTTAGGAAAAAGTGGAGTACTTAAGAATCGGAAAGCAACTACTTACCACTTAAATAACGGCTATTACCAGAATAAGCTGAAAGAGTTTGGAGTGAATGTTGTGAACGAACCAATAGTAGTTGACAGTAATATTATTACATCTTATTGTCCGGAAACAGCTCCCAACGTTGCATTTGAATTATTAAAAATGCTGACCTCAGAAGAAGAAATGACAATAGTAAAAAAAGCTATGGGATTTTAAGAACCGGTGAAGAACCTTCAGTTGCAAGGCTATTTTATCAATTGCAGTCTGCTTTAGCTGACTGCTGACTGCAATTGATATCTACAATTGAATATCTGCTCTGGACAAATCCTATTTACTCATATCTCTTATTTTCCTCTCTTAGCTCTTCACTCCATTGTTCGGGAGCCAATGGTGAAAAAAGTTCTATTAAATTATCTTCAGGATCACGCAGATGTACAGTACGCATACCCCAATCAGTCATATCGGTAGGTTCATTAATGAATTTCACTCCCTTTGCTTTCAATGCTGCATACGTGTCGTCGACATTCTCTACACTGAACACTACAAGTGACTTCTCCCGATATCCTACAGGCAATTCTTTATCCGCGTTACCTACCGACGGAGCCATCCAGTCGGATACAAAAAGAGCAAACCCTTCTATCCCGTCTGCTACCTTAAAAGAGGCATACCCACTGTTCTCATCACCCCAGGCCGGTTCCAAACCAAGTTGCTCAGTGTAGAACTTAAAACATTTAGCGAAATCTTTAACTAACAATCTTACATTACTAAATTTCATTGTTGTATAATTTTTATGGTTATTGCAAAAATATATATTATTTCATCATCTATTAATTATCCATCAATTGCAGTCTGCTTTAGCTGTGCCATCTTCATTATCAGGTCGTATTCTTCTTCGCTTATTCCGGCGTCCAGCGCTTCTTGTTTAAGTTTTTGCAATAATGCTTCGGGGTCTTCGCGCAAAAGGCGCATTTCTTCCATTGTATCTTCGTGGTCGTAGTCGAACCTCTCTACCAGCTTGAGCAATAGCTCGGGGATCAGGCTTTTGGCTTTCTCCTCGCTTTCGAGCATCGGGGTGTCGTCGGCAAATTCGATTCCTGCAAAGAGCGCTTCCATCTCCGCGTCTGAAAGCGGTTCCATATCGGGCATATTGCCTGTTTTTTTCTCATACAGTTCGTAGGGTACATACATGATCATCTCGAATTCGCGAACCTCGTAATCTTCTGTCGTAGCCAGTGTTTCGGGGTCTTTTACGGCTGCGGTGTACACTTCTTCGCCCATAGAGACCAGCCAGCAACAGTAGTAGAGGAAGGTGTCGTCGCTGGCATAGCCTTCCATCACCTTACAGGCTGCCCATACCATGTAGTTTTCTTGTGCCTTGCCAATGTATGCTCCGAGAATCTTTCCGAACTTCAGGATATCTTCTGCTTCGTATTTCGCCAGGCGTTTTTTTATCAGCGAGAGCCTTACATCTAAGTTGGTTCCCGATTTTTGTTTGGCCTCGCCTACTATTTCCCAAAATTCATTTCTATCCATACTATTCATTTTTTCTTTTTGTAAACTGCATGCCCCTGTTAGCAACAGAGTGCATAAAAATAATCCGGTAATTACGATTTTACTTAACGTTTTAAACATATTCTTCTTTAATTTTTAAGCTACAATCCTCTTTTAAAAATGACGCGTTTCTTTTATCAGGCTGCCGTGTTTATCGTATTCGAAGAGGCCGGTGGATGTTTTTGTTGTTCCATCTTCGTAGTAACTTAAAACTGTTTTTATACGTTTATCCGAATGATAAAAAATACTGTCTGTCGATGCTATTTTATTGTTTTTGTATATCATGGTAATGTCTATGTAGGAGTCGTTGTCCTGCTGAATTCTTTCATTGATCGACACGTTTTTCAGGTTGTCGAAATAATGATATTTCTTTGGGTTTCCGGCAAGGTCGATTGTCTTTATTATTTCAAAAATTTCGCCATTGTTGTAGATGTTTGTTACCAGTGTATCTCCGTTTGTTTCGTACTTGTAAGAATTTCTTGTTGTCTTATTTTGTATGTGATCTATGATATCTATATAAGAGATCCGGTTTTCGGAATCGTAAAAAATAGTTTGTTCGAAGTTTTCTTTATAATCGGGAAAGGCATTGTCGATAAATTTTTCCTTTATCAGTAACCGATCTTTGTTATATGACCTTTCCTGATAAGTCACCATCTCGTTGTCTGTAAAATACATAGATGTTTCATTGCCGTCGTCATAGCTGATGCTATACGTTAACTGTTTTGTATGATCCGGCATTATCTCATACTGTTCTTCTTTTATTAATACCGTATCGTCTTTGTATGTATACAGTCTTTCTTCTGAATAAGAAAGATCTTCGGACAATTTATTTTCTACCGATACGAACGATAATTTTCCAAAATCATTATAGGTGTTTTTGTACTCGGTCAGAATAGAATAATGAGTGTCGTTTTCATCTTTTGCTGTTTTTGTCGGGTTAGAACAAGCTGAAAGAAGAACGGTTAAAACAAAGTTGATAAATAAATATTTCATACGATATATAAATAACTTCTGTACAAATAAAGGAAAAATATTGGAGACATGGCAGCAAACAGAGCCAAATCAGAAAGAAAAGCCTGCGAAACCTCTTCTTTCCTTTATGCTTATTGTGTATTTTTTTGGTTTTTAGATAAGAAAAACAGTTACATATTTAACTATTTGATAATCACGACATTGTAATGTTCTAGGAGAATGTATGCATATTTTCTCTGAAAAGTATACATACTTTTTTGAAAAACTATTAATACTTTTTGCTAAAAGTATGTACACTTTTTTATCGCCTGTTTGGGTTATTGTAAATATGTATGTTTTAATATTTATGTAATGTTCATCTATTATTGTCCTAATTTCTTCCTGTCAATTTTTGGTCAGTCAGTTAAAACTGACTGCAATTGATCATTTATTTTATCCGCAGGATATCTTTTATCACTTCACTGTTTTGTGGATGAAATCAATTTCATATTGTTGTTCGCCGTATTGTCTTTCGTTATCAATGATCGTGCCTTCTGTGGGGGTGATACGCAGAACGATTGAATCAGGATTATCTTCGTTGCCTACTTCATCGAACCAGTTAAATACTTTTTTGAATTTTGCTCTGATTGCTGCGTTTTTCTCGTCCTTTACCCAACCGAGGTTTTCGGCAATACCTTGAAATGCGAACCACTCTAAGCCGCAGATGGATACTTCGTTGTTTTTCTCGATTTCCAACATTTTATTCTTTTTCGCATCTGTCGAAACATAGAACATGCCGTCTTCATAATAAGCGCAAACCATGCGGGAAGCAGGACGTGGATTGCCATTGGCGTTTGCCGACAGTGATATGGTTGCCAGACCGATAAGTACTTCTTTGTCATTTCCACAGCGTTCCTGCATAATTTTGATTGCGTCGTCGTATTTGCTCATTTTTATTTCCTCCAATTATTTTTTTGAGCAAATATAAATATTAGGAATCATAATATATACGGATCGTCTTATAATTACTTGAAATATGTTATTCCTTAATTAACCGGCAAGATTTTGTGCCATTTCTTTTTTGAATAAGCAACAGCGACAACTATGTCTTTCGGCTCATATCTTTGCCTAATAATTATATTAGTGTTAAAGATATTATATTCGAAACATATTATAGAGCAGGAAAAGGCACCTAGCATTCGGCGAAACACATATATATTATGATGTAGTGCTTTAGATAAATCCTTTTCCTTGACTCTTCCCCATTCAGAATAGTATTTAATGATGCACACGTAAACGATTATGCAATCAAGAATCAACATGAGCCAAGAAGTAAAGAAGAGTTCCTCTCAATCCTCTCGCATTATCAAGCATTCGATAGGGATAGATGTAAGCAAAAACAAGTTTGAGGCCTGTTATAAGACCTATGACATGGAACAACATGCCGTAATCAAGGGCAGCCGTAGTTTTGACAATACGCCCTCCGGCTTTAAACACTTGACGGAGTGGTGTTCAAAACGCAAAAGCGATATCCGGCAGGTATTCACCATGGAAGCCACAGGGGTATATTATGAAAACCTTGCTTTTTACCTGTTCGACCATGGTTTTCATGTGAGTGTAGTATTACCCAATCGTTCCAAAAAGTATTTCCAGGGCTTGGGAATAAAAACCAAAACGGATAAGACTGATGCCTCGGGGCTGGCACAGATGGGAGCGGAACAGGCTTTGCCGCTATGGAAGAGGCCGGATAACCGGACTATATCCTTACGCCAATCCACCCGCCAGCGTGAACAACTCCAGCAGGCCCGTACCGCTTTATTAAACCAGAAAGAAGCCTTACTGCATAGCGGTATGCTTAATAAGCAGCTTATCAATAACCTGGATGAGGTCATTGAAACCATCGGCAAGTCATTAAAATCATTGGAGGGGCAGATAGATGACATATTAGAGACAGTCCCCCTGACCAAAGCGAAAGTCGAAAACATTTGTAAAATAAAAGGGGTGGGGAAACTGACAGTTGCCATTATCCTGGCAGAAACGAATTGTTTTGAGGATTTCCATAGCAGTTCCCAGCTGGTGAGTTATGCCGGCTATGATGTGGTTGAGAACCAATCGGGAAAACATAACGGACCTACCAAAATATCCAAACGTGGCAATGCCCATATCCGCAGGACTATGCACCTGCCTGCCCTTACTATAAAAAGAAGAGGGGGTGACCCCGTATTAACGGCACTTTGGGACAGGGTGTATGACCGTACTAAAAAGAAAATGAAAGCTTATGTGGCTGTACAAAGGAAGTTGTTATTATTAATTTATACGCTTTGGAAAAAGGATGCGGAATACATTCCCGGATATGAAAAGAGCCCTGCACAAAGGCAGGGCTAAACTAGATAGGCGACCGATTGACGAATCAATCAATACGTCTTCTTTATGCAAATATATTAGTTTTAACATAAAAAACAGATTACTTACTATTGCTTTTTTAGAGAGTATCTAAAGCCAATTATATAATTCTCATTCATTATCAGTCAGTTAAGACAGACTGCAATTGATAGATCGGCCTTAGCCAATTGAAAATCAGCCCTAGCTAATCAAAGATCGACCCTAGCCAATTTTTCTTTCTGAATCTTAAATATTTACTAAATTTGGAGACTGGAAGAAAATACCTATAAAAGATTCGAAAATGAAGAAAAGAGAATATAAAATATAAAATACTACCACGGTCATTGGAAAGAATGGAAACTTACGGTTTTTCATGGATGGATTTTGTGACAGCCATCCCGGCTCCATTATTCGTAGTGACTTCCTATAAATCAAATGGCAAACTCAATGCATGTTTACAATCATGGGCATGCTTTAACGGAAATCGAAAAGGTTTTTATGCAATTTTATCCAACGTCAATAAAAAGGGATACCTATATCAAACTATTTTAGATTATCACCGGTTTGACTTAACCGGTTGAGGAATAAACTTTTCGCAGAGTTTTTGAATTTCAGAAGTAACGATTTAGTAACCGTGCGTATTTCAGCGTTTTGCGGTGCTATACTATCAAATAACTCACGCCAAAAATAAGCAATATTTCTGAAACTCTACACATATTTTTTCTCTTTCTTTATCCGGTAAACACCTCTCTTATGGAAAGAATGAATTAGGCAATACTTTTTGTAGATTTACTCTTTTCGGAACGAAAAGGAAGAAATCTGCAAAAACCGCTTGCGGCTCGGTGTTGCCGTTTTATTCTTGGAATATATCTTTGTGTTCGGATAAAGAACGATTTAGCATTTTTATTTTTTAGGTTCTAATTTCCGAAATCCTTTTTCTGCATCTATGACATTGAGCCGTGTTAGTTGCCGTTCTGCCATTTCACGCAGACAGGCGTATCGGGCAGACTTATCCATATCACGTTTCAAAAGTTCCGTGTTAAATGATTCAAGATTTGCTAATACGACCAATTCGTTAATACTTGCAGTATCGCGTATATTCAACCCTTTCTTTGCGTATTCAGGATTTGCCTCCCGCCATTGCTTTGCTGTACAAGCCCACAAAGCGAGATTAAGCATATCAGCTTCATCTGCATAGGCGTATGCTTTCTCACGAACAACATCAATTTTGGGAATGATAAAATCACGGACGGCATCGGTGTGAAGCGTATAATTCACTTTACTAAGCACCCGTTTTACATTCCATTCGCCGAGCATCG
Source organism: Tannerellaceae bacterium (assembly GCA_032054765.1). Lineage (GTDB taxonomy): Bacteria > Bacteroidota > Bacteroidia > Bacteroidales > Tannerellaceae > DFXE01. The sequence goes on from DAMBSC010000010.1 coordinate 29,202, forward strand.
GATTGTTTTCGGCCTCTCTCAGTCGCTGATATTCGGTAATTAGATAGAGTTTAAACACTGGACTTAGCCACGAACCGAATTCAAACGCAATATCTTTGTGGGCGTAAGTTCCGCCGTTTCGCCCCGCTTTGGAAATGACACCGATGGCATCGGTCGCTTCAACCCATTTGCGGGGTGTCATATTAAAACGGTTTGCTCCGGATTCGTGCAAAAAGGTGTCGAATTCGACACCTTTAAAGGCGGGGTTATGCAGCATCTCCCAAGCACCCAGAAACTCAAGGGTATTGCGATTGCGCATCCAGTTGCGGATATGGTCTTCCCCCTCTTGGCCTTTTACCATATCGGTAAGGCAAATGTAGTCGGCATTTTTCTCCGAGACAATAGCTATCTCCGTTCCTTGTACGGTTATTTTATCTTTTTTGTTCATGTTGCTATTTAATTGATTCTATATCCTAAAAGCAACTCCATTGCTTTATAAAAAAACTGTCTATTGCACAGATGTAGCATTGGTATAACATCCTCATTACCTGACTTGAAAAAGAACATTTTCTTCTGAAAGTTATTATGTTCAACATGTAATTCACTTCCTTTAGAATACATCCTTTTTATTTCATTGAATTTGTATGTGAACTCCTCTGTGTCGCTTTTTATGAAAGTAATATACCCAATCCCAAGCTTGATATAAGGAGCATATATATTTTTATCCTTAATGTATATGTTAAATGGTACATAACCTTTTTCTTGCAAAATACTTTCCATTTTATCAAGAAGATAAATGGTCCAATATTGTTCCACCCTCCTACAAAATATCAAATCTACAGGTTGATTTTTAAAATCATCTTTTTTGTTATATGAGCCTTCTTTTGCATAAGGTATTTTATCAGTTCTTGTATCTAAAAACATATATAAAAAATCGGTTCCCTGATAACTGTAATTTAGGCGTCTTTCGACTTGATAAACATACAAATCTGTTACATCATTAAAATTTACTTCTATATTTTCCGTCAAATTTGTTTTATTATCTCGACATTCATATTCAGCAAAACCATTAACTCCAACAAAATAGTTTTTATGAAGAAATACATTGCCCGCTTTTGCAAAAAAGAGAGCTAATAAAGCTGGTGCTACAGCCCAGATTACAGTCCAAATTTCATTGGGTTTGCCAAGTAAAATAATAAGCAAACTAAGCAACACTGCAACTCCTAAACATTTTAATGTCCAAATTCTTTTTTGTTTTGCAGTACTAGGCTCTGTCCCTTTTATGAAGTCAGAAAAACCTCCTATTAGTTTTCCTATTCTTTTTGGTAAGATGAAGAAATCGATATTGTCTGGGATTTTATTTCCTAAAAGGTCAAAAATCGGATTATATTGTGGTGTATCCTGTAATTCTCTATCTCTATTTGAATAAAATGGTTTAAATGGTTCGTAGTAATACTTTTCATTTTGCTCTTGTTCTTTTTTCTTCTTTTCCGCTTGTTGAAAATTATATTCTTTCCTTTCTGATTCAGATTGTTGGTTAAAGTATTGCTTATATAAAATGTCATACTCAACTCTTTTGTTAGCATCAGATAATACGTCATAGGCTTCCTTTATTTCAATGAATTTTTTAGTAAAATAATCATCACCTTGATTTTTATCAGGATGATATTTTACAGCTAACTTTCGGAATGCTCTTTTTATATCTTCTTCAGTTGCATTAATTGAAATTTCTAGAATCAGATAATAATCTTTTATTTGTTCTTCCATACCAGTTTATTCACATGTAAATTTGGATGCAAATTTAGCAAATATCTGTAACCCAGCCATGATTATCTTTTAAAACCTTTACCTTTATTAAGTTCCGATATTGTAGGTCTTATATTCCTCTACCTTTCTTTGGTGTGGGTGGGATAGGTTTGATATGTGGTTTTATCGCATGCTGGATTTTGTCGAATTGTTGTTTGAACCAGTCGAGGATATTTTGTCCGTTGATAGATAGTTTTAGTCTGTTGGAATCCTTGCTCTCCTTAAGTAACTGCAATTTGGCATCCTGCACGTTGAAGGAATGATTATGTTCGGGCGAATGGAGCTTACCCGTAACCGTTACCGCTTCACCCGTAAAAAGCTGCTTAATGGTGTCTATCGTCAATCCAACGGCTTTACACAACTGTGCTATCCGTAAACGTTCTGGTAGGTGCGGGAATACATCAAGTAGCAAATTTATATCATCCTGCGCCTTATAAGGCTCATAATCCTGTTTGAGTTGTTCTATGCGGGTTTCAAGATTGGATATTTCCGTTTCTTTTTGCTGGGTATATTCGTGCATATTCAGGAACTTCTCCCGGGCTTCGTCTTTCCGGTCGTACATATCCCGTACTTTCTCATAAACCTCCTGCTTTTCTTCTTCGAGATAACCAATACTTTCTTTCAGGTTTTCGTTTTGGGCGAACAATTCCCTGTAATATTGAGGTGTGGAGATATGCCTTGCATCCGAACCTTTGATACCCCGCTCTAATCCATATTTCCGCATTTTCTCGGCGTATGTGTCCTGAAACCGTTCCAGATTATCTCGTGTCATCACATCATCGGCACATAGCCGGACAGTATCTTTGGGCTTTTTACGGTATTTCTTCTTACCGTTGTTCTTCTCGGCTTCCGCTTTTCTTCTTTCACCGGTAACGATAGGCACGACGGTAGCGTGAATATGCGGCGTTTTCTCGTCCATGTGCAGGACGGCTGAAACAACATTCTCTTTCCCAAACGTATCCTGTAACCATTCGATATTATCCCCGCACCACTCATCGAGCCTACCCTCTGCCTGTACTCGCCACATATCCTCCGGCGTACCGGACAACATAACTTGCAACACCCGGACTTGATTGTGGCTTATCTTGCGTTTTATCCCGGCATTCTCTATACGGTGCTGTATCGCTTGGGTACGATTATCTACTCCGTCAGGAAACTCTATGAACTCTTTGTTTAGATAAGTTCTTTCCGGGTCAGCATTAGCTGGGCTAACCGTCCGCTCAATGTGGGCGGTTGTTCCGCTATCATTGCCTTTCGGCTTTTGAATATGTAAGACGACGAATCCCATAAATTTGATGGATTAGGAGGCGATGCCGAAAGGCACGGTTTGCAAAACCGTTAAGGGTGTCCAGAGGGTTTACCCTTTGGCTTATTGGGGCATTTTTAGCAGTAGTGAAACGGATGCGTTAAGAAAATGCCCTAATAAGCTACGGCTTTTCTTTAAAAGCCCATTGGGGACGCTGCGGTTAAACTCTGATAGCAGCAATACCCGCTACAATAAATATAGCGGGTATAGCGTGCCGACAGGTTTAGATAGCTTCACAAATATTCTTCTCCATACCCTCCAACTTATGCGACAGGGTTTCCATATCCCGGCTTATCTTTTGGTTAGTTATCCGAGCGTATATCTGCGTGGTCTTAATATTCGTGTGTCCGAGAATACGACTCACGGTTTCGATAGGTACGCCGTGCGATAACAGGATAGTCGTAGCCGCGGAATGGCGTGCTACGTGATAGGTCAGTCGTGTCTTGATACCGCACTGCTTGCCTATCTTTTTCAATTTCTCGTTGCAACTGCTGTTGCTCGGAACGGGGAAAACACGGTTATCGCCCGTTAAGCCTTTGTATTTCTCTATTATCCGCTTGGGAACGTCCAATAGCCGGATATTGGAATCGGTATTGGTTTTCCGTCTGCGGGTAATGATCCACAGGTTGCCGTCGAAGAAGGTTTGCAGGTTGTCGGTGGTGAGTTTTTTCACATCCGCATACGACAAACCGGTGAAAACAGAAAAGACGAAAAGGTCGCGCACCAGTTCGTATGTTTTGTTTTTCATCGGAGCCTCGATAAGTGTTTGTATCTCTTCTTCCGTGAGATATCCCCTGTCCACGCTTTCGGGGCTGTTGATATATCCGGCGAATGGATTGAACGGCAATAATCCGGTATTCCGTGCGATAGAAATAATATGCTTCAATACAATCATATATCCCCACACGGTATTGGTACGGCATTTCTTTTCCTCCCGCAGGAAGTATTCGAAATCGTTGATAAACGTTAGGCTTAATTCTTTGAGCGGTATATCCTCTCTGTGATAAGTAGAGGGAAGAAACTCCCGGATATGTTTACAGACGGTACGATAGCGGGCGAAAGTACCCTGCGCCCGGCTATAACCGACTTTCTTCTCAAACTCGGCATTGTGCTGCTCGAATAGCTTTAACAACGTTTCCTGCTTTACCCCGATTCCGAGATAGGTGTTTTTCAACTTGGTGGCGGTAACATAGCCGTCTGTCTGCATCAGTTCCTGATAGCGGCGGTTTACATCCACGCGGATACGGTCTATGGCGCGGTTGATTTTTTGTGCTTCCGCACTCTTTCCCGGTGCGCGGTTATTCTTCACATCCCACAAATGGAGCGGAATGTCCATTTTACAGCTGAACTGTTTAACCTCGCCGTCCACTGTAATACGGCACATCAAAGGCAGGTTTCCGTTGGGTTTCTCACTGCCTTTCTTCACGTAAAATAATACTTTGAATGTTGACCTCATAACTCAATGCTTTTTCTGGTTACAAAATTAGTTATCATTGAGTTATCTGACGGTATGCAAAACTACGCAAAGCACTGAATAAAAATCCATTAGCAAAGAATTTGCATCATTATCCAAGTAACGGGATAGTAACAAAACTATGCTTTTAGATTATTCCTTTCTGAATCAACTGTTTGGCTTGCCGGTTATTCAGAATAGGTAACGGATAAGTAATGAGATAACTTCATCAATTTGCCCCGTTTTGAGCAGGTTGATTAGCTTACGACAAAGATACGAACAATTATTCAAATTTTCACATCTTCTACTGGAATCTCATATTGAATAATAAAGTCCAATAAAAAAGATAACCATTAATAATCACTATATGCACTTACTTTGTCAATGATTTTTTTAGAATCAATATTTCCAATATTATGATAATGCTCAATCAAATAGGTCTTTTCGTATTTTGTATATCTGAACTTTCCGATTATGCCTTGATAAGCGTTAATATCTATTATTGTAATAGTAAACATCCGTTTCAAATAAGATATTGAATAAGCATTTTCATTATTTATTTCTTTTTGAGAAAAAAAGTTTTTCCAAAAATCAAAAAGACTTTCAGAACAAAACCGTTCGATAATTGGCATGTATTTTTTGAAAGTCAAGTCAAATTTATTGATGTAATTATCAGTCAAGATGTATTTAAACAATATTTGTTGTTTATCACTTTCAGAAAGTTGAAGGATTTTTTCAGCATACTTTTCTTCTGAGGGAGAAAAAATATTATTTTTAATATCTGACAATAAATTCTTTTTTATTTTTCTCTTATATAAAAATGGTAAATTTAAGCTTATCATATCGCTATATTTTTCTATAAATTGCTCTAACAGCCTTTCGTTATTATTTATATTTCTAGAAAACCATTTATCTATATTTATAAGTTCATCCATCAAATCCTCATCATGTATGATAAATTGTTTGACGTCATTAAAATTAACAAATAATTCCGTCGAAAGCCTTTCGTTATCCGATATAGATATTTTTTTCTTCAAAGGTAGTATTATAAGCGGGTAGAATAACTTCAACAACACTTCATCATTCTTTATATATTCTTGAAAATATTTTCTCAATAGATCAAGTTTTTCTGTAGTAGAAACAGAGTTGTTGATGGTCACAAATAAATATTCAGCAAATAATCTCTTATTTTTTTCTTCTATAAGAGTTAGTAGTTTCTTCTTTTCTGTATCGTTACTAATAGAGGTATGTATCCTGACGAACTCTTCAATATCTAAGCTTGAATCATGTAGTATCCTGTTTTTAAGTTTAATTGATGATATAATTGAATTAAGCTGAAATTTATCCATTCTATTTATATACTCGGGAAGTAATCGTTCAAAATCGAAGATTTGTTTAGCTTTGTCATCAATCAATGATAAGGTATTATCTGTACTAATCAATTCATAAATATATTGAGTAAAGCTGTTCTTAATTTTGTACTCAGATTGTTGCTCCAAGTCAAATACTAAATTATTATCAGAAAAATCCAAAACTGACTCAGGAACAATACCAACAATTTGAAATGGACATTCTCGAAGAGTACCTACAAATGTTGAAAAAAAAATTTTATTTATCAAATGAGAAGGGAGTATCGTATATATAGCATAAATAAAATTCGTTACATCTTCTTTTGATGCACGTATTACTATATTGTTCTTTTTGTTATTTAACCATCCGTCAAGAATTTTATCCACTATTGCAGCAAAGATTAACTTTAAGTTTTCGCTTTTATTAAGAAAGCATAAAGCATTTTTGATTTCCTCAATAACTTTCGAAGTAGACACATTAAATAGCCATTGTTCTGATGCCATTTGAAAAGCATCCTCTTCGTCTCTCATAAGACTTTCTATGAAAGGATAATCTTTTAAAAGAATTGGGAGTTTGATGAAATCTAACGATTCATTAAACACTATGGCATGTGATAAATAATTTCCATAACGGTTTGGAGTGTGATTGCATTTCCCTGTATAACGAGAACACAAAATGACATACTTCGAAGAGGTATTCAACTTTATACACCCTTTCTTAATCGGAAACAAATCGGCAATTTCTTTATCAGATGGCTGTGACGGTAATTGAGATGGCTGTTTATATCCAATAATATAGGCACGTGTTAATTCATTTATTTCATCTTTTGTAATAGATGATGCAAAAACACCTTCACCTCGACACTTTACCGATATGGTGTAATATAAATGCGATATATTATATTCGTATGTCATTATATCAATTTCAATTGTTTGAACATCCATAAAATAGGTAATAAACAGCCCCTAGGTTCATCTTCGTAAACTCGACCATTACTATCTTTACAATTTTTTCTTGTTTGTATCAGAAAATAGAGGTAATTATCTAAAGAGGTTTCAATAGTGTTTTTCAATCTCCAATTTCCTGTTTCTTCATTATATAATACAGCTTCGATTTCTTTCGAATATGATTCTACAGCATCAAATTTTATCTTTCCATTTCCGATGATTGATGACATTTCGACCTCATCAGTATCATCGGGAATTTGATTACAAAACCTTTCGGAAATAACATCATACCAAGAAATACAGAATGCGATTGGGAGATTTATCTTTGGTTCTTTATGCCAAAATTTCCATTTTGCAACTTTATCTGGAATATTATCTTCGAATTTAAGAACTTCAATAACATTATTCATAGTTTCAAAAAGGGTCTCTTTATTGTTGCTGTCAGTACTTTTTAAATCGTCATAATTATATTTATTGGCATACCTTACTACTTCATTTCCAAATATTTCCCACAATTCCTTTGGGCTGAATAAGAAAATTAGACCATCAGCCATTAAAATATTGTTGTTGTTAGCTAAAATATCGCTTATTGATTTAAATCCTTCTCCTGCATTATCAAAGAAGGATAAATAAAGATGTTTAGCATGATTTCCCTTTCGAATAGATACCCGAACGACCCAAGTATCTTTGCTGTCTTCTTTATCTGTTCGGAGAAAATCTACTCCATGCTGTTTTTGATTTATGAGAGTTTCTATGTGGGTTCTTATTTCTATACTTTCATTTATTATATCCCCATCAATACCGAATTTATGCAATAAACGATTATTTCTGAATAAATTAATAAGAGACAAAGCATAAAATGTTTTACCGACAGCAGTACTCCCAACAATACTTATTACAGCAGAATCTGCATTGAAAAAATCACGGGGTAATAAAGTACTGCATTGAGGACATTTAATCCTTCGAATCTCTCTACCTAAAACTGTTTGTGATTCTTCCTCATACCCATTTCGAAAACACTCATTTAAACAATACGGGCATTTGATTTTTTTTTCCATATTTTACTAATCTAAATCGTTGTCGAATTTATGTAATATCTTATCAATAATTTTGTTCTCAAAAGAAGATGAATATAAGGTTCTTTTAGCCTCCTTTAAATTATTTTTATCGCCCTTCAATTTAAAATAGCAGTTTTTACATTTTGTCTTAATCGCCTTGTAGTCATCAGTATTTATATATTGATTTTTCAAATTCGCGTACTCTTTACTCAGATCATCAAGCATCGAATTGTTGTATTTTTGTAATTCATCGTAATCTTTTTGATTCATCAATACTGTATCGTTGGGTAGTTTTGTATTGATATCATATTCCAAATCTTTAATTTCTTTTCTTATTACTATTATCTCTTTTTGAACAACTTCATTATTTTCCTTTACTTTTGCAATTTTAGACTCTAAAAGAATCACCATTTTTATTGTTGAATTAATTTTAGAAAATCTTTCACTATATAGATTCTTTTTTTTAAGGATATAGTCATTCAATTCTTCTGAGGCATTTGAATCAATATTAAGAAAATCCCACGTACAGATAGGACAGATCACTTGATCTGTCTCTTCTCTAACATTATTACAAATTGGGCACTTGCTCATCGGAACTATTTTTTATTACGATTAATAATATAACCCTGAAATATACCAAGTATATAGCTATAAATATGATAATATTCAACGCCATCCTTTTTTATTTTCTCTCTCAATTCTGAAATATCAATTTCTTTTTGGATACATTCTTCTTTCAGATTTTCTAATCTCATTTTTTCCTTCTTGGAAATAGGTGTCATTGTGTTAATTGTATCCAATTTCTTGTTCAACTCTTTTTTTTTAAGTTGTAATTTATTTTTTTCTATTTGTAGTGCATCATGCTCTTCTCTGCATTCATCTAAAATTTTGTTCATTTCTGGAATTTTTTTTTCATTTTCCTTAAAAGTAATATAAAGTTTTCGATACATTTTCTCCTTTTCCTGAAAATAACTTTTGAAATCGTTCGAAGAATTTGCGGGAATTACAACCAATTCCCAAAAACATTCAGAACAGTATTGGGATTCGTTATCGGAAATAGATGCATTACAAATCGGACATTTACTATTCATTTTCGGTATTTCTATTGATATAGTGATTAGCTAATTCTTCGTCTTCCATTTCTTGTTCTTTCCATTTAGCTATTGCCTTTGACAGCACCTCGCGTTGCGCAATGGAAAGTTCTTTCACAAGAAATTTATTAGCAGTATTTTCATAGCGAGCAATAAAATTAACTTTATCTTCTTCTTCCTCTAACAAGGTATCGTAATTGCCTCGTTTAGACATCAATTTAACAAAAACAGGCAAACACTCAACAATTATAAACAGTAATGAAATGAAAAGTACTGTCCAATCACCATCTTCTTCTTTTGAAAATGCATCAACATTATTAGAGTTACCCTGTTGATTATCAACCAATTCATTATCAAAGGCATTTCTATAAATCTCAAAACTTGAATATTCCCCATTTGCAATTTTTGACAGCATTTTATTCCTGTCATAAAATCCTGCTGTTGTTGCCCATTGGTCAGCTTTGTCATTCAATTCTTCATTGGTAAGTGCTTTTTCTGGAATTAATTCTTTTTGTTTATTGGTTATTATTTGTTCAAGAGAATCTACTTGTTGTGCAATTTTATTGTATAAAGTTGTTTTTTCATCTAACTCACCTTGTTTAATTTGAGCATATTTTCCGAAACCTACTTTCCCTGTTGTTCTTCCTGTCTTCACTCCATGTGTTTCTTCATCTCTTAATTTTTCAGCTTCTTCTTTATCTTCTTTCGCCTTATCTAAATCACTTCTTTTTATTTTATATTGAGTATTTAAATCTCCTAAAACAATCTGTAAATTCTGCTTTTCGTTAACAATACGAATTCTTTCATTTACATAATAGTTTTCTTTGTATTGATTCGCTAAACCATCATTAATTTCTTTCTCGAAAAGTTTTAATTCAAGTGGACGAGCAATGACAATTCCTATCATTATTGCTAATAGTAAACGAGGTAAAGCCATCCCAAATTCCTTCAATGGTTTCCCCTCCTTTTTTAAACTGACAACTAAGAATCTATCAATATTAAAAATCATTGCGCCCCATAGAATCCCTATTGAAACAGCAAGAAAAACAGCGTATTTTGAACCTGTAAATACATAATACAAAGCATATCCACCCGAAAAAGATGCAAATACTGCTGTGAAAAATATTGTCGCTCCTATTGCAAAATATTTTGAATATTCGTTTTCGCATCCGCGTAAGAGTTTTTTGTTTACTCCTGCACACCACCAAAAAAAGTTTCTCATATATTAAAATGATTTTATTTCTTTCTATTATTCCATTGATTATTTACTCGCTCATTTATTTCTTCTTTTTTCTCTTCGAGAATGTCTCGAAACAATTTAGACTGATTATCAAAAACTACACAGAAATCAATATGCTCTGTTCGAACATTGTTTTTAAATCTCACATTTAGTTTTATCGGTTGCGGATTAATCTTCACCGCAACAATCGAATTCAAACATCGCTCTAAATCTCGAAAACCTTGAAACGACACTTCTGCCTGTGGTTTCTTTATAGATACCACAATCGGAAACTTCATCTTTTGTATTACAAATTGAACTCGCCTTGTTAGTGCGGCTAATATTGTTTTTTGAGTTTTCATATTATTCAAATTCAATCTCTATATCATTCTGTTTAAACAATGTCCGAATATCAGTAGCAACATTAATATTTGCACCTTCTGCGCCAAAACCGCCTTTCAGCACGCCATATACAATGCCATCGTCAATTTTGAAAAAGGCTCCGCCCGAAGAGCCGTGAGTAGCACCCGCATCGGTAAAATAGTCTCCGGATTCATACTTGGAAATTCCACCCGAAGTATAACTTGGCTGTGTCCCCATTTTGCTGCCTTTGGGATATGCAAGCAATCCCATTTGTGTGCCTCGTTTTAATTGACGAGTTGAATCCGAAATAACAAAATAGGGTAAATTATTCCGTGCAATTTTTAGTATGGCAATGTCCAAATTTTCATTTTTGTAAATCAATGATGTTTCAACGTCTTCGCCATTATAATTAAAACTGATTTCCTTGCTGGAAAAAACACAATGGGCGCAAGTTAAAATGTAACCATTTGAACTTATCAAGAAGCCGGTACCTTCGCCTGCTTGTCCATTGTCAATTTTTATCAATCCTAAGGCTTTGGCATAAGAATCAACAGAGTTGTCAGTAAAATATTTTAAGGAAGGGAGTATAATATGCGGTATGCGAACATCTGTATCTTGCTTTTGAGTCGGTTGTTCATATTCTTTACTAATATCTTCTGCTAATAACGTATCAGATTCAATATTAGGATTTTTCACTAAACGACTTGCGTGTCTTTGTATAACTGCCTCAAAAGTATTTCTTACAAAACGTCCATTTCCTGAATCTCGTTTTGTAACAGAAATTGATTTAGCAAAAATGTCTTTGAGAACGGTTTGTGCTTCGGTAGAAATCAAATAATCGTTCTTGTTGGAAATTAATTCAAAAATCTGATATAATTCTTCTGCTGAATAATCAGGAAATTCAATGTAATTAGTATCGGGAAAACGTGATTTCAATCCGGGATTAGTGTTTATAAAATCAGCCATTTCATTGGTGTAGCCTGCAACAATTACAATCAAGCGATCTCGCTCGTCTTCCATTCTTTTAAGTAGTGTTGCAATGGCTTCATTTCCAAAATCATTGCTATGTTTGCTCACAAGGGAGTATGCCTCATCAATAAAAAGAATACCATCTAATGCACTGTCTATTAGCATATTAGTTTTCGCGGCTGTTTGTCCAACGTATCCAGCAACCAAGCCTGAACGATCGGTTTCAACTAAATGCCCTTTTTTAAGTACGCCAATTTCTTTATAAATATCTGCAATAATACGCGCAACAGTCGTTTTTCCTGTTCCTGGATTTCCAGTAAAAACTAAATGATTCGAAATAGATACCGCTTTTTTCCCTTTTTGTTTTCTTTCATTTTGAACTTTTATAAAATTGGTCAGTTCAATTACTTTTGCTTTTACTGTGCCAAGCCCAATCAATTCATTCAAATCCTGTATGGGGTTGGTATAATTTATTTCTAACTCAACCGATTGTTTCCATTTTTCCGGTAAATCGGCTACATCAATTTCTTTTTTCCCGACTGTAGATAATCTTAATGTACCAAATAGATTTTCAACTTCGCCAGCATTTCCCCATTCCTTTGTTTTGTTTTGATACTTTTGCGCTAAAACTTTTTTGAAAACATTTTTAGCGTTCTCTGTTAGTCTTTTTCCTGATTTTTTAATGTTCAATTCTAGTATTTCATACAACACTTCTAATGGATAATCCTTAAATGTGATATGAAGTTCATCAATGAATCTTCTTGGAAAGCCTTTATTCCCTTTTTGGATAAATTCATTTATTTCCTCTTCATATCCCGCAATAATAAGTAAAGAATCGTCGTCTTCCATAAATGTAAGTAACACTTCACACACATCAGTACCACCATAAGCAATTTCAGAAGATACTCCACCTTCTCTTTTGATAATGCCATATGCTTCGTCAATAAACAAAACACCACCTTTTGCACTTTCGCAAACTTTGTCACTTTTTTCACGAGTACCACCTTCATGTCCCGCTAAAAAATCTTTCGGCTTAGTTGGAACAAAATGACCACTTGGTAAAACTCCTTCTTCCTGCAAGATTTGGGAAAACAATCTGGCGACTGTTGTTTTTCCTGTTCCCGGAGCACCTTTGAAAACCACATGCGGTCTAAATTTTACTCCGATATTACCCTCTTTCAATACTTCGACAAGATTGTTCAATTGTTTAACAATGGGTTCTATACCTATCAACAATTTTAATTCATCCCATGCTGTTATTTTTGCAGCTTTTTCTATCTCTTTATTTATGTCGCAAGTATATAAATCTTGAAGAGTCTCTCGTTTTTGAACTAAACGTGATACAAGTTTGTCAAAAAGAATAAGAGAAAAAACATCAAATCTCTCTTTTAATCTTCTTAAATTCAACAAATTCGTAATTTCTTCTTTGTCTGGCAGAGAAATAAAATAAGTTTTGCTAACATTAAGTTTTCTGTCTTTTACAAATAACTGTTTATAAAAATTTTTAAAGAAAAAACAAGAATTTTTAGAAGAATCATCAAATGCTTCTATCAGTAATTGTGCATTAGGATAGTGATATAGCAAAAAGATCTTATGCTTTGAATCGTCTTTGGCATATGTATTATTTAAACTCTTAAAATATGATTCAAACTCATCTCCAAGATTACAGTTATCGGGGTCTGAAAAAATATATGCAACTTTTTTATCCGACTCATTATTGCCAAACAACCTTCTCAGGTCGTTAATAAGTCCTGTAGTTTTGTGTGTTCTATAAAATGTATTTTGATATTTTCCATCATCGCTCTGTTCTTGGATAGCATTGGTATCCTCCTGTTTGTTTTCTGTCTCAGGATTGTTGTTTCTTCTATTTAAACGGCTTTGTTTGAAAGGACTATTGATATGTTTGGCAATATATTGCTTTGATTGGGTATTATTCTGTTCAAAGTCATAAAGAAAAGTTCGCACATCTTCTCTTGAATATGAATAAACATTATACTGAGCAGCTTGTTTATAAAACAAAACAGTATATCCTTCTGATTTCAGATAAAGATATAATTGCTGCTCCAAACTATATGTTTTCAAATCGTTATCAATAAAAAATTCACCATCTGTCACATTGCCATAAATAGCAGTGAACAAACTGTTATTATTCTTTATATTGATATCTGAAATTCTTTTTACAGCCATAAGCAATACATTATCAATTTAAGCCCAACCGTTTTTTTACATCTTTGGCAATTCCTTCACGAGCGAGTTTTTTAGGATCTAGCAGTTCTTGTTGTTTGTTATCGCCTGCACCTGAAATAGGCGTAGAAGCCCCCAAATTTATGCCTGAAACTTCCTGAACTTTTCTCTTTATTTCTTCTAATCCATTCCTAAATTCTGCTTCGGTTCGAGGTTTGTCATCGTTACGTTGAAAAATGACTTGCGTACCGGAAGTTTCATCCGTATTCACTATTACGGTTATTTCCGTTCCATTGGCATCTTTCAAAACAGCAAATACGCCTTCACGTGCATCGGTCGGCTCTTCACCGCCCATGTAATTGTGAGCGGGATCGTTAATTTCTCCCTGCAAACGAAATCCTTGCTGTATCATTGCATCCACAATATCCTCACTTACTTCTATCCTGAGTTCCGATTCCAATCCTTTTTTTATGGTTTCCTCTCTCAATTTGTTTTGTTCACATTCTATTTTTGCAAGTCGGGAAAGTATTGTTCTCAGACGTTCTTCATTCAACTCTATGGCATCTTTCTTCTCTTCAAGTTCTTTTTTCAACTCTTTTGCCTCGTTTTCCAATTGATTGAATGCGCCTTTAGTCCAAAAATTGATTTCCAATTCTGCTTCCGCATCTGCTCCGTTTTTCACTGTTACATTTCTGTTTTTCGACATTTCAAGAATAATCGTATCCGCCTCTTTCAATACGACTTGACGAAGTGTTTCAAACTTTGCCTGTGCCATAGCAACATCATCTTCCAAATTCCAAATATCATCCATCGCCGTTCGAGCGTTGGCAATGCGGGAAGTTGCAGGGTCTGTTGACTTTGCAAGCTTTTGAACTTGATTGTCTATTTGATTCAGCCGTCCGGGCATATATTTTTGGTGTTGGGAGTTTTTGGCTCTATTCAATTGCTCTAAAACATCTGCAATCAAGATTACTGCTCGTTTTTCGGCATCTGCTTCCCTTTCATGCAAATCACGAACTTGCTGACGAACATCGTCAATTTGATTCTGTTGATTTTGGAATTGTTGATTCACGTTATTTTGCAACGTGTTAATCTTGTCTTGTGTCCAATCTTTTACACCGGAAATTTCGGATTGTAATTTACCATAAAAGTCATTAGCTTGCCTTTGTAACGCTCGTTGGTGTTCTTGTTCAGCGCGGATTCTTGCTTGCTTTTCGGCATTAATTTCTCTATCCATTTGCCTTTGCAAATCGTTGATTACTCCATTGAAACGATTTTCAGTTTCTATTTGCATTCGTCTTACTCTTTCATCTGCTATTCGTTGCGCTTCCTGACGTGCCATTATTTGAGAATTTGTAACTTGTGATTGCATTGCTTGAATTTGGTTACGTTGTTGATTAATAATTCTTTCAGCATCGTCTAAAGTATGTAATTTTATGGTTCTGCTCATATTTATTGTTTTATAATTTATCAATATTCTTATTTGGAACTCCGATTATTTTTTTATATGAATCTGAAATTATTACTTCAATATTTCGATTCCCGTTTTCAAACATATTTTTGTATTGTTTTAATTTATCAGTCAAAAAATGAATTTTTTGGTTGGAAGAGCCTCTTAGTCCTTGGTTATCGTTTAATTCTTCTATATATTGTCCGTCAATCAATACATCGGTCAATGTCAACAGTTCTTTTGCTGCTTGCCAATTCAGTTTATCCAAAGTATAGCCGGTATATATAATAAGGTCTAATTCAGGGTTGTTAATTTTTCGGATTAACTTTGCCAGTTGAACCGCCTGCAAAAACGGCTCACCGCCACTAATACTTATACCTTGAATCGCTTTGTTGTTGAGTATATTTTCCGCAAGTTTATCAATTTCCACCAAAATATTTTCTTCAATCGGGCGACCTTCAGGCGAAGTACAACCCACACAGTTAAACGGACAACCCTGCACCCAAATAATGCAACGCAATCCCGGACCCAATACCCGCGAACCTTCGCTGTAATCGAAAATATTCAATATGTTGTCCTTGCTTGCTTCCATATTATTTTTCAACTATTGTGTTTCCTTGCCGTTCCAAAATTTTGCAAATCGGCATTTTTTTTCTTTCATCAATCTTAATCCTTATCTTATTTTCTATCTCCTCCAATAGCCTATCTAAATCCTCAAAACTGGTTTTTATCCAACTTTCCATTTTAAACTCTCCCTTTTCCGCAAAGCTATTTACAATGTCCCTGTCAGAAGAAACGTGTTTTCTGTGCGCTTCCTGCATTGTTTTCAGTTTCTCGGAAGCAGAGTTAAAAGCATCGTTCACATCGTTTATTTGTTTCGCTAAATTGTTATGTTCTTCAATTTTTGTATTTATTTCGTTATCAATATTCGTAAATTTGGTCTTTAATGATGACAAATACTCCAAGCATTGGAGTATATCATCTTGTTTTACCTTTTCTAAATTGCCTTGGACAGAGTGAATTATATCTTTCAGTTTATTTTCCAAATCGCTGTCGGAAAGCAAATCTTGAACTCCAGTAAGTTTGATTAAAAAATCGGCAATCGTAGAATCAATGTTATTATTTATTTGTTGAAGGTTATTGGCAAATGAATCAATAAATGATTGATTGTCTCTCAAATATTGCCTTTTTGTTTGCAGTTTTTCGATTTGTTCTTTTTGAATTAATAATTCTGCATGCTTATTTTCCAGTTCTACACATTTGTTTTCCAATGCCTGATTTTCTTCAATGTAATCATTCATTGTTTTAATATCAGCATCTAAACCTGAAATAATACCAACATTGTGTTTTATTTTTTCCTGTAATGCAGAGGTACAAACTCCAATTTTATCCTTGTTGTTTTCTGTTATTGTTACAAGCTCAGCTGAAATTTTTTTGAAAGCAATGCCATCAAAATCATTTGAAAACTCCGCTCGTAACAATTCCAAAATTTCGTTTAATTTATTCATATTGGAAATTTATTTTGTTATAAAACAATGCATTATCAATATTAAAAATTACATTCAAATTATTAAAAACATCCTTTTCTATTTCCAAAAACAACTTGACTACGCTCTTTTTATTAACAAAAAAAGCAATATTTGACAGATATTTACTTGGAATACTAAATTTACCTGTTTTAGTCATTCCATCATTCTTGCAAGAAAATAAGCAGGCAAAATCGGCGCTTTCAGCTAAGAGCCAAAACTTGTCATTACTTGTAAAGTTTCTATTGTCAGGTAAAGTTTGTATTTCAAAACATGCCTCTTTAATTTTCAAATCATTCTTATAATCTGTTTGTTTCACAGAAAGATTTGACCAATTAGCGTCCCAATTGTCAATGTATTTTTCTATCTTGTTAAGATAAAGTAAAGTATTGAATATTAATTGCCTCTTTTTATTGCAAACAATAAATCGTTTTAATGATTCAATAATGTTTTGATAAAATTGCAACAAAGTAAAATCAGCTACAACTATACTTTCATAGCAATTATGATCGGAAAAATCCTCTTTTTCAGTAGCAGTTTTTGAGATTTTGTTTAAAGAACTCACTTTATCAATATTTATACATCTCCGTTTTTCTTCGATTGAATGATTTTGTTTCGTCCATTCAATTTTGTTCAACAGTTCTTTTTCAAAATCAAATTGTTCCAAGTTTAGAGAAACTATCGTCCAAG
The DNA here is from genome assembly GCA_032054765.1 of Tannerellaceae bacterium. Lineage (GTDB taxonomy): Bacteria > Bacteroidota > Bacteroidia > Bacteroidales > Tannerellaceae > DFXE01. The sequence goes on from DAMBSC010000010.1 coordinate 46,593, forward strand.
TTTTGTTTGCAACTTTACAAGTTGTTTTTATCACAAACCGATTATATACTTCATTGACAACAAACTCCTCGTTTTCTACAATCGCATTATTATTTTCACAAAAAAAGAGAATCAAAGGAACTATTCTTACATTTTTTAGTTTTTCAGATAAGAGTTCCACGAAACAAGGTAGTTTGTAAAAAAATGTGCCCACCACCAAAGTTACATTTGTTTTATCAGATAGGAAACCGTATATTTCGGTTATCAGATTGGAATAATCGTCATCGCAATAACATGAATGATTAGAAGTAAGGATTTTTTCGGTAAGAGCCGCACCTTTTAAGTCCATCTTATCTCTTAAATTTTCATGATTGAAAATTATATTATTTAGTAAAATGTAATTCATTGTATTAACTATATTTATATAATAGAACAATCTATTCCGACTTCGTCACGTCTTCAAATAGTGATCCGATTTTTTGTTGTGTTTTATTTTGCGGCTAAATTTAGCAATTATTTAGAATATAGACACTATACCCCTTTAAAATTGTGTGTTACAGCGCAATTCATTGCTTCTTATGCATCTCTTTATTGAGCTTTACGTTGTTCCCTATACTATCACCCTATATCATTTGCTAGTGCCTTGTCTGTTATTTCATGCAGAGCAGCGTGGGAGGAAATACCAATAAGTCGAGTAGTTACTATTTAGTGTAAAAACAAGCCTCTATATACCAAATTTTGCGTATGTTTTTATCTTTTCCTCCCTCTATTTTTCTGTTGAACGACAGGCCACTTAGGTTTTTGCTCTTCCTCTGGAGGCTTCGGCAATCTCGGGTCATCCCATGATACCTGATAATTCGAGTCAGACTTATTTTCTTTCCATAAGTAAGGATTAGCATAGTTTCCCATGCCATACCACTTGACTGTAGCTTTTGTAACATAACCATTCTCCACAAGTATCTTATCCCGGATACGCATTTCATATTTACCATATTTGACAAACTTATCAGGATTGTTATAGGAGAATAATACCCGTTTCTTCTCATCATTAAGGAAAACATAAGCTGAGAATTGAGTTTTTCCATCCTTAGCTGTCATATTTTCAAGGAATATATGACCACCGTCCATCAGCGTTTTCTCTTGTTCATCACTCAATACCACACCTTTAATAATAATATTCCGTTTGCCTACTTGTGCTTTTGCCTCGCCTTCTTTCCCCGCTTTTTCTTCGGCTTCTTGTTTGACTTTTAACGTAGCCTCTTGCCTTACTTTTTGTTCCATCTGTTCCCATAAAAGTTCTTCCTCTCCTCGTTTTTTCGACTCCTCGATATTCTTGTCCAACTCTTTTTTTATGTTCCCGAAGCTGTATTTCCTATCCACCTCAGAACCTTTGAAAGAAACATTTCCATACCGGAATGATACTCCCTCAATCTCAGATGATGTTCGTTTATGCTTGTACTCAAGCTCTATTCCGAATTTCTGAAGATTATATCGCAGGTCATTAGGTGTTTTGCAATCCGGCAGAACGGATTTAATTGCATCGTGGATGTAATATTTTGCCTTGTCGGGATTCCTTAATTTCTCGCGCTTAACTCTTTCTTTATCCTTGCCATAAGTCAATCCGTGCCTGTCTTTTAGCTTCTTACATGCCTTGACATTCCGCTTATAATCATGATTGACCGATATTAATTTCAGGTTGTTGTCGATACGGTTATATACAATATGGATGTGTTCATTGTCGGCATTGTGGTGGCGAACAATGATGTATTGAGTATTACGGATACCCATTTCTTCCATGTATTCTTTGGCTAATTGCACCATAAAGTCATTCGTCATTCGCTCCTTATCTTCGGGAGCGAACGATAGCGGAATGTGTCCGACAGGTTGCTTGATTTCCTTTCTGCCGGAGCGTTGCATGGCAAAACTGCGGATAATATCCTGCTTAGTTCCTGCCAACACTCCTTCGGCTTTAAGCAACTTGGCGGTATCGTTCATCACATACGACACACATCCCTTAAATGATTTTCCTTTGATATTCTTAGCGATCATCCAGTATCTTTTTTATCCTTATCATCATTCCCATTATATTAATGTTTTCCGTAATATACCCCGCCTGATTTGCCTTCTTTGCAATCTGGTTCAGGTTGTTTGCTATACCGGAAAGTTTACGCATCAGATCGAGTTCTTCCAATGTAAAGCGCGATTTTACTCTCCCTTTAAGCACCATTTCCCGTGCATATCGTGTCGTTTTCATCCCTATTTTCTCTGCTTTATCCTTAACTGAATTGAAATCCACCTCTGTTAATTTGAGGTTAATTGAGAAATTTAGCTTCTCTTTCTCCTTGGCCGGACGACCACGTTTGGGCTTCTCTTCTTTCTTATCTTCCATAACATACACGTTTGAAGGTTATGGAATCTCTCCGGCTATTCAGATAGCCGGGCAAGCCGGAACGGAAGCGACCACCGGGAGATGAAGCGAAGGTTTGCAGGACAACCTGACCACCATACGACCATCGGGAGAATAACGGGAAGGTTGTCAGGCGAACCCAAACCAGCCGACCATCGGGAGCGGGTGCAGGAGTTCGCAGCCCCGCAGGGCAAGGTATGCACGAAGGGAACTTGAAAGAGCCGCAGGCGAATTTCGGGTTACCCGTGCGATTACCTTGCTCCTTTGACGACGACAAAAAAATAAAGAGGCGTGAGGCTCTTTGTTTTTTTCTTCGGCAGCAACTGTTATACACTATCCGGGGCATAAAAGGTAAAAGTCCGGATTCTATAATGCGACTTAAATTGGAGGTCGCCTTAAAATAGTTTTCTTCATTCATCGGTCTGTCATTTTAATAATTCAGACCACGAAGAAAATTAATAATATCCGGTCAATATCAAAGCCGGATTGGCATGTATAACTCTGCTATATATTGCTTGTTTGACCGGAAAACAATCGGTGTGAATTGCCCCGATTTGCCAAATGTAAATTCCGACAAACCATCGAGAGATAAATAACGATACTTGTCTCGCAATTATTCAAAATAGCCTTCTTAATAGCATGCCCTTGGTGCAAAATACACCCTTTTAACGCATAAGAAACCGACATTGCGTGTTGGTAAACAGATTGTTATACATTCGCGCTCGAAAGATTGAAAAGTTTAAAACTTTCTGATTTTAGAAACAGCAGAACGTATAAATATCAATCTGTCGATAAAATTGGAGACTTGGAAAATCTGCTGTTTTTCAGATTGGGCATTTTTCAAGTTGCTTTTCAGTTTTGGAAAATTGGAAATTATCAAACTTGAAAACTTGGTGGTTTGGCAATTTGAAAACATGGAAACTTGAAAACAATAAAATTTCCAATAAGACAATAAAAATTGGAAAGCTTACAAATATCAATATGTATAATTCTAAAAATTGAAAACAAAATGAAAAAAGAACCTTTGTTTATCGCCTTTTCTACCCAAAAGGGTGGTGTCGGTAAAAGTACATTCACTGTACTCGTGGCAAGCTATCTGCATTACCTCAAAGGACTGAATGTTGCCGTAATGGATTGTGACTATCCGCAATGCAGTGTTTATGACATGCGTAAACGTGAAATCCGCCAGTTGGAAACCAACCTGTACTACCAGTCCAAAGCCATTGCTTTGTTCGACTCGCTGGGCAAACAGACTTATCCGATTGTATGCGCCAAACCGGAAGAAGCAATAATGAAAGCCCGTGAGTTTTTGGCTGGCGAACCAGCTGACTACGATGTAGTATTTTTCGACCTGCCCGGAACCATCAACAACGATGGAGTAATTTCGACCTTTATGTCGATGGACTACGTTTTTGTTCCGATGGCTCCTTCACGGATGTCGATGGAGAGTACTCTCTCGTTCATTATTCCTGTTAGTGAGTTGCTGGCAGAACACAAGGATTTAAACCTGAAAGCGATCCACCTTTTCTGGAATCGTGTGGATGGGCGTATCAAAAGAGAGTGGCTCGAACACTACGAAGGAGTTATCCGGCAATTCGGACTACCGTTGATGCAGACGGTTATCCCTCAATCCGTCCGCTACGACAAGGAGCAGTCCATCGAAGGTAGCGATGCTGTATTTCTGTCCACAATATTCCCACCTGACAGGAATCTGCTCAAAGGCAGCAACTTGGATTCGCTGGTCAACGAAATTCTGAAAATTATTCCCTTCAAATCTCAATCATAATGACAGCAGAAAATAAATTCGATAAATTACGTTCGATGGTACATCAGGGTGTACCAATGGAAAAACCTGCGGAGAAAACAGTACTGGAAGAAGTAAAGTCTGTTGATACAATAACGGCTGCTGCGAAGATAGAAGCAGATAGTCAAGTTCTTGAGCCTGCCGAAGAAATTGCGGAGCCAACGACCAAAGCTGTTGAACCTCCGGTAAAACCTCCAGAGAGGAGAAAGCGTAAGCCACAGGCAGACTATCAAAGCTTGTTCTTCAACCGGATAGATTTCACACACCGGAAACCGCTATACATAACCGCAACTACCCACCGTCGGTTGATGCGGATTGTCCACCTGATGGACGAATCAAAAGCAACCATCAGTAGCTATGTGGAGAATATTATCTTGAACCATCTGGATACATTCAAAGAGGAGATAGATACCATTTACCAAACGAACAATATAAACCCGACAGAATAATGAACGAAGTATTTATAAAATTCTATGTATTGGTTAGCCTGTGGTTTTGGGCGGGGATGCTCCTGAGTGATCCGCTGCGCAGGGCTTTTGGCGATATGCACCGTAGACTCTTGAAAAGAATCTATGATGCTACTTGGGGACAGGTGGTAAAAGCATATAGAAAAGTAACCGGTTCGATATCAAAGAGATTTAAAGACACCACGCTTTATGTGGAGAATCGTACTTATGAACTACGTGTCAAGGTTGCCCGCTCGCTGGTAAGTAAAGAGCTACTCGAAGAATTAACAGAGAAAAACTTCGTAGCTGCTATTTCAAGGGCACGGCAAATAGGCAGATGGGGATACGGGACTTCTTATGAGGAACTTCAGATGTTGGGGGGTCTGGCATCAGGCAAAACGGTTGATCGTGAAGAAAAGAAAGCAGCCCTGAATGTGGCATTCGAGCTTTGCGACACAGACCTTTTTGAGAAGATAATAACACGGATACCTCGTGCGCAGGAACGTATATTGTTGGCTTTTGAGCAGGCAGAAGGGAACGCTCCTTATGATTCCGTCAAAAATGAGGAGTTCCGGAAATTTATACGGGAGTAATGAATAATGGAAAGTTGGACAGCCTCTGGTTTAATTATCAGGGGCTGTTTCCTTATTTAAAGCAAATTTTTTCCATTTCTGAAAAGAGTTTGTCTCCGAAACCCCAGACAACCCCGGACAAATGCTGCCACAGCCTGATTCTTTGCTATTTAACCGATTTTTTGTATATATATTTGTGCTTCGATTGAAATTAAACAGTTCAAAATTTTAAGAATATGGAAATAATAAACATTGAAGCACAAACTTTTGAGAAAATGCTTTCGAAGTTTGAAGATTTTGCAAGCCGGATGGAGTACCTCTGCCGGTTGCATGGAGACTGGGATATGCAAGAGTGGTTGGACAATCAGGATGTATGCCAACTCCTGAATATTTCGAAGCGTACGCTTCAAACGCTTCGGGATAACGGAACGCTGGCCTACACTCAAATCAGCCACAAAATTTATTACAAACCGGAAGACGTAGAAAAAATCGTTCCGATAGTGGAAGAAAAACGCAAACAAGCTAAATATAAAAGAAAACAGATATGAGCAACCAATTAATTACATCAGAAAACGAAAGGGTAAAATCATTTTTCCTTTCACTCGAACGGCTATCTACCGCAATAGAGAAGCTATTCAAATCCCGCAAACCGACCCTGAACGGAGACAGTTTCTATACGGATGAGGAACTATCCAAGAAATTAAAGTTGAGCCGGAGGAGTTTACAGGATTATAGAAATGAAGGGCGTATTCCTTATATCAAACTGGGAGGCAAAATTCTCTATCGCAGTTCGGATATTGAGAGGTTATTGGAAGAGGGCTATCAGGATAAGTTCAGGTAGGCACTTACGGCAAGCATCATCCCTTGAATATCTTTCCCTTTTTCGACTGATAAACACCTCGTTAATGGAAGGAGAATAAATAAGACAAGGCTATTTTGGTAAATACTCTTTTTCGTCCGGCGAAAAAGGAAGATTTGGCAAAATACCCATAGGGTTCAGCCTTGTCGTTTTATTTCTTTCTTTTTTCTTTGTGTTCAGATGAAAGTGGGCTATAAAAAACGGCAGGCTTAATTTTGATAGCCTGCCGCCAATTATAAAATATCTGTATCATTTCAATAATTTACGATTTTCTACTTCCTGCAATACCCGCATCTGCTGGATAGCTATTTGATTGAGTTTTAGTAAGCGGTCAGATTGCGGTACTTGCTCATTTATCAGAACAGCATTAATATTTTCCATATTCGACAGGCATATCAGTTCGTTGATGGTAGCATAATCCCGGATATTACCTTTCAAATCAGGATTAGCATCACGCCATTGCTTTGCAGTAATACCGAAAAGAGCCATGTTTAGCACATCCGCTTCACTGGCGTACACGATTGATATTTGTTGAGCCGTGAGTTCCTCCGGTATAAGATTATGCTTTACTGCATCTGTATGGATATGGTAGTTGATTTTCGACAGTTCCCGTTTGGCTGACCAGCCCAATTGCTGTTGCTCATGTTCTTTGAGGCGTTGGAACTCGGTAATCAGATATAACTTAAATTCCGTATTTACCCATGAGGCAAACTCAAAAGCTATATCTCTATGCGCATACGTTCCGCCGTTAGCTCCATTTTTGGTGACAATTCCAATCGCATTCGTCAATTCAACCCAACGAGTCGGACTCATCGTAAAAGCGTTTGTACCGGCTTCGTACATAAGGGGGTCGAATTCGACCCCCTTAAAGGTCGGATTGTTTAATTTCTCCCATAAGCCCAAGAACATCAGCGTGTTTTTACTGCGCATCCAGTTCTTTACTACATCTTTTGGCTCTATCGGATTGCGTATTTTTGCAATGTCGGTGATGGATATGTAATCTGCGTTGTTGATATGCAGCATCTTAACTTGATTGCCTTGCACATCTAAATTATTTTTAGCCATTATTATTTCTGTTTTTAATTGTGCCAATTAGCCACAACTTGGTTCTACAAATTTAGTTTAAATTATTGATATCCATTAGATGTAATGGAAGTATATACCTTGTTGTATTCTCATCTCTGACGAACTTTCCAATTATATACTGCCGAAACACTTCTGTATTCCTTGTCTTTATTCTGAAAGCCAGAGCTATTATCATTTCCAAATTATACTGTTCTACGCTATTGCCATTCTTATAATGGTAGGTTCGACAAACTTTGCTTTCATCGAATACTCCGGTTTTCAGGATGGCACGAATGTTCGCATTTACCTTGCTTATAAAGCATTGGAACAAATCGGCAAGCTGGTATTGTGTCATCCAAATTTCATTTGATACCGGAACGGATACAATTCCGTTTTCGATGGTTATTATCTCTCTATTCATAATCGTTTGGTTTGAATTTCGTTATTTTGCATTGTTTTTCTTTATTTTGCTGCCACTTTGAACTGGCAGTTTGTATTTTCGACCGATGCGGTCGCTTACCTTCTTCACATCCTCGTTGACTTTTTGCCGTGTGAGTTTGGCGTAAATCTGGGTGGTACGGATACATTTGTGTCCCATCATCTGACTGACAGTTTCCAACGGTACTCCACGGGAGAGTGTAATAAGGGTTCCGAAATTATGGCGGCTTTGATGGTAGGTAATCCGCTTTTCAATTCCGCACAATTTGGCAACTTTGTTCAAATTGACCTGAACGCAGGAGGGAGATGCCATTTTGAATATCTTATTTCCTCTACGCTCCAGTTTGTACTTTTCCATTATCTGCAAAGGTATATCCAGCAAGGGTATATTGCACCGGATACCTGTTTTCTGCCGGTTGATGTCGATCCAGAAGCTGCCGTTCCTAGCTTTATGGATATTTTCTTCTGATAAATTACACATATCTGCGTATGACAAGCCAGTGAATGTCGCGAATACAAACATATCCCGTGTATGGCATAAACGTTTGGAGGCTACCGGTACGTTCATAAACTTCTCCAGTTCTTCCAGAGTCATGTGCCTACGCTTACGGGGAGGCTGTTCGGGAATATAGGCGGCAAAAGGATTTTTATGTAACGTCCCCTGACTGATTGCCCGGCGGACTATCTTCCGTAGAATGATTGTATAGGTAGATATTGTATGGGCGGTAAATCCCTGTTCGATACGAAGGAAAGAATCGAATTTCTCAATGAAAGATAATTCCAGTTGCCGTAACGGGATATCTTCCATGCCGTAATGGATATGTAGGAAACGTTCCGCCTGTTTAGCTACGGCTTCATAAGCTTTGATGCTCCCTTTGGAACGTGTAACACCTATCTGCTTGGCATATTCTTCGTTATGCTCGTGGAAGAGTTCCAACAGGTTTTCTTTTTTCCTTCCGATACCACTTACTGCATTTTTAACAAGTTCTGCTGTAATATATCCCTGCTCGTCCAGTATCTGTTTATAGTGCCGATTGATTCTATCAGTTAATTTTTCTATCTGATAATTCGTTTCGGCAGCTTGGCGACTTTTGCCGGTCATGCGGTAGACTTTCGCATCCCATAGCGCCGGGTCGATGTCTATTCCGGCAGAGAACTGTGCGATTTCAGCATTGATAGAGATTCTGCCCATCAACGGACACATACCGTTTTTCTTTATTTTCTGCCGGTTGATATAAAACAGAACTGCGAAAGTGCTGTAAGTAGTATTGGAATGACTACTCTTATTATTTGTATTCATAATATTCTCCTTCCTTTATTATATATTACTGTACATTGTTCTCCGCCAAATGAAACTTGCCGGACAGACGTTTATTCAAGTGGCGCATATCTTCACTGATTTTCTCATTGCTTACTTGTGCATAAATACGGGTGGCTCTCCAATCCCGATGACCGAGTAATTCAGCTACTGTTTCCAACGGAACTCCCTGAGAGAGAGTCACTACGCTGGCATAGCAGTGACGTGCCATGTGAAATGTAACTCGCTTATCTATATCGCATTCCGTAGCTATCCGTTTGAGATAAATATTGGTCTTGCTACAACTAATCATAGGAAATAATTTACCGTCTTTCGCCAGTCCCCGATACTTTTCGATTAATTGCAAAGGGATTTCCAATAGTGGAATATGGCAGGGCGTTCCGGTCTTCTTCCGTTTGAGATGTATCCATTGGACAGCATCCTCCGCAATGGAAAGGTTCTGTTCCGTCAGATTACGCATATCGCTGAAGGCGATGCCGGTGAAACTCGAAAACAGGAACATATCACGAATGAAATTCAGATTTGGGCGGGATAGCTTTGCCTTCATCAGCTTCTTCAACTCTGCGGATGTCAGGGATTTGGGGACAATAGGTGATGTTATAAACTCATAGTCAATAAACGGGTCATTACGGAGAAGCCCGTTGTTGATGGCTATTTTTACGATTCTTCGGAGTTGTCCGATAGTATTTACAATCGTCTGTGGAGCAAAGCGAAGCTCTACTCGCAGGTAATAGTCGTAATCAGCGATAAATGATGGAGTCAATGCCTGAAAAGATATATCGCTAATATTGTACTTCTTCCGCATGAATCTTTTCAGGTGGTTAAGGGAGATGCCATAACGTTTGTAGGTTTCCATGCACCGGTTCACACCGACATTTTTCAGGAATTGTTCATTATGGGCTTCATAGTATTTTACAAGGGTATCTTGTTCGGATGCAATGCCTTGAAACGCATTTTTTACATCTTGGGCAGATACGTTTTCCTTTTTCACCAGTAAATCCCGATAGCCGGAATGGACGGCAACACAGATTTTGTTCAAGGAGGCATTAATGGAGAGAGCGGCCTTGCTCTTGCCGGTAGCCCTGCCGGACTTGGTATCCCAAAGGGATACCGAAACACTCACTTTGGCACTGAACTGTACCATTGATTTTCCGATGCGGATACGTCCCAGAACAGGAATGGTTCCGTCTTGTTTCTCCTCATTTCGTTTGAGGTAGAAATTTACTTTTACTTCTGTCATAATTAACTCTTTTACAGATTACAAAATTAACTGTTATAGAGCTAATCAACGGTACGCAAATTATTGTGAATCAGTGAATAAAAACCCATCTTCAGGCTTGTTTCTCACACAACAGAAGAACAAGTCTATAATCGTTTTTCTTTCACGGGAGAATCCGTTATTTGGATGGTTGCTGTAATACAAAAACAGGTAACGCATTCGTAACGGAAAGTCTTCCGAAATACACAATATTTTGCTTTTTTGCTGCTTGCAGCGGAGAGCAGATTAATGAAGTTAGCACCAATGGGTCAGCCATTTACGCAATTTTATCCGTTTTTGCTTTTTGGGTGCATAGTTTGGTAACGAAACTCCTGCTGTGTTCTGCCTAAATATGCATTTCTGCCTTTTGCATTATAAAGCAAAACAGAGCGTAACGAACGCTGGTTCAGCCAATTCGCTACACTCTGCTTAAAAATGCTTTCTGCTTATGAGTTTATTTTAATATATACAATATGAAGAAAATCATTTTACCTCTTTTTATCATTTGCTTTGCTTTTATGGCAAATGCAGCAAATGTACGGAAGAACCAGGGGGTGTCGTCCGGACCTATTGCCCAGACAGTAACCCTGCAATCCCCCGATGGGAAAATCTCTTTGGACATCGATTTGTCCGGCGAACTATCTTATTCCGTTTCCTATCAGGGAACTAAGCTGATAACTCCTTCACCACTTGGTTTCGAATTTCAGGGCGAAGCAGCCATGCGTAGTGGATTCGCACTGCTCAACACCCCTGTATCCACCCCGCAGCGCGACTCGTGGGTGCCGGTAGTAAAGAATAAACACGCCCGGATCGACGTGCAATGGAACGAAACCCACATCGCCCTTGTAGAAAAGGAAGACGAGAGACGCCGCATGGATCTTTATTTTCGTGTTTACGACAACGGAGTGGCCTTCCGCTATCAACTGCATGGCAGCAAGACCATCGGCAACCGTTCCATCAGCCGCGAGCTGACCGGATTCTCCGTACCTGCACATGCTCAGGCATGGGTAGCCGAATACGATCCGGCGTACACATCCAGTCAGGAGAGCGAATTCAACAAGCGGGCGGTTACTGAATTAACGGCACAAACCGTAGCAGGACTTCCCTTTCTGGTAGAAGTAGACAAGCAAAACTACCTCGCCATCACAGAGGCTAATATAGACAATTACCCGGGTTTCTACATCGGTCGTAAAACCGACGGTGCTAACGGACAGGCATTGCTCACTACTAAACTTTCCCCGCTCCCGGGCGAAAAGGAAGACGGTATCAAAGCCCGTTTCGATGACAGAATATACACCCCGTGGCGTGTGATAATGATAGGCGATAATCCAGGCCGTTTCATTGAATCAGAAATCGTCCAGTCGCTCAACCCTCCCTGTGCCATCGACAATCCTTCGTGGATTAAACCCGGCATGTGCGCATGGGATCACTGGTGGAGTGGTGAAGTGAAAATGGAAATGCCCGTCATCAAAGAATACATCGACTTTGCTGCTGCACAGGGATGGCCTTATATGCTTATCGACTGGCAATGGTATGGCCCGTTCAACCAGCCCGAAGCCGACATTACCAAGCCTGCACCTCAAATAGACATGCCTGAGATACTCGCTTACGCCCGCCAGAAGAATGTACGTATCTGGTTATGGATGTATAGCACCGATGTGAACCGCAACAATGCCTTCGAAGAAGCCTTCGCCCTGTACCAGAAGTGGGGTGTTGTCGGTATAAAAATTGATTTTATGGATCGCGACGACCAAGAGATGGTAAACTGGTATCGTAAAATTATCCGTAAGGCAGCTGAGCATCAGCTTATGGTCGACTTCCACGGTTCCTACAAGCCCGACGGTATCGAACGTACCTACCCAAATATGATGACCTGCGAGGGTGTATTGGGAGAAGAATATTCCAAGTTCTCCGACCGCATTGTCCCCAAGCACAACGTTACGCTGCCTTTTACACGTATGTTGGCGGGGCCGATGGACTACACACCAGGCGGTTTCCTGAATGTTACGAAAGAACAATTTAAACAGCAATCGCCCACGATGATAATGAACACACGATGCGCAGAGCTTTCCAAGTTTGTTATTTACGAAAGTCCGTTCACAGTATTCTGCGAACATCCCAAACATGTATTAGGTCAGCCCGGCAGCGACTTCCTGAAAATCGTGCCTACCGTGTGGGACGATACCCGCTTTATAGACGGCTATCCGGGAGAATTCATTGTCATGGCGAAACGCTCGGGCAAAGAGTGGTTTCTGGGAGCTATGAATAATGAAACTGCGCGCACCATTACGATTCCTACCGACTTCCTTCCCGAGGGCAAATACGAGTTGGAATACTGGGAAGACGCTAAAGACGCTGGGAAGAACCCTACCAAACTTCGTAAAAACCGCATGACCATACAAGCCGGAAAACCATTAAAAATACAAATGGCAAACGGCGGAGGATATGTGGCAGTACTTAAATCACTTTAAACAATATGAAACGAAGCATGAAAACACTGTCTACGTCAAAGGCGATGATAAAAACAGACTGCGGAGTTCCATACCTACATTTAAAAATATTTTATCGTATGAAACGAATCACATTATCAATCATCGTATTTTGCCTGGCTTTTACGGCAAATGCACAGTGGAACCCGGGTCTGCAAAGTAAAGTGGAAACACATAGTCTGCAAAGCAAAGTACTCGGTGCCGAGCGGGAGTATAGCATCTTTCTCCCCAAAAGCTACGAAACGGATACCAACCGCAAATACCCTATTTTATATCTGCTCCACGGTATGACCGACACCCACAAAGCCTGGGTTGACCGCGGACACATAAAAGATGTGATGGATCAGTTGGTTGCATCCGGCGAAGCAGTCGAAATGATCATTGTAAGCCCCAACGCAGGCGGAAGATTTGAAGAAGGCCATTGGAACGGTTATTTCGATATGCCCGGCTGGAAATACGAAACCTTTTTCTATACCGAATTACTGCCCCATATCGAAAGCACCTACCGCGTAATCGGCGACAAAGCCCACCGCGCCGTATCCGGTCTGTCGATGGGCGGCGGAGGAGCTACCGGATACGGACAAAAGCACACCGAACTGTTTTCATCGGTTTATGCCATTAGCGCCCTGATGTCTATTCCCAAACAAGGAGCCGCCCAGCCGCGCGAACCTGGCGATAAACTGGCTATCCTGACCCAATCCGTAATAGACAACAGTTGCGTGAAGTACGTAGAAGAAGCCGACGAGGAACGCAAAACACAATTACGTTCAGTCAAATGGTTTGTCGATTGTGGCGACGACGACTTCCTGCTCGACCGGAATATAGAGTTCTTCCACGCCATGCGCAAAGCAGATATCCCCTTAGAATTCCGCGTACGCGACGGTGGACATACCTGGGAGTATTTTCATTCCGCGCTCTACACCTGTCTGCCGTTTGTAAGCCGTAATTTTGGGAAGTAAAGAGTCGCTCCTGAGAATAAACTGCTTGATGTGTCCTTCAGCTTTTTTACAGCAGGCATTATATGCTCATATCTGGGTATGTTGGTTTGGGAAAAAGGAATACTTGACTTCCTATGTTTCAAACCATTAGGATATGTCACCTGCGACCTGAAAGATATCTATATTAATTGTTTCCTTGTTTTGATGCTTATCAGTACAATCAAAATAGAAAAAGAACACAAAATCATATTAAAAGATATGGGCGCTTACTTTAAAAATTTACTCAAATGATTTAGTATTATATATAAACAAAAAGAAAAAGTTTTTTTACAATAAGTAAAACCTTAGAAATAAAGAATACCTATTTTCTCAAAAAAGATGCCATAGTTTTTTCAAAAAGTATGGCATCTTTTATTAAAAAGTACGGCATCTTTTTTTGAAAACGATTCATGCTATTTATTGAAACATATAATCATTTGAAAAACAAACAGATATGATTATCTCTTATTTTATCCACATAAAAAAGAAATAAAATACAATATCAGGCAGTTTTAACTGACTGATTAGAGATTTTCATATTATAATTTTGGTTACCTTTGTAAGGAGTAATGCATAGTCATATGACAACAATTATTATTGAAGAAAATAGCCTGCAGGCAAAGCAACTTCTTGAGTACATCAAGACGCTTCCTTTTGTTACAGTTGTTGAGGAAAATAAAAAGAGTTTCCAAGAAGCTGCAAAGGAGTGTAATGCTGTTCCGGTAAAGGTATTTACAGACGAGTTGCGCCATCGTATAGACCAATGGCCTGAAGGAGATGCGTGAAGTTGTGATCTCCCAGACGGTTCTGGATAAGATCGACGATCTCGAACAGTTTTTGAAAACTCAACTCAAGATGTCGAAAGAGGCAGCAAAGCGGCGGTGTGATAGGATAGATAGTTTGTTCCAGTCTTTAGCCGGTATAGCAGATTATCCTTTATGCCGTTTTAATAAGTGGCGAGTATTAGGATATAGATGCGTCCCTTTTGAAAAAGACTGGATATTTGCATATGAGGTTTTTGAGGATGGCATTATTGTCAGAGATATGTCGCATACCTCGCTATTAGTAGAATAAAATTAAATGATTATCCGTTATTGTTCCCCTATCTTTCTATCACTTGCAGTCAGTTTTAACTGACTGATACTAATAATGATAATGATAATCATAATCATAATGAATAAGGATAATACAGAAGGCTTTAGCCAAAAGAGACAGTTCGGCTAAAGCCAATAGGGGAGAAAAGATATCTCTAATCAATCTACAATCAATCACAAATCAGTCAGTTAAAACTGACTGCAAGTGATAGTTTCTATATGCCTGCTATTATGTTATTTTGAGTATATCCGCATAATTCCTTATTAATTGCAGTCTTCTTTAGCAGACTATTAATTTTTATGTGTATATATGCTTTGCAACCTCGCTTTGTTTACTTGTACAATATCTCCATTTTTAATTTTATGTTTCTTTATCGAATAATCTCCGGGTACAAAAATCGCTTTTGTTTCAATCATTTGATTTAATTGGTTTGCCGATAACCCTAAACACAACCGAATAACAGAAGATAATTTTAGCCCGAATTCAAAAAGGGTTTGAACTTTGAATGTTATAATCTCATTATCATTGCTTAAAATGTCGTCTATCGAAATATTGTCATGCAATATCTCATATTCGACACTGCTATAATCTAACTCGACACTGTTCTTTCTTCCTGTTTCAGAAGAAAAAGCATATTCCCATGCTATGGCTTCGTTATTCTCGGAAAATTTAAGGAACAAATCTTTTTTTATCATTTCGGGTTTCGTGCGTGATGATATGGTTAAGTTATATGAACTATCACATTCCATACATCTGTATATTAGCCATACATCAATGTTCCTTTTCTGAGAATTCATTCTGAATTTATCACTGCAATAAAACCGGTTACAACTACAATGATTACATTTTCTTTTTATGGTTGGGGTGTTCTTGACCTTTATTTCCCATATATATTCTTTTTCCATTTCTATACTGTGCTTAATATTCTTTGAGGAATTCGTTATTATCCACACAGTATTGCAGTTTATGAGAAACCCAAAGGCTGCCATAGACTACAATAACAAACATTATTGACCTTAAAGGACAATACCGCCGTGAATAATAAAATGATGATACGAAAAACCTGTTCGGGAAGAATCACCCGAACAAAAGAACTATTAGCCTGTGGTTATGAGGCTAATATTAAGCCAGTATAAGTCTAAGAATTGCTCTCAAAATGTGACTATTATGATTACTGGGTGCAAAGGTAGTCATTCCTTGTGAAACAGTCAACCAAAATCAGCTTACATACTGAAAACTGACTGCAAGTGAAAATCAGCCCTGAAACATAACATTTTCACCTCTCTTTGGAAACATTATACCCCTCAGGCGAGTATGTATGTATCAATATTGAATACATTTGACCCGATCTTTTCACCAACCTCTGCCTATTTTTGTTTCAGCTTATAATTTATACTAAACTATATATTAAATTCATGAAACGAATTATTAAAAATGCGATCCGGCTTATGATTATCACTACCATAGCAGGAAGTCATGCTCAAAACACTCCGCAGGAGAAACTTATCGTGAATGATAAGAAGATCAATGAGATTATCAGCCAGATGTCCCTCGAAGAAAAAGTGGAGATGTTGCATAGCAAAACCATTATGTCGTCCGAGGGAGTTCCCCGTTTAGGCATACAGGATATTAAATATGCCGACGGGCCGTTTGCTGTCCGCGAAGAAATTGGAGAAGGTTTCCAGCCCTTGAACTGGACTACCGACTCTGCCACGTATTACCCTACGGGATCGGCATTGGCAGCTACATGGTCGTATGACCTGGCTTACGATTACGGTAAAGCACTCGGAACCGAAGCCCGCCGCCGTGGTAAAGACATCATCCTTGGCCCCGCCATGAATATCCAGCGTTTGCCTGTCGGAGGACGTACGTATGAATATTTCAGTGAAGACCCGGCACTGAATGCCTTGCTTGCCGTTGGCTACACCAAAGGTATGCAGGATGCCGGAACAGCCGCCTGCCTAAAACACTATGCGCTGAACAATCAGGAAACAAACCGGGGCAGCGTAGATGTGATCATTGCCGAAAGACCCATGCGCGAGATTTACCTCAAAGCCTTTGAAGCAGCCGTAAAAGAAGGAGGCGCCATGTGTGTGATGCCTGCCTATAATAAAGTAAACGGATACTACGGTTCGGAAAACAACCATCTAAACAACGTGATACTCCGTGGAGAATGGGGTTTCAAAGGTATGACCGTGTCCGACTGGGGTGGAACGCACAGTACTATGGGCGCTGCTTTGGGAGGACTGAATGTACAGATGACGGGCGACAACTACTTTGGTCCCGCCCTGATAGACTCCGTACGTGCAGGCAAATTGAACGAGTCAGTAGTAGACGATAAAGTGCGCGAAATACTGCGCCTACGCTTTGCTATCGAAGCTATTCCCAATGAAAAGGCGAATACGGTAAAAATATCCCAGAAAGAACAACACGAAGTAGCTTATAATGTCGCAACTAAAGCCATTGTACTGCTCAAAAACGAAAAAGCCGTTCTTCCTATCAATACCGCGAAAGCAAAGAAAATAGCGGTGATCGGACTCAATGCCACAGCCACGACCGCCTCGGGCGGTATGGGAGCAGGCGCTAAAACTCCATACGAGATAACTCCGTTGCAGGGACTTAAAAACCGTCTGGGCGGTAAAGTGGAAATACAATACGCACAGGCTTATAAAAACTACATGGGTATGTTCGCAGGCAATAAAGCCAATACGCCCGAAATTGCCCAAACCCTCGACGAAGCACCCGACGCAACCTTGCTGGCTGAAGCCATCTCCGCTGCCCGGAATGCCGACCTTGTACTTTTCTTCGCCGGAACTAACAAATTTATCGAAAGCGAAGGGATCGACCGCGAAAACATCATGCTGCCCGTTAGTCAGGATATTATCATAGCCAAGCTTGCGGAAGTGAACCCCAATATCGTAACCGTAGTGGTATCAGGCGGTCCTTGTGACTTGCGGGTAGTCGAGAAAAAATCGAATGCCATCGTACAAGCCTGGTGGAACGGCCTTGAGGGCGGACATGCTTTGGCAGATGTGCTGCTGGGTACTATTTCTCCCTCTGGAAAACTTCCGTTTACATTCCCTGTAAAGCTGGAAGACTCTCCGGCTTATGCTTTGAATAATTTTTCAAGTGAAGTAGTTAGCGACGGTGATGTTTTCGCCGCCCAATTCAGACACGATATCGTAGGAGAAACCGAATACGATCCTAACATCCATTCTCCCAAGGCTTATTATTCCGAAGGTTCACTTGTAGGATACCGTTGGTTCGACACCAAAGGCGTACCCGTACTCTATCCTTTCGGTCACGGTCTCTCTTTTGCAGATTTCAAGTATTCCAACATCCGCAGCGACAAAAGCAAATACACCGCTAACGATAAAATAAAGATCAGCTTCGACCTGGCAAATAAAGGTTTGATGGAAGCCGACGAAGTAGTACAACTCTACGTCCGCCGCCTCGATGCCAAAGTAGAATGGCCACACAAAGAATTAAAAGCATTCCAACGCGTAACACTCGGCGCAGGCAAAACCCAAACAATCACCCTGGAAGTCCCCGTAACCGAACTACGCTACTGGAACGAAACAACCAACAACTGGCAACTCGAAAACGGAAAAATCGAAGTGCTGGTAGGCAGCTCCTCGGCTGATATGCCTTTGAAGATCGAGATAGGAATCTGAGTAAATATCACTTGTAGTCAGTTTTAACTGACTGCAAGTGATAAATCGGCCTTAGCCAATTGATAGATCAGCAATTGATACATAGGCTCTGAAGAGGGAGAATTATGAGGACAATATATAAATATAATTACCCTATTATAATTATTAAGCAAAAAGGAAAAGTTTTTTACAATAAGTCTGACCTTAAAAATAAGATATACCTGTTTTCTCAAAAAAGATGCCATAGTTTTTTCAAAAAGTATGGCATCTTTTTTGAGAAAGTATGGCATCTTTTTGGGAAAACTATTCATGCTATTTATTAATATATATAATCATCTGAAAAATAGATATATATGATCATATCTTATTTTATCCCCATAAAATAGAAATAAAATACAATAACATCATGCAAATAGAAACTATAATAGATAAATATCAATTGGCTCAGGCCAATCTTCAATTGCAGTCAGTTTCAACTGACTGATGACAATGATAGATATTTGTTACTGGCTTTAGCCAAATGATTAAGTTGGGCTAAAGCCCGGAAGATCCCTAATCAATCCTTAATCAGTCAGCTAAAGCAGACTGCAATTGATAAATTGGTCCCAGCCAATTGATAGAAAGAAAGAAAACAATAATAGATAATCAATTTCAATAAGATATATAATTGCCAGAAAGACAGATATATGTAAACTAAATATCACTTGCAGTCAGTTTTAACTGACTGATGGCTGATGACAATGATAGATATTTGTTTCTGGCTTTAGCCAAAAGATTAAGTTGGGCTAAAGCCCGGAAGATATCTAATCAATCCCTAATCAGTCAGTTTTAACTGACTGATACTGAATGAAAGTTCAGATGGGAATGAAAAAATGCAACAAATCTCCCCCTAAAAATCAACAAAAATCACTCTTTTGTTTGTCATTTTTACCTCCATGTCGAAACATCTATCCCCATTTATTAAGAGAGTTTAAGATAACTTTGCAAAAAATAGTAAAAACAAGCTGTTTGTAGTTAATATACAGTTGGCTTTAAATTATTAATAATAATGTAAGTATGAGAAAGCACAAAAACATGAATGATTTTCTTTCTGTTAAGTCAATCGGAATGGCATTTCTTTTTAGTTCCGTTTTGCTTGTTCCAGGAAAGATTTATGCAAGTGACACTAACCCTGATGTTACAACCGTACAGCAACAAACAAAACTCATAACAGGATCTGTTCTCGATCATGACGGTGAGCCGGTGATCGGGGCTAATATTACTGTAGTGGGTACTCCTACCGGTGTCAGTACCGATATGAATGGAAACTTCCAGTTAAACGTCAATGAGGGAGCAGAGTTAAGGATAACGTATATCGGTTATCATCCACAGACTGTAAAGGTAACTTCTCAAAGCAATTACGCCATTGTCTTGCGCGAGGATTCCGAAGTGTTGGACGAAGTCGTAGTCGTGGGTTATGGATCAATGAAAAAGAGTGACATTTCGGGTTCGGTAGTTTCCGTAAACCAGGAAGAGATGTTAAAACGTAACCCTGTTAATATTGTACAAGGATTACAGGGAGCTGCTGCCGGGGTAATGGTGACTAAGAATTCCGGTGATCCTACAGGCTCGGCAACTATCCGTATCCGCGGGGTAGCCACGGTAAACGGTTCGGCTGATCCTCTTTATGTAGTAGACGGTGTACAGGTAGGTTCGGATGCCAACTTTGTAAACCCTGCCGATGTAGAGAGCATTGAGATATTAAAAGATGCTTCGGCTACAGCTATATACGGTGCGCGTGGTGCGAACGGTGTGATCCTGATCACAACCAAAAAAGGTGTTAAGGGGCAAACAAATGTCAATTTCTCTGCCAATTTCGGTATCCAGAATATGACAGGAAAATTGGATGTGGCTGATGCCGAGTTGTTTGCTTATTCGGTTCGTCAGGGACGTGCCAATGATAACGCATCCCTGATCAATAAGGCTTTCGGCGAAGATTATAAAGGAAGGCTGAGAAATATCGACTGGCAGGACGTTATGACCCAAACGGCAATACAGCAGAATTATATGTTGTCGGTATCAGGCGGTACGGAAAAATCACAATCCAGTCTGTCTATCGGATACCTGAATAATGAAGGTATTGTAATGGACTCCAATTTCTCCCGCCTGACTGCCCGTGCCAGCACCACTTATCAGGTAAAAGACTTTATCGAAATCGGAGGTAGTGTTTCTTTTGAACACAATGAAAGATATGGTGTAGGCGGCTTTGATGAGAACAAGGCATTTAATAATCTTAATATCCGCAATTATGCGATCCTTACGCCTACTATGGACTATGTCGACCAGATTACCGGCGAATTTATCAGTCATAATTATAACGACCGCGATGCCAGAGGCTCATATTACACATTTATGCAGTTAAGTGGTTAAGGAGATATTCAAAAGGGACAGGACAATCCGTATGCTGCTAAAAAGGATGAAGATAAAACTCCGTCTTATAATAATACGTTGCTGGCAAGCGCCTATCTGGATATTAAGTTGTTCAAGGGGTTATCTTTCCGTACGGTTGGTTCATACAAGCTGAATACGTACGAAGGCAGTGGATTCTCCATTGTGAACGATCGTATATTAACAGCTTCCAAGGTAAACAATTTCTGGTTGAGTCAGTCGCAGACGAACAATACCGGATTGGAAAGTTATTTTACCTACAACTGGAAAAATGAGAATCACAGCCTGAATGTTGTTGCCGGTAATACCGTTAGCAACGCATGGAGACATTGGGTAGAATCCAGTGCAGTAGACTTCCTCAGCGATTCGTATCGCAAGATTGAGCTGACAAGTGACCAGGCTTCACGTACCGGTAATGGAGGATATGATATCAAGACTCGTTACGTCTCTTACTATGGTCGTGCGATGTATTCATTGATGGATCGTTATATTGTGACCGGAACAGTGCGTCGCGACGGTTCTTCCAATTTCGGAAAAGGTAACCGTTGGGGAACGTTCCCGTCGGCAGCTGTGGCATGGCGCTTGTCGGAAGAAGATTTCATCCGGAACTTAGGTATTTTCAGCAATTTAAAACTGCGTTTTGGTTGGGGACAAACAGGTAATGCAGGCGATCCGACCAGTCTTTCCGTAGCGCAGCTTTCATCGAACCGTATTTCGTATGACTGGGGTTCATTAGGAGGATCGACTTCCGATTATAATAAAGTACCCGGTGTAGCCCAGGAGAAGGAAATCGACACAAAACTAAAATGGGAAACCAACACTCAAACCAATATCGGTCTGGATCTCGGCTTGCTGGGTAACGACCTGAATATTACAATGGATTATTTTATCCGCGACTCTAAGGATCTGCTCCTTTACCGCAACCTGCGTCCGTCAACCGGATTCGACCGCGTATACACCAATGCCGGACATATCAAAAACAAAGGTTTTGAAATGAGTATATCTTACAATAAACGTTTGAACAAAGACTGGACAATCGGAGCTACTCTTTCCGGATCGACACTGAAAAACGAAGTGATCGACGTAGGTGATCCGATCTACTCTAAGGGAACTGACGACGGTGATAACTGGGACAACCACTCTGTAACAATGAACGGATACGCTGTAGGGTCTTATTATGGATACGTAGTAGAAGGAATTTTCCAGAATCAGGCGGAAGTGGATGCTGCCAATGCGTTGGCTGCGGAAAAAGGTTATCCAGCCTATCAGGTAAAGGCAACAGCCCCGGGTGACTATAAATATAAAGACCTGAACGGCGACGGACACATCGACGGAGATGATATGAAAGTGATCGGCAATGGCTTCCCAACCCTGAATTATGGTCTGACCCTGACAGCCGGATATAAGAATTTCGATGCCATGATCTATATGTATGGCGTAGCTGGTATGGATATTAACTCGTATGCAGCCATGAAAATGAGTCAGTTGTACAAAACTGCGGGCGGTATCCAGAACACATTGAAAGAATACATCAATAATGCATGGACTCCTGAAAACCAGAGTACGAAATATTCACGTATGACGATTGTCGACAACAATACGAATATGAGATCCTCGACAGCCTATATCAAGAAGGGTGACTTCCTGAAGATCGCCAATATACAGATTGGTTATACTTTCCCACGGTCGCTGCTGAAACCTGTAAAGATGGAGAGTGCGCGTATCTTCGCTTCGGTTGAGAACCTGGCTTGTTTCTCAAGTTATAACAAATACGGAGACCCCGAAGTAGGTAGTGAAAAAGTATTGTTCACCGGATTCGATGGCGGACGTTATCCTTATCCGAGAACGTTTACAGTGGGACTCAGCGTTCAATTCTAATATTGTTCATTCATTAAAATATCCTATCATGAGAAAAATATATTTATATCTGTTAGCAGGGATGACATTGCTTACCTTTAATTCCTGTAAAGATTATCTGGAAGTCGATTACTACGACATACTTCCCGGCGACTATATGTTCGAAAGCGAAGAGAAAGCAGAATCCGGCCTGGTCGGATGCTACGATACTTTTTATCCGAAAAAGGAGAATGACGGTGTCTATTTAGGTACATGGGGATTCAAACCGCAATTTATGTTGGCCAATCATCCAACCCTCGACACACAGGCAAGTGGATGGGACAAAAACTTCTGTACGCAGGACTGGACAGCTTCTACCGATGAGTTCCATGTTGTATGGGTAGGTCATTATATGGCTATCTCACGTTGTAACCTCTTCCTTGCCGGTCTGGAAGAAATGGATAACGCCTTATTCGACAGAGGCGAAACAGCAAAGAAAGAAATGGAAGCACAGGCAAGAGCTATACGGGCATGGAATTACCTGAATCTGGCTAAGAACTTCGGACGTATTCCTATGTTGTCGACAGGGGAAACCTATGCCAATACTCCTTCAAAACCTCGTCCTGAAACCGAAGACGGAACATGGGACCTGATCGTTGAAGATCTTGCTTACGCTGCCGACATTCTGGACTGGAAGCCACTCAATGGAGAGTACGGACGTATCACCAAAGGTTTCTGTCTGAGCTATCAGGCTATTGCCAAAATGTATCAGGACAAATATGATGAAGCAAAAACATTGTTCAAACGAGTAATCGACAGTGGAAACTATTCGCTGGTACCTTGTTACAGTTATCTGTTCGATCCTGAAAGAGCATGGCAGGAAGAAGATATATTCGCCGTAGTTATGTGGACAGACAAAGGAAATAACATGGGAAGTACGAACGGATGGGATCCACAGGAAGACCACTATATGTTTGCCGTATATAACACAGCAGCTATGGAATACAACGGATGGGGATCACTTTTCATCTCATGGGAATGTTACAAGTCTTTTGAAGAAGGCGACCGCCGCCGTGCTGCATCTATGGTAGCGTTGGGTGAAGCAAATCCCTGGACAGGTGAAGTTATCGGTGCCAACGGAGCCCCGAATGTGAAAACCGGTGCGGAATATATGCCGAATATATCAAGTATCAAATACTGGCGTATGAAATGCGATTACTACACAGTGATCAATCAACCTTTCACCGAACACTTCTTACGCTACTCCGAAGTATTACTCGACTATGCCGAATGTTGTTTCCGCACAGGAGATAATGCAGGCGGATGGAATGCTATCGGACAGGTACGCGAGCGTGCTTTCGGTAATCTGGAAGTCAGCCTGAATGATCCCGACTATCCGATACCTATGCTGACTGAAACAGTAGAGGTACCCGATGCCCAAACATATTATACCAAATATAAAGCAGATAAAGGATATTCGGCCGAGCCTTGGTTGATCGCCGTTAATATGGAGCGCCGCCATGAATTCAACGCTGAATTTTCTTTCTTCTATGATCTGAAACGGTCGGGAATGATGCAGGAATTTATCGATAAGGAATACCCGAAAGGCGTTGGAACACCTCCGGGAACAGAAGCGGCTTTCCACGACTGGCGCACTTATCGTACGTTCGAGAACGACATGAACAAGATGCTTTATCCTATCCCATACCAGGAAATCCTGACAAACAATGGTATAAGTCAGGCAGATCAGAATCCTGGGTATTAATATTACTTGGTGTTTAATTTCTATATATCTATACCGGCTTCCTGATTTTACATACAGGAAGCCGGTTGATACTACAACTACCATACCATGAAACAACGTCTTCTTCCGATATTTTTAATGATCTGTCTGTCTGTGAATCTATACGCAGATAATTATAAGAGCTTTAAGGTTTCAGTCTACACCAGGGCTTATGAAGTCGAGAAGATGAAAGACTTGCATTGGCTCGATTCTACCTGGACTGTGATCTCCCAACAGGTAAAGATCGACAAGATTTATCTGGAAACCCACCGCGACCTGCTGATCGTTCCCGACGAAACACTGGAACAGGCTAAGAAATTCTTCCATGAAAGAGGGATCGAGACGGGTGGTGGAATCACTTATACCGTAAACGAAGCAAACAGCTTTGAAACTTTCTGCTACTCAAACGCCGAACACCGTAAGCTGGTAAGAGAGATTGCCGAGCATACAGCCAAACATTTCGACGATTTCATTCTGGACGATTTCTTTTTCACCAGTTGCAAATCCGACGAAGAAATTAAAGCAAAGGGCAACCTGAGCTGGACAGACTACCGCCTTAAACTGATGAATGAAGCCGGAAAAGAATTAGTATTAAACCCGGCAAAGAAAATAAACCCTAATGTAAAAGTAATAATCAAATACCCGAACTGGTACGACCATTTCCAGGGCTTGGGATTCGACCTTAAAAACGGCCCTTACCTTTTCGACGGGGTATGGACAGGAACCGAAACCCGTGATCCCGCAGGCGACCAACACCTGCAAAATTACCTCGGCTACAACATTATCCGCTATTTCGACAACCTGCGCCCGGGTTACAACGGAGGCGGTTGGGTAGATGCAGGCGGTTCACATATGGGGCTCGACCGTTACGCGGAACAATTGTGGCTCACCATGTTTGCCAAAACACCGGAAATTATTCTTTTTGCCTACAATCAACTGCTCGGTATCAAACTAAGACCCGAACATCGTACCCCGTGGCAGGGACAAGGGACGAGCTTCGACTACGACGAAATGATGAAACCCATCCCCCTTGCCGGTAACCAGACGATAAAACCCACCACACTGGCGCGTGCAGCAGCCGTTTCGCTTGAAAAAGTAGACCGGATCGTACATAAACTGGGAAAACCCGTAGGCATACACTCATACAAACCCTTTCATTCGCTGGGCGAAGACTTCCTGCAAAACTATTTGGGAATGATTGGTCTTCCGATGGATATGCATTCCACGTTCCCCGAAGACCAGGAAATCGTGCTGCTGACTGAGCAAGCTAAATACGACAACCAGATAGTCGCCCGTATAAAAAAACAACTACAAAAAGGAGGAGATATCGTAATCACCAGCGGACTCCTGAAAGCAATCCCCGAAAAGATAGCCGAAATAGCCGAACTCCGTTGCTCCGACCTCAAAGCGCTGGTCAACGACTTCGGGTACAATGGCGGCGTGATCGGTCGCGACATCCTGATCCCGCAGGTACATTACCAGACAAACGACTCATGGGAGATCGTCAGCGCCGGACGTCCGCTGACGCGCGGGGTAAGCGGTTACCCCATCCTGCTAAGGGCGCCCTATTCAAAAGGCAATATGTATGTATTGACCATCCCCGACGATATGGGCAATCTATACGACTATCCCGCCGAAGCCCTGAACGAGATCCGCTATGTGATGAGCCGGGGCATGGGAATCCGTTTGGAAGCACCCTCCAAAGTAGCGCTGTTTGTATATGATAACGGTACGTTTATCGTAGAATCGTTCAATGACGAACCCGTTGAAGTCCGCATAATCACAGAACCGGAGACTAAAAGCCTCACAGACATGGAGAGCGGAAAAGTATTGCAGGCAGTGGAACAAACAAAACCCCAGACTTTCTTTCCGCGTTACCGCCCGAAAGAAAACAGGTGCGAATTTACCATCACCCTGATGCCTCATTCATATAAGGCCTATGAACGAAAGACCCGATAGAACAATGTAAAATAAAAAGAAGAACTAAGAAATGAGAAAAATTATTATCTATCTGTTAACAGGGGCATTACTATGTAGTGCAGAATATGCCCTTGCTTATTCGAAAACCGCGAACGGACTGGTAACCCCCATCCGATCCGGAGCAGCAAAAGCCATCAAACTGGAAGTCGTGAACGACAATGTGATCCATGTCGTTGCCTCCCCAAACGGTGTCTTTAAAGAAGAAGTAAACATGATAAAAGATACCCGTACCCTTCCGGTTCCGGCTTTTACTGTTGAGGAAAAGGGAGACACGATCATCCTCGCGACAGCAACTACAAAAGCTCACGTACTGAAAGGAACCGGCGAAGTATGGTTTACCGACAGCAAAGGCAAGCTGGTGCTCCGCGAGAAAAAAGGAGGAGGAAAGGAATTTTCACCAATGGAAATAGAAGGAACAAAAGGATACACCTTGCATCAGGTATTCGAAAACGATGCCGACGAAGGCTTGTATGGTCTGGGACAACACCAGAGCGACGAGTTCAACTACAAAGGCAAGAACGAAGAACTGTTCCAGTACAACACCAAAGTAAGCGTGCCCTTTATCCTGTCTACCAAAGGATACGGAATCCTGTGGCACAACTATTCGCTCAGCCGTTTCGGCGACAAACGCCCGTATAGCGACCTCGACGGCGCCTTCAAACTTTATGATAAAAACGGGAAAGAAGGCAGCCTGACCGCCATCTATTATTCCGACGAGGCAAAGAAGGACGTACTGCACACACGTAACGAGCCGAAAATCGACTACGAAGACCTTGTCACGATCCGTAATTTCCCCGCAGGATTCCCGCAGAACGAAGCGTATGCAACATGGGAAGGCGATCTCGAACCAACAGAAAGCGGATTGCACCATTTCAAGCTCCACTACGCAGGCTATACGAAAGTATTCGTAGACGGAAAAGAAGTGATCCCCGAAAGATGGCGTACGGCATGGAACCCGAACGACTACAAAATAGCATTAGACCTTAAAAAAGGAAAAAGATACCCTATACGCATAGAGTGGCTGCCCGACGGAGGCGTTTCATATCTGGGACTGAAAGTCCTGAGCCCTCTACCGCAGGAAGAACAAAACCGCCTTGCCTTTTTCAGCGAAATGGGCGACGAGATAGATTATTACTTTATCCACGGAAAAAATATGGACGAAGTAATAAGCGGTTACCGCACGGCAACAGGCAAAAGCCAGATCATGCCGAAGTGGGCTATGGGTTACTGGCTCAGTCGAGAACGCTATAAAACACAAGACGAACTACTGACTGCCTTGGGCGAATACCGGAAAAGAAATGTACCGCTCGACGTGATCGTGCAAGACTGGAGCTACTGGCCGGTAGATGCCTGGGGTAGTCATGAGTTCGACAAACAGCGTTTCCCCGACCCGAAAGGAATGATCCAAAAAGTACACGACCAGAACGCACGGTTTATGATCTCCGTATGGCCGAAATTCTACATCACTACTCAACACTATAAAGAACTCGATGCGCTGGGCGCCATGTACCAACAAGCCGTGAAAGACAGCATACGCGACTGGATCTATCCCGGCTATATCGGTTCGTTCTACGACGCTTACAACGCCGACGCGCGGAAACTATTCTGGAAGCAGATGAACGAAAAACTCTACAGCCTCGGAATAGACGCATGGTGGATGGATGCATCCGAACCAAACGTGCAGGACAATACCGATATGGACTACCGCAAAAAACTGTGCGGCCCTACCGCATTAGGCCCATCGACCAAGTACTTCAATGCTTATGCGCTTGCCAATGCCGAAGCGATCTACGACGGTCAGCGCAGCGTAAACCCCGACGACCGTGTATTCCTGCTTACCCGTTCAGGATTTGCCGGACTGCAACGCTATTCCACCGCAACATGGAGCGGCGACATCGGAACCCGTTGGGAAGATATGAAAGCCCAGATCAGCGCCGGACTCAACTTTGCCATGTCGGGCATCCCGTACTGGACAATGGACATCGGTGGTTTCTGCGTAGAAAAAAGATACGAAAACGCTAAGGAAGGAAGCGAAGATATGAACGAATGGCGCGAGCTAAACACCCGTTGGTTCCAGTTCGGAGCATTCTGTCCCCTTTTCCGCAGCCACGGACAATACCCTTACCGCGAAATCTATCATATCTCGCCCGAAGGAAGCCCTACGTACACCTCCATGAAGTACTACACCGAACTAAGATATCAGCTTATGCCATATATCTACAGCCTTGCCGGCATGACCTATTTCAATGATTACACCATCATGCGCGCTATGGTAATGGACTACACCGGAGATAAAAAGACACACAACATCGACGACCAGTATATGTTCGGCACCGCGTTTATGGCATGTCCGGTTTACGAATACAAAAAACGCAGCCGCGAAGTCTATTTCCCAGCCGGACAATGGTACGATTATTATTCCGGAAAAAACATACAAGGAGGAAAAACTATGAACGTAGACGCCCCATACGAACGTATGCCGTTATACGTAAAAGCCGGATCGATCATCCCGACCGGAAAAGTGATCCAGTCTACCGCAGAAGAACAAAAAGACCTGACCATCCGCGTATATACCGGAACCAACGGAACTTTCACCCTCTACGAAGACAACGGAACAACCTACAATTACGAAAAAGGCGAATACAGCACGATCTCCTTCGACTACAACGAAGCCGCAAAACAGCTTACCATAGCAGGTCGGAAGGGATCATACCCGGGAATGATCAAAGAAAGGAATATCTCCGTCATCTTCATCACCCCCGACAACCCCCAAGGCAAAAAAAGCGATGTCAACTATACAGGTCAGCCCATACAAGTAAAACTATAATCGACAATTTTACAATAAGCAAAATGACCGAAAAAAAAGATGCCATACTTTTTCCAAAAAGTATTAATACTTTTCACAAAAACTATGGCATCTTTTTCAGAAAACTATACACACCATTTCAAAAAAACATATAATCACCAGAAAAACAAACACATACAATCAACCCCGTTTTTCTCAATGCAAAACAAAAATAAAATACAATAACATAAAATATCCCTTGTCAGTCAGCTAAAGCAGACTGCAATTGATAAAAGAAAAGGAACAATAATAGATAATCAATCTAAAACAAGATATATAATTGTCAGAAAAACAAACACATGTAAACAAAATATCATTTGCAGTCAGTTTTAACTGACTGATAAGAAAGAGACTCTCTCTTTTGGCTTTAGCCAAATGTATTTTTATTCGGCTAAAGCCAAAAAGAGGGCATTTCCAATCAATATCAAATCAGTCAGCTAAAGCAGACTGCAATTGATAAAAGAAAAGGGAACAATAATAGATAATCAATCTAAAACAAGATATATAATTGTCAGAAAAACAAACACATGTAAACAAAATATCATTTGCAGTCAGTTTTAACTGACTGATAAGAAAGAGACTCTCTCTTTTGGCTTTAGCCAAATGTATTTTTATTCGGCTAAAGCCAAAAGGAGGGTATTTCCAATCAATATCAAATCAGTCAGCTAAAGCAGACTGCAATTGATAGAAAGAAGGAGAACAATAATAAATAATCAATTAAACAAGATATATAATTGTCAGAAAAACAGACACATGAAAACTAAATATCACTTGCAGTCAGTTTTAACTGACTGATACTGAAAAAAAATAATTAATTGAAAAACAGACAGATCCGCATACACCTTGTTTTGTCTTTAAAAATTAGAAATAAAATATAATATCATTAGGGCACGCAGGGGGATATTTTTCGGATACTTCAACATAACAAACTATTTATAATGAAAAAGCATGTCCCCCTGCTATCGGCCTTTTTGTTAACGGCCTTTTCGCTGACCACCGCAGGTCAACAGTTTGAATTAAAGTCCACCGGATATTTTCAGGACAAAGGAGTCGATGTCATGGCATTCGACGACATTTACCCCGAAGGGCATCAGGGAGGCGTTAGTCTCATCATGCACGGCAACAGGGTAGCAACCAATGGCGATATCCGCCTCGAACCAACACCCGGACAATGGCAGCCCGTACCCATCCAACGCGACCGGAAAACAGATATGGCGGCCAACACCATCACCGCCCGGCTGAGCTATCCCGACTCCTCGCGCCATATGACTGGATTCAACCCGATGATCTATCCCGATATCGAGTTCAATTATACCGTTACCGTAAAAGGAGAAGGCAGTTCCATAGTCGTTACCGTCGATTTGGATCGCCCCGTTCCGGCAGAGTTTATTGGGAAAGTAGGATTTAACCTCGAACTATTCCCCGGAACCCTTTTCGGCAAAGCCTGGATCATGGACGGGCAAAGCGGTTTCTTCCCCCAGCAACCGAATGGCCCGGTATCACAGGAAAAAACAAACCTCGATCATATAGGCAAGTATAATCCGGAAGGAAAAGCCGACGCCGCCCGACTGAAAGGCAAAGGCTATAGCCCGATAATCGCCGATGATGTCGTTGCCGAACCCTACGCCACAGGAAAACGTTTCACCGTACGTCCCGACGATCCTTACAACCGCTTTACCATCGAGTCGCTCAAAGCCGACCTCAAACTGTTCGACGGACGCATGAACCATAACAACGGCTGGTTTGTAGTGCGCAGTGAAATCCAGGCCGGAGCAACCAAAGAAGCCGTGAAATGGGTGATCACACCTAACGTTGTAGAAGAATGGCTCTACACGCCTGTTGTACAACTTTCGCAGTTGGGCTATCATCCCGACCAACCCAAAACAGCTATTATCGAACTGGACAAACGTGACAATAACCGGACTAATCCAGTACTTTATAAAATAACGGAAAAGGGCAGGCAACGCATGATAGAAACCGCCGGAACCGAATGGGGACAGTTCATGCGCTATAATTACCTGACTTTCGACTTTTCAGCAGTAAAAGAGGAGGGACTCTACCAGATAACATACGGAAATTCACAGTCGGACGTATTCCGCATAGCAAAAGACATCTACGACCGCGGAGCCTGGCAACCCGTTCTGGAATACTTCCTGCCCGTACAGATGTGCCACATGCGGGTAAACGAAAAATACCGCGTATGGCATGACTGCTGCCACATGGACGATGCACAGATGGCTCCGGTGGATTTCAACCATATCGACGGATACGTACAAGGCCCTTCCACATTAACCAAATACCAACCCGGCAACCTTGTGCCCGCGGCTGGCACGATGCCGGAGATTTCGACCTCCGGATCGAGTCGCAGGCAGGCGAATCCTATATTCTGGCATTGGCGTACGAAGCCTTCAAAGTAGACTACGACGTCACCTCGATAGACCAAACGACAAAGATCACCGAAATACACCAGCCCGACGGAAAAGCCGACCTGCTTCAGCAAGTGGAGCATGGCGCCCTGAGCGTAGTCGGCGCTTACCGCAGCCTCGGACGACTATATCGCGGGATTATCTGTAACGACCTCCGCCAATATGTAATGCTGGGCGATGCCGCCGCCATGACGGACAACATAAAGGGCAACGACGACGACCGCTGGGTATTTACCGAAGAAAACCCCTACCGGGAACTCAGTTCTGCAGCACACTTGGCAGCCGTTTCCCGTGTACTGAAAGGTTTCAACGATACCCTGAGCGCCCAATCCCTCGAAGCCGCCCGCGAAATATATCGCTCTACTTCCGTCACCGGACGGGCGAAAACCGCAAAGATACAGGCCGCAACAGAACTTTTCCTCACCACCGGAGAAGATACCTACAAAAAATACCTGTTATCGGAAACCGACTACATCGCGGAAAATATAAGGATGACTGGCTGCTTTATCGGCCGTGCCGACAAGAAAATAAACAACCCGAAGTTCTCGAAAGCAATCAGATCCGCCCTGCAAAACCTGCAAGCAGAATTACAGAAACAAGGAGCAGAAACACCATACGGCATCCCTTACCGTCCGCATATCTGGGGAGCAGGCTGGGATATCCAGTCATTCGGTTTCCGTCATTACTTCCTGCATACCTCATACCCCGATATCTTCTCTACGGAGTTTATCTATAATGCATTGAACTTTGTACTCGGATGTCACCCGGGTTCCAATACATCTTCGTTTGCCTCAGGTGTCGGCAGCCGCTCGGCAACCGTCGGTTACGGACTAAACCGCGCCGACTGGTCCTACATCCCCGGCGGCGTTATCTCAGGCACAGCCCTGATCCGTCCCGACTTCCCGGAACTCCTCGAATTCCCATACCTCTGGCAACAAGTAGAATACGTTATGGGCGGCGGCTCCTCACACTACATGTTCCTAGTCCTCGCCGCCCAACAGTTATTGGAAGAAAGCAAATAGGCTAATTAGTTAAAAAGAGGAAGTTGATAAATCGCTTAGCGAAGCATAAAGCGATTTATCAATTGGCTAAGACCTGATCTATCACTTGCAGTCAGTTTTAACTGACTGAATAAAAAGATGCCTTGCCTCCCGCATCTGGCTTTAGCCGAACTATATCCTTTGGCTAAAGCCATTTATATAATCTATATAATATCATTATCAGTCAGTTAAAACTGACTGCAATTGATTTCAGGAGTGAAAATGGAGAGCACTACAGCATTATTTTAAAACCGGTCGCAATTTATGACCAGTTCATCCCATTCGACTCCCCCCTCAACTTGAAGTCACAATCTGCGACTTCAAATTTTCCCATACTCCAGGCAACAAATAAAATATGCTATGGGAGGCGACTCCTCATATTATGTGTTCCTCAAAGACAAAATATCACTTGCAGTCAGTTTTAACTGACTGAATAAAGATAAAAAGATATCCCAATTCTTTATTAGTAAAGAAAAATTAACTATTTTTACATCATAAAAACACATACTATATCAATTCGCTATTATGAAAAAATGGTTTTGTTTATTTCTTTGGATGATACTGGCTACGATGGGGCAGGTCTATGCCTTGGAAAACAAGATACTTTTCAACCGGTTGGATGTCAATAACGGGTTGTCATCCAATGAGGTTAGTTGTATTTATAAGGATACACAAGGGTTTATGTGGTTCGGGACAGGAGCCGGATTAGCCCGTTTCGATGGATATGAGTTTAAGACATTCCGCCATGAGGTAAACGGATCATTATTCTCCGAAGCATTCATTCTGAAACTGACGGAAACAAAGGACGGCAGACTCTGGATCACCTATCAGGATGACCGGATCAGTATTTTTGATCCCTATAAAAGGAGTTTCCAGACCGTAGCGGAATACTGCACTTCTATGAACCTTAGCAACTCTATCAATAGTGTCTTTCAGGATAAAGAATATAAGCTGTTGTTTGTCGACGACAACAACAAACTATGCAAATATGACTATACGACGGGTGAAACAAAATCTATCCAGACCGATCCCGAAGAAGGATTTGTATGTGATGTGGCAGAGAAGGGAAATGCTTTCTATCTGGTGTATAATTCGGGAACCATAGAAATTGTCGATCTCCTGCAACCGCAATCCCGCAGAAAGGAGGAGTATCTGAAACCATATTCTGACCTGAAAGGCTTTTATCTTTTTGTGGATAGCGACAACGAATTATGGATATATATGCATCCGGACAACTACAGCGGGCTGTACCGTTATAATCCGGAAAAGAAAAAATGGACGCACTATTCAGGAAACTCCTCTATTCCCCTTTCTTCTTCCTTTATCCGCGACGTCGAAGAAGATGATGACGGCAACCTATGGATAGCAACCGATCACGGAGGTATAAATATCCTGGATAAAAAAAGGAATACCGTTAACGTTATAAAGAGTGATCCGTTCGACCAGAAAAGTATCAGCCAGAACAGTGTGATCTGCCTCTACAAGGACGATACCGGAATTCTATGGGGTGGTACGTACAAAAACGGGATCAATTATTACCATAAAAGCATTATCAAGTTTGCAACCATCCGTTACCCGATATCCCTGGCCGAAGATGTCGGGATAAACGACTGTAACAGTGTATATGAAGACAAGAAAGGAAACCTGTGGATCGGAACCAACGGAAAAGGCTTGCTCCACTATAACCGTTCGACAGGAGAATACCGGAGATACCAACACGATCCGTCGAACCCGTCCAGCCTGGTCAGTAATATTATTGTCTGCATGGACAGCGATAAAGACGGAAATCTCTGGATCGGAACCTATATGGGCGGATTGGATTGCTTCGACGGAAAAAAGTTCACACATTACAGATGTAGCGATTCAGGACTTTCCAATAACAGCATTTACAGCCTGTATGCAGATGATAATGATAAACTTTGGATCGGAACCCTCGGAGGAGGATTGAACCGGCTCGACCTGAATACCCGGCAATGGAAGCATTATTCCTCTACCGATCCAACCAATCCAATTCTGGCGGACATCGTATATTCCCTGTCCAGGGGAGGAAAGAACGAACTACTGGTCGGAACAGCTTCAGGACTTAATATACTGGATATGCAGACGGGTAATGTCAGGACATTTACGGGTACGCGCGACGGTTCGACTCCTTTCCACGAGAAAGCGATCAATACAACTCATCTTGACAAACGGCAACTATTATGGATCGGGAGCAATAACGGCCTGAGCATTTACGATATAGTAAACGACCGCCTGTACGACCTGGATAAAACAAACGGGCTGCCCGACAATGATATTATGTCTATCATGCAGGACGATAATTATACGTTATGGCTCGGTTCCAAAAACGGTTTGCTGAAGATCACACCTGTCTACAATGAAAAAGACAGGAAGTACCACTTCGACTGCTCCGTTTATTACGAGAATGAAGGAGTACAGGGAAGGGTTTTTAACCGGAACAGTACATGCTATTTATCCTGTGGAGAAGTGATCTTTGGAGGAACCAACGGTTTGACGATATTCAACCCCTTGCAGATTGAGTATAACAGCTTCGTGCCTAAAGTAGTATTCTCCGACATCTATATACAAAACCAGGCGATCTGGCCGGGAAAACAATACAACGGCAAAACCGTACTGGACGAAGACATAAGCTACACAAAGAAACTTTCATTGGAATACGAAGACCGCAGCTTTACACTGAATATATCCGCCCTCAACTATTTTCTTCCCGAAAAAAACAAGTTCTCCTTTATAATGGAAGGCTTTGACAAAGCCTGGACGACAGTAGATGCCGGCAACCGGAATATCACATACACGAACCTGCCTTCGGGAGACTATACATTCCAGGTAAGAGCCGTGAATAACGACGGTGTATGGAGTGTCAATCCTGTGGAATTGCAAATACGGGTAGAACCTCCATTCTGGGCTACCACCTGGGCAATCGC
Organism: Tannerellaceae bacterium; assembly: GCA_032054765.1. Classification (GTDB taxonomy): domain Bacteria; phylum Bacteroidota; class Bacteroidia; order Bacteroidales; family Tannerellaceae; genus DFXE01. The sequence continues at coordinate 82,235 of DAMBSC010000010.1, forward strand.
CTTTTATGTCTTATTAAGTATCCTGCTTATTTACGGCATTATAAAAACCATATTGCGTTACCAGAAACGGAAATTTGAGAAAGAACAGGAACAGATCGCCGTCAAACGCCTGCATGAAATGGACGAAATGAAGTTGCGCTTCTTTACCAATGTGAGCCATGAATTCCGTACCCCGCTGACACTGATCATCGCCCCTTTGGAGAAACTGATCAAAGGAGAGAACAATTCCGACAATAAAAAAATATTACAACTGATACAGGAGAATGCACAACAACTGTTATCTCTCGTAAACCAGTTGCTCGATTTCCGTAAGATCGACGTACAAGGAGTCAAGCTGCTCCTTTCCTCCGGTGATATTGTTTTGTTTGTCCGTAACATTACCCACACATTCAAGGAACTTTCCGAGCAAAAGAATATCCGTTTCACGTTCTCTACCTCTTTACCTTCTATAACCATGCGGTTTGATACCGATAAAATATTCAAGATCGTATCCAACCTGCTGAGCAATGCTTTCAAATTCACTCCCGAGGGAGGAGAAATATCCGTCACGCTCCATCTGCAACAAGAAGAAAAAAGCAACTACCTCCTGATACAGGTAACGGATACCGGAATAGGCATTGAAGAAGATAAATGCGAACTGATATTCAACCGCTTTTATCAGGTTCCCTCCGAAAATGAAGCCTCTTCGGTAACAGGAACAGGAATAGGACTACATATCTGCCGGGAGTTTGTCAAGCTACACGACGGAACGATCTCCGTAGAAAGCAAGCCGGGTAAGGGAAGTACGTTCACCGTATCTCTCCCGCTCGCCCTGTCGGAAACGGAAGAAGTGATTTCCGCTCCGGAAATAATCAATGAAACCGGACCCGAAGAAGTTATCCAACCTCAGGAACGAACCGAAAAACCCCTGTTGCTTGGCGTAGATGATAATGCCAAGTTCCGCGAATTTATGAAGCTAAGCCTGAAAGACTCCTACGATATCCTTATGGCCGCAGACGGCGAAGAAGCCTGGACAATTATCCTGGATAAGCTGCCCGACATGATCATCAGCGATGTTATGATGCCCGTAACCGACGGTATTACCCTTTGTAAACGTATCAAACAAGATATCCGCACCTCCCATATCCCTGTTATCCTGCTGACGGCAAAATCGGCAGAAGCCAGTAAGATCATCGGTCTGGAAGCCGGAGCCGACGATTACATTGGCAAACCTTTCAACATGGAGATGTTATTGTTAAAGATCAACCACCTGATCGAACTCCGCAACCGCATGCAGCAAAAGTTCATGCAACCCTCTAAAGGCGGCATTCAACTCACCGATATACATATCAGTTCGCTGGATGAAGAACTTATGAAAAAATCAATCACGTTTATCGAAGAACACCTTGCCGACCCTGAACTCTCCGTCGAGTGGCTGAGTCGCGAAATGGGAATGAGCCGTGCCAACTTCTACAAAAAGACATCCTCCATAACCGGTAAAACCCCGGTAGAGCTGATCCGCACCATTCGTCTGAAAAGAGCTGCCTTGCTACTAGAAAAAAGCCAGCTCCGTGTCAACGAAGTGGCTTTTCAAGTCGGTTTCAACGACAATAAACTCTTCCGCAAGTATTTTAAAGATGAGTTTGGCTGTTTACCCTCAGATTATGTAAGCCGGAAAAAAGAAGAATAGAAGCACCTTGTATGATCTTCCGGCTTAAGCAAATGATTGTCCCCTATCTTTTGATCAATTGATCAATTGCAGTCTGCTTTAGCAGACTGATAATGATATCTGGATATATAAATGGCTTTAGCCAAAAGATTTAGTTTGGCTAAAGCCATTTATATAGATCTACATTTTTATTATCATCATTTTTATCAGTCAGTTAAAATTGACTGCAATCGATAGATCAACAATTAAACAATCAAAGAGGCAATATGCAGATGACCAATAAAAATAATGATTATCTGCTATTCTCCCTCCCCATCAATAGCAGTCAGTTTTAACTGACTGACCATAATAGATGATTAGAGATTGTTTTTTTTCAATTGGTAGCCTCATTTTTCTTTCAAATTAGGTTTAAAAGTAGACAGTACCTTCTTCCCCGAGTAAATAGTTACAATAACCTCTTCATCAGCCGCTTCAACGGTTTTAGCTGGCAATGTCAACTCCCTCTTCTCATAAGGTTGCAATGCCGGAACTTTACCAGAGGCGATAGTGGTCTTTTTCCCGTTTCTGATATATTCCACTTTCAATGAGGCTTCGCCGGAGGCTGTTTGTCCGAAGTTTTCTACTTCAACTGTGCAGTTCCAACCTTTATCCGTCTGACTGAAAGAGGGGGAACAGGCGGAGAGTACCGGTTCGATATAATCGATATACGGCAGGCGGGCATAACCGTAGAGCATTTTTCCGCTTTTATATTTGCCGATCAGCTTGGGCGCGAATTCCTCCTCTGTGATTCCGTTTCCTTTACCATTGAAAACAACGATCAGGTCTTTGCCGTCGTTCTCGGTTTTCAATACGGTGCATCCCCGTCCGTAGTTCACTTCTTCCGAAGCTCCGAAACGTAAGGAAGCAAGATCGATATCGGTTTGCGGATTAAAACCGTCTTCCGCCTGTATCTTTACACGGATTTGCTTTGTTGCGGCAGTGATGGGTTTATTGTCCAAAATAGTCAGCAAGACACCCGGATTCAGGGGAATACCTATGTTTTTGGAACTGTGGTTGTCATACGGTTTATCTTCGTGTTTCAAGGTGTCGATCACGGCGAAGTTTGCCTGAATAGCACGCCCGTAACTATCCTGATACATCTTGATACGTTCGTACTTGAACCAGTTTTCTACCCGTCCATCTTCATGCACGGCTATTCCCGGCGCATAGGCTTCACCCGGATCGACTACCCACCGGATTCCGTCTTTCGAACGGAGGTAGAAGGCGATACGTCCCAGCCAGTCGTTCACAATCATGTGGTACTGGACGTGGTCTTTCCATATTACCGGGTCTTCGAACTCTCCGGCAACGTCCGGATAAACACGTCTGTCGGTGATCTGGTTGTACTCGGAAAGCCCGTCACGACTGATCCAGATACCGCCGCCACGGCAAACCATTACAAACGAGCCGTCTTCGCGCCGGGCAAAAGAGAGGTTTGATAACCCTTCGATGATCTTTCGGTCGCGGGGATTGAAGTCGAATTTGCCGTATTCCCATTTGCCGTTAATATCGTCGGTTACATACCGTCCGTCGATCATATAGAGCACATACCGACCGTCTTTCAGCCGGAAGACTTCGGGATTGTGTCCCTTGCCGATTATATTCCGGGGGATAAAAGGCCCGGTCAGGTTATCGGAAACGGCATTGAATACCAGCGAATTCGACCACTCCATGTGCCCTTTGGGTGAATTCTCCAGCCAGCCGCATACGAAAAGGTGGTATTTACCGTCTTCGCCTTTCTTGATATTTCCTCCCCAGTACGACCAGATGCGGTCTTCAATCCCGTTATCGGTATAGCGGGGAATGGTATTGGCTGCTCCCCAGGTATCGGATGACAGGACTTTTCCTTTCATCGGCAGGAAACGGTCTATAAACCGCCCGCCATCGACTAACTGATCCCACTCAGCCGGACGTTCACGCTCGGTGACTTGTGAGAAACTGCTCTGGCATACCATCCATATTATGACCAGAAATTTGAGTTTGAATATATTCTTTCTCATTGCTATCTTGTCCGTCGGTTGAAAACCGACGGCAACTGATATTAACTCTTTTTTATGCACCATGTTTCATTACTTCGTTTACGGCCTCCGATTTGAGGTGTTCGCCTACTTTTTTGTCGAAAGTTATTTTGAATGAATAGGCGTATCCGCAGGGTCTGTCTTTGGGGAAGGATATTTTTAATCCGTCTTTTGTTTGTTCCCAGGTTATTTTTTCGTCTGAGCCTAACAGGGAGACGTTCAATATCTTTGCATCGGCGATGGCATTGGCATCCAGCGATTTGATCAACAGGTTGGTGTCCCAGTTGAGGGCGATGGCATAGAAGTCGTTTCCTTTTGTGGTGAAGCGGATATCACGTGCGGTATAAGCGGTAGCTTCGTTGTCGGTAAACGAGCCTTTTGTAGGTTCGGCATCGCCTTCGCCGAATTTCTTCCAGCAACGTGTTCCGTAGATAGCTTCCCCGTTCACATCGAGCCATTTCCCGATTGATAATAAAACGTCTTTTTGCTCATCTGTGATCGTTCCGTCGGCACGTGGACCGATATTCAGCAGCAGGTTTCCGTTTTTGCTTACGATATCGATCAGGTCGTGTACGATCTGTTCGGGTGTCTTGTTTTCCTCGCCGTCTATATACGACCATGATCTTTTACCTACCGATGTATCGGTCTGCCAGGGGAACTGCATCATTTTTTCCGATTTGCCACGCTCCATGTCCCATACATGTACATTGGTGGGGTAGCCTTGTTTGGTATTTACCACTACATCTTCTCCCCAGTCGAGGGCATTGTTGTAGTAGTACGCCATGAATTTGTTGAAATAAGGCATCAATACCGGATTGTTCACCGTCCAGTCGAACCATATCAGTTTAGGTTCGTATTTATTTACCAACTCATAGGTGTGTGTAAGCCATTCGCGTGCGAAATCTTCCGTGTACTTTTCCGACTCGTAACGCCTTCCGTAAAGGGAAATATTCATATCCTGCACATCGGAAGGAAATTCCATCCCGCCGTTGAAGAACCAGGCATTTTCAGCCCTGTGGGTGGAAAGACCGAAGACAAGCCCCTGTTTTTCCAGCGCATCTTTCAATAATTGGATAATGTCTTTTTCAGGCCCCATCCTGGCGGCGTTCCATTCGTTCAGTTCGCTGTCGTACATGGAGAAACCATCGTGATGCTCCGCTACCGGGACAACATACTTGGCGCCCGACTTCTTGAATATGTCCGCCCATTCTTCGGCATTGAACTTCTCTGCCTTGAACATCGGGATAAAATCTTTATAGCCGAATTTATCCTGCGGCCCCCACGTTTCGATATGGTGCAGATAGGCTGCATGGTCTTTCTGGTACATATTACGGGCATACCATTCGCTGTCGAATGCCGGCACAGCATAAGCTCCCCAATGGATAAATATTCCGAACTTGGCGTCTACAAACCACTGCGGAAACATATAATTCCGGGCGATGTTCTCCCAATTATCCTGAAATACTTCTGTTCCCGCAGGCGATGCCACGGAATCGATGTTATACTTCTTTTTGTCCGTCTGCTGGCACGAGGCAAGCGCAAGGACAGCTAATACTATAAATACATTCTTTTTCATAAGTATATAATTTTATTGTTATATGTTGTTGTTTGTATTTTGTTTATTTATCAATTCCAGTCTGCTTTAGCTGACTGACCTATCACTTGCAGTCAGTTTTAACTGACTGAAAATTAATGCAATCTATATAGATGGCTTTAGCCGAATAATTTAGTTTGGCTAAAGCCAAAAACAAATAATCTATCTTTATTATTTTCATCATTCAGCATCATTCAGTTATCAGTCAGTTTCAACTGACTGCAAGTGATAGATCCAGATAATCATATTTATTTTATTCATACAGATGAAATATCCTATCCATCTGTTGCCATTTTTCGGAGGAGGAGGCTTTCGGGTCGGCCAACTGGAAAATAGACATGTATTCTTCCCACTCCGCCTGGCGGGGTAGTCCGGCAAGCTTTTCGAAAGCGGCATCCCATTCAAAATCCAAAGGAGTTTCCACAATCATAAAAAGCCTTGTACCCAACAGGTAAATCTCCATTTCGAGGATGCCTACCGAGCGGATGCCTTCATTTATCTCAGGCCAGTGATGCGCTTCGCTGTGCCGTTTCACATACTCGGCAATCAATTCAGGATCATCTTTCAGATCCAATGTCTGGCAGTACCGTTTCGTTGGAACTGCATACGTTTTTTGCTTATAACCTTCTATTCGTTTCATATAGATATTTTTTAATTATATACAATAAGTATTGTCCTCGCCGAAAAAGTAGCTATAGTTTTCACCAAAAGATGCCATACTTTTTTCAAAAAGTATTAATACTTTTCAGAAAAACTATGCATACTTTAAAAGGGCCAATTGCAAAACATTGAAAATCAGTTTTATAACATTTCCTCCATTCCATGATTCTAAATTCACCAAAAGATACAATAACTACATAGTTTAAACAGACTATTCATTCAAATGATTATCCATCATTCAGTATCAGTCAGTTAAAACTGACTGCAATTGATATTTAGTATCCATTTATCTGTCATTCTGATAATTATATATCTTTTTTTAAATTGATTATCTATTATTTTTCTCCTTTCTTACTATCAATTGCTTTATGATGATATCAATTGGCCGGGGCCGATTTATCAATTGCAGTCAGTTTTAACTGACTGAAACTGATTAGGGATTGCTCTCAGATTTTGGCTTTAGCCAAACTAAATCATTCGGCTAAAGCCAAAAGAGAGAGGTGTATGCCTCTTTTTTGTCAGTCAGTTAAAACTGACTGCAAGTGATATTTAGTTTTCATGTATCTGTCATTCTGATAATTATATATCTTTTTTTAAATTGATTTTATTTATAATTGTTCTCCTTTCTTACTATCAATTGCTTTATGATGATATCAATTGGCCGGGGCCGAT
>DAMBSC010000010.1:88965-233891 GCA_032054765.1 Tannerellaceae bacterium
ATCAATTGCTTTATGATGATATCAATTGGCCGGGGCCGATTTATCAATTGCAGTCTGCTTTAGCTGACTGATATTTTATCAATTTATGATCTTATATCCTTTCCATCCATAATAGGCACAGAAAATGAAACATACCAGCGGGACAAAATAAGCCAGGTGATATAATTGTCCGTTCATATCCATCAGGTGTCCTGTAAGGGGCGGCAGAACTACATTTCCCACAATGGCCATTACCAGAAAGGCCGAGCCGCTTTTTGTCTTGCTGCCCAGCCCTTCCAACGCAAGCGAGAATTGGGTGGGATACATGATCGACATAAAGAACGATACGCCCAGCATGGCATATAGCCCTATCATCCCTCCGTACGCCATGATGACGCCGCACAGGGCTATATTGGCAACGGCATATACAACCAGCATATTTTGCGGCTTGAATTTTACCATCAACAGTGTGCCTATCCAGCGTCCGAGCAGGAAAGCCAACATATAAAAACCGAAATAGGTAGTAGCCGTGCTTTCGGGCAGACCTACATATTTACAGCAATAGATCAGGAACATGGCGTTAATAGCCGTCTGTCCGCCATTGTAAAAGAATTGCGCTATCACTCCCCAACGTAGGTGTGAACGTTTAAGGACGCTGAAGTCTATCAGTTTTTCACCCTTTGTATCTCCTTCGTCGTGACCGCCTTCCTTTATTTTCGGCAAATGCGAGAATATAAATACAACGGCTATGATGATCAGGATCAATGACAACACGAGATAGGGCATTTTCATGGCGTTTGTTTCAATCTGTACAAAGCCCTCCCATCCTCCGGGATAATCGGCAGGGATCGTTTCACGGGTGTAATCGTTGCCGCTCAGTACCAGTTTACTCAGGAACATAGCGGCAATAAACGCTCCCAATCCGTTGAACGATTGCGCGAGGTTCAGGCGGCGGGGAGCCGATGCGGCGTCTCCCAAAACAGTGACATAGGGGTTGGCCGCCGTTTCCAGAAAACACATTCCGGTAGCTATAATAAAGAAAATTGCCAGATAAGCCCAGTATTGTTGTATGGCGGCGGCAGGGAAAAACAATAATCCTCCCAAAGCGGCAATGGATAGTCCCACGATTATTCCGGCTTTATAGCTATACCTCTTCATAAACATAGCTATCGGTATGGGGAAAATAAAATAGGCGATCCAGTAGAAAGCCTCGGTAAGCGACGCCTGGAAAGCGGTCAGCTCGAATGTTTTCATCAGTTGCCGGATCATTGTCGGCAACAGGTTACTGCTTATCGCCCAGATAAAGAATAAACTGAATATGAGGGTTAAAGCAATCGTATTTTTTGTAGTCTTCATGGTTTCTTATTGATAATATCAATAGCAGTCAGCTTTAGCTGACTGAAACTAAATAATCAGGGTTATTCCGACATATTTTTAATGTAAGGCAACTCCCGCAAGCCTTCAAATCCGTAAAAAGCAGCGGCGTTAGCGCCTAAGAATAACGATTTTTCTTTGTCGGTAAGCAGCGCCGAACGTGTAATAAAATCGTACGACATCCGGTAGGTAATTGCCACAATGGTGCGTGGATAATCGGAACCCCACATCAGCTTCTCGATACCTACCATGTCGATAGCATCACGAATCGCCCAGATGGCTCCGGTAAACGGATAAAACTCATCGTTGAAGAGCCACGTGATACCACCCGATTCGATCATCACGTTCGCGTTCCGTGCCAGTTTGATCTGCTCCTGCCAATCCATGCGCGTCACCATTCCGAAATGACCGATAGCGATTTTCAACGATGGGTATTCGGCTATTATTTCGTTCATCTCGCCCACCTGTGTCGCTCCGTCGGCAAGGTCGATAGACAAAATAATATTATTCTCTTCCATCAGGTGAAACATGTCCATCATCTCATCGCAGGTGAGCCATGTACGTCCCGATTCCGTCACCAGCCGTTGAGCCGGTATCTTTATCGCCCGGAAACCTTGTCCGAGCAATTCTTCCGCATGAGCCAGATAGCCGGGCTTGCGGGCATCCACCATGCCGCAACAGAGGAAACGTTCGGGATACTTTTCCTGTACTTCGAGGAGGTAACTGTTTTGCATCCCGTCGATATATTCCTGTGTGACGACGGCTGCTGAAACCTGTGCATAGTCCATATTGGAGAGAAAAATCTCCGCCGTGTTGCGCCCGTCGATCATAAAAGGCGGTATCATCTGGCGTATTTCCCCCATGAACTCGGATCTGCCGTTTTCGAGTGTTTTTATCTTTTTCCCTTCTACCTCGGCATCCTGATGAAGCCAAAGGTGGGCATGTGCATCTATTATCGGAAATATCATAATCAGAAACGTATTAAGATACGGAAAACTTCGCCGGGGTTGGCCGACCATCTTTCTAAAGCGTCTTGTGCCTCTTCCGGTGCATATACGGCAGTAATCAACTCGTCCACCGGGCAGGTTCCCCGTTTCAGATACTCGATAACCTCTTTAAAGTCGCATGGCAAAGCATTGCGCGAACCCAGGATATTCAATTCTTTCTTTACGAAATATTGTGTGTCGAACGGTATTTTTTCTTTGGCGTAACCGATATAAACCACCCGTCCCGTAAAGGCGACTTCCGCAATGGAGGCAATATAGGTTTCGGGACGCCCGACGGCTTCAATGATCACATCGGCGCCATTATCAGCGGTTATTTCAGCTACCCGTTTGTGCAGGTCTTCTTTCACAGAGTTGATCGTATAGTGTGCGCCCAGGCGACGAGCTAGATCCAGTTTCTTATCGTCTACATCCACGGCAATCACCTTTGCGCCACGGATAGCTGTGCGGACTATTGCTCCTACACCGATCATACCGCAACCGATCACCATTACCGTATCCAGATCGGTTACTTCCGCACGGCTTACGGCATGAAAACCAACACTCATCGGCTCGACCAATGCAAAATCGCGGACGGAAACAGCCGGGTCTGCAATCACCTTTTCCCAGGGGACAAGCAAATAGTCCGACATGGCTCCGTCGCGTTGTACACCAAATGTCTGATTAAATTCACAGGCATTCGGACGGCTATTCCTGCACGCCGGACAATGCCCGCAACTGGTATAAGGATTTACCGTCGCGTGCATCCCCGGTTGTAAACCGGAAGGTACACCGTCGGCAACGGCTTCTATCACCGCCCCTATTTCATGTCCGGGAATGATCGGCAGCTTCACCAGCGGATTCAACCCCCTGAATGTATTCAGGTCGGACCCGCAAAAACCGACAAACCCGATTTTTAGCAAAACATGTCCCGCTTTCAATTCCGGTTTCGGAATGTCAATAACCTGCGTTTTCCCCGTCCCGATAATCTGTATCGCCTTCATAAATTTTCAATTTTCAATTAGTTAGCTGTTCACCCAGGTATCACGGAAGCCGGGTTCGAATATCTTCTGTATTTCCGCTACCAGTTCCATATCCAACGGAGTGTTTGCATAGCGTATCGTTTTCAGTACATTTTCAGGATTTGTAGTGCTGAACAAGGTCGTTGCAATCCTGGGATTGGCAACAGAAAAGCCAACCGCCACCTGTTCGATGGATATCCCTTTCGACTTACAATAGTCGACAGCTTTCGAGGCAAGCCGTTTCAATGCCGCCGGCGCCGGATGCCAGTCGGGAACACCCCGTTCGGTCAGTAACCCCATAGAGTAAGGCGAAGCATTGATTACCCCTATATGGTTTGATTCAAAATAGTCGAGATAGTCAGCCAGAGCATCGTCATTCAACGTATAATGGCAAAAAGAAAGGACGCTCTCCACCGTTCCCGCCGGAACATGATCGATTACATATTTGAAATGCCGCAACGTAAGGTTCGTGATCCCCACATGCTTAACCATTCCTTCGCTGCGGAGTTCCGTCAGTGCCGGAAGCGTTTCATTACAAACCTGCTCGAGGTCGGCAAATTCAATGTCGTGGATATTGATCAGGTCGATACGGTCTACGTTTAGCCGTTCCATGCTTTCATAAACGCTTTCTTTGGCCTTTTTAGCGGAATAATCCCAGTAGTTTACACCGTCTTTCCCGTAACGCCCCACTTTGGTAGAAAGGTAATAACGATCCCGTTCTATATGCTTTAAGGCTTTTCCCAGCACAATTTCGGCTTCCAGATGCCCGTAGTAAGGAGATACGTCGATAAAATTTATACCATTATCGATAGCCGTATTCACCGCTTCGATCCCTGTTTCTTCCTTCAACGAATGAAAAACCCCTCCCAACGAAGAGGCTCCGAAACTGATTTTAGACACCTTCATGCCTGTGTTTCCAATATTTCTGTATTCCATGGTAATTGTTTACGTTATAATCTTTGTTTACAAAACTATGGATTTAATCCGGGTACATTTTTATTCTTTATCGATTAAAAGATGCACTTTATCGATTATTTTTCTAACTTCACATCCAAATCACGCTGATAATGAACAAGGAAGTATTGAATAGGGATTTCATTTTATTAAATATAGGATATGCGTACCACGACGCCGACTGGAACTGGAAAAATGTACATAGTCCGTTTGCCAGGATACACTATGTGAAAAGCGGCGAGGCAAAAATAATCAGGGAAGACGGCGTATTCGAACTGAAGAAAGACCATCTTTACCTCACCCCTTCGTATGTGAAACATTCCTACGAATGTCATGGCGTTCTCGAATTATACTATATCCACATTTACGAAGACCCGGGCAAGAGCCTCAGCATTTTTGACCTGATAAATTTCCCGGTAGAAGTAGCGACCGACCCTTTAGATATCCAACTGGTCGAACGTCTGATAAAAATAAACCCGGAGAGGGAACTACAATATTACGATCCAAGCTCATACGATACCCATGCCAACATAGCACAAAACGTGATTCTTCAACAAAAAAGTCCCCTTGCCTTTGAACTCGAAACCCGTGGCATTATCAAACAGATCATTTCCCGCTTTCTCTCACAAGCCGTCTTCAAAAACGAAAATATCGAAGAACGAATCCTCAAATCCCTCCACTATATCCATAAAAACCTCGACAAACCCATCGACATCGACCACCTCGCCAACATGTGTTTCCTGACAAAAGACCACTTTATCCGCCTTTTCAAAAAAGAAATGAACACCACCCCCGGCAAATACATAAACCAGAAAAAAATAGAATCCGCCCAACTAAGAATCCTGATAGAAAACGCAAGAATCAAAGACATCGCCTACGAACTAGGCTTCGACAACATCCCCTACTTCAACCGCCTCTTCACCCAAATCACCGGCGAACGCCCCGGCCAGTATAGGAAGAGGATGGGGGTGTGAGATTGAAAACCAGGCATTCTTTAAAAAAGAAGACTATCGCCAATAGAGGCATTTTGATACTGATAATCTGTCTATTAAATTGTTATTGAATCATTTAAAGCTAATTAAGATTTAACAAGATTTAAACTTCATTTATAACTTATACAGGTTTAGATAATAACCTGATTAACCGCTTTCCTGATAATTCATTCATAAGCATAAAATATAGAAAGTGAATATAACTTATCAGGTCAAAATCTTTGTTTTGTCGTGTATAGTAACCATTTAAGAACATAATGTCCAATAATTATGAAGATATTATAGAAAAACTAGACACTATGCAGAGCTATTATCTCAGGTTATCAGTAGTGCAGTATTTATAGTATGTAAGTTTGAAACATGCTTTTTTTAGATAAATACAGCGTATTGTGGGGTGTCGGTTATCTGATTTAAATATAGAATAATATCCATATTATTTAAAGCCGCGCATCCATCCTGATGATTTAGTGATACTAAAAAGTATTCAAATATAACTATTCGTATTAATTACAATTTACCAGAGGAAGGTAAAATCAGTATAAACATAATTAGAATTTAGGGGTTTAACCACAAATAATCAATACATTCGGATTCTAAACCAACACTAATTGCTTGCCATTTGAAGTCACATACTGAAGTTAATAGTTAGCAAATATACCACTAACTATTTTTATCGCTTATAATGACTCATTAAGTTCCGCAGTAGTTTGCACTACAGAAAAGAAGTGGGGTAAAAAGGTAACTCTTCAGTCAGAACAATTTGCTAAGTCAGTTTTAACTGACTGAAATTGATCATTCTTGGTTAATTGAAAAATCAATATTAGAAAAGATGGATGTGGATAATTACTTATTTTATCCGCAGGATATCTTTTATCACTTCACTGTTTTGTGGATGAAATCAATTTCATATTGTTGTTCGCCGTATTGTCTTTCGTTATCAATGATCGTGCCTTCTGTGGGGGTGATACGCAGAACGATTGAATCAGGATTATCTTCGTTGCCTACTTCATCGAACCAGTTAAATACTTTTTTGAATTTTGCTCTGATTGCTGCGTTTTTCTCGTCCTTTACCCAACCGAGGTTTTCGGCAATACCTTGAAATGCGAACCACTCTAAGCCGCAGATGGATACTTCGTTGTTTTTCTCGATTTCCAACATTTTATTCTTTTTCGCATCTGTCGAAACATAGAACATGCCGTCTTCATAATAAGCGCAAACCATGCGGGAAGCAGGACGTGGATTGCCATTGGCGTTTGCCGACAGTGATATGGTTGCCAGACCGATAAGTACTTCTTTGTCATTTCCACAGCGTTCCTGCATAATTTTGATTGCGTCGTCGTATTTGCTCATTTTTATTTCCTCCAATTATTTTTTTGAGCAAATATAAATATTAGGAATCATAATATATACGTATCGTCTTGTAATTACTTGAAATATGTTATTCCTTAATTAACCGGCAACATTTTGTATCTTGAATGAGAAGCAACGACAAATATGTCTTTCGGCTAAAGCCAGAGGAAGATTACACTATTTATGCCAGTCAGTTAAAACTGACTGCAATTGAAGATCAGCCCTGGCTAATTGATATTTTGATATTAAACAATTGAAATGTGATTCTAAGCTATTAATCTCTTTTTGAAAAGGTCTATTAATTGATAAAATAGAAAAAATCTGATTATTATAGGGGAGGAATTAATATCAATTGCTACATAAGAAGAAGCCAATATCAATAGCAGTCTGCTTTAGCTGACTGATTATAAATTGCAGTCAGTTTCAACTGACTGACTATTGATTAATTGATAAAAAGAAGAGGAACAATAGCGGGAAATCATTTTATTTTTTGTATAATTGTAGAATAAATGCCGTGAAAGACAAGATGAAGCGATTTATTTCTACAACTTTATTGACCTTAATTGCCATAACTTCATACGCCCAGTGGCAATGTTCGTTTACGCATTATTCTTCTGAAGACGGGTTGTCACAAAATTCAGTGATGGGTATTCTGGAAGACAGGAAAGGCTTTATGTGGTTTGCTACGTGGGATGGGATCAATAAGTTCGACGGCTATACCTTCAAATCCTATAAGGCCAGCGAGAATAATACGATCAACCTGACAAACAACCGTGTCGATTATATTGCAGAAGACAGCCTCGGTTATATATGGCTGCTTGCTTACGACAGCAGGGTGTATCGGTTTGATCCGCGGACAGAAGTTTTCCGTCATGTACCGGCTGAGGGGAAAGAGCTTATTACTTCTATCCGGATATTGGACGACCGGTCTATCTGGTTGCTGACCGAAAATGAAGGGGCGATCAAAGTAGTTACCGACCCGGCGACACATGAGCTGCACACCGAAGTCTACTCGTTGCAATCCGGACTTTTCCCGTCTATGGCTATCCATAATGTGTATATGGACAGCAACGGCAACGAGTGGCTGTTGAGTGATAACGGGATAGGGAAAATAGCCGACGGCACATCTGAACCTGTTCATTATTTTGTCGACGCCCAACTATCTAAAAACAAACAGAAACAGTCTTTTTATTGTATGGAGGAAGGAGGGCGCGAGTTGTATTTCGGCTCTTCGTCGGGACGTATCTGGCTGTTCGACAAGGAAAACCAAAACTTCCGTCTGCAAGATTTCCCTACGCAATCCGATATTATTTCCATCAAACATTATGTAGACAACAGCCTGATCATCGCCACCCGCGAGGATGGTTTCTTTATCTATCATCCCGAAAAGGGAGATATCAAGCATTATAACAAATCTACCCGTCCGGATCTGCCCGGCAATAAAATATTATCTGTGTATGTAGACCGCTACAACGAGGCATGGTTCGACTTGTGCGGTGTAAAAGGTGTCACGCATTTTAATCCGTATACCGACAGGATCACACAGGAGGTGCTGAATGTAGAAATGGGTAGCGCCTACCGTTCCCAGCCTGCTTTCTTTATCCATGAAGATGTAAACGGTTACTTGTGGGTGCATCCTTTCAATGGTGGGTTATCGTTTTACGACAGGGAAGCCAACCGGCTACGTCCTTTCTATAACGAGCCGGGAGCTGAGGACTGGCGGTTTTCAAACAAGTTGCACGCCATGATGTCGGACAGGCAGGGGAATTTATGGCTCTGTACCCATTCGAAAGGCTTGGAGAAAATTAATTTCCTGCAAGATCGTTTTCAGTTGACAATGCCTAATCTCTTGAATTACGAATCATTGAGTAATAGTGTCCGTTCCTTGTTCGAAGACGAAAAAGGACGCCTCTGGATGGGGTTGAGGGATGGAAAGATACGTGTATATAAAGGGAAGGAATATGTAGGCTATCTGGCTGAGAACGGGACGATCTCCAAAACCGCATCACCCTTCAACGGAGTGGCTTACAATATTATACAAGATAGCAAAGGTAGGATATGGATTGCCACCAAAGGCAACGGCTTGATTCGTGTGGAAGAAGACAAGGATCGTTTCCGGCTGACCAATTACCTTTCCGAACCCGATAACCTCTATAGCCTGAGCGACAACAATATTTACAGTGTCCATGAAGACAAGAACGGACGCCTCTGGATTGCAACCTTTGGCGGCGGGTTGAACTATATGGAAGAGCGTAACGACGGTTCGGTTGTCTTTATCAATCATCAGAACAATCTGAAGGGCTATCCCATCGACGAATGTTACAGGGCGCGTTTTGTTACTTCGGATACAAAAGGAAATGTCTGGGTAGGGACAACATCCGGCGCAATAACCTTTAAAGTGGATTTTTCAATGCCTGAAAATATTCAGTTCCACCATTTTAAACGTATTCCTTCGGATAATACGAGTTTGAGTAATAATGATGTCTACTGGATAACGGAAACCACCGACAACGAAATCTATCTTGCTACCTTCGGCGGCGGACTGAATAAGCTGGAGTCGATAGACGCCGGAGGCACAGCCCATTTTAGTATTTATACTGTGGCCGACGGGTTGCCGAGCGACGTATTGCTCTCTATGCAGGAAGATTCGCAAAAGAATTTATGGATAAGTACCGAGAACGGTTTAAGTAAGTTTATCCCCTCGGAAAAAAGAGCAGATAATTATAATGATAAGAGCCTGGATATAGGAGCCGGTTTTAATGAAGGATCGTCCATAAGGGTAAAAGACGGACGGTTGCTGTTCGGGACAAGCAACGGATTACTTACTTTCCAACCCGAGTCTATTTCGAAAAGCTCCTTTGTTCCCCCGATAACCTTTTCGCGCCTGCTGATCAACAATGAAGAAGTCCGCCCCGGAAGGAAAAAAGAGCTGCCGCAGATCATCGACCAGACCGACCGGTTAGAACTATCCCACAAGGAAAATACCCTGATGATACAGTATGCCGCTATGGATATGAAAGCCCCCGAAAATATACAGTATGCTTATATCCTCGACGGATTTGAAAGCGACTGGTCGTATGTGGATAAACAACGGGTGGTGACTTATACCAATCTTCCGAAGGGTGATTATGTTTTCCGTGTACGGTCTACAAACAATGACGGCGTATGGGTAGACAATATCAGAAGCCTTCCTGTAACTATATTGCCTTCTTTCTGGGAAACTCCTTTGGCTTATTTCTTATATGTACTGGCTATACTGGGCATTATTTTTATCGCTGTATATATCCTCTTTACCATTTACAGGCTTAAACACGAAGTGTCTGTTGAGCAACAGGTATCCGATATCAAGCTCCGCTTCTTTACGAATATTTCGCACGAGTTGCGTACGCCGCTGACATTGATATCAGGCCCGTTGGAATATGTATTGAAGAACACCCCGCTTACCAAAGAGGCAAGGGAACAACTGCATCTGGTAGAAAAGAACACCGACAGGATGCTCAGGCTCGTCAATCAGATACTCGACTTCAGAAAGATACAAAATAAGAAAATGAAAATGAAGGTGCAACGAGTAGAGCTTATTCCTTTTACCCAGAACCTGATGAACAACTTCGAAGCTTTGGCCGACGAACATCATATCGACTTTATTTTCGAATCTGAAAAAGATTCTTTATATCTCTGGGCGGATGTAGACCATCTGGAAAAGATCATCTTCAATCTGCTTTCGAATGCCTTCAAATATACTCCTGTCGGGAAGATGATAAAGGTATCGATCCAGGAAGACGAAAAAACAATTTCGCTGGACGTACAGGATCAGGGGATAGGTATTGCGGCGAATAAAAAAGAATCCCTCTTTGTCAGGTTTGAGAATCTGGTGGATAAGAACCTCTTCAACCAATCGAGTTCCGGTATCGGTCTTTCGCTGATAAAGGAGTTGGCCGAAATGCACAGCGCGGTTATTTCCGTGGACTCAACTTTGGGCGAGGGCAGTTCTTTTGTCGTTACCTTTATGAAAGGAAAAGATCATTTCGACGAAACGGTAGAGTTTCTTGTCGACGATTATGTATTGCCACAAAAAGAAGTTTCCACGGAGAATAAAGAAGTTCCATCCGAAAATACCATACCCGAAGAAGTAAGGGATAGCTCCCTTAACGATGTGATGTTGCTGGTGGAAGACAATGACGAACTGCGCTCTTTTCTGCGTGCCATATTTGCCTCTTCTTTCCATATTGTTGAGGCGAAAAACGGAGTGGAAGGTATCGAGAAAGCGATCTCGCTGTTGCCGGATATTATTATCAGCGACGTTATGATGCCCGATAAAGACGGTATCCAATTAACCCGCGAACTGAGGGATAACCTCTCTACCAGCCATATCCCGATCATCCTGCTTACGGCAAAGACTACCTTGGAAAGCAAACTCGAAGGCTTGGAATACGGAGCCAGCGACTATATAACCAAACCGTTCAGCTCGTCTTATCTGAAAGCCCGTGTAGAAAATCTGTTGGTGCAGCACCAGAAGTTCCAGAACCTTTACCGGAGCAATCTGATGAGCACGTCGAAAGAGAAGCAGGAGTCGACCTCTATCGCCGAGATGTCGCCCAACGACCAGAAATTCATCGACAAGCTGGTCGAAATGATGGAAGCGAATATGGACAACGGAGAGTTGATTGTCGACGATCTGGTGCAGGAACTCGCCGTCAGCCGCTCCGTCTTTTTCAAGAAGCTGAAAGCGTTGACCGGACTTGCCCCGATAGAATTTATAAAAGAAATGAGGGTGAAACGTGCCGCCGAACTGATCGAAACAGGCGAATACAGTATCTCGCAGATATCTTACATGGTGGGAATCAACGATCCGCGCTACTTCAGCAAATGCTTCAAACAGAAGTACGGAATGACCCCCACAGAGTATAAAGAACAAAAATTACACCCAAATAATCAGAATATACACATAGAAGATAAAGCGTGAACCTATTTTTGTATCATTAAAAATACCATGATATGAAGATAATATGTTGTTTGCCCTTTCTTTTATTTGTGTTAAACCTCCATGCGGAAAACTATACATCCGCCATTACAGTCGCCAATCCGGCTGCCGTAGACAGAATAGACGAACCCGTTGTCGTTTCCCTGAAAGATATACCTGTGTCTTTTGAAATAAAGTCGGCGGTCGTAAAAGAGGACGGTCGGGAGATACCTTCGCAGTTGGACGACCTCGATCAAGACGGTGTATATGACGAATTGGTGTTCGTAGCAGATATAAAAGCCTCGTCGCAACACAACTTTCAAATAGAACTATCCCCGGAAACCACCAGTAAAATCTACCCCTCACGCGTATATGCAGAAATGCTTTTAAGCGGCGAAAAAGGAAAAAAGCATCAAAATATCACTTCGCTCACCATCCCGGGAAGTAGCGATGTGTACAACCTCCTTCACCATCACGGCCCTGCATTCGAATCGGAACTGGTAGCCTACCGCATCTATTTCGACCGGAAACAGACCGTCGATATTTACGGGAAATTCAATAAACAACTTGAGATCGAAGAATCACAATTCTATCCTACCGACGAACAATTAGCCAAAGGCTTCGGAGACGATGTACTCAGGGTAAGCGGAAGCGCCGGCCTCGGTACGCTGAAAGGATGGGACGGCACGAAAGCCATCCATATAGACCCGGTAAAGACACGCACAGAAAGTATTCTCGCCACCGGCCCGGTACGTACCGTAGTAGATGTTTCAGTAAAAGAGTGGGAATATCAGGGAAAAAAAATAAATATGAACATTCGCTACATACTATATGCAGGCCATCGCGATTGCGAAGTAAAGGTAGATTTTGACAAACCACTGGGTAAAGAAATCTTTGCCGTCGGAATACAAAATATCAAAGGTTCCACCTCTTTCTCCGACCAAAAAGGATTAGTTGCCTGCTGGGGAACAGACTGGCCGGTAAACGACACCATCAAATATGCCAAAGAAACCGTAGGTCTGGCACTGTCATTGCCCGAAGACATCGTATTAAAACAAGAAAACGACAAACCCAACTATCTATACCTGATACAAGCTGAAGGCAAAACATCATTTACATACCGCATCTCATTCACATCCATGAAAGAAACATTCGGATACAAAACCCCCGAAGAATGGTTTGCCTATTGCCGTCAGCTAAAGCAAACGGCAATAGATAAAATAGAAATTGCTATCAATAAAAATTAAGAATATGATCATCAATAAATTAAATAGCTCAATTGCAGTCAGTTTTAACTGACTGACACAATAGATAAAATAAAAATTGCTATCAATAAAAATTAAGAATATGATCATCACAAATTAAAAATATCAATTGCAGTCAGTTTTAACTGACTGACACAATAGATGAAATAAAAATTGCTATCAACAAAAATTAAAAATATGATCATCAAAAAATTAAAAATATCAATTGCAGTCAGTTTTAACTGACTGACACAATAGATAAAATAAAATTGCTATCAACAAAAATTAAAAACATGATCATCAACAAATTAAATAGCTCAATTGCAGTCAGTTTTAACTGACTGATAACTGATAACTGATAACTGACTGATAACTGATAACTGACACAATAAACAACAATAGATAAAAACAGATTGCAATTTATATCAGAAGAAAAAAATATATGCAGAAATCATATTTTTACAATAACTACACACCAGAAGAAAAAAGATGCTATACTTTTTCAAAAAAGTATCCATACTTTTCTCAAAAACTATGGATACTTTCAGAAAAAAGATGCCATACTTTTTCGGGAAGATTGTATGATATTGAAAATAAATCAATTACAGTCAGTTTTAACTGACTGATAAAAAACAAAAATAAAATACAATAACTCATATGCAGAAATCTTTTATTTATATACTATTCGGTTTGCTTTTAATGGCAGTTTCGGAGCCTGTAAAAGCGCAGGACAACTATGTCTCATCCGTCTGGGTAGCAGACAATGGCGACGGAACCTATAAAAACCCTATCCTATACGCCGACTATTCCGACCCCGACGCTATCAGGGTGGGGGACGACTACTATATGACATCGTCCAGCTTCAATTGCATCCCGGGTTTGCAGATACTGCATTCAAAAGACCTGGTGAACTGGACAATCATCCATGCCGCAATCCCCTATGCGCTCGAGCCGTATGCCGTACCCGAAATACCGGAACATGGCAACCGCATCTGGGCGCCTTGTATCCGTTTCCATAAAGGAGAATTTTATATCTTCTGGGGCGATCCTGATCAGGGCGTATTTATGACCAAAGCGAAGGATGTGAAAGGCGCTTGGACTACACCCGTACTCGTAAAAGCCGGAAAAGGAATCATCGACACGTCGCCGCTATGGGACGACGACGGCAGAGTCTATCTGGCACATGCCTATGCAGGCAGCCGCGCAGGTCTGAAAAGCGTGTTGGCGGTATGCGAACTGAATGCCGGAGCAACGGAAGCCATTACCGAAAGCCGTATCGTATTCGATGGTCACGAAAACCATGAAACCGTAGAAGGAGCCAAGTTCTACAAAAAAGATGGAAAATACTACATTTTCGCCCCCGCCGGAGGTGTAGCCACAGGCTGGCAACTGGTATTACGCGCGGACAACCCATACGGACCATACGAAGAAAAAACAGTATTGGCACAAGGAAAGACAAACGTCAACGGCCCTCATCAAGGCGCATGGATAGATACACAGACAGGCGAAGACTGGTTCCTGCACTTTCAGGATGTAGGGGCATACGGACGAATCGTCCACCTGCAACCGATGGTATGGAAAAATGGCTGGCCGGTAATTGGAGTCAAAGAAAAAAATGGTTGCGGCGAGCCCCTTCTACGTCATAAAAAACCCAATGTAGGAAAAATATACCCGATCTGCACCCCTCAGGAAAGCGATGAATTTTCGGACAACAAACTCGGTCTGCAATGGCAATGGCATGCAAATTTCAACCCGAAATGGATTTTCAACGATGCCGCAAAAGGCGTTGCCCGCCTCTATTCGTATCCGCTTAGGAAAGAAGCCGTCAGCCTGTGGGACGTGCCCAACCTGTTATTACAGAAAACACCCGCCGGAGAATTTGCCGTAACCATGAAAATCCGCTTTTCTCCTTCACCCAAATATAAAGGAGAACGCACGGGACTGCTCGTCATGGGACGTGATTACGGTGGACTGATCCTCGAAAATACAGAGAAGGGCATCACGTTGTCGCAGGTAGTTTGCGAGAAAGCCGACGAGGGAGGCAAAGAAAAGACAAATGCCTCTCTGATAATCCCTGCCGGAGAATGGATGTATCTGCGGGTCGTATTCAACAAACAGGCAGCCTGCCAATTCTCGTACAGCACCGATGAAAAAACCTACCTGCCGCTCGGAACCTCTTTCCAGGCAAGGGAAGGAAAATGGATAGGAGCTAAAATAGGTACGTTCTGCACACGCCCCGCAATCGTGACCAACGATGGAGGATGGGCCGATGTAGACTGGTTCCGCATCACCAAACCATAAATGTAATAGTACGAAACGATCATAAATAATAACGAATAATATGAAGAAGAGTTTAATATGTATTGGCCTTAGCCTGGTAGTAGCCGCTTGTTCTTTTTCTAAAAAAGAAAATTCGGATGCCTCGGGCGAGAATGGGAAAGAAGAAACAGTAACAAAAAACCAAACAGATACGGAAAGCTTATCGTATGCTGTAAAAATTGCCGATTCGGAAATGGTTCGCTGTCCCGAATCGTGGCAACTCGATTTTCAGACCACATTGAAATGGGATTACTGTCATGGTTTGGAACTACAAGCTTTTCTCGACCTCTACGACCGCACGGGCGATAAAAAGTATTTCGATTATGCACGGGCGTATGCCGACACCATGATCCACGACGATGGTTCTATCACAGCTTATAAACTGTCGGAGTATAACATAGACCGCGTAAACTCCGGAAAAATGCTTTTTAAATTATACGACCTGACAAACGACCCAAAGATCAAAAAAGCCATCGACCTGCTTCGCAGCCAGTTGGATACACACCCACGCAACGACGACGGCGGTTTCTGGCACAAAGAGATATACCCCCATCAGGTATGGCTCGATGGCGTTTATATGGGTACCCCCTTTATGGCGGAATATGCCGAACGCTATAACCGTCCGCAAGACTTTGCCGATTGCATCAACCAGATACGTATGGCAGCGCGTCATACCTATGACCCCGAAAACGGGCTATACCGTCATGCCTGCGACGTAAGCCGACAAATGTTTTGGGCTGACAAAGTAACCGGACAATCCAAGCATTCATGGGGGCGTGCCCTGGGATGGTACTCGATGGCTATTGTAGACGCCCTCGATTTTATTCCCACAGATCAGGAAGGACGTGAGGAAGTATTGGAAATATTTAGTAATATTGTTACGCAATTAAAACGCATCCAGGATGAGGAAACCGGATTATGGTATCAGGTGCTCGACAGAAGCGGCGACGAAGGGAACTACCTGGAATCTTCCTGCTCGGCCATGTTCATGTATTCCCTGTACAAAGCCGTAAAGATGGGATATATCGACGCCTCATATCTGGATGTGGCAGAAAAAGCATGGAAAGGATATATTGACAACTTTGTAGAGTTCGGCAACGATGGCCTGATGAACATAACAAGAGCCTGCGCCGTAGCCGGACTAGGAGGTAAAGACAACCGTTCCGGTGATTATGAATATTATATTAACGAACAAATCCGCTCAAACGATCCCAAAGCCATCGGCCCGTTTATCATGGCTGTATTGGAAAGGGAACAAGCCGGATTGAAATAAAAGATCAATAAAAATGGAAAATTTTTCATTAGAAGGAAAAGTAGCTCTGGTAACAGGAGCATCTTACGGTATTGGCTTTGCGATTGCTTCGGCATTGGCAAAAGCAGGAGCAACGATTGTATTCAACGACCTGAAACAGGAGTTTGTAGATAAAGGCCTGGCAGCCTATAAAGAAGCCGGCATCAAAGCATCCGGTTATGTCTGCGACGTGACCAACGAAGACCAGGTAAATGCAATGGTCAAACAAATAGAGCAAGAAGTAGGTATCATCGACATCCTCGTAAACAACGCAGGAATCATCAAACGCATCCCCATGCACGAAATGAGCGCAGCCGACTTCCGTCAGGTAATTGACGTAGACCTTAACGCCCCCTTTATCGTAGCAAAAGCAGTGATCCCTGCCATGATAAAAAAAGGCGCAGGAAAAATAATCAATATCTGCTCGATGATGAGTGAACTCGGACGCGAAACCGTATCAGCCTACGCAGCAGCCAAAGGCGGACTAAAAATGCTGACCCGCAATATCGCCTCAGAGTACGGCGAACACAACATCCAGTGCAACGGCATCGGCCCCGGCTACATAGCAACCCCACAAACCGCCCCGCTACGCGAAAAACAACCCGACGGCTCACGCCACCCCTTCGACGCCTTCATCATCGCCAAAACCCCCGCCGCCCGCTGGGGAACCCCCGAAGACCTCGCCGGCCCCGCCGTATTCCTAGCATCCAAAGCATCAGATTTTGTCAATGGCCATATCCTATACGTCGACGGAGGAATCCTCGCCTACATCGGGAAGCAACCGTGATTGAAATATATTAGCTTATCATATTTTTGAGACAAATTAATTTTGTTTTATGAAAAACAGGTATCTGCTTTTACTACTCCCTATTATCTATGCTTGTAGTATACAAGCATCGGATTATTTTATCTGTTCAACAACTCATTTATATAGTTCTCCAAACGAAAACAGTGAAAAAATCGGAATATTCGCTCGTGGAGGATTTGCTAAAAAAATTGAATTTGTTGATGATATTTGGTGGAAAGTAAAAGCAGATAATCAAATGATAGGTTACGTAAAATCTAAATATCTAAAATCACGCCTTAATTCTGCTGATAAATACGAACCGGATCCTGATATATTTATACAAAATGATGGGTATATGGGCTGCCCCCATCTTTTTGTTAGAGCAGCATCGTTGAAAGCCCGGAAAGAACCAAATACATCAACGAAAGTCGACCGCGTTTACTTATTAACTCTTCCTTTTGCGTAGGTTTCCTTCCTTTTGATGAAAACGAATGGGTTAATATTGGAGGTTTTAATAAAGAGACGCGTTCATACGTGCAACGGAAGTATTTAGGTGAGCGGTTTGAATTAGATTCAATAATAGAACTTTACGAAAATTTAGACAAACAGGATATACTAAATCGAAAACTGTGGGTTGAACGATTAGCCGAAATGAGTTGGCAGGAGAATCGTGATAATAGGGTAAAAGCTTTGGAAATCTGTTATGCGTTTTGGAAAGAACAAGGTAATGTACAGATGTTGAATAATCTGGAATTTGATGTTTTCAGGGCAAAAGCTATGTTGGATCCGGTATTACCTGAAGATTTGAACTCTTATTACAGGCCTGAAGAGACCTATATGATGTTAAGTAATAAAAAAGTATATTGGTCACTCCCTTTGTCAGAGTTAGATGAATTGAACTTACCTTATAAAAAGATAACAGAGTTAGATGATGATAATGTATGTGATGATATTCATTATCAATTGATATTTGAAACATTTGTTTTAAAGGTTTATTATGAAAGTAAACCCGATAATGCTTTTATTTATACAATGGATTTGTCTGCAGAAGGGAATGCTTTTGTCGTTAATAACTTTAAGATCGATAAACATACAACTGAAAGAGATTTTCTCACGAATTTAGGAAGGGTTACAAGAGTTTTTTATGATAATCCTCATACATATTATATAAATGTAGGAGAGGCATCTTTTATCACTTTAATTTTTAAAGATGGAAAAGCCAGTTCTTTTGAAGAACTTTTTTATTGCTGATTTTCAAATTATATTATAAAGGCGAGTATATCTAATAAAAAAGGCTACCTGTATTAGATAACCTTTATGGTACGCAGGATGAGACTTGAACTCACACACCGTAACCGGCACTACCCCCTCAAAGTAGCGTGTCTACCATTCCACCACCTGCGCATTATAATTTTTTTTAGAGGTGTGCCCGGAACAGGACTCGAACCTGCACGTCCGTAAAGACACTCGCACCTGAAACGAGCGCGTCTACCAATTCCGCCACCCGGGCATTTAAAGAAGTCAAAGAGCGAAAGACGGGACTCGAACCCGCGACCCTAACCTTGGCAAGGTTATGCTCTACCAACTGAGCTACTTTCGCATTATTGCGGTGCAAATATAGGCTATTAAATTGAAAATTGAAAGTTGAAAGTTGAAAATTATAACTTATTTATAAGCTTTCAATTTTCAACTTTCAATTTTCAATTGATTATCAACCATTCATGGATGCAAGGAATTCCATGTTGTCGTATGTTTGCTCCATTCTTTGTTTCACAAACTCCATAGCCTCAATAGAATTCATGTCTGATAGGTATTTACGTAATATCCACATGCGGTTTACAGTAGCGCCATCTTGTAGCAGATCGTCGCGACGTGTACTTGAAGCAATGATATCAACAGCTGGATAGATACGTTTGTTAGACAACTTACGATCTAACTGTAATTCCATATTACCAGTACCCTTAAATTCTTCAAAGATTACATCATCCATTTTTGAACCTGTTTCTGTAAGGGCTGTTGCTAATATGGTAAGACTACCACCGTTTTCAATGTTACGGGCAGCACCAAAGAAACGTTTAGGCTTTTGTAATGCGTTCGCATCTACACCACCGGAGAGGACTTTTCCTGATGCCGGTTGCACGGTGTTATATGCGCGGGCCAGACGAGTAATGGAGTCTAATAAGATAACTACATCATGTCCACATTCAACCATACGTTTTGCTTTGTTCAATACAATTTCTGCAATCTTAACGTGGCGTTCAGCCGGTTCATCAAAAGTAGATGCAATAACTTCCGCATCTACACTACGAGCCATATCAGTTACTTCTTCAGGACGCTCGTCGATAAGGAGAATGATCATATATACTTCAGGATGATTTGCTGCAATAGCATTAGCAATATCTTTTAGCAGCATCGTCTTACCTGTCTTAGGCTGAGCAACAATTAATCCACGTTGCCCTTTGCCAATGGGAGAGAATAAGTCGACAACACGTACGGCAATATTATCATATACTTTCGGTGCTTTACGGGCTGTTAACATAAACTTTTCATCAGGGAAAAGCGGTGTTAAATGATCAAAAGGTACACGGTCGCGTACTTCTTCAGGACTACGGCCGTTTATCTTATCAACCTTAACCAAAGGAAAGTACTTTTCTCCTTCTTTTGGAGGCCGGATAGCACCTTCTACTACGTCGCCGGTGCGTAAGCCGAATAGCTTTATTTGTGATTGAGAAACATATATATCATCAGGAGATGTAAGATAATTGTAATCAGAAGAACGTAAGAAGCCATAGCCATCCTGCATAATTTCCAGGACACCCACACCATTCAGGATACCATCAAATTCATATTGTTTTTCCTGAGGAGCAGCAGGCGCTGGTGTTGCATTTGTATTTGCATTCGCTTGCTGTGGCTGTTGTTGTTGATTTGCTTGTTTATTTTCATGTTCTTTTGGCTTTTGCTCTTTTTGGACTTTTTTGGGTTCCTGTTTCGCCGGAGCCATAGGAAACAACTGATCCAGTAAAGAATTTGCACTTGGATGTTTGAAAACAACGCGTTTCTTTTCACCGTTTTGAGCAGGAGGAGCTTCTGTTGTTTCTTTCACTACAGGTACTACTTCCGGTGTTTCTACAACCGTTTCCGGTACAACTTCTTCTTCCTCATCAATTTCTGCTACCACAGGAGGCAATAAAGGTTTTTCTACTATTTCCTTTTGTGTAACAGGGGATGCAGGCACTTTTTTCTCTATTTTGGAAACAACTACCTCTTCCTGTTCAGCAGTAGGTAATTTAGCTGCTACTACTTTGGGATTCTTCTCAATGCGAGATCTTTTTTTACGTTCAGGTTGTTCCTTTTTAGGAGTATTACTTACTTTTTCTTTCTTCTCAGTTTCCGGCTTTTCATTTGATTTTTCCGGTTTAGTAGGTAATTCTGTTTTTGAGGATTCTTCTTTTACAGGTTCTTCTTTAGTAGAGGTCGTGGCAGTTTTAGGCGTTTTGGGAGCGGTTGGTTTGGTAGTTTTCTTAGCTTTGGTTTGTTTTTCACCTCGTTTGGCTTCTTTTTCCTTCGCTTTTTTCGCTTCCTTTTCTTTTTCTTTTTCTGCCTGAATTCCAGCTATAGAGATAGCCTGTTCATCAAGAATTCTATAAACAAGTTCTTCTTTCTTAAAAGAACTGATTTTTTTAATCCCTAACTCGCCCGCAATCTTTTGCAATTCGGGCAATAGTTTTTCATTTAGCTCTAAAATGTTGTATTTCTGCATAATGCAATGTGTGTAAATCTAACTTGTGCATATAATATTTAGGTACTATAAATGCACAATGCAATCATTGTATCTTAATAAATTGGTAATTCAATATAATTTTAAGTATAAAACCGGATATTGTTTAGCTAATTTGATTCATTAGTAACACATCTGCGGAGTAATTTCTATGCAAAGGTAAAATATTTTTATTTATCTGATTGTCTTTTATCTAAAAAATTTACAATTAATGCATAGTCTGACGATTTTTTTACTCTATAGCGGTTATCTGTTCTTTCACCTACAATCCAAATAATATCATTTCCACTGCAAAGAAGCCAGGTTTCTTCTTTTTTTACAAGGCTATATTTATGATCAGAATAATAATCACTAATTTTTTTACGACCTTTCATACCAAACGGTATAAACCAATCTCCTGCATTCCATCTTCGCAAAGTCAATGGGAAAGTAAGTGAATCATAGTCAAAATAAGCTATATTTTTATCCTTTTCAATAGTAAACTCTTTATTTATAACAGTTTTATTAAAAGAAAGTTTAACAGGTCCATTCCATTCTCCTTCAATATTATCTAATGTATATATAACGCATTTATCCTCATTAAGGAGAGTGATAAGTAGATTGTCACGATCTTTTACCAGTCTATGAGTAGGAGAATAGAAGATCTTTCCAGATTCGTTAAATAAACCGGAAAAAATATCCTCCGCTACAAAACGGGAAAAATTAAATGGTAGAAGGAGTTCGAATAAAATGGTTTCGGGAGAAGGGTATTGCATCAACTTAGAAATTGAAATACAGTTTTCATTTACAATGGACATCCTGGCCTTGTTTATAACAGATTCATAGATTTTTTCTGCTGCCAGTAGATGCTCAGATGTCCTTGCAATGCTTTCTTTAGCAGATGGATTGATTTCTTCCAGTAAAGGAATTACACGCAAGCGAATAAAGTTTCGAGTATAATCATTGGATAAATTTGTACTGTCGGTAACATATGTAAGTTGTTGTTCTTCCAACCAAATTTCTATTTCTTTTCTACTTAAACATAAAAGAGGTCGAACAATGTACCCATTCTTAGGACGTATGCCTTTTAATCCGCGAATGCCCGAACCTCGTAACAGATTTAGTAGTAAAGTCTCACTATTATCGTCTCTGTGATGTGCAATAGCAATAGCTTGCGCATTAAATTGTTGGCGTATTTCTTTGAACCAGTTATAACGAAGTTCACGAGCGGCCATTTCTATGGAAATACGTTTTTCTTTAGCATACGCTTCTGTGAAGAAATCCTTTTTGTAAAATGGAATATGGAGTGATTGTGCTAATTCATGCGAGAAGATTTCGTCTCTATCGGACTCCGAACCACGTAAATGGAAATTACAATGCAGAGCAATGCATGAATATCCCAAACGGATTAACATACTTAATAAAGCTACTGAATCAGCTCCTCCGCTTAATCCAACTAATACGAGTTCTTTATCTGTAAGAAGCTGATATTTATCAATATATTTCCGAACTTTATTTAGCATTTATAATATAAAAAATTGCTCCCGTGCAAAATTATTTGGGACGGGAGCAATTTATTTTTGGACGGGAGCAAATTTTTTTAGGAAGCGTCCCATTTTCACTATTAAAATTCTTATTCTTCTACACCTGCTAATTCAGGGTCAATCATGATGCGACCACAGTATTCGCAAACGATAATTTTCTTACGAAGTTTGATATCCATTTGCTTTTGGGGTGGTATCTTATTAAAGCAACCTCCACACGCGTCACGCTGAATATAAACTACAGCCAAGCCGTTACGTGCACCTTTACGAATACGTTTAAAGGCAGTCAATAAACGAGGCTCGATAGTTGATTCTAACTTCTTTGCTTTTTCACGAAGCTTTTCTTCTTCTTGCTTGGTTTCAGAAACGATTTCTTCCAACTCTCCACGTTTTTGGTGTAAGTCGGCTTTACGTCCTTCAAGTCCTTCAGTAAGATTATCTATTTCTTGTTTTTTATTTGCTATGGCTTCAGTGAATTCACGTATTTTCTTTTCAGAAAATTCGATTTCAAGTCCCTGAAATTCTATTTCTTTTGAAAGATTATCAAATTCGCGGTTATTACGAACATTGTCTAATTGACTTTTATATTTATCAATTAAAGCAGTAGAATCAACAATTTTATTTTTTTGATCCGCTACTGATGTTTCAAATTCTTTTATGTCAGTTTGATAATTATGAAGACGTGTCTCCAAACCTGCGATTTCATCTTCAAGATCTTGTACTTCCAGAGGAAGCTCACCACGAAGTGTTTTAATTTTATCTATTTCAGTCACCAATGTCTGAAGCTCATACAGTGTAGATAGCTTATCTTCAACCGTATATTCTTTTTCAGCTGATGTTTTCTTTGCCATTCTTATAAATATTTTACTGGGTTTGAATTAACATTTGAAAAATGCAATGCAAAGGTAGGGAATTTTTTCGATAAAATATTATAAAAGATATCTTTTGTACATACTTCAGACTCATAGTGTCCGATGACCGCCAAAAGTATTTTATCTTCTACATCATAAAAATCATTATATTTGGCTTCACCGGTAATAAAAACATCGGCTCCAAAAGCAATTGCTTCAGGTATTAGAAATGCGCCGCCTCCACCACAAACTGCAACTTCTCTGATAAGTTTTCCTGTGAAAGCAGAATGTTTTATACAATCTACATTAAAAATATCTTTGATACGTAATAAGAAGTTATATTCGTCTTCACTGTCAGGCAGTTCGCCTACTATTCCTGAACCGGCCATATTCCAGGTATTATCCAGAGGATAAAAATCTAAGACAGGTTCCTCATACGGATGAACAGACAACAATGCACGTGTTACCGTACTCTTGCGATAAGCAGGAATGATTGTCTCAATACGTTCTTCATTCTCGGTATGTAGATGCCCGATTTCGCCTACAAACGGTTTACTTTTTTCATTAGCCCTGAATGTACCTTCACCTTTAAGATTAAAACTACACGAATCATAATTACCGATATGTCCCGCTCCTGCATTAAATAATACATTTCTGACTGTTTCCGCATATGCTTCAGGGACAAACGTTACCAGTTTCAATAATGTATTTTTTTGAGGACTAAGAATACGAATATTATGCAGTCCAATAAGTTCGGCAATCCGGTAATTCACACCACCGGCTACGTTATCCAAATTAGTGTGAGCGGAATAGACAACAATATCATGCTTACAGGCTTTCATCATACAGCGTTCCACATAATTCCTACCTGTAAGCGATTTAAAGGGTTTGAAAGCTAACGGATGATGGGAAATGATCAGATTACACTCTTTGTCGATAGCTTCCTCTATTACAGCTTCCGTAACATCAAGACATATTAACGCTCCTGTAGCCAACTGATCCGAATCACCAACCTGTAATCCTGCATTGTCAAAACCTTCCTGGAGTGGGAGAGGAGCATACTTTTCTATTTCTTTTAGTATATCCTTAACTTTCATCTTTATTAACGATTAATGATTAATGATTAACAGTAAAATTAATCGTTTACCGTTAATCGTTAATCGTTAAATGTAATTCATCCAACTGCTCCGGAGCAATAACTGACGGAGCGTCCAGCATAACATCCCGACCTGAATTATTTTTTGGGAATGCGATACAGTCACGAATTGAATCCAACCCTGCGAATAGCGATACCCAACGGTCTAATCCATAAGCAATACCACCGTGAGGAGGAGCACCGTATTTAAAGGCATTCATTAAGAAACCGAATTGTGCTTCCGCTTGTTCAGCAGTAAAACCTAAAAGTTTGAACATCTTTTGTTGTAGTTCATTATCGTGGATACGAATAGAGCCTCCGCCAACTTCCACACCATTAATAACCATATCATATGCATTAGCACGTACAGCTCCCGGGTCAGTATCTAATAAATGGAAATCTTCAGGTTTAGGTGAAGTAAAAGGATGGTGCATAGCGTAAAAACGTTGATCTTCTTCACTCCATTCAAGTAGAGGGAAGTCTACTACCCATAAACAAGCAAATTTATCTTTGTCGCGAAGCCCTAACTGGCTACCCATTTCCAGACGTAATTCATTGAGTTGTTTGCGGGTTTTCATCACATCATCCCCTGAAAGGATCAAGATTAAGTCTCCGGATTCAGCATTAAATGCGGTTTTTAATTCTTGTAATACTTCCTGAGTGTAGAATTTATCGACACTTGATTTTACGTTTCCGTCTTCTTCCACACGGGCATATACCATTCCTTTAGCACCAATTTGAGGACGCTTGACGAAATCTGTTAATGCATCTAATTGTTTACGTGTGTAATGAGCAGCGCCTTTCGCACAGATTCCACCAATATAAGAAGCATTATCAAATACAGAGAAACCGTGTCCTTTCAATACATTGTCTAACTCCACAAATCGCATATCGAAACGTATGTCCGGTTTATCAGATCCGTAGTACTTCATGGCATCATGCCAAGACATACGCACGAAAGGTTCCTTTATTTCAATATCACGTATGCTTTTAAACAGATATTTTGATAATCCTTCAAACATAGTAAGGATATCATCCTGCTCAACAAAACTCATTTCGCAATCTATTTGAGTGAATTCAGGTTGGCGGTCTGCACGTAAGTCTTCATCTCTGAAACATTTTACGATCTGAAAATAACGGTCAAAGCCCGACACCATTAATAATTGTTTAAGTGTCTGAGGAGATTGCGGAAGGGCATAGAACTGTCCCGGATTCATACGGGAAGGTACAACAAAGTCGCGTGCCCCTTCAGGAGTGGAACTGACTAATACAGGAGTCTCAACTTCCATAAAGTTCTGGCTATCCATATAACGGCGTACTTCTATAGTCATTTTGTGACGTAACTCCAGATTTGCACGTACAGCATTCCTGCGTAAATCCAGATAACGGTACTTCATGCGTATGTCATCACCTCCGTCAGTATCATCTTCAATAGTGAAAGGAGGTGTTATAGCTGCATTTAATATATTGAGTTCCGAAACAATTACTTCAATCTCACCGGTTGTAATATTCAGATTTTTGTTGGAACGTTCCATAACTGTTCCTGTTACCTGGATTACGAATTCGCGTCCCAGTTTATTTGCTTGTTCACATAAATTAGCATCCGTTTCTTGATTAAAAACCAATTGAGTAATACCATACCGGTCACGAAGATCAATAAATGTCATTCCTCCCAGTTTCCGGTTTTTTTGTACCCAACCAGCCAATGTTACCATTTCATTCACATTTGAAGCGCGTAGTTCGCCACAAGTTTTAGTTCTATACATACGTGTATAATTATTGAATATATAAGTTTATTATCTACTGAAATTTATCGCTGCGAATTTACGGAAAAATACCCTAACTATCCAATCCATATCGTTTCATTTTATTGAATAAAGTTTTACGGCTAATATTAAGTGCTTCGGCTGTTAATGTGCGGTTGAAATTATGTTTTTTCAATGTTTCCAGAATAAGTTCTTTTTCAACTTGTGCATTAATCTCTTTAATGCCTCCTTTTTCATTTTCAGTTGAAGCAATAATTTCTATTTGTTCATATCCTTTTATGCGGAGGGGAAGATGTTCTGTTTGAATTACTTCACCCGGTGTTAATATCATAGCGCTTTGAATGGCATTTTCCAGATCACGTACATTTCCCGGCCAATCGTAAGCGTTAATTTTATCAATAGCTGTTTGAGAAATACCTTTAATATTCAGGTTTAACCCTTTGTTATGTTTACTAATGAAATAGTCTACCAATAAAGGAATGTCCTGTTTACGTTCTCTGAGTGGTGGGATCGTTACTGTAAATATATTCAGGCGGTATAGTAAATCCAAACGGAAATTACCTTTTTGAACCTCTTCTTCGAGTATACGATTTGTAGCGGCAACAATACGCACATCTACCGGGATAGATTTCTTTCCCCCTATGCGTGTTATCTTACGATCTTCTAATACACGTAGAAGTTTTACCTGTGCATCCATGGGTAACTCTCCAATCTCATCGAGAAAAAGAGTTCCGCCATTGGCTTGTTCAAATGTCCCGGCTTTAGCCTCTTTTGCATCTGTAAAAGCACCTTTTTCATATCCGAAAAGTTCGCTTTCCATTAATGTAAGAGGAATAGCACCACAGTTTACAGCAATAAAAGGACCCGTTGCACGATTACTATTATAGTGTACCGCATTAGCAATAAGTTCCTTTCCTGTACCGCTTTCACCATGAATAAGGACGGTAGCATTCGTTTCCGCCACACGTTTTACCTGAGCAACAACTTGTTTTAATCCGGTATTATCACCAATAATATGATGCGAAGTATTTGCTTGCAATCGTGTTTTTAACGTTTTTATTTCTCCTTGCATTGCGCAATGTTCCACAGCCCGTTTAACCTTAAGTAGGAGATTATCATTGTCAAAAGGCTTTTCAATAAAATCGTAAGCTCCTTTCTTAACAGCTTCAACAGCCAATGAAATGGAACCAAAAGCTGTAATAAAAATTACAATCTGGTTTGGACGAAATTTCTTTATTTCTTCGAAAGCTTCACTTCCTGTAAGAATCGGCATTTGCTGGTCTAAAAGAACAACGTCCGGATTAAATGAGAATACAGCATCTACAGCCTCTTTCCCGTTTTCAACAGCCATTACTTCGTATCCTTCTTCTTTAAGTAATAAGGTCATTACTTTCCGGATACGTGCTTCATCGTCAGCGATTAATATTTTATTTCTCATTTACGTTGCGGTAATTTAATTATAAAAGAAGTTCCTTTCTCCGGTATGCTTTTTACTTCGATTTCTCCTTCATGACGGTTTATCATACCATAACTTATCGCTAACCCCAGACCGGTACCTTCTTCTTTGGTTGTAAAGAATGGATTAAATACATTTTCCAGATCATTTTTATTTATACCCTTACCAGTATCTTCGAAAGTAATGATCAGGAAACGATTTTGAGTATTAATGTCTGCACCCTTTTCAATGCTTATTATTAATGTTCTATGCTTACCCGGCTCGTTTTTGCTCATGGCCTCAATAGCATTCAGTATAATATTCAAGAATACTTGTTTCAATTGTTCAAGGTCTGCTTGAATAGTAGTATCTTTTGTGAAATATTCGAATTCGACATCTATATGTTGCTTATTTAATGTCGATTGAATTAATAATAAAGTTTGATTAATTAATAGTTCTATATCTACTTCGGTTATGTTAAGTTCCGAAGGCCGGGCAAACGATAACAAGCCCTGTACTATCTTATTAATCCGCTCTACTTCGGTTATTAATTCAGTAATCATTTCCGATTTTACAGGATCATTTGTGAAGTCTTTACTTAAATATTGAATAGTACTTCTTATTGCTGTTAAAGGATTTCGTATCTCGTGTGCGGCACCGGCGGCCAGTTCACCTAAAGTAGCTAAACGGTCTGTTCGGTACATCTTTTTTATACGTTCTGTCTGTACTTCATACAGGGAAGCATTTTCAATAGCAAAAGCCGCCTGATCAAATAGAAGAGAAAGCAAATTAATGTCCTGTTCTGTGAAGCCGGTTCCATTTGTTTTTTTACCTATAAAGATGGTACCGCTGATATGATTCATTACCTTTAAAGGATATATCAGTTCTGTTTTCAATTGTGTAAGAATAGTCTGTTCTTCCTCCGTAAAATAACTTAGTATATCAGGATGTTGAGAGAGTAAAAGATATTTTTCATTAACTGAAAGCCAGTTAATAAGCCTGTCTTTTACTGTCAGTATTACATTTTGTTTTCCATCCGTATTTTGGAGTTTATATTTTCCTGTATTATTATCTAACAGGAAAATGTAAACAGATTCTACAGGACATATTTGCTTTACTTTCGATATAAAATTACTGATAAGTAAAGACTTGTCTGCTATAAGCATCAAAGACCTGTTAAACTCTGATAAAAGTGTACTTAAGTCGGGCTGTACAATTTCTTTTCTTTTAAAAAGGGTCATTTATTAAATTGTTTGATGCAAATATAAAGTATAAATCTTTATTATCTATGTCGGACGGGTAAAATATTACCCATTTTGTGTAAAGGTGAGTATAGTTGCCCAAATGATTCTTGGAAGATTATTTTGGTAAGTATAAGTAAATCAGTGAAATGCAAAAATGGCACGAGATTTGAATTATATAAGCCATGAAGAACTGTTTACAACCAAATATGGGTAATACATTACACAAACCGATGAAATTAAAAATACAACTTATACTACTATATTTATTTTTTAGCTTCACATATCAAGGAGCTTTTGCAACAAAAACAATTACATATGAAGAAGCTATACGTATTGCGTTAGGAGAGAGTTATACCGTAAAATATTATAAAGAGGAGATGGATGCAACCCATTATTCATACCTTTATACAAGAGCTCAATTCAAACCTATGTTGGATTTTAGTCTGTTTACCCCTTCCTGGAAAGAAGCCCTAACAGAAATAAAACAGGTAGACGATTTACCTGTATATAACTCAATAGGATCTTTACAAGTTGGAGGAGATCTTGGTTTTACCTATGTATTACCAACAGGCGGAAATTTTGCTTTCTCCTCAAAAATGTATTGGGAAAACTACAGGGCGACACTTTCCGACGATGAAGAGTTAAAGCGTGATCAGGTATATTCACGGTTTGCCCTTTCTTTTGATCAACCCATCTTTACGGCTAATAAACTGAAAGAGAATATGAATGTGGCAGAGCTTAATTTCAGGAAAACATCTTACTATTTTACTCGTGTACAGATGGATATTGTTTATGATGTAACCAATAGTTTTTATCAGGTTTATAAACTGGCCTATGAACATAAAATTAATCAGGACAGATTGATTAATTCTCAGGAAGCATATCGAATAACCAAGCTAAAACAGGAGACGGGAAATTTACCGGAAGGAGAAATACTAATTGCTGAAATAACTGTAGCACAGGATGAAGCCCGTGTAATGGAAAGTCAGGGAAAATTAGACGCAGCAAAAGATCAATTTAAACTTCTGATCGGTTTGGAACTAAGTGAAGAAATTGATTTGCAGGCTGATATGGAGTTCGATGCTTTTCTGATCGATATGCAATTGGCTATAGATGAAGCTTTACAAAACCGTATGGAAATCAAGGAGAATAATCTGGATATTCAGTTACAGGAAATTGAAGTAAAAAGAGCAAAACGCGAAAGAGAATTCAGCGGTAATATTTCAGCTTATTATGATTTTACAGGATTAAGTACAAGAAGTGATGGGACGGTAAATCAATTGATCGGTTCGTCATTCCAGAATATGGTGGATCGTCCGGCAAACCGAGGGATAGCTTTGACAGTATCTTATCCGATTGCCGACTGGGGACGTGCCAAAAACCTGATTAAAAGAGAACAGGTACGTATGAAACAACGCGAACTGAACCTGGAAAATACAAAACGTACTATAGAAAGAGAAATCCGTGAGATTGTGCGTACAGTGTATGAAGCGGAAAAACGGTATCGTATAAATCGTCGGAACCAGGAAGTCGCTATCGAAAGCTATCGTATCAGTCAATTACGCTTTGAAAATGGCGATATGACAAGCCAGGAGTTGTCTATAGAGCAGGATCGTTTGTCGCAAGTTCAATTGGCCTATATTGAAAGTTATATCACCTACCGTTTGTCGGTGGCAGATCTCAATAGGAAAACGATGTATGACTTTGAGAATAACAGGAGTTTCCTGCTTCAAAATAATTAATAAATGTGGTTGTTTACAGAAATATTAACGATATATTATTTGTTTCAAGTTTGGGACATTTGCGTTTGACATATGTTGAATACAAATTCTACAATTGTTGAATTTAAATTCAACATATATGGAATATATATTCAACAATTGTCGGATATACAAAATAATTGAACGAATAGTAAAATCCTTTTAGGATGATAAAGAAAATATATTAAATCAAAAGATAAAATGAAACGATTACTTACGCTGTTTTTATTTATAAGTGCTATTACATTTTCTTTAAAGGCACAAGGAGATACAGAAGCGGCTCTTTTACTCGACTTGAAAAAAGCGAGGGCTGATTACGAAGTAGCCAGTCAAAAGTATCAGAATGATACCAAATTGTTTGAAGAAAAGGCAATCTCGACAAATGATTATAATCGTTCACGAAATGAATTACTTAGCAGAGAGGTTGATTATCAGAAACTGATTCTAAAATTGATTTCTCAACAAAGCTATATAACAGTTGAACGAGCTGTAAAATATCAGGATCAGCGGGGAAACCGAAAAGTGAAAATAACCTTACAGAGCGCATTGGAAGGGAATGAGGAGTATCTTAACCAGTTTCAGGAGCATTTTGATGTTTTTACTCCTGAAATGCGCTCTGGTAAGGTTTATAATATTTATGTTTCATTGGTTGATAACGACTCAAAGACGATTATCGGTTCACCTTATGAATTTAGGATACCTTCTATTGAATTAGGAAAGTCTGCGAATGCGGATTTTGAACTTTTAAAAGATGCTGAATTCCTAACCGTTTCCCTTAACTATAATAATCGTAAGGATGAGAAGAATATTTACCTGAAAAAAGATGCCAGTATGAACCAGATCGATATAACCTCTTTGCAATTCAGTCAGGAAGCCGATTTGAGCAATAAAGCATCTTATGATATTACATTGGAGCGTTTTTCTACTTCTGATGATGTATACAGATTAGAGTTAACAGGGCTGCCACGGCAGATAACCTATGATTTTACAGACGGTGGTAGTAAAGTAACACAGATTAAATTTGCACAGGGAGTAAATATAAAGAAATTATCTTTACAGGTCTATTTACCGGACAGGGATGATGGAGAAGTTGTTATTGATAAACCTATAAAGTTTAGTGTGCAGACTAAGACGGCATCTAATGGAGAAATGGCAGGAAGTGAACAACTTGAAATCATACCTCGTGGAAAAGGAAAGATAGAAGTTCGTGCGAATAACTTATATCACGAGATAACGGTGGGAAAAGAATTGGAAATGGAAGTCGTTGTTCGTAATGGTGGTAGCCGCCGCCTGGATAATATTAAAATCAATACGGAAAGACCATTAGGCTGGGAAACAATAGTTGAGCCGGATGTTATAAGGAGTCTTGAACCTGAAAAAGAAGAAAAGGTGAAGATAAAGATCATACCTCCAAAAGACGGTGGAGTAGGAGCCCAGGAAATAAAGATAAAGACAGAAGCAATGGCCGAGAATCAGAAAGTAGACACGGAAGACAAAACAATCCGAATACAGGTAAATGCTGCTACATCTTTTATCGGAACATTCGCATTAATCCTGTTATTATTGGCTTTTATCGGCGGTATAGTATGGTTCGGAATGAAATTAAGTAGAAAATAATAACGATTAACGGTAAACGATTAACCATTAATCTTGAGATAGATATAAATTGTTAATCGTTAATCGTTAAACGTTAATCATTAATCGTTAAATGAAATGTTACAAGCAATTGACTTAACAAAACGGTATGAAGACGGGCAACTGGCGTTGGATGCCCTGAACCTGGAGATTAAACCGGGTGAGATTTTCTTTTTACTTGGTGCGAATGGAGCGGGTAAAACGACAACTATCAATCTATTATTGAACTTTATTGATCCTACATTGGGTAAGGCTTTAGTAGATGGTATCGATGTCATGGAACGGCCTTTGGAAACAAAGAAACATATAGCATTTGTTTCTGAAAATGTAATGCTTTATGGGAATTTTACTGCACGGCAAAATGTTGATTTCTTTGCTCGTTTAGGAGGTAAAACAGATCTCTCCAAAAAGGATTATTATGATGTGATGCGGCGTGTAGGTTTACAGGAAGAAGCCTTTGAACGTAAATTGAA
The DNA here is from genome assembly GCA_032054765.1 of Tannerellaceae bacterium. GTDB lineage: Bacteria > Bacteroidota > Bacteroidia > Bacteroidales > Tannerellaceae > DFXE01. The sequence continues at coordinate 121,821 of DAMBSC010000010.1, forward strand.
AACTTTTTCAAAAGGGATGCGCCAGAAAGTAGGACTGGCAATCGCTATCATTAAGGATGCTGATAATATCGTTATGGATGAGCCGACTACCGGACTTGATCCTAAGAGTGCTGCTGAGCTGATGCATCTTCTGATCCAATTACGGAATGCCGGTAAGTCCATATTGATGTGTACGCACGATCTGTTCCGCGCTAAGACAGTAGCCGACAGAGTCGGGATTATGAAAGAAGGACGTCTGGTAATGCTTCGTACACGCGAAGAGTTCCTGCAAGATGACCTGGAGCGTATTTATCTGGATTATATGCAGGAGGCCGTATTATGATCTGGTTAATAGCGAAAAAAGATTTTTTACTGAACCTGATATCTGTAAGGTTTATTATAGGATTTGTGCTCTGCTTGGTAATAATCCCTTTTACTATGATAGTGAGTGTAGACGACTATCAGAATCAGATGCGCATCTCTCAGATCGACCAGGCGGATGCCGATCAGGAGATGAAAGAATTACAACTATATTCGGCTTTGCGCCCTACTGTTGTTAAGAAGCCCGAAGTGCTGAATATCTTCAGTAAAGGAATCAGTAATAATGTGGGGAATAAAACGAAAGTTACGCTACAGGAATACCCTATCTTCCCTTCCGGCCATACTTCGTCAAGGGATAATCCGTTGCTGAATGCTTTTTTTTCGTTGGATTTCTCATCAGTGATCGCTATTGTCATTTCTTTGCTGGCATTGGTTTTTGCTTATGATTCTATTACGCGTGAACGTGAAGACGGTACGATGAAGCTGATCTTTACAGGACAGATAAGCCGTATATCGTTTGTGATAGGTAAATTAGCCGGCCTTTTATTGACTTTACTACCTATCTTGGTATTCTGCTATCTGCTGGCATGTTTTATTATAGTTGTAAATCCAGCAGTCAGTATAACTTCTTCCGATTGGAGTGGCATTTTTCTTCTTTTTCTGACCTCTATTATTTATATGTTGGTTTTTATTATGCTGGGAATTTTTATTTCGGCATTAACATCCCATTCCTCTTCATCCATCATATTAAGCCTTTTATGTTGGATTGGCTTTTTGTTTCTGATTCCCAATATGGCAACTTATTTATCTCAGAGTATCTCGCGGACACCTCTATATGATAATGTGCGAACAACTATATCTGAGTATCATAAAGAATTTAATAATCAATACTGGTCTATATTGCAGGAAAAAGTGAAAGAGGCTGGAGCTAAGGATTTCAGTTGGTGGCACTATGATATGAAAGATGATGGCTATGAAGAGCTTTATGGAGGAAAACGGGAAATGGCGGAAGCTCATCGCTTAAAAAATATGTGGTCGGAACCCTACCGGATTGAGATGGCAGATAAAATCTGGATTATACAGAAAGACTATCTGGATAAACTCATGAAGCAACAACGTGTGCAACAGTATTTATCCTGGTTATCGCCTTCGGAATTGTTTACCCAGGCAACGGATGCGCTCTGTCGTACGGATGTAAAGGCCTTTCTGAAATATATGGAAACCCAACGTGATTACCGGCAAACGATGATTCGTTTTTTTATAGATAATGATCTATTCGCTTCGTATCAATACTTCAGTCAGCAACCGAAAGAAGAATTTCCAACTGAGCAGGAAATAGAAGATTACTATGCGAAAGGCGGAGAAGGTAAGATTGAAGATTGGATACTCCCTAATGGTTATCGTCTTAATACGGATAATGTACCCCGCTATGTATATCGAATGACATCTCCTGCCGATACGTTTAAGTCGGCAATAAGCAGGCTGACAGCTTTACTGGCAATAAGTATTCTATTGCTTTTAGGAACTATAGCTGTATTTATAAAGTATGATGTGAGATAACCCCTTAAAGAATCAAGAATATGTTTACAACGTTATATATCAGAGAAGTGCAGAATTACCTTTATAGCCTGCGTTTCAGAGTATCGTTTATTATAGTGATATTGGTATTTGTAATTGGAACTATCTCATTCATCTCGTTCTTTGGTGATACAGACAAAAATTATTCCCAATATAAACAAACCCAGATTTCGGATTTAAACAAAAGGGCTGAGAATATCTCAAAGGTAGCAACCTGGAGGAATTTTTATCTTATTTCTCCAAGGGATAACGGAATTATTGCCGATAGCAAAGAAAGCGTCCTGCCTAACCAGTTTATGTATAGTGCTTATAATGTATTTGATTTCTCGGTACGGCATAATAGTGTAAACCCGTTGTTGAAACGTACGGAAAGCCTTACCTGGACCTTTATTATATCCATGTTTCTGAGTTTTGTTACTCTTTTGTTTGCTTTTGATGCGATTTCAGGAGAGAAAGAAGACCGTACGCTGGCATTAGTCTTTTCTAATCCGGTACCCCGACGCACATTTATATTCAGTAAATTGTGCAGTATTGTTACTGTGGTTTGCGGGATGGCTTTTGTAGGAGCTATCATAAGCCTGATTATCCTGGCGTTATCAGGTAAAGTACTGCTGAATATGGATTTCTTTACGGAAGTTCTTTCTTTCGGATTAGTAAGTATTTTGTTTATAACTCTTTTTGCAGCTTTTGGGCTGTTCTCGAGTGCCGTTACGCGTTATTCAAATGTCAGTTTATTAATATCCTTGTGTTTCTGGTTGTTCTCGGCAGTTGTAATCCCTAATACTGCTGTTTTTTGGGCAAACAAACTATTCCCTATTCCTACAGCAGATAAGGTAAACGAGGCTATCAAACAAGAGGAAGATGATATTCTTAGGAATGCTCCGGAAGGCAGTACAAGTGCAGGGCCGGATCCTTTTTTCCCACATCATGAACTCCGGGCTAATTATTATATGAACCTGATGAATGCTGAGAAAAGGCATAAGGATGCTTATTACCAACAAATGTTCCAACAGTTTGAGAATACACGCCGTTTCACGCTCTTGTCTCCTATTTCACAATTCGATTATATTAACGAAGCATTTTTAGGCGGTGGTTATCTGCGATTTCAGAAAAACTGGAACGATCTTCATATCTTCCAAGAACGATTCCTGCAATGGTTTAAGGATATAGATGCCAAAGATGCCAAAAGTCCTCATTGGTATAATCCTTATGAAGATTATTCCACTAGTAAAAAGTCGGTATCTGTTGATCAGATACCGCAGTATCAGGAAAAGATTGCACCTTTTAGTCAACGTTTACAATTCATAAGTGGCTATTTAATCATTATGTTTATCATGATAGCTGTGTTATTAGGAGTATGTTTCTACCTTTTTGTAAAATACGATGTAAGATAATAGTTTTTTGAAAAATTGTGGTGATAGTTAACCTTTTTCGCAGAAATAGATAGTTTAAAAGAGAAAACCATTTAGAAGTAAGCGGTATATGTATGTGGTAGGTAGTATATAAAAAAATTACTATATGCCCTTTCATGTACCGCTTTATTATTTTCATTATCGAATGCTTTCAAATTGCGCAAGTTGGTTGTTTTTGTCTTAATTATATAAATAATCAAAACGCTATAACAATCTCATTTTTAAGTAAAAAAACGTAAACATATGCGCTGATATAAATTTATTTTTAAAACATAAGAAAAAATTAACACATATAGTGCTTTTATAATACAGAAAGTTGTAATTTTGTCACTCGAAAAGAAAAAGGTTAATCCTCTTCAAACCAATAAAAAATTTAACCCCCTTATTTAGGAGAGGAAATAAGGACAAAATTCTATTTTAAGATGAAAAAATTAGTATTGTGCCTGATGGCAGGTGCCTTCCTTTGCAGTTGTGGTATGACTAAATCTCCAGTTCAAGGTATGATTTACACGGAAGTAACATCAGGTAATGCCGTAACAAGTAACAAACTAGCAACTAAGGTTGGTAAATCTACAGCAACTGGTATTCTTAATATGGTAGCTACTGGTGATGCTACTTACCAGACAGCTGCAAAAAATGCAGGAATTACAAGAATAAGCCATGTTGACGAACGTAATCATACCATTTTAGGTATAATTACTACTTATGAAACAATAGTTTATGGTGAGTAATTTTCTATGAAATTTTTAAATAATCGGAGTTTCACATAATATGTGTCACTCCGATTTCTTATTTTTACAGACAAATTACAATTCATATGAAATATATTTTATTATTTATCTTATTTTTAAGTTTACCGTTTTACAGTGCGGGTCAGAAATTGCATCGTCAGTATTCGTTTTATCCGCAGGAAGAAGGGAACGTATATTTTATTCATCCCCAAAAAGGATTTGAAAATAATGGAAATGGGCCAGTAAAAAAAATGGAATATGATATAACTTACTTGTCTGGTAAAGACTCTGCATCTTATACATTTACTTATTATTCTGAAAATCCTATGCAGATTGATTCTGTGAAAATTATGAGTAGATCCGGACAATTGATTTACGCTGAAAAAGCAACCATGTTTTATGTGCAACCTAAAAAGACATATTGGCAACAGCGGGCTTCTGTTTCAATACCTTATGATTTATTAGTTGAAATATATCAGAATGAAAACCCTTATAGTATATCTTTGTCTGGGGGTAAAAGACTTGACTATGAAATGAAACCTAAAAGGTGGAAAAAGCAAGCAGAGCTAGTTTCTAAAATCTTTGATGTTGTAAAATATAATAAATAAAAAGCCTTTAACCAAATAACTTAATTGGCATCAAATTAAGTTTTATAATATTCTTTTTTTAGTTTTGTATCTTGATTAATTTCTTAAACAATAATCTATGATAACAAGACGATTTAATATGATAGTTGCCTTAACCCTTCTGGTAGGTATCATAAGTTTGTTTGCACAACAGCCGGAACAGTTACCGATTGATCCTAAAGTACGGTATGGGAAACTGAGTAACGGACTTACTTATTACATACGTCACAACAATCTGCCAAAAGAAAGGGCAGACTTTTATATTGCACAAAATGTTGGTTCTATACTGGAAGAAGAGAATCAACGAGGGCTAGCACACTTCTTAGAGCATATGGCTTTCAACGGAAGTAAGAATTTTCCTAATAACGGAATGGATGAATATGCTGAGAGCGTAGGTATGCGCATGGGTGAAAATATAAATGCTTATACCGGATTTGATGAAACTGTTTATATGTTGATGAATGCTCCGGTATCCCGAGAAGGAGTTATCGATACCTGTTTGCTTATCTTACACGACTGGTCTAATTTTATAACTCTTCCCGATTCTATGATTGAAAAAGAACGTGGAGTCATTCGCGAAGAGTGGCGTACACGGCAGGATGCACAAGCCAGAATATGGGAACAGCAACTCCCCAAAATGTATCCTAATAGCCAATATGCCAACCGTATGCCGATCGGTACAATTGATGTAATTGACAATTTCAAACCAAATGAATTAAGGGATTACTATAAAAAATGGTATCGTCCGGATCTGCAAGCCATCATTGTTGTCGGCGATATTAATGTGGATGAGATAGAGAGTAAAATAAAAACTATGTTTGCTGATATACCGGCTCCGGTAAATTCGGCAAAACGTGAATATTTTGATGTTCCTGATAATAAAGAGCCTTTGGTGTCAATCGCAACCGATAAAGAGTCGCCTTATTATATGATTTATATTTTCCATAAACATGATAAACTTCCGAAAGAAACGCGCTCTACTGTTGTAGGCATGATTAGTGATTATATACAAAGTGTATCAGCAACAATGATGAACGAACGTTTCAATGAAATCGTGCAACAGCAAGCCGATCCTCCTTTTATATATGCCGGTGCTTCTGATGGAGACTATATGATATCAAAGACAAAAAGTGCCTGGATGGTAGGTGCAGTTGCCGAAGAAGGACGTGTAGATGAAGCGTTGGAAGCGATAACAATGGAAACAGAACGTATCAAACAGTATGGGTTTACCGAATCAGAATATGAACGGGCACGTACTAATGTCCTGAAAGAATATGAATCAGCTTATAACGAACGTGAGAACCAACAACACGGATCGTATACCCGTGAATACGTAGACCATTTTGCTAATGGCGGATATATTCCCGGTATCGAGCTTGAGTATACAATGTTAAGTCAGATCGCTCCGGGAATAACGGTAAACGAAATCAATCAATACGTAAAGAGTGTAATAGGTGATACCAATATTGTTCTTTCATTAACCGGACCGGATAAAGAAGGAGCCCAAATCCCTACTGAAGATGAATTACTTGCTGTATATTCTTCTGCAAAAGAAACTCCTGTATTGCCTTATGAAGAAGTAGTTTCTGATGAACCGTTAGTCGCTACAAAACCTGTTCCTGGAAAGATTGTATTGACACAGGAAGACCCTCTATTCGATGCTACAGTCATGACACTCAGTAATGGTATTAAAGTAATATTAAAACATACCGAATTTAAGAAAGATCAAATCCTTATAACTGCAACCAGCCCGGGCGGTTCAACCTTATTTGGAGATAAAGATATCAGCAATCTGAAAGTCTTGAATGATGTTATCGGTTTAGGTGGGTTAGGTAATTTCTCTTCTGTTGACCTTGGAAAAGTACTTGCCGGTAAAAAAGTATCTGTTCGGACTTCTTTGGGTCTCGGAGATGAAAATGTTAATGGTTCATCTACACCCGCTGATATGGAGACGTTATTCGAACTGATTTATCTTAATTTTACAGCACTGAGAAAGGATCAGGAAGCTTTCACCTCTTATATCAATCGAATGAAAGCCCAACTGGCGAACTACCATTTGAGCCCGATGGTAGCATTTAGCGATACATTATTAAAAATTACTTATCAGAATAACCCACGTGCCATGCGCATACAACTGGAAGATTTCGATAAGATCAGTTATGACCGGATTCTGGAGATGTATAAAGAGCGTTTTGCTGATGCATCTGACTTTGTCTTCACATTTGTAGGCAATTTGGATAAAGAAGCGATGCGACCGTTAATTGAAATATACCTGGCATCACTTCCTTCTCTTAAACGGGTCGAAAAAGGAAATGTACAACATATTCCATTACTCAACAAAGGAGAACATGTGACACTTTTCCATCGACAAATGGAGACTCCAAAGTCAACTGTTACGAACCTGTATTGGGGCCAAATGGAATATGACTTGAAAAATGTAGTTACAGCTACCATGCTGAAACAGATCTTGGATATTGTTTATATGGAAAAAGTACGAGAAGATGAAGGCGGTTCTTATGGTATACAAACATCGGCTTATATCTCTCAGTTTCCGGAAGGACAAACTATGTTACAAACCTCTTTTGATACCGATCCTGAGAAAAGAGAAAAGATGAACAATATCGTAAAGGATGAATTAAAATCTATAACGGTATCAGGTCCAAGACAGGATGATTTTAATAAAACAAAAGATAATCTACACAAGCGTCATGCGGAAAACCTACAGGAAAACAGCTACTGGCTGAATGTACTGGATAGGTATTACTATAAAGGTTTCAATTCGTATACTAACTATCTTGAAACATTAGATTCGATTACCCCGGATATAATACAAGCATTCGCGAAAAGATTGCTTGATCAAGGTAATCATATTGAAGTGGTAATGGAACCTTAGTCTTCTGAAGGTTCAGGAACGTTTTCAGGTTGTTGTACAATCTGCGGTTGTGGTGGTTCGGGAGCTTTGTCAGAAGGAAGTTTTGACGTGGCTTCTTCCACTCCCGATAATCCACGTGCACGTGCCTTATTATCACCATACCAGAAGATCGTTGTGGCATAGTCTACAGTCCCTTTCTTCCAGCTTAACATTTCAATATCAAACTTTAAACTCTTGGTGAAAGGTATCCCGTCAAGGTTACGCGTACGAAAGAAAGTATTATACCCATGTGAACTTTCCATATCCGCCCGTGGAGCTCCTCCAAACGGAGTGTGAAAAGGAATAACAGGAGCCCATGAACTATTATAATAATCTTCCGTTCCTGTTCCGAAGTGTGAGGGGAAAGCATCATCATCTACCCATATCTTTTCATCACCTTCGCCATACCATTCCGGAGAATAATTATATAAGGACAGTACGTCTCCTTTATAGACTCCTTTTCCTTCAATAGTTGCGAAGTTCCAATCCATACAATTTTTATCGTCGTCAGGATTGTCACTTAACTTTATTCCTCTTTCCTGCTTCCACGAAACATGAAAATACAATGTATTTGTATCCCATTTCTTAGGTGACAGACAGATCGATAGGTTTACATCAGCCGGTATATTTCCATGATTGATCAGAGCAACAGAAGCCACTTCCTGATAAGGCATCATCCAGCGACTGGTGATTGTTCCATTACCATCAGCCGTAAGATACCAGCTTTCTACAGAAGGTGAACCCATGCCTCCTCCCGAAAAATCGGAAACAGGCACCCATATCGTTTGTTTTCCGTCGAACATAGTCTGTAATACTATATTACGCATAACCTGAGCATACTTTTCCGGGTCGTCAGTTTTTATAGTTAAAGTTAGTTCACGAATGGCATATTCTCCCTGTGGGAGTTTTATAACTAACGGATTCCCTATCTCTAACCGTTGTTTCTTTATTATATTCATCGAGTCACAATTCGATGAAGGATTTAGTAAAAAATCATTAGTAGCTTTTATCTTTTTAGCTGCTCGTTGGGCTATTTTAGCTGTTAATGTTTCGATGATGGTTCCTTCGGGATATTCGCGATAATTGATTTGATAATATTTAGGAGTAGCTTCAACCCCTCTCGCATTTTCAAAAGTAATCTTACAACTTTTGCCATAGGGTATAGGAAAGAATAAAGTGCTTCCTCCCTTTCCATCGGGAGTGTAACTGGTATGTGCCTGAAGTAATCCTTTTCCCGCTTCAGGGACTCCAAATTTCATTAGATCGTAAGACGGTATTTCCCAATTAGCATGCGGTGATTCATCAAAATAAAAACGCCAGGTTCCCCGTTTGTCCAATGTGGTTATCCATATGCGGGTAATTACGCCGGGACCTTCTTTATCAAAAAGAACCATTTCTGTTCTCCCTTCGTTTACTTCTGTTCGTTCAAGACCAAAACCGTCGTCATTGGCAAACCACCCTGCAGAGTCCGGTGATATTGATCGCCTGTCATAACTGCTAACCTGTAGTGAACGATAGGGAATTTCAGGATAACGGGCGCTTTCATCATAAGAAACCATTTCATTCAATAAAGACTCTAAAGTGATTTGTGGTACTTTTTCTTTCTTACAAGAAATAAATACTCCTGTAATAATAAGGGTAAGGCAAAGTAGGGTAATAAATCTTAAAAAACAATTCATATCAAGTAGATTCTCTTTTTGTTTTATCTTTTTCCGGCAATGCGGTCCACGACTACAGCTATAGCACCGTCTCCCGTCACATTGCATGCTGTGCCAAAGCTATCCATTGCTATATATAGTGCTATCATCATAGCTTGTAATGTTTCATCAAAACCAAGCATAGTGTGTAATACGCCCAATGCAGCCATGATAGCACCTCCGGGAACGCCGGGAGCCGCCACCATAACAACTCCCAACATCATTATAAAGCCGGCATATAATCCTATTGAAATAGGTTCACCTGCCATTATCATGATAGCCATGGAGCAAGCTACAATTTTCATTGTGCTTCCCGCCAGATGAATAGTCGCGCATAGTGGTATAACAAATACAGCTATATTCTCCCGTACTCCATTCTTGATCGTCTGTTTTAAAGTTACCGGAATGGTTGCGGCCGACGATTGGGTACCTAATGCAGTAGCATAGGCCACCAGCATATTTTTTAAGAGACGGAACGGGTTCTTTTTTGCAACTATTCCCGCAATGGTAAACTGGATAAGTAATAATAATATGTGTAATACGAATATAACAGCAATTACTTTCAGGAACATGACTATTATACCCATCACACGACCGCTTACGGCCATATTAAGGAAAATACCAAAGATATGTAATGGAAGCAACGGGATTATAACATCTTCAATTACTTTTGTAATTATATCTCTGAAATCAATAAAAAAGTCACGCAAGTTTGTTCCTGAAATACTGGATATTCCTAACCCCAGAACAAATGATAATAACAATGCTGTCATGATATCCATCAACGGAGGCATACCTACCGTAAAGTAAGGAGCGAGCATAAAATCTTCAGGATTATCAATCGCTGTCATATCCGTGCTTACAGATAATATCTTAGGGAAAATAGCAGCACCGCTGAAATAAGTGAAAAATCCGGAAAAAAGGGTAGAACCATAAGCAATTAGAGCAGTAATGGCTAACAATTTACCGGCACCTTTACCCAACTCTCCAATAGCAGGAGCAACCAATCCCAGAATGATAAGCGGAATTGCAAATGTCAGGAAGTTACCAAACAGTGAGTTAAAAGTAACAAAAATACGAGCTATAGAGTCAGGTAGAAACTGTCCGAATAGAATTCCTAATGCTATCGCAATAACTACTTTACCTAGAAGGGATATCTTTATCTTTTTCATATGTGTGGTATATTTTATAGCCGGTAGCGGCAATGATTATGCTCATTAAAGGACTGATAAGGTTAAAAAAGCAATAAGGCAGGTAGGTAAAGGTTGACACACCAAGTATCGTAGCCTGCGTCATCCCGCATGTATTCCAGGGTATAAGAGGAGAAGTAACGGTAACACCATCTTCTATTGTACGGCTTAACAAGCGTGATTCATATCCTTTATCCTTATAAATATCCCTGAATACATTACCTGTCAAAATAATAGAAATATACTGATCTGCTGTAGCGAGATTAAAAAATATTCCGGATACAACTGTTGAACTGATCAGACCGACAGTCTTTTTCATAAATCGTAGAAATACGGAAATAACGCTTCCCAGCATGCCGCTTGCCGCCATTGCACCTCCAAAACACATGGCACAAATAATTAACCAGATTGTATTTAACATTCCGGCCATACCACCGGTAGCAACCAGGTCGTTCAGTTCAGTATTTCCCGTTTGTATTTGTGTTTCACCATAAAAGGAAATTAGTAATCCTTTAAATTTTGCGGCAATCCCGATAATATCTGTTCCTGCAATTTCCTGAAGCAGATGAGATTGAAAAATAAGAGCACATATGCCGGCGAAAAGAGTAGATAGAAATAAAGTAATCAACGATGGTACCCGTTTGGCTATCATCATTAATGTAACAATAGGTACAATCATCAACCATAAAGAGATATGGAATGTTTCTTTCAGTGATTGGGAATAAACGGCAATTTGTTCACTTGCTGTCACTTCATGGGTAAATCCTACAATTGTAAAGATGATGAGTGTGATTATTATAGAGGGAATGGTAGTAATCATCAGATAACGGATATGCGTAAAAAGTGGTGTGTCAGTTACTGATGAGGCTAGAATTGTAGTGTCTGATAATGGCGATACTTTATCGCCGAAATATGCACCTGAAACAATAGCGCCTGCTATCCATCCATCAGGAAAGCCTTGTGCCTGCCCCACTCCTAATAGTGCTATGCCAATGGTCGCGATGGTTGTCCAGGAACTTCCCGTCATAACAGAAACAATAGCACAAATAATACAGGTGGAAGAAAGGAAAAAGGTGGGATGGATCAATTTCATCCCGTAATAGATAAGGGTCGGAACAATTCCACTTATCATCCAGGCACCCGATAAGGCTCCAATAATTAATAATATCAGTAATGCAGTGGCAACTCCGGCAATATTATTAACAATAGCTATTTCAATTGTCTTCCATTTGACTTTGGAATACCACATCGCTATTAAAATACAAACAGCCGTAGAAGTAAGCAAAACAATTTGACTTCCTCCGGATAAAGCATCACTTCCAAATATACGAATGGTAGCAAACAATAAACCTACCAATAGCAATATAGGTATCAGCGATAATAAAGGAGATGGCGTCTTTATAGGGTCATTAGAATGTTCTTCCATCTAATTACAATATAATAATATATTACAAAGATAATATCAACCTGATGACTTCCATCCAATTTTTTAATAAATTAGTGAAATGATTCTATTAATAACACTCTTCTCCTATTAAGTTGACCTTTTTGTGGTTTCACCTGTCAACAGAGAAGAATGTATTGTATATAAGTTAGTTAAGGTGAAAGCAGGGTGAAGGCTGAAAATCTTCATCCTTTCAATTTTTGTGACGAGTATTTATAATCCGAGTAGATATAAGATAAGGATTTTCCATCCATTCAACTATTTCCAGATAAAAGTCCTCGATTCTATTTGATTGGTTATTAATGAAATCCTCTTCTTTTAGATTTTTATTGATGAAAAACTGATTGCCTCACAGGGGTGGAACGATCGCCTCACAATTGTGATCCGGTCGCCTCACACAGGTGAAACGATCGCCTCACAAGGGTGAGGCGATCAAATTAAAGTATTCTTATTCCTAAATAGAAAGGACTAAAATCTTAAAATTACGTTATCTTTTTACCAAGAAAATCCGTGTTTTCTAAGTCATGTGTGTGCGGTAATAGCGAAATATTGTACCCTCACCTTCCCTTCACCTCTCGTGTCATCATTATGGATTAATAATCAATTAATTAAAGTGAGTTGACAGGTGAAACGAAGAAAAAGCGAAACTCGTTGTTAGAGATATTTTATGTTATTTCATTATTTTATCATAATAGATTTTACCTTTGGATTCGGATTGAAGAATATAAACACCTTTCTGTAAATCGTGCGTTGAAAGTGTGGATGCATAATTTTGTTCCTTTACCAGGATACCGTTTATATTATAGAGTTTTACTTTATCAATAGGTAACTCTCCTGTATAATAGATTTGCTGGCCGATTGGATCATACGAAACAATTATTTCTCTGATCTTCTCTATGTGTTCCGTACTACTTCCGTTTCCTTTTGTTGTGTAAAGTTTAAAAGAATGGGGTGGGAGGGCTATCTTATCATTTTTGTTGGATTCGGTAACTGTAATAGTCTCTCCTGAAAATAATTCTTCCCATGTACCGGTAGAAGTAAAACCTGCCGGTATCTGAATGGCGGTTTCAACATAATTGCCAAGTAATACAAGTTCTTTATCTTCCTGTTTAAGGCGTATAATGCGACCGTTCTCCCAATTAGAAGTTGTTGTTTGCATTTCAATTGTAGTAGGAGAAGAAAAGAGTTTACTGTTTTCATTACGAAAATGGATAAGTTCAGCATATGTATCGTATAACTTTTTTCTTTCAGGATCATCGTAATAATCCCAAAGAACAGGTTTACGTCCTGTACGGTCGTTGTAATCGATAGATATATCGTAGCCTAGTTCTCCGAATTGCCACATCATTTTCGGACCTGGTGTACACATTAGAAATGCAGCATTTAATGCTGCGCGTTTTAGTCGAAGTGTTTTATCTGTTTTTAGGCTCCAATTACCCCATGTTTCTGCTTTATATACTATGCGTTCTTCATCATGACTTTCTGCATATGTTATAAGACCGGGTATATCCCATCCCCGATTGGTATAACTTCCTGCTGAAAGATCGCTGTTTTCCTTCCAACCCATAATGCTTTGACTGTACGCACTATTTAGATTGTTCCATAGCATCATATCCGCTTCTGCTAATTCTTTTTCTTCTCTATTTTCGCAGAAATGTTCCAGAATAACATAGGTGTCCGGTTTAATTGATTTGATGTGGCTATTGTAATCTTTCAGAATAGCAATGCGGGAAGCATCGTAATTCCCAGCAGTGGCTTCTGTTGATTGTTTTTGTGTAAATCCTTTGGTCAGGTCGAAGCGGAATCCGTCTATTTTATATTCTTCTATCCAATAAGTGAGAACCCTTTTAAAGAAATCTCGGGTTCCTTTATATTCATGATTGAAATCGTTAAATACACTATACGGATGTGGAGCTTTTACATTAAACCAGGGATTATCCACCGCAGGAGCATTTCCCTCCCAATATAGCATAGCAAACGGGTTTTGCCCTGTCGCATGATTAAATACGACATCTAATATAACAGCTATTCCACGACGATGTGCTTCATCGATAAATGCTTTATAATCTTCAGGGGTTCCATAGGCTTTATCGGCTGCAAAGAAGAAGCATGGGTTATATCCCCAACTATCATTTCCGTCGAATTCTTGTATAGGCATTAATTCAATGGCATTCACTCCTAATTCCTGCAGATAATCGAGTTTATCCTGTACGGCTTTTATATTACCTGTTGTAGTAAAATCACGAATAAGCAGTTCATATATTACCAGTTCTTCTTTGGGAACTACATCATAGTTTTTGATTTGCCAACTATGTGGTTGTTTTCCTGTTTGCAAAATAGAAACAATACCTTCTGTTTGGATTGGATATGTTTTTATATTCGGATAAGTAGTTTCCGGAATATCTTTATCATTGTTAGGATCTAATATTTTTTCCGTGTATGTATCTGCTATTTTAAAGCTGTTATCTATCAGGTATTGAAAACCGTACTCTTTACCTTTTTCCAGACCGGAAAGTGTATACCACCAATAATCTCCATCTTTAAAGAGTTGATAATTATTATCCTTTTTCCAATCATTGAAATCACCAATCAAATGAACATGTTTTTTCTTAGGTGCGTAAAGAAGCAATGTTACCGTTTGATCGTCAATATAATTGATACCATCGATTATACCGATAGGTCTTTGTTTGACAATAGGATCGACCGGAATAAATGAACTTTCATTCAGCGTAACAAAGATATCTGTGTTACCTGCTCCTTTTCCTTCTTTGGTATTATCTGCACTTCTGAAAACAAAAGCCAGTTTTACTATTTTTTCTCCATCCGGCACCCCATAATAAACACGTATATCGGGTGTTATTTTAAGCGTCCATTTATTGTCGCCGAGAGGAGTAAGCTTATATTTAATGTTGTTATCACCCCAGGTCGGGGCATATTTCCAATCAGAACCGCTTGTACTTTTGTCAGTTATAACTCCGGTATGTGCATATACATCGCCGGTATATCCTTGTAAACCTTTATTTCCTTCGGCTGCATTGAAGGTTATAGTTATTTCCTTGTCTTCAGTAACAATGTCCGGTTGTGTTGTTACCTGTCCATTCATATAGAAAGGAAGTAAGCAATAAATGAGTAGAAACTTCTTCATATCATAAATAGATTAATTAAAAAAATCGGCATACAGACAACATTGATCTACATATTGCCTGCATGCCTGAGTTTAAAGACAACCTAAATTACTTTTTACTTAAAGTACAAGAATATCCGTTTAATTCATTTATCAGTTTTAGAGAAATCACATACGTACCTGAAGTCTCAATTCTGATATTATCTCCGCCAAAGGTCAATTTAGTTAATGAACCTCCGAGGTTTATATCCCAACTGTTATTGGCACGGAATTTAAAATCCTTGCCTTCTTCCAGTGTAGTTTCTACTGTCCATGTGTTACTTTCTTTATTATAAGTCATAGGGGTACTATTATCCCATCCTCCGGGAGTTGCATCACCTATAAGTCCCCATTCTGTTTTTGTCTGTTCATAGGTCAATGTATTCAAATTGGCTTTCAGATAATAGAAACCTGCTTCAGCATTCAGATTGCCTGCTCCTCCATCCGTACTGAGCTTACCGTCTCCTCCGTTACCGTAATTAGTATTATCCCAGTTTGGTGCGGATGTGAATTTGTATTCTCCATCCAGATAAACAAAGCCATCATAGATCATATCCATATTGGCGGTGTAAAGTGTCGGTGCAGTTGCAGGATCCCAACTTTGATGATTACCTGTAACATATAGTAGAGGATTTACTTCCATCGGTTCTATCTTGTAGGTGTACTCTTCCATATTAAGGGAGATTCTTACATAGCCTGCATCTTCTATTTTTATTGCCTGTGCGTTTTCAGTTACGATACTTCCTTCTAATGAAGGGTCACCATCTACGGCAGTACCAATAACTGTTTCCCAGAAATCTCCTCCTGCCGCATGTGCATCAACCGCACTTTGCGGAGCAATTTTGAAATAAGTGTTGGCAGCTACTTCCAAAATAACAGCGAAGTTAGGATCTTCGTACACATTATTCCCGCTATGGCTAAACTTGATCACTTCATCAGGATTCCAACTATTCATATCACCAATCAGATAATAAGATGGTTCGATCAGTGATGCGATTGGAGTAATAGCTATGGGACCGAGATTTAATGGCTCTGACTTTATTGAAGATGTTCCTTTTTTTATATTCGCATAAAATCTTATAAATACTTTATTTGCGTTTGGAGCTTTACCGAATAGTTCTTTGACGGCAGTATTCAGATCGCTGACATTTGTAAAAACATTCAGTACCGTAGATTTTGTTTGAGTTTGCCTAATAGATGTCGGTATCTCTATTAACTCCTTAAAATCTTCCGTTTTGGAGATTTCCGCGATTAAAAAGCCTTCAGTGCCTTCAGGGTTATCAATTGTAGCATTCGCAAAGGCAAGACTATCCTCGCTAACCTTATTGAGGTCTATAACCTCCGTATCTATTAAGCTCGCAGTGAATGAAATATTAGCTGCTTCTTCCGGATTATTCGCTTGTGGCGGCGTCACATCTTTATTGAAATCCTCATCACAGGAAACAAATCCTAACATGAGGAGAGATAATATATATATAAATGTTCTTTTCATTTTTACTTTCAATTTAATGGTTTGTAGTTAACGATTAACGGTTAACGGTTAATAGTTAATCCTTAACCGTTAATCGTTAATTGTTATTTTATTGATCCTGTACCTTTAAGGAAGTCCAGATAGGCTTTCTGTCCGCTACTTGCCTTTACGCGTTCCTGATCATCTCCTTTACCTCTGTAAGCAATTTCTCCATCCAGAATAATAAATTCGGTTTTCCACCAGTCAATGTCATCCAGCTTTATACACATACGTAATTCCTCAGTATCAGCAATAAATGCAGGTGAAATGAATTCACCTTCTTTACTTGTAGGAATTGTAAATAGGTTGCTTTCTTCGAAGAAATCCCAGCCACCAGCTACATCTCCGGTCAGATATATATTAGGAGGCAAGAACTCAACTGTATAATTATAGTTCCGTCCGTCAATCTCCGTAGTAACAACAACAATATACCATCCTTCATTATTGACCTTTATGTTACCTCCTGATTCTTCTAAACCAGCATACGTTACACTTGTATCAGGGAAACGGTCTTCTGCATATCCGAATTCGCCTCCATCCCATGCCTTGGTAATATTAAATTTAATTTCTGCTCCTGCCGGGAAGTATTGAACACTCCAGAACTTTCCGTCATTGGAATGAATCGGAACCATCGAGTAGCTATTAGCCCAGTCCCACTCTGTAATTGAACCTATAATATACATATCCGTCGGCATGGTCATTGGATCTAAAGCAAAATAACTTTGTACTTTTGGTAATTCAATGATATTTGAATATACTGTTCCCTTATCATTCATCAAGCTTGCTTTCAGACGAATATGAACAGGAATTGGGCTTTTTGGAAAGCTTTCTTCTTCTATAACACCCAATAGACCTACTATGGCTACCGCCATTTCTGTAGCATCCACTTCCATTCTGGCTGTTGTATAAGCAGTAGGAAGTGTTGTATATGTAGCTGGAGTTTCTCCTGAAGCATCATTAAATTGTCCGGATGTCGATATCTGTATATTATAGGTTGTTGCTGCCGTGAAACCATAATCAGGTTGGCTGGTAGTTAGTTCAACCGTTTCGGTATTTTTCAGATCATATACACCGGAAGCCGCATAAGGCGGTGTGTTAAGCACAAAAGAAGATGGTGTTTTTAAGTCAGGATTGCTGTCTCTGTCAGAGTCGCATGATGTTATGAAAAGCAATCCCAAAACCATCCATATTACTATATTTAGTTTATTCATTGTACTGTTTTTTATAAGATTATACATTCTTTATTAATAACCTGGATTTTGTATCAGATTAGAATTGGCTGACAACTGACTGGTAGGTATAGGCAACAACGTTAAATGGTTGCTTATTGAAGTTCCGGTAGCCACGCCACCTTTCCAATCCCAGGTATAATTAGAGGTATATTTATTATGACGGATCAAATCAACACGGCGTTGTGCTTCAAAGTAGAATTCGCGGGCTTTCTCGTCTAGGATAAAGTCTAATGTAAGATCAGATTCACTGATAGTATTTACTTTAGCACGGGTACGTAATGCATTAATGGCACTTACTGCTTCTGCTTTACTTCCGCCTTCTCTTATTATAGCTTCAGCAAATGTAAGATTAGCTTCCGCCAGACGGAATAACGGGAAGTCCATATCAGGAAATTGTTTATTGGGATCACTACCGATAGCTCCGCTTTTTGTCAGGTTTTTGAATTTTGCAACCGAATAACCTTCTAAAAATTCACTTGGCTTTTCTATTTCAAATGTACGATCGGCTGTCCAAAACATAGCACGTTCGTCTTTGACATTGCTCATATTACCGTCAATAGAAAATTTCTTAACTAGAGCACTACGTGCCCGGTTACCACCCCAGGCTTCAACTGTGCCAAAATTTTCTTCGGTACTCATATCTCCTGTTAGAAAACTGGAAACAAAGAATGCACCACTCCACGACCGGGTATTTATACCATCAAAACAGATAGGCATAACCATTTCCGGTGAAGTATGGTTGTCGGCTTTAAACATATCTCCATAATTAGGCTCTAATGAATATCCGGCATCCATTACTTTTTTAGCATATGTTGCAGCATCTGCCCAACGGCCTGTTCCGGTATACACTTCAGCATTCAGATATAAACGTGAAAGTAGCATCCATACGGCACCCTGATCTGCACGTCCGTATAAATGGCTTCGGGGAGCCTTCATAAGTGATTCTATTTCCTTTAATTCTTTTTCTATATAATTAAACAGATCCGAACGAGTGATCCTTTCAGGCACATACGCACCAATACCTGTTTCATCGTCTACGAAAGGAACATTACCGTAAAGGTCTATGAGATAATAATAATCTAATGCACGAATAAAGCGAACTTCAGCTCGTTGTAAAACTGTCTTTTCATCTTCATTTCCATTGGTTTGTATCAGGAAATTGTTACATTGTGCTATCTGTATATACAAGCGGTTGAACATATTCAGTACAACACCGTTCGAGGGTGTAAACTGTGAGTAATTCAACGGGAATACATCTACGTCTCCGGTCCACGCGCAGAGGGCCATATCTGAAGCAAGTTCATTAATATTGAACATCATACGCATAAGTCCGGAAGCTCCTTCATCAGTGTCAGCTATATCCGGTTGTCCGGCTGGTCCTTGGTTCCCTGTAATAGCTAAGCCTGCATATATTTTAGCAAAATTTGCATCCTGATCGAATTCTATATCCATATTAGGATCGATAGGTTTTACATCCAGGTCACCCACACAAGACGTAGTATTGATTATGAAAACCAATAATAGTCCGGAAATTATATGTTTTATATATTTTGTATTCATAATGATATTGTTATTAGAAGTTGAGACTTAAACCGATAAGGCTAACCAATGGACGAGGATACGCATTATTGTCGATGCCATAGTCTTTGCCTGTCAAAGTTACATTCACTGCTTCCGGATCCAATCCGTCGTATTTAGTTATAACAAACGGATTCTGAACGGTTGCATAAATACGTCCGTTTAATGTATTAAACAAATTCTGGAATGAATATCCTAATGTTATGTTGTCACAACGTAAGAATGACGCATTCTGTACATAATAATCGGAAAGAACATTCAAATTTTGGAAATTAGTTTCAAAAGCGGACTTAGGTCTGTTTGAAAGATATCCTTTATTGTTTATCCATCCTTCACTTAAAGGAGCATTAAAGGAAGCTATATTGTTATATACATAGTTGTTGAAACTTCCACGTAAGGAGAAGCTAAAATCCCAGTTCTTATAGATTAGCTTGGAAGTGAATCCTACTGTTACATCAGCCGCCGGTTTTTTGTAGAAATATTTATCACTCTCATTAACTTGCCCGTCACCATTCCTGTCTACATAAAGACCTTCGATAGGTTTACCGTTTTCGTCATATACTTGTTGATATACATAGAAGGAGTTAATTGCATTTCCTACACCCTGGGCCTGGATTGTTGTACCTGTTCCCCCAGATATATAACCTGTCGGAACGATTGTTGCCGCATCATCCTGAGCAGTTAATTGGGTAATTTCACTGTCACTCCAAGCGATATTGAATCCTAAATCCCATATGAGGTCATTGGTAGCAATAGCTTTACCATTGATGGAAAATTCCACTCCCTGGTTCTTCATTGAACCTATATTGCTTACAATCCTATTTTTGAAGTTAGTTCCGGCCGGTACATCTATAATATTGATTAAGTCTTTGGTTTTTCTGTGATAATAGTCTACAGATCCGGTTATCCTATTATTTAAAAAACCATAGTCAAAACCGGCATTCCATGTAGTCGTTTCTTCCCATTTCAAGTCCGGATTATATCCGTTTGGACGGGAGATAGAAATTTTGTTATCATCACCAAATTGATAATATGCACCGTCTTGTCCTGCAAAATAAGTAGCCATATATGGGTAATCGCCTTGTAGAAGATCTTGTTGACCGGTTATACCATAGCCTAAACGTGCTTTCAGATCGGAAAGTACATCCACATCTTTTAAGAAATCTTCTTCTTTGATTTTCCAACCTAACGCTACTGAAGGGAATAATCCCCAACGATTATCTTTAGAAAAGCGGGATGTACCATCGTATCGTAATGTCGCTGTAAGCAGATATTTATTCTTGTATGAATAATTGGCACGTCCGAAAAAGGATACTAAATAATTTTCTGTTTTAAAAATATAAGAGGTAGGATTGCTCCCTTCCATATTGTTGTATTCATTTTCTTGTGTTCTGTGAAAATGTTGCCAGGAATAACCACCCATTATGTCAAAATGATGATCTTCATTAAAATCTTTGGCATATTGTAGGTAGAAATCAAGCAATAAATTATACTTATCAATGGTCTCCCAACCTTCTTTTCCTTGTTCTATGTAGCCTATAGGAGATTCTTTAGGATAATATAGATCCTGCGTTCCTGTAGCCAGATCCATACCTAAGTTAAGGTTAGCCCTTAGCTCTGGCAAAAAGTGGAATTTATAATCAAACTGGGCATTACCAATTAAATTCTTTGACTTTGCTGTTTCTTTTTTCTGTTTCAACATTGAAACAGGATTTTTGGTCGCAATGGATATAAACTCTCCGGTAGACTGGTTTTCCCATGCAAAATAGCCACCATATTTAGTATTGCCATCTTTTACCGGTTGAGTCGGATCAAAGTTTATGGCAGCACCAATGGCTCCTGTATCAGCAAAACGGGTATTTGCTATCATTCCTTTTGCATTCAAGTTTATCATTAGATGGTCGTCAAGCAGTCTCGGACTTAAACTTATAGATGCTGTATATCTTTCGAAATTATAAGTTTTAACAATACCGTTCTGATTTGTATAACCGATGGTCGCACGGTATGGCATATTAGCTAGACCTCCTGTAAGAGACAGATTATGGTCTGTACCGACTGCTGTTTGGAAAATTTCATCTTGCCAATCGGTATTTGCATTTCCAAGTAATTGAGCAGCGCCAGATTCTGCACCAAAAGTATTTGTTACGAAATCACGGTATTCATTCGCGTTCATGACTTCAATTTCGTTTACTTTTGTACTAATAGAAACGTTTCCATCATAGAAAATTCTCGGACGGGATCCTCTTTCTCCTTTTTTAGTCGTAATAATGATAACCCCATTAGATGCCCTTGACCCATAAATGGCCGTTGCAGAAGCATCTTTCAATACCGTAAATGTTTCAATGTCATTTGGGTTTATTGTACTTAAGGGATTTGATACCCCTTTAATTCCATCATTATCCATGGCAAGACCATCTACCACAATTAACGGATTGTTACTGGCAGACAAAGAAGCTCCACCTCGAATACGAATGGTCGCACCTCCTCCGGGAGCGCCGCCGTCTGTCATAACATTAACCCCGGCGATTTTACCAGTGATCATATCAGTGGCAGTGGTGGTAAGTCCACGATTCATTTCATCGGGTTTAATAGCCGTAACAGATCCTGTCGCATCATTCTTTCGAACAGTACCATAACCTATAACCACTACTTCGTCCAACAATTCTGTATCTTCTTGTAGAGTAATTATCAGATTTCTTTGTCCTTGAAATGGAATATCCTGTGCTCTATAACCAATGTATGAAATACTTATAATCGCCCCGGGAGGCACTGAGAGAGTGAAGTTACCGTCATAATCGGTAACGGTTCCGGTTGTAGTTCCTTTCAGAATCACACTTGCCCCAATAATGGGCTCACCATTTGTATCCTTTACATTTCCATTTAATGTAGCATTTTGTGCAAATGAATTAAAGGATACTACTAATCCAATAAAAATGAGTAAGATTAGATTTGCATTGTAAGAACTTTTTTTCTCTTTCATGCATTAGATAATTTAAGATTTATATACTATTATGAAATACCTTAGTTTTATACTACAGACTAAATACTAATTAACATTGGCAAATGTATATTAATAAAACTCAGGAAATCGTTAAAAGGTTCATTGAGGTAGCTATAAATTTCTGCAATCGTTAGTGCAATCGTTTGCATAATGTGGAAAATTTGAATATATTTGAGAGTTGCTAACAAATTAAGAATGAAAAAACAGCAAATTACGATTAAAGATATTGCTAAAGAATTGAACATTTCTCCGTCTACTGTGTCTCGTTCGTTGGCTGACCATCCCGATATTAGTCAGGAAACTAAAGATATGGTTATAGCCTTTGCCGAAAAACACAAATATAAACCGAATGCTCTTGCGTCTAGTTTACGTACTAAAAATAATAAGATGATAGGAGTTATAGTGCCGGAAATTGTTCATTACTTCTTCTCAACTGTATTATCTGGTATTGAAGATGAAGCAGAAAAAGAAGGCTATCGTGTAATTATAAGCCAGAGTTATGAAGATTTCCAGAAAGAAGTAAAATGTGCTCAGGCTTTAATTGAAGCCCGTGTATGTGGAGTTCTTGCTTCTGTTGCTAAAACAAGTACTCGTTATGAGCATTTTCAAGAATTACTTGATAATGGAATACCTATTGTTTTTTTTGATCGTATCTGTACAGGTATTATAACAGATAGAGTGGTTGTGGATGATTATGCCGGTTCATATTCTGCGGTTGAATATCTTATTAAAACCGGATGTAGACGAATTGCTTTTTTCGGCTCTCCCTCGAACCTACCTATTTCGAATAACCGAAGAATGGGATACGAAGATGCGTTAATTAATAATGGACTTTTTGTAGACAAAGAATTAATGGTGGTTTGTGATAATTATAAAGATGCTTATAAAGTTACTTCAACTCTCTTATCTATGCCCGCCCCACCTGATGCTTTTTTTGCTGTGAATGACGAGACAGCTATCAGTATAGTAAATGTTATAAAATCTCGCGGTTTGAGAATACCGGATGATGTATCTGTTTGTGGTTTCACCAATGGTAGTTTAGCAGAAATGTGTGATCCGCCTCTCACTTCCGTAGACCAACATTGTTATGAGTTAGGTTCTACCGCCATGAAGCTTTTATTACATAAAATACAGCATGAAGATGGGACAAATAAGCTGAAAAACAAAATAATCAAAACACATTTGGTGATAAGAGACACAACTAAAAAAATACATTCTTATGAAAAAGAAGCCTTTTCTTAGTTTTTGGCAGATTTGGAATATGACATTCGGTTTTCTGGGTATTCAATTTGGATTTGCTCTCCAGAATGCTAATTCTAGTAGAATTCTCCAAACATATGGGGCAGATGTAGAACATTTGTCATTATTTTGGTTGGCCGCACCACTTACCGGTATGATCATACAACCTATTGTCGGGCATTATTCTGATCGGACATGGGGTAAACTGGGGCGTCGCCGTCCTTTCTTTCTGGTAGGCGCTATTCTGACGACTATTGCTTTGATATTAATGCCAAATGCAGGACTTTTCCTTTCTCCGGAAACTACACATGCCATCTTGTCGCCGGTACTTATAGGTGCAGGTATGCTGATGATTATGGATGCTTCTATTAATATAACAATGGAACCATTCAGAGCATTAGTAGGTGATATGTTGCCTGCCGAACAACATACTACAGGTTTTTCTGTACAGACTTTTCTCATTGGTATTGGTGCGGTTATCGGATCACTATTGCCAAGTATTATGAATAAAGTTTTTGGTTTTTCCAATACTGCAGCAGCCGGAGAGGTGGCAGATAATGTAAAGTTTGCTTTCTATACTGGTGCAGCTATTTTACTTTTTAGTGTACTATGGACGATTATTAAAACAAAAGAATATTCTCCGAAAGAACTGGCTGAGTTTTCCGACCAAAAGAAGCCACTTACGGAAATCAAGAAACGATCGGGCTTTATGGAGATTATGCATGATATTGCTCATATGCCTAAAGTTATGTGGCAGCTTGGGTTATGCCAGTTCTTTGCATGGTTTGCGCTTTATTCGATGTGGGTATATACTACTCCTGCTCTTGCGGATCATGTTTATCACTCACCTGATCCAGCTTCAATTGGATATGCGACTGCAGGCGATAAAGTAGGAGAGTTGTTTGGTGTATATAACTTTGTAGCGATGCTTTTTGCCTTATTGTTGATCCCTATCGCTCGAAAATTGGGACGAAAACTTACTCATTCTATTTGTTTATCTTTAGGGGCAATAGGACTCATATCTCTTTATTTTCTAACCAATACAAATATGATGACCTTTTCTATGATTGGTGTAGGTATTGCCTGGGCAAGTATCTTGGCGATGCCCTATGCTATATTATCGGATAATCTTCCTCCTGAGAAGATGGGTACCTATATGGGAATTTTTAATTTCTTTATTACACTTCCTCAGATAACAAATGGTTTGATACATGGATGGATTGTAAGGAATTTGTATGACGGGCATACTATATATGCATTGTTGACAGGAGGGGTATTTCTGTTGTTTGCTGCTATTGCAGTATTTCTGGTTAAAAATAAAAAAGATGTCCGGTTTCCGGTTGCTTGATGAGTCATACTCTTAAAAACAGCAAGTTATTATAATAGGTAGAAAAACGTATGTAGCCTTCCTCACGGAAGTCGCAACCGGAAACTCGTTTGGACATCTGTTAAGATTATAGTAATTATCCTTTAATTATATGTTTCATCCTGTTTATTCTCTTCTTTTTTTCCTCCGAAAAAACGTAGAATTCCAGATATTACAGCTACAATACCCAGTGAAATCATAACAATCAGTTTCTGATTTTCACTATTAAAATCAGTTGTTCCGATAAGTACTAAAACAATGCAGGCTAACATCATAGTTGCTTCTGCTAAATCTTTATTTATACGCATTTTTTTATTTTTAAAGGTTTGATAAATCGACTATTCTTCTACAATTTCTTCTGTTGAATTTCCGGGATTACTTAATCCTTTCATTACTCCAAATAATCCTACACAAAGAGTTACCATAACAATAACAAGCTTCAGATAATCATTAGTAATGATAGAACTAAAAGCAAAAACTACTCCGATTACGATTAAAAGAAGGAAAAGATATACACTTTTCTTTGATTTTTTTGTTGCCATATTTTTTTGATTTTTTTAGTTTATAATGTACGATTAATCCCAAATTGACAGGATTCGTGTCATCCTGTAATCTGTGATAAATAATAGTAAGTGATAATACAAACTAAAAAATCAAATAATGATTTTCCGCAAAGCATACACATGGTATCTCATGCGGCAAAGAAGGGTAGAATAGTTAGACGTTTGACAATAAGCTACATATTCAGATATTTTTTGTAGTTGGTTGGCACCTTTCATACGGAATTCTTGTAAGGTCCGTATATAATTATATAAACTGTTAGCGTTTTGTGTGTTGGTATTTAGTTGGATGGTTCTGCGAGGTGTACGAAAATTACTGTTTTTTAAATCATTACTTATCATCTCCAGCCGATGTTGCATATCAGCTTTTGAATTTTTTTCTTTCATGATTGCTTCACTGGTAACTATTGTTTGACTATCATTCAATACTTCGTCATGCGAAATACCGAATAATAATAACATACAAAACAGTCCTGCTATGTAAAGCATTCTTTTCATATTGCAAATTTAGCATGAATTCTTTTAAAAGAAACAAATGTATGGTATTTTTGTTCCCGTTTAGTATATTATATGAAAAGTTTGCCGGAATGATTAATAATAAAAGTTATTTCCGTATCTGGTGGGAAGCTGCGAGGCCAAAAACCTTATCAGCTTCTGTAAGTCCGGTACTATTAGGATGTGCTTTAGCCTACCGCGACGGAATGTTTAAATTTGTTCCGGCCATATTATGTTTCTTTGTTGCCTTGTTGGCGCAGATTGCTTCCAATTTTGCTAATGATTATTTTGATTTTAAGAAAGGTGCTGATACTGAAGAACGTTTAGGACCTGATCGAGCTGTGGCTTCCGGGTGGATAACCCCGAAGGCAATGTTGATTGCTACGTTTATATCCTTAGGTTTGGCTTGTTTATGTGGTTTGGGTTTACTTTATTATGCAGGATGGGAATTGATATTTGTCGGATTAGCTATCGCAGTATGTGTGTTAGCTTATTCCGCTGGTCCTTTTCCATTCGCCTATAATGGCCTGGGAGATGTCTGTGTGCTATTATTTTATGGAATTATTCCTGTTAGTTTTACTTACTATGTGCAAACGTTTACCTTTACTACCTTATCTTTCCTTCTTTCACTTGGTGTTGGGTTTATGTCTGTAAATATTCTTGTAGTAAATAACTACCGTGATTATGAGCAGGATAAAGTGGCTAATAAGCGGACAACAATAGTTATGTTTGGACGTACATTCGGCCGTATGTTTTATCTTTTTAATGGAATAATCGCCTGTTTACTTGCGATCCCTTTGCTCATCAAAACCGGCTGGTGGACATTGGCTTTTCTTGTTGCTTTCTTCATACTTTTTCTTTCTACCTGGCGGGAATTAACTCGTTTTGAGGGACGCGAATTAAATAAATCCTTAGGTCATACTGCCCGTAATGTTTTACTTTATACTATCTTACTGATAGGTGCTACATTGTCGTCACCATTCACCAACCCACTTTAATCCTTTTCTGTAAGCCGATTTAGAGGTGAAAGCAGTTGCTTTCACCTTTCCTTAAATGCTTTCACCTGACATATAGCCGGAGATTGAGAATCTTAGTAACAGGTACTCTTTACACAACATTTTTTATTTCCCTGTTACCAAATTACTACTTTAATCCCATACATTTAGGTTGTGGCTCATAATAAATTGGGACAAATATCGGTTCTTTTTCGTCGGCTCACAAGGGTGAGCCGTTAAGCTCACCTTTGTGATCTTTGAGGCTCACCTTTGTGAGCCGCATCGCTCACCCATGTGAGCTGATTAATATGTTACAACAAAACGATAAATATATTACTAAAACAACAACAAATCCATTAGATAAAATCCATAATTATACGACACCAATGGCGTCGATATGGATGTATATTTTTAGTGTTCAAGAGTTTGCACTGCCCGGCTATTAAAAATTTAATGTTATGCATCCGATTTATTTTTATTAAAAAAATGAAAAGGTGGTATGAAAAGGTGACGACATCTGCTTTCACCTCCAAACCTGTATCCGGAAAGGGATTGAAGCAGGTTGGTGAAAGGTGACGACAATATGAAAAACTTAACTTGGAGGGGATGTAGAAGGAAGTCCGGAATGTTCTTCGAACATGTATTCCGATTAATAGAGTCTCAGGCATACACCTCCAACACAACCGATCAAATATTTGTCCTTTTAATACGGTCTAGAAAGGGGTACAAGCTTTAATCTCTTACTTATATAAGAATATTAATATATTATTTTTGAATTATTGATATTCGAATGTATAAGTATATTTGTTTTCTTCGGTGGTTTTACCACCGGCCGGGTATATCTTTTCAGTAATCGTGAGGCCGGTAATATTTTCTGCTGATGAGCCATAACTGTAATCGAATAGATATTCGGCACAAATATTGGTGGCATCAGGAACATTATACCAATACGCCCGTTTAATAAGATTTTTATTTAGACCTCCCATTAATAAATTGAGAGGAGAAAATGTCTCAAAGTCTGTTGGTTCAAGAGTACGATATATTTTAAGAGGAAAATTTGAGGGTTGCAAATCTTCCGAAAATTCAAATTCCATAATGGATTTTGGTAAATATCGGTAGCGAGTTATATTTTGCCCTTCCCAAATAAACTCTCCAAGGTCAGTACGTGGAGTAGTCTGGTAGGAACCATCTTCTAATGGCCAACGAGCCAATTCCCATACAGTTTTTCCCAATGAATTTTTTGTGTATTGATATGTATATATATTACTTATATATTCTTCATTATTTAGATAAGAATTGTATAATGATTCTTCTTCACGTGTAATAGTGTTACCTGAAGTTTGATAAGTAACCTTTTTTAAATCAGTTAACTCTACATTATATGATGTAGATATGCTGTTTACAATTATTGTGTTACCACTATATGTGAAATAATCAATGTGTTGATTACTAAATTTTATATTGGCAATTTCTTCAGTTTGTTTGTAAGTTATAACAAAAGATTCAGGGCTCTCATTGTTTTTGCTGATAGTCACTTTATTCAGTTTTTTAGGTATTACTGAAGGAATTGGGTCTTTGTCATCTTTACAAGAAATTGTAGAAAGCAGAAAAAGAGGAAACAGAAGAAAAGGTATATATTTTTTCATATATCACTTACTTTAATTGTTCAACACTACAAAATTACCTTATTTGAAATAAGAACTACCAAAGTAACGTATTTTAAGCATTTATTTTTGAATGAAATTCATAAATATGTTAGTTTTGCTCTTTAGAAACTAATTGATTGAAAGATGTATAACCAGTAAAATAGAATAATATTTAACGTAAGATATACAGTAACTTAATTTTATTAATATGAAGAATATTTTCTTATACGCATTTTTGCTGACTTATTTATTTACTTCCTGTGATGAACAATCTGAATTACCTTTCCGTGATCCTTCTTTACCCATAGAGGAACGTATTGACGATTTATTGAGTAGACTTACGTTAGAAGAAAAGGTTGCTCAAATGATGAATCAGACTCCGGCAATTGAACGTCTGAATATACCGGAATATGACTGGTGGAATGAAGCTTTGCATGGAGTAGCACGTGCAGGAAAAGCTACTGTATTTCCACAATCTATTGCTATGGCAGCGACTTTTGATGATCAGGCATTATACGAAACATTTTCTATGGTGAGTGATGAAGCACGTGCTAAATATCATCAATATCAGGAAGATAAAGAATATGATAGATATAAAGGATTAACCTTCTGGACACCAAATATTAATATATTCCGCGATCCTCGTTGGGGACGTGGTATGGAGACCTATGGTGAAGATCCTTACCTGATGGGACGTATGGGAGTTGCTGTTGTAAAAGGTTTACAAGGTAATGACCCTAAATATTTTAAATCACATGCTTGTGCAAAACATTATGCTGTACATAGCGGGCCGGAGTGGAACCGTCACGAGTTTGATGTAACCGTTACTCCCCGTGATTTATGGACTACTTATCTTCCGGCTTTTGAAGAGTTGGTAAAAGAGGGAAATGTACAAGAAGTCATGTGTGCTTACAACCGTTATGAAGGTAAACCTTGTTGTAGCAGTGATAAACTCTTAACAGATATTTTGCGGAACACATGGGGATTTGATCGTATTATTTTATCTGATTGTGGTGCGATAGATGATTTTTGGCAAAGAGATAAACGTACGCCTCGACATGAAACTCATCCAACAGCAGAAGCTGCTTCGGCTGATGCTGTGCTTAATGGTACTGATCTGGAGTGTGGAGCTAGTTATAGATCATTGATGAAAGCACTACAGGAGGGACTGATTACAGAAACTGATTTGGATGTATCTTTACGTCGACTATTCAAGGGGCGTTTTGAATTGGGTATGTTTGACCCCGATGATATGGTACCGTATGCCAGTATACCTTATAGTGTAGTGGAAAGTCCGGAACATGTAGCCAAAGCTTTGGAAATGGCGCGTAAAAGTATGGTACTATTAAAGAATAAGAATAATATATTACCACTAAGTAAAGATTTGAAGAAAATAGCTGTTGTAGGTCCTAATGCTGCCGACTCAACTATGTTGTGGGCTAATTATAATGGCTTCCCCACTAAGACAGTAACTATCTTGGAAGGTATTCGCAATAAACTTTCCGGTACAGAGGTTATATATGAATTGGGTTGTAATCACACTGATGATTTTGTTATTAAGGACTTAGGTGGGAATATCACATCGTCCGGTAGCCAGGGTTTTGCTTCTGTGTTTTTTAATAATCCTGAGTTTGAAGGAGAGCCTGTTTATACGGGTATAGCTTCTGAACTACATTATACTACAGGTGGACATACACAATTTGCACCCAATGTAAACCTTACTGATTTCTCTGCCCGGTTTACAGGAGAATTTGAATCTCCTGTTACAGATGAAGTAATCTTTGATATTTCAGGAAATGATGCTTTCCGTCTGACTATTGACGATGAAAAAGTTGCGGAAATGTGGGAAAGCGAATATACTTCATCCCGTAAGTATATTCTAAATGCTGAGAAAGGTAAGAAATATCAACTGAAGATAGAATATATGCAACGAACCGGTAGTGCTGATCTGAATTTTAGCGTTGGAGTACGTACAGCGGTAGATGTGCCGGGAACCGTGGCTAAAGTCAAAGATGCAGATGTTATTGTATTTGTGGGTGGCATATCTCCACGTCTGGAAGGAGAGGAGATGCCTGTAGATGCAGAAGGTTTTAGAAAAGGTGATCGTACAAATATTGAAATACCGACAATACAGAAAGAAATGATCAAAGCTTTGAAAGCAACAGGGAAACCGGTTGTATATATACTTTGTACAGGTAGTGCATTAGCTCTTAACTGGGAAGAAGCCAATGTAGATGCTATACTTAATGCATGGTATGGTGGACAGGAAGCGGGTACAGCTGTTGCCGACGTACTTTTTGGAGATTATAATCCGGCCGGTCGTCTACCGATTACATTCTATAAGTCAATAGATCAGCTTCCTGATTTTCTTGATTACAATATGAAAGGTCGTACTTATCGCTATATGACTGAAACTCCGCTTTATCCTTTTGGATATGGTTTAAGCTATACCACATTTGATTATAAGAAGGCAGAATTGTCAAAAGATAAGATTGGAAAATCGGAAAATGTAACATTGACATTAGATATAGCTAATGCCGGAAAGATGGATGGTGATGAAGTTGTACAAGTATACATTAAGAACCCGAATGATCCAGAAGGGCCAATTAAAGCATTGAAAGCATTCAAACGTATACATGTAAAAGCCGGAGACAGCCAACAAGTTAAGTTGGAGTTAGCTCCAAAAGCTTTCTGGTCATTCAATGATGCTAAGCAGATCATGGAAGTGCGTTCAGGTAAATATCACATATTGTATGGAGGCTCTTCAGATGATAAATCCTTAAAGAGTCTTGAAATTACAATAGAATGATTTATTATTTGGAATATTTAGATAAATAATAATATGTTTCGCGGGATGGTTTACTTTCTATTCGATAACGGCTTGATGCTGTAACACGGAAAGTAAACTCCTGCTCTTTTTGAGGATCTACCGTCAGGTAGATTTCCGTATCACGTAAACCGGTAGCCAATATACTTCTAGCGCGGTTTGGATTTACTGATCCGGTACGCGAATAATAAATAGTATATGTCAAGGTTTGTGTTTCATTAGCCGGTTTCTCCCAGGAAAGAATGAGTTCGTTTCCTTTGCGTTCGACTCTTACTTCTTCCGGAGAGGCAGGTCTTTCTTGACTCAACCAGGTAAGAGGGGGCAAAAGAGCCGGATATTTGAAATAATCGTTTTTCAACACATCATACAATCCCTTAGAATTGTTTAGCACTTGTGATCCTTGATAGAAAGAACATCCAGCTGCTTTTGATTTACGAATATAATCTATCTGGCATTTAATATCCTGCAGAGACCAGTTACTTTGATCAGTCATACGGTATATTCCCAGACCGGGAACAACATGGCGTCTGTTACTATTCTCTACCCAATTATCAACAAAAGGGTAAAATAAATTATCCTTGTAGTACATCATCGGTGCGATCATATCCTGCTTTTCCTGTTTCATCCAGTTTTGTGGATCCTGATATACTTCCAACGATGTCCAGCCGGCATTTGGAACCTGTGGTATTTTATTATATTTACCCAATGGCGAACTGCTTACCTGTACCCAGGGTTTTAATATCTTAACTTCATCATATATTCGAGAAACCATACGATTGATATTATTCCTTCTCCATGCTGCTAATCCTGCCGATTTACCGTAACGGCTATATGTTTCTTTATCTGGAAATGATTCTGGATTTTCAGGATAGCGTATATAGTCAAAGTGTATACCGTCAATATCATACTTAGTTACCACTTCTTTTACTAATGAAAGGATATAGTCGGTAGTTTCCGGTACTCCGGGATCTAAATGCCATTCTCCTTTATGCAGTTTACAAAGATGAGGTTTTTGCTTTACTACCGTTTTATTCCCTCTGCTTTTTACGGCTTTGGCCGTTCCTACCGGATAAGTGACAAACCAGGCATGACATTCCATTCCGCGTTTATGGCATTCTTCAATAGCAAATGCTAATGGATCATATCCAGGACTTACATCGATTTTACCGGTGAATACGCTACTCATAGGTTCGATAGAAGAGGGATATATGACATCTCCCCGCAATCGTACCTGGAGGAAGACCAGATTGAAGTTGGCAGCTTTGAGCTGATCCAGCTTCTTACATAAATCCATTTGTTGTGCTTTCCGGCTGTTTTCGTCTTTAGCCAGTTGTTTAGGCCAGTCTATCCTGTATATGGTAGTAAGCCAAACTGCACGGACTTCCCGCTTAGGAGGTTCGGTTGCATAAAACGGTTGGAAAAGAAGGGTAGTGAATAACAACAAAAAGACTTTCCTCATACACGATCGTTTATTTGCCAATATGAGAGATAACATCTTGTGCTGTGATTGGTTCATCTGTGGTAATGAAGTCAGCGCCCCGGTCGATCATTTCTTTTATAATAACAGGGTCGTTAACTGTCCAGACATTTATCTTAAGCCCCAGGTCTTTTGCTTCTTTGAACCATTGTGGATTTTCTTTCATCTTATTGAAATGATAATCCAAACCCGCAAAACCTAAATCTTTTAATTGTTGGGGAGTTAAATCACCATTTAAATGAAAAACAGGTGTATTAGGAGATAAACGAATTAGTTCTTTCCCTGCATCCAGATTAAATGTGATGTATTCAGTACAGTTTTGTAACCCTAATTGATTTATTATACTTACGCAGATTCTAGCAGCCTCCCTGTTACGCTCTGGAGTTTTGTGAGGTTTTAGCTCAAATATCAGTTTGGTTTTTAATAGCCGACCTCTGTTCAAATATTTTTCTAGAGTTGGTATTTTTTCACCATTAGGTAAGATCATATCCTTTATGTCATCATAATTGGTGGATTGGATAGGAATCCCTAACATTGTATCATCATGATGTACAACGGCTACATTATCAGCTGTAAGATGAACATCAAACTCCGAACCGTAGACACCCATATCATCGGCAAGATTTAATGCTTTTATAGAGTTTTGTGCCGAACCATCTGTTTTCCAGAAACCACGATGTGCGATTACTTGTACTTTATTTTGTGATATAGTAGGCCATATCGTCAGTAGACATAATAAAAGGGTAACAATTGATTTGCTTTTCATAATATTAGAGAATATTTTATTTTTTATGTTCAATCAAATAACGTTCTGCTTCGATAGCAGCCATACAACCAGATCCGGCAGCTGTAACTGCCTGGCGATAATGCGGATCGGCAATATCTCCTGCTGCAAAGACTCCTGGAACAGCAGTCCGTGGTGTTCCTGGAACTGTTATTATATAACCTATTTCATCTGTTTCCAGATATTCTTTGAAAATGTTAGAATTTGGAGTGTGTCCGATTGCCAGAAAGAAACCATCAATGGTGATGTCTACTTTTTCTTCATCATGATGCCCTTTTCTTCTTACCAGATGGGCGCCTTCCACACCATGTTCTCCGAACAAACCTACTGTATTATGCTCGAACAATATCTTGATATTGGGAGTTTCTTTTACTCTCTCTTGCATTATTTTAGATGCCCGAAGATGGTTTTTACGTACAATCATATAAACCAATGATGCCAATGAAGAAAGATACAACGCTTCTTCACAGGCAGTATCACCACCTCCTACAACGGCAACAACTTTCTTTCTATAAAAGAATCCATCGCATGTAGCACATGCTGATACACCCATACCCGCATATTTATGTTCATCAGGTATTCCGAGGTATTTAGCAGTTGCACCTGTTGCTATAATAATAGTTTGTGCTTCAATAACCTTTTCTCCGTCTATTGTAATTTCATAAGGAGATTTAGATAGATTGGCTGCTGTAGCAACACCTATTCTGATATCTGCACCGAAACGTGTAGCCTGCTTTTTCAGATCATTCATCAAATCATAACCGGTAACCCCTTCAGGATAACCTGGAAAGTTCTCTACATCGGTTGTTGTTGTCAACTGACCGCCCGGTTGGATACCTTCGTAAAGTACCGGAGCAAGATTGGCTCGTGATGCATAAATAGCTGCTGTAAAACCTGCCGGTCCTGATCCTATAATAAGGCAACGAACCTTTTCATTTGTTTTATTGCTCATGATTATTACTTTTTGTTTTTATTGTAAATCCCGTAAATCTATAACAAAAGCATCGGGATAATCAGCTTCATTGAATGAGAAAAAGCTATCCGGTTGATTTATATCTTTCTTTAATTCGCTGATAGATATATTATTGCTAATGTCATTTTTCATTTGAATAGCAATGTTTGCCGGCAAGCCAGAGAATTTTTCTATTTGTAATGTTATCTTCGTAATGTCGTTTTTTTTCTTTGGAGTCAGTTCTATATCATAAGCTGCTTTTCCGTTTGTAGCAGTACTTTCACCTGTAAAAGATGCATTAAAAGCTTTCTTGTAGGTTTTAAGCAGGATTGCCGGATTAGTGAATTGTAGTTCATCATCCGTTGGAATATTTATATTCACTTCATCAGCCTGATCTTTATATATCCACTGTGTTTTACCGTCGTACCAGATATGCATGCCGGGCGTTACCAGTGTAAATTTATCTCCTTTGATGTTGATTTTACCTTCAAAACTTTCTGTAATGTTTTGTTGCTGCGAATGTGTACGCATGGCAAAAGTCACGATGATACCATTTGAATTAGTATAGATAGTAGCTGCCTTGTCTAATATCTCTGTTGCATTTTGAGCAGAAATAGCACTTCCAAACAGGAATAGGCTAATGAATATATATATAAACTGTTTCATAACTATTTAGACTCATTTTACTTCAAATTGTTTAAAAGCTGTTCCAAACTGTACTCATCTTGCAGAAGTACCTGACGGGCTTTACTTCCTTCGTATGGGCCTACAATTCCTGCCGCTTCCAGCTGATCCATTAATCGTCCGGCACGGTTATAGCCAATCGCAAATTTCCGTTGGATCAAAGATGTGGAGCCTTGTTGCTGAATTACTATCAGACGGGCTGCTTCATCAAATAAAGGATCTCTATCAGATAGATCAACAGCTCCCGGCACTTTATCACCCTCACTCTCTCCATGATATTCCGGTAATTGGAAAGCCGTATTGTATCCTACCTGTTTACCGATATAAGAGGAAATCTGCTCTACTTCAGGTGTATCTACGAAAGCACACTGAACACGTGTCATTTCATTACCCTGCGAGAACAGTAAATCGCCTCGACCAATCAGCTGGTTTGCTCCCGGTGAGTCGAGAATCGTACGTGAGTCGATCATAGAGGATACACGAAATGCCACACGTGCAGGGAAGTTCGCTTTAATTGTACCTGTAATGATATTGGTAGAAGGACGCTGTGTGGCAATGACCATGTGAATGCCTACTGCCCTGGCTTTTTGTGCAATACGGGCAATAGGTAATTCTATTTCTTTTCCGGCCGTCATGATCAGGTCGCCGAACTCGTCGATGATCACTACTATATATGGCATGAACTTATGTCCTTTGAGGGGATTCAGGTGGCGGCTGATGAATTTAGCATTGTATTCTTTAATATTTCTGGTATGTGCTTTCATCAGCAGGTCATATCTGTCGTCCATCTCTTTACAGAGTGAATTAAGCGTTTGAATTACTTTAGTAAAGTCTGTAATGATTGGTTTGTCAGCATCCGGTAGTTGAGCCAGATAATGGCGTTCGATCTTACTGTAAATACTAAACTCAACCATTTTGGGATCGACCAGTACAAACTTAAGTTCTGAGGGATGCTTTTTATATAATAATGAAGTTATAATAGCATTTAGACCCACTGATTTACCTTGACCTGTAGCGCCAGCAACTAAAAGATGAGGCATCTTACATAGGTCAAACATAAATATTTCATTGGTAATGGTTTTTCCTAATGCTACAGGAAGATCATATTTACATTCCTGAAACTTACGTGAACCTATAATGGATTGCATTGAAACGATTTGCGGTTCTTTATTAGGAACCTCAATACCTATTGTTCCTTTACCCGGCATTGGAGCTATAATACGAATACCTAGTGCGGAAAGACTTAAAGCAATATCATCTTCTAAGTTACGTATCTTAGAAATCCTTACCCCTTTGTCGGGAACTACTTCATACAAGGTTATGGTTGGACCTACGGTTGCTTTAATTGAAGCAATGCTTATCCCGAAGTTCTCTAGTGTTTGTTTGATACGACGCTGATTGGCAGTTTGTTCTTCCATATCTACCTGACGATCGCTGTTCTCATATTGTATTAACAAATCTACGGTAGGATTCTTGAAATTGGAAAGATCCAACTTCGGATCATATTCACCTAATTCTGAGCCGTCGTAAACTTCATCATCGCCGGTAGGAACTTCTATACTAAAGACTTCTCCTTCTTCTTTAACCTCAGTTTCATTTTCTACCTCCTCTTTAACAGGAGGAACATATACATCTTCATCTTTAGGAACAGTAACTTCAAATATATTATCGTCCTGTACCGATGCATATATATCTTCAGAAGGATCTGGATCTAGCAGATTTGTCTTAGGCTCATCTTTAATCTCTTCTTTTGTTTCAGTTTTCTTTTTTCCTGATTTTTTAACCCAGCTAAAAGAAAACATTCGTTGCAATAGAGGCAATGCATGCTTATTGGTTAATATGGCAATTATCAGGAATGTGGCAATCAGGAATAATACCATTCCCGGTATGCCTATATTATTGACTAGTAATTGTGATAAATAATACCCATGCTGTCCCCCCAGATATATAAAGCTGTCTTCGTAGCCGGCAATAAAAACAAAGGCAAAAAATAATGATCCCCAAATTAGCATTGCTCCACTAAACAAGAAACGTTTAATTAATGAAATTCTTTTAAATTTCATGAGTTTAGCACCGATAGAGCCTAAAAAGAAAAGTATAATAAATGACGAAAGGCCAAACCACCGGTTTATTAAGAGGTCGGAAAGATAAGCTCCTCTTACTCCCGTCCAGTTTTCAACAGAGCGTTTGCTTGATACCAAATCGCTTAAAGGAACATTCTCGATTTTACTTTGATCCGCTGCTCCTGTAAACAGAAAAGAAATAAGGGCTAATCCGATGTATATTGTTATAAAAGAAATAATTAAACCGGTAATGAAGTGGGTTCGTTCATTGGTGAAGAAATTCTTCAAAACAGTAAATATTCCTTCTTCATTGGTCTTCTTTTTTGTACTGTTAACCTTTTTTGCCATACATTATTTATAAACCATGCAAAGGTAATCAGAATTATTGAAATTTCATATCAGGTTAGATCAGGAGAGTTTTTACTACTCTTTGTTTTATTCAAAAAAATCTACTTTTCCTGTATCCATATCATATACAGCTCCGATAATAGCGATTTCTCCATTGTCTTCCATCTCTTTAAGGATAGGGCTTTTTTCTCTGATTTCTTTGACTACTAATTCTATATTATGATGACAAACAGCTTCTACAAATGCAGGGTTTTTAGCTGATTGTTCTCCGGTAAAATCTACTTTTGCTTCTGTTACTGCCGGCTTTATCTTTTCGAGCAAACCGGTAATATTTCCTAACTCTACGTTATTAATTGCTGATTTTATAGCTCCGCAATATTCATGTCCTAATACCATGACAACCTTGGCTCCGGAGACTTTGCATCCGTATTCTATACTTCCTAAAATATCGGGGTTGACAATATTTCCGGCTACACGGGCTACAAAGATATCTCCGATTCCTCTATGAAAGACATCTTCTACAGGAACCCTTGAATCCAGACAGGACAGTATAACAGCTTTGGGATATTGCCCTAAAGCCGCATTGCGGACTCTTTCCGTATTATTTCTAACCGTTAAGTTGTCATTGATAAAATCTTTATTTCCTTCTTTAAGGATTTCGATAACCCGTGAAGGTGTTAACTGAGACTGTTCTTCTGCTGTTAATACTTTATTCGATAGAATAAGATCATTACTAATTTCAACCATATCCGTATTTTCTTTTGTTGTTTTAATTGTACATGATACAATTGTTAATGAAAAAATTAACATAATAAATGAAAACCTCTTTTTCATTATGAATCCTTTTATTGACAAACAGGTAACAAACTTATAGAAAGGAAAGTTTAGTAATTGATCTTATTTACTAAAGATGATCTATAGAATTTTATAAATAAGGGAATTGTTAGTAATTCCTCTTTTTTCTTGTCATTTTGTTTGTATTTTGGCTTAATATTGTTTGAAAAT
Source organism: Tannerellaceae bacterium (assembly GCA_032054765.1). GTDB lineage: Bacteria > Bacteroidota > Bacteroidia > Bacteroidales > Tannerellaceae > DFXE01. The sequence goes on from DAMBSC010000010.1 coordinate 160,635, forward strand.
TGAATTATTGCCTTATTTTTGTAACTCCTAAAAAGGATTGAAGAAACTTAATCAATGAAAAACAGGTATATGAATGTTAGTCTTAAACAAATGTTCTGTTTGCGACAGAATATGATGTGGATTTGCTTTATGTTAATTTTTGTATCTCCCCAATTCTTAAAAGCATCAGGGGATGAAACAACCGTTGTGAGTGAGACAATTGTTCACGGGATTCATCAGGAAAGAACAATTTCGGGTACGGTATTAGATGAAAGTGGCATCCCGATTATCGGAGCTACGGTAATGATGGAGAAAGGTGAAGGTGGAACTATTACAGACGAGAATGGAGCTTTTACTTTTCAGATCCCGGGAAACCAGACAAAAATAAAATTGAAAGTTAGTTATGTAGGTATGTTGCCCCAGGAGATAACTGCTACCATAGGAGTTCCTGTTTCAATTATTCTTCGCGAGGATATAACAGTTCTGTCGGATGTGGTTGTAATCGGATATGGTACTGAGAAAAAGAAAAATGTTTCAGGAGCAGTATCAAACATTGGGAGTGAAGAGCTAACGAAGACTTCAGTTGAAAGTATACAGAAAGCACTTCAGGGAAAAGTTTCGGGTGTTCAGATCATTACAGCTAATGGCGTTCCCGGAGGAGCTGTGTCGGTTAATATCCGCGGTAGAAGTACATTTAGCGGAGGAACGGCTCCGCTATATATCATTGATGGTGTGCAGATGGTAACGGGTGATCAATCGACGGGTATAGTAAAGAGTACGGATGTACTTTCTACATTGAATCCCGAAGAAATAGAATCCATTGATATTCTTAAAGACGGTGCTTCAGCATCTATTTATGGAGCGCAAGCTGCAAACGGTGTGGTGATTATTACAACAAAAAAAGGACGAGAAGGGAAAGCAAAGATATCGGTAAAACTTTCCGGTGGTATGCAAGCAATAGCAAATAAGCTGGATTTATTAACTGCTTCACAAGTGGCAGAATTAGATCTCATAGCGGTAAAGAACCGTTATGGTGCAAATAGTTCAGAATATTTAGGGAGAATAAAGCAATATCAAGGATTCGGTTGGGGCGACGATGGGTTTTCTACTGCTCCGACTACTGATTGGTATGATGTAATATATAGGAAAGCATATGCTACAGATACACAGATTAGCGCTTCAGGAGGTACAGCGAAAACCAAATATTATCTTTCTGCCGGCTATAATAAGACAGATGGTATTGTAAAAGAAACCGGTTTTGAACGCGGAGCTTTCAGGATAAACTTGAGTCAGGAACTACGTTCTTGGTTAACAGTTAATACAAATAATAATTACAGTGTAATGGATCAACGACAGTATAGTGGTGTGCGTGCGGCTAATCCAAGCCGCGTTGCCGTATTGATCCATCCCGCCAATAACCCGTATGATAAGAATGGAGAGTTTATCAGAGACTTGCCTTATGGATATTATCAGCACAATTCTTTGCAGATGTTGAATCTAAATGAATACAAAGGGATAACTTCAAAACTATTATCTGCCAATTCATTGGATTTTAGTATTATTGAAGGATTGACATTCAAATCAAGCTATAATATCGATCTTACAACCATAGAGGAACATAATTTTATTGACCCCAGAACTCGTGAAGGTGCAAAAGAAAACGGTACTGTTACCACCATGACCGGTAAACTGACGAATTTCCAGACTGAACAGGTCTTTTCATATAGTAATGTATTTAACGAAATACATCGTGTTTCTGCTGTTGCAGGTTTCTCATACCGGCATCAGCAATATAAGCGTCACGGCGCTACAGGTACCGGTGTTTCGGATCCTTCTTTACACTTATTGGGTACAACGGCGGTAGCTAAAGAAGTCTCAGGTACTTTCTCTGAATGGAAAATGGCCGGATTATTTGCTCGTGTTAACTATACATTGAATGACAGATACATCTTTACCGGAACTATTCGTAGGGATGGCTCTTCACGTTTTGGTGAAAATAACAAATGGGGTATATTCCCTTCCATTTCTGCGGCCTGGCGTATTATCGAAGAATCGTTTATGGAGCCTGTAAAAGACTGGATGAGTGATTTGAAACTTCGTGGCAGTTATGGTGTGACCGGTAATTCGGAAATAGGTGATTATACGGCCCGTAGATGGTATTCCAGCGGAGGGGCCTATGATAATTCTTCTGCAATTATTCCTACTTATATAGGGAATCCTTATTTAACCTGGGAAAAGAACCATTCCAAAAACATAGGAATCACAGCCGGATTTTTTGACGACAGGATAGTATTAGAAGCTGATTTTTATCAAAATGATACTAAAGACCTTTTGTATAATCGTACCATACCGGCGACAACGGGATTTACGGTTATACCCTCCAATATGGGTGGTGTACGTAATAGAGGAATTGATTTGATGCTGAATACCGTTAATATAAGAGCCGGCGGTTTTGAATGGCGTTCAGCATTGAATATGTCTTTTACCAAGAACGAAATAACCGAGTTACAAGATGGCTTAAAGGAATTAGGAGATTATAAAGTAGGAGAGTCTATCTCTTCATCTCCAACCTATCATTGGGCAGGTGTAAATTCTGCCGATGGACGCCCTATGTATTATGATAAAGACGGATATATAACCTATGTGCCGAAATACGAAGACCGTATCTGGTTAAAACCTTCCGATCCTACATTTTACGGAGGATTTACAAATGATTTTACATGGAAAGGATTTACGCTGTCTGTATTCTTTCAGTTCCAGCGGGGAGCCGTGAGTTTGTGGAACGACAAACTGGTACTGACATCTTACGAAGGAGATACCAATCTATTGAGCGATATGTATTACAAACACTGGAAACAACCCGGCGATGTTACCTGGGTTCCTAAGCCTGTATATCAAAGCGCCTATCCGGGAAATCCACGTCAGTTATCCGAGTATTCCACATTATCTTATGAAAAAACAGATTATATAAAGTTGAAGAATGTGAATCTGAGTTATAATTTTCCTCAGGAATGGGTGAAAAGTATGTATATCTCCAATCTTCAGTTATATGTATCTGCATATAATTTGTGGACTACTACCACTTATCCGGGGCATGACCCCGAATTTACAGGAGGAGACTTGGGTACTTACCCTCAGTCCAGAAATTATACAATAGGTTTAAAAGTTGATTTTTAATGCAAAATCCTTAATACAGAAAGAATATGAAAAGAAATAAAATATACGCAATACTATTACTTTCGTGTCTGGTGGTCGTTGCCGGATGCGATAAAATGTTGGAAACAAAGTCACAAACATTATTGCCGCAAGATAAGTTGCAAACAGAGCAAGGTTGCGAAGCGATGTTATTCGGAGTATATGACTTACTACAAGCACCGGCATTGTACGGAAGAGATGTGGTGGTTGTACCGGAAGTTTTAGCGGATAATTCCCGCTTATCGCCCATTGCTTCCCGCTATAGAGGACAGGCGGATAACAGAATTGGTTCTCACCTGGATATCTGGGTGGAAGGATATGAGATTATTGCATTGCTGAACGAAGTGATTGAATATGCAAGAGTATTGCCTGAGACAGCCAAAGCCAAAGCTATTTTAGGGGAAGCATTAGCTTTGCGGGCACTTACCTATTTTAACCTGTCACGAGTATATGGTCGTGAACCCGGTCGATTGGTTGATGGTTTTAATCTTTCTGTTCCGCTGATATTAAATGCCTTTTTTTACGATGGAGGAGAAATAGGAGAGGAGGTTTTTCCTTTTCGGGCGACTGTTGAAGAGGTATGGGCGCAGATAGAGAAAGATCTGAACGAAGGTTTTGATCTATTGAAAGGAAATGATACAGGACTTATGCCAAAACGGATGGGTTCGTTAGCTGTTAAAGCATTGCTTTCACGCGTATACCTATATTCCGGGAAATGGAAAGAGTGCGTAGAATCTTCTGGTTATGTGCTTGAAAATTCACCATTTGATGTATACGGTGGTACATTCACAGATATTTTTGAATCTGGAGAAGAAAATATCTTTTATATCTATTTCACCAATTCAGAAAATTTAGGTTCCAGCTCATTGCAATCTATTAACAGCATGATGCCGTCGGGAACTGATGAAGAAGGATATGATAACGGAAAGGGTGTAGGAGATGCCGACTTATGTGTGGCCGAAGAACTAATAGAGCTTTATGACCAGAAAAACGATACCCGTTTCAAAGCTTTTATGAAAGCAAAAATAAATGGAGAAAAGGTCTGGTGGTCAACAAAATTCAGTGGCTGGCAAGGTTCTTTCGGATTGGATAATGTTCCGATAATCCGACTATCAGAAATTCTTTTAAACAGGGCTGAAGCTAATGCCGAATTGAAGAATACGACGGAGGCATTGACTGATATAAATGAGCTTCGAACAAAGCGCGGACTTCAGGCTGTAGATATAAGTGGCGACGGATTATTGAAAGAAGTTTTATTACAGCGTCGTTTGGAACTGGCTCAGGAAGGACATCGCTTTTTTGATCTGAAACGTCGCGGGCAGACTATATCTAAACCTGCAGGACGTGTACCTGTTGCTTATACTGATTTCCGGGTGGTTGCCCGTATCTCTGATACACAAATGGATGCTAATAACAATCTGGTAAATAATCCAGGCTATTAAAACAAATAAGATAATTTGAACTATGAGAACGAATAACTATATATGGATACTGTTTTTTGCTCTTCTTTTCACAGCTTGTGAAAAAGAAGACCGCACCTATGATGGGCCGTTGTATTATGAATTTAGCCCTTCGGAATCCGGACAGACAGTATTATCGAATATCTTTGTAAAAGAAACTTCTAAAAACGGCGAAGATAATCTTTGTGTACAACTAATTAAACCGGCAAACGGTGCTGTACGTGTGAACTTTCGTTTAACTGATCAGCTCTTTTATATTAAAAGCACAGCGGAATACCTTACCGAACTGCCGGCAGGTTATAAACCGGAACAATACGATGTATATACCGGAACTGTTACTTATGGTACAGACTTTACATTCAGCGGAGGTAGTGGTTTAGAATTTGATGAAAAATACCAAAGGGGTACTATTACAATCCCCGCAGGAGAAATGTTTGGTTATATTCCTCTTAATATTCTGCAGCGAAAGAGCACTTCTGCATATATCGTACTGGAGGATTCCGAAGATGCACGGGCCAATAAACCGACATCTATTCTGAACCTACGACTAAACGCAGAGAAGGTAACTTATTTTGAAGAGAAACTAACAGGAGAAATACCTTCTGACTGGACTATCCTGGATAAGGACGGTGACGGTTTCTGTTGGGAATTTTATTCCGGCTATGGAACGGTATGTTCAGACTCTTATTTGTCGGCAGAAGGGGCATTAACTCCTGAGAATTACCTGGTCACACCTCCCATTATTATTCCACAAGATGCTACAGCACCGGAACTGTCTTTTGAACTGGCAGCTTCAGCAACTAATGCTTATCAGGAAAAATATAAGATTATTATTTCGGAATCGCCTCTCACATTAGACAACTGCCGTGATGCAGTTGCTTTGCGTGATTATACAGAATTAACGCAGGAATATAGTAAGCGTACATTTCAGTTAGAATCGATAAGCTTGTCGGGGTATCAAGGTAAAACTATATATATAGGTATCGTACATGGTGATTGCACTGATATGGAATCTATATTGATTAAAAATTTCCTTGTATTCGGATATTAAAAAAGAATAAAGATGAAAAAGCATAGTATACTATTTTCAATTCTGCCAATCATATTAGCTCTGCTGATAACCGGTTGTAGTGAAGACGATAAGCCGGAAGCCTTACAGGTACGCACATCTGTTGTATCAGGTATAACGGAAACCTCAGCAGTTGCTGGCGGTAAGATCGTAGGAACATTAAACGGTATTACAGAAGTGGGTATTTGTTGGTCTGTACAACCTGATTCAGATACGGATATGGAATATGTTCCTGCCGGTAATATTAGTGAAGAATTTACATCTTCACTTACAGGTCTCAGTTCAGGTACACGGTATTATATACGTGCGTATGCTAAAAGAGGAAATGATATAACCTTGGGTGATTTACGGAATTTTACCAGCGGTGGGCAACTGGCTCTTGTTCTTCCTTTCAACGAACGTTTCCGTGGAGAAATGTTTCCTCCTTTACATTGGACTATTCTTGATAAAGACGGTGACGGCTATAATTGGGAAGCATACAATAATCGTTTCTTTGCAGCTCTGTCCGATTCGTATAGAAGCAAAACAGATCTAACACCGGAAAATTATCTGATAACACCTAAAATTACTATAAAAGGAGATAATCCTACTTTAAAATGGTCTGTTGGAGCAATGGATGACGAATATTATATGGAACATTATAAAGTTGTGGTATCAGAAACACCCTTCACGGAAGAAAACTGCCGGACAAATGGAGCCGTATTGTTTGAAGAATCGTTACCGGCAGAATCTTACCGGACATTGCTTTACCGTTCCGCTAAACTGGATAATTGCAAAGGAAAAGATGTATATGTTGCCTGGGTACATTATGACTGTACAGGATTATATTGTATGTACGTGACGGATATTCAGATAGAAAGCGATGGAGCAACACTAAGTGTCTCTGTTCCGCAGGTAATACAGCATGAGCCTGAAAACCTGACTCGAACATCTGTTGATGTCTCAGCGGAAATACCTTCTGATGGTGGTGCCACTGTAATAGAGAAAGGATTTTGCTATGGTACTACTCCTAATCCGACAGTAGAGATTAATGATATTGAAACGATTTCTCCGCATTTGGAAATGACAACGACTTTAAGCGGCTTAGAGGCAGGAAAGACCTATTATATACGTGCTTTTGCAAAGAATAGCTCCGGGATTACTTATTCCGATGAATTACAAATAACCACACCGGAAGTAATTATCACTAACTTGTTGAATGAACCGTTGACCGGTGAAATACCTTCCGGCTGGACTAAACTGGATAAGGACGGTGACGGCTTCTGCTGGGAATACTACGACGGATACGGAACGGTATGTTCTGATTCGTATTTGTCGGCCGAAGGTGCGTTGACACCTGAGAATTATCTGATAACTCCTGTTATATCTATTCCTGAAGAAGCTAAGGTTTGTGACCTTTCTTTTGAAATTGCGGCTTCTGCTAAAAATGCTTATAAGGAAAGATACAAGATAATCATATCTTTACAGCCGATTACATTGGAGAATTGTCGTGAAGCTGATATATTACGTGAATATACTGAGCTGACGGAAGAATACAAACAACGAAACTTCATCAACCAGCAGATTGATCTGTCAGATTATATAGGCAAGGCAGTGTATATAGGTTTTGTACACGGAGATTGCTCTGATATGGAATCATTGCTATTGAAAAATGTTATTGTAAATTCATATGAATAATAAGATAGATGCTGATTTATTGGCTCTTTTTCTCGAATTGGTACATATAGACGCCGTTTCAGGAAAAGAAAAGCCGATAGCAGATTATATAAAAAAATTTGTCGGTGACCTGGGGCTTGAATCATATATAGACGATGCGGCACAACTTTCCGGTGGTAATAGTGGAAATGTAATTGTTCCTGTTTCTGGGGGTGGTGATTTTTTATTGATGGCTCATATGGATACTCCGCGTTCGACTTATGGCGTAAAACCTCAGTTACTGGAAGACAGAATTACATCCGATGGTACGACCATTCTGGGTGTGGACGATAGGGGCGGTATATCGGCTATTCTATGGGCATTGAAACAAGCAATAATTCAAAAGAAAAAATTAAAACCCTGTACTTTACTGTTTAGTGTCTGCGAAGAAACAACTTTGGCCGGTTCTATGTATTATCAGCCTCCGGCTCAATTAACGCATGGTTTTGTATTTGATTCTCATTTATCACCGGGTAAGTTCGTTTCGGAAACTTGCGGAGCAATTGCATTTAAATTGGAAATAAAAGGGAGAGCTTCCCATGCCGGTGTTTCGCCGGAGAAAGGAGTCAATGCTATACAAATAGCAGCCGAAGGAATGAGAAAATTTCCGTTTGGAAGAATAGACGCCTGTACTACAGCCAACATAGGTGTTATTCATGGTGGTACGGCTACAAATGTAGTGCCGGATACTGTCATGTTGGAAGGAGAAATCCGTACCGACTTTATTGAACAGGGAGAAGATATGATGCAAATTGTAATAAAAGACTTTCAAATTGCTGCTGAGGAGTTAGGAGGAGAAATCTCTTGCGAGTGGCATTGGGATTTTAAACCCTATCGGATAACACCGCAGGATATTCCCTATAAGCGGATGGAAGCCTTGTGTCGATATCTGTCTCTTGAAATGGAAGGACAGAAGTCGATGGGAGGCAGCGATGCAAATAACATGAACGCTAAAGGTTTACAGACTATTAACCTGGGCGTCGGTGCGCAGAATCCTCATGGAACGGATGAGTTTATCCTTTATAATGATTTGCAAATGACAGGAAACATGGCATTGGCTTTACTAACAGAAGTTTAATTGATAATAATAATAAATTATGAAATATTTATTTGTTCTTTTAGCTCTTACGATTTGTGTAAATGCAGCTTGTCGTGATGATGACAAGAAAGGTAACGACAATAATAAACCGGAATTAAATGAAGGACATTTGTTTATTATCGGCGGAGGTGAACGCCCCGATTCATTAATGACACAGTTTCTTGCTTTAGGAGGAGGAGAAAAAGCACGAGTGTTGGTTATCCCTTTTGCGAGCGAAGATATAGATGATGCAGGCAGTTATCAGCAAGAACAGTTCGAACGACTGGGATGTGCTTCGTCCAAATACACTAATACACCAAAAAAACTGATTGATTCAGAGGAAAGTCTTGCTGCTTTAGAAGGTATAACTGCGATATTCTTCTCAGGAGGAGACCAGAACAGACTAACGGATTATCTTTTAGGAACAAAGTTTCTGGCGAAAATACGGGAAATATATGTTAACGGAGGCGTTATTGGAGGAAGCAGTGCCGGAGCCGCTGTAATGAGTAAAATAATGATAACCGGCGAGGAAATCAATGTTCCTGAAAAATATAAAGGAGACTTCTCCTATATAAAGAAGAATACAGTACAAACGGCAGAAGGCTTCGGATTTATAACATCAGCCATTGTAGACCAGCATTTTATTGCAAGGAAAAGACAGAACCGCTTAATCAGCCTGGTGCTTGAAAACCCTACAATGAAAGGAATAGGAATTGACGAAGCTACAGCCATTATTGTTAAACAAGACGGTTCATACAAGGTCGCCGGACAAAGCCAGGTAATGGTTTTTGAATCTCAGGCTCAGCCTTCTCTTTCTCCCAACGGTTATTTCAGAACCTCGTCTTTGAACATGAAAATACTTACAGCCGGAGATACCGATAAACTTTAATTGTACAACACATGAAGCCGGGAAAAATACCTCATACCTATACCATTATATCAGTTGTTATATTGATATGCGCCATATTATCATGGATTATTCCGGCAGGTGAATATGAGCGTGAAACAAGAGTGGTAAACGGAACAGAAAGGGTAGTTATAGTTGATGATTCCTTTCATTCGGTAGAACCGGCTCCGCAAAGCTGGCAGGTATTCGGTGTTTTACTGGAAGGTTTTGAAAAGCAAGCCGGTATTATTGCTTTTCTTTTAATTATTGGAGGAGCCTTTCAAATAATGAATAGTAGCAGGGCTATCGATACCGGTATCTTATCCTTTCTTGAGAGTTCAAAGAAATTTGAACGGTTCGGCTTAATGCGAAAAATAGGGGTTAATAATGTAGTGATAGCTTCTGTCATTATATTGTTTAGTCTGTTTGGTGCGGTCTTTGGTATGAGCGAAGAAACATTGGCATTTGTTATTATTATAGTTCCGTTGGCTATTTCTATGGGATATGACTCAATAACAGGACTATGTATGGTTTATGTCGCGGCTCATATTGGATTCTCAGGCGCTATTCTGAATCCTTTTACAATTGGGATTGCGCAAGGTTTATCAGATCTGCCGCTTTTTTCAGGTTTTGGTTATCGTTTGTTTTGTTGGATCATACTTACTACCTTGTTAATAATCTTTGTACTACGGTATGCGGCAAGGATAAAAAAGAATCCCCGGTCATCGCTCATGTATGAAGCAGATGCTTATTGGCGTGAAAAAGAAGTCATTTCTGCTGAAGAGTCCGGAGATGCAAAAACAACAAAATCGGCCCGGGTTGTTTATTTATTATTACTAATCGTTCTCATTCTTTTTTCAATCTTTTATCCAATTACAGGCTTTTCAGTAGGAGAAAACCAAATGAGTTTCCCTGCGATACCAATCTTTACAGCCTTATACGGAATAACCGGTTATTTGGGGTTACGAAAATCTAATCAGTTTTTTATTCTTAATCTGTTAGGATATACTATCATTTTCCTTATAATAGGAGTTATGGGATACGGGTGGTATCTGATGGAAATATCGGCTATATTTCTGGCAATGGGAATATTTTCAGGTTTCGCAAATAATGAAAATGCAGATGGTGTTATTTCTCAATTTCTGATCGGAGCAAAAGATATGCTCTCCGCGGCATTGGTCGTAGGGTTGGCCGGCGGTATTATTCAGATACTACAGGATGGAAGAATTATAGACCCTATATTACATGGCCTGGCTTCTGTTATGGGCGGAGCCGGAAAGATTGTATCGTTGGGTACTATGTATATGATACAAACGGCAATTAATGTTATCATCCCTTCAGGTTCTGCTAAAGCTGCTCTTACAATGCCTATAATGGCTCCCTTTTCAGACGTAATAGGTATTTCCCGTCAGGCCACTGTACTGGCATTCCAGTTCGGAGATGGCTTTACCAATATGATCACTCCCACATCCGGAGTCTTAATGGGAGCTTTAGGTTTAGCCCGTATTCCTTATGAGTTATGGGTTAAATGGTTCTACAAAATATTGATCTTTTTTATAATAGTTGGTATGCTCTTGCTTATTCCTACTGTTTTAATTCCCTTGGATGGCTTTTGAATAACCTTCGCTGAATTTTAGTATAGTTGACTGCCATTTAACGATTTTGTCTAATAAATTTATTGTTTTTGCTTAATACTTATAATGATTAAGTTACGACCAATTATTCTTTTGACAAGGGTCAAAAGAAAGTTTGACAGAAGTCAAAAGTAAACTTGACCTTTGTCAAAAGTTTTTTTAACAGGGGTCAAAAGAACAATAGTCGGTGACGTTTGACTTAAAAGATGTTTATGAAAACATTACTTATTGCTTGCTTATTGATTAATCCATGTAGATCCACGTCCACGGGATTACATCCCGCGGTTATATATGGTCTATCCCCCTTTCGGGGATATATCACTTCTTACTGGAAATGAATTTTTAGCGTGAAGATTGTGACAGATCATCTGTCACGCTATAACCCTTTTCTATAAAAGGTTTGGGGCATGGTGTGACGGATTATAGATAAAAACAGAAAACTTGATTTTAGAATAAAAGTGATAGTAAATATGAGTCCTTACATCACCTTTAATTTGCTGCTATCCAGACAGAAAAGGCGAAAGTGATAATAGTGATGTAAAAAAACAAACTTTTATGTAGTTATTCTTTTCTTCCAGTCGCTTTCAATGTTTAATAGTTCTTTTTCTGCATCGAGCCGCTTTTGGCGGCCTTCTTTCTGGACGGCTAAGACTTCATCAATGGTTGCAAAAAGATCGGTGTTTACTTTATGGAGTGTTTCAACATCTACTATACTACGTTCGTTTTCTTTGGCTATTTGTACGCTTGTTGTACGGAGCATTTCACTGTTGCGTTGAAGCATTTTGTTGGTGGCATCGTTTACTGCGCGCTGGGCTTCGAGGGCTTGCTTGGAATGTACAAGTCCTAACGCAAGTACCATCTGGTTACGCCAAAGAGGTAGTGTGTTTACAATGCTGGAGTGTATTCTTTCCATCAATACGGAACTATTGTTTTGAACAAGTCGTATTTGTGGAGCGAGCTGAAAAGAGATCATACGACTTAATTTGAGGTCATGTATCTTTTTCTCAAATTGGTGTAGTTGTTCCTTCTCTATATCGGTTAGCTCTTTCTCTTGCATTTCTTTTATTTTGTCTTCTCCTGCATAGATGAAAAGAGATAGTTCACGGAAACATTGTTCGTTTTGTTCATAGAGCTTGTCAAAGAGGTGGATGTCTTTTAATAAGGTCTGCTGATGCTTTTCTAATTGCATTTCTACCTGGACAATGTTTTTCTCAATCTTTGAATATTCCGCTTTTATATGAAGTATCTTCTTTTTCAGACTCCGGAAGAAACTCATAAAGGTTTTTTTGTTTATGGATTTATCGAATGACTGTAAGTCGGATACTAAGCCTGACAAGACATCGCCGACTTCTCCAATATCTTTATTGCGTATCTGACTTAAAACGGTTTCGGAAAAAGCGACCATCTTGTTTTGTGAAGCAGCACCATATTGAATGATCTGACTCTTTTTGCTCAGGTCTATTTCTGATTTGTATTTTGCTATTTTATCTTGTTCTTCAACCGTTAGATCTTTTCTTTCCAGACTATTATCCGGTGTGTCGAAAGGAGATATTTTATTTTCCATGATGGTATGATTTATTCATTTATTAATCCTCTGTTCTTTAAGCTTTGAATATAGGCCATTGATTCGGCGTCGATATCAAGCATGTCTGATTTAAACATATTATTTAGTTCCTGTTCGAACGCTTTGTGTGTCAATTCTATGGAGTTTGTAATACGTTCTTTTGAATCATTCATTTCCTGGGAATCGAGTCCTGATACTTCCAGGACTTTATATTGTTTTAGTAGTTTTACTACTGTATCGGTATGCCGCATGGAGAATATTTCGCCGGCCGTATGATCCTTTTCGTGAATGATATGCGCTATCCGGCTCATTTGATTAAGACGGGTTTTTATGGAAATGTCTGCAATTTCCTTTTCCCAGTATTTAAGTTCGGCAGCCAATGTTTTACGTTCCAGTATATCAATTTGGGCTTGTAGCAAATTGAGCAGTGGTTTCAACTGGCTATTCGGGATAAAGTCGATATTCATCTTTTCATTATCCAATAATATGTGCAGTACGCTATATTGTGGGCCACTGATGTATGTCATTTCATTTATTAATCCGTAAGGGAAAGACCGGGTATGTTTTTGCTTACTGATAAAGATCAACCGTCGTTCTGTTGCAAGCAATGTGCCGGCTTCATTATTGAAAGAAGCTGTAATGGCTTTAAGCAGGTGTTCATCATCCATCAGGATTGAAACTAATTCTTCCTGCACTTCGGGTGTAAGAATTATGTTTTTGAACTGCTTTTCAATATTTTTTATTTTTTGCCGTTTGGTATCTTCTTCTGTTTCCAGTTTATCATCTCTTTCATCGATTATTTTTATTTCGTCGAAAAGTTGTTTTTTATCGGCTGAAGGATTTTGGCGAAGAATATTAAGGATATTCAGAAAATCCCTGATCACTTCACGGGGAGTTAGGAATTCCGCAGCTCCCGGTTTATTATATATTTCCTCCATGAAACTATGTATATCCTTTTCGGTGAAGTTGGAATTTGTATTATAATTGAAATCAAAGATACTTTTCAGGTTATATAAAAGGAGAAATATTTCGTCATGACTAAGGGGCATCAGGCGAATAACCGGTTGGGCATAGTCACGCAATTCGTTAGTTTCGAATTTGTTTACTTTCAGACGCGTTTTCATTGCGTCATAACTGTAAAAGCCTTTTTGCTTGTCTTCCAATGTCTCTGTTGTTCCGGCAACATTGAAATAAATATGTTCTATTCTCCCTTGAAAACAATCATTATATATGCTCAATAGCTTCTCGTAATTACGTTGACGCATTCCCGGGTTGGGAATTTTATAGAGGTTGATTGCTTCATCAAGATTTATGACCAGCCCACTGTATCCTATCGTAACAAATAAGCGGCAGAAGTTTTTCAACATATCATAATAATTCCTGTCATTGACAATGTCGCTAACTCCAAGATCTTTACGAGCTTCGGTTTTAGTGGTATATTCTCCTTTGAGCCAACGTAAGGCATTTTTTCTTTTATCATCTTCATCCTGGATAAAACATTCATAATATTTGACAATAGCCAGGCCGAAATCGAATCCTCCTACTTCTGTTATTTCATTAACCGTTTTCATAATACCATCCTGGATCAGACTGAAATATTGAGGAGTTCTTATTTCGGTAAGAGCAATTTTATGTTGAGTTGCCGTTTGCATGATTACCTGCTCAATCCATTTTTCAAGTAGGATATGAAGGGCTCCTCCTTCGGGTTTTGTCTGAATGGCGATATTGTTCATTAACGCGGTGTAGAGGGCTTGCCCTTTTCCATCATTTGAATATAAACGGATATGGGGAGTGAAGTCCGCACTTGTAACAATAAACTTTTGTTTAAGTGCAACAGTAGTGAGGAGGTGGAGCATAAAAGATTTTCCGGAACCGAAATCGCCTATCCAAAACTTCATCATACTATGGCCGTTCTTTACTTCTTCTAATGTTTGTAATACCATTTCTACTTCATTGGAACGGCCAACTGTAATGTGTTGTACTCCAATTTTGGGTACTACTCCACTTATTAATGAGTTAATGATAGCGGTTGCTTCTTTCGGTTTAATGTTCGGTTTCATCCTTTGATTTGTTCGTAATATGCCTCATTCATCATGTAGTGTTCATCATCTTCTTCGATCAGGACATCATCCAGTACTTCGTAATACGTTTCGTTGATGCTTTCAATCAACTGACTTTTCATTATTCCATGCGAACGTGCAAATATATCAACTTCTTCTTTATTTAAGTTATAACTATGTTCCTTAAATAGTTGTAGAAGGTTTTCTTTAGGGTTATCAGTTGTTTCTTTGGGAGTAGTTAAGGCTTCTTCTTTTACTATTTCTTTAGGAGTTGATATATCTTCGTCTTCCAGTATTTCACCTAATACTTTAGCTACTTTATTCTGCCTTCTTCCTGCTTCTTTTATAGCATTTATATTTAATTTAATTTTTCTACGGTCACCAATACCCAACTCTTCTAATTTTTGAAGTGCGGGGCTTAATCTGTTGTTTGCTAAAAGTTTTTCACAGATTTGATTGAACTGTTCTTCCTGTTTATTATTGCTAAATAATGTTTTCGCATTTTTCCGACTTATCTTTTTGAACTTAAAGGTACTGGAAGCGCTTTTTACATTGAGGTAATGTAAATAGAGCCGCAAAGCGTATTCTTTATTGTACGGTACCAGGAAATTATAAGTATCAAAGAATATATTGCGAGCAATACCTACTTTTGATATCATGTTGTTTCCCAATGAAGACACTTGATTGTAAAACGAATGGATGTCTTTTTCGTTAAAGTGTCTGATCAGATATTGGTATCTTATCGACCAGGCATCCGTATGTTTATTGTAAAAGCTTATTCCTTCATTGTCAGTTATCTTAACTATTTGAGGAGCGTATTCATTGATAATATCCCACGATTCTTTTCCAATTTTATCTTTTAGCCTTATAATTGCTTCCTGGTCAACCGAACGGTAATCCAGCGCTTGCTCAACAACAAAATGACAGGCTTCCATCATTGATTGTTCGTATAACTGATCGTAATCCCATACATTTTTTGTTTTCAGAAAACGCATACAACGTACAAACATAAGTTGCGTTTGTAAAAAACAATATTTGTTATTACAAACGAATTTGCAGTTTCTTATGGTATCACGTTCGGCCTCAGATATTTTATATCCGTCAGTTAAAATGTAAAATGGCTCATTTACATTCCTCTTTAAAGGGGAAAAAACATGAATAAGACTGGCAATGACAATGATGATAATTATAGCGGCAAGCATTAATCCGGCTATTATCTAAGTTTAAATAATAACTGGAGCTTGTTGTTATCTGCCCATTCAGTTATTAATGTGCGGAATGCTGTATAATCCGCTGGTGTTATCAATTCTTTCTTTATTTCTAAATTACGCTTTATTTCCACTGTATTCCCATTTTGTTTGATTGAGTAAACAGCTTTACCTACAGAATTATCTGTAGTTTTTACCATTTCCGGTGTATTTAATTCCATCTCTGTGGGAACTTGTACGGTATATATGAAACTTTCTTTTGCTTTATAAGGTAATAGAAGGTTTTCTTTCCGTTTTGTGTTAAAGTTTTTATAAGCTGCATGCGACATACTGTTGACATTATCGGGAAGAGAAAGCAAGATATAACCGTTATTATTGTTGAGCCTTAGTTCAGTATCTTCAATTACTTCAGCTTTACCTTTTTCTGTATAAGGAATGAAACCGTTACCTATGGTACCTTTTGTTTGTATAGTAGCTTTCTCAACAGATAGATTAATATTGTAAGCAAAATCAAGATCAGCAGAAGGGGTTTGTATATTTACAGTGTTTCCGGGATTGCTCACACTTACCAGTTTAACATATCCATTATACCATCCGGCATCCGACATACTTTTGTTTCGGGGTGTTAATAGATACTGTTTGCCATCGGCTGTAGCAATTACAACTAACTCATCGATAGCGCTTAATCCGCAACTGTTAATATCCGCTTTGTTAAAGAAAGCCGCTACAACTTCAGCGTTGATTCCAGCTTCATTTAGTAGACTTGCCAATAAGTTTACCTTTTCAGCTTCTGTTGCATATGCAGAGGGATTAACATCATCAATTGAACGTAATTTGAAACCGGTTTCTTCTAATGACAATCTGCTATTACCCACATTATCAATTACGTGATTCAGAATTGCAAATAGTTTTTCAGTATTATTGCTTTTCCCTTTAGTGATGGTTTCCATTAATGATAGTGCCGGCATATTTCCTTTTGGAGTTAATTGCTTGTTAAATGCTATTAGAGCGTCTTTGTTGGAAGCATAAGTAGATGCTGTCAGTAAAGGAACGTCTCCGGCAATTTTAGTAACTTCCGGAGCTCTGGATGCGGCAGGAAGATTCCGTATTTTCCAGGTAATCTGTTTTATTCCGTTAGATGTTGTTACTGTCGGTTTGAATGTTGAATTTGACAAATCAAAGAATAAGGGTTTATTCTCAGGTACATTTATTGTAATGGTATAGTCTTTTACAGGAGAAGTTTGTTCGATTGCATCATAAACATCCAACTCGGCAAGATATCCGGGTTTGGTGATAATTGAATAATCCAAATAGATAGTCGCTCCTAACTCTAATCCGGTATGTACAACTACCATCTCTTTCAAATGGTTGAAAGCCGGAGCATCTGCTGCCTGGCGGGGAAGTACTTCTACAAAAGCATTTTCCGGTGCTTCTATCACTGTACCATCTTTCTGTTTTGTATAGGATGTATGTATCTTTAATTCCTGAAACTTTGGATTATATACAATAAAGCTTTCGCCATACGTCCGATTCATAGCAGTATGCGTAAAAAGCGTAAGCTCCATGTTATAACGGAATTCCTGACTACCGTCAGCGTTTAAAGTATATGTTTTTGACAACTTCTTATATTCGGCTTCTGAAGCTGCAAACATTGAAAGAGTACAGACAAATAATAAGATAGGGATTATATATATTTTTTTCATAAGACAGAATCGTAATTATTAATTGTGAATTATTAATTGTGAATGGTTAATTGTTATGGCTAATAATTAATAATTAACCATTAATCATCATTTCCTGATAACAAGGTTTTCTCCAAAACTTTTGTGCGCATTTACTGCGTTACGGAAACCATCCCAATCAGATGCCTCATAAATACGTTTTTTCAATGCCAATTTCTGGTATAGCTTAATGTTGTTGCCTTGTTGTTGTAACGAACCTTCGAAATCAGCTGCACCGCTTTTCTTACTGTCTTTACGTACTTCTGTTATTAAGGTATATCCCTTTGGTAGTTGGATAGTTTCATTAAATTCTATCAATCGGGAGCAGGCATCCCTGAAACCATATTTACGCTTTTCCAATTCTGTATTAATGCGTAGATGGGATTGGACTGCAGTATAAAGATTATTCATAACCATAGGTTTGAAAAGCATTTCATGTTTTCCGGTTATCGCATAATCCGGTATTTCATAACGGAAAGTAATCTTTATAGGACCCGCCTGGTAATCTTTTGGATTCTTACCATAATCAACACTGATCATCTTTGCTTTCGGAGAGACTGCAAGCAATTGTTGTTCCATTGTATTTTGCCATTCTGTTTGCCATCCCATCGTGAATATGTTACGAATGTTCCTATCGGATTGTCCTTCAGCAGTAATGGTGAATTGTCCGTGAAGTGTTCCTTTTTCATCCAATTTATTATTGGCATTGATACGAATGTAATGGTCTTCCGGTGGAGATAGGGGAGTAAGCAGAAGATCTGAACTTTCCGGTACGCCGGGAAGGTAATTTTGTTGCTGTTCTGCGCTGCTCCATAATTCACGACAGAAAGGTACCCAAGTGGGATCTAAGGGCATATATGTACCACTTGATAGTTTTACGACTGCTACGCAATGGTTGAAATGGTCAGCAGGTATTGTTTCCACACGGCTTCCTGCCATGGTCATAGCCGGATAAGCTTCGAACCCTGCCATGCGGAGAAAAGAGATAAGTGTTCCGGCAATATCTTTACATACTCCGCAACGGTCTGTATAATTCATTTTAGTATTATGAAGGGTAAATCCTTCTCCTTTTCCCATAGACAAACCGGAATAACGGATATTATCAGCAACCCAGTGGGTGAGTACTTCTATTTTTTCCATTTCCGTTTTTTTCCCTTTGATCAACTCATCAACTTTCTTTTTAGCTTCAGGTAATGGATCAAAGCTACCGTAGTCTTCATTAACCTTATAAAACCACAACGATTTATCTTTCCAGTGAGGAGTAGAAGACATAAATAATTTAGGGGCTGAATCGAACAGATTAACCATATTTGGTTCTTGTGTGAATGGTAATACATCTTCCATAGAAAAGGAATACGCTTTCATATTATTCTCATAAACCATAGAGGAAGTACATTCGCCATGATAGAACTGGAATTGCAGTTCTTTTTCCATTGGCAAAGACACTTTGTATACTTTACGTATAGTAGGTTCAGTTACCCAGAAAGGAACAATATCATAAAAATGTCCGCGCATAGGAGGAATAAATCTTGAATCATCATCCATACTGGTTAGCAAAGCATAGGTAAAACCTTTCTTTGTAATTTCATACTCTACAATATCCCCGGGTTGTAACCAGCCTACCTCCAGCATAATCTGACGAGCTCCCCAGAAGATAGCCCGAGCAGGAGCTGCATAATCGCAGGCTTTAGTTACATCCAGATTAACGACCTCTCCATCTTTTCTATAAATAGTAGCCTGTTTGAATTCAGCAAACGCTGTCAAAGGATCATAATCATATTTGATTATCCTGTTGGCAACAGCACCTTTTGGCGATTGTACTTTAAAAGCTTTGTAAATAGTGAAATAACCGGAACCGGTAGGTTGAACAGTTACTGATATACTGTCAAGTAGTGCAACGGCATCGTATCCTTCGTATGTTTGCGGGTTTTCAAGCGTGGGATCCTGCGGAGATCTACAAACTTCCCCATCCTGCGCCATAGCAAACGAAATACATAGGAAAGAGAACAAAATAATTGTTAGGTGTCTCATAGGTATTTTTCGTTATAATTAGTTTTTCCCGCTAAGGTAGGGTTTTTAATCGAAATTATGCAAACGGCTCATAAAATTCTGTTTTTGGATTATTGCAGATAATTTTTTTATTTTTTAGAATGTTTCGAATATATTAAATAATAATAGTATTTTTGTTGGTAAAAAAAATATCAATAATTACATTATTACATGTAATATATTATATATTTAATCACAAAAGGAAAAAATAATTATATATGTAGTATTAATCTTTTATATATTCCTGGATTTTTTATGTAAATATGAGTTGCTTATATAATTCCTTGATGAAAAAAATAAGCAATAATTAAAGAAGATACTAACCGTATGTTGCATTTTAACCGATGGAGCCAGTAGGATTAAATAGGCTGGAGACAGAACAAACTAATAAACTCTTGTATGAGTATGCGATACCTGCAATTGTTGGTACGATGGTTGTGGCCCTTTATAACCTTATAGATAGTATTTATATAGGGCACGGACCGGGACTGGGTGACCATGCAATTGGAGGATTAGGTATCGTCCTGCCTGTAATGACACTTTTTTCAGCAATAGGATCTTTGGTGGCTACAGGGGCTGCAGGTCGGGTTTCCATTTATCTGGGGAGTGGAGAGAAGGTAAAAGCAGAAAGTGTTTTATCTAATGCTTTACTTTTAATTGTTCTGATAACATTTATTTTTATTTTCTCCTTATATATATGGATGGAACCAATTCTTTTGATGATTGGTGCCACTACTGAAACCTATCCTTTTGCTCGCGAATTTTTATTGTTTTACCTTTTAGGAAGTCTTTTCGTTAATATTAATTATACTCTATGCAGTATTATACGTGCTTCTGGTTATCCTAACAAGTCTATGTATATAATGCTTTTTGGGGTTGTTGCCAATATAATACTTGCTCCCATATTTATTTTTTTATTTAAATGGGGAATGAAAGGAGCTGCGATTGCTACTTCTTTGTCTGCTTTTCTGTCTTTTTTACCTGCATTATATCATTTCACTAATAATTCTGTATCTGTAGGATTTAAAAAAAGAGTTAAATTGCCTGATATTTCGATTATCAAATCCATATTAAGTATTGGTTCTTCTCCTTTCATTATGCAATTAGCAGCTTCCCTAGTTGTTTTTTTCATAAATAATAGGTTAAGGGTATATGGGGATAGTCAGGCTATAGAGGCTTATACAATAGCTAATCGTATAACATTGGTTATTATATTGGTGATTTCCGGCCTCACCCAAGGTATGCAACCTATAGTAGGTTATAATTTTGGTGCAAAAAAAATAGAAAGGGTTAAATCCACTGTATATGGGGCGATGAAAGCCGGTATTTGTATCGGATTGGTAGGTCTTGTTATTGGGTTGTTTTTTTCGGAAAAAGTTGTAATCTTATTTAATCCAACTTCAGGTTTAGCCGGAGAATCAGCCTATGCATTGAGAATATTATCTCTTTTTCTCCCCTTAAGTGGTTTACAAATGGTCATATCCGTATTTTTTCAATCGATAGGAATGCCGTTTAAAGCAACAGGTTTGAGTTTGACTCGCCAGTTTCTTTTCCTCATACCTGCATTGTATATCTTACCATCTTTCTGGGGGTTAAATGGAGTATGGTTTTCAATACCGTTATCGGATTTATTATCAACAATTTTAGCTGTAATATTATATATGTGGCAAATACGAAGAATATAAGATATTTATTTATATAGAAATTACATTACTACTAACTTTTATATTAAGAGATGTTACAAGAGAATGAGTTGTTTATTTTGTCTCCTTTTGAGATACCTGATGTAGCATTAGCATTAGAAACCGTTGAGGCAGGGGCATTTCCTATTTTACATTTGGGAAGGGATAAGAAAGTTGCAGAAGCTGCTTTAAAAAATCTTTCAGGTTCTATATCTATTTCTTTCGGCATTTGCCTGGTGGAAGAACTGGATATTAATTTAAAAAAGCTTCCTTCTCAGGTTAGCAGAATTCTTTATCCTTTCGGGATGGATATACCAGTAATAAAAAACGTAGAGTTGTTATGCCAGGTATGTTCGATAGAGGAGGCCGAATCAGCAGTACATCAAAAAGTAAAAAATCTGGTAATAAAGGGAAATGAAGGAGCAGGAAGAGTCGGGAATGAATCATCCTTCATTTTGTTCCAACAAATTGCAGGTAAATATTCCGGTAAAGATGTGAATATTTTTATACAGGGAGGTGTTGGCATCCATACCTCTGCCGCGGCTTTAGCCTTGGGAGCTAAAGGCCTGATAATGGATAATCAAATAGCCCTTTTCCCTGAATGTAGCTTACCTAAGAGTGCAAAGGAAGTTTGTAGCAAATTAAGCGGAAGTGAAACAACAGTAATAGATAATTTTAGGATTCTTGTAAGGAATAATTCTCCTGCTTTACCAACGAATGCTACTTATAAAAATGTACTTCCTTATTTGGGAGGATGCGATATTACAAAGCATTTTATTCCTATGGGGCAGGATATATCTTTATCAATAGATTTGCTGACTAATTATAAGAAACTGAAAAATCTGGTTTCTGCATTTCGCGAAGCTGTTTATGGACATACGCGACAAGCTAAAAAATTAAAACCTATCCGGGCAAATAATAATCTTGCAAAAAATTTAAAGATAAAATATCCTATTGCACAAGGCCCCATGGCGCGGGTAAGTGATGTTCCCAAATTTGCACGAAATATTGCTGATGCAGGTGCTTTGCCTTTTATGGCTATGAGCCTTATGCAAGGAAATGCAGCTGAAAAGCTTTTGTCTGAAACAAAAGATATAATAGGTAATAACACCTGGGGAGTTGGTATTTTAGGTTTCATACCTCCTCGAATACGAGAAGAACAAACGCGTTTTATATTAGAAGCAAATCCTTCTGTTGTACTTATAGCTGGCGGTCGCCCCTCTTTGGCTAAACCTTTTGAGGAAAAGGGAATAAAAACATTCCTACATGTTCCCTCTCCAGCCTTGTTGGATATGTTTCTAAAGGAAAAGGCACGAAATTTTGTTTTTGAAGGACGTGAAAGTGGCGGTCATATAGGGCCTCTTTCCAGTATGGTTCTTTGGGAGAGGCAGATTAATAGGTTATTAAAAGAAGAGAATATTGCATCTGTTAGTGTCTTCTTTGCTGGTGGAATCCATAATGCATTTTCTTCTGCATTTGTATCTGTTATGGCGGCAACTTTAGCTGCAAAAGGTGCAAAAATCGGGGTACTGATGGGATCTGCCTATATTTATACAAAAGAAGCTGTTGAATCAGGTGCTATACTTTCGGGTTATCAGAAACAGGCTATTGAGCAAAACCAGACTATTGTGCTTGAAGCGGCTTTGGGGCAAGAAACACAATCTCTGAAATCTCCTTTTACTGACTTTTTTGCTGAAGAGAAAAAACGGCTTTTGGCTGAGTCTTCAGATCCACAACAGGTGTGGATAAAATTGGAAGAGCTTAATTTAGGTCGATCTCGAATTGCGGCTAAAGGAATTGCAAGGGTTAATGATGAGTATATCAAGTTATCGGAAAAAGAACAGCAGGATAAGGGGTTATACATGATTGGGCAAATTGCTGCAATGCATCAACATTCCATTTCATTAGGCGAATTACATACACAAGTTGCTGTGGATAATAATCAGTTACTTTCTAAAATAACAGAAATTCCTTTACCAATGCAAAAGGTAAAGCCATTAGATATAGCTATTGTAGGTATTTCTTGTATATTTCCTGATGCAATAAATATAGAAGAATATTGGAGAAATATAGTCTTGGGTAAAGATTGTATAAAAGAAGTTCCTGATAGTCGTTGGAATAAGGATTTATTCTATAACCCGGAGACAAGAGACACTGATTATGTTTGTTCTAAATGGGGAGGATTTATTCCTACTATTGATTTCGATCCGTTGGAATTTGGTATGCCTCCACAGTCTCTGGCATCCATAGAACCTACACAATTGCTTAGTCTATTAGTGGCTAAACAGGCGCTCACGGATGCAGGATATAGTAATCTTTCCGAAATTGACCTGGATAATACTTCTGTCATATTCGGTGCTGAAGGAGCTACAGACCTGGCGACAAGCTATGGCTTCCGTGCTACATCCAAGCAAATTTTTGGTGAATTGCCAGAACATCTGAAAAAGGCACTGCCACGTTTGAATGAAGATTCATTTGCCGGAGTATTGTCTAATGTCATATCAGGAAGAATTGCGAATCGGTTAAATTTAGGAGGTCGTAACTATACCGTGGATGCTGCATGTGCATCATCATTGGCTGCTTTAGACTTGGGATGTCAGGAATTATATAATAAGCGCTCGGATATGGTACTTTTAGGAGGTGCCGATTTACATAATGGAATTAACGACTTCTTAATGTTTTCCTGTACTCATGCATTGTCACGGAAAGGTTATTCTGCTTCATTTGATGCGGATTCAGACGGTATTGCATTGGGAGAAGGTATTGGAGTTGTTGTTCTGAAAAGGCTGGAAGATGCTAAACGTGATGGTAACAAAATATATGCTGTTATTAAAGGAGTAGGGGGGAGTAGTGATGGAAAGAGTCTTGGAATGACAGCTCCCAACGCTAAAGGACAGATTAATGCTATCAAAAGAGCTTATCAAACTGCCGGTATCCTTCCCTCGCAGGTAGGAATGATAGAAGCTCACGGAACAGGTACAGTGGTTGGAGATAGAACAGAATTACAGGCGTTGACGGATATGTTTCTGGAATCTGGGGCGATGCCATCCGAAACTGTCTTAGGATCTGTAAAAACCCAGATAGGGCATACGAAATGTGCAGCTGGTATAGCCGGAGTTATTAAAGCCGCTTTATCTGTACATTATGCTGTTCATCCTCCCATTTTACACCTGGATAAACCAAATCCCTTCTATAATAAGGAAACAAGTCCTTTTGTTTTTAACAAACAGGCGGGAATATGGAATAGTGATAAACGGGTAGCTGGTGTTAGTGCTTTTGGTTTTGGAGGAACGAACTTCCATGTGGTAATGGAAAGTTATGATGATACTTCTTCAGATTTAACAAGTTTGCCTTTATGGCCATCGGAATTGTTTGTTTTCAGAGGAGATACTCCAGAAGAAGCGAATCAAATGATCCGTAAAGTGAAAAAACTGTTGGAATATAATGATACATTAAGTATTAAAGACATAGCTTATAGCCTTGCGATTCATAGTCAGAAAGAGATACAGGTTACGATTATTGCAGGTAATATAATTGAGTTATCGGATAAGATAGAGGCGGCTCTTGTTGAAAAAAAAGAAATTGACATTTATTATAAGAATAATCAAGAAGGAAAGGTCGCTTTTATGTTTCCTGGACAAGGTAGCCAACGAGTGGATATGGCAAGAGATCTATTTGTTACTTTTCCGTCTATGCGTCGCCTATTGACTAAATATCCGGAGTATGAGAAAATCTTATTTCCACATACAGCGTTTGACGAGGAGACCCGCAAAGAACAACAGAGAAAAGTCACAGATACTCTCAATGCACAACCTTTGTTAGGTACAGTAGATTATGCGATTGCTCAACTTCTTCGTATGTTGGGTATTGTTCCGGATATGCTTGCAGGACATAGTTATGGAGAGCTTCCTGCATTGTGTTTCTCCGGTGCTTTTACACCGGAAGATTTAATCCCCTTAAGTAGGAAAAGGGCAGAGTCTATTCTTAATTCTATAGAAGATGATAAAGGTAAGATGATAGCTGTGAATATTCAGGAAGAAAAACTTAATTCACTTCTTAAAGATGAAGCTGACGTATGGGCTGTTAACTTTAATTCAGGCAAACAAACAGTTGTCGCCGGTACTTCTTCAGGAATAGAGGCATTTGGTAAGAAATTAGCTGAAAATAATATAGCATATAAAGTATTGAATGTTGCATGTGCTTTTCATTCTCCTCTTTTGCAAAAGTCACAGCAGCTATACATGAATGTATTGAAGGATGTGAAGTTCAATAAATTATCTATTCCTGTATGGTCAAATACAACAGCAACATTTTATCCGACAACAGGAAAAGAAATTAAAAACAGATTATCGGAGCATCTGGTAAAACCGGTATTATTCACTAAACAGGTTCAGAATATGTATGCCGATGGTGCCAGGATTTTTATAGAGACAGGTCCAGGTGGAGTACTTTCAGGATTAACACAATCTATATTAGGAGAGGATGTAACAACTATTGAAACAGAAAAAAAAGGGATTAATGGTGTTACTTTTCTTCTACATACTATCGCGAAGTATCTATCTACAGGAAGATCAGCAGATATTCATTTACTTTTTAATGGACGAAATGCCTCACCAATAGATATAGATAATCCTGAAACCTATAAAAAGAAATCAACAATTTGGTATATCAATGGACATAACGCTATACCGTCAAACGGGGATATGCCTTCACAAGGAGCATTTCCTATCACTCAACCGTTAATGAACTTAAAAGATATGAATAACAACAATTCTAACTCAGCTCAAGGTCCTTCCGACCAGATAGTACTTGAATATTTACAAAACATGAAGATGATGCTCCAGAGCCAACGCGATGTAATGTTAGGCTATCTTGGGTATAATCCGCCAGTGAATGTTATTCCTGTACAAACCGTTCAGGTTTTGGAACAACCATCTGCTTCGCTTCCAAAATCTGAACCTCAACCACAGCATGTAAACATACCGGTATCAACTCCGTCTGTTACTGTTAATAATATCAAAGCTTTATTATTGGAAACAGTTAGTGAAAAAACAGGTTATCCGATAGACATGCTTGGTCTTGACCTTGATTTGGAAGCTGACTTAAGTATAGATTCCATTAAGCGTATGGAAATTATTGGAGCCTTGAGGGAAAAGCTTAATATAACAGGCTCTTTTGAAGAATCTGAAGGGGTTATTGAAAAGATGACAGGTCTTCGGACACTTAATGGATTAATATCATGGATGGAAGAATTAGCGAAATCAGATCAGAAGCAGCTGGATACGTCAACTATTCCTCCGGCATCTTTAAACGGGGCAAATTCGTATTCAGAAGCAACTCTTTCTTCAGCTCCTGTTGCTTATTCCATTGAACAGATTAAGGTTATTTTATTGGATACCGTAAGTGAAAAAACAGGTTATCCGGTAGATATGCTTGGTCTCGACCTTGATTTAGAAGCCGATCTGAGTATAGATTCTATCAAACGTATGGAGATCATCGGTGCTTTGAGGGAAAAACTTAATCTGACAGGAACTTTTGAAGAATCAGAAGGGGTTATAGAGAAAATGACTTCCATTAAGACCTTAAATGGAATGATTCATTGGATGGAAGAATTGGCTGATGTTAAAGATAATAAGGAGATATCGGAACCATTAAAAGCTCAGCAAGAAGTTCAGGAACAAAAGCAAGAAGACGCTACCGATGAAGACCTCATCCGTATGTCTTTTGAATTAGAAGAAAGATTACCCGATCTTTCTAAAAAGATTCCAATAGAAGGAAAGTTATTCGCTTTGATGGATGATGGAGGTACTTATGTTTCCAGTATAAAAACATTGTTAGAAAAAAAGGGTGCTTCAGTTGATTTGATAACCGGACAAGAAGAGTTGTCTGAATATGACGGATTGATTATTTTATCGGTTTCTCTATTGGCTAAGAAATATAGTATCAAGGAAATTTTTGATATTATAAAGAAAGCGGATATGTCGAAAATACAATGGATATATACCTTCAGTGATTTAATAGGTCATATCCAAGAAACAGAAGGTTTATCTGTTTTGAAAGAGATACAGGGCTATCCGGGTTTGATAAAAAGTCTTGCACATGAATATCCGAATATCAATTTCCGTAGTGTAGTCTCTTATTCTCTTTTTGATAAGAAGTTACTTCCTCAGATTATCCTGAATGAATTACAAACACAAGAAATACATCATATAGAAATTGTCTATAAAGGATCAGAGAGATATTTTCTTACTCCCAAACCACAAACTCTAACCCCTAATGGTAAATCACATTTACCTATTGATAAAGATTCTGTGATCGTTGTATTTGGTGGAGCTCAGGGAATTACACCGGAATTGATAACTGAATTGTCTAAAGAATGTCCCTGTCGTTTTATTCTGGTAGGACGTTCTGAAATACCGGCAGAAGAACATGAACTATATAAATCATTTGAAACAAAAGATCAGATCCGTAAATACCTGATTGGTGTGGAAAAAATGAGATCACCTGGTGAAATAGAAAAGAAAGTACAGAAGATTTTTAAAATTAACCAGATAAGAAATAATATTGAGAAAATAGAAAAAGAAGGAGCAACTGTTGAATACAGATCTCTTGATATCAGAGATGAAAGCGCACTAAGAAGTTTCATCAATAATATATATGACCAATATGGAAAGATAGACGGAATTTTCCATGCTGCGGGATTGTTGGAAGATAAATTATTTGAGCATAAGACAAGTGCTTCATTTACAAATGTATATACAACAAAGGTGACACCTTTGCATGTCTTACTAGATGAGATCCGTCCAGGATTAAAACTCTTTGTCATGTTTAGCAGCGTGGCTTCGTCTTATGGGAATCGCGGACAAACAGATTACGCTTCTGCTAATAGTGTTTTTGATTTGATAACACCTGCATTAAGTGATCGGACACAAGCTCGTATACTAACTATAAACTGGGGCCCGTGGAAAGGAACCGGAATGGTTTCCGATTCTTTGGAAACTGAATTCAGGAAACGAGGCGTATCGCTGATTCCTCTGAAAGCAGGTGCAAAATACTTCGTTGATGAACTGAAATTCGGAAAAGAAAACCGTGTGTTGGTAATGGGTGGAGCGGAAGATGTAAAAGGGTTTTTAAATGTCTGATTTAAAAGTGAATAATAAGGATATTGCAATAATAGGAATGTCATGCTTTGCTCCTGATGCGAAAGATGTGGGCGAATACTGGACTAATCTCGTTAATGGTGTAGACTCTATCAAAGAAGCTCCAGCGGACAGGATAGATCAAAGATACTTTGATAGCAAGAATCCCGGGATCGATCGTTTTTATTGTAAACGTGGAGGATTTATACCGGATATACCTTTTGATCCCGTCCCTTTTTCTATTCTTCCTGTAGCTGTGGAAGGTATGGATACTGCTCATTTGTTGGCGCTCAAAAGCGTTCGCTATGCTTTAGAAGATGCAGGTGTATTTGAAAAGAATATATCATTAAACAAATGTGCTTTGGTGATTGGACGAGGGGCATATGTAGGGTCAGCAGTATGGCGTGCATTGGATATAGTACATGTTGGTGAACAAGTCGCTGAAATAGTAAAAATGGCACTTCCCGGATTGTCGGATGAAGAGGTTAATAAGATAAAAAAGGCTTATCAAGCTACAAGAGGACGCTATCAGGCAGATTCTATGCCTGGTTTGATTCCGAATTTGATAGCTTCTCTGATTTCTAACAAACTGGATATGCATGGACCCGCTTATGTAATAGATGCAGCTTGTGCCAGTTCATTGATCGCTTTAGAGCATTGCGTGAATGAGATACATAGCGGGAGATGTGATATAGCTATAGCCGGTGGGGTCCATGCAGGTCATAACGCAGCATTCTGGAGTATTTTTTCCCAGTTGGGAGCGCTTTCTTATAAGCAGCAAATAGCCCCTTTCAGTGAAGATGCGGATGGGCTTCTGATAGGTGAGGGAGGAGGCTTTATCGTTATTAAAAGCCTGGAAAAAGCAATTGCGGATAAAGATCGTATTTATGCTGTAATTAAAGGAATAGGCGTAAGTAGTGATGGAAGCGGAATGGCTGTTATGGCTCCGTCTTCGAAAGGACAGAAATTGGCAATAGAAAATGCTTGGTCTAAGACAAATCTAGATAGAAAGAAGGTCGGTTATATAGAGGCACACGGTACTGCTACAATTGTCGGGGACAGGACTGAGTTACAAACACTTTCTGCAATATTTCCCAAAGAGTTAGGAGACAGTGAAATATTATTAGGTTCCGTTAAGTCAAATATAGGACATGCTATGCCTGCTGCAGGTATATTGAGCCTTATCAAAACATCACTTGCTTTATATACCAGGCAAATACCGGCCACCTTACATTGCGAACGTCCGTTGAAAGAAATGTCTGAAACCCGTTTTCGTCCTGTTCAGAAATTGCAGGAATGGGATGAAAGCAAATATCCGCTTGTTGCAGGCGTAAATGCTTTTGGGTTTGGTGGAATTAACGCACATGTAATATTGGAAGCTTACGGCGAAAGAAAGACATATATTGAAGCTGCAAAAACAAAGATGGAAAAAGTCTTCGCTTTTGCGGCACCTACAAAGGAGGCCTTGATAAAAGCGCTTAAAGAGGGTGCGCCAATGACTGGAAATGAAGAGGGTGATCACCGATTGGTACTTTTTAATCCTACTCCGGATAGGATTAGTAAAGCAATAAAGTTCATTGAAAAAGATTTGATTTGGAAAGGACGACAAGATATTTGGTATACTAATAAACCTCTGTTGAAAGACGGCGGGAAAGTAGGTTTTTTATTTCCAGGTTACGATCCGGACATAAATCCGGAGATAGATAGTATCCTTAATTATTTTAATTATTCCTTACCAGAAGACAAGACGGATATCAATGAAATGATTGATAAAGTACTGGAGTTATACCGTGTTAATAAAGCATTAACAATGTCTCTTCGGGATCTGGGTATAACTGCAGACTTAAATGCGGGGCATAGCTTAGGGGAATGGTTCGGGATAGAGGCCTCAGGTATGGTTTCAAGCGAATCTGTTCGTAAAATTATCACGACTATGGATGCTGATAAGTACAGAATAGAAGGTACTTGTTTTATTGCTGTCGGTTGTGGTGTAGAACGGGTTAAAAAATATATTGATTCTATTTCGGATCTTTATTTATCTAATGATAATTGTCCCAGCCAGGTGCTACTCTGTGGAACAGATGATGCAGCCGAAAAATTAGCTGCAGAACTTAAAGAAGAGCAGATTTTCTATCAGGTATTATCATTTCAGTCTGGTTTTCATACACCGTTTATTAAACATCGTTTGGACTTACTGGAAGTGTTGTTCAGACATCTTGAATTCAGCAAACCTGAAGTACCTATGTGGTCTGCCAATTCATTGGATGTATATCCTACAAATACTAAAGAGATAGAAATATTATCTGTAAACCATCTTATTGAAGGCGTACGATTTAGAGAACTTATTGAAAAGCTTCATGAACAGGAAAATACCCGTGTATTTATACAAGTAGGTGGAGGAAGCCTGACAGGATTTGTAGATGATACGCTGGCTGGTAAAGATTATAGTGCTATTTCTATGGTAACTAATCAACGGACTACCCTGGAACAAATAAGACGTGTTATGGCTCTGCTTCATATTGAAGGGCGGCAGGTTAAAATGTCTTTTCTGAATGTGGCTAACCTGAAATTATCAGCAGAGGTTCCTCAGAGAGAAATGAAGTTACAGATGTATATGGAGGTATTGAATAAACTTCCGTTACTAAGCCAGTACGCTCAAAAATACAAACAGCCTTCTAATGTTGATTTAAACTCGTTGTCTTTAGATACGGATAACCCGATTCTGTCGGCTCTAAATGAGAATTTTAAAGAAATGGTTTCTTTGCAGACGGAAATGACCGAACTTTTCAAAAAGAGAGTTTCCGGTAATAATAACCGTTTTGTATCAAAACCGCAGCAAGCAGCACCTGTCCGGATGATAGAAAACAAGCCGTTAATACAACCAGCGAGAACCGGTACAACGTTTGAAGAAGATTTGTATGTTTCATTAGAAACACATCCCACATTAATAGACCATTCATTGGTAAAACAGCCTTCTTATTGGAAATGTGCTGAAGACCTGAATCCAGTAATTCCAATGACAATGACATTTGAATTATTGGCTGAAGCGGCTCACAGACAAGATCCAACGAAGAAAATCGTAAAAATCGGACCAATCAGCGTATTTCAATGGATGGAAGTTCATACACCATTTATACAAAAAATTGAAGGCATTTGGAAGTCTGAGGAAATTGTATCGGTAGGAATCAAGAATTATGCAACCGGAGAAGTGACGTTGCAAAATACTTTTCCGCAACCGGAGCTCTATTATGAAGGTGAGATCGATTTGGGAGAAAATATTGTACAATTACCTTCCATAGAAGAGATATATGACAAATATATGTTTCATGGTCCAGATTATCAGGGAATAGAAAATGTGCTGAATGTAACAGATAAAGGTATCAGAACACTTATTAGGAAGCAGAAAGGAAAAGGTTCTCTATTGGATAATATGGGACAGACATATGGACTCTATATGCACCTGACTTTAGATCGTAATTATGTTACTTTCCCTGTAAGAGTTCACGATATAACATTTTATCAGGATATGTATGACCAGGAAGGGCTTTTTGAATGTACATGTATTCAGAAAAGTATGGTAGATGATTTTACAGTATGTGAGATGGTCCTGAAAAGAGAAGGAAAATTGTGGTGCAGGATAAAGGAATGGCAAAACCGTCGGTTTGACTTTGACGATCTTTTATGGAAAGTAACACTTAACCCGAAAAGAAATCTTATGGCCAGACAAATAGCTCCGGGAGTATTTTATTTTGATAGTGTATATAATCATGCATCCGTATGGGGCTTTTTAAGAAAAAGATACCTTAATCAACCGGAAAAGAAACATTATGACTCACTACCATTAAACAAACGCAAAGATTATCTGATAAGTCGGATCGTTTTAAAAGATAGCTTACGTTCCTATGTTCAGGATGAAAAAGATAAAATAACTTATCCTATCGAGTATTTTATCCGGTACGATTCTAACGGGAAACCCTATGTATATGGAGTTGATGAAATAGAGGGCATGGAGATATCGTTGGCTCATAAAGGAAGTAATGCCGTAAGTATCGTTTCCGAAAAACCAGTCGGAATTGATATTGAAACGATAGAAGAACGTTCTACGGACTTTATGGAACTATCCTATACCCCACAAGAACTGGACTTAATGAAAGGACATGATTTAGCGGAATGGAGTACCCGTTTCTGGGTGGCCAAAGAAGCTTACGGGAAAATGTTGGGATTAGGATTGCAAGGTAATCCTAAACGATATGAAGTAAAACGGATTTTAGATGATAAAACTGTATTGATTGAAGATTGCAAAGTACAAACATTGATCTATAATAATTTTATAATAGGATGGACGAATTAACAATTACAAAAGAGAAAGAACAGGTATTCGGAGTCGTGAAGCAATTTGTATCCGATATAATAGGAAATGAAATTGCGGCAGAGTTAGATATTACTCCTGAAAGTAATTTTACGAAAGACCTTGAAATGGATAGCATAGAACTGGTTTCTTTAGCTGAGAAAATTAGGGTGGAATATGGTGAGAAAATTGATTTTGTCCAGTGGTTGTCAGGAATGGACTTAGACAGGATAATCAAATTAAATATAAGTGATATAGTAGATTATATAGTTAATGTCAATTATTCAAATAAATAATAGAGGAATACACGTTCTGGAAATGAACCGTGGAGCATCCGAAACCATTGTGATGATCCATGGTATGTTCAGTAATATGTCGGTTTTCTATTTTAAAATTGCCCCCGTTTTGGCTAATCATTACCATATAGTAATGTATGATCTGAAAAGTCACGGTAAAAGCGAACGCTCTAATGAAGGATATGATCTGGCTTCTATGTCGGAAGATTTGATTGCGATAATGGATCATCTGGAATTAGAAAAGGTACACCTGGTAGGATATAGTTATGGAGGACTTATCGCATTATATGCATCCATGTTTTATCCGGAAAGGATAAATAAGTTGGTGATTATAGAGTCTCCCCGACCGGACGAAGGAGATGCGACCGAACTTATGCAACGATACAAAAAAGAATATGTAGACCGCTATCTCCACAACTATAAAGAATCGACCTCACTATTGCCGGGTAAAAGGCAACTGGAAAAAAACAAAGAATTCCAGGAATTCTTGCTTTATAAGACGACAATAAGAGAGGATCTGGATATGGATAATAATGTACTTGATAATCTGACGAATCATCCGGTGAAAAGCCCTCTGCTACTTTTATACGGTTCGGGATCAGATTGTGTGTCTGGTGGTGATTATCTCAGCCAAATCTTTCAGGACTCTTTACTGATGAAAGAAGAAGGAGATCATAATTTACCGGTACAAAAACCTCAGTGGATTAGTGATAAGATCATAGATTTTTTGAAATCATGAGTCGCTTTTTATTCATAGTACCACCCTTTACAGGTCATATTAATCCCACGTTAGGATTAGGTGCTGAATTGTTGAAAAATAAACATAAGGTAGCCTGGTGCAGTTTTGACCCCACTTTGGAAAAACGATTACCGGAAGGAGGAGAGTTCCTCTTAATAGATGCTGGTATCAGCGAAGCTGAAAAAGAGGAAAAAGTGCATGAGATGGTGGAATTAGGAAAGAAAAGCGTCTATGGATTGGATAGTCTGAAATTCCTGTATGAAGATGTATTGATTCCGATGAATACTTGGATGCTGGAAGGAGTAGGGGGATTGATCGATAGTTTTCAGCCGGATGTTATCATTAATGACCAGCAAGCTTTTGCGGGAGCGGTTGTTGCTATCCGGAAAAATATTCCTTATGTGACTTCGGTGACAGCTCCTGCAGCCATAAAAACCAGCGAATCATTTCCTATGGTTTATGCATGGGAAGGAGAACAGATCATTAGGTTCCAGAAAAATGCCGGAATAGAAAAAGATATCCGGTTGGATAGTTCTTCATTATTAACACTGGTCTATACATCAAAACTGTTTTTCGGTAATTCTGATTTACCTGATTTTTATCAATTCATCGGCCCGGTTCTAAACAGGCATGAAGTAATAGATGGTTTTGACTGGGAGGGACTCTATAAATCAGAGACAAATTCCAAAATACTCGTAACAATTGGCACAACTTTCGATCATGAACAAAAACTCCATTTTTTCAGGAGAGTAAAGGAATCGTTTGAAAATGAGAATATAACGGTCATTGTTGTTTCCGATCCTGACTTGTTTGAAGATATACCGGCGAACTTTTGGGTTTGCAGGCAAGTACCCCAATTAAAACTTATATCTGAAATGGATGCCGTTGTTTGCCATGGAGGATATAATACTGTTTGTGAAACACTTTTCTGCGGTAAACCATTGGTTGTTTTACCTATTGCTTACGACCAATCGTACGTAGCCGGATGTGTTACCGATATGGGAGCAGGTATAAGACTGAATTTTAATCGTTTCAATGCACGACAACTAAAAGAAGCTGTAAACTCCCTGTTAACAGAAAAGAAGTATATAGAAAATGCGACTACTATAAGGGCTTCATTTAAGGAAGCGGGTGGCGTAAGAAAAGGTGTGGAATTATTAGAAAATATAATACATTGATACTATGGCAAAATATCTGTTTGTAGTACCTCCTTTTCTGGGACATATCAATCCCACACTGAGTATTGGTCACACGCTCCTTGAAAGAGGGCATAAAGTAGCATGGAGCGGTATGATAGACCTGGATAGGAAATTAATTCCAGCCGATGGTGAATACTTCTATATGGAAAAAACCTGGAATAAAAACAAGGAGGAAATAGAACAGATCATACAACTCCAGAATAAAGGTGCTAATATGCCAGCTTTAGAGGCGTTAAAGTTAGGGTTGCAAGACACATATATTCCATTTGCCAGAATGATGTTGGATGAGTTTAATGAAATAACGGATTATTACAAACCAGATATTATTGTAAATGATTGTATCACTTTTGTCGGAGGCTTAACAGCTCGTTTAAGAAATATTCCTTTAGCAACAATAACTCCCATAACTCCTAATGCATTGAATGATCCTCACGGCGCACCGAAGGTTACTGCCTGGGTACATGATTCGATTATAGGTTTACAACATTCAGCAGGTATAGCAGGAGAAAAGGAATGTGTTCTCTCTGACAGGCTCAATATGTATTATACCT
The DNA here is from genome assembly GCA_032054765.1 of Tannerellaceae bacterium. Classification (GTDB taxonomy): domain Bacteria; phylum Bacteroidota; class Bacteroidia; order Bacteroidales; family Tannerellaceae; genus DFXE01. The sequence goes on from DAMBSC010000010.1 coordinate 196,187, forward strand.
CTCAACTATTCTGTGGTTATAAAGACACGGATATACCTTCTTATATGAAGTTTATCGGTGCGCTTACCGGACGTCCAGATAATACACCGTTTGATTGGGATAAATTATATGCTATAGGAAATAGGCCTAAAATATATATATCTATAGGAACTGTATTGATAGACAGTAGAAAAGAATTTTTTAGTCGTATGGTAGAAGCCTTAAAAGATAAACCAGTAACGGTAATTGCTGCTGCTAATCCTGATATTATGGAGGAATGGCCGGAGAATTTTATCGTCCAGAGTTATGTGCCCCAATCGGAGTTGTTAAAACATGTAGATATGGTGATTGGGCACGGAGGTCTTAACACGACCTGTGATGCCTATATGAATGGTATCCCTATGCTGATTATCCCTATGGCTTTCGACCAGTCTCATACAGCTATGCTTATAGATAACTATGGTTGTGGGATACGCATAAAATATAGTCGTATGCGTATAAAAGATATTGAACAAGCAATAGAAGAATTATTATATAATCCGTCATATAAAAAAGCGGCGAAAGAGATACAGGAATCTTTTATAGCTGCTGGTGGCAATAAAAGGGCTGCCGAATTATTAGAGGAATTAGTAGAAAAATAGAATTATGGAAAAGATAACGAATGTAACTGTCATGGGGGGAGGGATTATGGGATCTCAGATTGCTTACCAGACAGCTTTTAAAGGGTTCAATGTCATACTATATGATATCAGTATCGACATGTATACCAAAGTAATAGACAATCTGGAACTGTTAAGAAGTTTATATATACGCGAAGCAAACGCGACAGATGAGGAAATGGAGGCTACTTTTAACCGGATAACCTATTCGTTCGATTTACAGGAAGCCGTACAAGATGCCGACCTCATTGTAGAAGCTGTTCCGGAAGATATAGAGATAAAGAAGAAGCTGTATGAAGATATTGGAAAATCAGCTCCCGAAAAAACAATCTTTCTTACTAACTCCTCTACCTTTTTACCAAGTAATTTAATGGAGTTTACCGGCCGTGCTCATAAATTTCTGGCATTACATTTCTCCAACCTTCTATTCCATTGTAATATTGCGGAGATTATGAGATCAGCTAAAACAGACACGGCCTCTTTTGATGCTGTTGTTAAGTTTGCAGAAGAGATCGGAATGGTTCCTATCATTGTAAAAAAAGAGCAACGAGGATATGTTCTAAACTCCTTACTAATGCCTCTTCTCGAAGCAGCATCCGAACTTTATCTGAAAGGAGTTAGTGATATTGAGACGATTGATAAAACGTGGCGTATTGCTACTGACTCTCCCGTCGGCCCATTTGAAATATATGATGTGATAGGTCTAAATACCGTCTATAATATAGCACTCAGTAATGGTGATATGAAAGGCAAAATGTTCGCACACTACCTAAATGAGAATTTCATAAAGAAAGGAAAACTAGGTTATCTTACTGGTGAGGGCTTTTATAAATATCCAAAGAACGTAGAATAGCAGTATATCGTGGTGTGGAGTGGTGTTACCATTTCACACATACTGCGAAATTAAAAAAAATGTTAGACAACTTATTCATAAATCCGTTGAACGATAAAAAGGCGTTAGTCATACTTTGGTTATATACATTTTGGCTATTGCTTATTTGTTCCAATATGTCACCTTTCTACTATAGCAACGAGTGGGCAGACGCAAATGTATATTTCAATATAGGGAAAGCGATCTTTAACGGAAAAATTTTATATACGGAAGTCTTTGATCATAAAGGGCCTCTTATTTTCTTTATATATGGCTTGGGCTATCTTATTTCCAATACTTCATTTTTGGGTGTATTTCTTATAGAACTTCTCTTATGGTGTGCGATGATTACAGCTATCTATTATATAGCCAAATTGTATCTTAACCGTGGATTAGCCTGTATTATCGCTTTTCTTTTTCCGGTCTTTCTTGTGGAGTTGATGAAAGCAGGAGGCTCTGCAGAAGAGTTTATTTTAACATTCGAATGTATCAGCCTTTATTTTTTTATAAAGTATTTCAAAGAGAAAGATGCGTCAACTCATAATCCTTCCTATATGTTTGTTCATGGAATACTTTGTTCGATGGTTCTTTTTATCAAGATAAACCTGATTATGTTCTGGTTTTTCCCTTTAGCTGGTATCTTTTTAAGCTTATTAATTAAGAAGGAATACAGAAATTTGGCAGTTAACTTTCTTACGTTTTTAGGAGGGCTCCTCGTCGTTGCAACCCCAATTATAGGCTATCTTTATACAAATGATGCATTGGAGGAAGCTTATCGGATATATATCGAATTAAACCGGAAGTATGCTGAATTACAGGGAGTAGGGGATACTCTTCTTCTACTGATATATAGAATACTTTATCTTTTTATCCAGCCTTTATCCTTGTTGCTATTACCTTTATTGGGTATTTTGTATTTCCCTTTAAAATGTATTAAGAATGTTATAGGGAAATGGGCTTTTGTTTTAACAGGATTGGTTTTGTATATTATTATTTACATGTCTCCGGTTTATCAGGCATACTATCCGTTGCCATTTATGATCTATACTTTATTAGGAATATTGAGTATTTTTATTATGCTTGATCGTTATGCGAAACTCCCTTCATTACCCCTTAAGTATGTGGTATTATTTGCTTTTGTTTTGTTTTATGCGGGTATTAGTCGTACTAATCTGGATGAAACAAAACTTTCCATCTATTCGGATGAAAAACCTCATTTAATGACACAAAAAATGCATAATATTATTACTAAAGAGGAAGCGCCTACTTTGTTAAATCTGGGTTTTGGTTTGGGAAACAGCTTGTTTACGACATGTAATATTATTCCAAATGTCAAGTACTTTCTTTCTCCGAACCTGACGTATAAGTCTTATCCTGATTTACGGGATGAACAGGAAAAATATATAAAAAATAAAGCAACATTGTTTGTTGTTACCCAACAGGAGCTTTTCATAACTTCAAAAAAGAAAGAAGGTTGGGAGTCAAAAGAAAGGGAAGTAAATAACCAGGAGTATTTTGAGCATTTGCCTGCATTTAAAGAAAACTATTCTTTAATACTGGTAGACACTATTATAAATACAATAGACAGCAAAAGTCTGGATATCTATAAATTATATAAAAGAAATGACTAACCGTTTTTATCTTACTAAAGAAAAACATGGATAAAAAGCTTGCAGTGACTTCCCCGCTACTACCTCCTTTAGATGAGTTAATGCCTTATCTGAAGGATATATGGTCGCGTAAATGGATAACTAATAACGGGTATTACCATGAAGCGTTGGAGCAAGCGTTGTGTGAGTATTTGAAAGTTCCTTATATAAGCTTATTTACGAATGGGACTCTTCCGATTATGGTAGCCTTACAAGCATTGGATATAAAGGGAGAAGTGATAACAACTCCCTATAGTTTCGTAGCTACTACCCACTCATTATGGTGGAATGGTCTGCGGCCTGTGTTTGTAGATATAGATCCCCGAACATGTAATATAGATACGGAAAAGATTGAAGCAGCTATCACTCCACAAACTACTGCTATTATGCCGGTACATGTATATGGAAATCCATGTAATACCCACAAAATAAAAGAAATTGCAGATAAATATCACCTGAAAATAATCTATGATGCTGCCCATACCTTTGGTGTGACCATAGATGGAAAATCCATTCTTGAAGCAGGAGATTTATCCACCCTCAGCTTTCATGCGACAAAAGTATTTAATACGATTGAAGGGGGAGCATTGGTCTGTAATAATGAGGAAACCAAAGCACGGATAGATTATCTGAAAAATTTTGGATTTACGGGAGAGACAACTGTAGTTGCTCCCGGTATTAATGGCAAAATCGATGAAGTACGTTCAGCATACGGTCTGGTTACTTTAAAATATGTGGATAACGCAATTGATATTCGCCGACAGATAGCTGAAAGATATATGAAGGGGTTAACAAATATCCCAGGTATTTCCCTTATGGAAAAGAACACAGAGTGTATAATTCAACGTAATTATTCCTATTTCCCGATTTTTGTAGATGAGAACCAATACGGATTGACAAGAGACCATCTATATTTCAAAATGCAGGAAAGAAATATTTGGGGAAGGCGTTATTTTTATCCTCTGATCACATCATTCTCACCCTATTGTAACTTTGTCTCCGGTAGTAAGGAAAATTTGCCGAACGCTCATAAAGTAGCTGATTCTGTAATTTGCCTGCCGATTCATCATGAATTAACCAATGATGATGTAGACAGAGTGATAGATGTAATTGTAAGATTTAGCACTAATTGACAATTGTCTTTCTAAATCAACAGTAAAATGGACAAGATATCATTAGTAATACCGTGTTATAACGAAGAACCAGCTATTCCTTATCTATATAAGGAACTGAACCGGATCGCCGGAATAATGAAACATCAACAGTTTGAATATATTTTTATAAATGATGGTTCAAAAGACAAAACATTAGCTGTTATAAAAGAACTACACAAGACAGATAAAAGAGTAAGATTTATATCTTTTTCACGTAATTTCGGGAAAGAAGCCGCAATACTGGCCGGCTTCAAAACCGCAACAGGAAATTATGTAGCAATGATAGATGCAGATCTTCAGGATCCTCCCGAACTTCTTATCGAAATGTTTGATTCCTTAAAAAATGAAGATTACGATTGTGTTGCTACTTATCGTGTCAGTAGAAATGGAGAACCACCCATACGATCCTATTTTGCAAAGAAATTCTATCAGTTGATAAATAAAATTTCCGACGTGAAGTTGGTAGATGGCGCAAGAGATTTCAGATTGATGACCAGACAAATGGTAGATGCCATATTGGAGATTACTGAATACAACCGTTTCTCAAAAGGAATCTTCCAGTGGGTAGGATTCAATACCAAATGGATACCTTTCAAAAACGTAGAACGTGTGGCCGGTACGACCAAATGGTCTTTTCTCAGTTTGTTTTTCTATTCAATGGAAGGTATTGTCGCTTTTTCTACCAGGCCGTTATCCATTGCCTCTTTGTTCGGGATACTATTCTGTATCATTTCCTTTATAATGGTCTGCGTTATAATAGCAAAGACTTTGATATGGGGAGATCCTGTAGCTGGATACCCTTCAAGTGTGTGCATTATTTTCTTTATCGGTGGCATACAGCTATTCTGTTTAGGAATAGTAGGACAATACCTCTCAAAAACATATCTGGAAACCAAACGTCGCCCCGTCTTTATTATTAAAGAAACCGAGAAAGAAACTAAGCCTGAGGAAATAATTGAAAAATGACATATCGGTCAACTTAGAGGGTTTAACTGAATGTAAAAAATAGACTCTTATAGTCTTATAGGAATTCCATTATAGTAGTCTAATATCTTTACTCGAAAAATAAATTCATATTTTGCCTGTGCACGTTCGTAGAGGCTTTGGGTATATTTACTTTTTGAGTCATTGTACTCGAAGACTGAATTTTTACCGGTAAGGTATCTTTCTTCGGCATACATAAGAGCTTCTTTTGTTGCTGTCACTGATTCTTCGGAAGCGAGGTATTTTTCCTGGGCGCCAATGGCATTGAAATAGGCTTGTTGTATTTCTTTATATAAGTTTTTTTTAGCGTTATCTATTGCAAGCATTTGCCTGGCTATATTTACTTGAGCGGTTTGTACATTGTTGCGGATTTCAAAGCGGTTAAAAATAGGTATGGTTAGCGTAAAACCAATGGTTTTCCGTTGGTTGTCTCTTATCTGATCATTAAATGGCGCGTTTTTTTCTATGTTGTAATAATGGTAATAACCGGTAGAGTATCTTAACATAAAATCTAATTTGGGATAGTAATCGGCTTTGGCCACTTTAAGCATCCTTTTTTGACTCTCCAGTAGATATTCCTGTTCTTTGATGTGAGGTTTTGTGGATACCGCATTATTATATATATTTTCAGTTGGCTGGATACTTCCCATATATTCTTTTATAAGATCTTTTGTTTGGGGGGCTATAATATCGAATTTGGTTTTGTTACGTTCTAATTCAAGGAGTTGTAGTAAATCCAGTAAAGCCATCTCTGCATTATTTGTTGATTCGATCAGCGTTACTTTATCCTGTGCTAATTGTGCTTTAATATCATATAGCTGTGCTAATGGAACTTTACCGGTCTCGACCAACGCTTCCGTTTCTTTTACTTTTTCTTGTGTTAAGTTAAGCTGAAGTTGAGATACTTTCATCAACTCTTTATTATAGAGGGCTTGTAAATAATATGATGTAACTTTGATCGCGAGATCTTCTTTAGCTTTATTCAGAGATTCTAGTCCCGCATTCAGGTTTAATTTTCGGGCTTGAATAGTATTGTGTATTTTGAATCCATCAAACAAAGGCATATTCAATTGAGCACCAAGAGAAGTGTTAGCTGAATTATAATCGACAAGTACACCGTCAGTTGAGGGAGAACGCCCGAAATCAAAGTTCTGTTCTACTCCTGCATTCAGATTAGGTAGCCAGCTGTTTTTTCCGGTATTAAGTTCAATCTCTTTTATATCAATTTCTTTCTCTTTTGATTTTATATCTATGTTGTTTTTTATGGCATATTCAATACATGCATTTAAAGATAATCGTTTTACCTGTGCTTTTATCCCGATATTGGGAATAAGGGTCAGGATAATTGAGTATAGTATTATCTTTTTCATTTTATTGGAAATATATAGTTTTGTTATTATTCAATTTCAGTACCACGTACCAGATCATCAAATGTAAGTCCATATTTAATTTCTATATTAATGCCATCGGAGAGCCCAACTTCTACTTCACGCATTTCAAAGGTCGGCTTTGAAGATTGTTCTTTAAGCACATATACAAAAGCAGAACTACCGTGGAACTCTATACATGTCTCTGGAATAGTCAGGACATTTCTGGCACGCCTGATCAGGATTTCCGCATTTGCACTATATCCGGCACGTATAAATACATCTTCCGGAATATTCACAGCGGCTTTGATCTCATATTGCATAGCACCGTTCATCTCTACTCCCTTTGGGGAAACGTATTCTAATCGTGCCCTGAAAGTCTGGTTTTCCATGGTACCGATTGTTAACCGTATAGGCATACCTTCTTTTACCATACCTATTTCTGTTTCGTCTACATTCCCTCTGAAAATCATATCATTCATATCGGCTACTGTTGCAATTGTCGTTCCTTCGTTGAAGTTATTTGTCTGGATAACGGAACTTCCCACTTTTACAGGAATATCTAAAATTGTACCTGTTATTGTGCTGCGAATCTGGGTGGTACTGGATAATTTTGAGTTTCTCATAATGCCATCCCTGACTATTTCCAATGAGCTTCGTGCATAACTGTTTTCTTCTTTTGCCTTCATATAACTGGCATAGGAAACTTCGTATTCTTCTCTGGAGATAACGCCGCGTTGATAGAGGGTTCTATCCCGTTTAAAAGTTTCTTCTATCTGGTTTAATGTGATCTTTGCCAATCGTAAGTTTGTCTCGGCACTGTTTAATTGTCCCATTTCGGGAATTACTTTAATCCTGGCAATGATCTCTCCTGTCTTCACCTTTTCTCCTGCAGTTTTATAGACATTGGAAATAATACCGGATATTTGGGGCTTGATCAATACTTCATCCCTGGGTTCAATGTTTCCCGTCGCTACTGCTGTGTGTTCTATTGTCCCTATCCGGGGTTCAATAATTTCATATACCACTTTCTTTGGCTGTGCTTTATTCCACAGCAGGAAGAAAGTGGTGATCACTAATAAAAGTGTGATTATCAGTAAAACGATACTTACTATATTTTTCCAATTACTCTTTCTCATGATTTAATTATTATTCATCTTCTCTAATTGCGTAAATTGCTTTGATTTGCATGGCCCGCCAGGCAGGGATAAGACCTGCAAATAGACCGCTGATAATTAAAATAACTGTGGATGCCAAAGCGGCCTGTATACTGATAGAAGGATCTTCAAAATAGGTGGTCTCGCTGAGTGATTGCGACATCATGACTTTGTTTACTATACCTAGTATGTAAACTCCTGCACATAATCCTAAAGATCCTGACAGTAAAGTCAGGAAAAGGCTTTCGCTCATAATTTGTGATATTATAGTAAATGGTTTGGCACCAAGAGAACGACGTATACCTATTTCTTTCGTTCGTTCCTTGATGGTTACCAGCATAATGTTACTAACCCCTATAATTCCAGCAAGTAAAGTTCCGATACCGACCAGCCAGACAAGAAGATCCAGACCGGAAAAAAGGGATTCAAAAGTTGCGAATTGAGTCGCTATATTCACAACATTGATTGCTTGCCGGTCTGTTGGCGAGATTTCATTCTGAGCTTTAAGAATATTAGAGATATTATCGATTACTCGTTGGACTGAGTATTCCTGTTTTACACTTACCGCCAGAATATGCAGAATATCGCCTCTGTTCAAGGTTTGTTGCAGAGTTGTAAACGGTAAAAATACGGACTCTTCCGACCTTCCGCCGATATCAGCCTTGGATGATCTTGCTTTTATAACTCCTACCACCCTGTAATAGAATCCATTCACACGGATATATTTGCCACAGGGATTTTCATTATTGAATAGTGCCTCATTTACTTTCGTTCCAATTAAGCAAACCTTTCTCTTTTTCTCTATATCCAGATAGTTGAGTAAACGACCGTGATACAATTTTTGTGATTCGATTTTGAAGTATCCCGGCATAATACCTTTGACGTTGAATGTCCCCGTCAGTTTTCCATAAATAATATTTTTCTCAGAGCGCCTACCCCATAAGATGGGAGATATATCTTCTATACCGTTTACCTTTTCAATTATACTTTCGACATCTCTGTTACGCATATCCCACTCACGTCCTTTATTGTATCCTTTATAAGATTCACTGGTACGGTCGGTGGAAAAGAATAAAGAGTTTGTTGCGAATCCTTTGAAATGACCAAGTACTCCATTTTTCAGGCCGCTACCGGAACCAAGGAGGATCACAAGCATTAATATTCCCCAATAGACGCCAAAACAAGTCATTATGCTTCGTGCCTTATTGCGGGTGATTGTTACCCATATTTCCTGCCATCTGTCGATATCGAACATACTCATTTTTATTCAGTCCTTATTGCTTCAATGGCCGGTATTTTCACTGCTTTTCGAGCGGGAAAGTAACCGGCCAATACGCCTGCAACTATTAAAACTCCCGTAGCAGCAAGGGATATTCCTAAACTTACAGTAGGATTACGGAAAACGGACGTCTGGTCACCGGCATTTATTCCTCCAGAGCTACTGCTGTTATTTGCGGCTTCCATAAAATAATTGATCACTTCTGTTAATCCAATTCCCAAAACCATTCCTATATATCCGAAGAGAGCAGTTACCAGAATAGATTCAAAGATAATTAACAACAATATCGACGAAGGCTTTGCCCCGATAGCTTTTCGGATACCAAACTCTCTTGTCCGTTCACGTACTGATATCAACATAATGTTGCTGACTCCCACAACACCTGCCGTTAATGTACCTAACCCAATAATCCAGATAAATAGCGTAATACCGTTTGTCAGTCCTTGCCACATACGGTATTCGCTATCTGTACTCCATATAGCAAGCGCGTTATTATCAGCGGGATCATAATGATGACGAAGGGCCATACTTTTACGGAAACGTTCTTCAAAGGCTTTGGATTTGGCATCTGTATTGATATTATTCAATGTGAATTTTATAAGGTCTACTTTTGATAAATCATCATAAAGTATTTGCCCTGTCGTAAACGGAATATAAGCCGGTGCATTGTTACTTTTGTTCCCATCCTGATATATACCTATCACCTTAAATAATATTTTCCCGACTTTTACCTGATGTCCTATTACGTTTCTATTATTATGAAACAATATCTCAGCCATACGGGGGCTCAGTACAATAACTTTCCTTTTTTGAAGTAAATCCATTTTATTAATAAAACGACCACCTGTAAGGATAGGTACAAATACAATGGATGAAAATTCAGGATATACGGATTGAATCTCTCCGGCAAGAAATTCTCCTTCATGCGAAATCGTATCGCTCCGAAAATTAACCGGCGAAATAAGACCTACTTCCGGATGTTCCCGTGGTATGGCCTGAATATCTTTCATGCTTAATTTTATACTTCTATTTGTTTGCATCCCTTTATAGGGTAAAACGGTATAACGTCCCCAACAGGTAAGTGAATTAGTGGCCATATCACTAAAGTTATGAGCTATGCCGTTACCTAATCCATTTCCTACGCCCAACAGGACTATAAGCATAAATATTCCCCATGCAACAGAAAAACCGGTTAGAAAAGTACGAAGTTTATTCTTTTTCATTGTACTCCATATCTCACGGAGATTGTCAAAGTCAAACATTCTTCTTTTTGTTGTATTTTATAACAAGAGGGTTTGTTTATGTCTTTTTTTGTCAAAAATAGTGTTTTTATTTTATATTTTATCGATTTAAGGTATATTCATGATGATAAAAGTAAACTTTTACAGAAGGGATGTGTTTACTTTTAAAATTTAGATCAGTAATTATGTCAAAAATAAGCTTCATACTTTTTGCTTTGTTTCTATCTTCAATGATGTATGGACAGAATGCAGTTGATGATAACCGTATTTTATCCGGAAGTTGGGAATATAGACTTAATGGTACAAGCGGTGCGGAACAAGTAGGTACTATAACTTTTAATTACGTTGATGGTAAGCAAACAGCAGTTTTAAAAATAAATATGGATGAATATCCCATCGATGAAATAAAGAATAATTATCATACATATACTTTCAACTTTACTTACAATGGTCGTAATGTAATAGTAAGTTTTGATTATGGATTGGATACCATGAGAGGTAATACTATTTCTGATGGATGGCAGACTCCTGTAATTTTTAGACGTTTAAAGTAGGATTGACACTTTGTCAAAAAACGGCTTTATTTACATTTTGTCAAAATAACTATCTCTAGAATTGAATATTTGAAGCTAAGTGAACGTCTACAAAAAAATATTTCCTTTTATAGGAGTTAAGACTTTTCAATTTGCAAGTAGTTGTCCATGAGAAATAGAAAATGGAAAATGTTTTATAGTGTTTATTGTATATTATTCTAAATTATTTATTTAAAATATAGCAAAAGTCTATTTTTGATTTGTTTATTTTTTTTGATGAAATAACTTGAAAAAAGCTTTTTTACTGCGCATTTGTTCCTTGGTTGTGCAGTTCTTCTATTACTTCAAAATAAAATTTTACAATTATTTAGAGAAAATCCGAAAATCAACCGTATCATTTTGGAAATTCACTTAGATAAAATCGACTTTTTACTTGGATGATTTTGCCAAATCATTTAGATGATTTTAGATAAAATGAGAGTGAATATTCCTATTTCACCTAAAATAGAGCAAATATGCGTTAGCGCAAAACGTGATTTTCCTCAAAAAAGATAGTAAATCTGAATTTTTTCAAGCAAATTGATAATTTCATAATATGACTGTATCTAAGATTAAATGAGAGACTTAGTTTCTTGTTTCCTTGATAAATTGTGACATTTTGACAGTTGTCAGACATATTTTTTAAGCCTTTTCCTTGTATTTTTCATTTTGTTTACATAGTTTTACCGTCGAAAAGACATATTAAGCAAACAATTATTAATTAAAGATAATAATCCTTGCCACCTTCAAGGATAAACGCTAAATGTTTAAGGTATAAGTCTAATTTATTTCTACTTCTAGGCGGAATGTTAAGTGTATAATATGAAAAAAATTGTAAAGGAGAATGTTTATGTGAGTGTCTAATATTTTAATCAAAAAGTTTGTATGGTTATAGTAACATTTAAGAGAAAAATCCTTAAAAGGGATAGTTGGTGAGCCGCTTTTAAGGAGATGAACTATTTAAAGTCTCTTCTTAAAGCTAAATCTATTTAAATTCTAATCATAAATTTATTGAATTATGAATAATTACTTAAAGAAAATTATCTTGATAGCCATTCCTTTATTTTGTTTTAATTGGGGCATAACGGCTGAAAGTGGTATAGCGGATATTGACATCCCTAAAACAGTCATAGTACAGGAATCATTATCAACGAATCAAGGAACCCGTAAATTAACGGGTGTAGTGAAAGATGAAAATGGAGAAACCATAATTGGAGCTAGTGTTATCGAAGTGGGTACGTCTAATGGAGTTATTACGGACATGGATGGAAAATTTGAATTATCTATTCAGGCTAATAGTTCAATACAAATTTCTTATGTAGGTTATACTACTGAAACTGTAAATCCCGGAAACCGTAATAATCTTCAGATTATATTAAAAGAAGATACGCAAACATTGGATGAGGTTGTGGTAGTAGCTTTTGGTAAAATGACAAAAGAAGCCTTTACCGGTTCTGCAGGTATTGTGAAATCAGAAGATTTGCTTAAATCTCAAGTATCGAATCCCGCTCAGGCATTAGCCGGACGTGTTGCAGGTCTTCAATTGGGTAATTCGTCCTCACAGTTAGGAAGTTCCCCTCAGATTACTATCCGTGGATTTGGTTCCGTATCTTCCGATACCGAACCTTTAATTGTTGTAGATGGGATGCCTTTTGATGGAGATCTGAACTTAATAAATCCCAGTGATATTGAAACGATGACAGTTTTAAAAGATGCTGCTTCCAATGCATTGTATGGTGCACGAGGTGCGAATGGTGTTATTATGATCACGACCAAGCGTGGACAGACAGGTGAGGCAAAAGTTTCTTTTGATGCAAAATGGGGAGTTAATACGAATGGACTGAAGTTATATAAAACAACTAACGCCCAACAGTTTTATGAAACTTATTATAAGATGTTGAATAATTATTATACGACGGAACGTGGAGGAGGAATGTCGGCATCCGAAGCTCATGCTTTGGCCAATCAACATCTTACTAACTCCTCGAGTGGGGTTGGTCCCGGATATATGGTCTATACCGTTCCGAGTGGACAGGATTTTATTCAGCAAGGAGGGATAATGAATCCTAATGCTACATTGGGCTCTCTTTATACATATAATAATCAGCAATTCTGGCTACAGCCCGATGATTGGGAAAAGGAAGGATTGCAAAACGGTTTCCGTCAGGAATATAATGTTTCGGTTTCAGGGGCTAGCGATCGTATTAACTATTATACATCAGCTAGTTATCTTGATCAGGAAGGTATTCAGAAAGGCCAGGCACAGGATCGTTTAACTGCACGCTTAAAGCTTGATTACCAGGCAAAGAAATGGTTGAAAATAGGGGCGAACTTCAATTATTCTAAATACAATTACCAACAGACATACGAAGAGGTTATTGGTACGGGAACAATTTGGAGCGTAATAAAGACCATGGCGCCTATCTATCCGGTTTATCTCCGTGATGCGAATAAGAACATTATGATCGACAGATGGGGAGAGGAAATGTTTGATTTCGCCCAGAGTTATGATTTAAGTCGTGCAGGTGGCGTTGGGGGGAATGCCATTTTCAATAATAAATACCGTTTTCAGGAAAGAACCGGTCATTCCATAATCGCAGGTGGTTATGCCGATATTGGATTAATGGAAGGTCTGACATTTACAGTGAACGGTAATTTATATAACTACGACCGACGGTATACCTATTCCACCAGTCCGTTTATGGACTATTATACTGTTTCTTCCGACAATGGTGTACTGGAAAAAAACTCGACCCGTAATTTTAACTATAATACGCAACAATTGCTGAATTATGTGAAGCAAATCGATAAACATGACATTGGCGTACTGTTGGGGCATGAGTACTCAAAAGAGACTTATGAATATCTATTTGCCAGTGGATATAATTGGGGAATTGATGGGGCTGATGAACTTAGCCAAATGCTGAATAAGAATACTGATCAAACTTCTTATACAAGACCTTACAACAACGAAGGGTATTTCTTCCGTGCTATGTATAATTATGATACGAAGTATTATGGTTCTGTATCTTATCGTAGGGATGCCTCCTCACGCTTCTCGAAAGATCACCGCTGGGGTAATTTCTGGTCAGTAGGTGGAGCGTGGCTTGTATCAAAAGAAAATTTCTTCAATGTTCCCTGGGTAAATTCATTAAAATTGAAGGCTTCTGTCGGTTCGCAAGGTAATGATAACATTGGAGACACCAAGCGTGGATATCATTTATATGGGGATTCTTATGACATTGTCAATAGTGATGGTAAAGTGGCTTACCAATGGCATCAGAAAGGGACTGAGGATATAACATGGGAAACTAATACCAACTGGAATGTAGGTCTTGAATTCGACTTGTTTAACGGACGTCTGGACGGTAGTGTGGATTATTTCTATCGGAAAACCAGTGATATGCTGTTCGCGTTAGCTCCTCCTCCTTCTATTGGTTATACCAGTTATTATGTGAATCTGGGTGATATGCGTAATGCAGGTGTTGAGTTGGTATTGAATGGGACTTTAATTAGAAATAAGGATTTTAACTGGGATGTAAACTTTAATATTTCTTATGTAAAGAATAAAGTATTGCGTTTGCCGGAAGAAATCAAGTCGATGACAGTAGAAGGATATGATGGCTATGTAAACCTGGATCCATCTTTCGTGTCTAAATATCAGTATTTTGTCGCTGAAGATCTTCCTCTTTATAGCTGGTATTTACCTAAGTATGCTGGTGTGGACGTTGAAACAGGTGAGTCTCTTTTTTACAAAGATATTCTTGACGCAGATGGCAATGTAACAGGACAGGAAACAACCAAAGATGCAAGCCAGGCAACAAATTATATAATAGGTGACGCTTTACCAAGTGTTTACGGCGGTTTTGGGACTACTGTTTCATTCCGTGGATTTGACCTGTCGGTAAACCTGAATTATCAATTAGGAGGTAAAGTGTTCGATTACAATTACCAGACATTGATGCACACAGGTGGTTCCACATCTACAACCTGGCATAAGGATATTTTCAATGCGTGGACTCCTGATAATACCAACACGGATGTTCCTCGTCTGATGTATTCGGAAGCATATTCTCAAACGCCAAAATCAGATCGTTTCATTACAAATGCCAGTTACCTGAATCTTCAGAATTTAAACTTCGGATATCGACTGCCTGCCAATTTTACACAAAAATTTAATATTCAGAGTATGCGTGTGTATTTCTCAGGTGAAAATCTATTGTATGTTTCGGCACGTCAGGGTTTAGATCCTCGTCAGACACTTAAGGGATACACAAATCCTGAGCTTGCTTCTCCGATACGTACTATTTCAGGAGGTATTTCATTGACATTCTAAACATAAAAAAGAAAACATCATGAAAAAATATCAGATATTATTAGCAGCGTTCGCTCTTTGGAGTTTAAGCAGTTGTATTGAAGAAACATTCCCGACGGAACATGTCTTGGATAAGGAGATAGAAGCTTCGGAATCAGCTCTGCAGGGAATGGTCAATTCCATTTATACCACTATGGCTGGACATAAAGATGAGGTCAGTGGTATTGAGATGATTTCGTATGGAAGTATGCGGGCCATGCTTGAACACTCTACTACTCAATTAGTTTGTTCAGGATCGAATGGGTACAATACAATGGGTGCCTGGGCCTATGGAGCTGTAAGCGCAACCGGTTCGAATCGTGGAGTTTATCCTTCTTACCTTTATTATGCTTATATAAAAAATGTAAACGATGTACTCCGTATGATAGACATTAATGATCTCGACGAAACCAAAAAAGGTTTTTTAGGAATTTGTTATGCCTATCGTGCACTCTATTATCTGGATTTAGTTCAGATCATGGAGTATAAAAAACCTACTGATACCCGTTATACATATGTTGATCCTGAGAAAGATCTAACAAACTTAGGTGTACCTATTGTGACTGAAGCAACAACGATAGAAGAAGCGACTAATAATCCCCGAGCGACTGTAGATGCTGTTTACGATTTAATTTTTAGTGATTTGAAACAGGCAGAAACCTATCTTGACGGATATACTCGGACAGACAAGGTTCAGCCTAATCTTGCTGCTGTGTATGGATTATATGCCAGGGCTTATGCCAATCTTGCATCTCGTGTTAATACCTCGGCCACCTATAAAGATGAAACGTCTTATTGGAGAAATGCCGGTGAATATGCTGACAAGGCTATTGCTGCCTCAGGATGTACTCCTTTGACAGAAGTTCAATGGACAGATCCGGTAAATGGTTTTAATAATCGTAATTCTCAAAATTCATGGATGTGGGCTACTTCTATATCAGAAAGTAATACTGCGGCTTCATCAACAGAGTCATTTGTATTCGCTATGATATTCGGAACCGAAACAACCTTCTCTGTTTATGGTTGGCGTGTAGGTCGTTCTTTGGATCGTAGATGGTACGAACGTCTTTCTGATAACGATTTCCGTAAAAAATCATGGCTGTCACCCAATTTCTTTTATGAATCTACAAACCAAAAAGAAGGAGAGCCTTATTTAGTAGAAAGAGATGAAACTGGTAAATTAATTAATAATAAATGGGCTGTAGGCGGTGATAACTCAAGTACAGTCCAGGAAGACTGGAGTGGTGAATATTCTGGTTATGGTCCGGATAAATATCAATATCTTTTGAATAGTAATCCTTCCTGGATTCGTTCGCGTATTAATTTGTCATATGGATTCCAATCCTGGCCGTGGCTTTATGTAAATCTTAAGTTTCGTCCTCATAATGGTGACTACAGAACATATGCTATTGGAGGGGCTACCGATTATCCGATCATGCGTATTGAAGAAATGCATTATCTGAAGGCTGAAGCTGCTCTTCATACTTCTGGCGTATCTGCTGCAGCCAAAGAGTTAGAAAGTATTGTAAAAACACGTAATAGCGAATATATCTGTAGTGCTTCCAATGCTGAAGAATTCATTGATGAATATGTATTCCAGAAAGGAGTAGAATTTTGGGGAGAAGGAATCAATTACTTTGATGCTAAACGTTTGGAAACCGGTATTCATCGTGCATATTGGGGAACCAATTGTGAACGTTACCAGCATTGTCTGGATATGAATGGTGTATTTGTGGGTTGGACTCCGGGTTGGAATCAGTCCGAATTGAATGCTAATCCGGCTATCTATTATCATAATAACCCATATACAAACCCTTCAACCTATTATTATTATAAGTCTAATGATGAGTTCAGACCTTATTATGGTACTGATTTAAATTGATATTAAAAAGATAATCAGGGGAAAACGTTTCTAATTAATTAAAGATCGAGCAGGAGCAAATAAGAATTGCTGCTGTTCGATTTTTTTATTCATTACTCTTGTTTTATAATAATATTATTATTATATTTGTGGTAAGGTTAATATTTATACAAATAAAATGTGCAAGATATGACAGCCAGGAAATTAAAACAAGATTATGAACAAAAGGTAATCCATATTGGGACATCTATTGGTATTGTAATCCCTAAACACGTAGCTAAAGCCTTGAAGATTGCAAGTGGTGACTATTTGCAATTATCTTTAGAGGATGGAATGTGTCTAAAACTAAATAAGAAAAATGATATTCAGGAAGGATGGGATGAAATGTTTGAGCGCTATGCAAAAGAAGGAGAAGACAAAAATTTAATTCCTGAATTTTTAGATAAAAGCTTATTCCGGTCATAGACTGTTTTAATAATGCAATTAAAAGTAACGTATACCGGGAATGCAAATTTTATTTGTAAACAGTATGAGATCGTTTTAATTTTTACAGATTTTAATCTGGACGAAAGTATTAAGAACGGTCCTAAAGAGATATTATTAGCAATTTTACTTTCGCCTGATCCCATTAATAAATATTTAGACCATGTAGAAGTGGCTCCTCTTCATGAAGTGGAAAGGAATATTCCAACCAGAGTAGAGTTATCATGTACGAATGAGTCGACATTGGAAAAAACGATGTATGTAGCCTTAGAAAGAAAAACAACTATCTCCTCTCGAAGGATTATATCAAAAGTTGGTGATATAACGGATGAAGAAAAAGAAAAAATCAAAAACGTATTAAAGCAATATTATAAAATCGAATAATATTTAATCCACAGATAACCCTAAACGATTATTATTTTATTAATTGCCGTGCAATTTTTTTACAACCTGCTCTATCAATTTTTCCATTTTTAGTAATAGGTATAGTTCTTGCCATAAATATATGTTTAGGTCTTTCTATTGAAGGTAACAAATGATATATTTGCTGCCTAACTTGCTCTATATTTATTTCACCTTCAATTAACAAAACGATCGCCTCACCAAATTTCGGATCGGGAACAGATGTAATAACTAAAGGCATTGAAAGGATAATTCGTAGTTTTTCTTCAATAGACTCGGCTTGCACCTTTATTCCTCCGGTATTAATAATATTGTCTTTCCGGCCTAGTATACGAAATGTTCCATCTGTATGTATTTCTGCGATGTCGTTTGTGAGAAGTGGTTCACTCAATAATTCAGGAGCCTCAATGATTAATGTGTTTTCTTTTGATAATGAAAGTTTAACGTATGGAAATGGTGTGTAATATATGGATGCTTCGCTGCCGTTGAGGCGACGTAACGCTATATGAGACAATGTCTCTGTCATAGCATAAGTGGAATATACTTTATTAGGAAAAGATTGTAGTTCTTTTTCTAAATAGGGGCTAATAGCTCCACCCCCAATTATCAGATTTTCTATCTGTATCAGACGTTCCCTTTCTTCGGGAACTTGTAAGGAATTGAAAATCTGTATCGGTGTCATGGCGGCAAATTGAAGAGGCATCTCTATATCTTTCAACGGATGACCGGAGGCATCTCTGATAATTAATTCAAGATTGCAGATAAGCGCACGAACTACCATCATTTTGGCTCCAATGTATTGGAGATCCATACAAAGAAGTGCCGTATCTCCTTTCTGTAAGTTAAGAAATGAGCAGGTTTGAGATGCACTAAACTTCATTTTTTCTTTTTCAATATTCAATAGTTTCGGATTACCTGTAGAGCCTGAAGTCTGTACAGGTATATAAAGGGAATCATTGAACCATTCAGCAACAAAGGAGAAATATTTCTTATAAACTGATGCATATTCAGTATTAGGAGTAAAATATAAATTATCCTGCTTAATAGAGAGCGGCATTTCAATGTTGTTAATAAATAACCCACCGGTTCCCAATCCCTGATAAATTGCTTTCTGCTTTCTGTTTTCAACTCTTTGCGATGTAATAATGGAAGCAGTCCATTGTGCGATTGCATTTAATCCTATATTTGATTCCAGTGCGGAGGTAACCCACCATCCGATTTGTCTTTTTTCAGCTTCTGCAATCCATTCTTCTGATCCGGAAATACCTCCATGTAATGATGGCTTTAAAACAATGTATTGAGGCTTGATTATATCAAGTAATTGTTTTTTATCGTCCAGTTTATTATAACCTATAAGTTCTTCATCTAATGCAATAGAAAGAGGGGTTGTTTCAGCTAACTTAGCCATTTCTTCCCATTGTCCGGCACGAATAGGTTGTTCAATGGAATGAATATCAAATTCGGCTAATCTGTTTAATTTATCTAATGCTTCCTGTGGAGAGAAAGCCCCGTTTGCATCTACTCGTAATTCAATATCTGCTACGGAAAAATGTTTACGAATATGGCGTAATAATTCAAGCTCTTTTTCAAATTGAATGGCACCGATTTTTAATTTAATGCAACGAAAACCTCTTTCTAATTTGGTTTCTATTTGTTCAAGCATTTTTCCATACTCTCCCATCCATATAAGGCCATTGATCGGTATACCGGTTTCACCACTTGAAAAAGGAGAATCCCATAAAGCAAAACTCGTCTTTTCGAAATGTCGAAAAGCGGTTTCCAAACCAAATAAAATAGAAGGATATGATCGGAGAATATTAGTGTCTAATTTACCCGTGTTTTGAATATTTCGACACGTATCTTTAAGTATCTCTTCATAATTTGATAAGGCATCACAACTCAGATCGGGTAGGGGAGCACATTCTCCAATTCCCCATTTCTCAGGATGTTCATGGGAGGTTAACAGAACATACCAGATTTTACGCGTAGTATAAATACCACGAGAAGTTCCGGCAGGCTGCTTGAAGATCAATTGAAAATTGAAAATTGAAAGTTGAAAATTATTTTTTATTCTCATAAATAAACGATCTAAAATTTTAATGGTATTTTAATTTTCCATTTTCAACTTTCCATTTTCAATTAACTTTCAATAAATTTCAAAATTTCATGGAAATTTTGGAAATTGTTGAAAGTTTGGTTTCCGTTTTTCAAGGAATGCTTGTTTCCCTTCCTGGGCTTCTTCTGTCAGATAATAGAGTAGCGTAGCATCTCCGGCTAACTCCTGAATTCCGGCTTGGCCATCTAGTTCGGCATTCAAACCGGCTTTTATCATACGTAGAGCCATTGGGCTATGCATCATCATGGTTTCTGCCCAGTCTACTACCTCATCTTCAAGTTTTTCAAATGAGACTACTTTATTTACTAATCCCATATCCAGCGCTTCCTGAGCGTTATACTGACGGCATAAAAACCATATTTCTCTTGCTTTCTTTTGTCCTACAATACGTGCCAGGTATGAAGAACCAAAACCAGCATCAAAGCTACCGACTCTTGGCCCGGTTTGTCCAAATATCGCATTTTCTGAAGCAATAGAAAGATCGCAAACTACATGTAACACATGCCCTCCGCCGATAGCATATCCATTCACCATTGCAATCACCGGCTTAGGTAATGAGCGAATCTGTTTTTGAACATCTAACACACTTAAACGAGGTATACCATCTTTACCTATATAGCCGCCTTTGCCTTTTACATTTTGATCCCCACCTGAGCAAAAAGCTTTGTCTCCTGCTCCGGTAATAACTACCACATTAACTTCTGGCATCTCTCTGCAAATATGGAGTGCGTCACTCATTTCTCCAGTTGTGGTGGGAGTAAAAGCATTTCTGTATCTTGGACGATTGATCGTTATACGTGCTATGCCATTGTAGAAATCGAATAAAATATCTTCGTATTCCTTAATGGTTGTCCATTTTCTATTTGTTGTCATATTAATTGTTTTTTAAAGCATGATAAAAATCGTGAAGAATCCGTATGTTCTCTTTCATTGATGTGAAGGCTTCCATAAGAATGGGTTTGTCACTTTTCATATTAACAAAGGTATAAAGGTTTTCTGCCAATTCCTTATTATTAGAGACGGGGAGATATATAAATCCCATTGTTTCAGCCCACCCCTTTGCATTTGTTTTATGCGGAGCAGATATATAGTCTAATGCATTGGATTCATTTAAACCAGGAATAGAATGGAATATTTCTCCTCCTCCGTTATTATTCAAGCAGATACGTAAATTTTTACTTAATTGATCATTCCAAAGACCATTCATGTCATAAAAGAATGCCAGATCACCAGTAAGGAGAAATGTTAATCTGTTACTTACTGCCGCATAACCAACAGCGGTTGAAACGGATCCGTCTATTCCATTTGTTCCTCTGTTGGAGAATATATGAATGTTTTTATTATATAGAGGAAACAAATGAGCTAATCGTATACCAGAGCTATTGGCCAGGTGTAAAGAAGAACCTGTCGGTATTGAATCCAGCAATGTCTTTACAACGAACATGTCGGAATACACCCATACCTCTGGTTCACAGAGGGTGAATTGAAGGCTATTCCAAAGCGTAAGATATTGTTTCTTCTGGGATGCTTTATTACTATCTAATAAGGCAAAATAGCTAATAAAAGAAAACGGGTAGGTTTGGATAACATCTGTCAAACATTGATAGAGATCAATAACCTCTCCCGATGTAGAGATATGCCAATGTTCTTTTGGCGGATGTTTTCTTATGAATTTTTTCAGCCGTTTGGAAATAATATGGCCTCCCATTGTGATTAATAAATCCGGAGCACATTCTTCCCACCTGTCTTTAGGAAGAGCATATAGCATCGCATCGAAATTTATGATACTATCCATAGGCTTGATGTTAGATAATAACTCCGATATAATAACACAATCATGTTTATATGTCAGTGATTCTAAAGCTTCGTGTAAGATCGATTCCGGAGGATATTGTCCGATGATAATCATCTTTTTTTTGTAATTGAGAAACCGTTCTTCAAAAGGAGAAAAGTCAAAATCTTCTATTCCTATTGTATGCCGTTTAATTCTTCTTACCGATGGTAGTTCTTCAATTGTATACTCAAATAATGGCTCTGAAATAGGAATGTTTATGTGGATGGGCTTCCAATCCGGATATTCTATTTCAAGTAATGCTTCATTCACCAGCCGGTTACAATACCATTCGTCTTCTTTATTATGAATTTCCGGTAATTGTATCGACTTTTTCACAAGATTATTAAAGACGCCAGGCTGAGGAAGTGTTTGTCCGTCCATTTGACCAATCCAAGCTTGCGGACGGTCGGCAGTGATGACTATTAACGGTAATTCCTGGTAATAAGCTTCTGCTACCGCAGGAGCCAGATTTAATACAGCTGTTCCGGATGTACAACAGACTGCAACAGGCCCTTTTTCATTTTGTATAACACCTAATGCATAAAAACCAGCACTTCTTTCATCTACCACTGTATGACAGTTGAAAAAAGAATCGTTGGCAAACGAATGGCTGAGAGGTGAATTTCTGGAACCCGGACATACTATAATATGTTTGATCCCAAAAGCTTTCAGTAATGCGATAAGGTGTAAAACGTTTTTTTTATTTGAATACATAATTGTCGGTTTTACCTAAATACATCATGGTTTGTAATTTATCGACAAATTCGTTCCACTCACTTTCCAGAACAGAATTAGGCAATAACCCTCCGCCTGCGTATAGTGTTAGATGCTTTTCGTGTATATTCATACAACGTAAATTTACATATAAATCACTTTTTATCACGGGGTCTATCCACCCAATAAAACCCGTATAATATCGGCGATCATACCCTTCGTTCTTATTTATAAAGCTATAAGCTTCTTCCTTTGGTAAACCGGATACAGCAGGAGTAGGATGCAATAATTTCAGTAGGCTTCCCAATGTATTATTAGTTGGTAATACAAAATGAAAGTCACTACGTAGATGGGCTAAATCTCCGGCACGGACAGTATACGGTCCCTTTTCAACGGCATGAATATCTGACGAAGAAAGTTGTGTACGTATATAATAAGCCACCAGCATTTGTTCAATTAGATTTTTATCATCCCAACTGGATGGCAGATCTCCATTTTTAAGAGATTGTGTACCAGCTATAGCCACCGTGTTCCATATGTTTTTTTCGCCTGAAAGCAACATCTCCGGAGTGCACCCTAACCAAGTTCCACTTTGTGGAGTATGACATAAGTAAACATATGATCTGGTATATTTCTTACAAGCTGTAAGGAAAGCTTTTACAGGAGAAAATTCTTCTTCTCTTTCAATCGTAATATTTTGCGATAGTACGAGTTTTTTAAAACGCTTCTTCTTGATTGAAGTTGTAAAGGTTTCGAACCGGTGGGTGTACTCTTTATCCGGAAGAGTAGGTACCGGTTTGTCACTTTTCCTTAAAGTGATATCAAGAGATTGAATATCAAACGGTATTACTTTTTGTACTGCTTTGATAAGTACAATAGGAGATTTGTCTGATATTTGAAATGGAGCTATTACATACCCTTTTTTACCGTTAAGATCTTCAATGTCATAAAATAATTCAATATTTTCGGTATCCTGTAAAACAATATATAGTTTCTTTTCTCCAGGAATCCTGTAAACAGCAAAGCTTCGGTTTTCCTGTAAAAATGATTCAAGTATATGTAATTCTTCAGGAATCATCTTTTTTTCAATACACTATTGACTACCCTGATTGATGAAACGAGTTTTCCGGTAGATGTAAAAACATCCACATTCCATACATGTGAAGATCTGCCCTTATGAATGATTGTTCCAACAGCACGTACCGTATCTCCTTCTTTTGCTGAAGATACATGGTTTCCACTTACTTGCATTCCGACAATTATTTCATCAGGTTGACAAAGAACCATAGAACCCAACCCTGCAACTGTTTCTGCTAAAGCTAAAGTGGCGCCTCCATGAAGTATGCCGAAAGGTTGGCGGGTACGTACATCTACGGGCATTGTTGCTTCAACACGATCTTCTGATGCAAATGTATACTGAATACCAAGGTTGCCCATTAATGCGTGTTTAGCTCGTGCATTCAATTGATCAAGGGGGATGTCTGCCGGTCTGATTTTAGATATTATATGTTCTTCTACAGCTTTAGCAACTCCATCGTCCTCATTGGTCGCAGTCGTGTAATCCGTACATCTTTTTACAACTTCCTGCGCATTGCCCATAGCTATACCTAATCCTGCAGACTGGATCATACCCACATCGCAAATACCATCTCCGATTGCCATAACTTCTTCAGGCAGGATAGACAATTTTTCCGTCAGTACGCCTAACGTATCCGCTTTATTAATAGAGGGTGGGACTACTTCCAGAAAATAGGGTTCTGATCTGAAAACATCTAATGAACCGTCAAGTCTTTTTTTCCAATGATTTTCTAATCCGATTAATGCTTCTTCATCATCGCTGACCAACATACATTTACAAGGGGAGAAGTTGATGGCATCAGCAAAATATTTAGATTCTTTAATCTGCATATTATTTCGTGAAGCTTCTTCTTTAACATGTTTATCTTCGGCATTATTAGTATAAAGCCTGTCTTTATGATAAGTAAGAATCGTGAAATTATTTTTATTAGCCTTTTTTTCCAAATATGGAATCATTTCCGGATCAATACGTCGTTCAAAAAGTAACTCTTTCGTTTGCATATTGAATATTTGTCCACCGTTATACGACAATATAAAACCGTTGTATTTATCTAATTCCAATTGCTCAGCGATAGGCAGAAGTCCATGTGTAGATCTGCCCGAAGCCAGTACTATCTGTATACCCATTTGCTGTACCTTTAATAGTGTAGCTAGGGTTGCAGGTGTAATTTCTTTATTATTGTTTAGTAAAGTCCCGTCTACGTCAAGAACTAATAGTTTATATTTCATTAGAGTTTTATTTAACTGGTCAAAGTGCAAATGTACAATTGTTTGATGAAAAATAAACAGGATTCTGTATGGTATTTATCAAAATTGTATTTTATAACCAAGGTTGGAAATGATACTTTTTTCGAGAAACATAAAATTTCAATGATGTGAGGAAAATTTGTAGTAATTTTAATCGATAAACGTAATTAGTATGTATGTGCAAATTGTAATTAAAAATATATATTATACGTCTTTTTGATCGATATTTATTGTTTTGAGTAACTCTGAATTTCTAAAAGATATTGAAAATAGATTTGATTTTAACGATTAGGATTGTTGATTTAACAATATTTTATAAAATATCTGCTTTTTGTGGTAATTCATGCAGGTGAAAGTTTGATTTTATCCGTATTAATTGTCCAAATCATCCAGATCATTCTTTAAAATGATCAGGATGATTTTTTAACTAAATCTGCCAAATTTAAAATTGCTGGCATAAATATGTAACAATGAATGTTTTTTAACTTCTATTTCTTAGAAATTTCCGTCAAATATGAAATGGTATATTTCTTCTAATTTGTTTCTTTTTTTATCGATTTTATTTATTCACATCTGTATTATAAGCAAATTGTTGTCATAAATAGGATATTATGTGTTATTTTGCTTTTTAGTAACTAGCGGAGAATTGATTTTTTTCAACCTTACTTTAGATAAGGTCGAAATAGCGAAGAAATGAGGTAGGTAAATTATCAAATTGTCATTTTCATCATGAAATGACAATTTGTTAATTTACTTATATTTGGTTTCAAATTGATATTTTCCTGATCCAACAGATATGATAACATAGCCGTTCTCTTCTCTTTCTTTAGAGATTCCACTATTTTTACTACTATTTTTTCCTCCTTCAAGCACATTGCCGTCTGAAGATGGTATATGGATGTAAGCTTGTGTATTTACAGGTATTTCCACATTCATTACAAATTTATTTTCTGTAATTTTCCAGTCAACGCCTATTAATCCTTGTACAGATTGATAAGAACCTCTTGCAAAAGTTAAATCTCCAGCAGGTTGCGGTTTAATAATTATCCTTTTAAAACCAGGAGAAATAGGATTAATTCCTAACAGTGACCTGTAAAACCATTCGCTGACAGACCCAAACATCGGGTGATTCTGGGAATAAACATTGTCTGAATATGCCCAAGTTTCCCACAATGAAGTAGCTCCGTTTTCAACCATATATCCCCATCCTGGGAAATCCCTCTGATTTACAATTTGATACATTTTTTCATTCATGTCATTGTTGCGCAAAATATCAAACATCATTTTTGTTCCGAATATCCCTGTGGAAATATGGTTCTTTCGGTTTTCGAATGCTTTTTCCAAAGCCTCGAGTGCTTTTCCCTTGTCGGTATCGGGTAGCAGCTGATGCCATAATCCGAAAACTTGTGCTGTTTGTGTTGCATTCGCAAAAACTCCTGTATTATTATTATAATAAGTCGACAATACTTTAGTCTTAATTTGTTTTGCCACATCCGAATAATATGTGGCATCTTCCTTTTGTTGCAGTAAATCAGCATGTTTTGCCATAAGCACGATGTGTTTGTAATAAAAAAGCGATTCGGTCAGTCCAAAGGGTTTTTCATCTAATGATTCATGGTCGCTAAGCCCACTATTGTAAAGATGGTCATTCGCATTGCTGATCAGGAAGTCTGCTTGCTTTTTCAGCGATGAATAATTCTCTTCTATAATCCGTTTGTCATTATAAAACTCATATATCTTATCTATTACAAAAGTATATCCTAACTGAAATCCGAGCGGCCCTGAATTATCCCCAGGGTTGGCATCAGCAATACCAACATAAGGAGCCGTTTCAGTAATGCCGCCTTGGGGACGTTGTGCATACCTATGGTCATCTACTGTTTTCCGGTAGAAACCAGCCATATTGTAATTAAACATAAAGGCTTCGGCGCTACAGAGAATATCGCCTCCGTAAGCATATTTCTCACGAGCAGGGCAATCAGATTGTACACTGAACATATTACTCCTAAATGTGCGCCGGACATTGCTTTGTAACGTATTGAACATATCATTGGAACAAGTGAAATTTCCCGTGTTTTCGACTGCTGAAGACAAATGTAATCCTTCAATATCGTCCAATTCGGGTGTTCCGGGCCAACCTTTTACTTCCACATAACGGAACCCATGGAAAGTAAATCGGGGACTCCAAACTTCTCCTTTTGAATCACCTTTAAGTATGTAATTATCTTCTTGCCAGGCAATGTTTGGAGCCCCTTCCCCTGCGTAACATCCTTTCATTTGCCCGGCTACGGAAGTCATAACATTTAACGTGCCGTCAGGATAGATATCTTCGCCATAGCGAAGCGTTATTTTAGTTCCCGCAGGGCCGTTTACTTTGATGCGTACTATGCCCGCAAAATTAACACCCATATCGAACAGATATACACCAGGATTTATCTCGTTTACGGCAATGGGTTTTATTATCGCTATCGGCTTTATTTGAGGTTGCATCTGTGCCATCAACTTTCCTGCAGGGCCTTTTGTCTCTATGGCTTTTTTTGAACCTTTTAACTCTGTACCCGCTAATGCCCATCCAGCTTGTTCTAAACGGGCATCATAAACCTCTCCAAGATATATATTGTTGCGGATAACCGGCCCAGGAACAACCTGCCAGTTTTGATCAGTACTGATTTCGCCGACGTTTCCATTTTGATATTTTATCCGCAATAGGGCTTTTACGGTAGGGCGACCACAATCCAAATAGTCTCTGAGATTGCGATGAGGGCTACACCACATATTGAATGGTAAAAGATTATACCAGCCGTTGCCTGCCATGATACCAATGGCATTGTCGCCTTTATACAATAGGTCAGTAACGTCATAAGTGGCATATAATACTTGTTTACTGTATGTTGTCCATCCGGGATCAAGTACTTGATCCCCTACCTTTTGTCCATTTATATAAGGTTCATAATAACCAACCCCAGTAATGTAAAGACGCCCTTCGATAATTTTTTCTTTAATACTGAATTCTTTCCGAAATAAGGGTGCGGGATCATCTTTATAAAAATCAACTTCTGTTTCAGGATTTTGGCTTCCATCGCTTATCCATTTGGCATTCCAGTCGTTTTCGTTCATCATTGCCGTTTCAAACCAGGAGGTTTCGCTCCAGGGGGAAACTTGCCAATCCTTGTCATAAACTCGTACTTTCCAATAGTACCGTGTAAAAGATTGTAAGGTTTTGCCAGCATAGGTTATGTGTAAGTTATCATCAGAATTTATCTTTCCCGATGTCCACATATTACCGTTGTTTTCCTTAATATCTTTAGCATTGTCACTCACGATAATTTCATAAGCCGTTTGCGTTTGATTTCTTATTGTGGAAGATAGATTCCAACTAAAACGCGGCAGGGGAATATCAATTCCCAACGGATTTTTTATATATTCACAGGTTTGGTTATTAACAGTGATGAATGGTTTTTTGGAGCATGACATTCCTGTTGTCATTATCAAGAAAATAAACACAGGGATTAATGTTGCCTTCATATGATATTGCATTTAAAGATAATTAAAAGCAGGGTATAATTATATCATTCGCAGATATAATATACCCCACATGAAAATAAGTAAATTGAGCACTATAATGAAATCTTTTGATGAGGTACCGTTATGGCTTTCACTTGGAGAATAAGACTTTACGTATGAAACGAGAGCTTTCAACTGCATCGTTCAGCTTCACTAAAGCTTCTATTTCGGCATAATTTTCATCAACAATTTGTTGGAATTTACGTACCCATAGGATACTTTCACCAATAGCATCGGCGGCGTTTTCACGATATGGGTATTGATCCATGGAAAGCCA
The DNA here is from genome assembly GCA_032054765.1 of Tannerellaceae bacterium. Lineage (GTDB taxonomy): Bacteria > Bacteroidota > Bacteroidia > Bacteroidales > Tannerellaceae > DFXE01. Next base: position 225,029 of record DAMBSC010000010.1, read on the forward strand.
ACCGTCGTACCCGGTTCGCTTCAATTGAAACATCAGGTCGATATAGACCGTGTGGTGAACACTGCCCACAATCATATCATCGTCCCACATTCCATGATTGTCGTTAAAGTGCATATGAAAAAGCATATTTCCCGCACGTTTGGCTATTACAACGGCTTCAGCAACATTTTCGCCAGCCACGAAGCTGTGTCCGGTGTCGATGCAAATGCCTACATTGGGACAATTTGTTTCTTTTGCTGCAAGAATACTATCAGCCATACGTGCATGATATGAGAAATTACGCGGTTCCTTCGGCTTATATTCCAAAGCAAATTTTAGAGAAGGAAATTCAGTAGCCAAAGCTGTAGTTGCTTCACGCAACCATTCACGTTCTTTGTCATAATCGGCTGTAAGCAGGTAATCATACCCATCCTGAGCCATCCACAAATTGACAGTACTGCAATTCATCTCTAAGGAGATATCACTCATTTGACGAAGATAATCAAGTCCTTTTTGGCGGACGGCAGGATCCAGATTGGTGACCATCCCTTTTCCGTATGCTATATTGGTAAACGTATCGGGTATAATTGATACACATTTCTTACCGTAGTCTTCCATACGCTTTTTCATGTCCTTCACGTTGTCGGGGCGTATATCCCAGGTGCCTACTAACTCGATACCTTCCACATAAGGGATTTTTACGGCCATAGCCAACATTTCTTCGGTTGAAGGGTTGTCTTTATAACCTTTACAAAAACGATCGCAGGTATTTCCTAGATTACCTAAAATTACTGAATACTTGTAGTTCATTTTACTTGTTTTTTAATATTTTGAAATAAAATTATATGATCCCGAACCCACTTCAAAAACGGCATAATTACCTTCACTCTTTAGGAATTTAACACCATCCATTTCTCCGATTTTTTTATTGTTCTCAGTTACGCTTTTGGGTTGTTTTGTGGGTACATAAACTATTGCTGTAGAGTTGCATGGAATAGTCACGCAGAATGTAAGTTTCCCGTCCTTTTTCTGCCAGGAACTTTTAATTACTCCTTTAACAGACTGATAGTCACCTTCTGCAAAATCCAGATTTTTAAAGAGAATTGGACGTATTGTAAAGCGTTCAAACCCTGGGTTATTGATATCCGGAGTAATTCCAAGAATATATTTATAATACCATGAGCCAATGGAACCCATCATCGGATGATTGTGTGAGTTCATTTGACCTCCGGTCATATTTTCCCATCGTTCCCATAATGAGGTTGCACCATTGTCAATCATATATCCCCAACCCGGATACGTTTTTTGTGTAGCCACACGATAAGCAGCTTCGTGATGCCCATGTTCAGAAAGCATTTCCAGTAGATACTTTGTACATTGATTTCCGGTAGTCAGGTGGTAATCATTTTTCTTCACATCAGCCGCAAGATTGTCAACCACTAATTTAACCTTATCGTTATCAACCAGTCCTGCGAACAGGGAAAATGAATTGCATGCCTGATTATTGGAATGGTAGCCACCAATATCCTCTTTCCAAAACTTTTTATTATATGCCTCTTTTGTTTTTAGTGCGATTTCATTGTACAAGACTACATCTTCTTTTTTGTCAATGATTTTCGCCATTTGTGCAGTGATCTTTGAGCAATAATACAGATATCCTGTTGACATTAATTCTCCGGGGGTGTCTCTCGACAACGGACTATTATTTACGGAGAATTTTATCGGAGGACACCAGTCACCCCAACGACTATAAGGTACTATCCCGTTTTCGGTTTTTGAATAAAGGAAATCTGTCCATGCCTTTAAGCAGTTATAATGTTTATGAATAATTTGCTCATTTCCATAGAAATTATAAGATTGCCAAGCCAACAACAGATAAGAGGCTGATACGGGATCTGCCGGATTAAAACCCCAATGAAACGGAGCTGTGTCTGCAATCGAACCTTCCTGATTCTGAGTGTCGCTGATATCATCGAGCCATTTTGCGTAAAACCTTGACATATCAAAATTGTAAATAGCAGGTTCAATTCTGACAGTCATATCATTTAGCCATCCCATACGTTCATCACGTTGAGGACAATCTGTTGGAATGCTATGCAGGTTATTAGCTTCTGTCAGCATAACCATTTTACAAATCCGGTTAAGAAGTTCATTACTACAACTAAAGTTTCCATGTTGGGCAACTGCAGAACGCACAACTTTAATCTGAATATCATCTGTTGTCGGTTTATATGGAAATCCTTCCACTTGAATGTATCTGAATCCGTGATAAGTAAAAGCAGGTTCCCATATCTCTTCACCACTACCTTTGAGAATGTATTCATCTGTGGCTTTGGCACCGCGTAAATTTTCTTTATTAACAGTACCGTTTTCATACAGTGTTTCTGCAAACTTAAGACTGATTTTGACTCCCTTGTTTCCTTTTACTTTTATTGATGCCCATCCGGCTAAATTACGGCCGGCATCAAGAATATAAATGCCAGGAGAAGGTTCCGTTATTTGAACCGGTTTAAGAGATTCAATAACCTTGATCGGCTCGAGTTTCTGGGCAACGAGTTTTCCACCCGGAGGTGATACGGCTACAACATTTTTCCAAAAATCACCTGTTAAACCATTACTGTTGAATTTCGGGTCGGAATTCCAGCCCGTATCTTCAAGCATAGCATTATATGTCTCCCCGTCATAGATATCAGAACTGACAATAGGTCCTATTGAAACAGCCCATCCTGTGGATCCTGATGTTATAACCTGTTCTTTTGAACCATCTTGATATGTCAATTCTATCTGTGCCCTGACTTTCGGAACCCCATACCATCCAGGTGCTACAGTTATACCTATAACATTATCATTTTTAAGGAAATCGTTGATGTCATATGTTACATATAAAACCCGTTTGTTATAGCCTGTAACTCCCGGATCCAAAACATGATCGCCAACCTTCTGACCATTAATGTACAAATTATAATAACCTATTCCGGAAATATAGATACGGGCTTTTTGTATGTTTTGTTTTAACTTAAAATTACTCCTGAAATACAACACTTTACCAGGCCATTTAGGGATAGCTCCTACCCAGTCGGCTACCCAATCGGAGTTTTTTAGAAGTCCCATTTCAAAGAATGAGGGAATGCTCCACTCATGTTCACGATTTTTATCCCAAATCTTTACTTTCCAATAATAACGATTTCTGCTTTTAAGTTCAGTCCCTGCATATTTGATTCCGGAGGAGCGGGAAGATTTCGTTTTTTCGCTATCCCAGATATTTCCAATATTTTGCTCAATTAATTCCTGAGAGTCTGCAACAATAATACGATATGCAGTTTGCAATACACCTCTTTCTTCTGATATAATGCGCCAGCTTAGTTGAGGCTCTAAGGCATCCAACCCAATTGGGTTGGATGCGTATTCACATTTTAAGTCTGTTGTCTGTATCGAATTTCCTGCCGCTGCAAGAGATGACAGAAAGAGCATAACAGATATGCCTATACGATTTATATTTTTCATTACCATCCGGGATTTTGTTCAAGATTTGGATTCTTTTCCATTTCACTCTGAGGAATAGGCATAAAATACATTTTATCCTGAAACACACAAGGAGTCCCATCAACAGGCTTTCTTTCATAAGAATATGATCCATCCTCATTTTTAGTGATGTACATGGCACTAAATACTTTTCCGTCAAGAACCTCTTTTGCTTTTTTCCATCTTCTCAAATCCCAATATCTTTTTTGTTCAAATGCCAATTCGATGTAGCGTTCGTGCCAAATACGTTCACGCATTTGATCTTTAGTAAGATTTTTTGGAAGGGTAAATGGATCCAATCCTGCTCTTTGTCTGATTTTTTCAACAGCATCGTATATGCTCTGATCCGGAGTTGGCAAAGCTTCATTTTGAGCCTCTGCATAATTAAGCAGTACTTCAGCATAACGAAGCTCTATCCAGTTTTGATCGCTACCCCTGTCTCCGTAATAATCCATATTTGATTCGTTCGTGCCTTTCCTCATTTGATAGCCGGTAATTGTTTGATAAGGATCATTAATTCCGTCGAGTCCTCCTACGTACATGTATATAGGATTTCCAAAGTATAAACTTCCATTGACTACTACTGTTTTTAACAACCGGGGATCACGATTTTCGTAAGGGTTATTATCATCATATCCTGATTCAGGATCATCAATGGCTTTCCCGTTTGCCATTTCAAAAGCATCCACAAATTCCTGTAGTGGACAGCGGGCTGAAGCAAATTGCCGGGATTGGGAATCAGGTTGATTCCATGAATCCCAACCATGTTCTTTGACTCCTTTTAGAAACTGGACACTAAAGATCTCCTCTATGTTGTTCTTATCAAGCATAATATTTCTGAACTCCGGTAACAAATCATAAACACCAGCATCCATAACTTCTTTGTTAATTGCAGCAGCCTTACTCCAGCGTGATGCATCAGCATTCGGATTATACAAAGGACTTGCCCAAAAAAGATATACCCGTCCCAAAAAGGCTTTAGCAGAGTGTTTATTTGCTCTACTTATGTCGACGCTGCGGTCTCCATAAGATTCCGGCAATAGTGTAATAGCCTCTTCAAGTTCTTTGATAATAAACTCGAAACTTTCATCAATAGAGGAACGACTTACAAACAAATCATCATCTATCCCCTGAGGTTCAGTGATAATAGGGACTCCGCCATACCTTTTTACCATATCGAAATACAATTTTGCACGAAGGAACATAGCTTCTCCCTTTAGTTTCAATCTGTCATCTTCATCTATGTCGGCCTCATCTACACTACTCAAGAAAAGATTTGTTTTACGAACCTGGCCATATGCCCAATAGCCTATTGGATTACTGTCAGGGAACCATTGTCCTAAAAGGACATCACGACAAACGCTTCCCCAATAACTTCTGGATTCATCTGTAATATTATCATATGGTCCGAATGGCCATATCCAATCAAAATTGGGTACGTCGTTATACATATTATAAACCAAGAGTTTCATTAGTTCTGAATCGGAAAAAACATCTTCTTCCGGTATGGAACTAGAAGCATTTTTATCAAGAAAATCGCTACATGAGGATAAGAATATACCCAGAAAAACAGATATTATTATTCTTATAAAATTATCATTAAATCTTTTGTGAATTTTCATATTATAACATTTCATAATCAGTAAAATTTAAAATATAAGATTAATACCTAAATTGAAGGTTTTTTGCTGTGGATAATATTGTCCGGATGTATTTTCTGTTTCTGGATCGAAAATTTTTAATTTATCTATAGTGAAAATATTGGAGCCCGATACATACACCCTTAACTTTTCAACACCTAATTTTGATATCGCATTTACGGGAAACGAATATCCTATATCTATTGATTTTAACCTGAGATAACTGGCATCTCTCAAGTATAATGAAGAAGTCCTGTTGTTATCAGTATGACGTCCTTCCCAAGGCCGAGGGTACGTTGCATCAGGATTTTCTGGTGTCCAGTAGTCTGTTAGTTCAGCTAAACTATTTTGAGATCCATTGTTAAAGAAGACTGCAGCGTAGGTGTCCAGGTGTTTCTTTACTTTTGTTGCTCCTTGAAACAACATAGAGAAATCGAAATTTTTATAATTTCCGCCCAGAGACAATCCCCCAATAATTTTAGGAGTAGCATTATCATATGAAATGATAGTTTGATCATTCGTGTCAACTTTTCCATCTCCATTCACATCGGCATACTTTACATCTCCGGGTTTTTGCCCTCCGTTAAATTGCGGAATATAGTCGGCAATTTCCTGCTCTGTTTGGAAGAATCCCAAAGCTTTGTATCCGGTGATAAATCCAAGAGGTCTACCTGTCTGGATTAAGTAATCCTGAATATTGGCAGGCTCATCCAATGTAATAACCTTATTTTTTGCAAAACTGGCATTGGCTGAAATAAAAAAGCTAAAATCACCTATTCTATTATTATGTGTAAGTTCAATTTCGAAGCCTTTATTATCCACTACTGCATAGTTTTCTGCAGGCAATGATGCACCTAAAGTCTCCGGTATCGACCTGATTCGACTCATTAAAATATCAGATGTACGTTTGTAAAAACCTTCAATGACAAACGATAATTTATTATTCCATAGACTACCATCCAAGCCCACATTCAGAATTGCTGCGCTTTCCCAGGTTACATTAGGATTAGGTAGTACTCCGGGAGCTATAGTAGATAATGTATTGGGACCGGATATAAATGAACCTGTAGGATTATAGACTTGTTGATATTGAAAAGTGGGAACTCTATAATTACCATAAGCGTCTCTATTATATACATTCCTGTCGTTTCCTACAACACCATAAGAAGCTCTGAATTTCAAATAATTAAAGAAATCAAGAGAGGAGTTGTCTTTCCAGAATGCTTCTTCTGATACCCTCCATCCAGCTGAAAATGCAGGGAAAAAACCATATTTTTTACTTTTAGGGAAGGCGGCAGAACCATCTACACGGAAGGAAGCTTCAAGTAGATATTTTTGTTTAAAATTATAGTTGGCTCTACCGACATAGCTACATCTCGCATCATCATACGAGCCTCCATTAGCATCTTTTTGAAGTTCACCTCCATAGAGCAACTCGTCTAATCCAATTGCAGGAAAATTAGTTCTGAATGCAAAAAAATCGCTAGCGTCAGCTTCAAAAATTTCAGTAAAAAACAATCCTTTTATTTCATGATCGCCAAAAAGTCGTTCATAATTCACGCCTAAATATAAAGTAGTAGAATTGTATTCATCAAAGCTACGCTTTAATGAGGCCTTTCCGTTATGTCCACCGACTGGATATAACTCTATTGTCTCGCCATTTTCGTCCTGCCTATTCATTATTATTGGCACATTATATACTTTGGTTGTTGCTATTTCTTTACCAAAAGTCGCCCTTCCGGCAATAGACAAGCCTTTGACAAATGGTATTTTTTGATCAAACGAAAGCGTTGTATAGAAATAGTTTTCTACTCCTTGGGAATAACCGGCCTTAGTCTCTTCCAACGGATGTTGCTCACGTGTATAGAATACTGTGCCATCCGGATTATACGGTATATCTAACGGATAAGAGTTGATAATGTCAGCAAAAACTGTTTCCGGAGAATAAGCGCTTCCATTCCGTTTTCGGTTGCTGGCATCAATACTGGCTGAAATAGTTAAGTGCTTAGTAATATGTGCATCAACATTTGTCCTGATTGAATATCTCTTATAATTAAGAGCTTTATAAAGCCCATCTTGATCCAGATAACCTAGCGACATAAAATATTTCATTACATCTGTACCACCATTAACGCTGATATTTTGTTGGGTTTGAAATGCTACCTTATTGAGTGATAAATCATACCAGTCTGTTTGTGGTGTTTTTCCACTCCTGATATTATTTATTTCCTCATCCGTGTATTGTGGCTGCAATCCCATATTTGCTCTTGCCTGATTTTTAGTTAAAGCATATTCAAGACCATCCATCATTTTAGGGAACCTGGTTATTTGCTGAAGTCCGACAAATCCGTTGTAATTGAAAATTGGCTTTCCCATTTGTCCTCTTTTGGTATTAACTAATACAACACCATTGGCAGCTCTCGAACCATATACAGATGAAGCGGAGGCATCTTTCAATATAGAAATACTTTCTACCTCATTTGGGTCAATATCCTGGAAATCTCTTTCAATCCCATCTACAATAACTAAAGCGGAATTATTTCCAAAAGTACTTGCTCCTCTAATTGAAATACTTGAACTGGATCCGGGCTTTCCATTACCTTGTACTGCAATTAAACCAGGTAGACGTCCAACAATAGAATTGCTCAGATTCGTGGTTGGTGCCTGAAGAAGAACATCACCTTTAACAGAGGAAATAGCACTTGTAACATTTATTTTTTTCTGGGAACCATATCCAACAACAATGACTTCGTCAATCTTTTGAGTATCTTCAGATAAGGAAATATCAAATACCTCTTTGTCTCCAATGTTGGTTTCATAGGTATTAAACCCAATATAGGAAATTTGCAAAATACCTTTTTCAGGGACTTCTAATGCGAATCGTCCATCAATATCTGTAATAGTACCATTAGTGGTTCCTTTTACAAAAATATTTGCTCCAATAATAGGTTCTCCATTGTTATCAACGATTGTACCTGTAATAGTCTTTTTGTTATTTTGGGTAATTGCCGATACTTTGGGCACTATGAGTATTTGTTTTCCCTGAATGCGATACGTAGTGTTTGTATTACGCAATAGTTCTTCCATAACATCATTAATTGATTTATTGGTTATATTAACTGAAATCAGGTGATTAGCGTCAATGCTTGATTCGTTGTAACCAATACTCATTTGGCTTTGTTTTTCTATCTCCTCAAAGATATCAGCCATACGTATATTTTGTCGGGATATACTAACCGTTTGCGCATTCAAAGAACTGTTCATTGAGGATAAAAAGAAAAGTAGAAAGATAAAGATCTTAACAAAAGGATCTTTGTAAGATAAAAGGTTATAAGTTTTCATGAATAAATAACTATTTTTGTAATGAATACTATTTTGTACTAACATCTATAAAAAAGTGTTCTGATTTCAAACCGGAGAGTTCGACTGCAAAAGACTCTCCGGTTCTTTTGTTCATGGTTTTTTCTTTTTAATAATTAATAAATATAAATTTTGTCTCCTTCCCTTCGATAGTTGAATCCAGTAATAATTTGTTGTAATGTATTGAGTATTTCTTCTAAAGTTTCGTTGTGCAAGAATTTTACAGTTAATTTCTCTTTGCTTAAATCAGTGGCATTCAGGTATATTGTTACGCCATATCGACGTTCGAGTTTTTTTATGATATTATATTAGTACTGATGCGTTAAATTTTTAATTAGAAATCAAATAAACTGAGTTCTTTG
>DAMBSC010000011.1:0-217099 GCA_032054765.1 Tannerellaceae bacterium
ATAGTTTTAAATTTAACACTAGGCGTCTTTTATTGTAACTTAGTTCTGGTAGGACATATTCAAAGAATTATTCAAAAGCAATATGAAAGTTTAAAATTTCTTATAATCATATTAGGTAGAAACTCTCATTTAGTCTATCCTCTTTAATAGATGATTTAATCCAGATGCAATATAGACTCTAGAATAAAACAAACTTCTATATCATAAAAGATTAGAATACCTGGCAACCTGTCACTTTGTGGGGTAACTTGTTGTTTATAAGCGTACAACAGGGTGATAGGTTAGGCTGATTTGCTATCACCCGACCTGTCACTCTGACACCGCAATAACATGATAACGATTCCCTTTTTTTGTGCGTTTACGTTCGATACCGGCGGCGGTTAGCATTTTACCGAATGTATTGGTATTCACTTCGCGCATTGCAGAAGGATTCTGGTTTTTTAAGCGTTTGAAGATTTCTGCTGCAGAGAGTAGTTCTCCGGTCTCTCCGGTTTCCGGCATACGGAAGCAATCATAGAATACGTCTTCTTCCATCCCGGAACGCTGGAAAGAAATATTATTCTTCATGATCTCTTTTTCTTCTTCAGTTGTAAACCAATACCGTACGCCATTATTGACTTCGGCTTTTAGCTGGGCGTATATTTGGAGATGGTCGATAGGCGAACAATCGATTTTCTTTAGTACCTCCACGCACAGGAATCGCCGGCTTCCCGATGGGTCGGTCAATATATCTTTTCTGTTGGAGGTTGCAATAAACGATGCAATACGGGGAAGTAAACTGTAACTTTTCTTATGTGCTTTACGTATATTCAATGCTGCCATTTGCATCAGGTTTTTAAGCAGAGCCATTTTCTTTTCGGAAAACTTATCCAGTTCATCCAGGTTAATTAGTCCGAATACCGTGAGTTTTTGTTCGGATGCGGATAAGCTGTTCAGGTCGAAACTATCTGTATAATAATTCTGGAGTATATCCGGTAATAACATTTTGCAAAATGTGGATTTATGCATTCCTTGTTTCTTACTGAATAATACAGGTGCTACACTGTTGGCATGCAATGATTCCATTTGCAGCCACTGTGCTGTCAATCCCAGCATCCAGCGGTGAAATCCTTCTACCCAGAGTGTCTCTTGTGATACTCGTTGTGCTAATTGTGTTATTCTATCTGTCCCGTCCCATTCCGGTAATGATAGCATAAATTGTTGCATCGGGTGATAAGTGCTGATATCAGCGGATTGTACATAACGGGATATATCTCTGTCCCAACAATCTATTCCGTTTCGTCTTGCTTCCAGGCAAAGACTGTTTAGTTCCCGTTGCCCGACAGAGCGATAAAACGCTTTGTTCAGATTTTTCTTTTTAAATTCGGTTACTTCTGTTAAGAGATTGTAGCGGAATTCATACCGCTGTTTCAAAAAATCCTCTACAATGAATGAGATCTCTTTCACGTTATTATCAGATGCTTGTTTGTTATGCAGCAGGTGTTTATCACATCCGGTAGATACGGGGATAGAATTTTCTGCTTTACCTAATGCCGATCTTCGAATCTTAAGTACAGCACATACGCGAGTATACATATGCCTGAATAAAACAATAAATTTTTCCATACGAATAAAAATTATTTAGTTTGATTATGCTGCGAATATACAACCGCGAATGTTGGTTTTGCAAATATTTAACGATCTTATTATCAGTAAAATGATCTGTTGATTTTGTGCCTATCTTTTATTGTTTTTCTCGTTATATTTTATTATTTTTGTAGTGTACACTTATTGATTCCACCAGAATGGAATTTACGTTCCACCTGGGTGGAAAAAGCATTTCACCTAGGTGGAAACTTAATTCCACCCAGGTGGTATTAATAATGGATAATGTGCAAAGTATTAATTATTAACTAACAAAACACTAAAACTATGGGACTACCTTACGACTTCTACGAGAATCCTCCCCGAAAAGACAGTAATAAGAAAAGGCTTCATGCGCGGGTTGTTCCTGCGGGAACAATGGGAATGGATGAGATTACGCGTTTTATCGAATCTTCTTCTTCGTTAACTTCAGGTGATGTAAAAGCAACATTGACCTCACTGGTCGATTTAATGGTTCGTGAACTTTCGTATGGCTGGCGTATTCATCTGGAAGGTTTAGGATATTTTGAACTTACTTTATCATGTCCGTCTGTTCGTTCGCCCAAAGAGATTCGTGCTGAATCTATCCATATCAAATCTATTATTTTCCGTCCGGAAGCAGAGCTGAAGAAAAAATTTAAAACAGTACCGGTGGAACGGGTACGCAGGAAGAATCATTCATTAAAATATTCCGGGATTGAGATAGACGGTATATTAACTACTCATTTTATGGATCATCCGTATATTACTGCCCGTCAGCTCCAACGTATATGCGGATATACCCGAACTACAGCCCATCGCCGAATCAAACAACTGATTGCAGACGGTAAATTGCAAAAAAGTGAACATCACCGTACACTTTATGAGCCGGTAAAAGGAAATTATCGTAGGTGACAGGTGAGTTTTTCGGGTGATAGGAATATGGATGCTGAAATATTTTGTATTTCAGCATTTTACACTTGAGGGTGACAGGTGATATGTTATTTGATTATTCTGAAATATGTTTTGTGAGACAGTAAATTATTGAACTTTAGTGGTTGTTTATCTATTTTACATTAAATGTTAGCTGACTGCTAAGTGTGTACATATCACTAATTCTGACAATGACAGTTGAACCGGAACGGACGATTTCATCGCTGAAATGAATATCCAGTGTAGCTCTTTCTGTGTCTAAATTATTACGCACTCCAAGAGAAATGATATTTAGACCATCAAAAGCAGAATACTGACTAAAATCGCCATCATCAATTTTCCATTGATACATTAACCTGTTCTCATTTTCTTTTGTGTCTTCATAGCCTACTTCTGAATATATTCTTATTGTTTGATTAAGTTCAGCAGAGATAACCTGAGACGATGAAATTATTTTCCCCGATGTATCTTTAAAGAGAATATATGGAGAGTCATCAGAGTTTCATGCATTGGACAATAACATTACCACAAATAAAAGGAGTACAATTTTTATATTTTTCATCATATTATAAATATTATTATAGAACATTTGTTTGTAAACAGGTAGAGTGGCTTAATTGTTGAATTTATTTCAGGTAGTTCCATACTCTTCCCTGAGTTTTTTAGGAAGCTTTTTTATTACTTCATCAACCGAATGGTGAATAAGTTTTAAGATTAATTCGTCAGGAACATCACTTTCTAATATAATTCGGTGCCATAGTAAAGTGGAGGGTACATGACCAGGGCCTATTCCGTTATATTTGTTTTGTAATTCGAGTGTATAATCCGGATCACATTTCACATCTGCTTTAAAAATGCCATCTTTAGGGTCAAGGGAAACCATGCAGAACATCTTGTTCATTAATTTAAAAACAAGTATGTCCGGGTCTATAAAAGGAGTACTTTCTGTTGCTCCTTTTATTCTCAGGCATTGTATTCTAAAATCTTCTATATTCATAATATATTTTATCCTTCAATTTCAATATCATATCTATCTAGTAATCCAGGAATCCCCAAAAGGGAAAATTTAGCTTTCTTTATTTTGTTTGTTTCAGGATTTATGGAGTAGTCAATTGGCAAAAACTCTTTTTCAATATCTGTTTTATGAAAAGTTTTATCTTGTATGTATGTCTTATGCATTACTTTTTGTATATAAATGAAAAGTATGTAAAATTAAAAATATACTTTGATAAATGATTCACAGTAGTTCTATTTTATTTCATTTCTGTATGTCCTACAGAAAAATCTCAATAGATTTTTTATTTTGAAATTATACTTATATTTGTCGTTAATTTACTAACTGTTTAAACTAATATTAATGAAAAAATATTCTATTCAGGCATTTATAGAAGAGACTGCACAAGATGAGTCAAAAAGTGAATTTTTTGAACTTGAAAACGAATATCTCCTCGAGCTAAATATCCGTAATCAAACGGTTATGATTAAGAAAGGCGCTATGGTGGCTTACGATGGTCAGGTAAAATTCGAAAGAGAAGGAATGTTTAGCAAAGGAATCGGAAACATGCTCAAAAAAGCAGTCAGTGGCGAAGGAACATCCATGATGAAAGCCAACGGAACCGGGCGTATATACGTGGCCGACTATGCAAAAAAAATCCGTGTGCTTTATCTTGAAAACGAAGCAATCCATGTCAATGGAAACGACATCCTGGCTCACGAAGAAAGCCTAAAATCAGATATTAAGATGATGAAGAGCATGGCCGGAATTATGGGTGGCGGGCTCTTCCAGGCAAGCATCAGCGGAACAGGGCATGTTGCCATCACGACACATGGAGACCCATTGACATTATTAGTAAAACCAGGTCAGCCTATCTTTACTGATCCGAATGCTACTGTAGCCTGGTCAGGCAACCTTACGCCGAAATTCAAAACCGATATATCATTCAAAACATTTATCGGACGAGGAAGCGGCGAAAGTTTCCAGATGCAATTTGAAGGCGACGGCTGGGTAATTGTTCAACCTTACGAAGAAGTGTACGGAGCAGAAAGCTAAATACAAAGAGAGAATCCTGCCATTGAAGGTATTCAGATATAGTAAAAGGGGCATTCACCAGAGATACCCCTTTTTTCGTGCTATGCAACTATCTTAAAATAATCGGTAAAGAATAAATCTTCCTTTGGAAGAAAACCTGAGAGTAAAAGAATCCCCCAAGGCTTCGTTCAGGGTACCCTGCCACCAGCTTGTGAGCGGGCGTTTGTTCAATGGATAACGTAAGTTTTCAGTGGTAACCTGTATATCAGGAGTGAGAGAGAATATAGAGACTTGCTCTCCTTTGTGGCTTTCAAATGTCGTTGTTTTATAAAAGGGTGTGAAGATTCCGTAATCAGTTACTATTGCTACTTTTTCGAGCAATGTACCATAGTCTGATAACAGCGAGATATTTCCAAGTGTATGATCTTCGCGTAATCCGGTAGCTCCTACGATCACAACGTCTTTTTCTCCGGATCGATGTGCATAATGCACGGCTTTGGTCAGGTCGTTTGTTTCCTGATCGGTATCGATATGGATACGGTCGGCATACCGTTGTTGCATGGCCGGAGGAATACTGTCAAGATCACCGACAATAGCATCGGGCGTAAAGCCTCTGTTGTGAAGTTCCTCCACTGCCCCGTCGCAGGCAATAATAACGGAAGCTTTCTGCAGCATCTCCAAGGGTAGGGGAGAGGTTGGAAAAATGCCGTTAGCCACGATTATAGTTGATAGTTGACAGTTGACAGTTGACAATGTTTTTTGATCGTTATCTATTTCTTTACTCATTTACTTGATTTGTTCCTTTTTTCAGCCACATATATAATCCTACGACTGAAATAATTGTGTAGCAAAGATAGAGAAACATTGTGGGATAGAGATCACGCAGGTAATAAATATATATAGAGGTAGCATTTGCCAGTATCCACAAATACCAGTGCTCAATAATTCGCCGTGCCAGCATCCAGGTCGCAACAATTCCTATGGAAGTGGTGAGAGCGTCACCTTTTGGTACAGGAGAGTCGGTGTAATTACTCAGGAAATAATAGATAATAAACCAAAGCCCTGCCATAGCACATACAATCCCAATCAGAAGCGGAATGGAGACATGGCGGTAGATAATATTTACCCCCCGTCCCCCTGAAGAGGAGGATTGCTCAACCTTTACCCCCTCCTCAGAGGGTTGGGGAGTACGTTTCCAAAGCCAAAACCCATACACACTGATCAATACATAATAGGACTGTAATCCCATATCAGCATATACTTTAGCGGAGAAGAAAACGAATACATACACCAGTGAAGTAATAAACCCCACAATCCACATCGCTCGGTGCTGTCTGATCTCAAGCACCATGTATAGCAATCCTGTTATGACTCCGAATAGTTCTAACAACTTATTAACGATTAGTGATTAACGATTAACGATTAATGAAAAACCTTAGGATTAATCATTAATCGTTAAACGTTAATCGTTAAAATTTAAACGTCACCCTCGCCATGGCATTTGTTCCTGCCTGAGTGAAGTAACTATTTTCTGTTATGTATTCTCCGTCGGCGAAATAGGTAAATGTGAAACCATTGGTTTCGTATTTCTCATTGAAGAGGTTATTTACCGTAACGTCGAGAGCGATCTCTTTCATAAACTTTGGTTTGAAAACATATCCTACGCGCAAACTGTTCACGAAATACGGATCTATGGAACGACCTTTCGTTGTGGTGTTATCCATATACTGGCGGCTCACGTATTGTGAATTGAAGCTTGCAGAGAAATCTTTCCAGTAGAAATCGAACATGCTGTTCGCAATGATATCGGGAGAGAAAGCGATCCGGGTTGTTCCGTGTTCTATAGCCTGTTGGCCTCCGTTATCATAATCATCGAGATATTCGGTGAAGTCTTTTACCTTATTACGGCTAAAGGTTGAATTTCCGTTCCATTGAAGCCAGTCAGTAATCTTAATACCGGCGGTTAACTCTATTCCCATACGGTAGCTGTCTTTGATATTGGAAGTAAGCGCTTCCCCTATTTCGCTCATTTTTCCTGTCAGGATCAGCTGATTGTCGTAATCCATATAATATAGGTTTGCGCCGACATGAAAAAGGCTGTTGCGGAAACTATAGCCTGCTTCATAATCGTAGAGAGTTTCATGTTGCGGATTATGAGTCGGACGTTCTTTTTCATTTACCTCCGTATAATTGTCACGGCTTGGTTCACGGTGGGCAACTGAGAAAGAAACGAATGCGTTATGATTTCCCCGTTGATAATTCAGTCCTGCTTTGGGATTGAAGAAATTCCAGTTCTTACCAATATTCATATGATCTCCTCCTTTATCATCGCTACCCTTGATGGTGTAATCAATTCCGCGATATTGCAGGTCAAGATAAGCATTCCAATTCGGATGGAACAACCAGTTTCCTTTTGCATATCCGCTATAGTCGAGTTTCTCGCCTTTATTACGATAATATTCGTAGTCGGGATCAGGTAAAGTGTTGGCCGACTTCGCCCAAAGGATACGCCCGAAATGGTCGCAGACATAATTATTAACGGCTCCGCCAATTGTTACCTGGAGATTCTCTTTGCGGTAATTTGCGCTGAATATTCCTCCGTAAAAATCGCTTTCGAGCCATTTACGACGGATGAAATCGGACTTTTTTACTTCTTCCCCGTCCGGATTAATATAATTCGGTAATTTGTAATCGCTGTATTTTTTGTTGTACCGATAATCTTCATAATAACCTTCGCCCGGAGTGTAATGGAGCGTCACATTCATGTTCCAGTAGTCGCCGAGGCGCTGACTTCCCATCAGGTGATAATGCTGTTGCCAGTAATTGTCGGTCTGGTTATTATAGAATTTCGGCTTTCCGTTTTCGTCATAATACGCTCCGCAAGGATTGTAAGTCCTGTTCCCTGCTTTCAGCGAATCTCCGGGAACTCCGTTCCATGCCTGGTAAGTTTCCTCGGAACTTCCGAACGTCTGGAACTTGATCAATGTATTGTCGCCATACCACGCTCCGGATACAAAATAAGAGCGCATCTTAGCAGATGCACGGTCGATGAAACCGTCGCTTCGGATATCCGAATAACGGGCATCGAATACAAAATGGTCATACAATAGTCCGGTACCGCCCTTTACCATATGCTTCACCGTTCCGAATGAGCCTGCCGAGATGGAATACTCGCCGTAAGGCTTCATACTTGGGTTTTCGGTCTGCATCGCTACGGTAGCCCCGAAAGAGGCTGCTCCGTTTGTCGAAGTTCCCGCCCCGCGTTGTATCTGTATGTTCTCCACAGAAGAAGCAAAGTCGGGCATATTCACCCAGAATACCGTATGTGATTCGGCATCATTCATCGGGACACCGTTTACCGTGATATTAATTCGATTGGCATCTGTTCCACGGATACGGAATCCCGAATAGCCGATTCCCGTCCCCGCATCGGATGTCATAATAACCGAAGGTGTGAGAGAAATCAGATAGGGAATCCCTTGTCCGTCATTCCGACGGGTAAGATCACTTTGCGAAATGTCGGTATACGCTACTGGCGTCCCTTTCACCGCCTTGGTAGCGGTGACTACGACTTCATTCAACGAAACATCTTTTGCAATTTTGAAAGAATCAACAGGCAATTCATCGCCATACACAGCCCCGGTAATCAACAGGGCCGTTAAAATAGAAAGCACACTTTTCATCCGTTTTTTATTTAATTGTTAATTATCAACGGCTAATTACTAATTGTTAATTATCAATGGTTAATTGTTAGCATAATCATTAACAATCAACCCTTAAATAATTAGCCATTTAAAAAACGGGGTTCTTTTTTGAGAAGTAATATACCAAATAAATGCGGCCGCAATTTATTCTATCTCCCTACGCCGGTACTAACCGAATCAGGTTCCATGGGTATAATCTCAGCCTGAATACTACTCTACCAAGAGCGGATATCAAGCACCCCTTATTTGTGGGGGCAAAGATATAATTTTAATGGTATTAATGATTAGTGATTAATGTTTTATTTTTTTATTCTTTATTTTTTCGGCGGGAAGTAAGTACTTTATGGGCTTTTACAATACCTTTTCTATTGTCTTCGGCAGCTCTTTTACTTCTTTCTTCCGTTGTACCGACAAAGCTTCTGCCTTCGAGATATTCGGTTTTGAAGATATCAACACAAAGAAGGAATCCCGCTAACAGGATAGGTCCGAAGATCACTCCCATAAAACCGAAAAGGGAGAGTCCTATAATTACTCCGAATATCGTAATTAATGGATGTGTATCGGCAAGCTTCTTTTGAAGCATAAAGCGAACAAGATTATCGATGTTGGATAATATGAGGAGAGCGTAGAGCAGTAATCCGATAGCATTAAACCAATCTCCGATTAATACGAAGTATATCACGAGAGGGAACCAGATTAATCCTGTTCCGACTACCGGTATGATCGATGCAAAACAAGTTAGAAAAGCCAGGATAACCGGATTAGGGACATGAAAAAGCATATAGCCGATAAAGGCTATAAATCCTTGTATGATCGCCAGGAGCGGAACACCGATCGCATTTGATTTAGTTAGAAGGTTCATTTCTTTCAAAACTTCTTTTTTATTCCTGTCATTGAAAGGTAATAGTTCATACAGATAACGTTCCATTTGACGTCCACTGATCAGCATAAAATAAAGAGTTAGTACCAACATAGCAATATTTATTGCAAAACTGCTGATTCCACTCATGAAAGTTTGCCCGATTTTTGGAAGGGCTGCAATTACCGTATTGAGATTATCTTTGTCTAATAGATTGAATGTCGTCTTTTCACGGATCAGATTTGAAAGATGTTCTATCTGAGTGATTAGTTCGCCTGTGTCAAGATTAAATGCACGAATTTGTCCGATAAAAACCCAAACTGCAAACGATAACGGTATAAGAAAAATAAAAGTTACTTCCACTAAAAGTAAACCTGCTGAAAGCCCTGCATTCCAATGTTTCTTTTCTGTCAGATAAAACATTTGTTTTCTAACTAATACGTAAATGGTAAATGCGCCGAGTATTCCTCCTAAAAAATAGCGGAATTCCTTGAACAGAACTACAGCAAGAAATAGTATAATGATTATGAGTGTGTAATTCCAATATTTTTCTTTGTAACTCATATTTTCTAAATGTATAGAGAAAGATATATCTCTATATTTTAAACAACGGAGTGGTGGAATTGTTTATTTATTTCTTATATAAAAATTGTATATTTGTCGCTATCAAAAAATTAAACCGGCATGGCTGATACAAAAGAACAATTCGAGATAGTAATCTCACAATGCAGGGAACTGTTTGAGAAAAAATTAAAGGATTATGGGCCCTCCTGGCGGATTATGCGACCAGAGTCGGTTACTGATCAGATTTTTATCAAGGCAAACCGTATTCGTAGTCTCGAAACGAAAGGTGTTAGTTTAATAGATGAAGGAATCAAACCGGAATTTATAGCGATTGTAAATTATGGTATAATAGGTTTAATACAACTTGAATTAGGTTTTGCTGATACTACCGATATTTCTATTGATGAGGCTCTTCAATTCTATAATAAGCATATTACCGCAACAAAAGAACTTATGTATGCAAAAAATCATGATTATGATGAGGCATGGCGAAATATGCGAATCAGTTCTTATACTGATCTTATACTGATGAAAATTTACCGAACCAAACAAATTGAAAGCAATGAAGGTAAAACGCTTGTGTCGGAAGGTATCGATGCCAATTATATGGATATGATCAATTATGCGCTGTTCGGGCTTATTAAGTTAGAATTTGGCGAATAGTAATGAAAAATAAAGATATTCTCATAAAAGTTATTGCAGAATTTTGCCGGTTATTGATTGGCGGAGTATTTATCTTTTCAGGATTTGTGAAAGCTATCGATCCGGTAGGGAATGCTATTAAAATTCATGATTACCTGACCGCTTTCGGGATGGAAGTATTTCTTCCTCTTAAAACGGTTATTGCATTTAATCTCAGTGCAATTGAGTTGCTTTTAGGCGTGACGATGTTATTGGGGGTATATCGGAAATATACTTCTATTCTGGTACTTATATTTATGATCGTTATGACGCCGCTCACCCTTTATCTTGCGATCTTCGATCCGGTATCGGATTGCGGATGCTTTGGGGAAGCACTGGTTATTACCAATTGGCAGACATTTTATAAAAATATAATTTTATTGGCTGCAGCCGTCTTTGTATTTATTTTCCATAAAAGGCTATTTCAGGTTTTCACTTATAAAGTCTATTGGTTTGTGGCTGTTTGGACTTATGTATATTGTATTGCTTTTTCATACTGGAATTATAATCATCTCCCTTTACTAGACTTTCGCCCTTATAAAATCGGCGCGAATATTCCCGAACTTATGCATATCCCCGAGGATGCTCCACAGGATGAATATCGCTTTGTTTTCATTTATGAAAAAGATGGTGTGAAACAGGAATTTGGTTTAGATGATTATCCTGCAGACGATACTACGTGGACCTTTATAGATACAAAAACAGAATTAATAAAGGAAGGTTATCATCCTGCCGTAAGTGACTTTCATATCTATAATGATGAAGGAGATGATATAAGTGGAGAGATACTTGCTAACCAGGAAGGAATTTTGTTATTAATTGCTCCTAAACTAGAGGAGGCTAGTGATGAACGTATCGATGAAATCAATGATGTATATGATTACTCCATTGAAAAGAATATAACTTTCTATTGTGTGACCGGATCGCCGGAAGAGGCTATCGAGCAATGGATCGATCGTTCAGGTGCTGAATATCCATTCCTTTTTGCTGATGATATCTTGCTAAAAACAATTATCCGTTCTAACCCAGGGCTTGTTCTACTGAAAGAAGGAACTGTTTTTATGAAATGGCATTATAAAGATATCCCTGAAGAGGACGAAATCGATAGTGTGATAACAACACTTTTGCAACGAAATGAACCCGAGAAGGAATCTAATGGTTGGATTGTTTTTAACCTATTGACTTTTACTATACCTTTGTTGCTCGTTTGGATGTATGATTTCTTCCGTTTCCGAAGAAGACCCGAAGAGTTATCGACAACGGAAGAATAAAGACATGAATAATTTTGTATCATATAAAAATATATCAGACTTATGAGAAAGAACATTATTGCCGGAAACTGGAAGATGAACACTACACTTCCTGAAGGTCTGGCATTAGCAAAAGGATTAGATGAAGCCCTGAAGGGTAAATCGTTGAAATGTGATGTGGTTATTGGCACACCATTTACTCATCTGGCAAGTGTCGTAGCAGCAATCGATACAAACAAGATTGGTGTATCAGCACAGAATTGCGCAGATAAAGATAAAGGTGCTTATACCGGTGAGGTATCGGCCGCGATGGTGGCATCCACAGGTGCTAAATATGTGATATTGGGACACTCTGAAAGACGCCAGTATTATGGTGAAACGGCTGAAACGCTGAAAGCAAAGGTGAATCTTGCTCTCGCAAATGATTTGACGCCTATCTTTTGCATTGGCGAAGTTTTAGAAGAAAGAGAAGCCGGGAAGCATTTTGATGTAGTAGATCAACAAGTGAAAGATTCCTTATATGATCTTTCTCCAGAGGATTTTGCTAAGTTAGTAATTGCTTATGAACCAGTTTGGGCTATCGGAACGGGAAAGACAGCTACTGCTGATCAGGCGCAGGAAATTCATGCTCATATCCGTAAAACAATTGCTTCTAAATATGGAGCAGAGATTGCTGATAACTGTACTATTCTTTATGGAGGAAGTATGAATGCTGAAAATGCAAAAGACCTCGTAGCCAAGCCGGATGTGGACGGTGGTCTTATCGGTGGTGCTTCTCTTTCTGTAGAGAAATTCCTTCCCATCATAGAAGCGTTTTAATAAATTGAAAATTGAAAGAGGAAAATTGAAAACGTTTTTGTCTTAAATAATTTCATTTTTCCTCTTTCAATTAAAAAAAATATTTTAATGAAAAATTATTTTTTTATTGTTGCATTGTTTATGGTAGTAGGGACAGCATTTGCACAAGATGTGCAACAAGTTGTTCCATTGAGACGTACGATCGTAGATGCATTACAAGAAAATACTCCAGGAAAAGGAAAAATAATAATTGATCAACCGCCGGCAATCCGTGCAATGATTGGTGGGAGACGTGATGGTAATAATATAGAGACTGGTGTTGATGGGCAGACCTTTCTCAAGCAACAAGGTTTTCGTGTTCAAATATTCTCAGGGAATAATCAACGAACTGCTAAAGATGAAGCTTTTCGAAAAGAGAAACAGATAAAAGAACGCTTTCCTTCTCTTTCTACCTATGTAACTTATAATGCACCTTTCTGGAGATTACGTGTAGGAAATTACGATTCGCATGAAGAGGCTTTCTATGCTCAACGCCAGTTGACTGAAGCTTTTCCTTCCTTTTCTAAAGAGATTTATATAGTAAGAGAAGAAGTAAAAGTCCCTATTCATTATTGATAAAGCAACCCCCGAAACATATATAATGAAAGAAGATATAAAAAGAAATAATACTAATTCGTGCGATGCTTTAGCAAATCACTATAAACAGATTATTACACTTTTAGGTGAAAATCCGGAACGGGAAGGGTTACTTAAAACACCTCATCGAGTAGCTAAGGCTATGCAATTCCTTACTGACGGATATAACCAAGACCCAGGGGAAATATTGCGTTCGGCAATGTTTCAGGAAGAAGGATATAAGCAAATGGTGATTGTTAAAGATATTGACTTCTTCTCTCTTTGTGAACACCATATGTTACCTTTCTTTGGCAAAGCGCATGTGGCATATATTCCCAACAAATATATTACCGGTCTCAGTAAGATTCCTCGTGTAGTGGATATCTTTGCACGTCGTCTTCAGATCCAGGAGAGAATGACTCTCGAGATTAAAGAATGTATTCAAAAAACATTAAATCCCCTGGGCGTTATGGTTGTTATTGAAGCACAACATATGTGTATGCAGATGCGTGGAGTTGCTAAGCAGAACTCATTAACTACAACTTCAGACTTTACCGGATTTTTCCAGCAAGCCAAAACCAGAGAAGAGTTTATGAATCTTATTCGTTAAGTATTTCTCTTAATGTTGGCATATCCTTCACATCGTATTTTTTCTTAAAAGCTTCTATTTCCTCTTTTGTAAATTTTGTTTTGTCTAATACCATTGCCTCGGCTGGAAAAGGGCGTTTATTGTTGATCTTTACATCTATTACTACCGGAATAGTACTTTCCTTTGCAGCATCAAAGACTTCTTTAAGTTGTTCACGGTTTGTCACCGTAAAACCTTTAGCTCCCAAAGCTTCACCGATTTTAGCATAATCAGCACCAGTTAGATCAACACCATATTTAGTTCGATTTGTATCTTCTTGCTCAGCTTCGATAAAACCGAAGGAATCGTTAGAAAATACAATATTTATACTGGGAAGTTTGTATTTAACTTGTGTAATGATATCTTGCATTACCATTGCGAAACCACCGTCTCCGTTAATCGTGAAGACTTGCCTGTCGGGATAACTTAATTTGGCAGCAATACCTCCCGGAACGCCATATCCCATAGTCGCGAATAATCCGGATGTGGTAAACATCTGATTCTCTCCATTCATGTCTAATAAGCGAATAGCATGAATAGTCACATTTCCGACATCTACAATAAAGATAGCATCATCTTCTGCAATTCTGTTTATTTCTTTAAAGATAGGTTCAACACGCATAGGAATATCGTTGCTATCTTCAAAACTTTTAAGCCAGTTAAGCCAGTTTTGACGATTTCTACGATTTGCTTCCAGAAACTTTGTTGCCGGTCTCTTTTCACCCATTACCATCATTTGCTTCATTGTCTCTTTTGCTTCTCCCAGAATAGCAACATCTGTTTTATGGCGACTTCCAAGCTTCGAAGAATCAATATCTATCTGAATAAATTTAGCATTTGGGGGGAAGAAGAATCGTGCAAATGGAAAGTTACTACTAACGAATAGAATCAGATCTGCTTCCGCTAAAGCTTCATTTGCTGGTTTAGTAGCAACTCTGGCACCCATCCCCATAAAATTAGGCACATTATCAGGTATAATTCCTTTGGCAAGGACGGATAATACTATTGGCATGGAGAAATGATCCGAAAGAGCAAGTATTTCGTCCTTAGCGCCTCGTGCCCCTTGTCCGACATAAAGCACAGGACGTTCTGCTGTTTCAATCAGTTTTACAGCTTCTTCAATATCTTTCATATCAGGCATAAGGATACCTTTACGGTGATTTTTCGCACTGGAAACTTCTACAACAGGAATATCTTGAAATCCATAGTCTACTGGTATCGTTACAACTGCTACCCCCTGATGCTCATAAGCCTGACGAATAGCTTCATCAATTATGAAAGGCAGGCTTTCAGGAGTCATTACCGTACGATTGTAAACGCTTACATCGACAAACATCGGGTTTTCATTCATTTCCTGAAAGGAGTTATAATTCATAGCTTTAGATGAAACTTGTCCGATTAATGCCAGAACCGGTACATGATCCATCTGGGCATCATACAATCCGTTGAAAAGATGAGTAGCACCTGGTCCGGCAGTTCCAAAACAAACTCCAATTTTACCTGTCAGTTTAGCCTCTACTGCAGCAGCAATAGCGCCTACTTCTTCATGACGTACCTGTATAAAACGAACTGTTTCACGTTTTTCATACAATGCGTCCATAATGGAATTAAAAGAGCCTCCAGGGATGCCGTATACATGATCTACTCCCCAACTTTCCAATACGTTTAGCATAGCTAAACCTGATTTAATCACTTGTGCCATATAGATATTTTTTTTGAATAATCTTCTGATGTATATATAACATAACACTATATAAATGAAGATTGTTCCCTAACATATGACTCAACTATGAAATGTGTTACAGAGAAGATCTGTAGAGTTTAGAATAAGGCAATCGTGTTATTTTACCAGCTGATACTTTTCTTTAAGAGCCAGCTGTTCTTCTTCATTTAAGGATTTAATATACCCTTTCCATCCTGGACAATAATTAATATGCCATCGCCAGAATCTACCTATCAATGACTTAGGACTTTTATCATACTTGGCCCGTATCGGACATTTTTCGCAATTATGTGCCATGGCTTCTTTTTTTATAGTTTCTTTTGAATCAATAGCAGAGCTAATCCCATTATTTTTAATGTAATGGCTCCATAGAACAATATATTCCGTATCAATACAGCCGGATATATATATTTAAAGACCAGGGATAAAAAAATCAGGATAACGCCGGCTATTATAAAATAAAGACCCAAAGAAAACTTCAGATCTTTTACTCGGAAAGTATTAACAAGAAAGGCAGCTTTTAGTAAAATGCCCATTCCAAATACTATCCAGAATAAATAATAAGGTATTCCAATCTCTGCCCATCGGATGATAAAGGCAATTAATAGCAAAGCAAGTCCGCTATATAGAAATACTTTATTATTTATTTTTTTCATATAATCGCTTTTGGAGTTATTCCACCTGCGAATATATAAAACTTTATTCGCTTCGTAACGATTTTACGGGATTAAGAGTTGCTGCATGCCAGCTTTGCCAGGAAATGGAAACGGTAGATAATAAGAATACGAATAACCCCGAAAGTGCAAATATCCACCAATCCATAGATGTTTTATGAGCAAAATTTTCCAGCCAACGGGTCATTACATAATAAGAACCCGGGATAGCAATCAGAAAAGCGATTCCTATCCAGATAGCAAAACGATTGTTCAGCATTTTAATAATATCAGCAGGTGTTGCACCATTGACCTTGCGTATACCGATTTCTTTCGTTCGTCGTTTAATTACAAATGTCATGATAATGATTAACCCCAAATTAGCAATGATCAGACATAGAAGGGAAAAGAGACGAGTAAGTGCCTCTGCATTCAGCTCATTATAATACAACTGGCCGTAAATATCTTGCAGAAAAGTGTAATCTGCAGGATAATCAGGATTTATCTTATTCCATACCTCATTGAATACTTGAATACCGGCTTGCTTATTATCAGAAGATAAATGAACCATTATACAATGCTGAAACATCTTCCGTTGTAATATAATTTGAGGGGCAGAATCTTCATATGTTGTTGTATAATTGAAATCATCAGTTACCCCAACAATTATTCCTTTATTTATATAACTTATTACCTGTTGATCAACCTGTAAACGTTTACCTATAGCCTCTTCCGGAGAATTAAACCCTAAAGCTTGTACTGCCTTACGATTAAGTACATATTCCTCAGCTACGAGTGATGCCGGTTTCCCGTCAAGTTTTTCAACAAGCAACCTCTCTTCTTCTTCAAATGTTCGTTTTGTTTCCTGAAACACAGTTCCGGCTATAGGTTTAATATTGAAGAAAGGTAGAAAATCATTACCAACAACCAATAAAGGAAGAAGACGTCCTTCATTTTCACCTTCTCCTTCTTTTCGTACATATATACCATCCCGTATGGCTGTTCCCGGCAATTGCATAGCAGATGTTACCATTTTAATTTCAGGATATTTTAATAATTCCGTCTTTAGTAAATCAAATCGTTGTTTTATTATTTCGGGTTGCTCATTCATAACCAATATGGAATCCTGGTTTCCACCAACCTGAGAAGTCTTTATCAGCTTGATCTGTTTAGTGATGCCAAAACTTATTATTACAATAAACATAACTATACAATACTGGGCTATTAATAGGTATTTTACTTTGGATAACATAAAATTGGAAGGTTGTACCTCACTCTGAAAGCTTTTAAACATAGTACTCGATAGCCGGGCAATCACAGGAAATAGGGAAACTCCTATTACTGTAATAAGGAATAGAATGCTCAATAATATGATTTCAGTTACTGTTAATACGGATAATAAATTTATCTGGGGAAAAACTATAAATGAAATCACTCCACCTATAACAAGTGAGATCAATCCTAAAACAAATGCCAGGAGGCCTTCGTCTTTAATGACAACTGATGAAGAGGCACCATTTAGCCGGATCAATTGGTAATATTTCTGATTAAAAGAAAATATAAGCCCCGCATTTAGCCAAAGATTGAATAAGACAATAATTAATAAAAGTATATTGGCACCTGCTATCAGATATACATAATAGATATTTCCATTAGGCTCTAATTCACGAAGTAAGCGGCTATGAAGATGAATATCTGTTAAAGGCATTATATAGGGAGAAACTTTTGCAGGGCTATCTTTAAATTCTTCATTCATTTTTACGGCAATAGCCTCTTTTACCTGATTAAGATCTGATCCGGGATGTAATAATAAATAAACATAAGCCCACCATTCATCTTTCTCAGGAAGATGAACGATTAAATCGGTATGGAAATGGGAGTTTTCGGGAAAGTTTTCAAAGACTCCGCTTATAAAATAAGATATGTCGGGTGTATCCTCGATTCTACGGCTGGATAGATTTATTTCTTTTCCTAAAGCAGGTTCCTCTCCAAAAAGTTGTTTTGCATATCTTTCACTAATGGCAACTTTTCCAGGAGCGTTGATTACGCTCTTTTTTTCACCTTCTATTAATTTAAAGTCGAATAATTCAAAGAAGTTCGAACTGGCGAGGTAAAAGTTGTTGATTACTTCTGATTTTCCGTCTTTAGTAATTAATGCGGTATTAACATGTTGCATTAAAACAGCATCTTCAATCCCGGGAATATTTGTAATGATAGGATCATTTATGGTGAATCCGTAAATACGTCCATCTATAGGTTCATTGTCATTTTGAATAGAAAGTCGCACTATACGATCTGCTTTTTCATGAAAACGGTCATAAGATAATTCTTTTTTTATATATGCAAAAGAAAGTAATAGACAAGAAAAAATGACCGATAGCCCTAATAAATTTACTATTCGTAAATATTTACTCTTCTTTAAACGCCGTAAAATCATAAACCTATTATTTTAATTAAGAAACACATATGCATCTGAAATTATTCCTCAAATAATATGCCAAATGTTATATAGCCATAGTTATCAACTGGATACATTAGATGAATATTGTGTGTGTTTGTCAATTTTTTTGACAATCATGTCTAATTTATTTACACTTTTATTTATATGTGAAAATATTATTGTAGAATGAAATCTTAAAAAGATTAAAAACATGTAGGTAATTAATAAATTATATATCTTTACTGTTCATAACTCTTAAATCAATTGCTTCTATGAAACAGCTGATTCTTTGTCTGTTTAATATTCTCTTGCTTTGTTCATGTTTGGAGAATGGGAAAAACCATGAAAAATCTGCTGTACCTTCCCCAGTAGAAAATGGACTTGAAGATAAAACTTACGGAGTTGTAAGGTTATCGGTATGTAATATGCGGGATACCAACAGTTTTTCTTCAGAAATGGTATCACAGGCTTTACTCGGTACACCTGTAAAATTATTCAAGTTTGATAAATGGTACAAAATTCAAACTCCGGACGAATATTCCGGCTGGGTACATAATGCAGCCATTACACCGATGGATAAAGATGAATTGAATGACTGGAATAAAGCAAAGAAGATTGTTGTTGTGTCTCATTATGGTTTTACATATCAGGAGCCTGATGAAAGTTCACAATGTGTAACAGATGTCGTAGCAGGTAACCGTTTGAAGTTTGAAGGAGTTCGCGGTAATTTTTACCAAATATCCTATCCTGATGGACGTAAGGCATATATCTCTAAATCTATAGCTAAAAGGGAGGATGAATGGAGAGCTGTCATCTCTGTTGATGCAGAAAGTATTATTCAAACAGCTATGACTTTGTTAGGTGTGCCCTATCTTTGGGCAGGAACTTCTTCAAAAGGGATTGATTGTAGCGGTTTTGTTCGCACAGTTTTATTTATGCATGATCTTATCATGCCGCGTGATGCTTCCCAACAAGCTGAAGTTGGTCAACGTATAGATATTGCACCTGATTTTAGTAATCTCATTGCCGGAGATTTAGTGTTTTTTGGAAAGAAAGCGGCAGGGGAGCAACGAGAACGTGTCATCCATGTTGCAATATATATGGGAAATAAAAGGTTTATTCATTCACAGGGAGATGTCCGTATAAACAGTTTTGATCCTAGTGCTCCGGAATATGATGAATTTAATCTTAATCGACTGTTGTTTGCTACACGTATATTGGATGAGATAGGGCAAATTCCTGAAATTACAACGACAATGACAAACCTGTATTATATACCTCGAGAATAATAGTATGACCACGAAACAGAACAGACGACAATTTCTTCAAACAGCAACTCTCGGAATTATTGGGACAAGCATATTTACTGAACATACTTTGGCAAATAAAATACCTGCTTATTTCTCGATAAATCGGTTGGGGTATAATAAAAGGATGAAACTCTCTTTTTACCCTTATGAATTAACATTAAAACATGTTTTTACCGTCGCGAGCTATTCTAGGAAGACTACTCCTGGTGTACAAGTAGAAATAACCTATGATGGTATAATCGGATATGGTGAAGCCTCTATGCCGCCTTATCTTGGAGAGTCGGTTGAATCGGTTATGAACTTTCTCAAAAAAATAGATTTAAAGCAATTTAGTGACCCTTTCCAATTAGAGGATATTTTGATTTATGTAGATAGTATCATGCCAGGAAATACAGCAGCTAAAGCTTCGATTGATATTGCATTACATGACCTGATAGGAAAAATGCTTAATGCTCCATGGTATAAGATATGGGGATTAGATAAAGGAAAAACGCCTTCTACGACCTTTACTATTGGCATAGATACAGCAGATGTGGTTCGTGAAAAAACAAAAGAAGCTGCCGATAAATTCAATATTTTGAAAGTAAAATTAGGATTGGATAATGACAAGGAAATGATTGAAACCATCCGTTCAGTTACGTCTTTGCCTATTGCTGTGGATGCTAATCAGGGTTGGAAAGATAGACAATATGCGCTGGATATGATTCATTGGCTTAAAGCAAAAAATATAGTTATGATAGAACAACCTATGCCTAAAGAACAATTAGATGACTTGGCATGGATTACTGAACGAAGTCCTCTTCCTATTTTTGCTGATGAGTCATTACAACGTTTGAATGATATAATGAAGTTACAGGGTGTATTTTCAGGTATCAATATTAAATTAATGAAGTGTACTGGCATGCGTGAAGCATGGAAAATGGTTACATTGGCCAGAGCCATAGATATGAAAGTGATGGTGGGTTGCATGACTGAGACTTCCTGTGCAATATCGGCTGCTGCACAATTTTCTCCTGCTGTTGACTTTGCAGATCTCGATGGAAGTCTTTTGATTTCAAATGATCTTTTTAATGGAGTAAAAGTAATAAATGGTAAGATTTCCCTGAACGATTTACCCGGAATAGGTGTAGTAAAAGTATAAATTTGAGTTTTCCTTGTTTTCGGTGGAATTGCTATGTGCAAAACTATTGTTAATGAAAATTACGTAATGCCTCTTTATGTAAAAAGAAAATTGTTGAATTGTAAACATTTGATTATTAATGCATAAAATCCGATTTTAATAACATCTGGTAATGGCTGGATATGTAGTATTATACGATGAAAATAGACTATTTGACCCAATGCTCAAAAAAATTATGCTTTTTTTTTATAATTTTCGTCCGAAATAACCAAATATTATTGAAAGAATAAATGTAACTTTGTATTTGCGAACGAATATTACAAACTCATGTATAGAAGAAACATATGCTTGTTCTCTTTGATATGCTTGTGCGTATTGACTGGTTGTGGAACATCCCGTCAACAACAAAAAGAAGGGGATATCCCTCCCAAACGCGAGTTTCGTGGAGCCTGGATACAAACTGTTTTTCAAGGAGAATACAAGGATATGGCTCCTATAGAAATGAGAAAAGATTTTATTCGCAAATTGGATTTTTTAAATGAATGTGGAATTAATGCAATTATATTCCAGACACGACCTGAAGCTGATGCCTTTTATAAATCCGAACTTGAACCATGGAGCCGATTTTATACCGGTAGACAGGGACAAGCTCCCAAAGATGAGTTTGATTTGATGGAATTCCTGATAAAAGAATGTCATAAGCGAAATATGGAATTTCATGCTTGGCTGAATCCCTATAGAGCTGCAAATTCTGGTTTTACCGATTTTGCCGACTCACATATTTTTTATAAATACCCTGGACGATTTGTAAAATACAATAATCAGATATTGTTTGATCCCGGGCAACCTCAAAACAGACGTTTTATATGTGATGTAGTAGAAGACATTGTTTCACGTTACGATGTAGATGCTATTCATATGGATGATTATTTTTATCCATATCCTGTTCCTGGTATAAATTTTCCTGATGATAGAAGTTTTGCTAGATATGGGAAACTAAAAGGATACACTGAAGCGACTCGTGCCGATTGGCGTAGAAATAACGTTAATATGCTGATAAAAGAGCTCAAGCAAACTATTCAAAAAGTAAAGCCTTGGGTTCGTTTCGGTATCAGCCCCTTTGGTATTTATCGCAATAAGAAAAGCACGTTTGATGGTTCTGGCAGCGATACAAACGGTTTGCAAAATTATGATGATTTATATGCAGACGTATTGTTATGGATAGACGAAGGATGGATTGACTATAATATTCCGCAGATATATTGGGAAATTGGGCACACTGCCGCTGATTATATTACACTAGTTAAATGGTGGAATGATAATACCCAAGGTGGTCATTTATATGTCGGGCAAAGTGTGGAACGGACGATGAAAGCGGATCAATTAACAGAAAAAATGTCATATGAACGAACTTTGCCTCATATTAATGGGAATTGTTTCTGGCCAGCAAATGAACTTCTTTGGAATACCAAAGGAGTAGCTGATAGTTTAAAACAACATTACCATCGTTACCCTGCATTGATACCTGCATATACTCATATGCATAAGAATGCTTCTACTGATGTGATGAATGTGAGAGTTGAACACGGTTTGAATGGTCTGCAAATATGTTGGGATGCGATGCAATATGCAGAAGATCCTGAGTCGGCTCACTATTTTGTTGTTTATTGTTTCGGGAAAAAAGAGAAAATCGACTTAGATAATCCGAGTAATATAGTTACTATCACGCAAGATACGTCCTATCAGTTACCGATCGTGAAGGATAAAGGGACATTCCGCTATGTTGTAACGGCAGTAGATCGTTACCATAATGAGAGTAAAGGCAAAAGAGTCAAAGTCAAATTATAGATAAATATTATGTTCGACGAAAGATGTAACAAATATACCGACTGCGCTTCCTGTGAACATTTCAGGAAAGATGTCTTTAAATATCGCAGTTTTCCCAGAGGAATGTTTATTCCAAAGGAAAGATGTTCGCAGAATATAATATATTTTATACTTAAAGGTGAAGTCTGGGTAAATAGTTCAGAACATCCCGATACGATTTTAAGGGAAGGAAACTTTATTCTTCAACCAGTCGGTTCGACTGTTGAATTTCGTATACATACTCCGGTCGAAGCTGTTCTTTATTTATTTGATCGTCTACAAAACGTATGTGATACACGTTTTCAAAGTGGATTAAATTATGTAGAAGGAGTAGCTCCTTCATCATCAATTATGAGTGCATGTACGCCAGTGAAGTTCTTTCTTGATTCTATGAAAATATACCTGAATGACGATATGCTTTGTGCTGGATTTATGCAAGCTAAGCAAACTGAATTATTTTATCTTCTTAATTGCTATTATACATTAAAAGAACTATCAGGTTTCTACTCGCCAATTTATAGTCATAACAGAAGTTTCCATTATTTTGTGATGAACAATTACCAACGTGTAAAAGATGTAGAATCATTTGCTCAATTAGGAGGGTATTCTGTACCCACGTTTCGCAGAATTTTTAAAGAAACTTTTGATGAGCCAGCTTATCAATGGATGTTGAAACAAAAGAAACAGGATATCTATTCAGACATTACAACAACGGATATGTCTATTACTGAAATTAGTAGCAAATATGGCTTTGAATCTTTAGCAAACTTTTCACATTTCTGCAAAACTAATTTCGGAAAATCGCCACGCGGGCTACGTTCTGCAGAATAATTACTGTTTATCGTTTTCTTATAGTCAGTGATCTCTGTAATACATCCGTAAATCCATCAACTGGATTGTTATTGTAATCCAGTACTTCACCTATAAATATAAGTTGACATTTGTTCATCCAGGGTCTATAAGCTATAGAATATTTATAAGGAACAAATTGAATAAGATTCTCGTCATTTTTGAGAACAGTATAAGCGCCAGCTTTCGCAACCTCCAGCCCTTTTAAGGCTACAGCCCGCTCAAACATCTTACGTTTATTGGAACCGTTGAGGATAATTGGCGGTAAATGAATAATATTATTCCCGTTTTGTAAAGCTAAAGTCAAGGATAAACTAGAATGAGGTGCTACATAAATATGATTAATCCGCACTTCCAGGTCAAGATTCACTGTTTGCCCTCTCAAACTTGCAGAATTAAGCTTTACCGAAACCGTACCGGCATCCTGAGCCTGTATGGATGGAGTCAGACCAAACAAAAGGCAGAAAAGGAGTATATATAATGTTGTTTTCATTGTTAAATTAATTTATAATGTACACAATACTTATACCTAGTTTGGTTGGGCCAAAATACCCTTTCGTATATCGACCAATGAGACCATTAGGACCTGCAAAGTCAGGTTCTCCAGTATTTGGATTATCCTTTTCTTTATATAATATTTTATCATATTCAAAGCTCATATAGCCGACACCAATTGAAAATTCAACATTCAGTCGAGGAGTTATATAAAGTTGATATCCATACGAAACACCTCCACCAAACGCGCTTCCGTCGTATATATTCCTTCTTTGAAAATCAAAAAGAGAGAGCTCCAAGCGAGCGAGATCATAACCCATATAAATACCATGTACTCCAACGAAATGTCCGTTAAAACTTTCATGCAACCAGTAACGGAATTCTGGTTGAATCATAAAATGTTGCCATGAAGTACCATCACTTTTTACATCCCAGCCATTATAATTACCTGAAAGATCTATTGACATTTTTTTATTAATAGCATACTCAGCTCCAAGGTTCAAAGTGGCTGTTGCATCATATACGATATTACTTTTGATGGCAATTTTTTGCGCTTGTACAGCAGAAACCATACAAATACAAAAAAGAAAACTTAACCATATCTTGTTCATACTACACTGTTTTTCCACATTAATTATAACAAAACAACGCACAAATATAAATAAAATCTTTATTATCAATAAAGAAGTTCAATAAAAGATGCGTTTTGGGACTGAATTTGATATATATAGATACAAAAATTATAAGTATCTTTGCAGTAAAATATAATATAAGATGAAAAATAAAAACATAATCGTTGTCTTTTTTCTGTTACTGATATGTAGTAGTTGTGCAAAAGATGACCCAAAAGGTAAAGATCCTATACGAACCGTTTTAGTATATATGGTAGCAAGTAATTTAGGAGGAAATTTGCAGGCAGATCTAAAGGAGATGGAACAGGTCGCTACAAAAAAGAATTTAAATGGAGGTAATCTTATCGTTTTTTATTCTTCTGTAACTGAACAAAAAGTAAATGGCGAACTTTTCCAATTTGTTGAGGACAGTGAAGGTAATATTAGCCGTAAATCTATTCGTAAATATGAAGATGTTGTGACTGTCTCTCCGGATTTCATGCGTGAAATCATAAATAATGTTACAACTGAATTTGTAGCGGATAGTTATGGAATGATATTCTCAAGTCATGGTACTGCCTGGATGCCAAGTAATTTCTCGTCAATGCTTCGTTCTTTTGGTGAGGAAAAAGGTAAATGGATGGAAATAAATGAACTGGCTGAAGCGATACCCAATAATTTATTTGATTTTATCCTTTTCGATGCTTGTAGCATGGCTTCTATAGAATGTGTTTATGAATTGAAAGATAAAGCCGAGTATATTATAGCCTCGCCATCAGAAACCTTAACGACAGGTTTTCCATACAATGTCGTTCTTCCATACTTTTTTACACGTAAAGTGAATTTGCCGGAAATAGCAAAAGGTTTTTATAACTATTACAATACTGGAAATAGTAATTCTTTTGGAAATATATCTGTGACTAAAACTAATGAATTGGAAGCATTAGCTGATATTACACGTGAAATTATTTCTACTGCGGGTATGGAAGCTGTTTATGGGCTTCCAATTGACAATTTACAAACCTTATCCAACTTTTTGAAATCGCCTACAAAATTATATGATTTCGGGCATGTGATAAATGAATTGGCTACATCTGAACAATATGACCGTTTTCAGATTGCTCTAAAAAAAGCAGTAACCGATACCTACTATACTACTAATTTATATTGTACGCAAGGAGGTTATTATACTGTTGAACGATTTTCAGGACTTTCCTTCTATCCTTTCAATAAAAATCTTACAACTCTGAATGATTGGTACAAAAGTAATCTAAAATGGTATGATAGAGTTTATAAATAACGGTTTTATGAATAATCTTCAGTTGTCTTTTCTATAAAAATAGTTATCCATTACATACTCTTTTTTATAAAGTACTAATTTAGTGATAAAATGAGTTTGTAGCTAAAGTAATCTTTTCATATTTATTACCTTTGCATGATATGGATAATATGGAAGATGATTTCGATATAAGAAATGCACGTATACCGGACGGCGAACGTGAGTATGAGAATGCGCTCAGGCCGCTTTCATTTCATGATTTCAGTGGTCAGGCCAAGGTTGTTGAGAACCTAAAGATATTTGTTATGGCTGCCCGGATGCGAAAAGAAGCTTTAGATCATGTGCTTCTTCATGGCCCGCCGGGTTTGGGAAAGACAACTTTATCAAATATAATTGCGAATGAACTGGGAGTAGGTTTCAAGGTCACATCCGGACCGGTTTTGGATAAACCTGGGGATCTGGCAGGTGTTCTAACTTCCCTGGAAAAAGATGATGTATTGTTTATTGATGAGATTCATCGACTGAGTCCGGTCGTGGAAGAATATTTGTATTCTGCTATGGAAGATTACCGGATTGATATTATGATTGATAAAGGGCCAAGTGCCCGTTCTATTCAGATTGATCTTTCACCTTTTACTTTAGTTGGAGCTACAACCCGCAGCGGCTTGCTTACCAGTCCGCTTCGTGCCCGTTTCGGGATAAATATGCACTTAGAGTATTATGAGGTGGATACTCTTACAAAGATTGTGCTTCGCAGTGCTGATATTCTTCAAGTGAGATGTGAACACAATGCGGCAGTAGAGATTGCTTCCCGTAGTCGTGGAACCCCTCGTATAGCCAACTCGCTGCTTAGGCGGGTACGTGATTTTGCTCAGGTAAAAGGTAACGGTGAAATCGATAAGGCTATTTCCTGTTATGCCTTGGAAGCATTAAATATAGACCGCTACGGATTAGATCAGATTGATAATAAATTACTGACAACTATAATAGATAAATTTAAAGGTGGTCCGGTAGGACTTACAACCATTGCAACTGCTTTGGGTGAAGATGCCGGTACACTAGAGGAGGTGTACGAACCATTTCTCATAAAAGAGGGCTTCATCAAACGTACTCCTCGTGGCAGGGAAGTTACAGATTTAGCATATACTCATTTAGGCAGAAAGAGAGGATCAGAACAGGGTTTCTTATTTGATTAGGAATTTATGGCAGGAGGAATGAAGCGGTTGGCGAAGGATACCGCTGTATATGGAGTAAGTAGTATCGTTGGAAAATTCCTTAACTGGATGTTGGTTCCAATGTATACTCGCGTCCTAGCCGGTACCGGTGAATACGGAATTGTTACCAATTTATATGCTTGGGTAGCTTTACTCCTTGTTCTTTTGACATATGGAATGGAGACAGGCTTTTTTCGTTTTATAAATAAGAAAGAGGAATCACTGCCATTACGTGTCTATTCTACTACCATGTTCAGTATTGGTTTTTCTTCTATTTTATTTTTGATTCTGGCATTTAGTTTTTTAACACCTATTTCCGGTTGGCTTGGCTATCAGGATCATCCGGAATATGTAGGTATGTTATTCGGTATAGTTGCTGTAGACGCTTTTTGTAGTATATCGTTTGCCTATCTACGTTATCAGGGAAAGGCATATCGTTTCGCAGGAATTAAGTTGTTCAATATCTTTTTGAATATCTTTTTGAATATCTTTTTCCTGATTATATGTCCATGGCTTTCTCAATATGCTCCGGAAACAATTAGTTGGTTTTATATTCCCGGTTATGGGGTAGGGTATGTTTTTGTTGCGAATGTTATTACTACGTTTGTCACATTTTTGATGCTACTTCCTGATATGCTTCCCGGATTCCGTTTTAAACCTGATTTTTCTTTATTGAAACAGATGCTTCGGTACTCTTTTCCTATACTTATATTAGGCGTTGCAGGTATATTTAACCAGACAGCCGATAAGATTATTTTTCCGTTTTTATTTGAAGATAAAGAGTATGCTAATGAGCAGTTGGGTATTTATGGAGCTTGTTTCAAAATAGCTGTTGTGATGATCATGTTTATACAGGCTTTTCGTTATGCTTATGAGCCTTTTATCTTTGCAAAAAACAAAACCGGCGATGATACCAAAGCTTATTCGGAAGCGATGAAGTATTTTATCATTTTCTCATTAGTAATCTTTTTGGGAGTGATGTTTTATCTGGATATTTTAAAATACTTTGTTGGCCCAGACTATTATCCGGGTCTTAAGGTGGTTCCTATCGTTATGTTAGGTGAACTGTTCTTTGGGATATATTTTAATTTATCATTTTGGTACAAGTTATCTGATCAAACCCGATGGGGAGCCTATTTTTCGATTATAGGTTGTGTGGTAACAGTTTCTATTATCGTGTTATTTGCACCTGTTTACGGATTTATGGCTTGTGCCTGGGCATCTTTTGTTTGCAATTTGTTAATGATGATTATATCCTATATAGTGGGGCAAAAGAAATTCCCTATTCAGTATGATTTAAAATCTGCTTTTATTTATTTTGCAGTCGCTTTGGTAATATACATTGCAGGTATGTTGCCTCAAATCGGATCGGAAGTGTTACGTTTATTATATCGTACAGCTTTATTGGGCATTTTTATCGTCTTTATCGTGAAAAGAGACCTTCCGTTTAGGGAAATTCCCTTTATAAACCGTTTTTTTAAGTAAAAAACAAACTATTAACAACATAAAAAAGAACTAAATGAAAAAGGTGTGGGCAGTTTTACTGCTATTTTTGGTAACCAGCCAGTTGTATGCTGATGAAGGTATGTGGGTGATGAAAGAATTAACAAAGCAGAACCTGGCTAGAATGAAGGAACTTGGTTTTACGCCGTCGTATGAGAAATTATACAACGAGAATGGACCAAGTATGAGTGATGCCGTTGTGATTTTCGGTGGTGGTTGTACAGGTATTACTGTGTCTGAAGAAGGGCTTATTTTTACAAACCATCACTGTGGTTATGGAGCGATTCAGCAACTAAGCACTGTTGAGCATGATTATCTGAAAAACGGTTTTATTTCACAAACAAAAAGTGAAGAACTTCCTGTCCCCGGATTAAATGTACGTTATTTGCGTGAAACGGTAGATGTTAGTGATCGGATAAATTCGCAAATTTCTTCACATGCAGACGAATATAAACGTCTTATGGCTGCGGATTCTATTTGCAATGCTATGCTCGATTCCATCGGTTCAAATGAGTTTCTTTATGCGGATATAATTCCTTTCTATAGTAATAATAAATATTTTCTGGTTGTATATGATGTTTATCGGGATGTTCGTTTAGTATTCGCACCTCCCAGTTCAGTTGGTAAATTTGGAGGTGATACGGATAACTGGATGTGGCCCCGTCATACTGGCGATTTCTCCGTTTTCCGCGTATACGCAGATTCCAATAATAAAGCTGTTGAATATAGTGCCGATAACAAACCCTATACTCCCCGTTATGTAGCAGAAGTTTCTGTTCAGGGTTATACTGATAAAGATTTTGCAATGACGATCGGTTTTCCAGGCAGTACCAGCCGCTATATGAGTTCATGGGGGGTTCAACAGCGTATTGAAAACAGTAACAAACCACGTATTGAAGTTCGTGGTATCAAACAAGAGATATGGAAGGAAGCTATGAGAGCCAATGATGCTATACGTATCAAATATGCTTCCAAATATGCGGGAAGTTCCAATTATTGGAAAAACTCAATTGGTATGAACCGTGGATTGGCTAATTTGGATGTCATTGGTCGAAAGAAAGCAGAAGAAGCTGCCTTTAATACCTGGGCAAATCAAAATGATAATTTGCAATCCCGATATGGAGATGTATTAAAACTACTTGAAAACGGTTATACTTCTACGAATGAATATCGTAAGATAATGACGTATATTACAGAAGCTTTTATGACCGGGGCAGAAATCGTACGTTTGGCGCGTATGGTTCAAAGTGTGGATGTAAATGGTTCTACTGCCGATGAAATCAATATAATTCTGGAAGATAAGATTCAAAAATTCTTTAAAGATTATGAACCTACTCTCGATCAGAAAGTATTGGCAGCCATGATGAAGATAGTGAAAGAACGTGTGCCGGCCCAGTATCTTCCAGATATTTATCAATCGGTAGATAAGAAATATAAAGGCAATTATGAGAAATATGCTGCTGATGTATTTAAGAAAACAAAGTTACTGTCGTATGATAATATCGTTACCATGCTAAATGATCCTAAGCAATATGAGAAACTTAAGAAAGATCCGGCTGCTGAACTCAGTTTGTCTGTCATGATTTCAATTTTTGAATTACAACAATTCATGGGTGAATCAAGATATGATATTGAAAAAGGCGAACGTCTGTATTTTGAAGGTTTACAAAAGATGTATCCAGATAAGACATTCTATTCAGATGCCAACTTCACTATGCGTTTAAGTTATGGCTCAATCGGTGGATACCGTCCGTTTGATGCTGCATGGTATGATTATTTCTCTACGGACAAGGGTGTACTCGAGAAAGAAGATCCTGATAGTGATGAGTTTTGGATACAGAAAGAAATTGTAGATTTAATTCGTTCCAAAGATTTTGGCCCTTATGGGAACAGTAATGGTACGATAAACGTGAATTTTCTTTCTAATAATGATATCACGGGTGGTAATTCAGGAAGTCCAGTATTTGATAAAAATGCACGCGTAATAGGTCTAGCTTTCGATGGAAACTGGGAGGCAATGAGCGGTGATATCGCTTTTGAACCCGATTTACAACGTTGTATCAATGTTGATGTCCGTTATATGCTTTATATTATTGATAAATGGGGTAAATGTCCTCGAATTATTGAAGAGCTTAAGTTAGTGAAATAAAATTTCAGTAGAATGTAGAGGATAACGCGTATTCGACGTATTTCCTTGATCTGTTTATTTAATCAATTTTGTGTTTGACATATGTTGAATTTGAATTCGACAATTGTTGAATATATGTTCCATATATATTGAATATAAATTCAACATATGTCAAACACAAAATTCTTCAACGAATTATGACTGATTTACCAAGGTCTTTACAGATATTTCTTATATCATACCTGAAAAAGTTTTGATAAATCCAATAAATGTTATATTTGTGAGGATAATTACTAAAAACATGAATGTATGGAGTATGAAGTATTAGGAATTGGTTCCCGCGTTAAACACAAAGAATATGGTCCAGGTGTTGTTATTCAAGTAAAAGCAAAGAGTTATCTGATTACTTTTCTGGAACATGGAAACAGAGAGATATTAAGAAGTTATGAAGGTCTGGAAATAATTGACCTACTCGAACCGGCAGATGATCTTGTTAGCCTGGAAATGATAGAAGATTCTCTGAAAAAGATTTTACGTGACTATTCGGATATTCAAGAAGTGGTGCCAATTGCTGATAAATGGTCGGGAGGTACGTTAATCTTAAAACCTTCAAATCCGGAGATGAAACCGTACGAAATGCCAATCTCCAATTTCTTTAATAAAATAATCATGATTCGTGACCGTTTGAGAGTATTGGAACAGAAGGTTAATACAAGTAATTTAAGCGATGAAGAAAAAATTGTGTTGCAACAATATATTACCCGGTCATATGGTAGTCTTACTTCCTTTAATATATTATTTAAGTATAAACATCATGGTTTTATAGGGGAAGGAAAAAGTAAATGAAAATTGAAATAAAAAAGCGCCTTATTGGCGCTTTTCTTATATGTTCTTAACTTT
Source organism: Tannerellaceae bacterium (assembly GCA_032054765.1). Classification (GTDB taxonomy): domain Bacteria; phylum Bacteroidota; class Bacteroidia; order Bacteroidales; family Tannerellaceae; genus DFXE01. Next base: position 31,755 of record DAMBSC010000011.1, read on the forward strand.
AATCAGATATTCGGCAATCTGAACAGCATTTAAGGCAGCGCCTTTTTTTATCTGGTCGCTTACTGTCCAAAAAGTTAATCCATTAGGATTTGTTATGTCTTTACGGATACGACCTACATATACAGGGTCTTTATCAGCTACAAATAAAGGCATCGGATAATCTTTGTTGGCCGGATCGTCCTGAAGAATAATCCCGTCGGCTTCAGCGAAAGCTTTACGGGCTTCTTCCACACTGATAGGACGTTCGGTTTCTACCCATGTAACTTCGCTGTGTGCACGAATAACCGGTACACGTACACAGGTAGCACTAACTTCAATATCGGAATGCATAATCTTACGGGTTTCATTATACATCTTCATTTCTTCTTTCGTGTAACCATTGTCGGTGAATACGTCGACCTGAGGTATTAAGTTATATGCTAGCTGATAAGCAAACTTCTCTACAGTAGGTTCTTCACCTTTTAGGATTTGTTCGTATTGTTTTATCAGTTCAGCCATTGCAGTTGCTCCTGCTCCACTGGATGCCTGATAGGTAGAAACATGTACCCGTTTTATATGTGATAACTTCTCAATGGCCTTTAATGCTACTACCATCTGAATGGTTGTACAGTTGGGATTTGCAATGATACCGCGTGGGCGGTTCAATGCATCTTCTGCATTTACTTCGGGCACTACCAGAGGTACGTCGTTATCCATACGGAAAGCGCTTGAATTGTCGATCATAACCGTACCATGTTTTGTGATGGTTTCGGCAAAATCAACGGATGTACCGCCGCCGGCTGAAACAAAAGCAACATCAATTCCCTTAAAGTCGTCACCGTGCTTTAATTCTTTCACGGTAATCTGTTTACCACGAAATGTATAAACACGTCCGGCACTGCGGGATGAACCGAAAAGAACGAGCTCATCCAAAGGGAAATTTCTCTCGTCGAGCACGCGCAGGAATTCTTGTCCTACAGCGCCACTCACACCTACAATAGCTACTTTCATTTTAGAGCGCTAATTAATTTGTTTTGTTAATAAATATTTATATATTTGTACGTCCTATTTAGGAAGCACTTATTTGTTATAATATAACGCAATGGAGTGCAAAGATAGACAAAATAATAACAAAACCCCTTAACTATGAAACAAATATTGGTTTATTTGTCGATTTTGCTACCGTTTTGTGCATTTGCGCAATTTCAAGAATCATTTTCTGGCCCTAATGTTAATTCAAACCATCCTTGGGAGGGTTTTACAGAGAGTTTTAGTATAACCTCCGAAGAGCAACTGCAGTTTATTTCTCCAAAGTATCGTAGTGGTGAAGCCCTGATCTCTGTTCCAATAGTTTTAACGGATCATATGACATGGGATATAGATGTTAAGCTTGATTTTAAGCCGACAGCTCAAAACAACTTGAGGATATATGTTTATTCCGATGAAGATTTTAAGCTGTATATCCAGGTAGGCACTAATACCGGACAAGTTTCCCTATATCTTGATAACGGAGCGCCATCTCCTAAACGATTAATTAAAGGTAGAGACAGACTTTTGCCGGATAACGATTTTCAATTTACTTCTATTCGACTGAAACTGGAAGATGGTTATCGCTGGACACTCTATACATCTCGATCAAATGAAGAATTATATACAGAAGAAGGAAGTGAAGATTGTTATTTGGGTGATATTGCGGGTGAGAATAGCTTCTCATTAGGCTTTAAATATGTTCAGGCAAGAATAAGTACTTATTACATTAATAATATACGTATAGAAGGAATAGGTGACCATGAAGATAATCCCGGAACATCTTCAATGATTGAACTTGTCAATGTAAAACAACTTAGTAATACGGAAATACTTTTCTTTTTTGATGGACCGGTTGATATATATTCAGCTGTTTGTTCAATAGAAGATTTAGGAAATTCCATAGAAATGAAATATGATGAGAGCTTTTCAATAGTATATGCACGTTTCTCCGAATCGTTAGAAGAAGATAATATCTATTATCTTACATGGAGCGGACTCACAGACATGGAGGGGAAAATGATCGAAGAATTCACCCTTGAAATATACTTTGAAGATGATAAAGAAGAACCGCCAGCACTAAATCCGTATAAACAAGGACAGGTGATTATAAATGAAGTGATGGCTGATCCTAAAACACTAACAATTTTTCCGGAAACGGAATATGTGGAATTACATAATACATCAGAAGAACCTGTTCAGTTAGATAAATGGACTTTTATATATGGTAATAAAGAAACGGTATTGGATAATATTGTATTACCACCTAACGGTTATATCGTTCTTTATAAATCGGGTAGAGATATAACAATAGATAATGGAGGATTAGCAATGCCTTTGTCCACTTTTCCTGCAGCTTTAGCTGATTCCGGCAAAGAATTACAATTAAAGGACCATACCGATAATCTTATTGATGAAATAGCTTATCCCAAAGCGAAGCGTGGAGTTTCTTGGGAGCGTGAAGAAAAGGGATGGTATCTTTCAACAGATAGTAGAGGTGGAACCCCGGGTTCGGCCAATTCTAAGCCGGAAGAAGAACCTCAAAAGCCGGAAGAGCCTGGTAATCCTGGAGAAATTGAAGAGCCGGCAGACTCGGATGTGCAACCGGGAGAGCTAATATTTAATGAATTATTACCAAATCCCTATACCGGAGGTAGCGAATATATCGAATTATATAATCGTTCAAACCGTTCCTTATCTATGAAAGGGCTTACTATTTCTGTACGAAAATCTGACGGCTCATTTAGTACAGTATATTCTTTATCAAAAATTACTGAAATAGTTGAAAAAGATAATTACATATTACTGACTAAGGAAATTGAAGGAGTATCAGCTTTTTATACAATTTACAACCCTGAAGCATTATATGAAATTAAATTGCCTGTTTTGGCAAATACTTCCTCTACCCTTGTCTTATATAGGGAACACGATGAGACCGTTATTGACGAAATAAGCTACTCTTCAAAGTGGCATGCTTCTTCTATAAAAGATCAAAAAGGAGTTTCATTGGAACGAATTAATCCTGATAGTCCTTCACAGGATCCGAATAATTGGACGTCAGCAACAGATTTATGTGGATATGGTACTCCAGGATATAAAAACTCACAATTCAAAAAAGAAGAAAATGGAAGTAGCGTTGATATCGAGGCACCTGTTTTAAGAGAAGACGGTGTATATAGCATTTTTTATTATCTTGGCGGGTATGGATATTCATGTCGTGCGTACATATATAATATAAATGGTTTTCGTGTAGCGGAAATTGCTAACAACGAACTAATCGGCACATCGGGACAGCTTTTATGGACTGGAAAAGCCTCTGATGGCAGTCGTTTGTCAACGGGTATTTATATTTTTTATGCGGAAGTTTATAACACAAAAGGGGAAAAGATACAATTTAAAAAAGCGTTTTTGGTAAGATAAGAAACACTATATATAACTTTCTGGCAGAAATTTTTATTTTTTTGTGTTATGTATATAAAAAATAATTACTTTTGCAGCAGAACGAATTTATTATAAATAAAGAATCATTTGTCTTCGATGAGAAGAGCCCAACACGACCTGTTAACTATAGCCGTATTACTACTATTATTATATATAGCTATACCTATCCGTGCGTATTCAACGACGACAGATAGCCAGATTCTTATTATCAGCTCATATAATCCTGATACAAAAAATACAACTCTGAATATTTCGGAATTCATAGATGAGTATAAACGTTTAGGCGGCGAATCTACCGTTGTAATAGAAAATATGAACTGTAAAAGCCTCTTTGAAGCTCCAATGTGGAAAACTAAAATGAGGAATATATTATCAAAATATAATAATGGAAATAGTCCCAGTGCAATTATAATTCTCGGCCAGGAGGGTTGGGCATCTTATTTGTCTCTTGATATAGCAGAGAAAGATAAGGTACCTGTTTTATGTGCTATGGTGAGTAATAATGCAGTTATTTTGCCCGATTCTTCCGAAAATCTATCAGAATGGATGCCGGAAAGTATGGATGTACAGGCTTTGTTAGATGCTAATCCGAATGTTTCAGGTTTTTTATACTCTTATGACATTAAAAAAAATCTGGAGCTTATTATGAAATTATATCCTGAAACAAAACATATAGCTTTGATCACCGATAACAGTTATGGTGGTGTAGCATTACAGTCACATGTAGAAAAAGAAATGAAAGGTCTTGAAGATCTTGATCTGATTCTATTGGATGGCCGTAAAAATAGTATTTATACTGTTATTGATCAGATAAGAGCCCTTCCTCAAAGAACCGCTATTTTACTCGGAACCTGGCGAGTGGATGTAAATGAAAGTTATTATATCGGCAATGCTACATATTCAATGATGTCGGCAAATCCTTATATTCCTGCATTTACACTTTCATTTACCGGATTAGGACATTGGGCAATCGGTGGATATGTTCCTCAGTACCGTACTTTAGGAAGAGATCTGGCACAGAAAGTTATAGACTTGCAGAATGGTTCACTTAAAATGAAGAATGTATTGGCATCTATACTACCAAATTATTATGTATTTGATTTACATAAGGTAAAAGAATGGAATATTCCAATGGATTCACTTCCCGAAGAAGCTGATTTTATAAATAGTGAGATCAGTCTCTTTACCTTATATCGTTATGAAATACTACTTTCAGTTACGATTATTCTGCTTCTTTTCCTTATCATGTTAGCTTACTTCTTTTATCGGTCTAATAAACTGAAAGATCGTTTAATGGATCTCCAGAAGGACAATATATTAATTATGAATAATATAGAGGCTTCTATCCGATTTATTAAGCCGGATTATTCTGTAAAATGGAGTAATCAAATCTATTTTCCATGTAATCCGGTAAATGGCCCGAATAATTGTTGTCTGGTTGAGAATCCTCAAAAGCCTTACTGTCCGGAGTGTACACTTATCAAAGCGATGGAAACGAAGATGCAGGTTGAGGCAGTACAACATTGTACTGCAGATCAATATATTCATGTTCTCGCAAACCCTATTATTAATGAAAATGGTGAATTACAGGGAGTAATTGTTAAGAAGGAAGATATAACTTCTTTGAAAAAGACGGAAAACGAATTAAGAAAAGCAAAAGAAAAAGCAGAGGAATCAGATCGTTTGAAATCTGCATTCCTGGCAAATATGAGTCATGAAATAAGAACTCCTTTGAATGCAATTGTTGGTTTCTCTGACTTATTGGCATCAACGGATGACCCTCTGGAGCGTGAAGAATACGTTGGAATCATTAATACAAATAATGAATTATTGTTGCAACTTATTAATGATATTTTAGATTTGGCAAAAATAGAAGCTGGTACATTGGATTTTGTCAACATGAATGTTGACATAAACCAACTATTATCTGATATAGAACAATCATCACGAATAAAAGCTAATTACGGAGTAGATGTGCGTTTTGTAGAGAAAGTTCCTCACTGTATTATTCGCACAGATAAGAACCGCTTATCTCAGGTCCTTTCAAATTTTATTAATAATGCGATTAAGTTTACTTCCGAAGGTAGTATTCGCTTTGGATATAATATTCGTGAAGATGATATTTATTTGTATGTGACGGATACTGGTACCGGTATTAAGGAAGAAGATAGAAAAGCTGTATTTGATCGTTTTGTAAAACTAAATAGTTTTGCTCAAGGTACAGGCCTTGGTTTGTCTATTAGTCAGACAATTGTTAATAAACTTGGTGGTGAAATAGGAGTGGAATCGGAATATGGGAAAGGTTCAACTTTTTGGTTCACTTTGCCAATCACAACTTTGATCAGTATGAAAGATAAAGATGAAGAACCAGTAAAACGGCAAATTGTATACGTTGATGAATACAAGAAAAAAGCGACTTTATTGATAGCAGAAGATAATGAAAGTAATTATATTCTCTTCAGTGCCATGCTTAAGGAATATAATTTGCTGTATGCCCGTGATGGAAAGGAGGCTGTAGAGTTATATAATAAATATTTCCCTGATCTTATTCTGATGGATATTAAGATGCCAAATATGAATGGCTATGAAGCAACGGCTGAAATTCGTAAAGTGGATAAACAAATTCCTATTATTGCGGTGACTGCATTTGCCTTTGCTGAAGATGAACAACGAATTAATAATAGCGGCTTTAACGGATATGTATCTAAACCAATAAAGGCCGCTGAATTGAAAAATAAAATTGCAGCTTTATTATAAATTATTGGCATATTGTATGTGTAAAAGGGAACTGTATACTTAACGGTTCCCTTTTTCTTTTTAGGTGAGTAACCTTTTCACTTATAATATCAGAACAAGTTAATTCCTTCTTGGTAGGTTCTATACTTCAAATTGGGTAGTAAATCCCGGTGCATTCGTGAAGTGTCTCCATAATAGGACACCATTCCGATTTTGATAAAATCGACTGTGAGTGGACTTTTTATATTGAATAATAAGGAGGCAGCTTCAAACAACCGTGCTGCAGCCATAATCATCCATACAGACATTCTCCAGGGTTTATGATTTCCTTTATAGACAGTTATATCATCGAGGAACTGTTGTAATGTCTGTACACCTTCATCTCCGATATGGTAAATTCCTTGTATGTTTTCTTTATCAATCGCGGCAATTGTTGCAGCAACAAAGTCATCTTTCGAGATTAGGTGAATATAAGTCGGTTTTCTCCAAATACCCAATAACCAATGCCGTGCAAACCATTGCCCGGCATCTATCATCAGTATGCCTTTTCCATATACCATTCCAACCCGTAAAGAGATACCTTCGAAGTTGAATTTTTCAGCATATTGGAATAACAGTTTTTCTTCCTCAAGACGTGTACGGGCATGCATGGATTCGGGAGTTTCCGTAAGTGACCCTCGTGCCGGTCTATCAGGTGTGCTTTCCCCTTCCACATGTGGAAAGCTAATTAAAATAATTCTTCTGACTTTCTGCTCAACTGCAATGTCCAACAGATTATTGAAGTAAATAGTATTTGTAACGGGTAGAAACTTTTCCGGATTAGCTTTAAATAAAATACCGGCAAAATGGACGATTACATCTACATTTTCAAGAGCTTCTTTTAATGTCTCTTTTTGTGCCAGATCAACTTTAAAAATAGTTACATTTTCTTTTGATTTTAATTCATCCGCAACCTCTTTTTTATGAATAAGCAGATTCAGGATTACTTCCCTATCTTTCATCTCCAATGCCAATAGGCTACCTAAATTTCCTGCAGCTCCGGTAATTGCAACTCTCATTTTATCATATAAATAAAGACGATTATAACAGAAAGAAAACAGAAAAGACTAATCCCCGACAGAATAGTTTGTTCTCTGAAAAAAGCAATCAAAGAATAGATACTACCCGCGAGTACAAGTCCGGCAAGAAAAATAGCTCCAATAATAAGAAATAGAATCTCATCATCACCTCTCAGACGAAAGAAAAAATGCCTGTCTAGAATCAGATAAAGAATGCCCGCCAACAAGACGGTTATTATTGCTATTCCACAAGATATCTTACTTAGTCGATCTGTCATACAGTGAGATTTTCTACAAATATACTATTATCTCTAAGATATGACATGGCATTTTAATAAAACAAAAAGCCCCCTCCAAACGGAGAGGGCTTTCATTATAGGATATCTTATTCAGATATAAATTACTTAACAATAGCTTTGATTGCTTTTTCACCATCAACAGATACTACAACGATACCCTTAGGTAATTGGATTGTAGCCTGATCTGAATTAGCAATTGTAGCAGCAACTGTTTGTCCAAGAACGTTGTTTACAGTAACTTTCTTATTAGCAGCATTGTAAACAGTAACTTCACCATAACCAGCAACTACTTTCACGTTATTGTCAGTGATAGCTTCGTTGTTTGTCGGAATTTCATTCGTTCTTTCGATGTTAAAACGTTCGGCATCCAGAATAGCATCACTATATGTATTATAAGACGCAATTACAGGAACCCCGTTCTTAACAGCAACCCATTTCCCTGTACTTCCACTTGGAATTTTGTCATCCCCTGCGGATTCAATTAAGAAATCAGCTTCTGGTTTATTATCAATCAAACGAAGAGCAAATACGGCGTTCTTTATACCATATTTAGGTCTTGCTGAGTGATAGTAGTTAGCTACTGCTTTTGCATCACCTTTCCAATAGCCGGTAGTATCACTAACTGCACCAGGTAATGTTCCACCACTCATATCTCTACCATTAATGTTATGAAGGTTGTCACCTAAGAAGATAGAATCAGCCCTTGTTAATTTTTTAGGATCCACATCCATACCATCATCACCAAGGATAATCAATGTGTCTTCTATATGTTTAGCCCATACAAATGCTAAACGTGTATATTTATTATCCCAGATATAAGATTTAGATTGCTCAGAATACTGTACAGAATCTTCTGCATTAATCAGATAACGACCCACTACATATCCTTTGGAAGGTTTTTTGTGTCCACAATCACCATGGTTTGCTATGTATTCAGGTGTATTATGTTCCGGAACATCGCAAAGCATACCAGCAGGTTGTACCGTTACATCAACTGCAAACATATACTGAGGCATATTTGTATTGTTGCGTACATAAGCAGTATCAATAAATAATGCAGCCTTTTTGTCATCTCCCTTACCTTCTTTTCCCAATAGGTTCAGACCTTCTTTATAATAAGGATTTTTAGAACCACGGATTTCATACAAATATTCCCGAGCTGTAGAATTAATCGTATAAATCTTACCTGTGTCTCTAGTCAGATCTTTATAACCGTCTTCAGGATCAGTTACACCTAATCTTCTGTAAAGCGGGGCATTATCGATTATGAACCCGAATGTAGCTACACGTTCTTCTTGATATTGATCTTCAATAGAGAACCTAAGTGAAGCATCGCGTACACCAACACGTTCCGGACGTGCTTCTATAAACTCATATTTATTTGTAGTATTTTCTACAAGAGTCAAATATGCTTCTTGAAGTGCATAATAGCAAGTTGTATCTGTTAAATTTTCACCAGATAATAGTTGGTTATTTTCTTTCAGGAAGAACATTCCAAGTCTATAGCCATCAAGTACGTTAGGAGCATATATGCCTGTTCCATTTCCATAGGGTTCATAAAGATTCTGGAATCCCCATTCTAAATTCTCTTTAGTAAATGACATAACCGCATATGTATTGTCATTGCTATAATCCCTAACTATATACTTATGATTGTTTGCCAATTTGGAGTCGTCATATACCCTTAATAAATAAGCTTTTCTGTATAATTGTGGAGCAACTGCATCCTCACTTGCGTAACCATATTTGTTATTGGTTGCAATATTATTATTAAAGCTAGAGACATCTACTAATTGTACATATACTTTATCTCCGTTTACATCTACATACAAAGTAGTATCTTTTGCATCAGGTTTTATATTAGCAAAATTTCCAAGTTTTAATCCTGATAGATAATCTAATGTATATAACTTTTCTCTGATCGTATCCGAACCTACATATTTGTATCCCAGATATGAGTCAGCATGAACATTTGAGGAAGGTTTTGCCTCAATAACTTTCTTATAAGAGAAAGTATCTTTTGCAGCGAGTGGTGGTATCCATGAAGTTGTAGTTGAAGGAACAAACTGAGCAAATATGTTACCTTTTCCATCTGAATACAGTTGAACATTTCTTGCTGCTGCATTTTCCGGATATTCGCGGTTGTAAATATTTATTGTTTGCTGTCCTTCAATACCCGGATTTCTTTCTACTACCCATTGAGTACGTGGCATATGGCCAAAGTCTTGTGCCGCTTTGTCTGAAATATTCTGATAAATTTCTTCTGTAGTGTATTCTTGATTACTTCCAGGATAATTTACAACATAATATTTACCTCTGTTTTTGTTTTTATCACTCCAATGATTCCAAGTGATATCCGATTCTAATTTGAAGAAATAAATGCCTGGAGGTAATGTAGTTTTAACCAAACCAGAAGAAGCATCTATAAAGATTCTTGTATTGATAGTCCAATTCATCACCTGATTACGGGCTAACTCTGAATTACCAACTGTTACTTCGCGGTGATTATCTGCTAACACAACAATTTTAACCAGGTTCATTTCCTGATTTTGATTGATGACATTATATGAGAAGTCTGTAGATGTTGGTAATGGGTAATCAACACTATTTTCAATCAGAGTCATATCTCTGAAATAATCAGGAGAAGGAATTGTATTATCTGAATTTTCCAACATTGCATACCCTGCTACTCGGATAGCTAAAGAGTCAGCATGTGGATACCATACAAACTGGTAATTATAACGTCCGTTATAATCCAGACGGGTAGCGTTTATGTCTGCATCAACTCCGATGGCCTCACCCCTTGAGTTAGTCAATAAGTCTTTCCATTCTTTAATGTTGAATTTCAGGTGCTTATTTCCAGCTTGCCGGGTTAAGTAAGCCGTGTCTAACATTAGATATTTAAGCGGTTTCGTGGGGTCTGCTTCATATGCTTCCACATCATATAGAGAAAGCCAACCATAATCAGAAATAGCTGTTGAGTTGGTCGCTTTTTCAGCGTTTGCTGCAGTAGTCGCATTTGTGACTGCTGTCGCCAAATTATTCTGAGCAGTAATTATATTAGCCCATGTACCTGCACCATTAGATGCTGCGGTATAAAATGGTCCAAAAACAGCTTGAGCAGAAGTCGTTGATGCAATCGTATTAAGAATAAATTCTTCAGCATCATCGCCTCCATTAATGATATCATAAATAGTATAATATCTTTCAGCTTTTGTATAAGCAATTAAAGCGGTCATAAACTTAGCTTCTGTAGATCCTGCTGTTTGTGCTCTAGCAAGTGTTTGAAGGGCAGCTAACAATTCTTCATAAGTAGTAGTACCAGTTGCCACATTTCTAACATCTGTATTCCAGAACGCTTGTAAAGCTGCACCTGTGGTAGGCAGGTCTGTTGCATTACCATATGCATTAACGATAGCATCTCCGAATGCTTTTCGGTTGTTCGCCATTTCCAATGCTTTTAAAGCGGTATATGTAGCCTGATTAGTTCTGGGATTTCCTGCCGCCACGTTGATGTCCCAATCATATATGTTTGATGGATAACCAACTGCACTGGTAGCTTTATACTTTTTACTTGTCCAAAGATTAACTGCTTCAGGATTTCCTCCTTCGACATCTTTGTCGAAGTTAAATCTGACGCCACTTAAATAGTCATCATTCCAAAGCATGGAGTTCAAATCATTAGCTGATAATAGTACTGGATTTGGAATAGTAGGAATTAAGTTAAGTACATCAGGAATATCTGCCGCATCTGGTAAGCGGTTAGCAGCATACTTCAGAACAGTTACATCGTTGTTCGCATTTCCTGTCTTATATAATACCATTACCGAATCACCAGGAGCTCTACCATAAGAATATGTTAATTCTACTTCATCGCCTGCTAGAAAACCTCCGAATTTATCCGGAGCTATACGTGCTGTTGATAAAGCGCCTCCCCATTGCCAATTATAAGCAGCTCCCCCAATAGGGACTCTGCTCAATGCCGGTAACTGAGGCGTATTAGGAGCCGCAGGGTTAGTCACCGCAAGAGCTTCATTTGAGTCAAATGACAACTGCATACCTGTTCCCATATTGGTATACGCATAACGATAACCGTAAACAGCATTACCTGTATAGTTAATTGTCCATAAAGTGAATCGTAGTTCTTTAGCGGGAATTTGAGTTATATCGACTACCCGTAAAAAGAATTCACCTGTATTTGCATCCTGATACATGGCTAATACGCCATCTTCATCAGCATAGTTGGCTCCAGCTACACCTAGATGGAAGTAAGTGTCTTCAATAATAGATTTCGCAAATCCACCAGCATTCTGGAATGGAGTAGCAGCAGTAGGACCTGCGTGATCGGTTATATATTTCGCAAAATTATACCTGTATTCAGGTATTTGCGCCTTAACCGTTCCTACCGAAGCTACCAGCATTGCAGTACTGGCAATCAAAGTAAAAAACTTTTTGTTCATAATTTAAAAATTTAATATTAATACTAAAAGTAAAAATTGAGTTTCTATAGATGGTAAATATGTTCATACAATGGGACTTATCCTGTATGTACAAACAAATTGAACCTTTTTTTTAGCGGTTTTGATGATGTGTTTTATTTCGTTGTTTAATGATATTGGAGATCATTATGTGATAAAGAAAATATAGGTCTATTTCGGAACAATTTGCGGCAAATATTGGTTAGTAAGTCCAGATAATGGAGAAAAACATATAATTTTATATTGGAACTGTAATGTTTGTCATGTAAAAGGGGGGTTTTGTACATGTTTATATTATCTATTGATAAGAAAGGAATGGGATGGGGAAAAAAAATAGTTGAAATAATTGCGTATATGAAACAAATATATACCTTTGCTGAGTGAAAAAAAGGTTCAATTTATTTGATCAACAAAGAGATATATGCGAAATCTTAAAGATGGTTAAATAAAGTGAACTATAAACAGCTCACTACGTTATCAGAATTCGCCGAAAGGAGAAAAGTGATAGCAAAGTGATTTTACTTGTATATATAATATAATGTATAGGGAGATAATAAATAAAAAAAGATAAAACTCAATTTTACTTTTTAGTATTAATATTAAATTTTTAAATTATGAACAAAAAGTTTTTTACTTTGATTGCCAGTGCTCTGATGCTGGTAGGCTCTGTAGGGACACTTTCAGCTCAAACACCGACTCCATACTGGATTCCAGTAAATCCGGAGTTGGGTGCTGAATTTGCTCCTAATTTGCCGGTAAACGACAATGGCTTGTATCATTTGGTGGCTACATCTACTGCTTTAGCTACTGATACAGTCTTGTTAACGGTTGATGAAGATGGCAAATTGCTTGCCTTCGATAATCAGAATTATAAGGTTAGTCAGGCTTATGGTACCTCTTTGTGGTGTGCTCATGTAACAGCTCCTGAAGCAGCAGGACAGAATCCTACTTTTGACTTTATCAATAAGTCAACAGGGTTTCCTCTTTCAGTTTCATTAACAGATACAACCTTCCGTTACATTAGTAATCCTATTGACACAATGAATGTTCAAGAAGGTAATTTGAATGGATGGAGGTTTTCCGGAACATATGAAACTTCGCTTGAAACTTGGCAACCTCTTATTACTTATTTCAGACCAGACTCTGTTGTGGCTTTGGCTTTAAGTGTTTCAGGAACTGATACTACAGTTATTTTGAAGTCATATAAGGCAAGTGCAGATATGGCAGAAGTATTTGCAGATGACAGTGTTCTTCGGTTTAGTATTGTTAAACCAGCTCCGCTGATTTTAGATGCAGAAGAATTTAATACGCTTCTTGCTACTAAAACAAGTGATTTTGTTCAATTAAAATTCACTCCTGATCATCAGGGTAGTGAAACATGGAATCCATTTACTCAGTATAAACTGAAAGCTAGAGATGTTGCAACACAACCAGGTTATGTGAATTTAGAGCGTCCTATGGCTTCAACAACTGATACTTTAAAATGGCTACGTGTTGATACTGCTTTCCAAAACAGTACAGGTATTGGTTTCTTGAATTTCAAATTTGATACTATTTATAACAATTGGAATACAATTGCAAATCCTATAGCTAACTTTGAGGCTCTTTATGACTTCCAGTTGAAATATTATGTTTCAAATGACAGTTTAGCTATTGATGTTCGTGGTGCATTCTTAAAACAGAATTTCCCTCCATCATTTGAGCCAAGAGATACAACCTGGTATGATCAATATATGACATTGGCCACTGATCCAGTACATGCATCTCCTCAATATCCACAAACGGATTCATTGCATGTTAAATTGCAAAACTTGACTCCTGCGGGTACTCAAAGAATTGTTACTATCGGTACTGCACCTGCTAATACAATAATTAATTTAGGTCTTGGTGGTTGCGAACCTGTTGATGATAACCGTACTACTTTAGCTTCTGGATTGTATTTTATCACTTTGAAAAATTCAGGTATTACTGACAAGCAATTCAAGATTGTTCATATCAATCAATCAATTATTTGGGCTAAAGAAGATAATGATTCTCAGTTGTATGGAACTATTCAGGATTTCGGACATATGCCTGCTACACAATGGGTAGTTGAACAAATCAGAACAACAAATGATCCGAATACATATCGTGTAAATATTTATAACCGCGAATATCCGGCTATCAATGCTAAAAATGTTCAACTTTACAGAACAGAGAATGGTAATCTTGCTATGCCTAAAGTTGTAGGAACATATTTCAATGCTGCGGATGAATTATCATTTGTTGAAGTGAAGACTGAAAAGCCAAATGTACCGCAAGCTTATACAGATCCTTATTTAGGATACTTCCATAATGATTCTTTGAAACTTGCTGAAAAACAGTATGCATTCAATTATCTGAGTGGTTTGGCTAAAGATGGTTATCTAAATCTTTACAACTCAGCGACTGACTCATTAGTTCGTGTACAAATAGGTGAAAGCACTAATTTTGAACTGGAAACAGCGACTAATTATAAAGATGAAGGTTACTATGGATATATAGGTGTTCTTGATTCAGCAAAATATACAACTACTAATAAATTGTTTGAAGAGTTGAGAAGAACTGCTTATGTAATCAGAGTAAAAGATGCAAACTTACTGATGGTAGACGGTAAATATATGATTAAGATATTTAATCCTGCCACTGGTGAAGATATGTATGCAGTATCTGATTTAGATAAGAGAGATAGTAGAGTTGCGAGATTCTTCTTGAAAGAAAATAATCGCGTAGCTGAAGAAAACGTTGCAGGTGGTACTCCATTCTATTCATTGGTAGATGCTTATAATCCGGCATTACTTACAAATGCAGATGGACTTTACACTAATTTCTATACCAGAATAAATGCTGACACATTATGGTATGAAAGTGCTTATAATGGTCTTAATAATAATGCTGCTGGTTATAGACCTGCAAATGGATATGTTCGCGCAGCTATTAAGGACGGTTCTTTAGTAATGGCTCAGGAGTTACAAACTATGAACGTTATCCGTGCATCTGCATTTGCTATGAGACCAGCTAACAACTATCTGTATAGAAGATTTGACGGTGGTACTTATGGTCCATTAGTTGAGCCTTATAAAGGTGGTGCTGATACAGCTGATATCAACTCTCCATTATGGTTGAAGTTTGCTAAATATAACAACTGGGGAACAGATGGTTCTAACTTCTTAGCAGAAAACAGTGTTCACAATGTGGGTGTTCCTGGTTATGTAAGAAACTTCCGTGATAGCCTCGTATACGATAAAACAATTAGTTTTGGTGGTCTTTATAATAAATATCAATACCCTGAAGCAGAAGGTAAAATGTCATATACATTCTATGTGGATACAGCTTACGTACGTTATGAAACAATTATGCCTCAGTATATGTTAGCTCTTCGTCCATCATTCGGAGCAAAAGATACTGTTTGGTGTACGGATGTCCACCATAATGGTCAAACACATCAGGATCCGGATTGGATTAACTGTCCTCATACTATTATTCCTTATCCGATGACTAAAGCTGATTGGTTGTTCAATGCTCAGGACTCTGTTAATGTTGGTAATATTGACTATCAAGGTAAATTCTCTTATGGAGCAAAAGACCTGACTCGTCTGGCGTTTGTTCATGGTATTCACGCTAATGATACATTCTATGTATTACGTGATCCTGTTATGATAGCTAAAGAAGCTAAGCAGATCAAGAAAGAAGAATTGTTTAGATTACCAGCTTATGACAAACATTATTTAGGAAATAATACTCATTACAAACAAAGATGGGCTACGTCTAAATATACTGAACCTCGTAAATTAGCAGGTACTGCTGACTTAAGCAAAGATGAGATTAACGGAAAGAGTATGGTATTCCAGTTCCGTTTAATCGATGAGCAGAACAGACGTTTCTTATTTGAAACTACTTCTCAAAGTGATGAAATTGGTCCAAAGATCGGTCAGTGGGTTAAATTCCAGAATGAAGTTCCGGTAATTGGTCAATGGGCAACAGATGTTTCTGATGCATTACAAAGTAGTCCTGACGTCTTTGATGTAACAGACAAGCCTGGTGTAAACGACGGTGCTATTTCTAACGAAGAGGTTGCTACCACTAAAGTACAGGTTGTTGCAGGTTACGGAGAAGTAACAGTTTACAATGCTGCTAACAAGAAAGTTACTGTAAGCAACGTTCTTGGACAAACACTTGCTAACACAGTTGCTAACTCTGATCAGGCTACAATCCAATTACCTAAGGGTATCGTTGTAGTAGCTGTTGATGGTGAAAAAGCAATCAAAGCTATTGTTAAGTAATTAATATCTGAATAAGATATCCTATAATAAAAGCCCTCTCCGTTTGGAGGGGGCTTTTTTTGTTGCTTAACATTTTTGTAATGACTTTATTTTTGTTTTGTGATGAATGTGTCGTTTCTTTGTCGTTAGTATTACATTACATCTAATTATGCAAAACAATCCGGAGAAGATAAGAGGTATACGTTTGTTATGGGGGATCTTTCTCATATTTTATTCTTTACCTGTTTTATCACAAGAATATATAGAACAATTAACCGTGCGTGTCGATTCTTTGGAAGAACAAACCGCAACATTGGATAAGTTGATTAAAGGGCTTAGCAAGTTTAAAATTTCTTCTTACATACAAGGACAATACCAGTATGGGCAACAGGATGCATCTTTGAAAGTTGGCGATTCAAACGAGAATCCGGATAAAGGTTTCAATCGTATCGGTATCCGCAGAGGAAGGCTTAAAGTTGAATATAACGATGGGATTGGAACAGGAGCTATTCAGATAGACGCAAATGAGAAAGGTGTGAGTTTTCGTGATCTATATATAGGAATTAAAGATCCGTGGTTGAAACGTAATCAACTTATGGCAGGTATTTTTAATCGTCCGTTCGGGTATGAGGTTTCTTATTCTACCGGTAACCTAGAGTCTCCTGAGCGGGCAACTGTTATTCAATATTTCTTTCCGGACGAACGTGATGTAGGGGCAATGCTTACTTTACGTACTCCGATGACCAGTCCTTTATATTTTATGAGACTTGATGCCGGACTTTTTGCCGGTAATAGTATTAATCGGGAAACTGATAACCGGAAAGATTTTATAGGACGTTTTAGTGCTGAGAAAAAGGCCGGAAAATGGGGGAAATGGGGGGCAGGTTTTTCTTATTATAATGGAAGCGTTTATAATCCTACTATTGAAGTTTATGAGATGCGGGATAAACGTTTTATAAGAATAGATAAAGGAAAAACAGGAACGTTTATGAAGCGTGAATATTTTGGTCTAGATGGACAATTAAGTCTATATACGGAAATGGGAACGACCACTTTACGTGCAGAAGCCTTGTTTGGTACTCAGCCAGGTATAGCAACAAATAGTAGAAGCCCCAATTCAGGTACACGTCCTACTGATTTGCCGGAGAATGCGCTGTATGAACGTCCATTCCTGGGTTATTTCTTTTATTTTATACAGGATATTGGAACATCTCCTTTTTCTGTCGTGCTGAAATATGATGCTTATGATCCCAATACTAAGGTCAAGAAAGATGAGATAGGGATAGATGGCTCATATACGACTAAAACAGATCTTTCGCAATATACAGTTGGTATAGGTGCTCTTTATTCCTTCAATAGGCATATTCGCCTACAAGCCTATTACGAGATAAATAAGAATGAAACTAGTCAGCTAATTAATGGTTATGAGTCAGATAGAAAGGATAATGTTCTTACGGTACGTTTACAATATAAATTTTGAAATTTATATTGTAAAGCATAATTGAAAATTGAAAATGGAAAGTTGAAAATTGTACTCTCAAATACGTTTTCAACTTTCCATTTTCAATTTCCAATTGTTTAAAAGCTTATAGCTTTTAAACTCATGTCAAGACTCTTGACGGAGTGGGTGAGGGCTCCTACTGAAATGTAGTTTACACCGGCTTCAGCATAATCTCTTAATGTGTCGAAGGTTATACCTCCTGAAGATTCTATTTCGTATCTACCATTTATGCGTTTTACTGCTTCTCTAGTATCAGCTACGCTAAAGTTATCCAACATAATACGATCGATGCCTCCTGTTTTCATTGCCTGTTCCAGCTCATCTAAATTACGAACTTCAATTTCTATCTTTAGTTTTTTGCCCTTTTCTTTCAGATAGTTTTGAGCGCGAGTGATAGCCTTTTCAATTCCTCCGGCAAAGTCTACATGGTTGTCTTTGAGCAAGATCATATCAAACAAACCAATTCTATGATTAACACCACCACCAATGCGAACAGCTCCTTTCTCAAGCATACGCATGCCCGGAGTGGTTTTTCTGGTGTCCAGTACACGTGTTTTCGTACCTTCTAATGCTTTTACATACTTGCGGGTGGTTGTAGCAATACCACTCATTCGTTGCATTATATTTAGTACCAACCGTTCGGTTTGAAGCAGAGATTGTACTTTTCCTTCTACTACAAAAACAATATCTCCCTTTTTCACTTCAGCACCATCATGAATAAAAACATCAATTTTCAGCTCTGGGTCGAAATAGTGGAATACCTTCTGAGCTATGGCAACACCTGCCAGTATACCGTCTTCTTTAATGATTAACTGACTCTTGCCGACTGCAGTGGCCGGAATAGAGCATAATGTAGTATGGTCGCCATCGCCTATATCTTCAGCAAATGCCAACTTAATTAGGTCGTCTATTAATTGATCCATCTTTTTTAATGATTAACGATTAACGTTTAACGATTAATAATATGACTGTTAATCATTAATCGTTAAACGTTATTCATTTCTATTCTATTCTTATTGATTGTATAATTGCCTTGTTGCCTTCTGCGCGGTATGTAATATTTACACGGTACTCTTTTCCTGATGTGGGTAATTTACCTACAATAAAACCACTGTCTTTTTTATCAGCATTGTGTAATACGGAAAATCCAGTAGGTGTATTTGATTGGAAAAATGTATTCAGCATTGCAACAGCATCACCGGCATTGCATTTCTTTGCAGAACCAGGAACAGCCATATCCACTTCTTCATCCATATAAGATGTAAGAGATGAAGCATTCCCTGATTTAAAAGCATTTGATATTGAAGTAATATCGGCGGCATGTACACATAAGAATGAGAAAACCAACATAAAAATAAGAACTATTCGTTTCATGATCTCTCTCTTTTTTATTATAACTAACTTACAAAGATTAATAAAAATAACTACTTTAGCAACTTAACAACGTTAAAAGAGTAATTGTTCATTTCATGAAGATTGTTTTATTGGCAATAGGAAAGACAGATAATGCTTCATTTTCAACAATAATAGAAGAATATTGTAAGCGTTTAATTCATTATATACCTTTTGAAGTAATTGTTATTCCTGATATTAAAAACACAAAAAAAATGTCTGAGTCCCAGCAGAAAGAAAAAGAAGGAGAATTGATTATAAAAATGCTTCAGCCGGGTGATAATTGTGTTTTACTTGATGATAAAGGCAAAATGTTTACTTCGATAGAGTTTGCATCATATATTGAAAAGAAAACACATACTGTGCCAAAACGGCTCGTCTTTGTTATCGGTGGACCTTATGGTTTTTGTGATACTATTCATAAAGCTGCGTCAGAAAAGATATCATTCAGTAAAATGACATTTTCACACCAGATGATACGTATGATCTTTGTTGAACAACTCTATCGCGCAATGACAATTATTAATAATGAACCTTATCATCATGAATAAATTAGTAGTGTTAACAGGAGCAGGAATGAGTGCGGAAAGTGGAATTTCAACGTTTCGTGATTCGAATGGACTTTGGGAAAAATATAGAGTAGAAGACGTTGCTACACCAGAGGCATTTGCCAGGATGCCTGAAGTGGTATTGGAGTTCTATAATCAGCGTAGGCGTCAGCTATTGGAATGTAAGCCTAATGACGGACATATGGGTTTGGCAGCATTGGAGAAAGATTTTGATGTACAAATCATCACGCAAAATGTAGATAATCTACATGAACAGGCTGGAAGTACAAAGGTTCTTCATTTGCATGGAGAATTAATGAAAGCTTGTTCTATAAATGATCTGAATACTACATACGATATCCCTGTTGACAATCCTGTTATCAATATGGGTGATAAAGATCCTTATGGAAACCAGCTCCGTCCGTTTATTGTGTGGTTTGGTGAAGCTGTTCCAATGATAGAACCGGCTATCCGTATGGTAGAACAATCAGATATATTTGTTGTGATTGGTACTTCTTTGAATGTGTATCCGGCAGCAGGACTTCTAAACTATGTGCGTAATGGACAACCTATTTACCTGATTGATCCGAAAGAGGTTAAGGCGTATCGAAAAGATATTCACTTTATTGAAGCCGGTGCTTCTGAAGGGGTAAGAATATTGAGTGAACTTTTAAAATAACGGAAAGAAGGACCAAATAAGCTGAACGAAAAAAATATTCATTCCTTCATCTAAAACATACGAACTTTTATTTATTCTCGTTTTAAAGGTGTAATCAATTTAATACGAGAAATATGAAAAAAAGTTGTGCATGGTTTGTTGTGATTATTTTACTTTATTTCTCAGTGCCCTTATCTGCACAAGTAATAAAGGTTGAAAATGGTATAGCGATTACCTCTACAAAATATGAGGATGATTCTTTTGATACAAGAACTCCGTATCAAGTGTCTTTGGGTATAGATTATTTGCATAATAAATGGTATAATCTTTCAAGCGAAATAGGTTATATAACCAAAGGTAGTGGTGGTAAAGTAAATTTTCTTTTTAATCCGGGAGAAAATACTCCTTATGATCATTATACTCTTTCAGCCAATTATATTACAATAAATACTACTTTTCGTTTAAAAGGAGATATCCGTAAAGAAATATACTATATTGGAGTTGGCCCTAGAGTAGATATTAAAGTAAAGGATGATATTCATGAACTTGCAGACTATATGTCTGCTAAATCAATCCTTTATGGATTGAAATGTGAAATAGGTGGTATTTATAAAATCAATGATGATATATTAATCGGATTGAATGCTTCATATTTACCCTCATTTAATAAACAATTCGGCGAGTTACGGGAACGAACATTTACGTTAGGTCTCTCAATAGGATATAGACTTCATTAAAACAATTAGAAACTAATCTCCCTATCTCTAATTTCAGCCGAACATGGATAGGGTTGAGTTTTCAATAAGTCTTCATCGGGTGCGGGTTCAAGATATTTACTTTTTGAGCCCGTAATTGTAATTTTCCCTGACGAATCTATTTCAACAATGGCATATAATGCTGACTCGTATGGTATCGTATATTTCAATGCCGGATACTTGTTATTCAATTCTTCTGTATAACGTTCTGTATTCAGAAATCTTTCACCACCCCAGATATAGCTGGCACTGTTTACCTGTAAATAATTTATATCATCAATCACATGGTAATTGTCACTATGGATATGACCAGCAAAAGCAGCAGCAATACGAGTCCCCTTTTTTCTTGCATCAATTATTATTTCATGGATGGATTTGTTGTCTATTACTTCCTTATATCCATCATTAATTGGACCATGAGAGAAGATTACGCAAATCTGGTCAGTATTTAAAAGATTTTTAAGCCATCCATGCTGTTCTTTACTGAATCTCTCCCTCAAGAGTCCCTCTCCAAAATAATTCGCATGATCGTAAGGATGTTCATTTCCTTCTTTATCAATAAAGAAATTAGAATCTAGTATTATAAAACGGAATTTTCCTTTGTCAACATAATAATGACCACTAGGTAATCCCCAGTAATCTATATATTCCTGTTTTGAGGTTTTATCTGCATCATGATTACCTATTACATGATACATTTCCAGAGAAGTTGCATTTACAATATCTTTTATTGGTTGATTTTCCGGTAAAGCAAAAGCGAAATCACCTATATCCATGATAAAATCGACCTGGTTCTTCTCAGCTTGTTCTATTATAACCTGCAAACGTTCTTTCGCATCAGGTATTAAATCATGATGTAGATCCGTGAAAACAAGAAATCTTACCTTTTCCTCATGCGTCTGGCAAGAAAAACAAAGAAATAATATGCAACAAAGTAGTATTGATTTTTTCATATGTCATTAATTAATTTTTATATTTCGATCGTATATTTGATAAACCTTAATAAACAAACGGATCAGGAAATAATTGTGCCGACGATATTTCGTCGCCCTCCTGAGTATCTGAATTCGCACAAATAGATACCTTGCCAGGTACCCATATTAAGACGGCCGTTTTTGATTGGAATGGTTACAGACTGTCCTACAACAGAAGCTTTAATATGGGCAGGCATATCGTCCTTCCCTTCGTAAGTATGTTCAAACTTAGGGTAATTCTCCGGTATCCAGTCAGAGAAAAACGTTTTAAAATCATCCAAAACTGATGAATCTGCATTTTCATTGATAATTAACCCAGCAGAAGTATGTTTTATAAATAGATGCAATAAACCCGTCTCCGGTAATTCTCCCAGATGAGATAGAATCTTTGGGGTAACCAGATGGAATCCATACGGATATGGTGAAAGTGAAAATTCTACTTGATGTATCATGTTTATCTCTTTTAGCAAAGGTATATATTTTTGTGACTTGTTGTTTAAGAAAAATAATCTATCTTTGTGTAACTAAAAACAGCTTTTATGTAAATTTTCCGTACCAGAATAAATTAATGGGTTGAAAATACCCATTCCGGACCTTCCTCAATATCCGGGTAAATCCCCTTTTTTATTTTATTTTTTTATATGCACTATTAGAGTGCCATTAATATTTTGTTATGGAAAATTGGAAAAAAGTTTTTGCGATTATATGGACTGGACAGTTCTTGTCAATCCTAAGCAGTACAATTGTTAATTTCGCTATTATTCTCTGGATAAGTATTGAAACCGGTTCTGCTGAAATGCTTGCCTGGGCCGCTATTGCCGGTATGTTACCACAAGCTTTATTGGGCCCTTTCAGTGGTGTATTTATTGATCGATGGAATCGTAAGTTTGTGATGATACTGGCTGATAGCTTTATTGCTTTTTGTACGTTTATACTAGCGGTATTATTCTGGATCGGTATCGCAGAAATGTGGCATATATTTATCCTTCTTGCTCTACGTTCTGTAGGTTCAGCTTTTCATATGCCGGCGATGCAGGCTTCTGTTCCTTTACTGGCTCCGAAAGAGCAACTAACGAGGGTGGCAGGTATTGACCAGATTATCTTTTCAGTAGGAAATATTGCCGGTCCGGCATTGGGCGCATTATTTATATCCATTTGGGATATGGAATATGTGTTATTGCTTGACGTGCTGGGAGCTGCAATAGCTTGTATTTCTCTGTTATTTGTATTTATTCCTAATCCAGAAAAGAAAGAAGAGCAGAAGAAAGATATGCTTAGAGAAATGAAAATCGGGATCATGATTGTATTGAAGAATCATGGTCTTAGCTGGATATTTCTTTTCTCTATTCTTGCGATGTTCTTTATAATGCCTATAAGTGTTCTTTTCCCTCTTATGACACTGAATCATTTTGAAGGAAATGCTTTTCAGGTAAGCATAGTTGAAGCTGCGTGGGGGGTAGGTGCCCTTATCGGCGGAGCCATTATGGGAATGAAAATATACCGTATAAATAAAGTAATACTTATTAATTGTATGTATGTGCTTATTGGATTAACTTTTTTCTTTTCAGGAATATTGTCTCATAACGGATTTGTCTATTTTGCTATTCTAACAGCAATTGGTGGTATTTCGGGTGCCGTATACAATTCGGCCTTTACTGCACTTGTTCAAACCAATATAGAAGCAAGTGCGTTAGGACGTGTTTTTTCTATGTTTTATGCGGTAGGTATTTTCCCATCACTAATAGGATTGGTAGGAATAGGATTTTTTGCAGATAGTTTGGGATTAACTACTTCATTTATAGTATGTGGTGCTATTCTGGTGTTATTGGGCTTTTTAGCATTTGCTGTACCATCAGCTTTACAGATCGATAAGCGGGAATCCAAAATCAATACTTAATGATGTTATTCTCAGTTGCAATTATTGCACTGAGAAAAATTTCTCATAAGGAGTAAAATTGCATTTTTATCCTTCCATTGGTTTAATAGATTTTTAATAGTGTTATCATTTATTCTATCAATATAACGAACCTAGGTTTATATCAAATTGTTATAGTATAAATAGTAATAATAAAAACAGATTTAAGTCATGAAAAAGGAAATAAAGAAAAATCTTCTGGGAGGCTTATTATTAGCGGTCGCTTCCGTCAGTGCTGTATGGGTTAGAAATTATTATAAAACGATCCCTAAGGGGATTATTCCGCTAAAACCATTTGATGTAAAAAAATATGTGGGGAAGTGGTATGAAGTTGCACGTATGAATTACCGTTTTGAAAATAATTTAAAGAATGTAACGGCAGATTATTCCTTAAATGAGGATTGGAGTGTCAAAGTAGTAAACAGAGGATATAATACAAAAAAGAATAAATACGAAGAAGTTTCCGGTAAGGCTATATTTGCAAAGTCGAATGATGAAGGAGCTTTAAAAGTATCTTTTTTTGGGCCATTCTATACAGGATATAATGTTATTGCACTTGATAAAGATTATAAGTATGCATTGGTTGTTGGTAGGAATCGTGATTATCTATGGTTGTTATCAAGATCTAGGATAATGCCTGACAATATTAAACAAAAATATCTACAAGTGGCTAAAGGTTTAAAATTTGATATTTCGAAATTAACTTGGACTGAACATACTGAAAATGTTGAAAGCGGGGTATTCGAATCAATAATTGAAATTACCTGCAATGTTTGAAATGATAATTATTGTATAGTAGTTGAGGATTGGAAAATATCTTAGAATTTTGCAGGTTTATTAATAAATATATGTATTTTTGTAATTTGATAGATAAATATTAGTGATTAATACAGTTTATCAAAGATTACAATACTAAACTTATAAATTTAGTCAATATTTTTAGGGTTATTTTAATGAAAAAAACTATTTTAGTTATTTAGGCAGAATATAAAATAATAAAAGTTTACTTTTTTATTTTATTATTTTAGGGGATTGTATTTATTAACTATTTAAAATCGAAATGTGCTATGATAAAAAATGAAGTCGGAACTAATGCCGGTGATGTTTATTCATTACTTTCTCAAAAAGGCAAATTATCATTACGAAAGATTGGTGAACTTACCCGTATGAGGGAATCTCTTATTTATTTATCTTTAGGATGGTTATTACGTGAAAATAAAATTCAAATTGTAGAGCAAAACGGGGAGTTTGTGTTTGAATTAAAGGAAAGTTTAAGTAATATCTACTATTAATCCAAGGTCTAATCATAAACAACAAAGTAAAGATTTTTACAACGAGTGGAATTAATTAATTCCACTCGCTGTGTTTTATAGTATTTCATTTTTTATCAGTGATACCCTTCCAGTTATCTGTACGGAAAGGTGAGGCTAGGAGATCAGCGCTATTTACGAGGTTATTGTCGTCAGGGTTGTCAGCCCAAGCATATCTGACTGCTACCGGATTTGGTGTTTTTTCGCTAAAAACTATAACTTTATTGTCTTGTATATAAGCTTTTGCCCATACAAATTTTTTATCAGCGCCTGCAATTGCAAAACCTTTTAAATATCCATATTTATTTTTATCTTTTGCAGATAATCCTTTACCAATATTTTTAAATGTAATAACGATTTTGTCACCTTCTTTACGCATGGAATCATAAACAGGGCCTGATGCAAGAATATCCTTACCATAAGCTATTTTTAAAGCATTTAATGCCAACCGGTACCCTACGTCTTTCTTGTTCCTGGGATGAATATCCTCTGCATCTCCAATGTCAGTAATAACAGCCTGTCCGGTGTATGGTAAGCTAAGTGTCATGTTTTGTGCTTCCCGTAGCTCAGCCCAATTACTTTCTACCGGCTCTTCCTGTACTTTCATAAAGTTAGCCAATTGTACCCAGAAGAAAGGAAAATCATATCCCCATTGTTTTCGCCAGTCGTTTATCATAGCAGGGAAAAGTGTCCGATATTTGAATGCTTCATGCGCATTGTTTTCTCCCTGATACCAGATAGCTCCTTTTATTCCGTATCCTATTAAAGGTTTCAACATTCCATTATATAAGAGTGAGGCGAAAACATTAGGATTTCTATTATCTTTCGTATGGTCGTACTTAAAGACTTTGTCTATCTTTTTACCTGCATACTGCTGATATTTTTCATCAATAGTGGTCATAGTCTCCCAGCTTGTCCAAGTTTGGATATCAGTACCTCCCCATGAGGTATGGATTAATCCTATAGGAATATTTAGATCTTGTTGTAATTCCTTTCCAAAGAAATAACCTACTGCTGAGAAATCTCTTGCTGTTTCAGGGGTACATAATTCCCATTTTCCATCTTCTATATCGAATTGCTCACTAGTTTGAATAGTTTTCTTTACGGTAATCAGGCGGATATTAGAATTTGTAGCTTTATTTATAGCTTCTTCTGCATTATCGGTATCTTTTAATCGCCATTCCATATTGGATTGGCCACTACAGATCCATACATCCCCAATCAATATATCTTTAAATTCAAGAGCGTTAGATTTACCGGATATTTTCATCTCGTAAGGGCCTCCTGCTTTCATAGCATCTAATTCGATAGACCAATCTCCTTTTCTATCAGCTTTTGTTGATAAATTTTGATTATTAAAAGAGACGATAACAGTTTCTCCCTTATCTGCTTTCCCCCATATTTTTATTGGAAGATCACGTTGTAATATCATGTGATCGGAAAAGAACTTTGGAAGTATTACTTTTGCTTCAACCTGGCAAAAGATTAGGAACAGTAGTAGAATTAAGACCTTAGCACGTGTCATGATTTTATCAGTATTAAGAATTAAAGTGCTAATGTAAATAAAGTTTGCTGAATTTGTTTTATTTTTGAGGTATAAAGACTTAATTATTTGTATCATGAAGAAACTATTTGTATTGGCTATGTTATTAGGGGTATGTACCGTAAATGCCCAGATAAGAAACAATGAGGTATATGAAGAAACCGAGATGGATCAATCTATAATGCGTGATATTATCCGTATTCCTGATTTTGGCGGTTACAAAACGTTAAAATGTGATTTTCATATCCATACCGTATTCTCGGATGGAAAAGTTTGGCCGGATGTACGTGTAAACGAAGCTTGGCGACAAGGATTAGACGCCATTGCGATAACAGACCATATCGAATACCGGCCATATAAAGATATAATAAAGGGAGACCTGAACGAATCATTCAAAATTGCCAAGAAGAGGGGTGATGATATAGGGTTTATCGTTATACATGGAACTGAGATAACACGCTCTAAACCGATCGGACATTTAAATGCATTGTTTGTTTCTGATGTAAATCCGATGAATACTGAAGACCCTTTAAATGCTATTGATATTGCTACAAAACAGGGTGCTTTTATTATGTGGAATCATCCTGGTTGGCCGGATGATAAATCTACATTGTATCCTGTACATGAAAAGCTAATTAAGAATAATAAAATACATGGTATTGAAGTTCATAACTACATGGAGTATTATCCTATATCTTTTGATTGGTGTAAAAATATGAATCTGGCTTTTATGGCTAACTCTGATATACATGAATTGATCAGTGGCGATTATGGTGGTGAAAAACAGGCTCGTCCGCTCACATTAGTTTTTGCAACAGAACATTCAGAAAAGGGAATTAAAGAAGCTCTATTTGCTAAACGTTCTGCTGCATATTTCAAAGGACAACTAGCCGGAAAAGCAGAGCATCTGGAAGCCTTGTTTAAAGCATCTCTTGTCTGGAAAGTAAAATCTTTGGAAAGAAAAGCATATGAAGTATCCAATATCTCAGATATTACTTATAAATTTACATGTGGAGATAAATTGTTCATTATTCCAGCAGGTAAAGCTGTGGGCGTGGTACTTCCAAAAGATGCTACTTCCCTTACGGTTTTAAATTGTTTTACAGGAATGAATGAATATTTACAAATAGATTTACCGCTATAATAGTGGTATTAATTAATTTGTGTATGAAAAGATGTCTAACCGTTTTAATAAGTTTATTATTTATTGCTGTGAATGCCGGAGCTCAGCAAGGAGATTGGTATAATGATGACGGAGGGTTTTCTTTTACTGGTTTTGGAACGGAAAACAATCCTTTTGAAATTTCCTCAGAAGCAGCTCTTTCATATTTGGCTGAACAAGTCAATAAATCCCTTGGTGAAAGTTATGAAGGAATGTTTTTTATCCTTACAAAAGATCTGGATCTGGCAGATCATTACTGGAATCCTATAGCAAATAGTGCTGTTCAACCTTTTAAAGGGATATTTAATGGAAATGGAAAGACTATTTACAATCTACATGTTCGAAATTCGGATTCTCAAAGTTTCCCAGCTTCAGGCCTATTCGGATATGTTGGAAATGGAGCTAAAATAGAAAACCTGACGATAGAGAGTGGAAGAGTTGAAGGATGTAACAGTCAAACAATAACCCGTACGGGAGCTTTAGCCGGATATCTTTTATGTAATGTGACTGGTGGAGAAGACTCAATTATAATACGTAATTGTCATAATAAGAATGTTACAGTCACAGGAGGTAATACATCTTATTCAAATACAGGTGGACTTATTGGGGAGGCTTATGCTTTTAGTGATAGTGATGGTGCAGTGTCTATTCTTATTGAGAATTGTACGAATACTGGAGCTGTTGTTGCTTCGCCATCTAACTTTCCTTATACCGGAGGTATAATCGGTAAAGGGCGTGGACATGGTTATTGTGATGGCTCCATATCGGCTCATGGTTCCTTTGCTATTGTTAAATGTGAGAATAGTGGAGTGGTCTCTGGTGGAAATACTACCGGAGTAGATGCTGTTTCTTCAACGGGTGGTATTTTGGGATTTGGATATGCTTCTGGAGATGGTTATGGTGATAGTGACGGGGCAGGAGTTTTTACAGTGAATCAATGTGTAAATACTGGCTTGATAAGAGGTGGAGATGCTACAAGCGATAATGCCTATACCTACACTGGCGGTATCTTTGGTTATGGAGATGGTTATGGTTATGGAGATACATCAAGTAATACCGAAAGCAAGCCTGAAGGCCATGGATATGGATCAGGAATGTTTACTATTACCTCCAGTATAAACAGAGGAGGAGTAAATGGAGGTGATGCAATTAATTCGGAGACAATATCTGCTACCGGCGGTGTTTTCGGTTTTGCATCAGGATCGGGGGCCGGTGACAGGCAAGGGCATGGATATGCTTATGGCTCATTTAGCATGCGGAACTGCTATAGTTTTGCTGATATTTCGACAAGAAAAGGTTGTATTGGTGGATTAGGTGGCTGGATCGCCACAAGTGGAAATGGGCCTAATTATGTTATATCGGCTATAATGCAAGATAGCTATGTTGCAGGTACGATCAATAAGAATGTTGCATTGTCAGATGTTATTACCGGTGGCATTATCGGACGAGTCCATCGTTCAGATAATGCCAATAAAGATCCACATGTGGATCGTTGTTTAGTCGCTTTGTCATTTATTATTGGTAGTAGTTCCAGGACTTTTCGGATTGCAGGGCAACTGCTGAATGTAGAATCACCAGCTAAAACTTTAACGAGAAATTACGCGTATATAAGGGATGGAAAATGGATAGACACGGCATCAGTTCAAAACGGAGAAGAATGGACCGGTATAATGACTGAGCCTCCTATATCTGAATGGAATTCTGCAGGCAATGCCTGGATAATAATAAAGGATACATATGAGTTTATGCCTAAACTCAGATATATCCCTAATCAACAGAATGTGCTAATACCTTAGTTGGAAAGATTATCTGGAAAGCCCTTTTCTACGGTTATCCTGATTTTTATACGTGCTTTGTTGACCTGTGGTTCCGTATCGAACGTATAAGTTCGCTTTTCTATTTCTACTTCATCTGTACCTATAAAATCAGATGCTGGTTTATAGGTATAAATGCCGTTGGTAGTAGTTGTGTCTTTCCGGTATTCACTAATCTCACATTTTTTTGTCGGATGCTTAACTATAGAAGCATCTTCTTCATTCCCTGTGGTTACTGCAAACTGATACGTTTCACCACTTACAATCACAACATTCAGGTCGGCCATTGTTTTAATGCCTCCTTCATCATCACTACATCCTGTCAGAAGAGTCAGGATAAGTATTAATGGAATAATTAATTTTCTCATCATATACATCTTCATCTATTGTCTATTATATAGACGTAAGAGATGTATAAAATGTTGCATAATTAATGTTTTTTTTCAATTAAAACCATTGAAATAAAACATAATACCGCAAATGATAAGAATAATCCCCAAAATACCATAAAAGAAGCGTGCCCCGGTACGTCCCAACCAACTTACAACAGTTGCTGCCTTACGGCTATTGAAATACCAGTTGAAGTTGAGAATAGACGAAATTAAGGCAAAGAAACCGGCAAAAATAAAAATAGCTAATACAAAATACTCTGATAACATATAGGTAGGTATTATTTGATTTCTAAGGTTCGCGAACTGTCGGGGTTTTCATTTATAGATACGTTTACCACATCTTCAGGAAGAAGTTCTTCTATTTTTTCAGGCCATTCTATGAAACAGAGAGTACCGCTGTAGAAATAATCGCTGGTACCCAAATCTTCCGCTTCACTAAGTTTATTAATTCTGTAAAAATCGAAATGATAAATTAATTCACCAGTAGTCCTGCTACGATATTCATTAATAATTGCAAAGGTTGGACTGTTTATTACATCCTCCACTCCCAGCTCTTCACATATTGCTTTAATAAATGTGGTTTTACCGGCGCCCATCATCCCATGGAAGGCAAAAACAGTACGATCCCCCATCTGATTAATGAAGGCTTTCGCGGCTTCACGAATATTTTCGAGTTTGTCTATAAGAATTGTGCTCATATCATTTTGGGGTCATAGTGATAAAAGGAACCATCATTTCTTCCATAGAAATACCTCCGTGTTGAAATGTATTTTTATAATACGAAACATAATAATTGTAATTATTAGGATAAGCAAAGAAGTTATCATTTAGTGCAAAAATATATTTACTACTAAGATTAGGAGATGGTAAACCTACTTTTTCAGGTTCACGTATCTCAAATACTTCTTTTACATTATAATTGAGATTTTTCCCTACCTTGTACCGCAGATTAGTATTAGTATTCTTATCGCCAACTACTTTAATCGGATCTTCAACACGGATGGTTCCATGATCAGTTGTAAGTATCACTTTATGTCCTTTTTCTGCAATTCGACGGAACAGTTCCAATGTTGTGGAGTGTTGGAACCATGATTTTGATAAACTCCGATAAGCGGCTTCTGTTTGTGCCAATTCACGAATCATCTTCATTTCCGTACGGGCATGAGATAGCATGTCAATAAAGTTGATGACTACTACATTTAGTTGGTTTTGTGTTAAAGAGTTTACACTATTTACAAGCTTTTCGCCATGTAATGAATCATTTATTTTATTGTAGGAAAATGAGTATTTCTTGCGGAAGCGATCCATCTGTGTTTGAATAAGCGGAGCCTCATTGAGATTCTTTCCTTCTTCACTTTCTTCATCTACCCATAGATCAGGAAAGAGCTTTTCTATTTGTGACGGCATCAGACCTGAAAAGATGGAGTTACGTGCATATTGGGTAGCAGTAGGTAAAATTGTATAATATAAACTCTCGTCGAATGTAAAGTATTCAGTTAACAGATCCTTGACTACCCTCCATTGATCAAGACGGAAATTGTCAATCAATATAAAAAATATTGTTTCTCCTTCATCAAGCAAAGGGAAAACCTTATTTTTAAATAGATCAGGACTCATTAGCGGCCGATTGTCAGGGTTGTTAATCCAGTCGACATAATTCTTTTTTATAAACTTTCCGAAAGCGGTGTTTGCTTCTTTCTTCTGCATACGGAGCATTTCGTACATTTGAGTCTGGTTACTTTCCAGTTGTAGTTCCCAATGCACGAGCTTACGGTATACTTCTTGCCAATCTTCTGGTGTAAATGACTCGTTAATTTGCATTCCAATGCGCCCAAACTCCTGTTGATAGCCTACAGTCGTCGTTTCCGAGATAAATGTATTTTGATGGACGTTTTTCTTTATTGAAAGAAGGAGTTGGTTGGGATTTACCGGTTTGATTAGATAATCAGCAATTTTATTTCCTATAGCCTGGTTCATAATGCTTTCTTCCTCACTTTTCGTAACCATTACTACCGGTACATTCGGATCAATTTCTTTTATTTTGGCCAATGTCTCGAGTCCGGAAAGTCCCGGCATGTTCTCATCCAGAAATATAATGTCGAAGGTTTCCTGCATACAGTAATCTAACGCGTCTTGTCCACTAACTACCGGAACCACTTCATAACCTTTATCCTGAAGAAAAAGAATGTGAGGTTTTAATAGATCTATTTCATCATCCGCCCATAAAATTCTGTCTTTCTTTGCTACCATGTTATCTTTTTCTTTTAATAACGGTTTTAATTCTTTTTCATTGTATAATCTGTGACTCCAAGCGCTTCGTATGATTGCAACAGGGCCTCATCATTGTCTGAGATCATCAATAGTATATCTCCTTCCATTAGAACCGTATTTCCTTTAGGGATAAAATACCGGTTATCTCGCATGACCATAACAGCTAAGGTATGATCAGGTAGTGTAAGTTCCATTAGTTTATTGCCATGTTCAAGGACTGCCGGTGTAACTTCAATTTCACTCATTGCGCTTTTAATACCTTCCGGTAATTCAATGCCGAAGACATCTTTACGCTCAGGCTCATCTACCATGCCTAACAATTTGGCAACTGAAGTGACCGTTGTTCCCTGAATAATTAATGATAAAATTGTGATAAAGAACACAACATTGAAAATCAGACCGGCATGCTCAATGCCTGCCGTTAAAGGATACGTGGCAAAGATGATCGGAACAGCTCCCCTTAGACCAACCCAGGAGATATAACATTTCCCTTTGAACGAGAAGTTTTTGAAGGGTATCAGGCAGAGGAATACACTGATCGGACGAGCAAATATGATCATAAATATACCAACGGTTAATCCTATTACAGCAACCGACAGTAATTCGTGAGGATTTACCAATAGCCCTAAGGTAAGGAACATAACAATTTGCCAGAGCCAGGTAAAACCGTCAAAGAAAGTACCAATACTTTTCTTATGTATGATTTTGCTATTACCTACAACTAAGCCGGCTATATAGGCAGCCAGATACCCGTTTCCTTTCAATAGAGTAGTTGCTGCAAATGTGAAGAAAGCACCTGCAAGCAAAAGGATGGGATACATGGATTCATTCTCAAGATTTATTTTATTAATGATTATCACAAGTAATTTACCTAAAAGAAACCCGGCAGCAGCACCCCAAAGTAATTGAACAACTAAGGTAAAGACAGCTTCACCAAGATTCATACCGCCGGTCTGGATATATGAAATCATTAAAAGCGTAAGCATATAGGCCATTGGGTCGTTACTTCCACTTTCAAGTTCCAGGGTAGGGCGTAGCCTCTCTTTTAAAAAGATTCCTTTACTTCGTAAGATGGAAAAAACAGATGCTGAATCTGTAGATGACATGACTGCTGCCATCAAAAGAGATTCCGGAAAAGTCAGTGTTTGATGTCCGATAACTAAAATAGAAAGGTAATAAATAAATCCTCCGGTAATAAAGGTTGTTGCTAAAACGCCAACAGTGGCTAATACAACTCCTTGAGCCGCGATTGGTTTTACATCGGCATATTTAGTGTCCATACCACCTGAGAACAGGATGATGGTAAGCGCCAGCATACCGATAAACTGGGCTATGTTTGGATTGCTGAATTGAATACCAAGCCCATCGCTGCCAAACAACATTCCTACTCCAAGAAAAATAAGAAGTGAGGGCAATCCAAAGCGGAAACCTGCTTTACCTGCGAATATACTGAAAAAAAGAATAACGGAAACAATCAAAAGTATTGCTTCAGCATTGTTGAAAATTTCTATAAAGTTATGGAGCATACAAGGTCAGTTTTACTCTTAAATCCATACAAAGTAAACAAAAATGCCCGAATTGACAAAATTGTAACTTACAGGAAATAACATCCTGTTTTGTATGAAAGTTTAGAATATTGGCCTCTTTGGGACCATTTACTTATAAGTATATCCTAATTTGCTTTGAATATTATTTTCATTACTGATTGGAATCAAAGTGAAACCCCATTTATATTCCTGATTAGCAGGGATTGTATAGCCGGGTTCAGGACGGGCTCCCCAACTATTGTAACCGGCAACTCCCTGCTGTTTCATGTCTACGCATACCTCGACAAAGTCACGCGGTGTAATATCGTTAACATGATGCATTCTGCGTAAAACATTTTTTGCGGCATCTTCATCGTGGTTCGCTACTTCTTCGGGTGAAAGATTAGGCCATTGGCGAGGATGAGGTAATGCCTCTTCCGAATCAAAGTCTTCAATTGAATTACGAAGTGCGTTAAAACCTATCAAACTATCAGCTTCAATGAGTAATCCTTTTGTGCGATTTCCGGTAAGGGTTACCCAACGGGTATCCGTATGATGGCCATTTTCTTGCGGACGAACATAAGGAAAATAAAGCTTTTCTGCAGAATTTTTATATAAACCGATAAGAGTACCTGCGTTGCGATCTATATAATTTTCTTCCGGACCACGTCCGAAGTATTGTACCTTATCCATAATAGCTGGTAGACGGAAACGAACTCCGATACGAGGAACATTCAGTTCAGCTGCTGCTTTACGAGCTTCTTCATTACCAGGTGTAAAGGTCGCCATACGTGTCGCTTCCGATATTTCTGTTGAGGATTCATTCATTTTTGTTGATGTAAAGTGTAGAGAAGCGTTAACAACGCCACTTGGATATACCTTATATTTCAGAATATATAAATTGCCGGCGGGTAGCAGATAACTAATATTTATTTCACCCGGTCCATCATTTATAGTAGCTTCTGCGTCTACGACATTGAAATTTTTACTACTTTGTTTCCATATCTGAAGTCGTTTAGGCATGCCGTTGCCATAATCATTGTCGGTAGGGCCACGCCAGAAGTTAGGCTGAATACCGAATCCATCTTTGAAGTATTCTGTTCCATCTACTTTGTATGAAGTTACAACTCCTGACTTTTTATTAAATATAAAACTTACTTTCGAGGATGAAATAGTTAAAAGGTCACCATGAGTGGAAACTGTTAGTTTAGGACCGCCGGTTTTAAATGCTTTCTTTTCACCATTAATGGGTAGGAGAAATTGATCATAAGCTATTTCGTGTCCGGCGGGTATTAAAGGTTCAATCTGTGTAGTTGTTACTTTAAAATTAACAAAATACTCAACTCCTGCCTGTGGCATTAGATTTGTAACCGGAATAGATACTATTTCGGACTGTTGAGGGGCAAGCTTTAAAGGAAGTTTACCACTTGATAATGGCTTACCGTTTGCCATTATCGTATATTGGATTGTATACTTATCGCTGTATGTAAAGTAAAAACGATTTGTAATACGGAAAGTTCCGTTTGCCGGATCTACTGGTTCAAATCCAAAATTCTGATGAACGTATTTTACTTCAGCCATTGCAGGATGGGGATTTCGGTCGGGGTTAACCAACCCGTTACAGAGGAAATTTCCATCACTAGGAGCGTTTACGCCATAGTCGCCACCATATGCCCAATATTCACGGCCGTTTTTATCCTTTTCCAAAATACCCTGATCTACCCAATCCCAGATGTATCCCCCCTGAAGGTTTGGATATTTATAAATGGCTTTCCACTGATCCCATAAATTACCGTTCGAATTCCCCATTGCATGAGAATATTCGGAAGGAACCACAGGACGATCACTACCTGTTTTACCTATTTCTTCCAACCAGTTTGCTCCTGGATACTGAGGTACATACATATCTGTATTCCATTCCCATAAAGCACGTTCATAATTTACGGGACGATCCATTAGAAGTTTATCTTTATTCTTTACCCACAGATATGCCTGATAAAAGTTATATCCATTGCCTGCTTCATTTCCCAATGAAAAGAAAGTTACTGACGGGTAATTCTTATTTCGTTCATACATATTCATCACACGATCAATATGAGCCTTAAGCCATTCCGGATTATTCCCTAATGAACGTCCTTTACTCAGGTTATAATACATACCATGTGATTCAATATTGGCTTCGTCATATACATATAAACCATACTCATCACATAATTCGTAAAATTTCCTGTCTTGAGGATAATGTGAAAGACGAACGGTATTCAGATTATTTTGTTTCATGATTTCAAAATCCCGACGCATAATATCTTCTGTCAGGTAATGTCCGGTTTCCGGATTGTGTTCATGTACATTTACACCTTTAAGTTTGATTGGCTGGCCATTGATGAAAAGCAAAGTATAAGGTTTACCATTACCGGCTATAATATCTGTTGTCTTTATTTCAATCCTTCGAAAACCTACATTGTAAGGTATTACTTCGGTTATCTTACCATCTTCTTTTACAGTCATGAGCAACTTAAACAGATTAGGCTGTTCAGATGACCATTGGGGAACAGAGAGAAGAATAGTTTCAAAACTTGAAGTCTGAATGCTGTTACTACTGATCCAACTGTTTTTCTGTTCTGAAACGACAACATTTCCTTTACTATCTACTAATTCGTATCCAATCTCAATATTTTTGGTTTGGTTCGTATGGTTCTTCAAATCTATGGCAAGTTTAAAGATACCATCCTTATACTGATCATCTAATGTAGAGATCACACGAAAATCATGAATGGCTGTTTTGGGTTGGGAATAAATAAATACATCTCTTTCAATCCCACTGATGCGCCAGAAGTCCTGGCATTCAAGATAGGAACCGGTGCTCCATCTGAATATCTTTAATGTTAAAACGTTTTTACCTGGCTTAAGGAATTTGTTAATATGAAACTCTGCAGGGTTTTTAGAGTCTTCGCTATAACCTACTTCTTCTCCGTTAAGGTAAACATACGTACCTGATTTAGCTCCGGCGATATGAAGGTAAATATCGCGTCCCTCCCAACCGGCAGGTATCTCAATATCCCTACGATAAACACCAACCGGATTATCTTCTGGTAGAAGTGGCGGTTCGGGATTTCGGGCTTTAAACTCATAACCATGATTCGTGTAAATTGCTACACCATGTCCTTGCACTTCCCAGTTTCCTGGGACAGTAATATCATACCAGGAAGCAGTGTTTACAGAGGGATCTGTTATATTTTCAGGAAGTTCTTTGTATCTATCGGTAAAAAAGAATTTCCATGTACCGTTCAGCAGCAGATAATAAGGACTATTCTCAAAACGTGAAGTAATAGCTGTTGAACGGTCAGGATATGTCATAAATGAACTACGAGGCAGTTCTTTGTTTACAGCAACCACTTGAATATCCTGCCAATAAGGTATTGATTTACTCTGAGCAGAAACTGTAGTCGTGAATAGTATAAAGCAGACAAATAAAAAAATAGATAGTCTTTCAGGTAGGTAATGAAGATTCATTTTTCGTTTAGATTATGGATATACAATTAGGTTAATAGATATACAAAAGAAAAAGTGTGCCTCTTTTAAAGACAGCACACTTTATATATTCTCATTTAACGAGCCGCATAAAGAGAATAGTTGTCGACTACTTGTTTGAAAGCAAGAACGCCGGCTTCATTTAAAGATACATTCATTTCCTGACCATCAGGAAGGAACATGACTACTTCGTCATTATCGGTAAACTTCAATAATTTATAGCTTTCACCTTCTGCTTCAACACTCCAGCTTTTATCGGTATTGTCAAAGTTAAGATCAACCACATTTTCTTCTCCTTCTTTTTGGATAGTATATCCATCTTCTCTTGTTTCAACTGTATATACGCCCTCTTTAGAATCGATCGTTTTCACCGAGCCTGCGTCTGCAACAGGATTGTCGCCACTCCAGAATTCGATCGAGTTAAGCACAAGAACGTCTGCTAGTATTGATATTTCATATACAGGTACAATCCAGAAAGCAATGAAAACCAATTCATTTACAAACTTAGTGTCAATACTTTTATTCCAGGATAATAACTTGTTTGATAAACCGAAAGACCCAATGCAAGATGAAAATAACATACTTGAAGCTAAAGCAATAGCCATCAGAAAAGTGAAACTTCTTTTTTTCATGATAAATTAATATATTGGTAATTAATGGGCGAAGTTAATATATTTATGAGTTTTACCCAACCTTCACGGCAAATTAACAATTAATCTATAGTTTCAAAAACAAAGTGATATTTTCAACTGTTTGAGCAGTGAAGTATTAATTTAGAAATACATTTAATAGTATTCGTATAAAACATTAATTATGGAAAAAAGAGAAGATATGCCTAAAGTAGATCCTAATTCCGTTCCGGAAATGGATGAAGTGAGAAAAATTGAAGAAGTTCCTGATCCAAATATAGATCGTAATAAAAAGAAAGATAATCCGTCTTCAATTAATACTATTCTTACCCGATCAGGACAAGTTATTTATCAGTAATAAATCAGTTTTTAAGATTTATACATAGGAAAAAGCTTCTATTCAGAATTTAAATCAGATAGAAGCTTTTTTATTTGGATTTAATCCATTAAAAACTTTGTAAATCCAAATAATTAGAACAACCTTCAAAACACTTTTGTAGTACATGAAGGTTGTTCTTGTTTGCTAAAAGACGTTCTTATTTTTTGCTGTCTTTTGACTCAAAACGTCCATGAGAATCTCTCTTTTCGTTTGCTGCGTTACTTCCGCGGTGAGAAGTGCTTGAAGTACTATGAGCAGTCTTCTTTTGGTCTTTTGACTCATTGCGAATTTGTCCGCTTTTTGAATCCATTGATCTACTTGTTTTCATCTTTCTTTTTCTTTAATTTGTAAATAAATAATTTAACTAAGGGCCCATCAACATCACAATTTAAGTACTTATAAAATACTATTATAGTACTTATTAAGTAAACATGAACTGCAAAGTTGAAGTATGAACAAGCAACTCAATTTTAAGTTCAAGTAAGCGGTATCAAATCAATGAATTTTAAGTTATTTTTATAACCTTGCTTGTTTTTAGTCTATCTTTTACTGCTTTTTAGGAAGAATAATATGATAAAAAACTTTCTCCGACAGGAAAATGTTATATTATAAATAATAATAAAGAGAATGATTATGGAAACATTTAAAGATATTATTAGTGGCGAATTACCTGTTTTGGTCGATTTTCATGCAGTATGGTGCGGACCTTGTAAAGCCATGAGTCCGGTAATTGAATCATTAGGAAAAGAATTACATGGAAAGGCCCGTGTACTTAAAATAGATATTGATAAGAATCAGACAATGGCTGCCCAATATCAGGTACAAGCTGTGCCTACATTAATGATATTTAAAGCTGGTGAAGTGGTTTGGAGACATTCCGGAGCAATGGACAAAGCTTCTTTAATGCAGCAAGTACAAGATCATATAGGGTAATAAAACGTATAAATTACCATTCCTTCTTTAATCGATCCAGTATTTCAAATACTGCCGGACAGGTTTCTGCATTTTTAATAGTCAATGTGGTTATCTGAAAAAACTTTTTTCTGTCTGTATGCGGATACTCACGACAGGCACGGGGACGGTCTTCATATATGTTGCAAAAATTATCACTACATAGGAATGGACATGGCATTTTTTTGAAAACATAATCTTTATCTTCATCTGTCCGAAGATAAGTAGATACTACTTCCTGTGGTTTGATGCGTTGTGAAGAGGCTATACGTTCAATGTCCCGGTCGGTTAATCTGGGGCCAAGTGAACGGCAACAATTACCGCATTCAAGACAATCAATTTCATTAAATACTTCTTCATGTAAAGCGTGTATAAGATCATCCAGTTTCCGCATCTGGCTTTTCTTTATTGATTTAAAGAATTGACGGGTTGCTTTTTCTTCTCTTTTAGCCTTTTCTGGAAGCGCATTAATATCCATATCCTTTGGTAATTTCTGGTACAAAGATATCCTTTCTCTTTTGTGTATATAATACTTTCTTCCTATAATTGTCGTCTGTAAAATAAATGCTACAATTATGAACACAACCGATATTCTGAAAATTCGTCTACATAACCAGCGGTTAGCAAGTAATTTTTTCTCTGATCCAAAAGATGTCGTTTCGTATATGGGAGCTATGCAATCTCAGGCATTTGATATGGCAAAATGGGCGATTGGAACCCGTATGCATATAGCTACCAATAAGTCTATAGACGAAGCTTTAGAAAACTTCAAGGTGGTGAGAACACATATCCTTCGTCCGACGTGGCATTTTGTTTCAGCAGATGACATACACTGGATGCTTGAACTTTCATCTCCCCGATTAAGACCTGTTTTTCAGAGCTATGGTAAAATGACAGGAGTAGACCAGGAATTTGTAATGAAAGGTTGTAAGCAAGTAGAAAAGGTATTAGAAAATGATAATCACCTCACTCGCCAGGAAATAATTTCCCGATTAAATGCCGAAGGTATAGAGATGAATACGGATAACGTCGGTATAATCCTGGGCTATGGCGAGCTGGAAGGAATATTCTGTAGTGGTCCGGTGAGGGGTAACAAACATAGTTATTGTTTATTGCAAAAATGGATACCAAAAACAATGCCCATACAAAAGGAAGAGGCATTAGAACGTTTGGCAAGACGCTTTTTCACCAGCCATGCCCCGGCTACCTTACAGGATTTTATATGGTGGTCAGGCCTACTTATTTCAGATGCAAAACTTGCACTTCAAATGATTAAAGATGATTTTGTAGTGGAAGAGATAAACGGACGTTCATTTTGGCTCAAGAATGATACTGATATTCCAACGGAAACAGAAGATTGTGCCCTGCTTTTACCACAATTCGATGAATATGTGGTAAGTTACAAAGACCGCTCAGATATAATAGAAGATAAACACTACAGCAAAGTAATGACTAAGAATGGCCTTTTTAGTCCAACGATCATGCATAATGGAGAAATTGTTGGTTCATGGAGAAAAGTATCTAAGAAGGATAAGGTAGAAGTTGAACTTTCTTTCTTTAAGAAAGTTTCAAAGCGGATGGAACGTTTATTTGACCAACCGGCAGAGGCTGTAAAGAACTTTTATCAATCATAAAAAGCATAATTTTACCATAAACTATAAAGATTAACTTACTATCTTTCACCTTTCACCACTTCTTTCAAATCGATACCGGGAAAGGTTTTTGAGGTGAAAGCAGCCGCTTTCACCTGCCACCATTTGCTTTCACTTGAAATACAGTAAAATCGTACGCAGATATAACAAAATCGTACGTTTCATAATGCTTTGTATAGTAAGTTCATTTCCCGCTATTATTTACTGATTTGATCTAATGAATTTATTGTTTTCCATTACTCCTAATAATAAATAGGTTACGAATATTTATTCTCTTGACAGTTGTCAAAAGTTTATTTGACAACCGTCAAAAATAAGTTTGACAACTGTCAAATGAAAGTTTAACAGCTGTCAAGAGAATAAAGACTACCGTGCTCGTCAATAATATGTTTCGACCTTAACGGGAAAAATTAGTAACCAATGATCTAATAATAACAGTAACAACGGAATACTAAAGTTAGGTTTAGTTCGTTTAATGATTAAAATTCAAAACATAAAATATGAAATTTCTAACAAAAGTTCCTGCTATTTTATTATTCTTAATTCTTTGTTTATCATGTGATGATGATGATAAAAAGCTACAAAAGGACATTCCGATAATACAAGAAATTACTCCCCATTTTTTCGAAAGAGAGAATTTGTCTGTTAAGCAAACTGAATATTTTAAAAATCTAATTCTTATTAACTCCGAAAATGATTTAGAAACATGCTTTACTGTGTGGGATATTGAAATCCCACAGGAGTTGGAAGGTTTGGATTATAGTAAATATACATTTATGCTTACCTTCGATGTTGCGATAAATGAAAATCTCACAATTGAACATAAGCTTATTCAATCGGATAATGATCCTGAAGGTCTTCTTTATAAATATTTTCAGACCAACAATTATAAAAATGCATTTGAAGATGAAAGTGTCTTTTACTTTACGGGTATTTTAGTGGAAAAATTGCCTTTAAATTCTACCGTGGAACTACAATTTATTGTAACAAGTGAAGAAGGTTGGTAATAAGCCGGCGAAAGGTAAATAAAGAGGGTGAAAGATAACCTTTCACCCTGAAATGCAGATTGAGACTTGATTTGATTGGGCTGGTGAAAGGTGGAAGATAATGTCAGGAAATTCACTGTAGAGGATGATTATTTATATGGTAAGCATACCTCATGAGTCTTACTGCAAGTTTTTCACAATATTTTTTTGTTAACTGATTATTATGTTGTATATTTGCAGCCGATTACGAGAAGATGAGGAGGGGGCGGGGAGTCCCCTCCTTTTGTTCTGATTAATTGGTATAGATGGAAAAGGAGAAAATAGTCAAACTCATAGAAGAAAAATTATCTGATTCTGATAATTATCTAGTAGATGTACTCATTAAGCCGGGTAATCTTATAGTAGTTGAGATTGACAATGACAAGGCTGTAAGTATTGATGATTGTGTGGAGTTGAGTCGGTATATTGAGTCAAAGGTAGACCGGGATGTTGAAGATTACGAATTGGAAGTTGGATCAGCAGGCATTACTTCGCCCTTTAAAGTGTTTCGCCAATATCAGAAAAATGTAGGAAAAGAAGTTGAAGTTCTATTAAGGACCGGCGTTAAGTTGACAGGTGTTCTGAAATCTGCTGATGAGAACGGGATTATAATCACCGTTGAAAAACAGATTAAACCTGAAGGTGCAAAGCGCAAAGTGAAGGTTGAGGAAGATCAATCCTACACATATGAAGAGATAAAACAGACAAAGTATCTAATAAGATTTAAGTAAGAGAAAGAGAGTATAGCATGGCTAAGAAAGAAGAAGCAATTAGCATGATTGACACCCTTGCGGAATTCAAGGAGTTAAAAAATATAGATAAGGAAACAATGATCAGCGTACTGGAAGAATCATTCCGTAACGTGATCGCAAAGATGTTCGGTACTGATGAGAACTATGATGTGATAATCAACCCTGAAAAAGGAGACTTTGAAATCTGGAGAAACCGTTTGGCTGTAGCAGATGATGAACTGGAAGATCCTAATTTGCAAGTCACCATTACAGAAGCCCGTAAAATAGACCCGGATAGTGAAATCGGTGAAGAAATAACCGACGAAGTATACTTCGCTAATTTCGGACGTCGTGCCATCCTGAATTTACGTCAAACATTAGCTTCAAAGATACTTGAATTACAAAAAGATAGTTTATACGCAAAATATAAAGAAAAAATCGGACAGATTATTGCTGCCGATGTTTACCAGGTTTGGAAAAAGGAGATTTTGTTGTTAGATGATGAAGGAAATGAGTTGCTGCTTCCTAAATCAGAACAAATCCCTACGGACTTTTACCGTAAAGGTGAAACTGTACGTGCCATTGTACAGCGGGTTGAGAATTATAACAACAATCCGAAAATCATTCTTTCACGTACTGATAAGGTTTTCCTGCAACGTTTATTCGAGCTGGAGGTGCCTGAGATCCATGATAGTCTGATAACCATCAAGGCTATTGCACGTATTCCCGGTGAGAGAGCAAAAGTGGCTGTTGAATCGTATGATGACAGAATTGACCCGGTAGGAGCTTGTGTGGGTATGAAGGGTTCTCGTATTCATGGTATTGTTCGTGAATTAAGGAACGAGAATATCGACGTTATAAATTACACTTCGAATGTGTCGTTGTTTATACAACGTGCATTAAGTCCTGCAAAAATATCTTCAATCCGTGTAAATGAAGAGGAACGTAAGGCTGAAGTATATTTACGTCCGGAGGAAGTTTCATTAGCGATTGGTAAGGGAGGTCTGAATATAAAACTGGCTTGCATGTTGACTGAATATGCAATCGATGTATTCCGCGATATAGACGGTGCAGATGAAGAAGATATCTATTTAGATGAATTCTCTGATGAAATAGACAGCTGGGTAATTGAAGCATTGAAAAATATCGGTTGTTATACGGCAAAGAATGTATTAGCTTTGACCCGTGAAGAAATAATCGAACGTGCTGACCTCGAAGAGCAAACCGTAGATGAAGTACTGGGTATATTATCTGCTGAGTTTGAAGATGAGATGAATGATTAAAATGTATTACGACAAAGTTAGATATGCCTATAAAATTAATAAAAGTAACCAGGGATTTAAACGTAGGACTTACTACTGTAGTTGATTATCTACAGAAGAATGGTCATGCCGTTGAAAGTAATCCCAACACAAGAATAAGTGACGAACAATTTGCTTTGCTCGTAAAGGAGTTTGGAAAGGATTTATCAATACAAGAACGTGATCGTTTACTTACTAAACCTGCGGCAAAAGAAATAGTTCCACCCAAACAGGAAAAAGAGAAAACCCAACAGGTAGAGATAAAGACTGAAATTCCGGAAGAATTAAAACCCAAGATTGTAAAGAAGGGGAAAATTGAATTAAACAGACCT
The DNA here is from genome assembly GCA_032054765.1 of Tannerellaceae bacterium. GTDB lineage: Bacteria > Bacteroidota > Bacteroidia > Bacteroidales > Tannerellaceae > DFXE01. The sequence continues at coordinate 76,345 of DAMBSC010000011.1, forward strand.
CATAAAAAGGTCGAAAAAGTTGTTGAAGAGAAAAAGGAAACTCCTCAACCGGAAATAGTATCTGAACCTCCTGTAAAAGTAGAAGAAGAAATAAAGAAGGAGGAAATAATTCAGAAGAAAGAAGAAGACTCCCTAAAAGAGGATAAAGAAGTAAAAGAAAAAATGGAAGAACGTTTGCCAACGGTCGTTGAAGAGGTGGTTGACGGTCAGGAGGATGTGGAAGACATTGAATCATCTGAAGAAAATACAGATGGTACTCCTTTCAGGATCAATACACCAAAAATAGAACCAAACATTAAAGTAACAGGAAAAATTGATCTTTCATCTATTAATCAATCTACGCGTCCAAAGAAAAAGACAAAAGAGGAACGTAGAAAAGAAAGAGATGAAAAGCGTGAGAAGATAGTCGCTCAGAAGCAAGTGCAGAACCAGCAAAAATCGACAAAAGAGCTTACACTTAAGCCCAAACAGGGGACTGCTCCTGTTAAAGCCGGTGACGATAATAGTGAAAAGAAAAAACGTAAACGCATCAAGAAAGACCGTATCGATATTAATAATACAGTAGGAACAAATGCGCGTCCTACTACTCATCATCGCGACAATAGAAAGAACAATCGTTTACGTAAGCCAGTAAAGGCAGAAGTAAGTGAAGAGGATGTTCAGAAACAGATAAAAGAAACACTTGCTCGCTTAACTAATAAAGGAAATAAGAGCAGTAAGGGTGCTAAATATCGTCGGGACAAACGTGATGCTGCATTACAACGTGAGCAGGATCTTATGGCTCAGGAAGAGCAGGATAGCAAAGTATTGAAGTTGACAGAGTTTGTTACTGCAAATGACCTGGCCAATATGATGAATATACCTGTTACACAAATTATCGCCACATGTATGAGTATCGGTATAATGGTTTCCATCAACCAACGACTGGATGCTGAGACGATCAATATTGTAGCTGAAGAATTCGGATACAAAACAGAATATGTAAGTGCTGAGGTGGTTGAGGCCATCAAGACGGATGAAGATGATAATGAAGAAGACTGGGTTTCACGTCCGCCGATCGTAACGGTAATGGGACACGTAGACCATGGTAAAACTTCTTTGTTGGATAATATACGTCATGCCAATGTTATTGCCGGTGAAGCCGGTGGTATTACGCAACATATTGGAGCTTACAATGTGAAATTGGCCAGTGGACGTCGTATAACGTTCCTTGATACTCCCGGTCACGAAGCGTTTACCGCCATGCGTGCCCGTGGTGCTAAAGTAACGGATATTGCGATTATTATTGTTGCAGCCGACGATAACGTAATGCCTCAGACTGTAGAAGCAATAAATCATGCTTCTGCTGCAGGTGTACCGATTGTATTTGCAATCAATAAAATAGATAAACCGGGTGCGAATCCTGAGAAAATAAAAGAAGAACTTGCCAATATGAATTATTTGGTAGAGGACTGGGGAGGTAAATACCAAAGTCAGGAAATCTCTGCTAAAAAAGGAATTGGCCTTGAAGAGTTATTGGAGAAAGTATTGCTTGAAGCTGATTTATTAGATTTGAAAGCAAACCCGAAACTACGTGCTACAGGTTCTATTATTGAATCGTCATTGGACAAAGGGCGTGGATATGTGGCTACAGTCCTGGTCGAAAACGGAACCCTTAAAACAGGTGATGTTGTATTAGCCGGAACAAACTATGGACGTGTGAAAGCCATGTTCAATGAACGTAACCAGCGTAAGGATGCAGCGGGACCTGCAGAGCCGGTATTAATTTTAGGATTAAACGGAGCTCCTCAGGCAGGGGATACATTTAATGTTCTGGAAACTGACCAAGAGGCCCGTGAAATAGCAGGACGTCGTGAACAATTACAACGTGAACTTGGACTACGTACCCAGAAGATGCTTACATTGGATGATATTGGTCGTCGTATCGCTGTTGGAAACTTCCAGGAGTTGAATGTTATTGTGAAAGGTGATGTGGACGGTTCTGTAGAAGCATTATCAGACTCGCTAATACGTCTTTCTACCGAACAAATACAGGTGAATGTTATCCATAAAGCAGTCGGACAAATATCCGAATCAGATGTTGTACTTGCTGCTGCATCAGATGCCATCATTATCGGATTCCAGGTACGTCCTTCACAAGCAGCCCGACGTCAGGCTGACAAGGAAGGAGTTGAAATTCGTCATTATTCTATCATCTATGATGCCATAGAGGAAATAACGAGTGCAATGGAAGGTATGTTGGCACCGGTAATGAAGGAAGAAATAACAGCACTGGTTGAGGTACGTGAAGTATTTAAGATTACTAAAGTTGGTACTGTTGCCGGTTGTATGGTAAAAGAAGGTAAGATTAAACGCTCAAATAAAGTTCGATTGATCCGTGATGGAATCGTAATATATTCTGGTGAATTAGGTTCTTTGAAACGTTTTAAGGAAGACGTAAAAGAAGTCTCTTTCGGTTACGAGTGTGGTTTAAATATTGCCGGATATAATGATATAAAGGTAGGCGATATGATAGAGGCCTACGAAGAGATAGAAGTTAAGCAAAAATTATAATTATGGACATGAACTGGTTAGACATTACATTGCTATGTCTGGCAGGGATAGGTTTTGTGAAAGGCCTGTTTGATGGAGTCATCAAACAGGTTGTTTCGCTTATAGCCCTTGTTCTCGGCATCTTTTTTTGTGGAAAGGCTGCCGGTTGGCTGAGAGGGTATATTATAGATTTGGATTGGTTCCCGGAACAGGGAGTTACCATCCTTAGTTATGTATTGGGATTTTTGTTGATTGTCGGAGTCTTATTACTTGCAGGCGAGATTGTTCATCGTCTCATTAATGTAACACCTTTAAGTATGGTGAATCATATTGCCGGTGGTGTATTTGGTTTGTTTGTTATGATCTTATTTATCAGTCTGGTCTTAAACTTGGTGGAGGTTATAGACAGAGGCTCGGTTCTCATTTCGGCAGAAACAAAAGTAGAATCCCGTTTCTATTATATGGTTAAGGAGATTATCCCAACCATTTTTCCGAGTAATTTGTTCTCTTTAGGAGAATAGATGATATATATTATATAATGCAATATGCAAGATTCAAATAAAGTCATTGAAGAAGTAACGAGTGGTGAGTATAAATACGGCTTTGTTACTGATATAGATACAGAAACAATCCATCGTGGATTAAATGAAGATGTCGTGAGAACGATATCTTCTAAAAAGAATGAGCCGGAATGGTTGCTTGAATACCGTCTGAAAGCTTATAAGCATTGGTTAACAATGGAAATGCCAAACTGGGCACATCTGAAAATTCCTCCCATCGATTATCAGGATATTATTTATTATGCAGCTCCCAAAAAGAAGGAGGGACCAAAGAGCCTCGACGAGGTAGATCCTGAACTCTTGAAAACATTTAATAAACTTGGTATTCCGCTTGAAGAGCAAAAGCAACTAACCGGTATGGCTGTAGATGCAGTGATGGATAGTGTCTCTGTAAAAACAACGTTTAAAGAAGTACTGGCAGAAAAAGGAATTATTTTCTCTTCTTTCAGTGAAGCGGTTATTCATCATCCGGATCTGATACAAAAGTATTTGGGAAGTGTGGTTAGTTATCGGGATAACTTTTTTGCAGCTTTGAATTCAGCAGTCTTCTCTGATGGTTCATTTGTTTATATACCCAAAGGAGTACGTTGCCCAATGGAACTCAGTACGTATTTTCGTATTAATGCCCGCAATACCGGACAGTTTGAGCGTACATTGATTGTTGCTGACGACGATTCTTATGTAAGCTATCTGGAAGGCTGTACAGCACCGATGCGTGATGAAAACCAATTACATGCTGCTATTGTAGAAATTATAACCAAGGAGCATGCTGAAGTGAAATATTCAACTGTCCAGAACTGGTATCCGGGCGATAAACATGGAAAGGGCGGTATCTATAATTTTGTTACTAAACGAGGATTATGCAAAGGTAAAGGAAGTAAGATATCCTGGACACAGGTTGAAACCGGTTCTGCTATAACCTGGAAATATCCAAGTTGTATTCTGGCCGGTGACGACTCTATCGGGGAATTTTATTCAGTTGCAGTAACAAATAATTATCAACAGGCTGATACCGGTACCAAGATGATCCATTTAGGTAAAAATACCAAAAGCCGAATTGTCTCTAAAGGTATCTCTGCCGGTTTTAGTCAGAATAGTTACCGTGGGTTAGTAAAGGTTTCTCCTCGTGCAGACGGTGCGCGTAATCATAGTCAATGTGATAGTTTATTGCTTAGTTCGACTTGTGGTGCGCATACATTCCCTTATGCCGATGTTCAGAACGATACCGCAGTTATTGAGCATGAAGCAACCACAAGCAAGATAAGTGAAGAACAACTGTTCTACTGTAACCAGCGAGGTATCTCAACAGAAGAAGCTGTAGGCTTGATCGTAAACGGATACGCAAAAGAAGTAATGAACAAACTTCCAATGGAGTTTGCCGTAGAAGCACAAAAGTTACTTACTATTTCATTGGAGGGAAGTGTAGGATAAATAATAACGATTAACGTTTAACGATTAATGATTAGCATTTTGCTGTCAGATATTAATCGTTAATCGTTAATCATTAATCGCTAAATAACATGTTACTAGAAATAAAAAACTTACATGCCAATATAAATGGCAAAGAAATATTGAAAGGAATTAACCTGACTGTAAATAAAGGTGAGATCCATGCTATAATGGGTCCCAATGGTTCAGGAAAGAGTACGCTTAGCAGTGTGCTTGTTGGAAATCCTGCATTTGAAGTAACCGAAGGTGAGGTAATATATGAGGGTAAAGATCTATTAGAGCTTGCTCCTGAAGATCGTAGCCGTGAAGGGATATTTCTAAGTTTTCAATATCCTGTGGAAATTCCTGGTGTAAGTATGGTGAATTTTATGCGTGCGGCAGTCAATGAACACCGTAAATATAAAGGTGAAGCTCCTATCCCGGCAACAGACTTCTTGAAGCTGATGCGTGAGAAAAGGGCTATTGTTGAAATGGATAGTACTCTTACCGGCCGTAGTGTAAACGAAGGTTTCTCCGGTGGTGAAAAGAAGAGGAATGAGATTTTCCAGATGGCGATGCTTGAACCTACATTAGCAATTCTGGACGAAACAGATAGCGGACTCGATATTGACGCATTACGAATAGTGGCAAATGGAGTAAATAAGTTAAGAACTCCTGAAAACGCAACGATCGTGATTACTCATTATCAGCGATTACTTGATTATATCAAACCCGATGTAGTACATGTTCTATACAATGGTCGTATAGTAAAAACCGGAGGTCCTGTGCTAGCAATAGAACTGGAGAAAAAAGGTTACGATTGGCTGAAAATGGAAGTTGATGAATAAAATGAAAGCAGAACAACAATATATTGACCTTTTCTCCGAACACGAAGATTTAATTCGAAATTATTCTTCTGGTATTATGAATGGGTTGCGAACCGAAGCATTTGAAAACTTGGAGCAGTTAGGTTTTCCATCAGTAAAAGATGAGGATTATAAATATACGGATGTTGCGCAATCTTTTGCTCCTAATTACGGATTAAATATCCAACGACTTACAATACCGGTAAATCCATATGATGTTTTTCGCTGTGATGTACCGAATATGAGTACGGCATTATACTTTATAGTAAATGACTCTTTCTATAGCGAAAAGCAACCTAACGTAAATTATCCTGAAGGAGTATATGTTGGGGGATTAAAGATTTTTACGGAAAAGCATCCTGATATTGCTGAAAAATATTACGGAACATTGGCTACCTCAAATAAAGATGGAATTATCGCTCTGAACACTATGTTGGCACAAGATGGTTTTGTAGTATATGTGCCTGAAGGAATTGTTTTAGAACGTCCCATTCAATTGGTGAATATATTTCGTAGCGATGTGGATATGATGGCGAACCGGAGGATATTAATTATTATGGAAGCTCGTTCACAAGCAAAACTACTTGTCTGTGATCATAGTATTGATGATGTCAAATTCCTGGGAACAGAAGTCGTAGAAATTTTCGCAGGCGAAGGAGCTTATTTCGATTATTATGATCTTGAAGAGAGTTCTGAGTCTACATCTCGCTTTGCATCGATACATGTAAAACAGGAAGCGTCAAGCAATGTTTTAGTAAATGGTATAACCCTTAATAATGGTTTGACTCGCAATAACTATTATATTGAACTGAATGGTGAACATGCTGAAGCGATTTTGTGTGGTATGTCAATACTTGATAAGGAACAACAGGTAGATACCTATAGTCACATTACTCATTCTGTGCCATACTGTATCAGTACTGAGCTTTTTAAAAATATACTGAATGATAACTCTGTAGGAGCTTTTAGTGGACGTATATTAGTAAAACAAGGAGCACAGAAAACAGCTGCTTACCAAACAAACCGTAATTTATTGGCTACAAAAGAGGCACGTATGTATAGCAAACCTCAACTCGAGATATATGCGGATGATGTAAAGTGCTCGCATGGTATGACTACCGGCCAATTAGATGAAAACGCATTGTTCTATCTACAAAGTCGCGGAATTCCTAAAGAAGAAGCGCGCATGATGTTGAGTGTAGCATTTACTGCGGATATTGTAGAGAATGTTCGTTTGGATGGACTTAAAGAACGTCTACGGGGTTTGGTTGATAAACGTTTTCGCGGAAACCTCTCCCGCTGCGCAGAATGCCGCAGCGCTAACTCATAGTGCGAGCCTCTTCTTATACTCCAACGGCGACACCCCCGTATGTTTCTTAAAGAACTTTCCAAATGTCGATTGGTCGGCGAAGTGGAGGATGTCGGCGATTTGTTGGATGGAGTATTCGTTGGAGCGGATCAGGATTTTGGCTTCGGACATGATGGCTTTGTCGATGAAGGTGTTGGCGGTGTTGCCCGTCAGCCCTTTCAGTACGAGGCTGAGGTATTGGGGGGTGATGAAGAGTTTTTCGGCGTAGAAAGAAACTTCGTGTTCCTCTTTGCAATGTTCCAACAGCAAGGTCAGGAATTTATTCATGATATCTTCCTGGCGCGACAGGGTGGGGGTATGGAGATTTTCCCTTTTGCCCAGCAGGATATTAGCCAGTTCGAGGGCGAATGACGCAATCGTATTCTTTATTACTTCGGTTTGCAGGAGGTGAGTCCGCAGGCGAATCTTCTCTTTGACGTTGTTGATATACGTTTCCAGATGATTATTCTCTTCACGGATGAGTTCTATCACCGGTTTTTTACGCATTTCCATAAAATTAGTAATAGAAATATGCGCGTTATCAGGGCGGTTATCCTGCAGGAATTCCATGTCCAGCAAGAGCATTTTTGCCTGAAAGTCGGACGAGAAAGTATCAACCTGCAAGATATGCGTAGGCATAAGGATCAGAATACAATTTGCGGAAAGCGTGTACGGATAGTAGTCGACATATATTTTCATTGTCCCTTTTTGAACCAGAATGAACGTCAATGCCTGCAGGCGTGCCGAAATTGTCCGGATATCCACACCATTGTTCTCCAGTTTTCCATTAGGCGTCAGGTCAGCCACTATCACCTTATCCTGAAAATTGTCGTATAAAGCGAACGACTTCTTGAATTCGCTTATTCCCACCGTGTATAAAGTCTTCATAAAAAGAGAGTTCTGAAAGTATAAATACAAAGATATAATAAATTCCATACGAAAGACATTCCACAACGTATTTTTAAGATATTGACCACTCTTGCTATGTTTATTTTGAACCAATCGATGCTAGTTATGGAACTACTCAGAGCTTACGAAAGTAAATTACTATAGTTTCAGACCAATCGATTCGGTTTCTAAACAGTATTGGTTTTCTGATTTGCGTTGATATTTGTTCCAGAATTTAACAAATGAAGCAGATTCATAATTTAAAAAACAAATATAGTATGGCAAAGCAAAGAACATTGAAGAAAAGTTTCTCCCTCGAAGGGAAAGGCTTACACACAGGAGCAAATACGTGCATTACGTTTAAGCCGGCTCCTAAAAATCATGGATATAAGATACGGAGAACAGACGTAGAAGGGCAACCCGTTATAGATGCGGTGGCCGAAAATGTTTCGAATACGCAGAGAAGCACTACACTTTCAGGCAATGGAGTATCGGTAAGTACCGTAGAACATGCGTTAGCCGCTTTATATGCTTCCGAGATCGACAATTGCCTGATCGAGGTAAACGGCCCTGAATTCCCCATACTGGATGGAAGCTCTATCCTGTATATCGGGCACATCAAAAAAGCAGGTATCATAAATCAGGATGCCGAACGCAATTATATAAGTTTCGACCACCAGAAGGTGCAGGTGTACGACGAGGAAACAGGCTCTTCACTGCTGCTGTTGCCGGGAGATACTTTTACGGTTCAGGTAAAGGTCGATTTCAAGTCCGAGATATTGAACCAGCAATATGCCTCGCTGACCAATCTCCGGCATTTCGCAACGGAAATAGCTCCGGCGCGGACTTTTACCTTCGTCAGGGAGATACGGCAACTGCTGGAAAGAGGACTCATCAAGGGAGGCGACATCGACAATGCTATTGTTATCTACGATTCGGTCATTCCCCAGAAAGAATACGACCGTTTGGCCGATATGGCAGGGCTTACACATAAAAATGCCGGCAATTTAGGCTATATAATGAATAAACCTTTGCAGTTTCCGAATGAACCGGCACGCCATAAGCTGCTCGATATAATCGGCGACCTGGCATTGGCTGGCGGATTCATCAAAGGAAAGATCGTGGCAAATTGTCCAGGGCATAAGACCAATACAGCCTTTGCTTATGCGATACGCAAAAAATACCTCTCCAGGATGGAAAGAAAGGAAACCCGAAGATACCTTCTACCCGAAAGCAGCCCTGTATTCCAACAGGCGTAAAAGATCACTCATTACATAAAGATACTGAATATTTATTTTGAACCAAAAAGGATCAAAACCGGGATTTTTTTATCCGGTATATACGAAAAATGTGTGTTTGAAACCAAAAAATGAAAAATAATAAAACAAAAAATATGGAACGGGAACAAATTATGTCGGCAGCATTAGACCTCTTTTCCCAGTACGGGATCAGGAAAGTAAGTATGAATGATATTGCGCGGGATCTGAATATCTCGAAACGGACATTGTACCAGCATTTCGATGATAAGGAAACACTTCTGGCAAAAGGACTCGAATATCGCGACAAGCAGTTTATTGACTTATGGAAAGAATTGGAGAACGGGCCTTACACCGTACTGGAAGCCATCTTGCTTCTCTTCCGCGAAATGATGAAACGTCCGAAATGGTACAGCCGGAAATTCTATGAAGAGCTGGAGTTCTTCCCAAAAGCTTCGGAAGATAGAAGGAATAGAGGAAAAGTGTTTGAAAACGAGTTGATGAAAATTTTGAAGCGGGGAGTTGACGAAGGAGTTTTTGAAGAACAAATCCATTTCGGTATCGTAGTAAAACTGGCCAAGACGCATATCAAAATGTACTATCCGTCCAGGGCGTTTTCCGGCTATTCCAACACCGAGGTGTACGAAACGATCCTGTTTGCTTTCCTGCGCGGGATCTGCACCGACAAGGGGAGAGCCATACTCGACCGCTGGTTTGTATCCAAACATGTGTTCAATATTCACTAAAAAAAGAGTATAGGTTATTGATTAAAAATGAAGAATGTGATGAAAAAAGTTGTGAAAAAGAAGATGATGCTGACGTTGGGAGTATGCTCGATGATACTCTTTCCTTTGCAGGCACAGGAAAAGCTGGTGCTTACGTTGGATCAGGCTTTGGAGATTGCCCTGAGCGACAATCCCACCGTGAAGGTAGCCGACCAGGAAATCGAAAAGAAACAATTCGCGAAGAAAGGATCGTATTCCGCCCTGTTTCCACAGGTGAACTTCGGCGCCGATTACAGCCGCACCGTTAAAAAACAGGTGATGTATATGGACATGGATATGGGTGGCGTGGAAATCCCCGGCATGGACATGAGCGACGGGATAGAAGTAGGACGCGACAACAACTGGACACTGGGCTTCAACGCCTCCATGCCGCTGGTCAATGCCGCATTGTGGAAAAGCCTTACCATTTCGGGAATGGATGTGGAGATGGCCGTTGAGCAGGCACGCTCGTCGAAGATAGACATGGTGAACCAGGTGAAGAACAGCTTCTACAGCGTGCTGCTGGCCAACGATTCGTACCGCGTCTTCAAAGAAAGCTACGACAATGCGATGGAGAACTACGTAGACGTAAAGAAAAAGTACGACCAGGGAATGGTTCCCGAGTTCGACCTGATCCGCGCCGACGTGACCGTACGCAACAGCGAACCCAATATGCTGCAAGCCGAGAACTCGCTCACACTGGCAAAATGGCAACTGAAAGCCCTGCTGGGAATGGACTTGAACCGCGAAGTTGAATGTACTGGGCAATTGTCTGATTTCGAAACACAATTATATGGTGATTACTTGTCACTGAATACCTCCCTCGACGAAAATACAACGCTGAAACAACTGACTATCCAGAACGATCAACTGAGACAGACGCTTACCATGCAGAAGTTCGACTATCTGCCTACCCTGTCGGCAACGGCCAATTACAACTGGATGGCGATGAACAACAATTTCAAGTTCAAAGACTATCAGTGGAACCCGTATTCCACCGTAGGACTGTCTATCTCCATCCCCCTCTTTACAGGAGGGAGCCGCCACCATAAGATCAAGCAGACGCAGGTATCTATCAACCAGCTTCAACTGCAACGCGAAGATACCGAGCGCAACCTGCAACTGGCCGTAAAGCAACAGATGGATAATATGCGTACCTGTGTGAAACAGTTCAATGCCGCCCAGAGAGGAGTAGAGCAGGCCGAACGCGGATATGAAATATCCCGCAAACGCTACGACACCGGAGCCGGCACACTGCTCGAACTCAACGACTCCGAACTGGCGCTCACACAAGCCCGGTTGAATCTCAACCAATCCATATACAGCTACATAGTAGCAAAATCCGACCTCGAAAAAATTACAGGTCAGTCTGCTAAAGCAGACTGCTATTGATAAAAAGGCAATAATTAAAAACAAACAACAATTGAAAAATAGATAGCAATGAATCAATAGCCAATCAGCAAAAGCTAATCTATGAATTTGTGTAGAATCAATATATCAATTGCAGTCAGTTTCAACTGACTGACAATAAATGAAAATTGTGTAAAATGGCTTTAGCCAAAAGATATAATTCGGCTAAAGCCAATAGAGAGGGGAACATTTCAAATCAATCTCAAATCAATCTCAAATCAGTCAGCTAAAGCAGACTGCAATTGATAGAAAGACTGCAATTGATAAAAGGACAACAATTAAAAACAGATAGCAATAAATAGGCAATCAACAAAAGCAGAGATCTATGAATTTATTGAGGATCAAAATATCAATTGCAGTCAGTTTCAACTGACTGAACTAAAGCAGACAGCAATTGATAAAAAAGACAGCAATTGATAAAACAGACAACAAATGAAAAATAGGCAATCAACAAAAGCATATCTATGAATTTATTGAGGATCAAAATATCAATTGCAGTCAGTTTTAACTGACTGACTGAAAAAAAAGGAGAGAAAAAAATGGCTTTAGCCAAAAGATTCAATCAGCTTTGGCTGATATCCAATTAATTAGAAAAAATAGATCAATTACAATTTTAAATATCAATGACAGTCAGTTGAAACTGACTGAACAAAATAAATAGAAAAGATGAAAACAAGAAGTGAATTTAAAGCAGTGTCATTAGCAGTATTAGCCTTATTAACAGCTTGTTCAGGCGATAAAGAAACAACCCTGACAGACAACGAAAAGGTAATGGTGAAAACAGAAACCGTACACATACAAGATGTAGAACAACTAAGCGAATTCACAGCCACGGTAGAGGCAAACGTCACCAACAAAATTGCCCCCCAATCGCCCGTGCGCATCGAAAGGCTGCATGTGGAAGTAGGCGACCATGTACGCGCCGGACAACTCCTTGCAACGATGGACGCTACAAACCTGAAGCAAACCAAAATACAGATGGACAACCAGGAAATTGAGTTCAACCGCATAGACGAACTCTATAAAGTAGGCGGAGCTTCGCGTTCGGCATGGGATGCACAGAAAGCAACATTGGATGTCAGCCGCGAGTCGTACCGCAACTTACAACAGAACAGCCAACTCCTGAGCCCCATATCCGGTATCGTGACCGCCCGCAACTACGACAACGGCGATATGTACAGTGGAACAGAAGTATATGTAGTAGAACAGATACGCCCCGTCAAGCTGATGGTAAACGTATCCGAGAGCTTTTTCACACAGGTAAAAAAAGGAATGACCGTACAGGTGAAACTCGATGTCTATGGCGACCAAACATTCGAAGGCAAAGTACACCTCGTACATCCCACTATCGACCCTGCTACACGCACCTTCCCCGTTGAAGTTCGGATCGACAACAACGACGAACGCGTTCGCCCCGGTATGTTTGCCCGCGTAACGATGAACTTCGGGACACAGTCGCACGTAGTAGCTCCCGACCTTGCCATCGTAAAACAATCCGGTTCGGGCGACCGCTACATCTATGTCTACCGCAACGGTACCGTATCCTACAATAAAATAGAACTCGGACGCCGCATGGGCGACCGCTACGAAGTACTTTCCGGTGTGGAAGACGGCGACCAGGTAGTAGTAGCCGGCATGAACCGCCTGACCAACGGAATGGCAGTAGAGGTACAATAAACCAGGGCTATTTTACACAATAAGTAAAATCCCCGAAAGAAAAGTATACATAGTTTTTCAGAAAAGTATTAATACTTTTTTCAAAAAGTGTACATACTATTCAGAGAAAGTATATACAGTTTTCCGATAGTGGTGATACCTTATTGAAAATCAGCCGGATACAAAACAAGCCCAAAAAGGTTTCAAAAACAAAAATAAAATACAATGACTAATGATTGTCAACAATTATTCCCCTCCCTATCAATTTTAAATCAGACTGCAATTGATAAAAGGCAATAATTGATATAAAGGCAATAATTAAAAACAAACAGCAAAAGCATATCTATGAATTTGTTTAGGATCAATCCATCAATTGCAGATTAATTATCAATTGCAGTCAGTTTTAACTGACTGAACAGAAAAAAAGGAGACAATAAAAAATGGCTTTAGCCAAAAGATCCAATTCGGCTAAAGCCAATAGAGGAAAGACATCTCAATCAATCTCAAATCAGTCAGCTAAAGCAGACAGCAATTGATATAAAGACAACAAATAAAAAAACAAACAGCAAAAGCATATCTATGAATATGTTAGGATCAATCCTTCAATTACAGATTATTTATCAATTGCAGTCAGTTTTAACTGACTGAACTAAAGCAGACAGCAATTGATAAAAAGGCAATAATTGATATAAAAACAGCAATGGATATAAAGACAACAATTAAAAACAAACAACAAAAGCATATCTATGAATGTGTTAGGATCAATCCATCAATTACAGATTATTTATCAATTGCAGTCAGTTTTAACTGACTGATAATAAACACAATCCATAAAACTAGTTTATCATTTATCATTAATAATTAATCATTAAAGATATGAGTATATATTCATCAGCCGTAAAAAAACCGGTAACGACGGCGCTTGTCTTTGTCACCATCGTTATCCTGGGGCTATTCTCGCTCAGTAAGCTGTCGGTAGACTTACTCCCGAAGATCGAAACAAATGCCATTATCGTAATGACCGCCTATCCGGGGGCAAGTGCCTCGGATATAGAAATGAATGTCACCAAGCCTATCGAGAACGTAATGAACAGCGTGAGCGACCTGAAAAACCTCACTTCGCAATCCAAAGAAAATATGTCGCTTGTGATGCTCGAATTTGAATACGGCATCGATATAGACGTAGCAACCAATGACGTGCGCGACAAGCTCGACATGGTAGAAACATCTTTACCCGACGATGTGGAAAACCCGATCCTCTTTAAATTCGGGACAGACGATATACCCATTATGATCCTCTCGGTAACAGCCGACGAAAGCACCAATGCACTGTATAAAATACTCGACGATAAAGTGGCCAACCCTTTGGCACGTATCAGTGGGGTAGGAGCCGTTTCCATCGCCGGAACCGCCGTACGCGAAGTACAGGTATATTGCGACCCCTACAAACTGGAAGCCTATGGGCAGTCTATCGAAAGCGTGGCTCAGGTCATCGCACAGGAAAACCGTAACGTACCGGGCGGAACCATCGACATCGGTTCGCAGACCTACAACCTGCGTGTACAAGGTGAATTTACCGACTCACGCCAGATGCTCGACCTCGTGATCGGCACGAAAGACGGGAAAACAGTGTACCTGCGCGACGTGGCACGGGTGGAAGACTCCATAGAAGAACGTGCGCAGGAAGCCTTTAACAATGGTATTAAAGGCGGGATGCTCGCCATCCAGAAACAATCCGGAGCCAATTCGGTAGAAATCTCACAGAAGATAAAAGACAAACTGCCCGAATTGCAGGAAAATCTCCCTTCAGACATACAACTCGGTGTAATTATCGACACGTCCGACAATATCCTCAATACCATCGACAGCCTTGTGGAAACGATCCTGATCACCTTCATCATCGTAATGCTTGTCGTTTTCATATTCCTCGGACGCTGGAGGGCAACGTTCATTATCGTGCTGACGATCCCTATCTCGCTTATCGCCGCATTCGCCTACCTGTTCGCAACAGGAAATACATTGAATATCATATCGCTCAGTTCGCTTTCGATAGCCATCGGTATGGTGGTAGACGATGCCATCGTGGTACTCGAAAACATCACCAAACATATTGAGAGCGGAAGCAAACCCAAGCAGGCAGCCGTCTACGCAACGAACGAAGTAGCCGTATCCGTTATCGCTTCCACACTTACCATGCTGGCCGTGTTCCTTCCCCTCACGATGGTATCCGGAATGGCAGGCGTATTGTTCAAACAATTAGGATGGATCGTAAGTATTATCATGATCGTATCTACGTTTGCCGCCCTGTCGCTTACACCGATGCTCAGCTCGCAACTACTGAAACTCGACCCGAAGAAAGGTAAACTCTACACCCTTTTCTTCACGCCGATAGAAAAAGGTCTGGATGCACTCGACAGAGGCTATGCACGCCTATTGAACTGGGCAGTCCGCCACCGCAAGACGGTTATCTTCGGGGCAGTCGGTATTTTCGCAGCCAGTATGCTGTTGGTTCCCACCCTGAAAACCGAGTTTTTCCCCACGCAGGACAATGCCCGTATCGGAGTGACCGTGGAATTACCCATCGGTACGCGCCAGAATATCACCCGCGAATTAGCGTTGCGGATCAATGAAGAATTCACCGGTAAGTATCCCGAAATAGAAGTGATCAACTTCACCGAAGGACAAGCAAGCACCGACAATACATTCGCCCAGTTGAACGATAACGGTACACACCTGATCAGTTTTAATATCGCCCTGTATAGTGTAGACGACCGTAAGGAAAAATCAGGTTCCGGACGCGGACTGATCGAAATATGCGAACTAATGCGTGAAGACCTGGCAAAGTACCCCGAAATAAAAGACTATGAAGTCCTTGCCGGTGGCAGCAAAGTAGCGATGGGCGGTGAAAGCTCGGTGGATATCGAGATATACGGGTTCGATTTTGAAAAGACAGATGAAATCGCCAACGAGATAGCCAACCGTATGCGCAACTCATCCGTAAGCTCGCAGGTAACGATCAGCCGTGGCGAATATATCCCCGAATACCAGATCGACTTCGACCGCGAAAAACTGGCGCTCAACGGACTGAACGTTACAACCGCTTCGATGTATCTGCGCAACCGTATCAACGGCTCCATCTCCTCGCAATACCGCGAAGACGGCGACGAGTACGATATCCGCGTATGGTATGCACCCGAATTCCGCCAGTCGCTCGAAGATATCGAGAATATCATGGTGTATAACAACGACGGCAAAGGCATCCGCATCCGCGACCTCGGAACAGTAGTTGAACGCTTCACCCCGCCGACCATCGAACGCAAGAACCGCGAACGTGTCATCACCGTATCGGCAGTAGCTGCCAAAGGAGCCGCTTTAAGTGATGTAGTGGATAGAGCTACGCAAGAGCTGAAGTCGATGGATATCCCTTCCGATATAAACTGGCAGTTGGGTGGTAGCTACGAAGACCAGCAAGACGTATTCAGCGACCTCTTTATGCTGTTAATCCTAATCGTCGTACTGGTATATATCGTGATGGCAGCACAGTTCGAGTCGTTCACCGACCCGTTCGTCATCATGTTCTCCATACCGTTCGCACTCGTAGGAGTGATATTCGGGCTTTCCGTCACCCAGACACCACTCGGAGTAATGGCGCTGATCGGGGTAATCATGCTGATGGGTATCGTGGTGAAAAACGGTATCGTACTCGTAGACTACACCATCCTCTGCCGCGAACGTGGAATGGGCGTACTGGCATCCGTTGTAGCAGCAGGCAAATCACGTCTGCGTCCCGTACTGATGACCACCCTGACCACCGTACTCGGTATGCTTCCATTAGCATTAGGCACAGGCGAAGGCTCCGAAATGTGGCGCTCGATGGGTATGACAGTAGCCTGGGGACTATCCATCTCCACCCTGATCACCCTCGTCCTGATCCCCACCCTCTACAGCGTATTCGCAGGCAACGGCATCAAACGCAAACGCCGCGAACTAGCCAAAATAGAACATCTGGAAAATGTATAAAATATCACTTGCAGCCAGTTTTAACTGACTGATAATAGAGGAAATACATCTCAATCAATCTCAAATCAGTCAGCTAAAGCAGACTGCAAGTGATAAGGAGAAAAGAGACAATCAAACTATTAAAAACAAAACATAAAGAGCATCAAAAAATGAACAAATCAATCAATAGGCAAGGACTAATCAATCAATTATCAAGGAATGATCAATCAATAGTCAAGGACTAATCAACAATTGCAGTCAGTTTTAACTGACTGATAATAAATACAGACAAAAAATGGCTTTAGCCAAAAGATCCATTTCGGCTAAAGCCAATAAAAACAAAACATCTCTAATCAGTCAGTCAGTTAAAACTGACTGCAATTGATAATTAACAATTAATAATTTATAATTAACATGAAAGCAATATTCATATCATTCAACCAGGCATATTACGAAACAATCCTGAGCATAATGGATCGCAACAACATCAGGGGATTCACCTATTGGGATACTGTACAAGGACGAGGCACAAATAATGGCGAACCCCACTTTGGAAGCCACGCATGGCCGACACTCAACAGTGCGATCCTAACCATCGTAGAAGACCGGCAGGTAGATAACTTCCTCGACCTGCTGCACAAACTCGACACACAGACCGAAGCACAAGGTCTAAGAGCATTTGTATGGGACGTAAAACAAACAATCTAAAAGCCATGTATCCAAATCTGATTAAGTTTACACTGATACGCAGGAAAATATGGGGATTGCTGGGTGTAGCGATCCTGACTACACTGATCGCTATTGCGATGTTTCACTTTTCTTTTTCATCGAGACTGGGGGGAGGACGCTTCCTCCTCCTTCTCCTCGGCAGCATCAATATATTGGTAGCCTGCTTCACCTATTACGGATATTTCCGCCTGTGGCAGGAACGCTTCACCGCCATGTATATCTCCGACGAAGGGATCAACGATGTCTCTACCGGAAACCATATCGGAACCGTCCTGTGGAAAGACGTCGAAGAAATAAAAATAATGAAAGAACTGGGCAGCGGAGACGGACCCAAAAGCCGTAAATACATCGTACTGAAAGTCTCCAACCCCAACGAATACATCCTGCGTGAACCAAACCGCGCCAAACAGCGTACCCTCGAATTGAAGCTGCAATACTACGGTTCGCCCATCTGCTTTTCCAACCGGGCGCTAAACTGTACTTTCGACGAACTGGTAACAGCCGTTACCCTGAAATACAACCAGTATAAAGAGTTACATACCACCTAAAAAACTATATCATATGAAAGAAGAAATAAGTATCCTGATCTTTGAAAAGGACGAAAATATAGCCTCCATGCTTCACGAATTTATGCAGATGTCGGAGATCGACTCCCGGGTATTCAACTCACACGACGAAGCCTATGAATCCTTCAGCCATAACAAGTCAACCATCTGCCTGATCGCTTTGGAGAAAGTACCCGATAAAGAATTCGCGTTAGCACAAAAGATCAAAGAAGCCGAACCCGATACGATCCTGATATTCACCTGTGCCGATCCGTCGATCGAAGTAATCACCCGCGCCTATGCGTCGGGTGCCGACGACCTGGTTCGCAAGCCCTTCATCATGGAAGAATTATACCTGAGGACATTAGCTATCGTAAAACGTACACACGGCATCAAAGCCCCCCACGACAAAACATACCACTTAGGCAACTACCTCTTCGACATACACAAACAAACCCTGTCGATAGGCAACACCTGCACCAAACTGACAACAAAAGAAAGCGACCTGCTCAAATACCTCTGCGAAAACATAAACACAGTAGTAGACCGCGCCGACATCCTAAAAAACGTCTGGAACAACAACACCTACTTCAACGCCCGCAGCATGGACGTCTACCTAACCAAACTCCGCCGCCACCTCCACCAAGACACCACCATCTCCATTGTCAATATTCATGGGAAGGGGTTTAAACTCACCATTAAGAACCCCGCCTTAGAAATGCGAGTGGTGGCGGAGATATAAAAAAAATAGAGAACAAGTAAATATAAATAATCTTGGGTTATCTTTCTATCATTTCTAACTACGAATATGAAGACTCCCCCTCCTATACCCCAGCGGTGACTCTCCGTTATGTTTTTTAAAGAACTTACCGAAGGAAGACTGGTCGGAGAAGTGGAGGGTGTCGGCGATTTGTTGGATGGTGAGGTTGGGGTCGCGGAGGAGGATTTTGGCTTCGGTCATCAGGGCGTTGTCTATCCAGTTGTTGGCGGTTTTGCCGGAGAATGATTTTAAGATGCGTGTGAGGTATTCGGGGGTGATGCAAAGTTCTTTTGCGTAGAATGTTACTTCGTGCCGTTCTTTGGAATGTTGTTTCAGCAGTTCGAGGAAGCGGCTGATCAGTTGTTCTTTGTTGTTCAGTTCGACAGGCGTGGGGTTTTCATTTACCTTATGGTGGATAATATGGCTCATTTCCATCATTAAGATGATGAACTGGCTCATAATAAGGTTGCGTTGGAAAAAGTGGCCGGTCTGGTTGATGTAATAAATCAGCTTTTTGATACATTCTTCAAGAAGTAGTACCTCCTCTACTTCGATTGACTGGGTTGGACGGATTCGTTTGGAAACGATCACATCCGACGGCAATGTCCTGTTATTACCGAGGCTCTCCGACAGGAAATCTTTGGAGACAATAATATTATACCCCATAAAATCTTTTGAAAGCCGGAAACGCTGTACGATATGTTGTTCAATGAGGTCGAGCAATGTATTCTCGCCCACCTTATAGGGATAATAATCAATTTCGAGGCTCATTTCTCCTTTGCAGATCAGGAAAATACTTAGCGCATCTAACCGGAAAGGCAGATCATGGTCGACGTCTACCTGTTTCTGAAAACTACCATTCATTTCTATGACGGCAATCTCATTTTCAAACGTTTGGAAATGAGTTCCCTGACGAATAAATTCGTCGAGCCCCATCTCAATCATTTTCTTCATCGTTCTATTATTCTATGGCGGCAAAGATACATAGAAAACAAGAAAGATAGGTCAAAAACGAACCATTATTTTTCTGATTCAGCCCAATAATATGTTGTTTCTTTTCATCCGTTCTGATTTGAACCAATCCAAACCTGATTAAACCAAAAGAGTTTCCACGGATTTGACGGACATTTGCAGCAGTTTTTAAGAGGTTATCAATTATAATGTTAAGAGAAAATGAAAGAATTAGTGAGCAGATTATTCGTGGGTAAATTGTGGGCTGCGGGATTGTTTTTAATCGCGTTTAGCGCCTGCAAACAGACCCGTGAAGAGGCAAGGGTAAATGAATACGAAGTGATGAAGGTCTCCTTATCAGATAAAAGGCTTACAAGCAATTATTCGGCTTCCATTCGTGGAAAGCAGGATGTCGAGATACGTCCCCAAATATCCGGAACCATAACAGAGGTGTGTGTAAAAGAAGGAGCGGTAGTCCGCAAAGGCGAGCCGTTGTTCATCATAGACCAGATCGCTTATCAGGCGGCGCTCGAAATTGCTATTGCAAACGTAAAAGTGGCAGAAGCGAATGTGGCTACGGCACGGTTGACTGCTGAAAGCAAGAAAGAGCTTTTCAACCAGCAGGTCGTTTCGTCTTACGAAATGCAGACTGCCGAAAATACGTACCAGAGCCAACTGGCATCGCTGGCGTTGGCAAAAGCGCAGGAAGTAAACGCCCGTAACGACCTGTCGTATACAATCGTGAAAAGCCCTTCCGACGGTATTGCCGGAATGATCCCTTACCGGGTAGGCGCTTTGGTGAGCCCAAGCATTGCTACCCCTTTGACTACGATTTCGGATAATTCGGAGATATATGCTTACTTCTCGATGACGGAAAAGCAGATATTGGCGCTTTCCCGTCAGGATGGTTCCCTGCATGAAACAGTTTCCGCCATGCCTGAGGTCGAACTACTGCTAAGCGACGGCAGCCTGTATTCCGAGAAAGGGAAAATAGATGCCATCAGCGGACTGATCGACCAGACTACCGGAGCCATCAGCCTGCGTGCCACCTTCCCTAACAAGGAACGGATATTGCACAGCGGAGGTTCGGCAAACGTTGTCTTTCCTTACGACAAGAACGAATGTATCGTTATTCCGCAGACTGCCACATTCGAGGTGCAGGACAAAAGATATGTTTACACCGTAAAAGATGGAGTAGCAGTTTCGAAGATGGTACGCACCTTCAGTATCAACGACGGCAGGGAATATATCATAGAAGAAGGGCTTCAGCCGGGCGAGGTTATCGTAGCCGAAGGCGTAGGGCTACTCCGCGAAGGAACACCCGTTACAATCAAAAAAGAAGTAAGGAACTGATCATTCAACATCCATAAAACATGACAATTAAAACATTTATAGACCGCCCTATCCTGTCGGCGGTCATCTCCGTCGCGATCTTACTCGTAGGGTTTATCGCGCTGAATGTACTTCCCGTAGAGCAATATCCCGATATTGCGCCTCCCACTGTGATGGTGCGCGCTTCATATACCGGGGCGAATGCCGAAACAGTGCAGAAGAGTGTGATCGTGCCGTTGGAAGAGTCGATCAACGGGGTAGAGAATATGACGTATATGACTTCCGAAGCGACCAACGACGGGGCGGCTACCATTTATATTTATTTCAAACAGGGAACCGATCCCGATATGGCGGCTGTGAACGTTCAGAACCGTGTATCCAAAGCAACGGGTATGCTGCCCACCGAAGTTACCCAGATCGGTGTGACAACCATTAAACGGCAGAACAGTATCCTCAAAATATTTTCCCTTTATAGCGAAGATCCCAATTACGACGAAACCTTTCTGGCTAATTACCTGAAAATTAACGTTCAACCGGAAATCCTCCGTATACAGGGAGTAGGCGAAGTTGTGCAGTTAAGCTCCGATTACAGTATGCGTATCTGGCTAAAACCGGATGTGATGGCGCAATACCGGTTAGTACCCGGAGATATAGCACAGGTATTGGGCGAGCAGAATATCGAATCGCCTACCGGAACATTGGGCGAGAACTCCGAGCAGACGTTCCAGTATGTAATGAAATACAAAGGACGCCTCGAAAAACCGGAAGAGTTCGGCGACATGGTAGTAAGGGCTTTACCAAACGGTGAAGTGTTGCGCCTCAAAGACGTGGCAAGCGTAGAATTAGGAGCATTAGCGTATACCACCGACGGAGAAACCAACGGTTATCCGGCTGCTTCCAGCATGGTATTCCAGGTAGCAGGCTCCAATGCCAACGAAGTGATCAGTAGTATAGACAACTATCTGGCGTCCATCGAAAAAGACTTGCCTAAAGGAGTGAAGGTGGCGCACATGATGAGTTCGAAAGACTTCCTCGATGCCTCCATCGCCGAGGTGGTAAAAACATTGCTTCAGGCCATCCTGCTGGTAATCCTTATCGTATACCTCTTTTTGCAGAGCATAAGGGCTACCATCATACCGTCGGTTGCCATCATTGTTTCGCTGGTAGGGACATTCGCGTTCCTTATCATCGCCGGATTCAGTATCAACCTGCTTACCCTTTTTGCACTGATCCTCTCTATCGGGACGGTGGTCGACAACGCCATTGTAGTAGTCGAGGCGGTGCAGGCCAAGTTCGACGCCGGTTACCGCTCTCCCTATATGGCAACCGTAGATGCGATGAGTGGTATCACATCCGCTATTATCTCTTGTACATTGGTGTTTATGGCGGTATTTATTCCCGTATCCTTTATGTCGGGTACATCGGGAACTTTCTACACACAATTCGGTCTGACCATGGCTGTTGCCGTAGGTATCTCCACGATCAATGCGCTGACGCTAAGTCCCGCTTTATGTGCCCTGATCATGCGTCCGCACGCCGAAGGAGAAGGCAAAAAGTCCTTTTCACAACGTTTCCATATCGCTTTCGAAGCCGCTTTCGAAAAAGTGCAATACAGATATAAAAACGGGGTAATGGTATTTATCCGCCACAAATGGTTGGTGGGAGTGATACTGGTTGCCACCTGCGTGATCCTTGTGATCTTGATGAAGACAACCAAAACGGGACTTGTTCCGCAGGAAGACACCGGCGTATTCTTCGTAGATGTCAGCACCGCACCGGGTAGTACGCTTCACCAGACCAAAGAAGTAATGACACGGATCGAAGATAGACTGAAACAATTCCCACAGGTAAGCGTATATTCAAAAAATTCCGGTACGGGGATGATATCAGGCGACGGAAGCTCGCACGGTATGTTCATTGTCAAACTCAAACACTGGGACGAACGCCCCGGCAAAGAAGATAATGTAAACGCGGTAATAGGCAGGCTGTATGCCGAAACCGGAGATATTAAAGACGCCACTATATTTGCTTTTGCTCCACCGATGATCACGGGTTACGGACAGAGCAACGGTATCGAACTCTACCTGCAAGACAAAAAAGGAGGCGACTTGGAAACACTTTACAATATCAGTCAGGAGTTTGCCGCCAGGCTGAGGGAACGTCCCGAAATAGGCGCCGCCTATACTTCTTTCAATATCAATTATCCGCAGTATCTGGTAGATGTAGATGCCGTGAAATGTAAGCGGATGGGAATATCGCCCAACGAAGTACTCAGCACGATTGCCGGATATTACGGTGGATTGTATGCCTCTAACTTCAACCGTTTCACCAAGCTGTACAGGGTTATGATACAGGCTTCTCCCGAATATCGCCTCGATACCGAATCGCTCAACAATATATTTGTACGCAGCGGAAATGACATGGCTCCCGTGGGACAGTTTGTAACCCTTACCAAAGTATACGGTTCGGAATCCGTGAGCCGTTTCAATATGTTCAACAGTATCCCCGTAAACGGTATGCCTGCCGACGGATACAGTACAGGTGAAGCGATCAAGGCTATCCAGGAGGTTGCGGCAACCACATTACCCGTTGGCTACGGTTACGACTTCGGAGGTATCACCCGCGAAGAAACCGGCGACAACACCGCCACGATCATCATCTTCGCCATTTGTATCCTATTGATATACCTGATCTTATGCGGACTTTACGAAAGCGCGATGATCCCGTTGGCCGTCATACTTTCCGTACCCTGTGGCTTGGCAGGTAGTTTCCTGTTTGCCAAAGTAATGGGACTGGAAAACAATATTTACCTGCAAACAGGTCTTATCATGCTGATCGGTCTGCTTGCAAAAACAGCCATCCTGCTGACGGAATATGCAACAGAACGCCGCCGCTGCGGCATGAGCCTCATCCAGTCCGCCCTGTCGGCAGCAACCGTGCGTCTGCGTCCTATCCTGATGACGGCTCTTACGATGATCTTCGGTCTCCTTCCGCTGGTATTCTCTACCGGAGTAGGAGCGCAGGGAAACATATCACTCGGCGTCGGGGCAGTAGGCGGTATGCTGGTGGGCACATTAGCCCTGTTATTTCTGGTTCCCACCCTGTTCATCGTCTTCCAATACTTGCAGGAAAAAATTTCCCCTCCCAAACTAAAAGAACTCGACGACCGCATGAACAGCGCAGAAATAGACCAATACAATGCAACAAAATTATAGAAAAGAAATATCAATTGCAGAGATTTATTTATCAATTGCAGTCAGTTTTAACTGACTGAATAAAGGGATAATAATTAAAAAATGGCTTTAGCCAAAAGATATAGTTTGGCTAAAGCCAATAAAAACAAAACAACTATAGTCAGTCAGTTAAAACTGACTGCAATTGATAGCCAATTGATAGCCAATTAATAGAAAAAAAGGAATATGCAGGAATCATATTTTTACAATAAGTGCCATCCGGAAGAAAAGAGATGCCATACTTTTTCAAAAAAGATGCCATACTTTTCTCAAAAACTATGGCATCTTTCAGAAAAAAGAAGGCATACTTTTTCGATAAAATTGTATAGTATTGAAAATGAATCACTTACGATTGATCTTTAACTAACTAATAAAAAACAAAAATAAAATACAATAACTCACAACATAAAATGAATAAAAAAATAATTATACTGATAAGTATGGCCGTTAGCCTGAGCAGCTGCGGCATCTATACCTCTTACATACGCCCCGATGTGCAAACAGACGCGCTGTTCGGGGAAACCACCCAACCGGGCGATACCGGAAATATAGCCCGTATCTACTGGAGCGACTTTTTTACCGACCCTTACCTTCAGGAACTGATAGAACAAGGATTGAACAATAATACCGACCTGAAAACCGCCCGTCTACAGGTGACGCAGGCAGAAGCCTCCCTGCAATCGGCACGTCTGGCATTCTTTCCCTCACTATTCCTGTCGCCGCAAGGAGTGTTGAGCAGCTTCGACGGGCAGAAGGCAAATAAAACCTACCAGGTACCCGTTGCCGCCAGTTGGGAACTCGACGTTTTCGGCAAACTGCACAACGCAAAGCAACGTGCAAAAGCCGCTTACGAACAAAGCGAAGTATACCAGCAGGCAGTACAAACGCAGTTGATCTCCACCATCGCCAACCTCTATTATACCCTCCTGATGCTGGATAGCCAACTGAAAATATCCGAAGAAACAGCCGCCAAGTGGAAAGAAAACGTACGTATAACAAAAGCAATGAAAGAAGCCGGTATGGTAACCGAAGCGTCGGTAGCACAAACCGAGGCGAACAGCCATTCCATCGACGCCTCCCTCCTTACACTCCGTCGCCAGATCAATGAGATAGAAAACAGTATGTCTGTCCTCCTCGGAGAAACACCGCAACACATACAACGGGGAACACTCGACGGGCAGGCATTACCCGACCGTTTGGCTGTAGGAGTACCGGTAGAGATACTCTCCAACCGTCCCGACGTAAAAAGCGCCGAACTCACCCTCGCGCAAATGTTTTACTCCACCAACGAAGCCCGTGCCGCCTTCTACCCCTCCATTACACTGAGCGGTACGGCGGGATGGACAAACGAAGCGGGTTCGATGATCATCAACCCCGGCAAATTCCTCTGGACAGCCGTTGGTTCACTTGCCCAACCACTATTCAATAAAGGATTGAACGTCTCGCGCCTGAAGATTGCGAAAGCCCAGCAAGAAAGCGCCCTATTTGCTTTCCAGCAAAGCCTGCTCAACGCCGGAAGCGAAGTGAACAACGCCCTCGTACAATGGCAAACCGCCCGCGAACGTATCGAAATAGACCAGAAACAGATCAACTCGCTGGAAACAGCCGTCAAAAGCACCCAACTGCTGATGCAGCACGGCAGCTCGACCTACCTCGAAGTCCTCACCGCCCAGGAAACCCTCCTGCAAGCCCAACTGACACAGGTAGCCGACCGCTTCGACGAAATACAGGGAGTCATCAACCTCTACCACGCCTTAGGCGGAGGACAGGAGAGAATTAATAATTAACCATTAATAATTAACCATTTAAAAGTTATGGATAACAACGCATTAGTATATATACATCCCGAAGCCGTTATCGGCAAAAACGTAATGATCCACCCTTTTGTAAACATAGACAAAGGAGTCGCGATCGGCGATAACTGCGAAATCCGTTCTTTCGTCTCCATACAGGAAGGAACAACAATCGGAAACGACAACAGGATATTCGAAGGCTGCGTCATCGGCGCCCTCCCGCAGGAGTATTCCAAAGAGAGCAAAGCAGAAAACAAAGTTATCATCGGAGACGGAAATACCATCCGCGAAAACGTAGTCATCAACCGCAGCATAGACCCCGGACACGCCACATCCATCGGCAACAAAAACTACCTGATGGAAGGTGTCCACCTCGCCCACGACGTCGAAGTAGCC
Organism: Tannerellaceae bacterium; assembly: GCA_032054765.1. GTDB lineage: Bacteria > Bacteroidota > Bacteroidia > Bacteroidales > Tannerellaceae > DFXE01. The sequence goes on from DAMBSC010000011.1 coordinate 102,791, forward strand.
AACGAATGCGTCCTCGCCTTCAACTCCAAGATCACCCCCAACTGCCAAATCGACAACCACGCCTATGTCGGCGCCTCGACCGTAATAAACAAATACTGCAAAATAGGGAAATGGTCGTTGATCTCCGCCGGCAGCGTCATCTACAAACACGTGCCCCCCTACGTAAGAGTAGGCGGAAACCCCGTCGAATGGCAAGGCATCAACACAACCATCCTCCGCGAAAACAACTTCACCGAAAGCGCCATCAAACAAATCCTCTTCGCCTACCGCCTAATCTACAGCAACTACACCCTCTTCTACGCCCTAGAAAAAGTCAAAAAACAATCCCCAGGACAAGAAGAAATCAATGAAATCATAAAGTTTATGGAAACAGTAAAGGATGAAGGGGTTGCCGGGAAGGAGGTTATAAGGGAAACTGGAAAATAATTAATTAAAATGGCATACCCTTTTAAAGGATATGCCATTTTAAGGAAAAATATCTATGTTATTATGAACATTTTATAGAACGACCCAGTTTAAGAACCGTGGTTTTTGTAATACCGTTTAGCTCACAAAGCTTACTGACTGAAGTACCGTATTTTTTAGCAATACCACTTAATGTATCTCCAGATTGGATGCGATGGTAAACAGTGCCATCAGTATTATTTGCTTTGGCTTGTACAGTAGTTTTCTTATTCTCTTTTGCAACAGAAGCTGCTGCAGTCGGATTGGCTTCAACTTTTGTTTTACTAGCTGTTTTGGTTCCACCACCAGATGCACTACAACGAAGTGATTGGCCAATACGAAGTGTTGAAGTTGTTTTTATACCGTTTAGGCGACAAAGTTCGTTGATTGTTGTGCCGTACATACGGGCTATTTTGCCCAAAGTATCGCCTGATTTTACACGGTGAAATACCATTTGGTCTTCTGATGAAGTATAAATATTGCTGTTACGTCCGTTTATCTTTACATTGCGGAAAACATATAAATCATGGTGAGGAACGCCGTTTTCGAAATCAATGATTTCCGCCGGATTGATAGCTTGTCCCAGAAAACGAGTTTCAAAATGAAGATGTGAACCGGTTGAACGTCCGGTATTACCTCCCAATGCAATAGGATCTCCTGCGCGAACAATGTCATTCACTTCCACAAGAAATTTAGAAAGATGACCATAGATAGTCTCAAGTCCATTTGGATGTCTTACAACAACATAATTACCATATCCTCTTCTTTCAAAATTACGGATACGTACCTTTCCTGAGAATGCCGCGCGAATTGTATCTCCAACTTGTACTTTCAGGTCGATACCACGATGCATACGACGACGTCTTGGTCCATACTTAGATGTTACTTTTAAATCGCAATCAATAGGAAGTATAAATGAAGAGCAGTCTATTTCGCATGAATCGGGGAAAGTAATGTCTTTGTCTACACGGAAAGGATCCACCCAGCGTGTATCCCAGTTAGAGCCATATAATTCATCCGCAGGGAAAAGTAATTCCTCAGCCTCTTCCAACATCATATCTTCTAAAGTAGCTATTTTTTCTGAAGTTATATCTGTTTTAATTACGCGATCGGCCATTAATTCCGAAACCCGTTCATCCATTAACTTAGCTCTTTCATTAACTGTATTTTCGGGTGTTTGCGCATATATATTTCCGGCTGATAAAGCAATAGCCGTGGTAATAGTAGAAAGTAGTAATTTTATATTCATCCTTAACTTAGTTCAGTTTGTATTGAGAGGTCTCAAATAGCCATTTGAGCAGCCGATTTTGAGAAAACCTGTCAAATATCGTAACTTTCACGTTAAGAGACAAAGTTTTACAGATTTAAAAAATCTTATTATTTAATCAATAGTTTTAAATGGTCCTTGTAATTGTTTGTTTCCCTGATGTTTAAAAATGTAATATGTTATACAACATATTAGCTTATCATTCCCCAATTTGTCTTAGTTTTGAATAAAGATTTCAGCCTTTCGTTCAAAATTCTGTGGGTTTCGGATAATAAACCCGGATCTTCGTCCAAAACTCTTTGTGCCAGATCGCGGGCATATTGTAGTATCTGTCCGTCGGCACCAAGGTTAGCTATTTTTAGGTCAATACCCATCCCACTTTGGCGTGTACCTTCAAGATCTCCATGACCCCGGAGGCGTAAGTCGGCTTCTGCTATTTCAAAACCATTATTGGTTTGTACCATTATCTCCAGCCGTTTACGTGTTTCATTACTTAGTTTAAAAGAAGAGACTAAAATGCAATAGGATTGTTCGGCTCCTCTACCAACTCTTCCCCGTAATTGATGTAATTGTGATAAGCCAAAACGTTCAGCGCTTTCGATCACCATAACAGAAGCATTGGGAACATTTACACCGACTTCTATTACAGTTGTAGCCAGTAGTATATGTGCTTCACCCGAAATAAACTTCTGCATTTGCTTATCTTTTTCTGCAGCCTTCATTCGTCCATGAACCATACATACTTTGTATTCATGAAAAATTTCGTTGAAAGTTTCAAAACCCTCTTCCAAATCTTTATAATCCAGCTTTTCACTTCCTTCAATAAGCGGATAGACTACATAAATTTGTCGGCCGAGACGTATCTCTTTTCTCAGGAATTCGAACAATTCAGCTTTCTTGTTGTCGTAACGATGAAGTGTATGTATAGGTTTTCTACCTGGAGGTAACTGATCGATTACCGAAACATCCAGATCACCATATAGTGTCATAGCTAATGTTCGAGGAATAGGAGTTGCCGTCATAACCAGTACATGCGGTACATTTGTGTTTTTCTTCCAAAGACGAGACCGTTGTTCAACGCCGAATCGGTGTTGCTCGTCTATGATAGCAAGACCTAATGAAGAGAATACAACCGTTTCTTCAATCAGTGCGTGAGTGCCAATAACAATATCTATTTCACCTGCAGCAATAGCAGGTAATATCTTGTCCCGTTCTTTTTTTTTGGTAGAACCGGTAAGAAGAGCGACTCTTACATTCATATCACCCAAAAAGTTCTTTACAGTTACATAATGCTGATTGGCTAATATCTCAGTAGGGGCCATCATGCATGTCTGATAGTTATTGTCGATAGCTAATAACATCGATAACAAACCTACCAATGTTTTTCCGCTGCCGACGTCACCTTGTAGTAAACGATTCATCTGCCTCCCGCTTCCAAGGTCTGCTCGTATCTCACGCATAACTCTTTTTTGCGCGTCCGTTAGTTCGAAGGGTAAGTAATCTTTATAGAATGTATTGAAATGATTCCCTACTTTGGAGAATACAAAACCTTTTAACTTTTGCTTACGGTAAGTTGCCGTTTGCAGGATATGGAGTTGGATAAAGAACAATTCGTCGAACTTCAAACGTAGCTCAGCCTGCTTTAATGTTTCAGCGGATTCAGGGAAATGAATATTCTTTATGGCTTCTGATCGGGACATCATTTTTGTCATTCTCAGCACATCTGGCGATAAAGTTTCGGGAAGTTCCCAGTTCAACATTTTAAGCAGTGTATACTGTAGGTTCTGGATGGCACGAGAGTTAAGAAAAGACTTTTTCATCTTTTCCGTAGTGTTGTAGAAAGGTATAAGTCCGGCAGCCACCTGTCCCGCTTGTTCTATAGTATCTATATCGGGATGAGCTATATTGAATGAGTTAGCAAATTCTGTCGGTTTACCAAAAACGATATACTCTTTTCCGATGGCATATTTATCCTTTACATAGGCAAGTCCTTTGAACCAGACCAAATCGATTAACCCTGATCCGTCAGTGAAGTGTGCAACCAGCCGTCTTGTTCGTCCTTCTCCTAAGGTTTCAAAAGAGAGAATTCTGCCTTTCAGTTGTATGTAAGGCATATTTCCATGGATCTCTGCCACTTTGTAAAAGCGACTTCTGTCAATGTATTTGTATGGAAAGTAATAAAGCAGATCTTCATACGAGACAATTCCGGCTTCTTTCTGGAGTATTTCCGCCTTCTTTGGGCCAACGCCCGGCAGATACGTAATCGCACGTTTGTCGAGATCTATCATAGATATTATTTTCTGTTTGAAAGAAAAGCTCCGGCGAGTAACAGATCGGCAGGACTTGTTATCTTTATATTTTCCCGATCTCCCGGTACAGTCTGAATATCAAATCCCATAGCTTCCACAACAGATGCATCGTCTGTGAACTCAGGTATGTAAGGAAGCATATACGACTCTATAAGTATTTTGCTATTGAATACCTGAGGAGTCTGTACAGAAACGTAATGGGTACGATCTACCGGATGCGATTTTCCGTCTTCACTTACTTCGCGGATTGACTCCACTATCGGAAGGACGGGTATGGCCGCTCCGTATTTCTCCGCTTCAATAAAGCAAGAGGTTATAACCTTTTCGGAAATAAATGGACGCACTCCGTCATGCACCGCTACCAATCCCGGTTCTTCAACCAAAGCTAATCCGTTTTTTACGGAATGGAAACGAGTTTCTCCTCCTTCCATAATCATATGAGGAATGGAACATCCCAACTCTTCGCATAATATTTGCCAGTACGCTTGATGCTCCTTCGGCAACACAAGAATAAGAGTTGCTTCCGGATCCCAACGATAGAAACTCTGTAACGTATGCATAAGGATCGGGCGTCCTTGTAAAGGGATGAATTGTTTGGGCAGGTCATTTTCCATACGCAACCCTTTACCTCCGGCTACTATGATTACATATCGTTTCATTATTCCAGTTCTTCCAGCACTTTTTTTACTTCTTCATCTACTTTGTAGAGTTTCTCTTTACAAAGCTTTATTAGGCGGGTTGCTTCTTTTACTTTACCGGAAAGTATATCTACATCCAAATCTCCGTTCTCAATATCATTTACTATTTTACGGAGTTTTTCGATGGCTTCATTGTATGTTTCTTTATTTTCAGACATATCTTATATACATTATATTATAGTACTCTTCGCATCTCCGTCAGCGAAACGCGTAGTTATTTCATCTCCCGATACCAGCGAAGTCGCTCGTTTAATAATCTTATCGTCTTTAAGTGTAAGGCTATATCCGCGCTTTAAAATATACTCCGGAGCGACCATAGCTATGAATTGTTCCGTCAGTTGAAGGAAGCTTTTTTCTTCATTGAATTTCTTTGTCAACGTTTGTTGCAGATTACTCAACAATCCATTTAATGAAGTGTTATGCTTGTTTATAAGGGTGATGGCAGATGTTGGCAACTTATTTGTAATAGACTGAATTTGCATATGACTTTGTTCAAGGCGGTTTACTACTACAGCTGGGAAACGTATTACTAAGCTATGAAGCGCTTCCGCGGCCATATCCATCTTCCCGATAAGGAATTCGGCAACGGCTGTAGGTGTCTTCATACGGGTGTGCGCTACCATATCCAGGATTGTATCGTCGCGCTCATGGCCTATGCCCGTAATGATGGGCAATGGAAATTGAGCACAATTAGCAGCCAATAAATAAGAGTCAAAGCTATTCAGATCAGAAGTCGCCCCACCACCGCGGATGATTACTACCGCATCAAAGTGCTCCAAGTGGTAGTTTATTTGATCCAGGGCGGCGATAATGGAACCTTCCGTTTTGTCGCCTTGCATGATTGCCGGAAATAGTTTTGTATAGAAGGGATAATCACCATGAGATAGTTGTTCGATAAAATCTTCATACCCTGCGGCAGTAGGTGAGGTTATAATCGCTATTCGTTTAGGAAGAGTAGGGAAAAATAATTCTTTGTTTAAAGTGAATACACCTTCTTCCTTTAAACGATTAATAATTTCCATCCGCTTTCTAAGCATATCCCCTAAGGTGTATGCCGGATCAATATCAATAACATTCAGGCTGAACCCGTACAGTTCATGAAATTCGATGGTAACCTTTACCAATACTTTCAACCCCGAAGCAAATAACTGTCCTGTTTCTGTTTCGAAATAAGGTTTTAGCATCCGGAATGTTTTTGCCCAGATAGATGCGCGAGCCTTGGCAACTATTTGCCCGGTAACGGCATTCTTCTCAATAAATTCAAGATAACAATGTCCAGAAACGTTGCACCTGACATCGCTCATCTCTGCTCTTACCCAATACGTCTCGGCAAAAGCTTTAGTGATAACTCCTTTAATCCTGTTATTGAGTTCAAGTAAAGATAATTCTTCTTGTTCTATATGATTAATTCCGGTCATTCTGACGTTCAACTTTTAACGCTTTAAAAAAATCAGGGATGCCATACCCCAGTTCTATATCCGGTCGTTTATATTGAGATGAGGTACTTTGAATAAGTTTTATTAGTTCCACATTGCTTAGCCAGGGAAGTGCCTGCCATAAACAAATACCCAGACCCGCGAGGGTAGGGGTAGCGAAGGAAGTTCCGTTTGCAAAACGGATATTTCCCGTTGAATCGATGACAGTTGTACTAGAGCCTAAAGCAACAACGTCAGGTTTAACTCTTGCATCTTCGGTAAAGCCTACTGAACTGAAACTACTTTTCTTCAACTCGTCATTAACGGCACCTATCGTAACAACATTCTCAGCGTCTGACGGGAATGTGATTTTCCCCCAATTCCCTTTTCCTTCATTGCCGGCACTTATAAATAGGAGGATACCTTTACTCGCCGCCATCTCCGCAGCCCTGCTAATCATCGATGTTTTCCCGTCGAGGGCAGTTGTCTCATAATTGAGGCTTTCGTCGTCAAAGATAAAATAACCCAGGGAAGATGATATTGCTTTAACGCCTACACTGTCGGCAAATTCAACGGCGGCTGTCCAGTAATCCTCTTCAATCGGATATTCAGAACTATTGTCTTCACTTTTGATCAACCAATAAGATGCTTCGGGAGCAGTGCCCACTATTACTCCCGGAATATCGGCAGCCAGGCAAGATAAAACCTTAGTTCCATGATCGTCGGCGGTGAAAACACTTTCTTCCGGACATACCATATTCTTTGTTCCTAAGATATTTAATGATTTGAAGGCCGATATTCTGTCTACATTCATAAAACCCGCATCTATAACCGCTACCTGCATTCCTTTACCACGAAACCCTTCCTGATGTAGCTTAATGCCATTCAGCATTTCAATCTGCTTTTCGGCATAGCCGTATTTGTTCTTCAATGGCGCTTCTTCCATGGATAGAATGGAGGTATCGCGTTCCATATTTTTCTGCAGACATCTTTCTCCTTTCCATATCCATTTCACTGAGTCTACCATAGATAGATTTTCCAGTCGTTCGGCAATGGTACTGTCATTACTTACTACTACTATGGTTGAAAACCAACGGCTGTAGGTAATGGGTTGGGCACCTGCCTCTGAAAGGGCTTCAAAATAGGAGGGGGAAATAGGAAGATCGGACTCGTCAGCGAATTTACCTTCTCGCAAACGTCTGTCTAATGCCTCTTTCGATAAGAAAGTCTCGGGGAAATCAAGGGAATGCCCTGAGTCACCTTTGTCTTTCAAATAGACACGAAAACAATAACTTTCCCCGTAAATTGATTCAACAGATAGTAACAGACAAACGATTAAAAGGCGGATAAAAGCATAATTTCTTTTACTTATCAGCATCAAAGATAGGTATCTCACGTTTTACACTTTGGCGTAAAGATATTAATGTTTCTGTGGCAGTTACACCGGGTATTTCCTGAATATGAGAATTTAACAGCTCCATCAGGTGTTCATTGTCGCGGGCGTATAGTTTAATAAGCATAGTGTAAGGGCCGGTAGTGAAATGGCATTCCACCACTTCCGGTATCTTTTCAAATTCAGGAACTACATCTTTATACATTGAGCCTCTTTCCAGTTTAACACCAATATAGGTACATGTATTAAAGCCGAGGCATTTAGGATTGATATCATATCCCGACCCTGTAATGACTTTGGTATCAATCATGCGTTGAACCCGCTGATGAATGGCCGCTCGTGATACACCACATTCTTCTGCTACGTCTTTAAATGGAACACGGGCGTTCTGGGAAATTATGCTTAATATTTGCTTGTCTAGTTTGTCTATCTTTTCCATCTTTTGTAACTTTATTATCTCAATTGGTATTAATTAGTAGCATTTAGCTATCAAAAATATGTATTAATTTTCAATGATGTATCATAATGAAAGGAAAAAGTATGATATAAATAATAATAGCGATCAAAAGATGCTTAAAAACATTCTTTTGATCGCTACGAAACTGATCTTATGATAGCTAGCTTATTCTTTTACAATTTCAAGTAATTCTATCTCGAATTCCAGCGTGCTGTTAGGTTTGATGTTTTGTGAACCGCGTTCGCCGTAAGCAAGATCGGACGGGATCCAGAAGATATATTTTGAACCGACAGGCATAACTTGCACACCTTCTGTCCATCCTCTTATTACCTGACCCAGACCAAATACGGCAGGCTCTCCACGATCTAATGAACTGTCAAATTGAGTTCCGTCCAGTAATTTACCGGTATAATGAACCTTTACACGGTCAGTTTCAACAGGTTTTGGACCTGTACCTTCGGTGATTACTTTATACTGTATTCCGTTTTCCATGGTGATCACACCATCTTTAGTTTTGTTCTCAGCCAGGAATTTTTCACCTTCTTCTCTGGTTTTCGCGCCTTCACGTTCCTGAACCTGTGTAAAGTAAGTCTGAATGAAAGCCTGAGCCTGGCTGTCTGTCATTTTCATAGCTGAAGTATCTTTCTTCATTGCTGCTTCAAGACCTGCAATTAATAGATCAACATTTACAGGATCTCCGGGGAAATTCTGCAAACTTTGTGCGAACATCGCACCATTGGCAATACCAATCGCGTAACTCGCGCTGTCAATTCCTGATTTCAGGCTTACACTTCTTTTAGAGTCACATGAAGTGGCGGAAACGCCTAAGGCAACTATCGCTGCCGCCATAAATACACTAATTCTTTTCATTGTCTTGTTCATTTTATTTTACTATGTCTAATAATTCTACGTCAAACACTAATGTACTGTTGGGTTCGATCGATTCACCTGCGCCATTCTCACCATATGCCAGGCGAGAGGGAATGAATAATCTCCATTTAGAACCTGTGTTCATTAGTTGAAGGGCTTCTACCCAACCCGGTATTACCTGCGAAACGCCAAATACGGCAGGCTCTCCCCGTTGTACTGAACTGTCGAATACAGTTCCATTAATTAATGTACCGTGGTAATGGCATTTTACTTTATCCGAAGGGCCCGGTTTTGATCCGCTGCCTTTCTTTAATACTTCATATTGCAAACCGCTCGGTAGTTCCACCACACCGGCTTTTTCTTTGTTAATCTTCAGGAACTCTTCTCCGGCCTGCTTGTTCAATTCCAGTTTATCTTTCTGCAGATTAACGAAATACTCGTTGAGCACTTGTTTTGCTTCATCGTAACTGATATCAGGAGTCTTACCTTCTAATACATCCTGAAGACCTTTTATAAAGTCATCAACCTGAATTCCTTTAATGCCTGAGCTTTGGAAATTATTTCCGATACTTAGCCCGAGGGCATAGCTAACTTTATCCATTCTTTTTCTTTATTCAACTATTTATGAGGCACAAAAGTAATGCTTTTAATAACACGATGTGTATTTTCCTGCCTGTTTTTTCGCTTAAACCCTAATATTATCCATATACAGTAATAATGGGAGTCAGTTATCAGTATCAGGAAGTTAGTAAACCCTTTTTCTACACTATAACATATAATAATTAGGTAGACCTCTATCTGTTTTTGTTTATACCCGGGTCTAAAATGAATTACACCCGGGTCTAAATCAGATTATACCCGGGTTAAAATGAATTTATACCCGGGTTTTACTGATTTTATAAGTGGGTATAATAAAAAAGAGGATATGCCGTTTTAGAAATTATGTACACCATTTATTAATATTTACTTAAGATGAATGGGTAAATACCAATAAGTAGTCCATATCTTTGCCGATTTTATGAACGAAAAATGAAGATGAGCCTTATGGCAAACACAAGAAAACAAGTATTACAATCCCTTACTTTACTGGCCTTTTTTATTTGTACATTTAGCCTTTCTGCCCAGGAAAAGAAGTACACAATCAGCGGAAATATCAGAGATGCAGCCAACGGGGAAGACCTAATTGGTGCGGGTGTTGTTATTTCAGGGACGCGGACCGGTACGGTTTCAAACGCGTATGGTTTCTATTCCCTTAGTTTGCCGAAAGGCACTTACCTGCTTCTATTTTCTTATATAGGGTATAGAAAGAAGGCGATTGAGATCGAATTATCGGAAGACACTAAGATGAACGTTAATCTGGACATAGACGCGGAACAACTGTCTGAGATAGTGGTTTCTGCCGAAGGTAAAAATGCAAATGTAACAAAAGCCGAGATGAGTGTCGAAAAGCTTACCGCTAAGTCGATAAAAACCGTTCCTGCCCTGATGGGAGAAGTTGACGTGATCAAGGCCATTCAGTTACTGCCCGGTGTTCAGTCTACTTCGGAAGGCTCTTCGGGATTTAGCGTGCGTGGGGGAGGACATGATCAGAACCTCATCCTTTTGGATGAAGCAACTGTTTACAGTGCTTCACACTTGATGGGTTTCTTTTCCGTATTTAATAATGATGCGATTAAAGATGTTACACTGTATAAAGGTGATATACCGGCCAGTTTTGGCGGGCGATTATCCTCTTTACTGGATATACGGTCGAAAGACGGTAACAGCCAACGATTCTCCGGTACAGGGGGGATCGGATTGATATCCAGTCGTCTCACGCTGGAAGGGCCTTTGGGTTCGAAAGCTTCGGGGTTGATTTCAGGAAGGCGTACCTATGCCGATTTATTTTTGAAGCTTGCTTCTGATGAAGATTTAAGGAAGTCGAGTCTGTATTTCTATGATATGAATGCCAAACTGAACTTACGGATAGATGATAATAACCGTATCTTTCTGGCAGGATATTTAGGACGTGATAACTTTTCGACTAAGTTTGCCGGAATGGATTTCGGTAACAAGACGGTGACTGCCCGTTGGAACCATATCTTTTCTCCAAAAGTATTCTCCAACTTTACGCTTATCGGCAGTTTTTATGACTACTACCTTAAAAGTGATATCAGCTCCCAGTTAAACGAGGAATGGAAATCGAAGATGAATGATTACGGTATGAAGGCCGACTTTTCTTATCTGCCAAATCCTAAAAATAACATCAAGTTCGGGTATAATTTCGTATATCATTATTTCACACCCGGGCAGGGAGGTGGGATAGGGGAGAACTCCATTGTCGGAGAGATAAGCCTTCCTAAAGAATATGCCATGGAGCATGCTGTCTATCTTACGAATGAAACTACGATTGCTGAAAAGTTGAAATTGAAATATGGATTGCGCTATTCCCTTTTCCAGAACATAGCGAATGGTGAAGAACTCGATTTCCTCAAAGATTACGAGGTCGACTATACCAAGACATATAAGAAAGGAAAAGTTTATAACAATCAACAGCAATTGGAACCGCGTGTAGGTGTTACCTATATAATGAATGACATTCATTCGATGAAGGCCAGTTATTCCCGTATGGCACAATATATACAATTGGCTTCTAACTCGGCATCCGGTTCACCATTGGATGTCTGGTTCCAGGCATCACAGAATGTAAAACCGCAATTATGCGACCAGTTTGCCATCGGTTATTTTCGCAACTTTGCCGACAGCGAATACGAAGCTTCAGCAGAGATTTACTACAAGAAAATGAAAGATGTAGTAGATTTTAAAGATCATGCAGACTTAATGGGTAACGAAGACCTGGAACATGAACTTCGTTTCGGCAAGGGCTATGCCTACGGTCTGGAATTGATGCTTCGGAAAAACACCGGACGTTTGAACGGATGGGTCAGCTATACTCTTTCAAAGAGCAGAAGAAAAATAGATGATATTAACGACGGAAACTGGTATCGCTCACCCTACGATAAGCCTCATAATATATCCATTGTAGGAAATTATGAACTCAATTCTAAATGGATGATATCGGCTAATTGGGTATATGCCAGCGGAACTCCGGTGACTTATCCGACAGGAAGGTTTCAGGTGGGTAATGATTATATCCCGATCTATTCGGGAAGAAATGAATTCCGTTATCCGGCTTATCACCGGCTGGACCTATCAGCCACCATGCAGCTAAGCAAGCCAGGGAAACGTTTTAAGCATGAACTTAACTTTTCTCTGTATAATGCTTACGGAAGAAAGAACCCCTGGACCATCACCTTCCAGCAGGAAGATGACAATCGGGAGGAAGTATATGCCGAAAAGGTGTATCTGTTCACGTTTATCCCTTCTATAACATGGAATTTTACTTTTTAAAAGATCAAGATTATGAACGTATTATATAAATATCTGATATTAGCAGTACTGGCAGGAAGCTTGCCGGCCTGTACGGAACGTATAAATATAAGTACAGATGCGTCCACTGAACATTTGGTGATTTACGGATATATCAGTACAGATACCACCTTTCACACCATAAAGATTACCAGATCCACGGGTTATTTTGTGAATACAAAACCTAAAGGCATAAGTGATGCGACGGTAACAATCAGCAATGAAGAACAGACATTTGTTCTACAAGAGAGTTCTGCAGAGCCGGGGCTATATGTGACTAAAGGCAATGTGTATGGTAAACCGGGACAAACCTATACCTTGAATGTTTCACTCGATTTCGATGGCGACGGTATATTGGAGGATTATGACGCGTCTTCTTATCTGCCTTATCCGGCAACGGTTGACTCGATTGACTATAAAGATTCGGATATGTTGAAAGATCATGTTGAAATATTGTTGTGGGGAAATATGCCTGATACCGATGATAATTATTTGACTTTACAACTTGTACTTAACAATTATCCGATGGACATTTCTTTTGAAGACTATGTTGTATTGGATGATGAATATATTGATAAAAAGGAGATGATTGCAGTCCCCTGCTATTATCATGACCTGGATGATTATGAATTTGAAGACGGAGATATCCTTACCTTACGCGTAGATGCGGTAACTAAGGAGTATGCAACTTTTGTAGAGGATGCTCAGAGTGAGTTGCGAGGAGGCGATCCTGTTTTCAGCGGCCCGCCTGCAAATATAAAAACAAACATAAAGAGTAAAGACTCATCCAACGAGGTTCCTATCGTAGGCTTTTTTACAGCGATGGCAAGGGATGAGGCTTCTGTTGTTTATAAAGCTAAAGAATAATCACCTTCTAGTTATAAAATACAACTAGAAATAGTCCCAAAAAAGGCTGTCGTACCCAATAAATTTGGACGGCAGCCTTTTTTATCTTTATAAATCTGCGTATTACAGATTTATATATGTTTCCATAAATTTAGCTTTAGGAGAAGGATCAATCGTGATGGATTCAGTATTAGCTGGGATTAAAACAGTTTGTCCCTGGTGTATGTTAAGTTCATTCCCCATATTATCTTTTAATGTTGCTTTTCCTCCCATACATATATAGATTACGAAGGAATCCAGTGTCGATAAATCTCTTTCTATGGTCGTATCCATATCCAACAGATTAGTTGTAAAATATTTACATTCAACTAACGACACAGGTGTGTCTTTATGTGCTTCATAATGTGTTCGATAATCGGGATACCATGTATAATCTATTGCATCTTTAGCCAATTCAGTGTGTAGTTCGCGCTCATTACCATTTGCATCTTTACGATTGTAATCATAAATGCGATAAGTTATATCGCTGGTTTGTTGTATTTCCGCGATAAAACACCCTCCACAGATAGCATGGACACGTCCGGCAGGTAGAAAGAATACATCTCCTTCTTTTACTTCATAACGTTGAAGAACATCCATAATGGTATTGTTCTCAACCCTTCTCACATACTCATTTGCATCTATTTGCTGAGAAAATCCGGAATAAAGGGCAGCACCTTTTGCCGCCTTGATTACATACCACATCTCTGTCTTTCCAAATGAATTGTGGCGTTTTTTAGCCAGTTCATCATTGGGGTGCACCTGGATCGATAAGTTATCGCGAGCATCAATAAATTTAATCAATAGTGGAAATCGTTCTCCGAATTGATCCATTACTTTACTACCGACAAGTTGTTTACCATATATCTTGATAAGTTCATCCAGGCTTTTGCCTTCCATCGGACCATTATCAACAATCGAGTAATTATCTTCCACATGTGATATTTCCCAGCTTTCGCCGATACTATCTTGTATAGGAGTGATTCCTTTAAAAGAGCAAATGTCAGAACCACCCCAGATTAATTTCTTTAATATTGGTTTGAATGTAAACATACTTTAGTTAATTATAAATGGTTAATTATTAATTGTAGTATTAATAACTAACCATTAACCATTAATAATTCTTCTTAATACTACTGCGCTCCTTGCCGGAATATAGAGTTTTAACCACTCTTTTCTTTCTTTCTTATATAATGGATCCGGACTGGTAAAATGGCGAACTTTATCGTCAGCAAGGCCAAAGCCTCCAAAACATGTCGCATCGGTGTTGAGAACTACTTCATATTCTCCGGGAGGAGTTAGAAAACCATAATCTGTATAAGAGCGATCCGGGCTGAAGTTATAGACGAACAACAGGTCTTTCCGCATATAAGCAAGTATCTGATCTCCGTCGCTATCCCATATTTTTTGTATGGGTGTTGCCTGAAAGTTTTTTACTGTTTTTATTTGTTGAAGCATCTCACGGTCAAAATCTCCAAGAAAATGATATTTGAGATTCGGATTATCTACCAGATCCCATTGGCGACGTGCGTATTTATGTGACCAACCGTTTCCTTCACGTGGAAAGTCTATCCATTCGGGATGACCAAATTCGTTCCCCATAAAGTTAAGATATCCTCCGTTAATAGTGGAAGCTGTTACTAAGCGTATCATTTTATGGAGTGCAATACCTCTATCTACAACGAAATTACGGTCATCCTTTTGCATATGCCAATACATATCGGCATCAATCAAACGGAATATAATAGTCTTGTCACCAACCAAGGCCTGGTCATGACTTTCAGCATAACTGATTGTCTTTTCTTCAGCTCTACGATTGGTGGTTTCCCACCAAATTGATGAAGGTTTCCAATCTTCGTCTTTCTTTTCCTTGATGGTTTTGATCCAGTAATCAGGAATATTCATTGCCATGCGATAGTCGAAGCCATATCCACCATCTTCTATCTTAGCAGCAAGGCCGGGCATACCGCTTACTTCTTCTGCTATAGTTATAGCATTTGGATTCGTTTCGTGGATTACTTTGTTGGCTAAGGTAAGATAGGTGATAGCATCTCCATCCTGATGCCCGTTGAAATAATCTCCGTATGTGGTGAATGCTTCTCCTAAACCGTGGCTGTAATATAACATGGAAGTTACTCCATCGAAACGGAAACCGTCGAACTTATATTCATCCAACCAAAACTTACAGTTAGAAAGCAAAAAATGAATCACTTCATTTTTCCCGTAGTCAAAGCACAATGAATCCCAAGCTGGGTGTTCACGGCGGAATCCTGAATAGAAGTATTGGTTGTATGAACCGTCGAACCGGCCTAACCCTTCCATTTCATTCTTTACAGCATGGCTGTGTACAATGTCCATTATTACAGTGACCCCTAAACCGTGAGCTTCGTCAATTAGCTGTTTTAACTCTTCCGGTGTACCGAAACGAGAAGAAGCTGCAAAAAAGCTACTCACATGATATCCGAATGAGCCATAATAAGGATGTTCCTGTATTGCCATAATCTGGATCGCATTGTACCCGTCTTTTACGATACGTGGTAGAACATTCCTACGAAACTCATCATAACTTCCAACTTTTTCTTCGTTTGTACTCATGCCTATGTGGCATTCGTAAATTAAAAGAGGGGAAGTATCAGGCTTAAATTTATTATTTTTAAAGACGTATGGTTTCACTGGATTCCACACCTGTGCACTGAATATCTTTGATTGTTCATCTTGAACTACACGACGTATCCAAGCGGGGATACGTTCTCCGCTTCCGTCATTCCACTCCATAAGAAGTTTGAAATAGTCTTCATGGTGAAGCATGTTTTCTTCCAGTTCTATTTCCCAATTACCATATTCAAGGCGAGTTAGTCTGTATCTTTCGTCTTTCTGCCACTGATTGAAGTCGCCAATCAAGTAAATAGCTGTGGCATTAGGTGCCCATTCACGGAACACCCAGCCGGTTGATGTTTTATGCAATCCGAAATAAAGATAACCGGAAGCAAACTGTGATAAAGTCTGTACACCGTTATTCGTTAGAGTTTTCTCCTTGTTGAGATAGTATTCATACCTTCCTGTAATAGCTGATTCATACGGGGCTAGCCAGGGATCATTTTTAATCAGGTTGAGAGATTGCATAACTATCAGTTTATTTTTTAATTTATTAAAACTCGCAATTATTCGGTGTGCGAGGGAAAGGTATTACATCACGGATATTAGTCATACCTGTGACGAACAGAAGAAGACGTTCGAATCCTAAGCCAAAACCAGCATGAGGTGCAGTTCCGAACCGGCGAGTATCCAGATACCACCAAATATCTTTTGTTGGTATACCCATTACTCGGGCGTGTGAGGAAAGCTTGTCTAAATCTTCCTCTCGTTGAGAACCGCCAATAATTTCACCAATCTTAGGAAATAATACGTCCATTGCACGAACTGTTTTACCATCATCATTCTGTTTCATATAGAATGATTTGATTTTTTTTGGATAATCTGTCAGGATTACCGGGCATTTGAAATGGTTTTCTACTAGATAGCGTTCGTGCTCCGATGCCAGATCAGCTCCCCAAAAGATTGGGAATTCAAACTTGTGACCATTGGCAACAGCCTCTTCCAGTATCTTGATACCTTCTGTATAACTCAGGCGAATAAAGTTCTGTTTCATTACGAAATTCAATCGTTCGATCAATTCCTTATCAACCATGTCATTCAAGAACTGTATATCATCCATACAGTTATCCAAAGCCCACTGAATACAATACTTAATAAAATCTTCAGCCAGTTGCATATTCTCCTCGATTTCAATAAAGGCAACTTCGGGTTCAATCATCCAAAATTCTGCCAGGTGACGAGGAGTATTGGAATTCTCGGCCCGGAAAGTTGGCCCGAAAGTATAGATAGCTCCTAATGCTAAAGCCGCTAATTCTCCTTCCAATTGACCGGAAACGGTAAGACTGGCTTGTTTGCCAAAGAAATCGTTACTATAATCTATAGAGCCGTTCTCATCTTTTTTCAGGTCATATAAGTTCATTGTTGTAACCTGGAACATTTGTCCTGCACCTTCACAATCAGATGCAGTTATTATTGGTGTATGGAAATAGAAGAATCCTCTATCATGAAAAAATCTGTGAATAGCCATCGCCATATGGTGACGGATACGGAATACAGCTCCAAATGTGTTGGTACGAGGACGTAAATGTGCTATTTCACGAAGGAATTCAAATGAATGACCTTTTTTCTGTAAAGGATAGGTTGTGGGATCTGCTGTACCATAAATCTGAATTTCCTTTGCCTGGATTTCAGCGGCCTGCCCTTTTCCTTGTGACTCAACCAATATGCCATTTACACTTATGCATGCTCCGGTGGTTATTGGTTTCAGGTATTCTTCGCCCATTTTTTCCACATCCACAACGATTTGAACATTATTTATTGTAGAGCCGTCATTTAATGCGATAAAATTAACTTGTTTACTTCCTCTGCGGGTACGTACCCATCCTTTCACATTAACGGTTGTGCCGAATTCTTTGCTCTTCAACACATCTACAATTTTTGTTCTTTTTATTGTTTCCATATAAAGTATTTATTAAAACAGCCCCTCCCGACCTCCCCCAAGGGGAGGAGGAAAGAGGCTGATAGATATCTGTATTTTATAACTCTTCCTTTAGGGAAAGCTGGTGGCTGTTTATTCGAAAGCACCCATACGTAGAGCGTTTACCTCTCTTTCATTCAGATAACGCCATTTCCCTTTATTCAAATTTTTCTTTGTCAATCCTGCGAAATAAACACGATCGAGCCTCATGACATGATAACCCAATGATTCAAAGATACGACGAACAATACGGTTTCTGCCGGAGTGTATCTCAATACCAACTTGGCTTTTATCATCTTCACTGGCATAGCTTATTGCATCAGCATGAATTTCACCATCTTCCAAATCAAGTCCGTTGGCTATTTTTTCCATGTCTTCGATCGCGACGTTCTTATCCAGCCAAACGTGATAAATTTTCTTTTTCTTAAAAGATGGATGCGTAAGCTTAGAGGCTAAATCCCCATCATTTGTAAGCAAAAGAACTCCTGTAGTATTACGGTCTAAACGACCAACTGGATAGATGCGTTCTCTACATGCATTTCTTACCAGATCCATAACAGTCTTACGTTCTTTTGGATCATCTGAAGTCGTTACCGTATTTTTAGGCTTGTTAAGTAGAATGTACACTTTACTTTCGATCTTAACGGGACGTTCGTTGAATAATACCTCATCTTGACGGGTAATCTTTGTTCCCAGTTCGGTAATAACCTGACCATTTACCTTTACTGCTCCAGCCTGTATAAATTCATCGGCTTCGCGTCTTGAGCAAACGCCTGCATTAGAGAGGAACTTATTCAAACGGATAGGTTCGTTAGGGTCGGCCAATACTTCTTTGTACTTTAGTTGTTTCTGTACACCATACTTTGCGTTGGGGTTGTAGTCGTTACTGCGATATCTGTTATTTCCATAACTACCGCCACCACCTCCGCGGTTGTTACCATAAGAAGATCTGTTACCGCCACCTCCGCGGTTATTCCCGTATGAAGGCCTATTACCTCCTCCACCACCTCCACGATTGTCGTATGAATTGGAGCGGTCGCCTACACGAGGTCTTCTTTTCTTAATTCCTTCTCCGGACATTCCTTCTCCGGATGGAGTTGCAGAATATGCCCTTGTAGGTCCATCATATCCACCCTGACGAGGGCGATTGTACTGTTGTTGGCGTGAATCGTTTCCATATCCACCCCGATCATAATTACCACCACCATAAGACGAACGGTTATTTCCGTAAGACTGTCTGTTTCCATAGCCACGGTTATTCCCATTGTCATAACGGGGACGGTTTTGCTGCCCACCATAATTATTAGAACGATTGTTGTCATAATACCCTCCTCCATAATTATCGTCCTGGCGGTATGATCTGCGTTCATAGTTGTTGTCCGATGAGTCATATCCCTTATGGTAAGGTCTTCTGTCTCCATCCTGGTCTGTGTTTTCCCTCCTGATACTTGGTATCACTTTTCTTGGGCGCGGTTGAGTTTCATCTCTTTCTTCTGTACTCATTTTTGTAAATTAAATAATAAATTAACACTAAATTGTAGCCTCCCGGTTACACATTTTAAATTAACACTAAATACCTGTATAAGTATGCGGCGATATAGCCTTTAATTCAGTTTTTACTTTGTCATTTACGTTTAAACTCTCAATAAAGTTATTAATAGATTCTTCTGTTATCTCTTCATTCGTGCGGGTTAACGCCTTTAGTGCCTCATATGGCTTTGGATAACCTTCCCTTCTTAATATTGTCTGAATACCTTCTGCAACTACAGCCCAGCATTGTTCTAAATCCCGATGTAAGGCTGCTTTATTTAATAACAACTTTTCCAGCCCTTTTGTTAAACTTTTTAACGAAATTTCTATATGTGCCATCGGTACACCTATATTCCTCAATACCGTAGAGTCAGTTAAATCTCTTTGCAAACGTGAAATGGGTAGTTTTATTGCTAAATGTTCAAGTATCGCATTGGCTATTCCCAGATTTCCTTCCGCGTTTTCGAAATCTATCGGGTTTACTTTATGTGGCATGGCTGAAGAGCCAACTTCACCATCTTTTATTTTTTGCTTAAAGTATTCCATTGATATATACTGCCAGAAATCACGACAGAAATCTATTAATATAGTATTGATTCTCTTCAATCCGTCAAAAATAGCAGCAAGATTGTCGTAATTGGATATCTGGGTGGTATATTCTTCCCTTCTTAAGCCTAAGATGCCATTTACAAAATTATTACCGAATATCCTCCAATCATAAGTAGGATAGGCTATTTTATGCGCATTAAAGTTACCTGTTGCCCCACCAAACTTAGCCGATATAGGGATATTCTTCAATAGAATAAGCTGCTGTTCTAGGCGATATACAAAAACCATAACCTCTTTACCCAAGCGGGTAGGGGATGCCGGTTGACCATGTGTTTTAGCTAACATGGGTATATCTTTCCATTCTTCTGCATATTTACTAAGGATATCAATGATTTCCTGAATCCCAGGATAGTATACATTTTGTAATGCATCCTTTAAAGAGAGAGGAATAGAAGTATTATTAATATCTTGAGATGTTAATCCGAAATGGATAAATTCTTTATAATCTTGCAATAAAAGCGTATCAAATTTTTCTTTTATGAAATATTCAACAGCTTTAACATCGTGATTTGTTATATTCTCTATTTCTTTGATTCGTTGAGCATCTTCCTGAGAAAAATTACTGTAGATCGATGTAAGGGCAGCTTTGTTTTCTTCTGTTATAGTGTTTAGTTGAGGTAAGTATGAAGCAAGCGCAATAAAATACTCAATCTCAACTTGTACCCTATACTTTATCAGGGCATATTCAGAGAAATAAAATGCCAGCGATTCGGTCTTGTTTCTATACCTTCCGTCAATGGGTGAAATAGCTGTTAAAGTAGACAATATCATCTTTTTATCAAATAGAATACAAAGTTAGTGTTTTTCTCTTGAATGCACACTTTTAAAAGGATTATTTTTAAATAATAAGTTTTATTATAGACTCTGAAATTCTGCAACTTTTTTTGGTTTAGATACACAAATTAAATAAAAATGCCGTTTTTAACACAAATTGGCTCTTTGTTTTAACAAATTCTCAGTAATTCGGATATATTTGCAAATATCAATTAAATTGAAAAAGCGCACACTAAAGTTTAATAGCGTCTACTTAAGTATTTTGGACTTATATATTCTAAATAAATATTATGTAATAACCATAAAAAGAACGCTTATGAAATAGTAATGAATAATTGTATGGATTGAATGAAAAAGCCTTAGCATTATAAAACTAAATGTTTGATATGCATTCTTTAAAGTGACATTGTTATCTTCTCTACTGTATCAATTTAATTTAAACTATTATGGATTTTATAAAAAAGAATAACGTATTCTATTCAAAATTCTTGAATTTGAAGATTTTATCTATCCTGCTAAGTATAGGGTGTTTTCTACTGATTGGAACGACTTACTCTTATGCAGACATCGGTCCTTCAAAAGTTGTACCAGGACCTCAACAACAGCCTAAAACTATTACGGGTACTGTAAATGACCCATCAGGGGTACCCATTATTGGAGCGAATGTTCTGGAACAGGGTACTACAAACGGTATAACAACCGATTTTGACGGGCATTTTTCTCTTTCTGTAGCCTCCAATAGTTCCGTATTATCTATATCATATATTGGATATGTTCCACAACACATTACGGTTGGCAATCAAACGCATTTTAATATTGTGTTGAAAGAAGATGCTCAAGGTCTTGAAGAAGTAGTAGTGGTTGGATATGGTACACAAAAACGTGTAAATCTTACTGGTGCCGTTGAGCAAATTACAAGTGAAGTATTCGAAAATCGGCCTATGGCTAATGTGACTCAGGGGTTACAGGGAGCCGTACCTAATTTAAATATATCTCTTTCTGATGGAAAGCCTTCACGTACGGCTAATTTTAATATTCGTGGGAACACCTCTTTGTCGGATGATAGTGGTACAATGGGGGGCGCACTGGTTCTGATAGATGGGGTAGAAGGTGATCCATCGATGCTAAATCCTAATGATATAGCAAGTGTCTCAGTCCTGAAAGATGCAGCATCAGCCGCAATTTATGGAGCTCGTGGCGCTTTTGGTGTTGTGTTGATAACAACCAAAAATCCAAGTAAAGAACGTACTACCGTTAACTATACCGGCAATTTTTCCGTTAAAGCACCGACAATTGTGCCTGATATGGTAACGGATTCATATATATATGCCAATATGTTTGTCGAGGCATATTCTGCATTTTATGATTATGCAAGAATGCCTTCAACTTTTCATAAGGCTGTACCTTATACACAAGACTGGCATAATGAAATGGCCAACCGTCGTCCGGGTTCCGGAAAGCCGGAAGTAGATATTGATTCAAATGGGAATTATATTTATTATGCAAATACTGATTGGTATAATCTATTGTATAAAGATCGGACATATGGGCATGATCATAATGTATCTGTTCAAGGAGCTAGTGAAAAGGCTGATTTTATGGTTTCTGCTCGTTATTACGGGCAAGACGGACTATTCAGATATAATAGTGATGACTATTCTATGTTTAATGTTCGAGCAAAAGGATCTGCCCAGATATTCAATTGGCTGAAAGTTGATAATAATATGGAATATTCACAAATGGACTATTTTAATCCATTGACAGTTGCCGACGGAAATGTATGGTATGGCCTGGAAAGTGAAGCAGAACCTATGAGCCCAATGTTTAATCCGGACGGCACATTAACGATGGCTGCTGCATACAGTGTAGGAGATTTATGGTACGGGAAAAGTGGTACGGATTCTGAAAAAAGAGTATTGCGTAATACTACTTCTTTTTCAACCTCATTTTTAGATAATGATCTCCGAATAAAAGGTGATATCACTTTCCGTAATACCGAGGATAATGCTTCTACCCGTCGTGTTCCAGTTCCTTATAGTCCACAAGTAGGGGTAATTGCTTATTTAGGCTCAAATACAAATGACTATTCCGAAACAGATAAAACTACTAAATATTTAGCTACAAACATTTATGGTGAATATGAAAAGACATTTAAAGATGCCCATTACTTTAAAGGAATGATCGGTTATAATTATGAACAATCTATTTATAAAATGATGAAGGCCAGACGTAATGGACTGCTTTTTGAAGATGTGGAGAATATTAATTTGACCAATGGTAGTGGAATTTCTTTACAAGGTGATTATGAAAAATGGCGTATTGCTGGCGGATTCTTCCGTTTTAATTATGCTTTCAGAGATCGTTATCTGTTGGAAGTTAACGGACGTGTAGATGGGTCAACAAAGTTTCCGACAAACGAACAGTGGGGATTTTTCCCATCTGTATCTGCGGGATGGCGTTTGTCTGAAGAATCATTCTGGAAAGTAAATGAAAATATATTTTCAGATATGAAAATACGGGCATCTTATGGTTCATTAGGCAATGGGAATGTAAAGTCATATCAATACATGGAATTGTTTAAGATCGAACAGATGAAGCGTTTGATTAATGGAGCACTAAATCAAAAAACATCTTCCCCTGTCGTTATCCCTGATGGATTAACGTGGGAAACATCTACGACAGCAAACATAGGTCTTGATTTCGGTTCCTTGGGAGGCAGACTACGTTTTTCAGGAGATGCATATATCCGTAAGACAAAAGACATGTTTGCCGTAGGGATTGACTTGCCAGCAATATTTGGTGCGGATCCCCCTAAAGGGAACTACGCTGATATGACTACTAAAGGATGGGAAATTACACTTAGTTGGCGAGATAATTTTACGGTAGCAGAGAAGCCGTTTAATTATGATATCCGTTTTACTTTATCGGATTATTTATCTAAAATTGATAAATATAGTAATCCGGAAAAAGATCTTGGAAGTAAATATGATGCTCGAGTAAACTACTATGAAGGAATGACTGTGGGTGAAATATGGGGATATGTAACAGAAGGATTTTTCACCTCTGAAGAAGATATAAAAAATCATGCCGATCAAAGCTTATATATAGCCTCAAATTCAAAGACATGGCTTCCGGGGGATATAAAGTTTAAAGATTTAAACGATGATGGTAAAATAGATTATGGTACCAATAAGGCTGATGATCCAGGCGACAGGAAAGTCATAGGAAATACAACACCTCGTTATACCTACAGCTTTAACTTAGGTGCTGACTGGAATGGGATTTTTATTTCAGCATTCTTCCAGGGCGTAGGTAAACAAGACTGGTGGCCGGGTACTGATAATGCTCTGTTTTGGGGACAATACAACCGTCCTTACAATAATATTCCAAAATCTATGCTTGGAGAAATATGGTCTGAAGAAAATCCCAATACTTATTTTCCACGTTATAGAGGCTATGTGGCACTTCAAAGTACACGTGAATTATCTGTGGTTCAGACAAGGTATCTGCAAAATGTAGCTTATCTTCGTTTGAAAAACTTGCAGATAGGATATAATTTCCCTAAAGCATTGGTCTCTTCCGCTAAAATGCAGGCAGCACGTATTTATTTGTCAGGGGAAAATCTCTTTTCATGGTCGCCATTATATAAGCGTACAAAGAATTTTGATGTGGGCAATATTTATGGTTCGGATGAAGAGGCTGCTACTGCTGCTAAAGAAGGAGGCACAAACTCTATTATTGATAATGGTGGACAGGCATATAGCTATCCTTTGTTAAGGAGCTTTAGCGTTGGTTTATCGGTAACATTCTAAATTTATACGATTATGAAAAAAATAATATATTTGTTTCTAGTACTGATTAGTGTTTGGGCATGTGATATGGAGGAACTTCCTCAGGCTCAAATACCCAAACAGCCCGTTTTTAATTCAGAGAGTGGATTAAAAATGTATACGAATTCATTTTATGAGGGATTTACGCAGGAATCTCCAAGTCTGTATACCGCTAATTCCTATTATATAGCGACAAATCAGGTTTTAAGATATCTCACAGAGAATGCATATAGCGCGGAAGAGAGTAGTGGTTGGAAATGGGAACCATTACGCAATATTAATTATTTTATAGTAAACTGTACGGATGAATCTGTTCCATTGGAAATACGCAATAATTATATAGGAATAGCCCGCTTCTTTCGTGCATATTTCTATTTTAATATGATGAAAAAATTTGGAGATCTTCCCTGGATTGACCACCCGTTGGATGTAAATGATCCGCTACTTTATGCAGGACGTGATGATCGTGCAATGATTGTAGATAAAATAAAAGAAGATCTTGATTTTGCTATTGCTAATATTACGACAAAGAAAGACCCCTCTTGCTCCACAATAACTTCTACTGTAGCTGCAGCATTGAAATCACGTGTTTGTCTTTGGGAAGGAACATTCCGTAAATATCATGCATTAGGTGATGCAGAAAAATGGTTGCAAGAAGCGGTGAGTGCATCACAATCTGTTATGGATGCAGGTTATTCTATATATACAGGTGCAGGAACTGATAAATCATATCGTCAATTGTTTATTAGTAAAACTCCTGTTTCAGAGGAGGTTCTTTATGCAATTACTTTTGATGGGACATTAGGTATTGTTCATTCTGGAAATCGCCAGTGGACATCCGTAACCTTTGGATCTTGTCCTTCATTGACCCGTTCTTTTGTCAATACTTATTTGGCACTTGATGGAACACCATTTACTGATAAAAGTAATTATAAAACAATGTCTTTTCCTGAAGAATGTGAGAACAGAGATACACGCCTTTCTCAAACGATACGAACACCAGGGTTTACTCGTGTAAATGGTGGAGCAACGGTGGAAACGGCTCCTAATTATGCATATGCCATTACAGGGTATCATACATGTAAATTTACGTTAGATGATACGCAATATGATAATGTGGATATATGTGATAATAACACCATATATTTCCGGTATGCCGAAGTGTTGTTAAACTA
Organism: Tannerellaceae bacterium; assembly: GCA_032054765.1. GTDB lineage: Bacteria > Bacteroidota > Bacteroidia > Bacteroidales > Tannerellaceae > DFXE01. The sequence continues at coordinate 128,428 of DAMBSC010000011.1, forward strand.
TGCCGAAGCTAAAGCGGAATTAGGAACACTGACGGATGAGGATTGGAGTAAAACAATCGGGGTGCTTCGTTCCCGTGCAGGTATTACCGGTGGATTGACCAATAAACCGACTAAAGTGGATACCTATCTGCAAAACCGTTTCTTCCCTGATATAAATAATGCGGAAATATTGGAAATTCGTCGCGAACGAGCAATAGAACTCTCTTTTGAAGGCTTTGGATGGTCGGATATTTGTCGCTGGAAAATTGGTGAAATGGCTACAAAAGTTTGGGATGGTATCTATATCCCAGAACTGGATCTTCCTTATGATATGAATGGAGACGGCGTATTGGATGTATGTTTTACAAAACAACTTGATCCTGTGAAAGAACCGGGTGTTTATTATCTATATGTAGGGGAAATACTTGAAAATGGCGCTACTAATAATTCTCAGATAAGCGATGATGGACATCTTGTTTTTATGCAAGATCAAATCAGGACATGGAATGATAAATTGTATTTTTATCCGATACCTGCTGTGGATTATGTGAAAAATCCTAATCTTGGACAAAATCCAGGGTGGGAATAATAAGCATGCTGTTTTTTCTCACCAGAAAATATTTGGTGAGAATCTTTTTTTCTCCACATTGAGAATTTTTTCTCACCGCGATGAGAATCTTTTCTCACCACGGTGAGAACTTTTTCTCATCGCATTGAGAAACTTTTCTCATCGGCATGAGAATAAATTCTCAACGCGAGGTATACTACTTGTTATTTATTTCTTTTATACGTAAGGCCACCTCTTCCATAAGCCATTTAGGAGTAGAGGTAGCTCCGCAGACACCTACATGCTGTATTCCTGGAGGAAGCGGGGTGTTTATTTCATTTGCATCTGAAATGAAAGTGCAATTAGAGTTAGCTTTCAGGCACTCTTCAAATAATATTTTCCCATTTGAACTTTTCTCTCCAGCCACAAAATATATCCAGTCGTGGTTCGATGCAAATATCTTAATTCTTGGTATCCGATTAGCTACCTGTCGGCAAATAGTATCAAAGGATTTGAACTCGACATCAGGATTGATACGTTTTTGAATTGCGTTTACTATTTCACGAAAGCCATCTAAAGATTTTGTTGTTTGGGAAAAAAGATAAATGCCACGATTGAAATCAAGTCTATTAATGTCATCTGTGTTTTCAATAACAATAGCATTCCCCTCTGTTTGTCCAACCAATCCGTTAACTTCGGCATGTCCCTGTTTACCATAGATAACCAGTTGAACTTGCTTGTCACGCGACTCCTGATAATATTTATGTATTTTTTGCTGCAGTCGGAGTACTACAGGACATGTCGCATCTATAATTGTTATATTATTATTCTTTGCTATTAGATAAGTGGAAGGGGGTTCGCCATGTGCACGGAGTAATACTTTTTTATCTTTTAATTTCGCAAAGACTTTTTGGTCTATCGTGTGAAGACCCTTTGTTTTCAGCCGTTCCACTTCCAGACTATTGTGCACGATGTCACCCAAACAATATAAAGCGTTAGAATTGGCCAGTTCACGTTCTGCACTTTGTATTGCATTTACAACTCCAAAGCAAAAACCGGAATCCAGATCAATCTCAACATGTATCATTTGTTAACAATACGATTAAACTGTGAGATCAACCATTCTTTCTGTTCGGCAATACTCATTTGTGAGTTGTCAAGAACCAAGGCGTCTTCTGCTTGACGTAGAGGTCCTTCTTTTCGTGTAGAATCCAGGTAATCACGTTTTTTTACATTTTCGAGAACGTCGTTGAAAGAAGCAGTTTCACCTTTTGCTGCCAATTCATCCATCCGGCGTTGTGCACGTACTTCAGGACTGGCAGTAACGAATATCTTAAGTTCAGCATCCGGAAAGACAACAGTACCAATATCTCGACCATCCATAACGACGCCTTTTTCTTTACCTAATTTCTGTTGCATGGATACCAAAGCATGTCTTACAAAATCTAGAGCTGCTATGAGACTAACTTTATCTGCTACTTCCATGCTCCGAATTTCTTTTTCAACATTTACGCCATTTAAGTAGGTGTCAGGGCGTCCGGTCTGCTTATTTTCTACGAAAGAGATATTGATCTTTGGGAGTGTTTGTCTGAGTTTATTTTCATCGATAATATCTCCGGCAAAAAGTTTATTTTGAATACAATATAACGTTACCGCTCTGTACATTGCACCACTATCAATATAGATGTAACCGATTTTCTTTGCAAGATCTTTTGCCATCGTACTTTTGCCGCTTGAGGAATGTCCATCTATGGCTATTGTTATCTTTTTCATTTGTTTACTTAATGTTAATTACGGACGGAAATCGCTGATGGTTGTTGATACACTAACCATTAACGATAATGCTGATGGATGGTATTTTGCTACAGATGCTCCTACATCAAACATTTTTATTTTAACACCTGCCCCGGCTGAAAACCCAGCCAATCCATTTGCCCCTTGAAGTTTCATATCCAGGTTTGTTTTCGGATTAAAACCAATACCAACCCAAAAGTTTTCTGAAGGGATATAGTCCAACCCGAATACTAAATGTTTAACAAACTTTTTGAAGAAGTTGTCTCCCTCATATTCATTATCTGTATCATCAATAATATCAAAGTCCCATTTGTTCAGATACATGGCGGTAACAGAGAGCCTGAAAGGTGCATGTGCTAGTCTTTTGCTGATTCCCAGTTGAATATCCCAGGGCAATTTCTGTCGTTTATCTTCATATGCCTTTAGCTGAGCGCCAATGTGTTTGAAAGCAATTCCGGCAGAAAATTCTTTTTCTGAATCGTAATAGCTCAGTCCTGCATCTACTGCAAGCCCAAGAGATGTGTAGCTTTCCAATGATGAATAGAGAAATTTTAGGGAGAGTCCTCCTCTCCATTTTTCTGATAAGTCGTAAGAATAGAATGCGTTTAAGCTGATATCTTTTACAGAAAATTCGCCTTCTATAATATTCTCGGATGTTGTTTGCTTGAATTTACCATAGCTTATAAAACTGGCTCCTATTCCCCAGGCTCCTTTTTCTTTATGAGCTTTTGTAAATAAAGCACTTCCTGTGTTAATATCAGAAAAAAAGTTCATGTAATTCAGGTTTATCATGCCATCCATTTCTCCTCCCAGCAAAGCAGGATTATGAAAAATAAGAGAAGGATCTCTTTCTACAAGAGATATGTTATTTCCGCCTAGAGCATTTATCCGGCTCGAGGTAGGATATCTTAAAAAAGTAAATGCTTCTTCTCCATTTTGGGCAGAAACAATCTGTATCGATATGAAAAAGAAGAAGATATATCGTAAATGTCTCATATTATCTCACAAAAATCATCCAAAGATATAAAGCTATCAATTACACAAACGAGAAAAAACATAAAAAGGTATATAATAGGTGTTATTTTTATATGTTGCATAAAAAAATCAAAAAAAATGAAGTATTTTTGTGTTTTGAGAATGAGATATGAAAAAGAATCGTATTTTTGCGTATTGAGAAACACAATAAAACATTATAAAAAAGTATGGAAATAAAGAAATCGAAAAAAGCAGACTTGGAAGGAGGCAAAACAACGAGTCTCCTGATGGGGATTGTAATTGCTCTGGCTGTCTTGTTTGTTGCTTTTGAATGGGGAACCCGTGATGTAATGGTTGTTACTTCAGAAGGTGTTGCAGATATCATAGCAGAAGAAGAAATAGAAATTACCAGACCAGAAGACACCCCTCCTCCACCTCCTCCACCTCCAGCACCAATTGCTGTAGAAGAGTTGAATATTGTGGAAGACGATGTGGAGCTTGAACAACAGGAAATTATTTCGTCTGAAGATAGTCAACACGACGCACAGGTTCAGACATATGTTGCACCGGCTGTAGTGGAAGAAGAAGAAGAATCTTCTCAACAAATCTTTACGGTAGTTGAAGATATGCCACAATTTCCCGGCGGTGAAACAGAACTTCTGAAGTTTATTTCTAAATCAATCAAATATCCGGTAATTGCTCAGGAAAACGGTATTCAGGGACGTGTAATCTGTACATTCGTTGTTAACCGTGACGGTTCTGTAGTGGATGCGGAAGTTGTTCGTGGTGTTGACCCCTCATTAGATAGAGAAGCTCTACGTGTGATTGGTACTATGCCAAAATGGACACCAGGAAAACAAAGAGGTAAACCGGTACGTGTTAAATATACTGTGCCTATTACATTTAGACTACAATAATAATCAAAAATATAATTTTTGAAATTGAAAATTGAAAGTTGAAAATTGAAAATGAGTATTGTTGCCATTTTCAATTTTCAACTTTTAATTAATATATCAAGTATGCTCTCTTTTGACAATATTCTACAACGTATTGAAAGTGAAATATCACGACTTCGTTTTAACTATCCGCCAGAAAGTTTATATACGCCAATCGAATATATCTTATCGTTAGGTGGGAAGCGTGTCCGACCGGCGCTTACATTATTAGCATGTAATCTATATAAAGATAATGTGGATGATGCTATATATCCAGCTTTAAGTTTAGAGGTTTTCCATAATTTTACTTTGCTTCATGATGATTTGATGGATGGAGCTGATATGCGCAGGAATAAATCTACTGTTCATAAAAAATGGGATGCTAACACTGCAATTCTTTCAGGAGATGCCATGTTAATTGTTGCTTATAAACTCATAACAGAAAGTAATCCCATATATCTGAAAGAGTTACTTGACCTGTTTACCATTACTGCTTTAGAAATTTGTGGTGGACAACAATATGATATGGAGTTTGAGTCTCTAACTGATGTTAGTGAAGAAGAATATATAGAGATGATCAGGCTTAAGACAGCTGTATTATTGGCTTGTGGTTTAAGGATGGGAGCTATAGTGGGAGGAAGTTCGAAAGAAGACGCAGAACATCTTTACCAATATGGATTAAATATAGGCCTGGCTTTTCAATTGAAAGATGATTTATTGGATGTATATGGAGATTCAATAACTTTCGGTAAGAATATTGGGGGTGATATACTTAGTAATAAGAAAACATTCTTATTGATAAATGCCCTTAAGAAAGCTACAACAGAGCAAAGGCAAGAGCTGTTGACATGGTTGAAAAAGGAGCATTTTGAACCATCTGAGAAAATAAATAAAGTCAGAGGAATATATGATAATCTTCATTTAAAAGATTTGACGGAAAAGAAGATAGAATATTTTTATGATAAGGCTACCTTACATTTAGCTCAATTGACTGTGTCGCAAGACCGATTGACTGTTTTACAAGAAGTAAGTAATGAATTATTGTACAGGAAATCATAAAAAATGGGATTAGTAGATACTCATTGTCATCTTTATCTGAAGGAATTTGCTGAAGACAGGAAAGAAGTAGTTTCGGAAGCTATTAGCTCGGGTATCAGCGCTATTCTTTTGCCGAATATTGATGTTTCGACGGTTGATTGTATGCATACCTTTTGTGAAAGGTATCCAGGTTTTGCTTATCCAATGATGGGATTACATCCGACAAGTGTCGGGAAGCAATATGTAACAGAGCTTAAGAAAATAGAATCATTTTTAAGTTCCGGAAGATATTGTGCGATAGGAGAGATTGGGATTGATCTATATTGGGATAAGACTTATTTGAAAGAGCAAAAGTTCGCTTTTGAGGAGCAATTACAATGGAGTATTGATTTGCAATTACCGGTATCTATACATACACGAAATGCTTTTCCTGAGGTGCTGGATAGTATTCACAAAGTAGGTAAAGAAAAGTTGAAAGGAGTATTCCATAGTTTTTCAGGAACTGAGTCAGATTTGTTGACTATAAGACAATTGCTTAATTTTAAATTAGGTATAAACGGTGTTGTGACATTTAAAAACTCTGGCTTGGCTGATGTCATTTCTAAAGCTAACATTGAAGATATTGTATTTGAAACAGATGCTCCGTATCTATCTCCTGTACCATTTCGTGGAAAACGGAATGTTCCGGTCTATATGTGGAAGACGGCGGAAAAAGTAGCAAAAGTGTTTGATTTGTCTTTGGAAAAAGTGGTTGAAATAACCGAAATGAATGCCCGTAGCCTTTTTCAAATCATAAATTAAGCAACATTGTGATATATTTTCTTAAAGGCATTGAAAAATGTTCAGTTTATATTACGCATATGTAAATCAAAAACTTTAGATTTGTGGGCTGAAACGTTTGTGATTGTGATTTTTTTCGTATTTTGCGCTCGTTTAAATAGGAGATGAATCTCATTTTGGAGAGATGCTCGAGTGGTTGAAGAGGCACGCCTGGAAAGCGTGTATACGCCTAAAGCGTATCGCGGGTTCGAATCCCGCTCTCTCCGCTGTTAATGCCATGAATGGATAAACTAATTAACAACAAATAATAATAAAAAGAGAATTATTAATCTTAAAAATTGAACACACAATGAAAAAGTTATTTGCAAAAGCATTTTTGGTTTTATGTGCCTTTGGAACTTCTACTTTAGTATTCGCCCAGGATGCGGCTGTTGCATCTGAAGGTGGTTTCCACCAAGCAATAAAGATTAAGTTTATTGAAGGTAGTGCCGACTTCATGAGTTTGGTAGCTATTACCCTTGTTCTTGGTTTGGCATTCTGTTTGGAAAGAATCATCTATCTGAATCTGGCGGATGTTAATCCTGGACCACTTTTAAAAGGTATAGAAGATGCCCTTGATAAAGGTGATGTTGAAGGTGCAAAAGCTATTGCTCGTGATACAAGAGGACCTATTGCTTCTATCGCATATCAAGGTTTAATGAGAATTGACCAAGGTGTTGATATTGTAGAAAAATCTATAGTTTCTTATGGTGGTGTACAAAGTGGTATATTGGAAAAAAACCTGTCTTGGGTAACTCTCTTTATCGCAATGGCTCCGTCATTAGGGTTCTTAGGAACTGTAGTTGGTATGGTAATGGCATTCGACAAAATCGAACAAGTTGGTGATATCAGCCCGACAGTTGTTGCCGGTGGTATGAAGGTGGCTTTGATTACCACAATCTTCGGTCTTATTGTAGCTTTGATTCTTCAGGTATTTTATAACTATTTATTAAGTAAATTAGAAGCTATCTTGAATCAAATGGAAGATGCTTCTATCACTTTGGTTGATATGGTTCTTAAATACAATGTAAAATTTAAAAAATAATTTAGTACCATGGCTGTAACTAAAATTAGAAAAATATCAAGTTGGATTTTACTAGCCTGTACTATTATTACTTTAGTGGTATTAGGATTATTCTTTTTGGGTGGTGATAATGAGCCATACAAAGGAGAAATGTGGAATCCGATTAATATAGATTTATTGCTTTATTGGCAGTATATATTATTTGCCTTAACAATTGTAGCAGCATTTATTTTTGCTATTCTACAATTTGTAACCAATTTTAAACAGAATCCAAAAGCTGGTGTTATGGGATTGGTTGTTTTAGTTCTGTTTTTCGGAATGTTGTTCATTACCTATGCTATGGGTAGTACAACAAAACTTCCGGTTGTGAATGCAGAGGCTCAGGCATATAATACGGATTTTTGGTTGAAGATATCCGATATGTGGTTATATTCTACTTATATCTTAACAGCACTAGTAGTTCTTGCTATTGCTGGCGGTAGTTTAAAAAGAATCTTAAAAAAGTAATTAATGCGATATGGGAAAAAAGAGAAAAGCACCGAGTATTAATGCTACATCCTCTGCCGACATCGCTTTCATGTTGCTTTTATTCTTCCTTTTAACTTCATCTATGGATACAGATAAAGGGCTGCCGAGACGTTTGCCGCCTCCTGTACCTAAAGATCAAGAAAAACAGGACCAGGATATTAAGAAAAGAAATATCATGGTTGTATTGATCAACAGTACCAATCAGATTGCTGTAAATGGTGAATATACCGATATAAGGCAAGTGAAAGAGAAAGTAAAGGAGTTCATTGAAAATCCTTATAATGATGAGCACAAACCTGAAAAAGTGGAAGAAGATGTTCCTTACTTTGGAAGAATGATGGTTACTAAATTTCATGTAATCTCATTGCAAAATGACCGCGGTACTGAATATCAGGCTTATATTGATGTCCAGAATGAATTGGCTGCAGCTTATAATGATCTTAGAAACGATGTCTCCAGAAAGAAGTTTGGAAAAGACTTTGCGGAACTCGAAGAGGATCAACAAAAGGCTGTCCAGATGATCTATCCTCAAAAGATTTCAGAAGCTGAACCTAAAAATTATGGAGGGACAAAATAATGGGAAAATTTAATAAAACAGGTGGTCGTGAGATGCCTGAATTGAATACATCTTCTTTGCCTGACTTAGTTTTTGCGTTTTTGTTCTTCATCATGATGGTAACAACCATGCGTGAAGTAACACTGAAGGTTGAGTTCAGAGCTCCACAGGCAACAGAACTTCAAAAGCTCGAAAAGAAGTCTTTAGTGACGTTTCTATATATTGGGAAACCTACTGAGGAATTCAGAACAAAGATGGGGTCAGAAACTCGTCTGCAATTGAATGATCAGTTTGCTGAAATAGGAGAGATCCAGGATTATATTGCGCAGGAAAAATCAAGTATGAAAGAAGAAGATCAACCATTTATGACTGTGTCTATTAAAGCAGACAGAGAAACAAAAATGGGGGTTGTAACTGATGTGAAACAAGCGCTTCGTGAAGCATATGCTTTAAAGATCAGTTATTCTGCAACACAACGTGTAAATTAAAATTCTAATTGTGATAATAAAAAGCCGTTTCATTCGAAACGGCTTTTTTATTGATTATATACATATTTATAAAGAGCATTTTTTATCTCTTCAAAATGAAGTGGAAGATTAATATCGCCACAACTCATTATCCGCATCGGTACCCATTCGGCATTTAGTCTATAGGGCGGTTGCAGATAGTCATGTGAATCAAGTGTAAATCCCAATCGTTCATAAAAGCCAACTCTTCTGATACTCATTTCGTCTTTCGGCAATTCTACTTCCAGAATGATAGGATTAGCTAATTTTTCAATAAACTGTTTCATAACCACATTCCCAAATCCACCATTACGGGCAGATTCATCAATGGCAAAATGTTCTATATAGGTAAATTTATTAAATTGCCAGGTGGTAATAAATCCGATATACTTTTGCTCATTGAATAATGCGTAAACTTTAAAGCGAGGCTCTTTTTCTAATAATTCAAGAAACAGAGGAAACGCTCGGCGTTCCTCTTCCGGAAATGAATTGGTATATGTTTTTTCCACTTTAAATAGATCCTGGTCAGATAGCTCTTTGATTCTTTTGTAATTAATCTTTTTTGATGTTGTCATATTCGTTTGGAATTAATAAAAGGCTTTTATTCAAAAGTTCGCTTTTAGAGGAGTGCTTTTCCCTTTTCTGTAGTAAAATATTTCTGTAGTGGGCTGGAAGGTTTCGTTGGAATACGCATAGCCAATAATCCTTCATCAATCAATGGGCGGATAATATTTTGTCTGAAGCGAGTCCGGTTTGATTGTTTCACCATCTGCATCATTTCCTGTATAGGACGAGGTCTAATGCATGCCTCTAATATACTTTCTGCCTTCTCTATATAAGATATGTCAATTCCAGGACATGCATCGAACAACTTAGAGTCATACATTGGCCATCCTTGATATAATCTGGGCTCAGAAGGATAATCAATATAAATAGGTTTTCTGAGGAGGGCTTCCTGAACTGTTGTTTCAATAACCTCTCCTTCTTTCAATCCTTCATTACCAAATGAAAGAGAAAACACGAACTTTTCACCGTTTTGTATTTCTATATTATATGTCTTATCATAATAAGGAGCATATTTCTTTATATTGTTTTTGCCCGAACCAATTTCATCTATCCATCCCATTTCCTGGAACACATTTGTTATAAGAGGATTTTTAATGTGTGATTCAAGGGTATTGAATGTCAAAGAACCATTCATAAATGGCCTTGTACCATTTTCTGTTATTATTTTATCAGAGAAAATGGATAAACTACTCGGATATTTCTGAGTATATTCTCTATGAACAAGTAAATTGGTAATGAGCTCATTTGCTAATTTTTTACGTATGTCTATACTTTCACTCTCTATCTTTAGAATTTTTGGAGGCAGATTTTTTTCGGCAAAAGCCAAAAGACGAATATAAGAGTTTATTAAATTCGAAAAAATAATATCTCTATCATCATATTTACTTTCGGGGTAATTAGAGGATGGTTTAATATAATCTTCATATCTAATATTTCTATAAACGGCATCTGTCCGATGTGTGGCAGGGCAATAGTTCTGTATAGTTACTTCTTTTCCGAAAAGAAGTACAGCGCCTAAAACAAATCCTTCTTTACTACTGAGAGGATCTTTACGCCAGAAACCGGCATCATGCAACATTTCTTCATTCGTCATATTTAACCAACGATGATTGGGTTTGTTGATGGCTAAATGTCTACGCATATTTCGGAATGTAACATCATCTAATTCTCCCATACGCAGGAATGGATAAACAATATTTTCGGATGATTCATTTTGTTTCCGAAGGTGGATATTCTCGACCAAGTTGTATGTATAAGTCACATCACATACTTCATCTCCAGAACGATCGTATACTTTGTTCTTATATCGGTGTACTTCTGGACTTTCCGGAATATTTAAATAAATGATTTTCTTATGATCAATTTCTATTACTTCCGGGTTTATATTTATTTTAGGAGAAAAATCTTTTTGAAATGTTTCGGTAAGTTTATGTAGCATATTGTCCAGGAACATTTCATTAATGCCAATAATCTTCCCAAAATCGTGTACTCCGATTAATAAAGCTCCTCCCTCTTTATTCAGAAAAGAACAGATGGATTGAAATACTGAGTCTGTAACTTCTGTAGTACAGTTACTAAAGTCCAATAGGTAATGTTCATTTCTACTAAGTAGTGTTCTTAATCCTTTTTCATCCATAGCGTAATAAGTAAAAAATGTAATTAACCTAATGGTTTACATTCTTTAAAAAATATAGCATTTGTTCTACATAAGGGTTATCAGGCTTTAAAGATATGAAATGTTTTTTTAATATCCGGTAATAAGAAAAGAAAATGTCTCATGTTTGTCCCAAAAAGTCTTTTATTCGTAAAATATAACCCAAATTGTTTAAATTGAAATGATTACTTTTTACAATACTGTAGTTATAATAGTTATTTATTAATTCATATCTTTGTAGTCTGACTAAGGATAATAAAAATGATAAAGAATGGAATGACTCAATTTATTGATGTCCGGCAAGTTCTTCGTGAGAAGGCGCCGGGGCTTTCTAAAAAGTTACCAGGCTTTATAGTCAATTACTTGATTCGGATTGTTCACCAGGATGAATTGAACTATATACTGAATCGTTATCATGATAAAGACGGTGTTGATTTTATGGTCGAACTTATCGACTATTTTGATTTAAAACTGAATTTACATGATGAGGAAAATATTCCTCAGAACGGACGTTATATTTTTGCTTCCAATCACCCTTTAGGTGGACTCGATGGGATCTGTCTTTCTGCTGTCCTTGGACAAATGTTTCAAGGTAATGTCAGGTATTTGGTAAATGATTTATTACTTTTTATTCCTAATCTTCGTTCTATATTTATTCCTATCAATAAACACGGCAAACAAGCAAAGCAAACAGCTATCATTACAGATGAAGCTTATGCTTCTGAAAACCAGATTATCACATTTCCTGCCGGATTGTGTTCACGAAAAATCAAAGGGAAGATTACTGATTTGACGTGGCATAAATCTTTTATCTCGAAATCAATAGAATACAAACGAGATGTTATTCCGGTTTATTTTGAAGGAAGAAACTCTAATTTCTTTTACAATCTGGCTAATTTTCGTTCGGGAATAGGTTTGAAAGTAAATCTTGAAATGCTGTACCTTTCTGATGAAGTGTTCAAGAGTAAGCATTCAACTTATCATATTTATTTTGGAAAACCAATTCCCTGGCAAACCTTTGATAAAAGTAAAAAACCGGCAGAGTGGGCTCAATGGGTCCGTGATATTGCTTATGCCCTAAAGAAATAATTGAATATCATACTATATGCAAGAAGTTATTAATCCGATTGACCGGGAAATCCTGAAAGCAGAATTAACACCGGAGAAGCTCCTTAGGAAGACTAACAAATCAAATAATGAGATTTATATTATTACAGCTCATGACTCTCCTAACGTAATGCAGGAAATAGGCCGGTTAAGGGAATTGGCTTTTCGGTATTATGGTGGAGGAACAGGTTTTCCTGTCGATATAGATGAATTTGACACAATGCTGGGAGCCTATCGTCAGCTAGTAGTCTGGAATCCTCAGGAAGAGATCATATTGGGAGGCTATCGTTTCCTTTGCGGTGCGGATGTTAAGTTTGATACAGAAGGAAAACCTATTCTGGCTACTTCTCATTTATTCAATTTTTCTGAGAGATTTATCAAGGAATTTCTTCCATATACCGTGGAACTTGGACGTTCCTTTGTAACATTGGAGTTTCAGGCAACACGAGAAGGTGCTGCGAAAGGATTATTTGTTCTTGATAATCTATGGGATGGGTTAGGAGCACTTTCTGTTATCGATCCGTCACTACAATATTACTTTGGGAAGGTAACTATGTATAACACCTACAACACCCAGGCAAGAGATATGATCCTTTATTTCCTGTCAAAGCATTTTCCTGATCCGGATAAACTGATTACCCCCATTTATCCCCTTGAAACCTATCCGGATATAGATAAGATGAAGGATTTATTTAAGTCAGACAATTTTAAAGATAATTATAAAATACTCAATCAGGAAGTTAGAAAATTTGGGATCAATGTTCCTCCGTTGGTAAGTGCCTACATGAGTCTTTCACCTAAGATGCGTACTTTCGGTACGGCAGTCAATCATGAATTCGGAGAAGTTGAGGAGACCGGTATTTTAATTGCCATTGATGAAATCCTGGAAGATAAGAAGAGAAGGCATATTGAGACTTACTTTATGAACGAAGACCAGTCTATTGATTTAATCAGAAATACGGATTAAGTATACAATTACAAATGAAACATCCTTTATATATTCACAATACACTAACCAGGGAGAAAGAACAGTTTATCCCGTTGCATGAACCCCATGTGGGTATGTATGTTTGCGGGCCGACAGTTTATGGAGATGCTCATCTGGGACATGCGCGTCCGGCAATAACGTTTGATTTATTATTCCGTTATCTCACTCACTTGGGATATAAGGTTCGATATGTAAGAAACATCACTGATGTGGGGCATTTGGAACATGATGCCGACGATGGTGAAGACAAAATAGCGAAGAAAGCACGGCTGGAGCAACTGGAGCCTATGGAAGTTGTGCAATACTACCTTAATCGCTACAGAAAGGCAATGGATGCGTTAAATGTGCTTCCTCCCAGTATCGAACCTCATGCCTCCGGTCATATTATCGAACAAATCGAGCTGGTGAAGGAAATCCTTGACAAGGGTTATGCCTATGAAAGTGAAGGGTCAGTCTACTTTGATGTTGAGAAATATAATAAGGAATATAAATACGGTATCCTGTCCGGACGTAATATTGAAGATATGCTTAGTACGACTCGTGAACTGGAAGGGCAGGAGGAGAAGCGTAATTCTATAGATTTTGCCTTATGGAAACAAGCAAAACCTGAACATATCATGCGTTGGCCATCACCGTGGAGCAACGGTTTCCCCGGCTGGCATTGCGAATGTACGGCAATGGGAAAGAAATACCTCGGTAAGCATTTCGATATCCATGGTGGTGGTATGGATCTGATATTCCCACATCATGAATGTGAGATTGCACAAGCTGTAGCATCGCAAGGAGACGATATGGTTCATTACTGGATGCATAATAATATGATAACGGTTAATGGCCAGAAGATGGGTAAATCGTTAGGTAACTTTATAACGCTTGATGAGTTTTTTACAGGCGAACACGAGATGCTTACACAGGCATATTCCGCTATGACTATTCGCTTCTTTATATTACAAGCGCATTACAGAAGTACGGTAGACTTTAGTAATGAAGCGCTGCAAGCTTCGGAAAAAGGCTTATCCCGTTTAATGGATGCATATAATAATTTGGGTAAAATAAAAGGTGCAAATAAAAGTGATAATTCCGAGTATGTTGCAGGGTTACATACAAGATGTTATGAAGCAATAAATGATGACTTAAACTCTGCAATGGTTATAGGTGTTTTGTTCGAGGCAGCTCATCAGATAAATAGAGCAAAGAATAATGAGATAAATTTATCAGAAAGGGATTTATCAAAATTACGTGATCTTTTTGATGTTTATTTCTTCAAAATATTAGGTATGAAAGACCAAGCTACTGCTTCAGGTGATAATTACGAAGCCTTTGGAAAAGCAATGGACCTGTTATTAACGATACGACAGGAAGCAAAAGCAAACAAAGACTGGGCTACTTCCGATAAGATACGCAATGAACTTACAGCAATGGGTTTTGAAATAAAAGATACCAAAGACGGAGCTGAGTGGAAACTTAATTAACGATTAATGATTAACGGTTAACAGTTCACACCCAAGTAACTATATTAATCGTTAATCATTAATCGCTGATCGTTAAAAATATGACAATACAAGAATTCTTAGAGGGCGATAAATTTGCTCTTCTGGCAGGAATAGAACTGTTGGAAGTAGGCGATGGTTGTGCAAAGGCACGGATGGAAATTAAACCTGAACACCTTAACGGCGGCGGAGTATGCCAGGGAGGTGCGGTATTTACATTGGCCGATTTGGCTTTTGCCGCAGCTACAAATAGTCATGGTAAGCTTACCTTTTCCATAAACTCAACCATCAACTTCTTTAAATCAGAGAGTAAAGGTTTCTTATATGCCGAAGCAAAAGAAGTCTTTAACCACAAACGTCTGTCAAATTGCGAAGTGAATGTGACGAATGAGTCAGGGGAACTGATAGCAACGTTTAGCGGGACAGGCTATCGTAAGGATATTGAACTGCCCTTTAAGCCTATTGTTTAGGAATTTCAATCCGACTGGTAAGCGGATGTTTGAGATTTTTAGATGATTTGTAGTAAGCCTCCATCGCGCCTATCTTCAGCTTAGCACGCATTTTAACGGGGATATGATTTTCATCATCCCCGATCCATATTTCCATAGCTTCTCTACTTTCCGTGAAAGCAGCGTCATAGATATCAATAACGAACAGACGGGTACTGAACTTTACATTATCCCGTTCAACAATTCGCTGCCCTTCATATCTATATTGTACTTTGATCAAACTTTTACCCATACCTACTTCCAGGGGATATTGAACGCCTATGTCCAGATCTTCCCAATCGAAAGACCGGGCATACATAAACGATCCTAACAGATCAAGTGTACACTCACCACCGATAAGCACCGTATCCGCTTTCACTCTGTTCTTATTTTTACGGATCGAATGGATGTATGTTTTATTATCTTTATAGGTATAGGTCAGATCATCCATCTCATAATAACCACCTTCATTCGTTCTTTTTCCGCTGTATAGCAGTCGTGGATTATCCTTAGTCATATAGTTCTGCATGGTATCCCGTATACTGAAAACCTTATCAACCATGCCAGAGGTATTGATTAATACCCTGATATGCCATGCCGGAGTATTGTTATATCTTGAATCTTTTATGGTCATGGAGGCTGTTCCGGCTTTAGGCATTAATAAACCCCATTTGAAGTAAACATCGTAGTTTACCCGCTCTCCATCTGTGAAGATCTTGTTTTGATGTAAACATTGAGCTTGTGCTTGGTTCGTGAAACAGGCAATAAAAAGGAAAAGCGTACAAACAATTAGTTTAAAAACGCATACCTCCTCCCGGCATATTTTGTCTTGAGCTGCCGGACGATTGCCTTGAACTTCCGGATGATTGTCTTCCTTCATCTCTGTAATCTCTTTTTTGTTTGGTTACTTCTTTTGGTTTATTCTTTGTTATGTCTAACGGTTTTTGTTTAGTAAATGGAGTAGAACGAATATCCCAGGTCTCTTCTATCTGCCAGTTCTTTCTGATTTCGAATACTCTGGGGTAATAGATGACTGTTTCGGGTTGCTTTTTCTCCGCGTAATTGCCCGTATCCCATATGAAATTATCATTCTCATCCAGAATAATGCGCGCGTAATATTTATCCGGTTTCAGGTCCATAAACAGTACACCTTCGCCTTCCACTTTGGCTTTCTTCACTGGAGCATCGCTACTGTTTAGTATCTCCACAAAAGCAGGCATGGTATCTCTGCCGTTTATATAGATGTATAAATGGCCGTATTCATCGTCAGACTTTATCTTAAATGTCTGATTAAATCCATTGTTCCATTTGGCATAAATGCTGTAGATAGATGCGGAGTCGACCTCCAGTTTGTATTCTTCGCCGTATTTCCAGGGACGGCTAATGAAGAAGCCTAATGAATTTAATGTATCAGGATAGAAGTCGAAGTCAACCGGTGTCCAAATGGTATCTATCTTTTGCTCCATAAAAAAAAGATCTTTGTCGATATCCAGTACCGGTTCATCGAATACCACTGTGATGGTATCAAACACATCCATAGAGCCGGGGGCGTCGATATTCATACCCAGGAAGACGATCGGTTCGGGTTCATCATCCTTCTTTTTCTTTTTAGGTTCCGGACGTTTACGCATGGCTAACGTCAGGGTATCCGTTTGCGGATGCAATATGTTTAAAGAATCACTTTTAGGATAAGTGACTTCTATCTTTAATGTATCAAGACCCCATACCTCCGGTTCAGTCAGCCAGTAACGAACTGCTTTATCTTCTTCTGCCCACTGGGGAAGATACCAGTTCGCATCCACCGGGGTAAAGTTTAACGGAATAGGATCGGGGATGGTATCGAGCGGTGCGTTGAAACGCAGGGTAAACATATTTTCCTGAGCCCGTTCGGGGCGAAGGATATACTGGCGTTGGAATTTTTCCTTGAAAAGTCTCAATTCTAAGTTATCCGGCATGAAGCGGGTATAGTCAACTGTTTTGATCGTATCTACCGTGAGGGAATCTTTCCAGATGGTATCTTGCCGGGAAGTAAACTCAAAAGTCGGGACTATCAGCGAGTCACAAAAGGCTATATCTTCGTTCGGATTGTCAAACATATAATCCCGGTTCGCGTCTTTTAATGCGAATACCCGATAGGTTCCCGGCGCTATGTTTCGTATTACGAACTTTCCTTTGTCATTCGTTCTCGACGTGCGGACAAACGGAAGCTTCACAAAAGCAGAGTCGTCCAGATTACGATGCAGACCGATCGTAATACCGGGCATGGGTTCCAGATCTTCGGCATTCAGAAGATAACCTGAAACTTCCAGCGAGTCGATCACATCACCTGTTGAGAAAGCAAACGTAAAGTTCTCGAAAATGTTATTCTCATTATTATCACCAATGGAATTGGTGAAGTCGATAGTGTAGGTGGTGTTTTCCTGTAGTGTATCTCTTAATTCAACAACTGCTTTTTTGCCAGATGCACGGATAACAGGCATTTGCTTCTGTGGAGGGGTGATTATCACATTTTCACTGGGCTTATCTATCTGAATAAGCTCATCAAAAAGTATTTCAATCTTCTTCCCTTTATAATTTACCTGATTAGGTTTGGGTGTGCTGCTCACAAATTTAGGCGGATTTTCGTCGTACGGACCTCCATTCGGTGTTCCTATATTGGCACATGAATAGATAAGTACAGAAGATAATAAACCGACTAATACCTGTATCTTTTTGCTTAATTGTTGAATTTTCATTCAGATAATTCTGTTTAACCTGACAAAAATAGATAATTTCCTGAGATTCTTCTCATTCAGACTGTGCTTTTAAATGTATTTACATATTTACTCGTTTTAATAAACCAAAGCCAATCCGGCAATAGAGGCATTTCTTTTTTTCGCAATATTCTCTTTTTAATTGGATAAGAGCCTGCGTGTCTCCGGCGTGATAAACCTTGATCCCTGCTCCGCAAAATAGTGATATAATGGTATTTTTCTCCGGTGGAATATTTTCAAGGAGTGTGATGGCGCGGTCTGTATATTCAGGTAATTTATTCTTTTTCCCAAATGCAAACAGTAAAGGTACTACAGTGTTGATTAGGATAATATTAAGCGCATTCTCGCCTAATAACTTTATTTTTGGGGATGAGCTATAACGAAAATGGTAATGTGTTTCCCAATAATCGGAAGGCTGGATACGGAAAAGATTTTTTATGTTTTCGGGGTTTTCTTCTTCTAACAGGACAGAAAAGAGAGTATCGTATCGGTGCCAGATAGCAGCTAACTGAGCTAACTTGATATGAGGGAAGTTCACCGGGCGGACACGCATGCTTTTTAGTAATAATTCTTCCGGCGGTTGGAGCCCGAATTTATGTTTGAGGAATCTGTATTCCTGCTGTAAGAGATGATAATAGTGGCATATTTCTTTTTCTTCCAGCATTCCTGCCTGACCAAAAAGCATGGACTCGATTTGTGAACTGCTACTGCGTTGTTTTTGAATGTAACGGAACGGCAGGCTTTTGGCTAACCGTTCAAATGCGTCATTATTTATACCAAAACCGAAATTACGTGTTAGAGTTATATAAAAGACTTCGTTCCAGTCGTTGTCTGCTTTTTCGAGTAACCAGAAAATATCATCGGTTTTACGTTCCAGACGTTCGCTTAGAAGAGCGTTTATCCACGAAGTTAGGAAGACAGGCTCTAAGTCTTTAATATTGTAGAGACAGGGAATAAGTGTTTCCCTTGTGGTAAGCCAATCTATATTACGTTTGATTTGATCGGGGATATGAAGCACAAGTTGAGGGATACTTTCACCGTTACTTCTAAAAACCTCCCGGTCATCTTCTTTTACAAGATGAAGGATAACGGAGTCGTATGCCTTGTCTTTATGATGATTGTGGCGCATCCAATCCGAGGCTTTATCGTGTATTTCTATGCTTCCTGCCCAGGTTGTTTCGCCTATTTTAATCTTTGCATTAAAGAAATCGGGGCCTGCGTCTGTGTTATGTATACCGGTATCTATGACGGAAACAACGGCACCATCATTTGTTAGCAGTTTGGCAGGTGAATAAAGTTTATACTTCCAGACGTAATGTAGTATATTTTCCATGTTGTTTCAAGGTTAAGGTTTCTGATACAAATATAACTAATTTTCTTTAGTTATAATGGCTTAAAACAGAGTAAATTTAGTCTTGTTTTTGTTGTCCGACGGCTGTCGGTCAACTAACTGACAGCCGTCGGACAAATAACCGACAGCCGTCGGCCAATTGGCTGACAACTGTCGGGCAATAAAGAACTAACGATGTTATTAATTATCAGCCTTTATCTATGAATAAGATTATTAATAAATTAATTACTCGTAATGTAAGGCTTCTGCCGGAGCTAAGCTTGAAGCTTTGCGGGCCGGAAGCCATATGGCGGCCATAATAACAAGTCCCATCAGTAACCAGGTCAGGATATTTGTTATCAGGAAGCGAAGGATTTTCTTTTGAGGCAGATAAACTAAGGAGGAATTATTATCACCTATCGTGGGAATAAGGTCGGCATGAACAAACTGCCATTCAAGGAATAAAGCGGGAAGAGTGATGATAGCAAGTAAACAAAGTCCCTCGACCATTAATAATGTACTGATACTTTTGCGGGATGATCCTAAAGCCATTCGTAAACCAATCTCTTCGCGACGTATATTTACACGGTACCAAAATGTACCGATTACGCACAAGAGTACATTGATTAGAAAGAAGATCATCAGATAAAAACGAACCCGTTCGGCGGTATTGTAGCCGTATGCTTCATTCAGGTTATAGATATTTTCATTATAAGAGTTTATATGCAGGAAATAAAAGTTTCCGATACGAAGGGAGTTCTCCATATCCTGTTTGAAGGTTGAAAGGTAGTTTCCGCCTGTCGTCGTTGGATCTATCCTTACGGATATCTCGGCATCAGAGATTGTTGAAGCGTCGATAGGTCTTTTTTTATAACAGATTGCTTCGGGATAATCTATTCCAAAACGTTTTATATTATCAACTATTCCGACTATTTCATAGGTATTATCGGGATGATTACTTTCTTTAAGATATTTACCGATGGCATTCCCCTCCGGAAAGAATTGGGAAGCCGCCAGTTGATTGATAACGACAGCATCCGGCTTCTCCCATTCAAAATCATGAGTTGATACCTTTTTCTCTCCGTTACCGGTAGTATATCCGAATACATTAAAAAAGTCGGTTTCCGGATTAATAAGCAGGATACGCATACCATGCATTTGATTTGTATCGGCAACGCTTATGAAACTGTTAGTACTTATACCGTCATTTCCAGGTGCTGCATTCTCAAATGAAACGGATACGTCGGTTATTCCCGGGTAGGAACGGATATGGTTAAGTATACGGGCGTAGTGGGCTTCAACGTTTTCCGGCTTGCCTTCTTCATCGTTGTATTCAGGATGATCTTCAGGGAATTGTGTGATTCTCACCTGATAGGTATTATTGGTGTCCTGATACGACGGGATACTTTTATTATAGGTAACGACAAAGAAGTAGTCGACTAAGTACCAAAGGACACAAAATACTAATAAAAGCTCCATAGCGATCCAGAGATTACTTTTCTTCCGGTTCATCAACTGAGTAAATAATGACTTAAGCATACCGATCAGGAGTTTGAAGTTAATGAATAAATTATCTCACGACGCGATGCACGCCATGCCGGAATAAACGCAGAGAGTAAGTTGAGTACGAAGCAAATAATAAGTGCAATGCAGAATACCGGCAGATTAATCAGCATAGCAGGTGTGAATATCACATCTGTGGCAATATCGGCATAACGGCCACCTCCCACCAACTGCAAAACCCATTGGCTATTTATTAAAACAAAAAGATAAGAGAAAAGAAGTCCTACTATGCCGCCAAGCAAGGTAAAAAGAAAGTTTTCAGTCAGTATTTGATTTAACAGATTAGTCGTCCTCGCTCCGAAGGCTCGTCGTATTCCTGTTTCTGCTAAACGACGTTCCATACGTGACTCTGTCATGCCTGATAAACTAACGGCAGGGATAAGTAATAATATAAAGAAGATCACTCCATAGAATATAAGTATCCAGCTAAACTTAAAGTCTTTTATACCTCTTATCCGGAGAACGCTTTGCCACTGATTGTCGGGTTGCCCGTATACGGAAAATACCAGACCTTCCAGACTCTGATCGAAACGATGGATATTGTCGAGTGCTTCCTGTCTAACCTTCTCTAATTCGCTAGCGGACGGAGCTAACATAAATGCATAGAACGAGCCTAATGTCTGGTTCCTACCGAAAGCCCAGTCATAATCGGGGTCTACCGTGTAAGGTACCCAAAGTTGCGCGTATGTTGTTTCAGTGACGGAAGAAACGTCTTTCACAACTCCGCTGACACGGTAGTTTCGAAAATCAAGACTGATGTATTCTCCTGTTACATCGGTTCGACGGAATACTCTTTTAGCCAACGATTCACTTATTACTGCGGTATGTATTCCTGACTGCATATCGGCTTCCGTAAAAGGTTTCCCGTCAATAAATCGGAAAGGAAACACTGTCCAGAAAGAGGTATCTATGAACTTAACTTTAACAGGTAGTTGCTCCTTGCTTCCGACAGGTTGTACGTAATTGGCGTCAAATGTATTGTGAATACCTGTGACCGCTTCAGCGGTTTTCAAAGAGTAAAAGCATTTTTCAACCGTCGAATATGCCAATTGGCTGGCGCTCATTCCTCCATTTTCATAAAATTCCGCTGCGTTTTTAACGCAAAGCACCCGACTACGATTTAATTCAGGATAAATATTTGCGATTTTTACATAGAAAACAATGGACAATACCATTACTACCATAATGGATAACCCGGTTCCCAAAATGTAGATCGAACTGAACAGTTTTTCTTGTTTCAGCAGATTCAACGCTTGTTTTAAATAAAGTAATATCATTTTTTTAATGATTAATGATTAATTATTAGTGGTTAGTGATTAATCACTTATCGTTAATCACTAATCATTCTTTTATTCGTCTCTTAATGCTTCTACCGGTTTTATGCGGCTCGCTGACCATGCCGGATATATAATAGCAAGTAATATGATTCCGGCGAGTATTAACCAGGGAGTGAAATTAGTTATAAGAAAACGGATGAATGTTTTATCGGGTAAATAATCACCGTATGACCAGGGGTATTTACCTATTGTTTCTATCAGACCGGCAGAAATGAATTGTATTTCTAAGATCATGGCGGGGAGTACAACTATACTTAAGAGGATAAGTCCTTCTACTATAAATAATCTTTTGATTCCTCCTTTATCAGAACCCATAGCACGACGAATACCTATCTCTTCCCTGCGGATATTTACCCTATACCAAAACGTTCCTAATATGCAAAGGGAGATACTAATTAGAAAAAAGATCATTAAGGCAATGTGAGTACGAATGGTGTTAGTTACACCAAAGCTGTAATTTGTGTTTTTTTCTCTCTGTACAAGTGATGTGATATCTCTCATGTAATAATTACCGATACGAAGAGGACTACTCATCTGCTGTTTAAACTCTTTTACGAAACGAGAAGCTGATGTGTTGCTTTTGGTACGTATACCTATGCGAGTATATTTATAGTTTGACTCATTGATCCTGCCCGGAAAGAATATTACACCATGAGGGCGGTAGTAACTAAAACGTTTAAGATCGTCTATGACACCTATTATGCGATACTGATGAGGGTTTTCATCATTAGACTCAATAAGCTTCCCGATAGCGGATTCTCCGGGGAATAGTCTTTTCGCAACCATTTGGGTAATGATAATAGCATTGGGATCGCCCCAGTCATAATCATTCATAGATATGAATTTCTTACCATTATTGACTGTATGTCGGAAAACTTTAAAATAATCTTCCTCCGGTATAATGGATATATGTTGAATTTCTGCTATTTTAGAAGTATCTTCTACACTTCTATATTCTCCACTCCTATTATCTCCTGATCCCGGAAGTGAGTAAGAACCTTGAGCTAATGCGATTGATTCTACATCAGGATGTTCCTTTATGCGATTAATGATTCTTCGGAAATTAGCCAGTCCTTTGTCGGGTTCCTCTTCTATTTTGTTATATTCTGCATGGTTTTCAGGCAGAACCCACAGGCTTATCAGGTATGTGTTGTCCATATTCCGGTGAGAGGTAAGACTATTATTATACCCAAGTACAAAAAAGAAATCGACCATATACCAAATCAGACAGAAAATAAATAGTAACTCCAGGACAATCCAGCTATTATTTTTTTTGCGATTTATTAGTTGTTTCCAGATAACTCGTAACATAGTTTGTCTACTTAGTGTTAAGTGAATAAATAATTTCACGGCGAGATACACGCCAGGCAGGAATAATTACTACCAGCAAATTTAGTACCAGACATATTCCGAGCGTAATACCAAATACGGTATAATTCATCAACATAGAAGGAGTCAATCCAACATCAATCCCTTCAGGTAGCGCATCTACGAACACCTGTTTGATACCTATATGAATAATCCAGTCCCGAAAAAGATATATAATAGCATATGAAAGTAATAAGCCGGCAATACCACCTAATAGTGTAAATAATAAATTTTCTGATATTAACTGATTCATTAGTGTCCGTCTTGGAGCTCCGAACACACGACGAACTCCCATCTCAGCCAATCGACGTTCCATTTGTGAATCGGCCATTCCGGAAAGACTGATTGCCGGCACTAATAGAAGAACCAAGAAAATAAGAACATATCGTAATATTATATTTGTGAAATTGATGGTTTGTCCCCCATAAAATCTAAAAATGGTTTGCCATTGACGGTCGGGCTGACCATTTACAGTGAATTTTATTTCGCCTAATGATGTGGAGTATTTGTTTAGATTTTCCTGAATTTCATTCTTTACTTTATTCATATCTTTTACAGAAGGGGATAGTATATAACCGGAAAAGTTTCCCAACGTGTTGCCGTAAGCTTCATTGAAACCCGAATTTTCAATATCCGGATGTACGGTATAGGGTATCCATAGTTGCGCAAATGTTTTATCAGCCACATAAGATAGATTTTTTACTACACCACAAATCCGATAGAGATCAAAGTCTAAACTGATGTATTTACCTACAACGTCTGTTGTCCCGAATACTTGTTGGGCAAATGAAGCGCTTATTACAACCGTTCGTATTCCCGACTGCATATCGGCTTCTGTGAATGAAGTACCCTCCAGAAAGGAGAAATCAAAAACTTTCCAGAAACCGGTATCCACATATTTTGCAATAGTGGGTATTTGTTCGTCGCTATTATCAGGTTGAACAAAATTATTTTCCCATCCTCCATACACGGCAGATACAGCTTCAGCTGTCTGTAAAGGATAAATACATGATTTAATGAATTCTAAAGATAGATTACTATTGCCGGTATAGCCTTCTGCTGTTATTGTCTTTGCATATTCTATAGTTAATAAGCGATTCCGTCCTGATTCGGGATATATATTAGCTATTCTAATATAAAAGACGATAGCTAATATCATTACTATAGTAATGGAAAGACCGGTTCCCATTATATAGATTAAACTGTAAAAGCGATTTTGCTTCAATATCTGCCACGCTTGTTTGAAATATAGAACCATAATCTTTATTATTGAACTTGTCTTCCGTCGAAGAAGCGGATGGTGCGACTTGTTTGTTTTGCTTGATGTTCATTGTGAGTTACCATTACAATGGTACGTCCGTCTTCCTTGTTTAATTTGTGTAGGATATCCATTACTTCTATACCCATTTTACTATCGAGATTACCGGTAGGTTCGTCCGCAAGGATAATATTTGGAGTACCTACAATCGCCCTGGCTATGGCAACGCGTTGACATTGTCCGCCGGATAATTGAGTTGGGAAATGTTTCATACGGTGGCTTAATCCTACTTTTTCTAATACTTCCTGAGCCGCTTTCCGGCGTTTCGAGGATGAAACTTTCCGGTAGAGTAGAGGCAGCTCTACATTATCCAATACGTTTAATGAATTGATCAGATGAAAGCTCTGGAATACAAATCCCAGTTGGTTATTACGGAATTTAGCCTGCTCTTTATCGTTCATATGAACGGTATTAATGCCATCTATCTCTACTTCTCCTGAGGTTGGTGCATCTAAGAGGCCCATAATATTAAGTAAAGTGGATTTTCCGCAACCGGATGGTCCCATAACGGAGAGAAACTCTCCTTTTCTTACTTCCAGATTTACATTTTCTAATGCTACCGTTTCTATCTCTTTTGTACGATAGATCTTTTCCAAGTTTGTTAGTTTGATCATGATTGTCAATCTTTATTTTAGTTTGATTTTACTTTTTTCTTTATAATTGCTCATATCGGATACTATAACTTCATCTCCCTCTTGTAGTCCGGTTACAACTTCTACATATTCAAAATTACTATCTCCGAGTTGGACTTTACGTTTTATAAGTTGGTCGCTATTGATAACAAATAATTCATATTCTCCTTTACCCACATAATATGAGGAATTCGTTATACGTAATACATCATCTTTTATTGCGTTCATTACATAGACATCCGTTTTTAAGCCCGAACGTAAACGATAATGGTTATCCTCCTCTAATTGTACGGTAAAGGAGATTACACCATTTTTAGACAAAGGAGTTACATCACTTACAATTCCATTCAGTTTGTCATTACCTATTTTTACAACAGCTTTACTACCTGGTGCTATTCGATCACCATACGTATCGGCTATTTCACCTTCAATTTTAAAATGAGTAAGATCTGATACAATAGCTACTCTACTGCCTTGCTGGATCTGAGCTCCCACTTCATTATTTACATAAGTAAGAATTGCTTTACGAGGTGAACGGATTTGTGCGTCATCTAATGTCCGTTTTGTTTCAGCCAAACCTTTACGGAAAATACTTAATTCAAGTTCTTTTACTTTTAATTCGGCTTCTGCCAAGGCTTGTTCATTTTTATATTTTTGTTCTTCTTCATTTAGTTGTAATTGACCAACATTATAGCTTAACTCTGTCTGCCTGACTTTGTCGGTAGTCCCTGCTCCCAGACTATCAAGATAACGTTCGTTGCGAAGTTCTACCTCTTTTCTGTTTAATTCCATACGTGAAACTTTTAATTTCATTTCCATCTCTGAAAGTTTACCTTGATTAGTTACACGTAATTGTTCTAACTGTAAACGTTTCATTTGTTCTTCATCCAACAATTTGTTATAATTGGTCTCTGCACTTTGTAAATCTAACTTTAAGATAGGTGTTCCTATATCGACCGAATCTCCACCTTTTTTATAAATCTCGATAATGCGAGAATTAATCGGAGAATTAATAATCTCTTCAAAGGCCGGTACAACTTTTCCTGATGCGCTTACTGATACTTCTATGACTCCCCGATCTACAGTTGAAATAGTAATGTCTTTTCGGTATAATCTGGTCTGCATAATGGAAATAAGGACACTTATAATAATAACAAAGATGCCTAATCCAATCCCAATTTTTAGTATTTGTTCGCGTAGCTTCTTTCTCTTTATTGCTTTTGGAATTTCTCTATCCATTATAATAATTATTTTCATCAGATAAAGCAAAGCATGTGCCAAAGATATAAATAGTTGATTATGTGATGAATTAATGTTTTTTTAATGTTCACTATCGGACAATGTGTTCATTTTTATTAAAAGCGGCTAAACCTTTTCAAAATTTGTTTGTTATAATAGTAGAGATTTAACTATAGAAATAACGTTTTTCAAATTTGACATTATGACAACAAACAAAACCTTATTAAGTGCGTTTGCACTGTTGGCATTGATTTTTACAAGTTGTACAGTAGATGGTAAAGATTCAACGGATCCAAAACCTGAAATTGAGACTGACTTCCTTCCTAATGCAGATGTTCTGAGAGCATTTGATATTAAATTCCCAAATGCAAGAAATACAGTATGGACTACTAATAATTCATATTATGTAGCAGATTTTACAGAAAATGGTTCTACAGTTAATGCATGGTTTGATCAGAAATCAACCTGGTACTTAACAAAGTCCTCTGTTTCTTCCAGTAGTTTACCAAAAGATGTTTCCGCAACTTTCTCAAAAAGTTCATACGCAACATGGAATGTTAGTACTACCAACATTTTGGAACGAAAAGATATGGGTAGTATTTATGTAGTGGGTGCATCCAATGATGTAGAAGATGTAAATCTTTATTATTCAAAATACGGTGATTTAATAAAAGCAGTAGGTAATGCCAAAACATATGTGGATAAGCCTGTTACTGTACCAGCCGAAGTAAGTACATTGATTTCTAATATTTTTACAGGTCCTCAAATTATTGATATGTGGAATGATGCTACAGGAATAAAAGTTTGTGTTATAGATAATAATGAATATAAAATTGCAGCATTAGATAGTGATTATGATTGGATATGCACAATTATAAATTTGACAGAAGAATTAGTGCCGGAAAGAGTTCTGGATAGTTTCCAGTCATCTGAATACGGTGTATATCACATTGACGATATCAAGCAAATGACAAATAATGAAGATATATCTTATTTGTTCTATTTTAAAAACATTGATAAGAATAAAAATGCAGTTGCTACACTCAAAGAGTCAGGAAGTTTTAAGAGTGTTTTGTCATATTAAAACGAACAAGGTAACAGGAAGAAAGCAACGCCTTCTTGTACCTTACTTTTCATCAATCAACACACACTTATCAGGTACCTACCCGTATTGTTACGCGTAGGTACCGTTTTTTATATTGAGCATTCAATATATTTAAATTTTCATTATATATTTGTTTTGAGTTTAAATATATTGAAAATCACAATACTGTTTATGAAAAAAAGTTTCATTTTAATATTTCTCGGTTTTACTGTATTTTCTATTCAGGCTCAGTTTGTTAATTATCAAATAACGAAAGGTTTTTCTCCAAAGAACGATATTCGTACAATCGTTTTTGATGAATCAGAAGATCTATATGTTGGTACCTATGCAGGTATATATAAGTATGAAAATAGTATATGGCTGCTTTGTTCTCCGGAAGAATATTATCTGGAATCGTTCTTGATTGATAAGGATAACAGAATATGGGTCAGTGGTTGGGGTAGTGGTGTTTACCGGTCAGATAGTAACAAGCAGTATTATGAACGAATTTATGATATCCCGACTTCAGCCAATATTCTCTTGAGAGATAAGAAAGAACAAATTTGGGCAGGATTATGGGCCGGAGGATTGTTCATGTATAATGCTTCCGGTTGGTCAAAGTTCGTAGCTGAAGAGAATAGTCTGGCAGACAACTCTGTTATGGCCCTTGCTTATGACTCTTCAAACAATTTGTGGGTTGGTACTTATGGGGGATTATCTGTATATGATAGTAATCAATGGACTACATATACTAAAGAAGAGAGTGATTTGCCCGATAATATTATATATGCGTTGGCTATAGGTAAAAATGACAGAGTGTGGGTCGGTACCTGTAATGGATTGGTTCTTATAAACCAACAACGAAAAATTGAGAAAGTATTTAATATGTCTAATTCTTCTATTCCCAACAATGTTATACTTTGCGTAGCAGAAGATGAGAATGGTACAATATGGATAGGAAGTAATCGGGGACTCACTTCATTTGATGGAAAAAATTGGAAAACCTATACAATGGCTAATAGTAATATCTTGGAAAACAGGATACAGGAGCTTAGAGTTCATAATAATAAATTGTATGTAGGTACTAGTTTAGGATTATCAGTAATAGATTTAAAATAAGGGGAGATGGACAGACGTAAATTTATACAAACAAGTGCATTAACGCTTGCATCCACACTAATAGCAGATGATTTATCAGCATTTGAATATAAGCGTAATCCGGCTATAAAGCCAATTTTAGGATCCTGGTTCGAGTTTTATCATCATAATAGGGTAGGAGCAAAGTATTGGAACCCCATACTGTTTGACTATACTGATGAACAATGGAGAGCTTTAGTAAAAGATCTTTATGAAGTGGGGATGGAGTATTTGGTATTGCTATCAGTCGCAGACAATGGAAGAACCTTTTATCCATCCAAATTACAGCCCCGATATGATCTTGGTTCTCCTGATCCATTGGAGACCGTACTTACGGAGGCTGATAAATACAATATTAAATTCTTTGTGAGTAATGATTACTGGTCTGATTTCCGGGAATTACATAAGATGATGACTGATAAAGAAATTGCAGTATTAAGAGCAAAAGGTATGGAAGAGGTTGCCGAGAAATACTCTCATCATAAAAGCTTTTACGGCTGGTATTTCCCTAATGAAACCGGATTGCATGATTCAATTGATGAAACAACTATTTCGTATGTAAATAGTTGTTCAAAGTTGGCTCGTGAGCTTACTCCAGGATGTACCAACCTTATTGCTCCTTATGGAATTAAAGCGATACGGTTTGACGATCACTATGTAAAACAGTTAGAACGATTAGATATAGATATCATAGCTTATCAGGATGAAGTAGGAGTAAGAAAAATAAAGGCAGGAACAGCCGGAAAATATTTTGAAGGACTATATAAAGTACATACAAAAGCTGGCCGGGCCAGATTGTGGGCGGATCTTGAAGTGTTCGATTTTGATGGCGATGTATATACCAGTCCGGCTATTCCGGCAGATTTTGAAAGAGTTCTTATACAAATGGAAGACGTCTCTCCTTTTGTTGAACATATTTTAATCTATCAGTCCTGTGGATTGATGAATAGACCAGGCTCTATTGCCTCACTAAATCAACCTAAAGCCGAACAATTATATTCTGATTATGCTAATTGGTTGAAAAAGCAACAACGTTAAAATCAACTATAAGTTAGTTGATTCATCCCAAAAAAGACTTAACCTTCATATATACTCTGACCACGAAGATTTCTCCTATTGGATTGTATTTATAATACTTCATTTAACTTTCTTCTTGAGCGCGAAAATTGGTAAATAGATAAAGATTCCAATGAGAGACATAAGGAGCCCTCCTATAGTTCCTGCAGCGAGTGGAAACCAGAAAGCTTCTTTATCTGTTCCGATCATAAATGGAATAAAACCGAGTACTGTGGAAATTACTGTCAGGAAAATAGGGGTTATCTTTGCGTTCCAGGCTTTTAAATAGGCTTTATAAGGATGCATTAAGGGTTTTCTTTCCTTGATTTTATTGTACTCATTCAGGATGTAAATACTTGCGTTTACTGTGATACCGCACAGTAGGACAAAAGATGCAAAGCCTCCCTGATCGAAGTTGAGCTTAAACCAATAGAAGGTCAGAAATACACCGATATATGAAATAGGTATGACACAAATAACAGCCAACGGTTGTTTTAATGAATTGAATAAAATACTGCAAGTGAAAAAGATTATTGCAATAATAAGTAGTAATAAAAGGTATTGTTTGTTGTCCTTTTTATCCCAGGACCAGTAATAACTTTCTGTTTTAGCAGTGTATCCCATCGGAAGAGAAGCATTGAATTTTTCCAGTACACGATCTTGTATTTTTGTTCCCTGATTATGAGCTCCAATGTATTCGTATTGTAGGCAAAGGCGATACTGCTGATTTACTTTGGCAACCTTTTGTGGAGCCTGTCTTTTTTCAACTGTGGCTAATTCCGCTAGTTTATAGGGAATCCCTCGTATTTGCTGAGGTACATATTGCATGTTCCAGATATCATATTCGTCAGACTGGCGTGAAGTAAGCTTAAGCGTTTCCAGTTCGTTGTCTACAATGATATTACCTGTATATATATCTTTTCCAAAGACAGGTTTTAGGGATGAGAAAAGTTCTATGGGTAATATATTTTCCTGTGCGAGCCTCTCCTTGTTAATATTGAAAGAAAACTCCTGATAATCATCTTTCCACCATGAAAATTCTGAGTTAATAAGTACCTCCTTTATTCGCCTGTAGGTTAATAAAGAATCTTTTAGCTGTTCGGCCCATGAAAATAATTCATCATAATTGTACCCGTACATTTCGATACGGAAATTTCCGGCATTTTCCCGAACATCATTACTGAATCCGTGATCTTGTAGCCCGTATACACCCCAACTACCTCCTCCCAGTTCAAGTGCTTTGCTTATAATGCGGCTTTTCAAGGTATATGGAAAACCACTTCGTTCACTGTTTTTTGTAAAAAATATATCTATTTTGGCTTGTCGGGCATTGTAGATATTTGTTTGAAATTGTTTGATCTCTTTGTATGTACTCAGATAAGCTTCCATACGGGTGATCAGATGATTCATTTGGCTTAATGTTGTGCCATTAGGTAAAGAGGCGGTAACTGTGAGGACAGTTTCTTCTCTCTGGGTAAAATAGCTTCCTTCGTATACTTTTTGCACGAAGAGCCGGAGTGATCCTCCCAATACTTTATCAATTACAGGTTTGACTTTTTCTTTATATGTATCATTCGAAGCAAATGCATTATATTTTTCAATTAGCAAAGAATCCGTGTGAGAGTATGTATCGCTACTTTTCATTTCAATTTTATCAGGTAGCATAAATACAGGTATTCCAAAAGCCAGTATAATGATTACACAAGCAAGTACCCGCCAATGTACAGAAAATCGTATCTGTTTAAGATATAAACGGGAGAAAAAGATTGGAAATCTTTTTAGAAACCGGGAAAAATGGGGTGGAAGGAAGACTTTTTTCTTTTTGCAACTTTGGAGTCGAAACATTTTCATCTTATCGATCATGGCAGGAACAAAGAATAGTGCTGTCAGTAAAGATACAGATAAGTTAATGATGACAACGGCTGCAAAATCCTGAAGGTTTAAACGTATCTTTTCATCCAGAAAGAAAATAATGGATAAGGCGCCTATTGTTGTCAATGTAGCCGTAAGGATAGGGAGAAAGGCATTTTTATTATGGCGGTTTTTTATATGATCGGCCATAACTATTGTATTGTCAATAATCAGACTTAGCGATATAGTAACTCCTGCAAGAGAATAAAGTTGCATTTCAAGTCCGAGCAGATAATATAATATGACGGCAATACATAAATTGACAATTAAGCTTACTACAATCAGGAACATGTATTTTATGTTACGGGTAATAAGTAGTACAAAAAGTAACAGGATAAGTATGGTGAGTCCTGACCGTATATATATTTTATCTAGTTCTGACTGAATGAATTCTGTAGCATCATAACTGGTGTGTATCTCATATCCGGAAGGTAGTTCGGATTGGATATGATCCATATCTGCTTTGACAATTTTGGCTAGCTGTAATTGATTGGCTGTTTCGTCAGCACGGATAGAAAGATAAATTGAATTAAGGCCATTGATCCTGTAATAGTTACTGGGAGCTTCTTCCTGACGGTTTACTTTTAGCAACTGATCCAGCCGGATAAGAGATCCGTCTTTGTTTTCAACGGTAATAAGTGCAGGGTCGAACCTTCCTTCCTTATTGTCTGGTATGAGGGCTAGCCGAATCCATTCATTTTCTCCTTCCTCTAAGTTGGCAATACCAATAAACTCTTTGTTATAATACTGATTGATCGCTTGCTGAATATCTTCTACGGAAATGCCTAAAGTAGACAGTTGGCGACTATCATATTCAAGCCGCCATTCCATAGGAGTCGCTCCACTTATATCAACACGATAAATTCCCGGAATGCCAGCCAAAGCAGGCTTTATCTGATTCTCTGCATATCGCTGGATGAAGATGGGAGTTGATGCAGCATTTAATGTATAGCTTATAAATGGTCGAGAAGCTTTATCATCGGGCCTACTCATCTCTAAAATCGGATAACTTAAGCCTTCCGGTAGATTGGGCCAGGTTTGCCGAATAATGGTAGAAGCTTCAAAGCGAGCTGCATCTGTATTCGTATGTTTATCCAGTTCAAGTGTAATACTTCCCCAACCATTTCCGGATGTTGAACTAATTTCTTTAATACCCTTGATACGGGCCAACATGGCTTCCAGTTTTGATGTGACTTCTATTTCAATCACACGGGCTGAATTACCCGGCATACTGTAATTGATAGTTAATCTGGGTAATGTGTACGATGGAGATAATTTCAAAGGAAGTAAAGGTATGAAGGCAATGCCTATCAATGCTATGCACAGGAAGGTAACTATAATAGTAAAAGATGATATTTTAGGTGCTGACTGCATTACATACCGTGTTTGTAGTCAAACAGATTTGAAAGGGATGTTCCTGCCTCAAAGTCATGTAAAGTAAGCCTTCTAATCTTATAGTATTTTACCCAATAATCGCTAAGGGCGGATATGTAGTTGCGCTGAGCTTCCTGTTGACGGTTTAGAGATAAGGTTAAGCTGTTTATATCTGCTTTACCTATTATAAACCGTTGCTTGGTTTCGGCATAAGCCATTTGTGCAAGATCTAAAGCTTCTTCGGCACTGATTATCAGGTTTTGCTGAATGTTGAATTCACTTATTGTCATGATAATATCTTCCTCAATAGTTAGTTCGTCCTGCCGGGCGGATATTTGGGTTACATTCAGCGTATTTTTTGCAATATTATGCTTTCCTTTCCTTACTCCCCAATCAACAATGGGTATAGAAACAGATACTGCTACGATATCCTGCTGCAGAGGATTATGATAAGCATCCTTAAAATTATCGGCTACTTGATTAAAACCGATACTGGCTTTTACCGAGGCATTAAACATAGCTTCTTTTTTGGTTTTATCTACCAGTTGTTCTGCTTCCAAAATTTTTTGCCTAAGTTCCAGGAAAGAAGGATTGTTTTCACGGGCATAGTTTATTGCCTCATCGACAGAAATAATCATATTGCCTGGACGTTTGGGGAGTTGCAGGCGTATTTCAGTATTCTTATCAAAATTCAAATAAGAGGCCAGATTAAACATGGCACGTTTTAAGACATTTTCCTTATTTTGTAAGGTATTCTTGGCATTAACAGCGTCCAGTTTTAGTGTCAGCAAATCAGCCTGTGTGATTGACGCTATTTTATGTCTTTGTAATCCCGTACGGTATAATGTATCGCTGGAAGCCACATTCTCTTTTGCCAGGTCATATTCTGCTTGTGCCATTGCTAATTCAAAGAAGTACCGGCTAGCCTCTTCGTTTATATTTTCCATGTTATAGAGAAATTCCTTTTTGACTTTATCAAACTTTAAGGGTTCAATCTTTCGTTCCCACTTAAAAGGATTGTAACCTAATAAACTTTGAGAATAACCGAGCCGTATAGGAACGGAGGTAAACTGACTATAGGTATTATCGCCAAAATTACGCATATACCCTAAATCTGTGTCCAGAAAGAAGCTTCCTCCCAGTAAATCAAAGTTTTGCTCTATGGAAAGTCCTCCATACGCATAGTACGATTGTTGTTTTCGATAAACATCTATATCCTTTTCTGAATCATATCGTCTGGTAATATCCCTGTAATATTGTGCTGGAGTCAGATTCAGGGTAAGACTGGGGAGCCGGCCGGCCTTGTAAGTTCGGTATTCCCAATATCCGGCCAGATACATGTTTTTGCTTCTGAATGCTTCCAGTGAACTATCGGCAGCTATTTCGATAGTCTTCTCCAGAGTCAATGTTAGTTGTGCTGATAAACTTCCTGTAAACAGCAAACAATAACAACATATAATTTGGATGATCTTCATATCTTTATTACTCATTAGTAAGTATTTGTTCACTTTTCCGGTAAATTAACCAATATATCAGCGGCACAATAAACAGGCTGACAAGAGTACCGATAAACATGGCCGATATCATGGCGATTGATAAAGGCTTCTGTAATTCGCTACCCATATCAAAAGAAAATAATAGAGGGACCATAGCGAATATGGTAGTCAAGGATGTCATGATAATAGGCCGTAAACGTCTCCTTCCTGCTTCATGGATAGCTTCCATAAGCGGAGCGCCTGACTTACGCAGTTCATTAATTGCGTCTAATTTAAGGATTGAATCATTTATTATTATACCACATATTACAACAATACCAATAGCACTCATCAAGTTTAGTGAATGTCCGCATATCCATAAGACAAATAAAGCTCCAGCAACGTCTATTGGTAATTCCATTAATACAATAAAAGGTTGAAGAAAACTTTCGAATTGTGCAGCCAGAATGAAATACATTAATAAAACAGATATTAAAAGAATAATTACTAATTCTCCCAGCATTTTTCTGTTGGAAAAGAAACTACCGGAAAAGTCTACATCCCATTCTGTTTTTTCTGTTTGAGCAACTGTTGTTTGCCTGATGCTTTGTTTTGCATCTACAATCAGTTGTTCAGGATTTTTCACATTATAAAAGCTGAAAGGAATATATTCTCCATTTTTACCGGCATAAATTGTTTTCAAGTCTTCTCCCGGAGTTATTTTAACTAATGCGTTAAGAGGAATATACCCTGGTTTGTCTTCTTCTTTAAGAGGTTGGGAAGCGATAAGTGTATTTTTTATAATTTTATTTACCGATTGTTCATTACCGGCTATGGTTATAGGCAAATATTGTTGATATGAACGGAGAGTAGCAATCTCATTTTCTTTGAATGCCGTTTTTAATACTCTGTACACTTCATTATAATCTACATGATATAAAAGCAAACGCTGACGGTCGATAGTCAGGTTCAGCTGGTTCTCAAAAGCTACACTAACAGGTGTATGACCTGTTGTTTCTTTTAAGACGGATTCAAGCTGGTGGATCACTGAAGGCATTGGGGGTTCTGCTTTGTTGCGAGCATATAATTCAGCAACGATGTCTGCTTCACCTGTAACGAATAGTTTCTCAAAAATCGTTTCCGGAGGAGCAAAAGAAAATACCGCATTCGGATAATGAGTTTTTGTCCATTCCCCCACTCTTTTTTGCAGAGGATAAATTTCTGATGGAGCAGCCGTTTTTAAGTATAATTCAGCTTCAGATACGGATAATTCCTGTTCCCTATTCAACAGGAATTGCTGCTGTCCCACATAACCAGTATATTCTGTTACTGAATTATGTATATATTCAAATAGCTGGTTTACGCGGTGTTGATTTTCATCTACATGTATATTTTCATTCCATTCAATAAATGTAAGAAGTTCGTTTTGATCTATTTCCGGCATTCGGCTTTTGGGTATCTGATAAAATAGAAAAACACAAAGAGGAAGGGTAAGCAATGCCATAATTAAGGTGATTGTTTTATGACGGAATATAAAATCAACACCATTATCATACCACTTATCTAATGTATGTGTTTTTATAGGATTATTAAATCTTTTATTGAACCAGTTTTTCTTTATCTCCGGTATGCTATATACCAGTTTGTATAATACTGGTAACAATATAATCCCTGTAAAGTAGGAAACGATCAAACCTACCGTCACTGCAAAGGCCTGATCATAAAAGATTGCTCCGGCTATTCCACTCATAAATACCAGCGGTACAAATACTGCAATCGTGGTAAAGGTTGAGCTAAGCATTGGAGTAATAACTTCGGAAGTCCCTTTGGCGCATGAATCCTCTAATGAATATCCCATGGCCCTGTATTGAGTAATGTTTTCCGTTACAATAATAGAACTGTCTATCATCATCCCTAGAGCCAGGATTAGACCTGAAAGAGAAATGATATTAAGAGACATATTGAATAAATAAAAGAACAGGAAACTAATAACAATACTGACGATCATGCTTAATCCAATAACAGCCGGACTTTTTATATCTCCCAGAAACAGAATAGCAACAATGCATATAAAAATAAATCCTAAGGAGAGATTTTGTTTCAGATTTGAAATGCTATAATCAAGTAATTCTGTTTGGTTACGCGAAATGCTGAAATCGATATTAGGATAAATGGATGCGAAATAGTCGGTTACTTCTTGTAGGGATGCTTTCATATCATCCATATTCTCATCAGCCTGCTTTATAACAGCCAATGTAACAGCTCGTTTTCCGTTTGATAATGATACTCCGGTCTCTTTAATAGGTGCTATAGCTATCTTCGCCAGCTCTTTTAACTGAAAAATACGATCATTTTTACGTATAAAAATATTCTCTACATCTTCAACGGTACGTAGTAAAGTCGAAAATTTGATGTTGTATTCATAGTATCCGTCACGGACGGTCATACTTCCCGGCTCTATATTGTTGGATGAAAGTGCCGATTCTAGGTCATTCAAGGTAATACCGGCTATCTCCAATATGTTCATATCGGGAATGATTTGTAATTGTCGGTTCAATATTCCCGTTATATCTACCATCGCAACTTCCGGCAGTTGCTCGATCCGTCGTTTGATAACTGTTTCTGCAAATTCGCAAAGTTCCAAAAAAGCACTGCTCTCCTCATTTTCAAGAGTCAGGTTAAGATAGAATACGGGTATATCCGTAGCACTAGCCTTAGTAACTCGGGGGCGCTCAATTTCCCGGGGAAGGTAGTTCATGGCGGCATCAATCTTTTCATTTACCTCTATAAATGCAAGATCAGTGTTGGTCCCAAAGTCGAAGTTTAAACGAATAATTCCGTTCCCATCCCGTGTTTCACTTTGAATATCCCTCAGTTTACTTACCTGCATCAATTGTTGACGAACTGGCTTTACAACCGTATTTTCCAATTCCCTTGCAGAAGTATTTTTTCCTGTGACTTGTATTGTGATTTCCGGTATAGCTATATCAGGCAATAACGATATTGGCAATGTAAAGTAAGTAACCAACCCTACAATGAAGCATGCTGTAAAAGCCATCAATACTGCAATCGGACGCTGTAATAAAAATTTAAGCATAAATTTTTATAATTAAAAGTTGAAAATTGGGAATTGAAAACGTCTCTCTTTTTCCTGTTTTTTATTATATCTATGTCTCATGTTAAAAGAATTTTCCATTTTCATCTTTCAATTTTCAATTACCACCGAAACGGTGGCCTCATGTGCCAGGTTGATATTTCCGCTTATAATAACTATATCGCCTTCTTTCAATCCTTCGGTTACAGTATATTGACCGGCATTTTCCAGGCCGGTTTGCACATAGTTCCAATAGGCTTTTCCATCTACCAATGTGAATATTACCTGTCTGCCTGAGCGAAGAACAAGCGCTTCTTTAGGTACTACTAATTGCTTACCTACTGAACGCTGAATGCTGACACGTACATTCATCCCTTCGAACAGCTTACTAGTGTTGGTAACAGTAGCTTTCACTTGTACCATTCCATTAGCATTTACTTGTGGATTGATTTCCGATATACGTCCTTCGGTTTTTATATCAGGCATTGCAAAAGGGCTAACAGTTACTTTATCTCCTGTTTTAATTAATGGCAATTCACTTTCAAGAACAGTAAAAGATGCTTCCAGGCTTCGGGGATCGATAATCGTACAAAAGATATCAGAAGTAGATGAGGTATTAAATTGTTTGGAGAATAGATTTGCTACGATTCCATCGAAAGGAGCTGTAAGTATAGCATGTTGTTCCTCATATAAAGCTAGTTCATATTGGGTTAAAGCCTGGTCATATCCGCTTTTTGTTCGTACCAGTTGCATTGTTCCTGTAGGAACCCTGGCAGAATCTTCTATAGCAAATCCCTGTCCGATCAATACATCCTGAAGTTCAAGTTTAGCTTTTTCCAAAGCATCTTTTGCTTGTGCGGTTTTATTATTCAGGCGAAAAGCCGCTAACTCAGCCAGCTTTTGACCCTTAACTACCCGGTCACCGTTTTTTACATAAATAGTAGCTATTGTCTCAACTGTTTCGAAGCGTAAATCAACAAACTTTCTTGCCGAGAGTTTCCCATTACTAATCAGCTCATGGCTGAATTCAGTGCTATGAAGAGGCATTACGGTTACTTCGTTAGATATATCCGGTAAAACTGTCTCAACAGTTTCTTCCATCTGATTATCTTTACTTTTTTCTGATGAACAGGCTATTATAAACAACAATAATCCTAAAAGAAACAGATGGTAATATTTCATGGTTTTACGTTTTTTCATATTCAAAAATCAGCAGGAAGTTCTACCGACAAATATAACAAAATATTATTACGATGTTTTCGTATTTCTTTTATTTGTATGTTAAATACCGTTATAGATGGAAAATTGACGTTGTTCCATAAAGATGAGTAAGTATTCATCTGTCAAGATAGTTTAATTGTTTTCATTCTCTAAAAGTAACTTTTTAACCTCCTCGCGCATCTCAAGGATAGCCGTTGTTTTCACTTTTGGCTCTTTAGTAAGAACTGAATCAATAGCAGATCGTAATTTTTCAGGATCATAAAATTGGGGTTCTGCGTATAGTTTTGCTAGTAAATAGTATGGATAGATACGTTCAGGTAAGATGTTTAAAGCGTAGCCTAAATGCCTTTCAGCTTCTTTATAGGCTCCTAAAACTTGTTCGTTTTTAGCAATCATATACCAAATCATAGGATCGGAACTTAAAAGCGAGGCTCGCTGCAACAA
The DNA here is from genome assembly GCA_032054765.1 of Tannerellaceae bacterium. Lineage (GTDB taxonomy): Bacteria > Bacteroidota > Bacteroidia > Bacteroidales > Tannerellaceae > DFXE01. Next base: position 167,759 of record DAMBSC010000011.1, read on the forward strand.
TATATTTGCTTCTGTAAAATGATTTGTTTTACTGAGGCTTTGTGCATATTCAAAAAGAAATTCCGGTTTATGATTTAAGTAAGAATATAATTCAGCATATTTGGGAAAAGCAACCTCATAAGCCTTGTTATTATATAACATCTTTACGCTATTCCACTCTTTATATGCCTGATAACGATCCTGCTGTAAATAGAAGATTATAAATGAAGCTATTGCAGCAAATAGAGCCACATATGAAATGTTTAATTGATACTTGGAACGTGTACGTATGGAATAACAGGGTTCGGCAACACAGATAACTGATAAAAAAATCAATAGGATCCAAAACGAGGGCAATTGTAAAGGATAAGAAGAATTTGCAAAAATAGCAAAGGCTAATATACCTCCTGCGGCACCGATTCTCCTGTTCTTAATACCATGATAAAAACAATATCCTAACCATAACAGAAAACAGACTAATCCTGGAATACCTTGTTCTAAACCAATTTGTAGGAATTCATTAAAAGCGTATTCAGGACAGCCGGCTATCAGTTTCTCTGTTTGTGAAGCTTTTCCTGATTCAAAATAGTTAGCCTGTTCTTGAGCATAAGCGGCAGGAAAACCTCCTAAACCTGTGCCTGTTATTGACTGTTCCATGATAGCGTGTCCTGTAATTTTCCACATTAGTAAACGACCATCTGCAGAATCTTTTTTTAGCAGATAAATGGCAATTGAACCCAATACCAGACAAAGAATGAAAAGTCCTGATAAGGAGAGCGCCCATTTTTTATGTTTTCTCCAGAAACTTTTTGTTTTTTTCCAACCGAAGCGTTGTGTCCAATATACCCAACAACACGAAATAATAGCCGCTAACCAGGCCGAACGGCTCATTCCTGCAGGAAGAACCAACAGTATTATTACAAGACATACCCAGGATAAATAATACAAGATGGTTGTGTAATGCCACCAGGCTTGTTTCTTTTGTTTACCAATACGAAGAATAAAGCTTAAAGCAACAGGAAGTATAATTGCTAAATAACCGGAGTATGGTCCGGGATTATAGAAAGAACCGGTCAAACGGAAAAGATAATGGGTTGATCCTCTATACCCATAAAGTTGCTCCAGCCCCCAGTAAGCTTCTATCAACCCTATCAATAATATAAAAGCAAGAAAAAACAATTTTAGAGAAGGATACATCTTTAAAATTACACGAAGCATAAACCACAACAAAATCAATTGCCCTCCAAAAAGAAGTTTATCCGGTTCCGGATGTAATTGCCAATTATAAGTAAGTAAAGTAATTGCTAAAAAAAGTACAATAAAAATGTCTGGTAAAATAATGTTTATAAAGTTTGTGTTTTTCAATAAATGATCTGTGCCATTCTGCGCCTGTCTGCATATTGGCTTTGACCGCTCTTCGATTCCGTGTATAATAATACTTAGTAAAGTTATTATAGCAAAAATAAATATCACTTTATGAAATCCAAAGACTTTCCCCATTACCAATCCATTAACTAATGACGGATCGGTGATAAATACGGTAGAAAGGATCAAAATCCCTCCTAAAGCAGGAAAGATAGCCCATGCATTCCCTTCAAGAGTGAAACAAAACCTTTCTGCTTTTTGCTTTCTGCTTTCTACCATATTATTGAATCACTTTATTCTCTTTAGAAATCTATCCCATCTGAACTTGTCAGTATATGGATCAACAGATTTCCAGATAATCCACGCTTTCCCCACAATATACTCTTCCGGCAATAATCCCCAATAACGAGAATCCTGCGAATCTTCCGTACGATCTCCGGCTGTAAAGTAATAATTCTTTTGAAACAGATATTCATTTATTGGTTTGTTATTCAGGTATACAAAAGAATCTCTATATTCTAAATGTGTTTTCTGTTCGAATTCTATTGCTTTTTTGTAAAGAATATAGTTAGTTCGGTTCATAACAATTCGGTCTCCTTTTTTAGGAATATAGAAAGGACCGAAATTTTTGATATTCCAACCGATAATGGAGTCGTAAGGAAAGGTATTGAAAACCTCATCTGGCAATTCACTATTATCCTGTTCCGAAACATAGTGTTGAGAATCCCGGTTACCCAAAGGTGCGTCTATCCCTTTCACTGAGTAAACCCCATTTTGAATAACCACCGTATCCCCCGGTAAGCCGATACACCGTTTGATATGGTACTGCATAATATGCATTTCAATCTTATCCCAGGTTCGAGAATGTACAAAATGGTAAACAATAATATCATTTCGTTTTATCTTACGTATCCCCGGTGTACGGTAAATGGTTACCTGTTCATTGTTCATAGAGGCAAAAATATTAAACAACCTCGCCCCGGGAATTAATTTAGTTACCAACACATGATCTCCTGTAATCAGGCTTGGCTCCATTGACCGGCTTGGTATTTTAAAGGAAGTAAAGAAGAAAAATTGAACAAAAAGTAAAAATAAAAACAGTAAACATCCCCAATATAGAATATTGACAACAAGCGAGATAATCTTCTTGCCCCATTTTGTTTTTATTTCTTGACTTGACATAATAAGGAAAAAAGTTCTATTTATTTTTTGCAAATTAAAATTGACTGTATAATAACAAGAATTGATTCTGCTGTATTTTTACTGTAATTTACATAGATGAATTCATTATCATAGGTTGCAAGAGGGTAAGTCATCATGTTCAATACTAATCAAAAGATATTGTTTTGTGTTCTTATTATAATTGAATGAATATCTTTTTTCTCTGTAAAAATCAAGTTGCAAAACATCCTCAGTAAAGTTGTATTTTAAGGACTTAAAATACTTTTCTTCGGCAGAGTAAAATATTAGTTTTTTAGTAGATATATCCATTATAATAATATTCTCTGTTTTTTTCTTTATATTAAAACCCTCTTTAATTGACCCAATTTCACGATATTCCATTGTTTGCGTTTTCTTATCTATACAAGAAAAACAACAATACTTATTTACACAGTTTTGACCAACAACTTCAAGGGGGCAATTTAAAGTGGCCGAAAGGGGGCACATTCACTGGAATTTCCACTGATCTTCAATTTTAGGATCTATTTTGAATTCTAGTTTTTTTATAACTGCATAACAACATTTTCCAATAAGTATTCTATCCTGCCGCCGTCCGTTTTCATCCTATTTTCACTATACCGGCTTTCGAGAATGAGTCTTCGTATGAAAGCGTTAATTCTTCGTTAACGTGAACATCCTAAAACTTAGAATATCGTCGGAGAAGTTGGGGTTGAAAGCGTGACTATCACTGATATAAAGCCCATCTTCGCGAATAAACATAACTGTAGAATTGTAGGTGTAATCGGGAAATAAGGTTTCACCAATCACAGTAAAATTCTTGTCGAGGATAACTATAGAGAAATTCTTGCGCCCATATTGCAACAATTCCATGGCCTCACGATCGCCCATAAATTCTATTTCAGTTTCGGGATAAGCAATCCGGTAATAAACATCCCGATACGTATCATATAGTAGATTTCCGTATTCAGGATTTTCGCATGCGTCCTTAAGCGTTGTGTTGCCATAATCATCCAACAGTTTTACTTTCTTGATATATTTGCTTTTAATAGATAGTTTACGCATAGATTGATAATCTTTTGGAATAACACGAATATTCTCTTCATAATAAAAGGAATACACAAAATTTTCCCCATCAAAACAACAACTCATCCCATTTTCAATACCTGCTTTTTTGGCTGTGTTATCAGCACCTGGAAATTTCGGATATTCAAACGGAAGGGCGCTGACAGTATGTTCTTTTATATCTATTACAGCGGCGAAAGGATTGAATTTCGCCCACCGGTTACACGAAGGTGTGAAGTAAAGACTATCAGTAAAAATAACCATCGGTTTGTATACTGCTGTATTAGAGTTATAATTTGCAAGCTGCAAACCTTCTATTGTTGTTTCATATGATATTTTATCTATAACTATAGCCTCCTTGTTTACGATTGCTATTTCCGGTGCTCCTGAAACTGTAAGAAATATACTGTCCAAATTCTTAATGAAATATCCGGAAAAGAATCCTACTCCATTATTCCCGCTTACATCCGGCTTTATTCTGAACGCAAGTTTACTTGTTGCCATATCATAGAAAAGGATGTCATTTTGACCCCGATTCTGAAACGTCAGGTATTCCTTTCCATTCTCATCCGTGAAAAGGTATAATGCTCGAATCATATTCTTTGTATGCGCGTCCAGATCGAATGTCAGTGTTTTTTCTGACTTTTCCAAAGAAAAATGGGCATTCTTATTTTTGTCGTTGCATGAAAAGGCAACTAAAATAAAAAAATATATCAATAGTCTATCCATAAATATAATTATTTAAATTAAGCACCACTTAAAATATTAAGATGGTACTTAATATTTTATCCATTAATAATCACAAGGAGCGCAACCCTCGAGTCCAGAGTCACAACATTCCCAATCATTAAACCTATTAATCCAACATGACCCATTTATTTTTTCACAATCACTAGCCAATGCTTCCACATTTGCTAATACCAGATCGCTCAGGGTTATTTCATTTTTGTTTTGTATCATGTTCCATCCTGCTGCAACAGCGATTACTGCTATCATTACAATTCCTATAATTTTTTTCTTCATGATTATAATTTTTTATTATCAATAATTTAAATTTTTTATAAAGTATCTCCATACTACTGTTCTTCAATGAAGACATCCTAAAAATTTAATTTACTCTTATCTTTGCCGACACCTCCTTTCTTTGTTTGAAGGAACAAATGGGGAGCTTGCTTTACTGTTTATAACCTACTTGGCAATGCTCCCTTTCTTGCTCATTTTTGAGCTTGTCCCCTTATTTTCATTTTTATTGGTTTATCTGTGTTGCACCTTACGGTGATTACTTCATTAAAGAATCCGGTATCTTTGGGACTCATTTCTATTTCTACTTGTAGTGTTTCTCCTGGATTGGCTGGTTTTTTATCAAAGGTAGCCTTTGCGCATCCGCAGGTAGTAGTAGTTCCCAAAATAACTAAAGGATGATCTCCGGTATTTTGTATATTAAATGTTGCTGCTCTGGTTTCTGTTACAGGAAAAATTCCCATATTTACTTCCGTTCTATCTACTTCGGCTGTTGTTTGTATTGCCAGATTTGCCGGATCTTCCTGATCGGTAACCTGTTTCAGATATAAATCCCTGACAGCCAGGTTATGTACCGGATTCCCCAATACCACGACTTTATTGTCCTTATCCAATAGGAAGGTTTGAAAAGTCATATCGGAAGGAAATTTATTTAGCTTGTTTAACTTGTCTTCCTTATCGATGCAAACCGGTATATCAAACTTATCTCTTTTTAAAAGATAAATAGTCTCTTTATAGTCTTTGGAATGGAAGAAAAAGAGAAAAGGGATGGTTCCTCCGGTAATAGAATCGGTATGCTCCATCAATTCTTTCCATTTGTGAAGTTGTAGTTTACAACTGGTACAACCGATCGAATCTACATATACTAATATTTTATAATCAGATTCCGGCAGTTGATAGTCTACCGTATCAGTCATATAACGGGTAAAGATGATATCGGAAGGAAAAGTAATTTCTTTCCCCTTCCATTCGGTTACTAAACGGGCGATCTCTTTCCGGCTGTCTTTATCTTTACAGGATAAAATAAATACCAGAAGAAGTAATAGTGAAACACCTTTTATTAATTTTTTATCCATAATTACCACCAATTTTGTTTGTTGTTCTCATACGTGAAAGGGCGATGCTCTTTACCTCTTGTATGGTTATGAAGCCTGAGTAGTGTCTGATCCGGAATTCTGGTATATACTAAACTGCTGTTTTCTTTACCTGCTTGTTGTCCTAAGGAAGCCCAATTCCCTTTATTCCAATAATAAAGTTCATATAGTTCGCCGGGAACAATCCGGTTATCATCATTCCGGGGATAGAAGGTGATACGGGTTAATTTTTGAGGGGTACCAAAATCAATACCAATGTATCGTTCTTTTTCGTCGGGATTATAAAAGAAGTAACTAACCCGGTCATCATCAAACGCATTTTTTACCGGATTAGCTAATGTGCCAGTATTTCCAATAAATTCTCCTTGTAGGAGAACTTCATTCCCGTTTTCATCTTCTCCCCAAAACTCTATATCGCCTACTCCCCATGTATCATATTCACTTAAAGTGTATTTATTCAATTCAGGAAATCTATAGATTCCATATCTTACAGGTTTCTCTAAAGACACATTTATATGCTTTACATAATAAGGCGTTTCATCTATGGAATGAATAGTTACCGTATCGGATAGATCCGAGTGGTTAGCCACCTGGAACTGACTGTTTAACATTGTACTAGCCTGATGAATGGTGATTGTTTTGTAAGGTGTCTTGCTGTATAAAGTAGCTTCTCCAATGGTATATGTATCATCATTATATAATTCTCTGATTTCTCCTTCTTCTGTAAGGATAAAAGGATTGCCAGCAGGGACAATCTTCTTATTTATATAATAGGCAGGTAGATATAGTATATTCATTCCGATATGTTTGAAAGAGCCAGTTCTGTTTTTTACTATACTCCAATCAACGGGGTTCCAACTTCCTACATCATAACAACATAGATATACATACTGCTTTTTGTGTGGATTGCTATTAAGCTTGATTTGAATGTCGGTAGTTTTGATATACTCTTTTGTTACATCTTTTAATCCTGCATTCATAAAGTAGGAGGGAATATCTTCTGTAGCCTGTAATGCAAGGCTACTTTCCTGAACCTCAAATGTTTCCTGATAGACTTTAGGTACGGTACGGCTACTTTGAATAGGAAGGAAATCAGGAATCCCTTTATCCGGCGAAATATATTTACGTGTCCAGAACATACAACTGATTATTTCATCATCAGATGTATGGTATTGTGCTTTGGTATTATTGTTATATAGGGTTCGGATAGTATCTAATCCGATCGTTTCTGTCCAGAAATGCTGATGCCCGTAGTTAGCCCATCCCGGAATTTTGATCAAAGTCGCGGGAATACCCATAGATCGTAATGCGGTAATTTTATAATAGTTGTATTCCAGGCATTGACCTAGTTGTGTTCTTACCACATTTTTAAAAGTTGTTGGTAATAAGAAACCATAATCATTCAGGTAGAATAACCATTCCTGAACAAATGTGGTATCGATATTGGTGGAGATACAATTAAAAGCTTCCTTTAGAGAGAGATTTTTATCCGTCATCCATCCATATTTGTTTTTGAAATAAGCATTTGTTCCATCCCAATAGCTATTTCCTGCCTTATAGGGAAGTATATACCTGCAGAAGGTTTCGAAATCAACTTCAGAAGACCAGGGATACATATTCCATGCTTCAAAAGCATGATCAATCTGTTTAATTAAAAAATCACCGGAAATTGTAGTCGCGTCAGGGGTGTAAGTATGCTTACCAGATATTTGCTTTTTTTCTACCTTGTCGCAGGCAATATAAACTCCCTGAACCCCGTAAGATCCATGTTCATTCAGATAGGATTCCAAGGCATCATAATAAGGTTCTTTTTCTTTGATCGATGATTCTACAATTGAATATTTACCAAACATATTTTCAATCAGAAAGCGAGTAGCTCTGATTTTTAGAGAATCTTCTTTATAGTGATTTAATACCTTCTCTAACTCAGAACGGTTTTCCCCGGCAGAAACCATTACCTCATTGAATAATTGATCATTCAAATTACTGGTAGTACATGAGGTAATAATAGTAAAAGCTATATACAAGCTTATTTTTTTCATAATATTATATTAGCTTTATTCCAGTGTATAATTCTTTCGAAAATGAATTGTTTTTAGCAACTGAGTTTATGGTGTGTAATATAAGAATAAAATTCAAATAAGCGTCAAAATAGTTGCAAAAAAATGATGATATTTTATTGATATTTTTATTTGTATCAAAAACATTATTATATTGCCATTATATGGTAATATTGATAAAGATGAAGGTAAAAAACATCTTGTTCAGCTTGTAAAGCGAATACGTAATGAAGTATTGATTTTGGTTCCTGGAAATAATATCTGTCAAGGAAAAAGGATATCACAAATCGTAACCTATCATCATTTGTTCACCACCATATCTGTTTCTCGTTTTCATATGTAAAGATACGTTCTTCTTTTCCTTTGGAATGGTTTTTTAGGAGTAGAAGAGCATTGGAGGGGACATTCGAATATATAAGGACTTGTTCCGTAGCAATTTGTTTTCCTAAGGAGATCCATCCTTTTACATCCCAATAAAACAATTCATACAAATGTCCAATGGTTATTGTGTTATCATCATTTCTGGGCAAAAATCGTATTTTAGATATTTGTGTAGGTCTTGCTAATTCGAGACCAACCCACCCTCCATTTTTTTCTGCTGTATCAATGAATGTCAGAGGATCTCCATCGAAAGCTTTATCAATTGTGTAATTCGGATCGTTCAGGTACGATCCCGATGTGCCAATTATATTGCCTTTTAGTATTGAACCAGAATCATTATAAAACTCTAATTCCGCAATGTTACAATGACTGCTATCCGGCGATAAATACCTGACATATTGAAACTTTTTCTTTGAATTTATTTGTATTTCCTGAAAATATAAATCCGGATTATCCGGAATGGTGTATAATAATTCAGCATTTTTAAAATCTGAATTGTTTGCTCCCTGGAATTTCCCGTTTCTCATTCGTGTAAGGTATTTGGGATTCATTAGTAACGGATATTTTCTTAGTAATTTTACGGTTCTTAGTTCTTCCTTATTAGGAATAAAATGACGTGTAATCCCATCTTTATCTATTAATAAGGGATAATCAAGAGGAGTTTCAACCTGATTGGAATAATATATTGGTAAATAAACAATTTCTTTCCCCATTTTGGTAAAATCAACTTTCCCTTTTTTAAAGAATTTCCATGTAACAGGTGTCCAAATTTTATTGTCAAAGACAGTAAGATATGCTATTTTAGATTTTACATTTTTATTTGTCTTTATTGTTAAAGTTGCTCCGCAGAAGTATTCATCAGATACATCTTTGAATATAGGGGAACTAAACAAACTGTAAATATTCTCATTAGTTTCATATAGTTTCAGAAAATCCGTTTGTATTTTATATGTAATTCTATATACCTTACTCATCTTTTGCCCGGCTTCGTGGGGCTCTCCGGGATTACTTTCGGTTGCCATAAAAACAATATGATTACCGGTGGTATCTGTTACTGTATTCCAATTATGTCCCATTCTTCTGTTTGGCCATTGCGGAGTAAAATCCCGCGTGACAGGAACGCCTAAAGCTCTCATGGTGAATACTCCTAAGGCTGATCGCTCTCTGCATGTACCGGTCCATGCTTCCATAAGCATTGTATAATTCATTGCGGGGAGAGTGGTGGGCGAAAAAGATCCTTCCCATTCCTTTTTTAGTAAAGAATTAATAGTTGTGCATACTTCTATAGGATCAGTAACAGGAACGCTTATTAATGAGTCGATAATCGTCCTGAATTGAGATAATACTTTATCCCGCCAATACTCTAAGGGTTCTGTATCTAAGCGATAAGGAAGTATTTCTTCACAAAAACGATCAAATGGAATATTTTTGTTCCACGGGTAGTTTTTAACTTCAAATGCTCTTTCGATATTATTTATTAAAAAATCAGCTTTTATATATTTCAAGTCGGAGAGTTTTTTATTCTGACTTTTAAGTCCATAATGATCCACCAGCGAATCAAATACCTGCTGTTTATTATGTATACCTTGGGAAAGCAGTCTGTTCCAGTTCTGAAATAAAATTGAATAATCACCTGCCGGTCTATTATCGTCAGCATATTTTCCGTGCATGTTCTCAATCAAATAGTGGGCTGCAGCTAATTTTTCAGAATCATTCCTATAATATTCCAGGACTTTCTCAAGTTCAATTCGATTTTCTCCCGCCACTTCTAATGCGATATTTAGTGGTTTGTTATAGATTAACGAACAGGAGTTAAATAGGATTGTAACAAGTAAATATAAGCTGATATATCTCATTTTATTCTTGTTTTCTTGGAGAATTCGTAGTTTAATCTAATCCTTTTACTGTTTTTGTAGTTATACTTTAAAAGCCACATTAGCTCCTTTTATTGTTTTCACAGGTGTGAAAACTTTTTTTGACAGGTGTGAGAATAACTTTTCACAGGTGTGAAAATATTTTCTCACAGTTGTGAAAACGATAATATATAAGGACTAAAATAATAAAGATTAGTTGCGAAAACAACAATCTCTGCGTATAATATTTATAAAATGATGAATAGAATTCTACTTTTACCTTAGTGTAATTTTGTGTGATGAAAGTGTGACAGATTATCTGTCACACTTTACTTATTGAAAAATAGTGTGTTATCTGCTGATGTGACGGGTTTTTAATAAAATCGGAAACTTTACTATTTCTCTGAAATCGATGTCAATTTATCTTTTTTTTCGATTATTACGGCCGGCTGGAGCATTACGTCGCCAGGGTTTCTCATCTTTTTCAAATCTGCGGTTACCACCTCCGCTCTTTCTCTCTTTCTTTTCCTGGGCCGGTTCTACCGAGATACGACGACCATCCAGTTCGAAGCCGTTCATACTGTTCATAACTCGTTTTGCCTCATTAGTATCCACCTCGAAGAAAGAAAAGTTGTCTCGTAAATCAATTTTCCCGACACGTACTTTCCCCGGAACACATTTGTTTATTAATTCTATAAGATTATTAGGAAACATCCCGTCTGACTTACCAAAATTAAGGAAGAAACGGGTAAAACCTTCATCGGCTTTATGTATGCGCTGTTGCTTTCCTCTTTCAAATGTCCCTCTTTCTCTTGACGCTTTTTCGTCTACAACTTCTATTTCTTCTGCGTCTTTGTAGTAGTCGATCATCCGATTTAACTCCATAGACACCATGCGTTTGATAATATCCTCTTTATCCAACCATTCAAGTTTGCGGAAAATAGATGGCATCAAGGAAGCAATCTCGTTTTCATCCACTTTTACTTTTTCAATCTGGTCTACGACATTATAAATCTGTTTTTCGCAGATATCTTTTCCGCTTGGAATCTCACCCTTTTCAAACTTCTTATTGATAATACGTTCTATCTCACGTATTCTGCCTTTTTCCTTGATATGACAAATAGAAATTGATATTCCTGTCTTTCCTGCTCTACCTGTACGACCACTACGGTGTGTATACGATTCAACGTCTTCAGGTATGCCATAATTGATTACATGTGTCAGGTCGTCTACATCTAATCCACGCGCAGCAACATCGGTGGCTACGAGTAGCTGTAAGTTCCGTACGCGAAACTTTTGCATAACGTAATCGCGTTGCATCTGGCTTAATTCACCATGGAGCGAATCAGCATTATAACCGTCTTGAATAAGTTTATCGGCTATCTCCTGTGTCTCTTTACGTGTGCGGCAAAAAATAATTCCATAGATGTTGGGATAGTAATCGGCTATGCGTTTTAGAGCCAGGTATTTGTCCTGAGCCCGTACCATGTAATAAACATGCTTTATGTTCTTGTTACCCTCATTCTTTTTACCGATGATGATCTCTTTCGGCTTATTCATATATTTATGGGTAATGGAGGCAATGCCCTGTGGCATTGTTGCAGAAAAGAGTAACATGTTTCGAGAGGAAGGTACTTCGGCTAAAATGGCATTTATACTTTCCGTAAAACCCATATTAAGCATTTCATCAGCCTCGTCAAGGATTACATTTTTTACTAACTCCAGATTGACGGTTTTTCGGTTCATAAGATCCAATAAACGTCCAGGAGTGGCAACAACTACGTGAACACCACGTTTCAATGCCTTTATCTGGCTGTCAATACTTGAACCTCCATAAACGGGAAGGACTTTAAGTTTGTCAATATATTTGGAATACTCGTTTAAATCGTCGGCAATTTGTAGACATAATTCTCGGGTAGGGCATAAGATTAATGCCTGTGGCTTGAATATGTTTGTATCTATTTTTTGCAGGATTGGTAATCCGAAAGCGGCAGTTTTGCCGGTGCCTGTCTGTGCAAGTGCTATAACGTCGTTGTCTTCGCCTAATAATAAAGGAATCACTTCCTCTTGTACGGGCATGGGAGATTCGTATCCCATTTCTTGAATTGCCTTTAATATAGGTGCGGCAACTCCTAATTCTTCAAATGTTTTCAATGTGATATTGTGTATAAAATATTTAGAGATGCAAAGGTAGGTAAATAATTCGGGATCAGTTTAAAAAAGGATTATTTCTTTTAGTTGATTCTGTTCTTTTTCAGTAATATTTAGTTCTTTTTGAAGATATTTCTCTACAGAACCATAATCTTTCTCTATTTTCCTCAATGCCAGCCCAAGAAAAGACTCATTGGTTGTTAATAAAACAGTAAGTGCTTCCTGGGCGTCATAACTTAACTGTTCTACCAGAGGTTTATATTGTTGAAGATTAATAAAATCGTTTGTAAGCATATAATCGTACATCACCGTTTCTTCAGGTATACCAACGGATATAAGTAAAAGGGCCGCCAGAAAACCTACTCTGTCCTTTCCTAATGTACAATTGAAAAGAATGGGGTAGTTATCTTTATTTAAGAAGATATCCATGGCTTGGGCAAACTCACCGCTATGGTTAGCTACATATTGAAGATATAAATCCTGCATAAATACTATCCCGTCCCCTTTGCGTATTGTACCTTCTTCAAGGCGCGGAGTAATATTTTCTAAATTTCCAAGAGATATAGGAATACGTACGATATTTGCTTTTGAATAAGTGATAGGAGAATTTGCCATCTCCTCATTGGTTCTCAAATCAATTATTGTTTTGATTTTAAGATTATCTAACCTGACTGTATCTCTTTCACTTAAGGCATTAACCTTTCCAGAACGAAAAATCTTTCCCCAACGGGTAGTTTTGTTTCCTCTTTTAGTTTGATATCCTCCAATATCACGTAAGTTTTGTATACTATCCATAAAAACCAAACGGGAACTGACTGTTCGGTAGTATTTATCATTAAATGATAATAAAAAGTATTTACGGGTTATATTATCATCAGTTATATAAGTGGTGATGCCTTCGTCGATGTTAATTTGAGCTTTGGGATTATTCCTGTTGAATGAACCGGGGTTTTCTGAAACGTATAACTTTAAGGTCCCGTTTATTGGAGGGCTGGTTTCCCATTTTAGAATATAATTACCGATATCATCCCGTATACACACTGTATTAATTTCAGGTGTATGCGAATTGCATGCGGATAGAGACACAATACCGATTAAAACGCTAAATACTCTTACAAACATTGAATAACACTAAAGTTCCTTGAACAAAGATAAGAAATTCCTGTCTTTACGATTAGTCCTTAATGTTATTTAAGATTACCTTAAGTAATTTGTGGCAAAACAAGTCGGAATATAATTATCATAACTTGCACATACTTCCCGTGCAAGAGTCGTTCCGCAAGCAATTATCTTTGCCCATTTTTCTTTATCCAATGTAGGAAGATCATTTCTGCGAATGTCGTATTTAAGCAAACCATAGATTATTCCGGCGTTAAAGTTATCACCAGCTCCTATAGTACTTACCGGCGTGAAAGAGGGAGTATCAAATTTGTCAGAGAAAGTGTCAGTAAACAGACTTATTCCCTCCCCTCCATGTGTGCAAATAAATCTTTTACAGTAAAATCTGATATGCTCGTTATAGACATCTTGCGCGTTTGTTTTCCCGAATAAGTTTAAGAAGTCTTCGTCTGATCCTCGAACAATATCGGCATATTCCAGATTCTCAATTACGGTAGGAATTAAGCGTATCGCTTCATGTGCATGTGCTTTTCGGAAGTTAGGGTCATAATATATTATAGCTTTTCTTTCTTTTGCATACTCAAGCAGGTAAACAATTTTTTCACGGAGAACAGGGTTTAGCGCATAATAGGATCCTAAAACCAGAATATCGTCTTCTTCAATGCGTGGAAGTGGAATATGCAATCGTTCCGTCGGATAATCATGGTAAAAGACATACTCTGCATTATGATCTTCATTTAGAAAGGCTAAAGAAACAGGACTTTTGCCATCGGGAAACCGATCGATATACTCGGTAGATATATTATTCTCTTTCATGAAGTCGATAATATAATCTCCAACCTTGTCTTTTCCCAGTTCACTCAGAAAGAGAACCGGTATACCTAATCTTCCTAATGATACAAATGCGTTAAATACGGAACCTCCCGGAACGGCCCGTTGAGGTTGATTGGCGTTAAAAATGATATCTAAAATAGTTTCTCCGATTCCGATAACTTTTCTCATGGTGCTTTTATTCTTTCTCGCTTTGTTCACGGCTTTTTGATCCCAGGTAACCACCGTGATGCCGCAGCGCATAATCTTTATTTGTAAATTGGATTTGTTGCATGGTATTTACAACAAGAAGGTCACCTATTACAGTCATGACGGTAGTGGACGTAGTAGGAGTAAGCCCTAATGTACACACTTCCTTAGGAGCGCCGGTCAACAGGCAGACTGTAGCTTTTTTAGCCAGATCGCTTTCTGGGTCTCCGGTAATTACAATGAATTTAATCTCAGGAACAAGTCCCCGAGCTAATTCAATCAACTCCAATAATTCGCGAGTTTTTCCTGAATTCGAAACCAGAAGCATGATATCATTATCACGGAGTATGCCTAAATCTCCATGCTGTGCCTCACTTGGATGAAGAAAAAAAGATGGTGTACCGGTTGAACTGAAAGTAGTGGCGATATTTGTGGCAACTTGTCCGGCTTTACCCATTCCGCTGGTTATTAAATTTCCTTTCATCTGATGGACATACTGAATGATCAGATTTATAGCTTTCTCATAATCATCGGTAACAGGGATATTTAGAACGGCGTCGGCCTCTTGTTGCAGGATCGATTTTATATTGTCAAGTATCATTTTGTTATTCTCTTTCAAGTATAATACAAAAGTAGTAATAGTTTTGAATATAGAGAACTGTATCATGAGCGGATTTATTTTATACTTTTGTCGGTTCTATGACGATACAGAATACACCATACAGTACATATACATTAGCAAACGGACTTCGTATCATTCATTTGCCGACGGATTCACCGGTATCATACTGCGGATTTGCGATAAACGCAGGTACCCGCGATGAAAGAGAAGACGAATTCGGCCTCGCCCATTTTGTGGAGCATATGGTGTTTAAAGGAACCCAAAAACGAAAATCCTGGCATATCATTAACCGGATGGAGAATGTCGGTGGCGAACTCAACGCTTACACCACAAAAGAAGACACATTTGTCTACTCTATCTTTATGGAAGAACATTACGAACGTGCCTTTGAACTGTTGACTGACCTGATCTTTCATTCTCAATTTCCTTCGCATGAAATAGAAAAAGAAGTCGATGTGATCCTGGATGAAATCAATTCCTATAAAGATAGCCCTTCCGAACTCATATTCGATGAATTCGAGAATATCCTTTTTAAGGGACATGCCCTCGGACACAATATTCTGGGTGATGAAGAATCTCTGCTTCGGTTTACTTCCGCATCGGGACGTTCATTTTTGGACCGATATTATGTGCCGGCTAATATGGTATTCTTTTCAATGGGCAGAAAGGATATGTCGAAAATTATCAAGTTGGCAGAAAAGACGTTAGGAGATATTTCTTTCCCATTACCTGCCAACGGACGTACAGCTCCCGACGATATCCTGCCACAAAGTAAACGGATACATAAAGATACCTACCAATCTCATGTGTTGATTGGAGGAAGAACCTTCAGTATGTATGACAAAAGACGCGTATCGTTATTCCTGTTAAACAATATGCTTGGAGGTCCCGGTATGAACAGCCGGTTGAACCTTTCTTTGCGCGAGAAACATGGATTGGTTTACAATGTAGAATCAAATATCACATTTTATACCGATACTGGAATTGCAGCAATCTATTTCGGAACCGATCCCAAAAATACAGATAAGGCCATCTGTCTGGTGCAAAAAGAACTAAAGAAACTGCAGGAAGAGAAATTAACAACTCTGCAACTGGCTGCAATAAAAAAGCAGGTTATCGGACAGCTTGGTGTGTCGGGTGACAGCAAAGAAGGAGTCTTCCTGGGATTGGGAAAAAGCTTCCTGCATCAAAACCATTATGATACGTTACCGGAAGTGTTTGATAAGATAGAGAAGATAACGTCCCATGATATTATAGAAATTGCCAACGAAGTATTCTCCGCCGGCAATTTGTCTTCATTGATTTATGAGTAATCTATTAGGCAGAGAATGCTGCCTCAGTTTTGCTATATTCAGCTTCTTTCTGATAGCTGTTTGATTCAACGTCCGAATGTATATCTATGATAGGAGTCGCTTTTCCCATCTCAATAATACGATTGATTTCATCGATAATCTTCTCATACCCCTCAGTTCCAATATAAATAAACATCGCATTCAGGAACTCCACAGCTGAATAATAAGCTTGCTCAGTCTTTTTGCGCGCTTCTAAAGAACGTCGTGAGATAAACTTGCCGGCCATTTCGTTGTTATGTGCTTCAAGATACTGTTCGTATGCCCATGCAGCACGGTTTAAACTCGATAGCGTATCACACAAATCCGTACTATTATCCTTTAGAGATACTTTGTTCTCTAACTCTGAAAATATTTTATTAAACAGATCAATCTTTTTAGAACCGGTGAAAGTCGTCGGATCTTCGTTATTATCGATAACCTTCTGAATCACTTTTGCAAGGTTCTTCCCTTCTGAAAGGTTTTCTGAAATTGTTTGCCGGGTAAGTTCTTTCAGGTTTTTCCATTCTTTATCGCAATTAGAATTCTCCGTCTCAATCTTCTCTAATAGGGCACCTTCATTAGGCTTTAATGATCGGTCGAACAGGCTAAATGCAGAAACGAAAGAATGCAACAAGGGTTGGAACCTCTTGTCTTCGATTTTTTCCATTTGATTATAGATCTGCTTAAAAAACCAGAATGTCTTTTGTTGATTCATTCTGGATAAGTAAAAAACTTCTATCCTTTTCATATACAAAGATATTGTTGTAACAATAAATCACAATAAAGTTAGTCTCTAGTCTACACAGACAATATCTGCGAAATTACTATATATATAACAATTAATTATACAAAATGTTCTGTTTTGTGGCATCCTTTTGGGTGAAATCGTATAATTTAACATTTGTTCAGTAAAAAGCATGTAACGGAATCTTCCTACCCGTCGTCTTATTCTTAAAAGCGCAGGAAAGGTCGAACTGCCGAATTAATTTAACATAGATATGAAGAAGATTGTAAGCGTTGTCATGCTGTTGTGCAGCATGACGCAAGGAATTTTTGCTCAAAATATTGAGATCAGAGGAGTAGTGAAAGATGCCAAAAGCAAAGAATCACTTGAGTTCGTAAATGTCGTTCTGCAGGCACCGGACTCTTCGTTCGTTTCAGGTACAACGACCGATACGAAGGGAATTTTTCAGATAAAAGAGATCCATTCGGGGAATTACAGACTCGTATTATCCAGCTTAGGATACCGGACACAACATATCATCATCAATGAGCTTGTCAAAAATATCACGTTCGACAATATATTTATGGAAGAAGGAGCAGTATCACTGGGAGATGTGACAGTCAGTGCTTCTAATCTAACCAGTCAGATCGATAAAAAACTAATTTACCCGTCCGAACGACAGGTTAACGCATCAACCAACGGGATTGACATTCTCCAGCAACTGATGCTCCCTAAACTACAGGTAAATCCCCTTTTCAACGAAGTATCACTGCCGGGAGGAGGCGAACTACAATACCGTATAAACGGAGTAAAAGTTGAGGTTCAAGATGTAAAAGCCTTGCAGCCGGCCGATATCATCCGTATCGAATTCCATGACAACCCCGGATTACGCTATGGAAATGCCGAGGTAGTACTCGATTACATCGTTCGACGTCCCGAAACCGGCGGGAACATTGGTCTTCAATTCGACGACAGCCCGACAGTTGCCTGGGGAAATAATTCTGTGAACGGAAGAATCAATCATAAGAAATCAGAGTTCGGTTTGAATTATAGTTTCAGCCATCGTGATTTCTATAATATGAGCCGCAATAACGAGGAGAAATTCACTTTTGCAGACGGCTCCACATTGAATCGTAAAGAAGTTGGCGATCCGGGACACGGCGAAAGGTATTGGCAATGGCTTAACGCAAGCTACAGCTATCAGGATGACAATAAGATTTTCAGCGCCACTGCCCGCTACTGGAACAATGATCAGAAGCATTGGGATTATAAGGGTACACTTTATAACATGGCTAATCCTGACGATGCAGTCTACATGATTGATAAGTCAAAAGATAAAAATCATCGACCTGCTCTTGATCTCTATTATCAACACAATCTGAAAAACGACCAAACGATCGTACTTAACGCCGTAGGTACATATAATTCTACCGATAACAACCGAATTTATCAGGAAAGCCGTGACGAGATTGTTTTGACAGATATAAATAATTTCGTAACAGGAAAGAAATACTCCCTGATTGGCGAAGGTATCTACGAAAAGAAGTTCGGTGTTAATCGCCTGAGCGCAGGTATTAAACACACACAAGCCTGGTCCGACAATACATATCGTAACGGACACGATTATACAACAGAAATGACGCAAGCCGAAACATTCTTCTATTCCGAATTCAAAGGAAAAGTAAAGAAACTTGACTATACATTAGGCGTAGGTGTCACCCGTTCATATTTCGGGCAGGAGAATACCGAAAATGACGGGTACACCAATTTTACCTTCAATCCGCGAGTAGTACTTCACTATGCGCTGCCGGGACAATCAACCATCCGGTGGCGTGCTGATATTAGCAACTCTACTCCTTCACTTTCTAACCTGAGTGCCATTGAACAGACCATCGACTCACTACAGATACAACGGGGAAACCCTCACTTGAAGCCATTCCTCCGGTATCGTACAGAACTCACCTATGAATTACAGAAAGGAATATTCTATAGTAACCTTTGGGGAACTTACGAATACCAGCCTGATGCGATAATGGATGAAAAGCGACTCGAAGGAAATAAGATCATCCAGACCTGGGATAATCAAAAAGACTGGCAACGACTGGCCGGACGCCTGATGTTGCGCGTCGGGCCTGTAAAGGATATTCTGCAACTATCTGTTACCGGCGGCGTTAACCATTACATCAGCAACGGTAATACGTATAATCATAAATATACCAACTGGTATATGAACGGCGATCTTTCCGGTACATACAAAAATTTGACCCTCTCATTCGGTATGATGACCTCATGGAACTGGTTTTACGGCGAAACATTAAGCGGCGGCGAAAATCTCCATTACGTGACCCTCCAGTATAAGCATAAAAATATATCAGTAGGAGCGGGAATGTTCAATCCTTTTGCTGACAATTACAAGCAAGAATCCGAGAATTGGTCGAAATACGCATCTTATTACCGCAGCAATTATATAAAAGAAAGCTCCCGAATGTTTGTCCTGCGCTTTTCATGGAACTTCTCCTTCGGCCGCACATTTAAATCCGCACAAAAACGAACAGACAATAAAGACGACGACTCCGGCGTAATGGGATCAGGGAAATGAACACAATCCCCTTTCTGTTTGTTTCCTATCGGATGGATAAAAAGTCGGAATGGTAGAAAAGGACATAACGAAATCTCAGGACGGATTACCGATGCCCTCACGATTGTGGGCGATTGCGGCTATTGGATTTGGAATAACGCTTTCCGTACTTGACGGGGCGATAGCAAATGTAGCATTGCCCACCATTGCAAGTGATCTGAAGACTACACCTACCTACTCAATCTGGGTAGTAAATGCCTATCAGTTAGCAATGACGATTTCATTATTATCCATGTCATCTTTAGGAGATATTTACGGATATCGGAAAGTATACATAACCGGTCTGGCTCTTTTTACCTGTACTTCTTTGTTTTGTGCGTTATCCAATTCTTTACCTATGCTGATTATAGCACGCGGATTACAAGGATTTGGTGCGGCAGCTATTACCAGTGTAAATACAGCACTTGTCAGGATCATCTATCCCTCACGCTTTCTTTCGCGGGGAATCGGTCTTAATGCGCTGATTGTTTCCGTTGCATCAGCAGCAGGACCTACCATAGCAGCAGGAATACTTTCAATTGCTTCCTGGCCATGGCTTTTTGCCGTGAATATTCCCATCGGGATCTGTGCTTTCCTGTTGAGTCGCCGGTTTCTTCCTAACAATCCGGTGAAGAGAAACGAACGAACGTTTGATAAGCTGGGCGGAGTGTTGAATGCTCTCACATTCGCTCTGGTAATCGGTGTAATTGAAGGCTTTACACATAACTTCAATATATTCCTCATACTAATTGCATTTATATCCCTCTTAGTGATAGGATATTTATATATACGACGCGAAAGAAAACAAGATTACCCCATATTCCCCGTCGATCTCTTACGCATTCCGATATTCGCTTTATCTGTCCTGACTTCGTTTATCTCTTTTTTCGCCCAGATGCTGGCTATGATTTCATTACCGTTCTTTTTACAAGGAGCGATGGGGCGTAATGCCGTATCGACAGGGCTTCTGATTACGCCGTGGCCGATCGCTACTATGATTTTCGCTCCTTTAGCCGGCGTGTTGGTTACCCGAATTAACGCCGGATTATTAGGAGGAATCGGATTATCTATATTTGCTGTCGGTCTTTATCTTCTCGGGCAATTACCTCCTCATCCTGAAGATTTGGACATTATTTGGCGAATAGCGCTTTGCGGTGCCGGATTCGGACTTTTCCAGACACCCAATAACAGTACCATTATATCTTCCGCACCTAATGCAAGAAGCGGAGGTGCCAGCGGTATGCTAGGTACCACCCGTTTGATAGGACAGACCAGCGGTGCGGCAGTGGCAGCATTATTATTCACCGTATTTCCTGACAACGGCACACACGTATGTTTATTGCTGGGAAGCGGCATCGCAGTTATAGCAGCAATTGTAAGTATGACCCGTGTGCCCGCTGTTCTGACCAAACCAGCTTCATCGCGTTAAACTCTTTATAGTATTTTTCCTGTGCGTGTAAAGCAGAATCCAGATAGAGTAAACCTAACCGGTTATTACCTGCTGTAATATAATACTTGCTTAACACCGGATAATATAGATGATAACGCTTATTATACATAGAACTGTCGAGACAGACTTTTGCCAGATCAAGATAATATTTTGCTTCCCGCAAATTATTTTTAAGGATGAACACTTCAGCAAGACCGCATGCCGAACCAGTCACAAAATTATAATCTTTCTGTTTCTGCTTTTCTTTAATTCCGACCTTATATAAAGGAATGGCTTCTTCTAATTTTCCGCTAAGAAAAAAATTATATGCCAGATTAGAAGAAGCGATTCCTTTCCAAAGATTATCTTTCCATTTTTCTTCAGAATTAGTTGCAGGAAGATCAAGTATCATTTGAAAATACATATTTGATAGTTCAAGGTCATTCTTATGATAAAGGGCTACTAATCCCAGACTATTATATGCTGAAGAAATATAATGGTAGGCAAAAGCAAGTTCTTTGTCCTCTAAAATTTTCTGATAAAAAAACGCGGCTTCATCATAGTCTTGAAAATTATAATACAGATCTCCGATATTTCTATATATAAATAATTTATCAATGAATTCTCTCGACGGTATATCCTCTGTCAAATTTACCAGGATCCGTGCATAGTCGAAAGAAGGTTCGTAATTTTTAAGAATATCTTTATAGGCTAAAAAAATGCGATGCAGTGCCCTGATCTGAAATATATTTTCCCCACATTCAGAGGCTTTATCAGCCAGTTTTTGCAAGTCGTTGATAGCATCTTGAGTAGTATATGTAGCATTAGGTGAATGGCGTATAAGTTCACGATGCTTATACGAAATTTCAAATAATCCCGCTTCCAGTTTCCAGCGCATATCAGAAGTTTGTTGAGCAACCTGTCTGACTTGTTCTAATATTCGGATAGCTTCATCGTCAGATGTTGCATAATTAACCTGATTATGCAAATGATTTAATTCCTCATTATACTCCATATATGATTTACCAATTATCGGTATAAAAGGATTAATTTCTTCACCACGAATAATGAATGGAGTTATCAATAAAAAGAAAAGAGTTATGAATAGTATTCTCATAAGGCAATTAAGCAATAAGGAAGTAGCCGTGTTGAATTTTAGGAACAAATATAGAAAATGCATTTAAAAATTGGTTACAAATGATCATTTGTAACCAATTTTTTTAGAGGAAAACATCCGGAGAAATTAGGCTATAAATAGCTTAAAAAGCCCTGTTTCGTTAAGAAATATCAGACCGATAGCAACGGGAGCGATGTACTTCATAAAAAACGCATACGTGTTGAAAAAATGGAATGTTATTGTATCATTGTTGGTTAATTCGGATTTGAGTATTTTTCTATCTATGCGTCGTCCTACGAAGATACAGATCAACATGCCGCCAAAGGGCAGCATAATTTTAGCGGTGACATAATCGAGCAAATTGAAGAAATTGAGACCGAAGAGGGTATATCCTTTCCATATGCCAACCGACAGCGAACTGATTACTCCCAAAATTAGTATGCCGCATGAAACAAGTAATGCGGCTTTCTTTCGTGACATTTTATGTTCTTCAAGCATATAGGAAGTAGCCACTTCGTGCAATGATATAGTTGAAGTAAGCGCAGCAACAGCTAGCAATACAAAGAAGATAAACGACCAGATACCGCCGAGCGCCATTTTACCGAAAACATTGGGCAAAGTGATAAAAACTAATTCAGGACCGGCTGTAGGTTGTATGCCGAAACTAAATGCAGCGGGAAAGATCATGATGCCGGCAAGAATGGCAACCAGAGAATCCAGAATAGTTACTTCGACTGCTGTCCGTTGCAGATTTGTCTTTTTCGAAAAGTACGATGAATAGGTGATAAGGCATCCCATTCCTATACTTAGCGAGAAAAATGCCTGTCCCATAGCGCTGAGAACAACGGAGGAATTTATTTTACTAAAATCCGGTTTAAAAAGGAAAGTGAGTCCATCCATCGCACCGGGTAAAGTGACAGACCGTATACAAAGAATGACAAGTATCAGGAAAAGGAGCGGCATCATAAATTTGGAAGAACGTTCGATCCCTTTCTTCACGCCGGAAACGATTATAATATGTGTAGTGACTACGAAAGCAACTGTCCATAGGATAGGCCGCCAGATATTAGAGGAGAAAGCCTGGAAATCAGCTTCAAATTCGGCAGCCGATTTGCCTGATAAGTTCCCCATCACTGCCTGTGCGATATATTCGAAAGTCCATCCTGCAACTACACAATAGTAACCCAGGATCAGAAAAGCAGCCAATACACCATTGTACCCGATGAAACTCCATTTAGAACCTGGTGATAATATTTTGAATGCACCTGCAGCATTCCTATGCGTATGCCTGCCAATAAAAAATTCAGTTATCATAACGGGTAATCCTAAAAGAAGGATACATATGATATAAATAAAGATAAAAGCGGCTCCTCCGTTCTCGCCGGTCATGTAGGGAAAACGCCAGATATTACCTAATCCGACCGCAGATCCGACGGTAGCCATTATCACACCCAGCCTACTGCCGAAGGTTGGTCTGTTATTCATGTTTTATTATTTATCAATTGTTAATTATTAATTGTTAATGCTGATGGTTACTGATTAATTAATCAGTAATCAGTAACCATTAATCATTCATCACGATCCCATCTTTAATGTGAATGATACGATCAGTATCCGCCGCTAATTGTTCGTCGTGGGTAACGATTACGAAAGTTTGTTTCATCTTGTCGCGCAGTTCGAAGAAGAGCGCGTGCAGTTCCTCTTTATTCTTTGTATCCAGGCTGCCGGAAGGTTCGTCGGCCAGTATAACAGATGGATCATTAATAAGGGCGCGGGCTACGGCAATACGTTGTTTCTCTCCGCCCGATAATTCCGCCGGTTTGTGAGTAATACGATCACTCAATCCCATAAAATCGATCAGTTCTTTGGCCTTCTTCTCTGCCGTCTGAGGTTTCTGTCGGGCGATAAGAGCCGGAATCATCACATTTTCCAACGCCGTGAACTCCGGCAGTAATTGGTGAAACTGAAAAACGAATCCTATATTATGGTTGCGGAAAGCCGCTAATGCTTTATCATTGAGCTTGCGGGTATTGGTACCATTGATGATCAGCTCGCCACTGTCAGGCGAATCCAGCGTCCCGATAATTTGCAACAGGGTAGTCTTTCCTGCTCCGCTGGGCCCCACGATCGATACGATCTCCCCCGGATTAATGGTGAGATCTATCCCCTTCAATACCTGTAACGAGCCGAAACTTTTGGTTATACCTTTTGTTTGTATCATAGTTTTATTAGTGATTAGCGATTAGTGATTAGTGATTAATAATCAATGATAAACTGTTATTCATTAATCACTAATCACTCATCATTAATCACTATAAATTTCTTATAACATACGAAGCCAAATAGCATCCGAAGATGGCGGGCATATACGATACCGTTCCGGTGGTGGTACGTTTGC
The DNA here is from genome assembly GCA_032054765.1 of Tannerellaceae bacterium. Classification (GTDB taxonomy): domain Bacteria; phylum Bacteroidota; class Bacteroidia; order Bacteroidales; family Tannerellaceae; genus DFXE01. The sequence goes on from DAMBSC010000011.1 coordinate 192,283, forward strand.
ATTCCAAGTCGTCAACTTCGATGATTGCCTCGGGATTCGGGATTTCGGTAGAGAATACGGCGGGTATTCCTCTGCTGACTCCTTTATGTTTAAGTCGTTTACGAACGGCGCGTGCCAGTCCGCAATTGCTTGTTTTTGAAATGTCGGTTATCCTCACCTGCGACGGATCGCTTTTGGCACCGGCTCCCATTGAAGAAACAATAGGAATTTGTCTTCTTACCGCATGATAGAGAAGAAAAACCTTCGGGCTGAGTGAATCGATCGCATCTACAATGAAATTAAACCGTATAGAATCGAGTAATTCTTCAGTACGTTCATCGCGCAGGAATTCTGTGAGCATGTTAAGTTCCAGTTCGGGATTAATATCAAGCAACCGTTTGCCGAGAACCTCTGCTTTAGGCTCGTCCATTGTGGAGTGAAGTGCGGGCAATTGTCGGTTGATATTGCTCTCCTGCACGGTATCAGCATCGACAATTGTCATTTTCCCGATCCCTGCCCGACAGATCAATTCGGCAGCATACGCCCCTACACCTCCCAGACCGACAACAAGTACATGACTCCGCGCAAAGAGCTTCATGCGCTCTTCACCCAACAACAATTTTGTACGTTCATTCCACGGATAGCTCATAACTGTCGACAAAAATATAAAAAATATTTAGTGATTAGTGATTAACGGTTAGTCGTTTTATTAGTGATTAATGATTAGTGGTTAGTGATTAACAATTATTTATTACCTGATTAATCATTAATCGTTAATCACTAATCACTAACTACTAATTATTTGGATAAAAAATTTATCTTTGTGACGAAACTTAATGAATTTGCCATGAACAAAAAACATCTAAAATGCAGTAAGCATTATGCAGAAAGCATCACGCATAATATAGAACGAAGTACCTTTTTTACATATTGCTTACTACCTACTGCCTACTGCTTACTACTGTCTCTTCTTTTATGCACAGGATGTAATCAATCAGAGCATTTTATTACTGATAACGCGAAACGTACGCAGGTAATGGAGGATTTCGAAACGAAGCGTTCTCTATTTCCTGACGGGAACTTATTTACAATATTTGACTCACAAATCAGCAATCCTGAGAAGGAGGCGCTGGCATTTCTCTATGCATATATGCCAATTGGAGATCTCACCGATTACAGCGGAGAGTTTTATCTGAAGAATGTTCGCTCTTCCATGCAGGCAAAACAAGAGATGCCCTGGGGAGCAAGTATTCCTGAACAGTTGTTTCTCCATTTTGTACTGCCTGTCCGTGTAAATAATGAGAACCTCGATGAAAGCCGGATGGTCTTCTATGATGAATTAAAGGATAGAGTGAAAGGTTTATCTCTTTCAGATGCGATACTGGAAGTAAACCACTGGTGTCATGAGAAAGTGGTTTATACGCCTTCAGACGGACGCACGAGTTCTCCATTGGCTTCCATGAAATCGGCCTATGGGCGTTGTGGCGAAGAGTCTGTGTTTACAGTGGCTGCTTTGCGTTCGGTTGGTATTCCTGCCCGTCAGGTGTATACACCCCGTTGGGCACATACCGACGATAACCATGCCTGGGTAGAAGCCTGGGTAGACGGTAAATGGTATTTCCTCGGCGCTTGCGAACCCGAACCTGTATTGAATATGGGATGGTTTAACGGACCGGCTTATCGCGGTATGCTGATGCACACCAAAGTATTCGGTCGTTATAACGGGCCTGAAGAAATTATGGAAAACACCGAGTGCTATACAGAGATCAACGTTATTGATAACTACGCGCCGACAGCTAAGAGTTTTGTAACAGTTACGGATACGAACGGAAATCCTTTAGAAGGCGCAAGAGTTGAATTTAAACTATACAATTACGCGGAGTTTTATACTGTAGCAAATAAATTGACCGATAAAGACGGGAAGACTTTCCTATCTGCAGGAAAAGGTGATATGCTTGTCTGGGCTACGAAAGACGGACGTTTCGGTTTCAGTAAAGTTTCCTTTGGCAAAGACAATGATGTAACGATCGTCCTGGACAAGAAACCGGGTGATCCGTTCGATTTGCCGCTGGATATCATTCCGCCTGTTGACGGTTCAATCCCTGTTGAGGTTACCGACGAACAAAAAGAAGAAAATGCCCGCCGTCTGTTGGAAGAAGACGAAATACGTAATGGTTACGTAGCTACTTTTTATACCGAAGAGCAATCCAAAGCTCTTGCGAAAGAGTTGGGAATGGACGAGCAGAAGATCACTCGTTTTATGCAGGGCAGCCGTGGGAATTGGAAAGAGGTAGAAAGCTTCCTTCGTGCCGTTACTACTGATAAAAAAGAAGCAGCGCTTGCTCTACTCGATAATATCTCCGCAAAAGACTTACGTGATGCTCCTGCCGACGTATTATTGGATCATTTGACTAACACTTCAGGCTCGGATGAACTGATCTATAAGTATGTACTGAACCCTCGTGTAAGTAATGAATTACTTACGGCATACAGAGGTTTCTTTATTGAAGCAGTTCCCGGTGAACTCGCCAATCAATCAAAAGCAGATCCACAGCAGTTAGTTGAATGGGTCAAGAATAATATCCGGCTAAAAGACGAACTGAATCCCCAACGTATCCCGGTAATGCCAATGGGCGTATGGAATGCTAAAGTAGCAGATACGCACTCCAGGAATATATTCTTTGTAGCATTGGCAAGAAGCCTGGGTATTCCTTCACAAATAGAGCCGGTAGCCGGAAAGGTACAGTATTATCATAAAGACAATTGGAATAGTGTTGATTTTGAAGCTTCGGCACCTGTGATCAGTGAGCGAGGAAAGCTGACGGCATCTTATCAACCGATCCCCGCGTTGGATGATCCGAAATATTATCGCCATTTCACCATCGCAAGAATTCATGAGGACGGACGTTTGCAGACATTAAATCTGGAAGATGACAGTCAAGTAGATATGGGAGGAGGAGATACCTGGAGCCGATTACTGAAAAATCCGCTGAACATGGATGAAGGCAATTATATGTTGGTAACCGGTAATCGTATGGCCAAAGGAAATGTATTGTCTGAAGTGTCATCCTTCACTGTAAAACCAGGTCAAACAACTAACATTAAACTTTCCATGCGTGAAAATAAAGACGATATCCAAGTGATAGGGAATATCGATGCCGAAGCGATGTTTAAACTTGTGGAAAGCGGAGAGGAAACAAGTATTCTTAACGTTTCCGGACGAGGTTATTTCATCATCGGTATCCTTGGAGCACGTCAGGAACCGACCAATCATGCGATGCGTGATATCGCAGCCGTCTCAAAAGAATTTGAATCATGGAATCGCAGTATGATACTCCTTTTCAAGGACGAACAAGGTTGGAAGAACTTTGATACGAAAGAATTCGGAACATTGCCTAATACGATTACTTACGGTATTGACTCGAAGAATGCGATATCGGATATGCTTGTATCCGCCATGAAGCTTTCTAATCCTAATGATCTGCCTATCTTCGTGATTGCCGATACATTCGGGCGGGTAGTGTTTATTTCCCAAGGATATACCATAGGCTTAGGTGCGCAGATGATGCAGGTTATTCACAAACTATAAATTGAAGGACGAATGAAATATCTAATTATTATTTGTAGTCTGTTGTGTCTGAATATACAGGCACAACAAATCAATTCCAATTATCGATTGATGGCACATCGTGGGGGCGTAGTAGACAGCGGCAAGAACCCAGAAAATAGTCTGGCGGCTCTTGACGAAGCAATCCGAAGAGGATATACCGGTGCGGAGATCGATGTTCGTCAAAGTAAGGACGGTGTACTTTATCTTTATCATAACCGGACGTTTGAAAGCGACTACCACTCAAAAGCAAAGGCCGACGAACTTACATGGGAGGAAATCCAACAACTCAAACCTCTTAAGGAGGGTGTTGCTCCGCCAGTATCCATGGAAACGTATTGTATGCATGCACAAGGTAAGCTGCAGGATCTGATGATTGATATCAAAGTGCAGAATCCTTCAATGGAATACTATCAGGGGATAGAACGTATATTGACTGAAACAGGCTTTATAAATTCATCTTACTTCATAGGACATGGAGAGTACTTTCGCGGAAAAGGCCCTAAGATAACCATGCTGATGCGTGAACGGGAAGAATTCTTTAAAACATACGGTGAGAAAACGAAAGATTACTATTTTCTCTTTGCCGGAGTAGATGAAATAAACGGCCGTACTATCAAATGGTGCCGGGATAATGGCATTCAGATCATGGCATGCGCTAATTTGCCTTTCCGAGGTAAGCCCGAAGCTGATAATCTTCCTAACGCAGGTCGTAATATCAAATGGTTGATTGAGTGGGGTGTGGTGGACTATCAGATTGATTCGGATTACGATGTCTTCTTTCGCAAGGAGTAGTTTCATTTTTATAGTTGGAGGATGCTTTTTATTTCATTATAGAATATTTTAGCTAGAGTGGATTGCAGTTTATTATTATTTGCTTATTTTTGTCACAAATCGAGCGTAATGCGCTCAAATAAATGCAAATAATAATAGTATGGCACATCACCAATTAGACGCACTAGACGAAAAGATTCTGAAACTGATTATTAACAATGCACGTATGCCTTTTCTCGAAGTAGCCAGAGAATGTAATGTCTCCGGTGCTGCGATCCATCAACGTATCCAGAAACTGACGAACCTTGGAGTTATAAAAGGCTCAGAATTTATCATAGATAATACAAAGGTAGGATTCGAAACATGTGCTTATATCGGTTTATTTCTGAGTTCACCGGGGCAGTTTGATGCAGTGACCAAAGCATTAAAGGAAATCCCTGAAGTGGTGGAATGCCATTATACTACGGGACAGTATGACCTGTTTATAAAAATATATGCAAAGAACAATCAGCATCTGTTGAACATTATTCACAAGAAACTCCAACCCTTAGGATTGGCACGCACAGAATCTTTAATCTCATTTAAAGAAGCATTTAAAAAACAGATACCGATTGATTTCGAAGAAGAGTCGGAATCATTAGAATAAGTAAAAACCGGTCACATCTTTAGTTTTTACTCAGGCAAAAAGCAGAATCATAAGTTGGGCAGTAATTACCCGAAGAAACATAGAAAGGGGGTAGACGGTGGCATATGAAACGGCCGGTTCATCTCCTTCTACCGTTGTGTTTGCGTAGGTGAGGGCCATAGGGTTAGCCATGCTTCCGCAGAGCATTCCTACGGTATCTCCATAGTCTACTTTCATTATCTTATAGGCTATAAATCCAACGATAAGCACGGGAACCATGGTTAATAAGAAGCCTAATCCGATCCAGAGCAATCCTTCATTGGTAAATACCGTTTCAAAGAAATGAGCTCCTGAGGCAAGTCCCAGTCCGGCCAGGTAGATAACGATACCGAATTGGCGCATCATCAGGTTGGCGCTTTGTGTCGTATAGGTGGTAATACGTAAACGAGGGCCAAAGGCTCCCATCAGAATACCTACAATGATCGGGCCGCCCGCGATTCCAAGCTTAACGGGTGTTGTCATTCCCGGAATTGCTATAGGCAGGATACCCAGGATAATCCCCAGGAATATACCTATAAAAATGGCGAAAAGGTTTGGCATGGTCAGGCGTTTTACTTCATCACCTAATATCTTTCCTACATTATTTACCGCCAAAGCTTCACCCACTATTGTTAAACGGTCACCAATCTGCAGGCGAAGTTTAGGAGATGCCAACAGATCGATACCGGCACGGTTTACTCTTGTTATGTTGATCCCATATAAATTACGCAACTTAAGAGCGCCTAATTTCATTCCGTTTATTTTACTGCGGGTGACTACGATCCGACGGGATACCAGGTGGCTGTCAATGGCATTCCAGTCGATATCTTCCTGGTTCCAGTCTTTATTTTCCTGCTCACCGAATAAGGCTTTAATACTTTCCACATCGGTTTTGATAGAAATGACCAATAGGTGATCTCCTTTCTTAAGTAATGTTTCAGAAGTAGGGATAGTAACCTTTCCGTTTCTCCAGACACGGGAAATCACAAAGTGCTTTCCGGCCAGTTTCATTACGTCTTTGATGCTTTTATTGAAAATGGCAGGATTTATTACCTGAAATTCGGCTACATTAGGTTTAGCTATTTTCTGTTCTTTGTTATCGGTATCTTCCCCTCCCGACATCTTTTTAATAATAATCACAGCCAGTATAACCCCAATCACACCTAACGGATAAGCCACGGCACAGGCAAGCGCCATATCTGCTACACCTTTCGTGTTATCGGGTTCTAATTGTTGAAAGGCCTGTTGGGCAGCTCCTAATACCGGAGTATTGGTAACGGCACCGGAAAGTAAGCCCATCATATTAGGAAGTGAAACGCCGGTTGTATAATGAAATACCAATACCAGTCCAAGACCCAGAATAATTACTCCAATGGCCATAAGGTTGAGTTCTATCCCTCCTTTCTTAAGAGAAGAAAAGAAAGAAGGTCCTACCTGTAGTCCTAATGTATAGACAAAGAGGATAAGCCCGAAATTTTGAGCAAATACCAGAAGCTTTTCGTCTAAAACGATACCGAAATGTCCGGCAATGATACCGGTAAAGAACACGAAAGTGATACCTAAACTTATACCTAATATCTTTATCCTTCCTAATGCCAGCCCAATAGCCGCGACCATCGAAATAACGATGATTGCCTGTATCACAGTAGGCTCGATAAAAGCCTCCGTCAACCAATTCATAGTCTTTTGTTTAATATACTTGCAGCAAAGATATAGGTAATAATGATTAATGATTAATGATTAATGGTTAATCTTTGAAGATTATAGGAATTATCCCTTTTTTGAGATTGTTATTTTGATACTGTATTTCTTGTTTTTCTGACATATTTTAATGAAAAGGCGTTTTTCTGTAACGCGTACTTTGAATAAAATCAGTAAAATTATTGGTTTGTTTCGAAACAAACTGTTGGAGTGTTGGTTTGTTTTGAATATTTTCAGACGTTTTTATCCCAAATTTGTCGCACCCTCTTTGGAAAAAGGGTGCACCCTTTCCACAAAAACATCGCACCCTTTTTGAAAAAAGTATGCATCCTTTTCTAAAAGTGTATGTGATCTTTCTAAAAAAAGGGTAAAATACCTCTGAAAAACCTTGGTTTTAATCAAAAAAAGAGATAAGTAGAAAATGACAAAAAGCAATACTTTATAAAGAAGAATGATGAATAGAGAATAAAGAATTATGTAAATCGTTTTCAATTTTTAATTTTCAACTTTCAATTGCTAGCAAAGTGAAAAACTGAAACTCCCTGATACTTGAATATTTCTTTGCAAGCCTCATCTTAGCTCCAAATAGGCGAGTCTTGGAGGGGTTAAATTATCAATTTGATAATTTTGATAATCCCGGTTTAAGAAATGACAAAATGGTATTTTCTTACACGTCGAAGATCTCATTGCAATATCCCTATACACCATAAAAAATCACTACTTTTGATGGCGCAAATACGAAACCTGATCATGTCATTAAAAATCATACATACCGCCGATTGGCACCTCGGACAAACTTTCTTCGGATACGACCGTGAGGAGGAACATGATGCTTTTCTCTCCTGGTTGATCCGTACGCTCACTGATCAGCAGGCAGATGTACTCTTGATAGCGGGAGACGTGTTTGATGTGGCTAACCCCTCTGCATCGTCACAACATCGTTTCTTTCGTTTTCTGAGAGAGGCCAATCAGCAAAATCCCGGTTTACAGATTATAATCACTGCCGGCAACCATGACTCCGCTCCACGGCTGGAAGCGCCCGTTCCGTTGTTGGAAGAGTTGAATACGCATATCGTAGGTATAATCCGTCGTAAGGACGATGGCTCTGTTGATTTTGACTCTCTTTTGATACCGCTAACCAATCGACAGGGAGAACGACAAGCCTTGTGTATGGCTGTCCCGTTCCTCAGACAAGGAGACTATCCACCTGCTGAAGATACTCAATGCACTTTTATGGAGGGAGTAAACCGAATGTATAATCAGTTATATGCATATGCTCTCCAAAAAACCTCAGTGGACGAACCGATAATTACTATGGGACATCTGCATGCGACGGGGGCTGAGTTGTCGGAGGACGACAGAAGCGAACGTATCATTATGGGCGGATTAGAATCTATCTCGGCAGATACATTCAGCGAAGGTTTGGCTTATACCGCTTTAGGACATATACATAAGGCTCAGCGGGTAGGAGGAAGGGATAATGTTCGCTATGCCGGAAGTCCGCTTCCTATGTCATTTTCTGAAGTAAACTATAATCATCAGGTGGTGGTTGTAAACATCGGTGCCGATGTTTCTACTTCCACTTCTATAATGGCATTGCCTGTACCGCGGACGGTTGATTTGATTCGAATTCCAAAACGTTCCGGGGGGATTGAAGAAGTGTTGGAGGAGTTGGCTGATTTACCTGAAAGAGATGAGAAGAATGATGAGTTGTTTCCTTTTCTTGAGGTACGGGTTTTATTGACAGAGCCTGACCCGGCTTTGCGTCATAAGATAGAAGAAGTTCTTGTAAATAAAGCGGTTCGGCTGGCGGCGATCGTTCCTTCTTATCCGGATAAGTCTGATGATGTTTTTGCTCGTCCGCTTACCTATAGCGATTTACAGAAGATCGATCCGTTGGATATGTTGAAACATACCTTTGCTGCCCGCTACGGAGATGAAGAATTGCCGGAGGAAATAGAGAAATTGTTTCAAGAAGTAATGCGGGAGGTTTCTCTATGAAAGTATTAGCAATAAGAGGACGTAATATCGCATCGTTGGAAGGGGATTTTGTGATTGATTTCACTATTGAGCCATTGCTTTCGGCAGGAATTTTTGCTATATCCGGACCCACCGGCGCCGGTAAGTCCACTATACTGGATACCATGTGCCTGGCACTTTTCGCCAAGACCCCACGTACCGAACAAGGAAGAAAGAGCAATGTAAGAGTAAAGGACGTAAATGACGATGTACTGATGCAAAGTGACCCTCGTTTCCTGTTGAGACGTGGAACGGCTTCCGGCTATGCGGAAACTGATTTCCTTGCGTTGAACGGTCACCGGTATCGTGCCCGTTGGTCGCTTGCCCGTGCCCGTGAAAAAGAAGATGGCCGATTACAAAATGCACGTATATCGCTGATTAATTTAGATACAGGCGTAGAAGAACCCGGAAAGAATTCAGAGATTCAAACACGGATCGTTGAACTGATCGGATTGAGCTACGACCAGTTTACTCGTTCGATCCTGCTTGCCCAAAATGAATTTTCAACCTTTTTGAAAGCAGAGCATGATGAAAAAGCCCAACTTCTGGAGAAATTGACCGGTACAGAACAATATTCTTTGATCTCACGCCTTATCTATGAGAAAAATGCGGAGGCGAGAGAAGCCTATGAAAAGGTACATATTCTGATAGAAGGAATAGAACTGCTTTCAGAAGAAGAGGAAAAAATGATACGTGAAACTCACCGGGAACTTGAAAACAGGTTCACCCATCTGGAAAAACTGAAAACTGAACACCAGGCGTTGGTAGATTCGATCAGGAATACTGAAAAAGCCATTTTTGATAAACAGAACCAATTAAACGAATCAACAGATAGTCTGAAAAAAGCATCTGAACTGGTTAAAGTTTCAAAAGAAGAATATACAAAAGCTCAAAATGACCAGCAGGAAGTAGAATCACAATACAAAAAAATCCAACCCGAGTTGCAGGCTGCACGCAAACTTGATATAGAGTTACAAGCCGAAATCCGATCACTAAAAGAAACAGAAGAAGCGCTGAAAGAGAAACAGCAAAAGCAGAAAGAAGCAGAAGATAAGCTGAATAAATTGATTATTAACCAACAGGAAGCAGCGAACAAAAGGGCAAAATTGATTGAATGGCGGGAGAAGTTCAAGGCAAAAGAACAAGTAGCCGAACAATTATCCACCTTGCTTCTCCATTTAGATAATGCAGCGGCAGCACAAGCGGCTAAAGAGAAAGCCGAGAAAGCTTGTAAAGATATTCAAGACCAATTACAACAATTAGAGAATAAAATAAATGAACTTCGAAAAACGGCTGATCTGCCGGAAAACGAAGATCCTGACAAAACAACGATATCGTGTAGGAGTAGGAGGGAAGAACTTCTATTGGAGCAAGCCCGTTTTGTAACCGAAGGTGATGTAAAAACCCTGCGTGATAAGCTGTCTGAAGGAACTCCTTGCCCGGTATGTGGAAGTAAAGAACATCCGTATACAAGTCCAACAGTTCATGCGGAACAGGAGAAACTCAATCAAGAGATAGCCCAACTGACCTTACGTATTAAATATCTGGACAATCTTTCCCGTTTGTTTACAGAACGAAGGCAACCGGCTGAACAATTACCTCGTGAAGAGAATGAGATAAAGAAACAGTCCGAAATTCTTATTCATTCCTTAAAATCAGCGGATAAACATTTCGGAAATGATGAATGGCAAGCCAACTGGCTTCAAGGACCTGAGTCGTTTCGGAAGACACTTGTCACATTTGCTTCTGATTGGAAAACAAACAAAGAAAAACTTGGAACGCTGGAACAGCAAGAAAGCATATGGAAATCAGAGCAACAAACAGTTGAACATTTCCTTGACACCTTACGCAAAGAAACAAACACCGCCCAAGAGACCTTTACAAATCGCTCACAGGCTTTACAGAAACGACAAACCGAACGCTCAGCTCTGTTAGAAGGAAAGCCGGTCGAGAAAGTAGAAAAAGAATACTCCGATAAGTTGGATTTCCTGAAATCAACTCTTAATAAACTCCTTCAAACGCAGACAGAACAGGCAGGAATTACAGAACAGCTAAAAGGAGTAACAGAGCAAATAAACAAAGACCTTTCTAAAGCTAACAACGAACTGGCACAATATAAACAATTATTGGAGGAATGGATTACTGCTTATAACTCGTCTAATGACGAAGATATACCACTCGATAAAGCGTTTACAGATACCCGACAACAAAAGACGGAAATAACCTTTCGTATACGTAAACAGGAAGAAAACAAACAGAAGGTAGCCGGCTTACAGAAAGACCTCGATATAAAACGCCAAATAAGTGAACGCTGGGCTAAATTAAATGAACTGGCCGGGTCGGCCGACGGCGCAAAGTTTCGTCGTATCGCGCAAGGATATACGCTGGATGTCTTACTGAACTATGCAAATATCCAGCTTCGGGAACTGACAAACCGATATTATCTGGAACGTGTACCGGAGACGCTTGCCCTACAAGTAATCGACCGTGATATGTGTGATGAGGTACGGACTGTTCACAGCCTCTCGGGAGGAGAGTCATTTTTAGTCTCTCTTGCACTTGCATTGGGACTGTCTTCTCTTTCATCAAACCGGATGAAAGTAGAAAGTCTGTTTATAGATGAAGGTTTTGGCTCGTTGGATGCGGATACATTGCGTATCGCATTGGACGCATTAGAAAGTTTAAGAACTCAGGGAAGGAAGATAGGTGTAATATCCCATGTGCAGGAGATGACTGAACGTATCCCTGTTCAGATTAGAGTCAATCGTGCCGGGAATGGGCGAAGTATAATCACCTCTCAGTAAACCATTCTTTAAATTCCGAGACACGCGCTTTACTGACTACTATTTTTTCTTCTGTTGGAATTTTGATGTTAATTGAAAGGCGGCCATTAAACCAGAGGTCGATGTCAATTACCGATTTACGGGAAATAACATACTGACGGTTTACACGGAAAAAATGGGCAGGATTTAGAGATTCATTTATTTCATCCAGTGTTTGTGTGAATATATATTCTTTATCTCCTTCTGTTACGGCCCTGACAACACCTTCTTTTATATAAAAGAGTAATATCATATCGACAGGTAAGGGGAAAAGCTTATCACCTTTGACAGGAATCAGAAAATGGGTTTTATAATTCTCTTCTTTTTTAAGCGCTTTTAGAAGATGTGTGTAATCATTTTCTTTATCCGTATTATGTTCACGGAGTAGTTTTAATTTGCTTAGCGCAATATGTATATCGTGTGAACTGATGGGCTTCAGTAGATAGTCTATACTGTTTACTTTAAAAGCTTTTAGTGCATATTCATCATATGCCGTGGTAAATATGATGGGACAAGTTATTTTTATATGTTCAAATATTTCGAAGGCTGAACCATCAGCCAGATGAATATCCATAAAAACAAGGTCAGGCATCGGGTTTGTACGGAACCATTCTATAGTTTCGGTTATACTGTCAAGTACAGCAAGGAATTCCATTTTGGGGGCTTCATCAGCAAGTAAAGCCTTTAAATTACGGACTGCTGCTTTTTCATCTTCTATTATGATGGCTTTCATATCAGAGGAATAGTTACAATAAATTGATTCTTTTCTTGTGTTACAGTAATATCCTTGTCAAGTAGTAACCGGTAACGTTTTGATAAATTAGCCAGCCCTATACCTGTTCCTTTACTGGCAGTGATTTTTGGTTGTACCGGGTTACTTACTATCAGCGATCTACCTTCTGCAGAGATATGGATAATCAGGGGACGACGATTACTTATTTCATTATGTTTGACAGCATTTTCAATAAGTAATTGTATCGACATAGGGGGCAACTGGTATTCTTCCGTTTTTTTTTCTATCGATACGTTGAATTCAAGATTATCTTCATAACGCATTTTCAATAAGAACATATAGGCATGTACGAAATCCATTTCTTCCTTAAGTGTAACCAATTTATTATCGTTTTCCTGTAAGGTATAACGTAAAACAAATGACAACTCCTGCAGATAGTCTTGCGCCCTGTCTGGAGTTTCTCTTATCAATGAACGCAAAGTATTCAGTGAGTTGAATAACATGTGAGGGTTTAATTGATTTTTCAGTGCTTCATACTGGTTCAATAAATTTTCCGCATGTAGCTGTTGATTTTCAATCTGTACTTTTTGTTTCTGAAGTAATAAATAGATAATATAGCAACTCACTACAACAATACAAGAGTTCATAAAGTCTCTTAACGGATGGAGGTAGTGATGCATCATATTATGGACAATGGGGATATCCCACTGGTTATGCATAAAAATAAATGCCTTGCCCATCAGATTACTGAGAATCCATGTCAGCACAAAAGAAAGAAATATCCGTTTCCAGGTGATCTTGATGGAAAGGCGGTTAAAGCCGAAGATATATACATTCAACGCAAAAAGTATGAGTACTGAAATGAACGTAAAAACTATCTCGCTGATTACATCCGCAATAGACATATCAGGAAACAATTCATTCTTATCCGGTCCGAAAATAGATATAAGTTCAGGAAAATGCATCAGAAATGCTACTGCAATTGATATCAATACCAGTATCAGAATGAATTTACCTAAAGTTCCCTGCTTCATGTGACAAATATACTTATTTCTTTTCTACCCTTGCCGTAACATACATTCCGGGACGAAAACGACGGTTGGGTTCTTTTACTTTGGCATATACTTCCAGAGAACGATTTAACAAATCAATTTCCTGTCCAATAGAAAAGATGGTCGCGTTGAAGTTTTCTTCTCCCATACCATTTACACGGAATTCAACCGGATTTCCTATTTCGAGGTTGTCCAAATCCTTTTCATATGCTGTAAGACAAAGTAAAGTTTCTTCTTTGTCAATTATATCGCACAAGGATTCTCCCATGTTTATGTATTTACCTGAGTTGACATTCATCTTTGCAATATAGCCGCTGATCGGAGCCTTTATTTCTAAATAAGGACGTATCCCATTATGTAAGAGATCATCTGCAGGAACACCTAACAGTAGAAGTTGGGCGGCTGTTGCATCTAAACGGCTTTTCATGGAAAGAAAATCTGCTTTGCTTTGTTGTAAGCGTTTTTGAGAAGCTGCTTCCTGTGCGCTTAATATTTTCTGTCGGTTGAATTCCGCCTCCATATATTCTGTTTGTGCATGTGCTTCCAGATAGTTTTGTTGTAAGGTAATGAAGTCGGGATTTTCAAGTAAAGCTAATTTATTGCCTTTCTTAACGTATTGACCTGAAAGATATGCAATACTATTCACAGTACCTCCCATTGTCAAGGTTACTGTGGCATGTCGTTGAGGAGGAATGATCAATGTCCCGTTGAAAGATGTATGATTTGCTTTAGATGTAGCTTCTGTTGTCCCATCAATAGCAACTTCCGTTGTCTCATTCGGGTTTGTTTCTTCTGCAAGTGTTTCCGATACTGATTCCTGTACAAATGCGTCTGAATGCTCTATATTTTTCTCTTTCGTGTTACAGGTAGTTAATAATAAGACTATAACAGGTAATACAATTCTTTTCATATCGGATGATAATTTTCTCTTATTAATTATTGGTGTATAGCTCCAGTTCTAAAGCTGATACATTATAAGAATAAACCGCTTCAATGTATCCACGGAATATCTCCCGAGCGGCATTTATACTTTGAACAAATTCCATAATGCTTGTTTCACTTTCTCTAAATTGCAGTTCGGCGCTTTGCAAAAGAGCGTTCGCCTCTGATAAAGCGGCCGTGGTATAGTATCGTATGTTTTCATCTTGCTGGCGTAAAGTCGCTTGCAATTCACTGACACGATTTGATAGACTACGTTCATTTGTTTCTGCTTCCAGACCGGCAATATGCAAATCTATTTTAGCTTGTTTTATGCGACTGGATTGAGGAGAGAAAATCAAAGGAAAAGAAATGCCAATCATCCAGGAATCCAATCCATTCAACGGAGATATTTTTTGCCTGACATATCCTGCGGACAATTCAGGGAAAAAGCGGCTTCGCTCTATTTTCAATGAAGCTTTTTTTTCTTCTGTTATACTTTGAAAATATCCCAGGTGATCTGAAGAAAGTAGACTTCCAACAGGTTTAACAGGGTAAGTGGATAAAGATGTATCCACTGGAATAATGGCTTCATTGGTATAACATGCCCAGCTCAAACGTCGTATTGAGATCTGGTATTCTTCTTCTGCCTGTATTAATTTTGTACGTAAATCTGCAGCCAGAGTTGATGTCATATTTTTCTCCAACAATGTGATATCTCCCTGTTCATAGCGGAGTTGTCCGGTTTTGTTGATTTTATCGGCCAATTCGTTTTGTTCTTGGTAAAGAGATTTTAAATGTAACGCATACATATAATAAGCCCACGCGCGCTTTACTTCTGCTATGATTTCTTTTTTAACCATATTTCGATAATATTTCCCTGTATTGATCTGTCTGGAAACCAAAGCATTTTTGTAAAAAGGAGTAACAATAGAGCCAAATGATTGACTGATTTCTATCTGGTTATCTTTATGTGTTTCTGCATTTAACTGTCCCCACGAATAAGAAAAGGAAGTTGCCCCAAATTCCCAGGATTCACCTCTTGCTGCGCGTGACTTCTCAATGGCTGCATTTGCTGTTTTTAGGCGGGGATGGTTTTCCAATGCCATATCAATAGCCTTATCCAATGTTACGCTATGCTGTGCTTTAGAAGGGATAATTGTCAATAATAATAGAATAGGAATGTATGTATAACGACGGTGATTTTTACGTTTGGATTTCCAGGCAATTATTTCACCAACAATCCGGTAGAATACAGGAATGATTAATAAAGTCAATACTGTTGATACTAATAGCCCTCCGATTACCACTGTTGCAAGCGGTCGTTGTACTTCTGCTCCTGCCGACGTTGCAATAGCCATAGGAACAAATCCCAGGGATGCGACTAATCCGGTCAGAAAAACAGGACGTAATAAATGTGGTGTACCTATTGTAATTATTTTGTTGGTAGTCATACTATATTTGCCTTTCTTTCGTAAATCGTTAAAGTGATTGATCATTAAGATGCCATTTAGTACGGCTACTCCAAATAGGGCGATAAATCCGACTCCGGCCGAAATACTGAAAGGCAATCCTCTTATCCATAGTGCGGCAATACCCCCTATTAATGATAAAGGTACTGTAGAGAATACAACTAAGGTATATGTCATGCTCTTGAATGCAAAGAATAGAAGTAATACAATAAGGACTAAAGCAACAGGAATAACGACTGTTAGAGTGCTGATGGCATTTTGAAGGTTTTCAAACTGCCCGCCATACTCAAAATAGTAACCAGGTTTCAATTCGATGTTTCTGTCCAGTGCTTCCTGTATATCTGAAACCACTTGCTGAATATCGGCATCACGTACGTTTACTCCGATCACGATACGTCTTTTCGTAGCATCCCTGTTGATCTGTAGCGGACCACTTACCAAATCTATGGAAGCAACTTCGCTTACCGGTATACGTACACCTTCAGGCGTCCGTATAAAGAGTTTATCCAGATTAAGGTCGGATACTTTCTCGTCATCCAGGCGTAAAACCAGGTCAAAACGACGCTCGTTTTCAAAAATAACTCCGGCTACTTCACCGGCATAAGCTGTACGGATAATGGTATTGAGTTCTTCGATGTTCATTCCATATCGTGCTATTTTAGACCGATCGTAGCTTATAACAAGTTGAGGAAGTCCCATCGCCTGCTCTACAAGCACATCATCTGCACCGGGGACTTCGCGTACATACCGGGCTGCTTCCCTGGCTTTTTCGTAAAGTTCCGCCATATCCTCACCATACAACTTAATGGCTATATCAGCTTTAGCCCCGGTCATTAATTCATTGAACCGTAGCTGAATGGGCTGGCTAAAGTTGAATTCGCCACCTTTCACATCTTCCAGTGCATCTTTCATCTTCTCTACCATTTCTGCCCGGCTGGATGCTGACGTCCACTCCTTGAAAGGTTTCATAACGATCATAATATCGGCATCTTCAATAGCCATTGGATCCGTAGGTACTTCTGCTGTTCCTATCTTCGCAACTACATGATTTATTTCAGGGAATTTATCTAATAATGTTTTTTCTGCCTGATTGGCGACTTCTATACTTCGTGTCAGTGAACTACCGGCGGGAAGTGTCATCTGCATGGCAAAGTCACCCTCATCAAGGGTAGGAATAAATTCGGCTCCCAGCTTTGTAAACAGGAACAAAGAAGCCGCCAGTAGAGCAAATGCAGAAATAATCAGAATGCTTTTAAAATGAAGGCAGTAATGAAGTGCTTTCCCGTATATCTTATTTAACCACCGGAAGAATCTGTCGGCCAGTGTCGGTTTATCTGATATATGACGTTTGAGGAAAAGAGAAGACATCATAGGAACGTATGTGAGAGAAAGTATCAATGCCCCTATAATGCAGAATACCAAAGTTTTTGCCATAGGGGTAAAGTATTTGCCTTCGATTCCGGTAAGCGTAAGGATGGGGAAAAATACGATAAGTATGATTAATACGGCAAAAGTGGCACTACGTACTACACCGGAAGTGCCTTCTTCTACTTCCTTATCCATTTCTTCTTTGGATAATCTTCGCCCTGTTAAACGCTTGGTGTAAATATGAGCCAAAATACCTTCTACAATAACAATCGAACCATCCACCACTATCCCGAAGTCAATGGCGCCAAGGCTCATCAGGTTGGCTGTAACCCCAAATAAGCGCATCATGATGAAACCGAATAACATTGCAAGAGGTATAACTGATGCCACAATCAAACCGCCTCGCACATTACCAAGAAATACCATCAGTACGATGAATACAATCAGTGCTCCCTCCACCAGATTCCGGATAACTGTAGAAATGTTACGCTTTACTAATTCTGAACGATTCAGATAGGGTTCAACTCGTATACCTTCAGGTAACATCTTTTGTACACGTTCAACACGGGCTTCCAGTTCTTTCGTTACCACATTCGCATTCGCCCCTTTTAGCATCATGGCTATACCACCCACACATTCCCCTTTTCCGTCCATTGTCATAGCTCCGAAACGCTTTGGGGAACCGAAACGAACTTTTGCTATCTCATCAATATGTACAGGAATACCTCCTCGATTAGTTATAACGATTTGTTCGATATCCTTTATATCATCAATCATCCCTTCGGAACGGATATAATAAGCCCTGTTCACTTTTTCTATATAACTTCCTCCGGTATTCTGATTGTTACGTTGTAAAGCCTCAAATACATCACCAATGGTAATATTCAAGGAATATAATGCATCAGGGTCTACTGCTACTTCATATTGTTTCAGATAACCACCGAAACTATTGATCTCGACAATACCCGGAATACCTGATAGTTGTCTTTTTACAATCCAGTCCTGAATTGTGCGAAGCTCCATTGCATTATATTTATCTTCATAGCCAGGAGCAACAGTTAATACATATTGGTAGATTTCACCTAACCCTGTTGTAATAGGCATTAATTCAGGTGTTCCAAGTTCAGAAGGTATTTCACTTGATACCGTCTGTATCTGCTCATTAATCAATTGTCGGGCATCCAGTGTGGGAACACTTTCTTTAAAGACTACTGTAACCAATGATAAACCAAAGCGGGAAACTGAACGTATTTCCACAACATTCATTATATTACTCATTGCGATCTCTATAGGAAAAGTAATTAATTGCTCTACCTCTTGCGGTGCAAGTGTCGGAGAGATCGTTACAATCTGTACCTGATTATTAGTAATATCAGGTACGGCATCAATTGGAAGTGTTAACATGGAATAAATACCGCCGACCAGTAAGGCCAACGTCATAATGCCCACAAACATCTTTTTACGAAGAGAAAAACGAACAATTGTCTTAAACATTTTTAATCCGTATTGATATCAGATGCCAAAAGTAAATTGACAATTTTCCTCCTGCGAGTTAAATCAATTGAATTAACCTAAATCAAGACTGAAGTATACTTTTCTAAGGTTAAACAAACTCAAAGTTTTAATCATCTAAAGAAATCTCTTCCAGTGGATTCCAGAATATATTTTTCCAGTTTTTAATTCTATCGTTGATCACCGTGGTACCTTCCTGTTCAAGTAACTCCTGCATCCGGGTAGGAGTGGCGAAGCTATCTTTAGCTGATAACACCCCCTGGCTGTTTACAACCCGGTGAGCCGGTATATGTGTCTCATCAGAATTACATTCTCCCATGATATGACCAACCATTCGTGACATATTTGGATAACCGATTGCTTTAGCTATCGCGCCATAGCTTGTTGCCCGTCCGGGAGGAATACGTCTGACAATTTCATAGACAGCTTCAGATAGTTGCTCTTTCATTTTGCAAATATATAGTTATATTATTAATACAGAGTCGTGAATCTTTCATACAACACGGGAAAGGGGAGTATTTAAATTGTTGAATAACCGTTTAAATGCCGCCTGTCTATGACAAACCTCTGTAGGGAGATGCCTCAGGTACCGGTATGACGATAATGATACCTCCGGATACTGTCGTAGGTAGCATATATTTTTTATCCTGATTTATATAAATTACCGTTTATTTGTTAAAAAATATGATTTTCGTACGATTTGACATAAAATTTGTACGATTTGTCATATTGTTTTCATTCTTTTCCCTGTAATTTTACGACATAAGTAGTAGAAATTCTTAAAATAAACAACTAAGCAGAAAGCATTTTTAGGCAGAGTGTAGCGAATTAGCTGTGACAGCGTTCGTTACACTCTGTTTTGCTTTGTATTGCAAAAGGCAGAAAAGCAGATTTAAGCAAATCATAGCAGGAGTTTCGTTACTATCCCGTTACTTGAATAGTGATGCAAATTCTTTACTAATGGGTTTTTATTCAGCGGTTTGCGTAGTTTTGCATACCGTCAGATAACTCAATGATAACTAATTTTGTAACCAGAAAAAACATTGAGTTATGAGGTCAACATTCAAAGTATTATTTTACGTGAAGAAAGGCAGCGAGAAACCTAACGGGAACCTGCCTTTGATGTGCCGTATTACGGTGGACGGCGAAGTTAAACAGTTCAGCTGCAAAATGGACATTCCGCCCCACTTATGGGATGTGAAGAACAACCGAGCATCAGGAAAGAGTGCGGAAGCGCAGAAAATCAATCTCGCTATTGACAGAATCCGTGTGGATGTAAACCGCCGTTATCAGGAACTGATGCAGACGGACGGTTATGTTACCGCCACCAAGTTGAAAAACACCTATCTCGGTATCGGTGTGAAGCAAGAAACGTTGTTAAAGCTATTCGAACAGCACAACGCCGAATTTGAGAAGAAAGTCGGTTATAGTCGGGCGCAGGGTACTTTCGCCAGATACCGTACCGTCTGCAAACACATTCGGGAGTTTCTTCCCTCTACTTATCACAGAGAGGATATACCGCTTAAAGAGTTGAATCTGACATTTATCAACGAGTTCGAATACTTCCTGCGGGAAGAAAAGAAATGCCGTACCAATACCGTGTGGGGATATATGATTGTTTTGAAGCATATTATTTCCATTGCACGGAATACGGGTTTATTGCCGTTCAACCCCTTTGCCGGATATATCAACAGTCCCGAAAGCGTGGACAGAGGGTATCTTACCGAAGAAGAAATCAAAACGCTTATAGAGGCTCCCATGAAAAACAAAACATACGAACTGGTGCGCGACCTTTTCGTTTTTTCTGTTTTCACCGGCTTGTCATATGCGGATGTGAAAAAACTCACCACCGACAACCTGCAAACGTTCTTTGACGGCAACCTGTGGATCATCACCCGCAGACGGAAAACCAACACTGACTCCAATATCCGGTTGTTGGATGTTCCCAAGCGGATAATAGAGAAATACAAAGGCTTAACGGGGGATAGCCGTGTTTTCCCTGTTCCGAGCAATAGCAGTTGCAACGAAAAATTAAAAAAGATAGGCGTACAGTGTGGCATCAAAACCCGGCTGACCTATCATGTTGCAAGGCATTCCGCGGCTACGACTATCCTTTTATCGCACGGCGTACCTATCGAAACCGTGAGCCGTATTCTCGGACACACAAATATTAAGACTACCCAAATATATGCCCGAATCACTAATCAAAAGATAAGTCGGGATATGGAAACCCTTTCGCACAAGTTGGAGGGTATGGAAAAGAATATCTGTGAAGCTATATAAACTTGTCGGCATACTGTACCCGCTATATTTATTGTAGCGGGTATGGCTGCTATCAGAGTTTAACCGCAGTGACCTCAATGGGCTTTTAAAGAAAAGCCGTAGCTTATTAGGGCATTTTCTTAACGCATCCGTTTCACTACTGCTAAAAATGCCCCAATAAGCCAAAGGGTAAACCCTCTGGACACCCTAAAGCGGTCTTTCGACCGCAACCGCTTCAGCGGTTTATCACGGCAAATTATCAACTTAAAATTTACCTCAAAATGGGATTTGCAGTCTTACATATACAGAAGCCGAAAGGCAATGATGCCCGAACAACGGCGCATATCGAGCGGACGGTACAGCCGGGCAACGCCAATCCGGAACGAAAAGAACTTAACAAGGAATTTATTACGTTTCCGGACGAAGTAGAGAACCGCACGCAGGCGATACAGTATCGAATAGAACACGCAGGGATAACCCGTAAAATCAGAGAGAATCAGGTACGAGCGTTACAAGTCATGCTGTCAGGCACTCCCGAAGATATGCAACGATTACAGTTGACTGGAAAGCTCGATGAGTGGTCTAAGGATAATATTGAATGGCTACAGGATACATTCGGAAAGGATAACCTTGTTTCTGCAGTCCTACATCTTGACGAGAAAACACCCCATATCCATGCTACGGTAGTTCCTGTTGTTCAGGGTGAAAGACGTAAAGCAAAACAGGAAGAGAACAATGGAAAGAAGAAATACCGGAAGAAGCCGAAAGATACCGTCCGACTCTGCGCCGATGATGTAATGACCCGCGATAATCTGGAACGTTTCCAAGACACATACGCCGAGAAAATGCGGAAATACGGATTGGAGCGCGGTATCAAAGGTTCTGATGCAAGGCATATCTCTACTCCTCAATATTACAGGGAGTTGTTCGCTCAAAACGAAGACCTGAAAGAAAATATAGAGTATTTACAGGAGGAAAAGCAGGAGGTTTACGAAAAAGTGCGGGATATGTACGACCGTAAGGATGATGCCCGGGAGAAGTTCTTGAATATGCACGAATACACCCAGCAAAAAGAGACGGAAATATCCGAACTGGAAGCCCGTATAGAACAACTCAAACAGGATTATGAGCCGTACAGGGCGCAGGATGATATAAACCTATTACTTAGTGTATTCCCGCAGTTAAGCGAACGTTTGCGGATAGCACAGCTGTGCAAGGGTCTCGGATTGACGATAGATACCATTAAGCAGCTATTCAAGGGTGAAGCCGTATCAATTACGGGTAAGCTCCATTCGCCCGAACATAATCAATCATTCAACGTACAGGATGCCCAATTGCAGTTATTCAAGGAGAGCAAGGACTCCGACAGGTTGAAACTATCCATAAACGGAACGAATATCATAGACTGGTTCAAACAGAAATACCAAGAAGTGAA
The DNA here is from genome assembly GCA_032054765.1 of Tannerellaceae bacterium. Taxonomy (GTDB): domain Bacteria; phylum Bacteroidota; class Bacteroidia; order Bacteroidales; family Tannerellaceae; genus DFXE01. Next base: position 214,601 of record DAMBSC010000011.1, read on the forward strand.
GCAGGCAACCAACTACTATAAAAGACCTTCTATTAAGCCCGAAGAGAGGAAAAATAAAGGTTTAAAACTATAATTATGGCTGGTTGACAGACATTTAGTACCTTTGTCGAAAATCGCAACTATAATATGAGTAAAATAACGGTAAAGAATACAGAAATAGTCTTTTACAAGAAAGATCAGGAGGATTATATCTCGCTGACCGACATTGCTAAAATTCGAGATACGGAGAATCCTTCACAGATAATCAGCCTGTGGTTAAGGACTTACAGTACTATCGAATATATCGGTCTGTGGGAAATGCTGAACAATCCGAATTTTAACCCCCACATTTATGAGGGGTTTAAAAACGAATCGGCAAAGCCTCATTTCTGGATGTCGCCTCAAAAGTGGATCAGCGCAACAAATGCCATTGGGATGACCTCAAAATCTGGACGCTATGGCGGAGGGACATATGCGCATTCGGATATTGCCTTTAAATTTGCGGCATGGATTTCGGCAGAATTTGAACTATACCTTGTTACGGAGTTCAAGCGACTGAAAATCGAGGAGCAAAAAACACTTGGTTGGTCTGCAAAACGAGAATTGGCGAAGATCAATTACCATATTCATACAGATGCCATTAAGCACAATTTAATTCCTGCCGAACTCACTTCAAAACAAACTTCAATTATTTACGCTAATGAAGCTGATGTGCTGAATATTGCACTATTCGGGGTAACGGCTAAGGATTGGCGAGAGTCCAATCCTGACCTCAAAGGAAATATTCGCGATTATGCAACTATAAATGAGTTAATCTGCCTGTCAAATATGGAGAACATTAATGCTGTATTTATTAATGAGGGACTTCCACAACGAGAACGGCTGATAAAATTGAACCAAATAGCGATTCAGCAAATGCGGGTTTTGGCAGAGGTTGAGGGAAGAAAAATGTTGAAGTAAATTACATTCTTTTATGAAGAAATTTGAATATAAATCCTATACTTTTGCATATATGGAGGCCGATACCATTACAGAATCGGACATTAAGGAATTGAATAAATTGGGAACACAAGGTTGGGAGGTAATAACCATCGCTCCCGTAAAATTGTGGAAGCAAGTTGATCGTCCTGAGAATTTGGTCGCTATTTTAAAGCGTGAAATAGAGAAATAAGGCACAATGATAGACAAGATCAATCAACACATCGTTAAAGCAGGGCTTTCGGTGGTCACCGCCGTTGATGCCGCCAGTGCCATCGGTATTGATGTAAAAAAGTTACGTGGTCTTTTCCGTCAACTTCAGAAGACAGGAAAACTCCCTACCCACATATCACAACCCGATGGAGTACATTGGATTATTCAAAATCCCGGTAATGCTTATAATCGTAAATTGAGGTCTGTGTCCGTAATTGAAAAACAGAAGCCTTTGGCTCATTCAAACCAAGTTCCACTCTCGTCTAACTCTGGTAATTTGCGATTTACAAAAAGTCAAGAACTTATGCTTGACAATTTTGCTAATGCCAGCGATCAACTTTTTGACTTGGGGATTATTACCACAGATAGCTTTACGGGCGAAATAGGAGAATACATAGCGTGTAGATATTTTGGCTTAACAAAATCTAATCGAGTAACTCGTGCCATTGATGGAATATGTCCTAAAGGATATCGATATCAGGTCAAAGCAAAAGTTATATCGAACAATAATTTCAACTACAATATCACAGGATTACGTTCTGGAGAGTACGACTACTTGATTGTGATTTATTTTGACAGAACCTACAAGCCTTTACGAATATTACATATATCTGCAAAAAAGATTACTAAAGACACTTTTGTAATAACCAATCACATTTCAAATGAATATCAATGCGATTTAGATAAATTACAACTCCCCTCAAAAATATTAGCGGCTATCGACAATTTTGCCAAAGCCTACGAACAATTGGAAGAATTGGGTATTATCAGAAGTCGCAGAATCGTAGGCGACATTGGAGAATTCTATGCATGCAGACGATTAAATCTTGAGGCGAGTGGCAATAAAAATCAGAAGGGGTTCGATGCAATTGACAAGGAAGGACGTACTTTTGAAATCAAGACCCGGCGAGTTTATGAAAGCGGACGGAGAACCAGTGAAACAAGAAGAATTAATAATCTTGTTGGGAAAGATGCTAAATATCTGATTGTCGTAACCCTCGACCGTTCTTTTCGTTGCTCTGGGATGTGGATAATGCCGATGCGCAATGTCGTAAATCCAAAATCAGCGAATTTGAAGATTGTGAACACAACAAACGGAGTCCTGAATCTTGTTCCAAGTAAGGTTTATTGGTTGGAAACGGGCGAGGCTTTTAAGTCATTCTGAAGTTATTCCAACAAGCCTCTTTTGGGATAAGTTTCATAGAAGCGGAATCCTTTATTATCTGAACACGAAGATATATTCCAAGAACGAAACGTCAACACTAAACCCTACGGGTTTTACGGAAAATCTCCACACCTCCGCTACGCTTTGAACTGCACCCAAAAAGT
>DAMBSC010000012.1:0-173101 GCA_032054765.1 Tannerellaceae bacterium
TTGTCTTGTTTTCATTTTAACTCTTTTTGTGTCAACCTATTTTAGGACAAGACACTTGTTTTAGGAAATAGGTATCTTGTCCATAAATATACTCATTTGGTACACAAAAACCACTTATATGGACATTTTATGTATAAAATAATTTGAAAGTCTTGTTTGTTTAAAAATCTTTTATTTATTTTGCTTCCAATTAAAAAATGTATAACAATTAATCCTCATTGCCTATAGCATAAACATTACTCGACGAAACTCAAAAACAGAAAGTAATGAACAAATTGAAATCGATGACTGACGAACAGTTGGTTGTTCTTTATGCTGAAGGTGAAAATACCGCTTTCGATGTATTATTAAACCGTTACAAAAGTAGTATTCATTCCTACATTTATTTTATTGTACGTAACCGAGATCTAACGGAAGATATTTTTCAGGAAACTTTCGTAAAAGTAATTATGACTATTAAGCAAGGCCGTTATGTTGAAAATGGTAAATTTAAAGCATGGATTACGCGGATTGCCCACAATCTGATTATTGATAATTTCCGTCAGGAACGCAGCGAAAACACCGTTTCAAATGACGATGTAGAAGTTGATTTATTCAATAATATCAAACTATGTGACGGTACTATAGAAGATAACATGGTTCGCCGTCAAGTTTTAAATGATGTAAAAAAGCTCATAAAACATCTACCGGATAGTCAGCGCGAAGTACTGGAAATGCGTTATTATCAAGACCTAAGCTTTAAAGAAATTGCAGACCTTACCGGAGTCAGCATCAATACAGCACTTGGTAGGATGCGTTATGCCATTCTAAACATGCGCCGCCTGGCAGCAGAAAACCAGATGGAATTGTCATTAACATAAAAATAAGATAAATTTTATGCGCCATACAATAAGTCTTTAGCGATAGCGTTTTATAGGTAAATAATAAAACGTAATTTGCCTATGAGGAGACTTTCTACACGATGTATGGATGAATTTATTAACAAAGCCGAAAAAAGCCGAAATACAGAAAAAAGTAACCCGAGTAAAAAAACGCTTGATTTTCTAACTCGTTTTTCCAAGGCTTATCACGCAGAAGGTGACATCCAACAAGATATCTGCGGAATGGTAATGAATTAAAAAATAAAGAAAGAGAATACAAAAAAGTGTTCTCTTTCTTTTTATCTACACTACACCTACAAACTAAAGATTTACGGCTTTTGATATTTTGTGTTTATTTCTTTATATGGAGAATAAGACATCCAATCTGTCTCTAATTCATACGGATAAAGTGGTTTTTCAACCGAATTTGGTCTTGTTTCAACAGGCCAGTTATTAGTATGCCAGAAATTTAATCGGTAACGGGAGGCATGTAGAGGAATACCGGTAAAATCAGGTGTTGAACCTGAGTAATTCCATAATACAATTTTATCACCTGTTACCGGATGAAGCATCCACCATTCTATACATTCAGGATACCAGTCAAAACCATAAGTATAAAACTGTGATGAAGCATTATAATTTTCAATGGGTTGAATAGTTTCCGGTATATTCTGTTCACCGGTAAGTGGTTTATTTTCTTCGTCACGAAACCTATAAGAAGTATCATAAATAATACCTTTAGCCAGATTTATTACTCTGCCGACCCGTTGCAAATTACCACTTTGTCCTGTCCATGTACCAACATATATTATTTCAGGGTCAGCAATCAACCATTCAATATCTATCTCACTTAATCCGGCAACATTATCCATATGGTATGTAAAATAACCGACAACAACACCAACATCAGGTTGAACTTTTGTAACATCAGGGATTCTAATCCGTGCCGAATAACTTCCAAAATGAGTAAAATCTTTAGATATGATTTCAGGACCGCGCCCCGCACCTACAGGATCATTGGGATCAATCCTATACAATAGGATATCAGTTCCTTTCTCTGATAATGAAGGTATACCGGAAAAATAACGATAATCTTCGCCGGTTTTTCTTAAATTAAAATCAAAAAATTTCGATGTCGGCTTATTAAAATTTTCAATAAAAGAACCATGATATTTTTCTTTCTTGGTCGATTGGGATTGCGCTTGTGTATAGCTTATAGCTAAAAAGCAAACGAATAGAATTGAAAATAATTTGTTAATCATAATAATAAGTTTAAAGTTGACTACTGTGGTATAGGACAAAAATAACATTTTTACTAACAGTCAAGTCTCCTTTTTCTTTTAATTTTGCTGATCAATAGTGATTTATTATCTATCTTTGTTAAAAACCTTTGGAAAATGAAACATAAAATAGCTCCTTCTTTATTATCTGCCGACTTTATGAATCTTCAGCAAGCTATTGACATGATAAATAATAGTGAAGCTGATTGGCTGCATATGGATATTATGGATGGTGTATTTGTTCCTAATATATCTTTTGGCTTCCCGATACTTAAAGCCGTCAAGCCATTCCTCAAAAAGCCAATGGATGTCCACTTGATGATTGTTGAACCACAAAAATTCATCCATGAAGTAGCAGAAGCGGGAGCTTATATGATGAATGTTCATTATGAAGTATCTCCTCATCTACATCGCACTATCCATGCTATTAAAGATGCAGGAATGAGGGCAGCAGTCACACTAAATCCTCATACTCCCATTAATGTACTGGAAGATATTCTTCAAGATGTAGATATGGTATTACTCATGTCCGTAAATCCGGGATTTGGGGGACAAAGTTTTATTGAACATTCAGTTGAAAAGACAGCACGTTTGAAGGACATGATCACACGAAAGGGGTTGAATACATTAATAGAAGTAGATGGCGGTATCAATATGGAAACCGGTAAACGTTTACTAACTGCCGGTGCCGATGTTTTGGTTGCTGGAAGCTTCGTATTTAACTCACCAAATCCTACAAAAACTATAAAAGAATTGAAAGAAATAATTATTAATGATTAATTGTTAATTATATACCCAATTAACAATTAATCATTAATAATTCACCATTAAAAAAACCTCCTTAACTTATGATAAAAGAACTACAGAAAAGACCTTTTGCACGTCCTCTCATTATATGGATAATCGGAATTGTGTTACAAACAAGTTTCTCTTTCTATAGATACTCTTTTTTATTATTGATTATTCCTGTAACCTTTCTTTTCGTTCCTGTATTTATACCTACTCACCGTAAACCAAAGTTAGCCTATACTAGTCGTTGGATATGGGGAGTTGTATTTACCTCTTTTCTACTTTTCTTTTCTGTGATGCATACAACACTTCATGAAAGAAGACCGACAAAGGATACACCCAACAAAATACAAATAGTAGCCAAAAAACTCCAGCAGACACTTTTAATACCTGTAGAGAAACTATCATTAAGCGATACAGAAAAGTCTGTTCTTTCTACTATCACATTAGGATATAGGGAGAACATGTCAAGAGAAGTCCGCAGGCAGTTTTCAATGACAGGAGTAGCTCATATTCTTGCAGTCAGCGGATTCCATGTTGCTATAGTTTGTGGGTTTCTTTCTTTTTTGCTTTCCTTCTTATCTGTCAATAATATCGGCAGATGGATCTGTTATATTCTTACTATACTATTATTATGGCTTTTCGCGGCACTATCCGGGCTAGCTGCATCAGCCGTAAGATCAGCAATTATGCTTACTTTGTATTTAACTGGAAGACAACTCAGACGGAAAACTGATGGTTATAATACCCTTGCAGCTTCTGCCTTTTGTATGTTAGTATATGATCCGTTCTATTTGTTTGATATTGGATTTCAATTAAGTTATTTAGCAGTTTACTCCATCCTATATCTCCAACCTAAGTTGAAAAAAGTAATTGATGTCCGAAATCCTGTTCTGGCCAAGCCCTGGGACTGGATAACAGTTACCATTGCAGCACAAACAGGAGTATCATTTCTTTGTCTCTATTATTTCGGACAGTTTTCGCTGGTATTTCTCCTGACTAATCTTCCATTAACTTTTATAGCCACATTATTAATCCCTCTTACCTTATTATGGCTTATACTTCCTGCATGGTTTCCCTGGATGGAATGGCTTCAACAGGGTATAGAAATTCTTACACGAAGTATGATGTGGATTGTAGATAGTTTTAGTAGTATGTCAGGCAGTACGATCTCATTTCGCTTTACATTTGAGGTCCTGATATTGAGTTATCTATTTCTTGTTCTTTTGTTATTATATCATAACAAGTACCATAACAGACCTTTACTTGATAAAAAAATCGTACATTTGGAGCCGTAAATTAATAGTCTATGCTCACAAAAATCATTCGAGAAGAAGAGATTCAAAAAACCAAGAAATATATTGAAAAGGGAGAATCATTCGTTATTGTGACTCATGTCACTCCTGATGGCGATGCTATCGGTTCATCGTTAGGATTATACCACTTTCTCAATGAATATGGGAAAGATAATGTAACAGTTGTTGTTCCTAATGATTTTCCTTCATTTTACAAATGGATGCCCGGCACAAAAGATATCATAATTCATGAAAAATATCCTGATTTTGCAGAACAATTGATTCGTGAAGCTGATGTGATTTTCTGTTTGGATTTCAACGAACCTAAACGAATAGAAAAACTGGCTCCTGCTGTTGTGGCTTCGGATGGACGTAAAGTGATGATCGATCATCATCTTAACCCTGGAGATTTTTGTAAAGTAGTAATGTCATACCCGGAAATGTCTTCCACAAGTGAAATGGTTTTCCGTGTTATTTGCCGCCTGGGATTATTTGAACTCATAAATAAAAAAGCAGCTGAATGTATTTATACCGGTATGATGACTGACACAGGTTCATTCACATACAATTCAAACAAGCCTGAGATATACACCATTGTCAGCGAACTTATTAAAAAAGGTATTGACAAAGATCTTATTTATAAAAAGGTAAATCAGGTATATTCAGAATCACGTCTTCGCATGATGGGTTATACCTTATACGAAAAGATGAAAATTTATCCGGAACTTCATACAGCATTGATCGTACTATCTAAAGATGAACTAAAGCGTTTTAATTATACAACGGGAGATACAGAAGGATTTGTAAATATGCCTCTTAGTATCAAAGATACTGTATTTTCTGTCTTTATTCGTGAGGATAACGATTACATTAAAGTTTCACTCCGTTCTGTAGGCGATTTTCCCTGTAACGAATTTGCCTCCAAATACTTTAAAGGAGGTGGACACAAGAATGCTTCCGGTGGTGAATTTTATGGCTCGTTAAGCGACTCCATTTCAACCTTTGAAAAAGGTCTTAACGAATTAAATCCTAATAATTTTGAAGAAATAAAGAATCAGGTTGAGAATTAATAAAGAATATATACATTTGTCGAGTGTTTATTTAATATAACAAGATGAAAAGAAGTTTTAATTTATTGTTGATTTTTGCTGTTGTTGCGTGCGTATTATCCTGTAATAAAACGAAATCATATACTGAGTATTTGAAGGATGAAAGAAAGGCTATTGACCGTCTGTTTGATAAAAATGGCTTTGTAAAGGTGAAAAACTTTTCAGAAGCACTTAAAGAAAATCATTTCATACAATTGGAAAATGGCGTTTACTTAAATGTTATTGATTCTGGTAATGGAGTTCGTCCTGTGGCCCGACAAACTATACTCTTTCGTTTCAAAGCAAATTTTTTCATGACTGATACTCTTATTTTTGATTATTTTTCCGGATCTGTACAACCGTTGGAATTTTCTTATGGAAACAGTGTCGGTAATGATCAATACTTCTCTAGTACAGGAGTTGCTTCTATTATGGATTATCTGGGTGATAGCGCAGTGGTTAAATTAATTGTGCCTTTTACTGTGGGAAGTTCATACCAAGGTAACAATTATGAACCTGTATATTTTGAGAGATTAAGATATACCTTCCAAAAATAATCTAATATGACACTTATTAAATCTATCTCTGGTATCCGCGGTACTATCGGTGGTAAACCGGATGAAGGGCTAAACCCTTTGGCTATTGTAAAGTTTGTAGCAGCTTATGCTACATTTATCAGAAAAAACTCAAAAGCAACATCTAATAAAATTGTTGTAGGACGTGACGCACGTATTTCAGGTCCTATGGTAAAGCAAATTGTTCTTGGAACATTGACAGGTATGGGGTTCGATGTAGTTGATCTGGATATGGCAACAACTCCTACTACTGAACTGGCTGTTGCTATGGAACAGGCTTGTGGCGGTATTATTATGACAGCAAGTCATAATCCAAAACAATGGAATGCTCTAAAATTGCTCAATGAAAAAGGAGAATTCTTGAATGCCGCTGAAGGGCAAGAGATATTAAATATCGCTGAAACTGAAGATTTTACTTTTGCTGATGTAGATAGCCTTGGCAAAGTTATTCCTAACGATACTTATAAACAAAAACATATTGAAAGCGTCCTGAATCTGGAACTGGTAGATATTGAAGCGATTAAAGCTGCCAATTTCCGTATTGCTATTGACGCGGTAAATTCCGTAGGTGGTATAGTTCTTCCAGACTTACTTTATGCATTAGGAGTTAAAGAAATCTTTAAACTACATTGTGCTCCTCATGGAAACTTTTCACATAATCCCGAACCACTACCTGAACATCTTACTGAAATATCGAAGTTGATGAAGCAAGCGAAAGCTGATGTCGGCTTTGTGGTTGATCCGGATGTAGATCGTTTGGCAATCGTTTGTGAGAACGGAGAGATGTTTGGTGAAGAATATACATTGGTTGCTGTAAGCGATTATGTATTAAGCTGTACACCTGGTAATACAGTTAGCAATTTAAGCTCCAGTCGCGCCTTACGGGATGTGACTGTTGCTCATGGAGGTGAATATTTTGCTTCTGCGGTTGGTGAAGTAAATGTTGTAGCCAAAATGAAAGAAAAGAAAGCTGTAATAGGTGGAGAAGGTAACGGCGGAATAATTTATCCTGCCAGCCATTACGGACGAGATGCCTTAGTAGGTATAGCCCTTTTCCTCACATATCTGGCTAAAAAGGAAATGAAAACGAGCGAACTTCTCGCTTCTTATCCTCCCTATTTTATATCCAAACAAAAAGTGGAACTCACCCCTCAGATAGATGTGGATGCTATCTTAGAGAGAGTAAAGGAAAAATTCGTACAATACGAGATTACCGATATTGACGGAGTAAAAATAGATTTTCCGGATAAATGGGTTCATCTTCGTAAAAGTAATACAGAACCCATCATCCGTATCTATTCTGAAGCACATACTATGCAGGACGCTGAAGCATTAGGCAATCAGCTTATTAGCATCATCAACGAAATGTGTAAATAAAATTTGGCAAAACAGAAAACGCAGAACAAAAAAAGTTCTGCGTTTATCCGTTTTGTATTTTGCATACTAAGTTTTCAGCTTAGGAGTCAGAGTCAATAAATAAAGTACGCCAACTGCCATAACGATCAGTGCCCCATTCTGGTTTCCTATCATATCGGAACAGATTCCCATCAGCAGAGGGAAGATTGTACCTCCAAATAGTCCCATCACCATTAAACCAGAGACTTCGTTCTTCTTATCCGGCATACGAAGCAATGCCTGTGATACTATAACAGGAAATATATTGGAATTACCAAAACCGATCAATCCTATACAAGCATAAACAGGTAATAAACTGTTTAAAAAGAATAATCCTCCAAATCCGGCAATCATACATAATACACTGATAAGGAAAAAGAGTCTTGAGGAATACTTCGCCAAAATAAACGTTCCCAATAAACAACCAACCGTTCGAAATAAGAAATAAACACTGGTTGCATATCCGGCATCCGATAATGGCATTTCCAAACGTTCCATCAATATTTTAGGAGCTGTTACATTCACTCCCACATCTATCCCTACATGACACATTATCCCCAAGAAAGAAAGGAAAATTATTTTATTCCCTAACAGGGCAAAGCATTGCGCAAAGGTAGAAGTTTCTCCTTCCTCGTCTTTCTCTTCGATTTGCGTGAAACCCAAGCAAAGGATCGCCAGAATAGCGATTGTCATGAATATAGGGAAAAGGTATTTCCAGTCATCCAGAGAAGAAGCTGCCCAGGCGGCTATAATGGGAGCGATAAAAGATGCTATCGCTTTTATGAACTGCCCGAAAGTCATAGAACTTGCCAGCCGCTCATTACTTACAATATTGGAGAGCAACGGATTCAAGGATACCTGTATCAGCGTATTACCGATTCCTAATAGCGAAAATGAAATAAGCATAGAGACAAACGAATAATTGATCATGGGCAAAAGCAGTGAAGTAATAGTTATTGCCAAACTAATCAGTACTGTTTTGCGACGTCCTATCTTGTTCATCAGCATACCGGTAGGAACCGAGAATATCAGGAACCAGAAAAAAACCATTGATGGGAATAGATTGGCCAATGTATCCGACAGTTCAAAATCTTCCTTTGCATAATTGGTAGCTATTCCTACCAGGTCTACAAACCCCATCACAAAGAAAGCCAACATGACAGGGAGTAGTTTCCAAATAATATTTTTTTCTTTCATATAACTTCGATATTAGGATACGGAGGCCAGGCTCCGTTTTTTGTACAAACATATGCGGCAACATCAACCGCTTTCTGATGAGCTTCCCGTAATGAACTACCTGTTAATATGGAGTAAACAAATGCTCCTGAAAAAGAATCTCCGGCGCCTACCGTATCGGCTACTACAACCTGAGGGGTCGGAATAGAAGACTTTTCGACTTCACTGTAGATCGTACTGGACTCACTTCCAGCTGTTAATACCAGATAGCGTAAACGATATGTGTTCATAAACCAACGACAAATATCGTCGACGCTGCCTTCCCTATCAAACATCGGAGCTATTACTTCCAACTCTTCATCATTGATCTTAAAGACATTGGCTTTCTGAAGACAAGTTTCTATCAACTCCTTGGAATAATAATGCTGGCGTAGGTTTATGTCAAAAAAGCGAAGCGCGTTTTCCGGAGCATACGAAAGCAATGTGCTTATGGTATCACGGGATACGGAAGCCCGCTGCGCCAGTGTTCCGAAACATATGGCATCTGCTCGTTTTACCAAGTCGATAGCTTCCTGCGTCAGCGGGATATAGTCCCATGCTACACCTTCTATAATGGTATAGGTAGGCTTCCCGTTATCCAGCTCTACCATAACGCTTCCTGTGGGATGTTCAATCGTTTCTATATAATGCCTGATATGATTTTTCTCTAATTCCTGTAGGATTTCCGTTCCGAAAACGTCATTCCCCACGGCACTGATAGCATATCCTTCCGCACCCAGCTGACTTGCATGATACACAAAGTTAATCGGCGCGCCTCCGGCCTTCTTCTCGTTGGGAAACACATCCCAAAGCAACTCCCCTATTCCAACTATTACAGGTTTTTTATTCATCCGGTTTCAGCTTTATTTCCAGATTGAGTTCATGGAATACACTTTCAAATCTTTTATTTCAATATTATGTCCCCAGAAATGATACCCTTCACGGTTATTGGCATACGGTTTACGTTCTATACAATAAGAATAAGCTCCATTATCAATAAATACCTCTACCGTAGTCTTATCTATAATCACATCTGCGGTAATTTCCATACTTGTCATATCCTCAGGTGAGTAGAAAACGTCGTTTACACGATTGAAATTAATGTCATACTTCATCAACTGCTGGCCGTAAAGATTAAAACCTGCGTCCGTAGCATGCGATAACTTAAGAGTGAACTGCACTCTTAGACAATCGTCGTTACTATAAGGTTTTAGGAGTTCGTTTGCATCCTTTACAGAGATAGCCGGACGCTGAAGAATAAGTGTCTGTAACTGATCAAACTCTTTCACCGGATTACTGAACAGACGAACCCCGTCCTTTGTCGTACGTAACGTCAATACCGTAGGAATAAGCATCTGGCTATTGAAAGGCATACCCGGATGAGAAACACGTCCCCAACCAATCTGAATACGCCTTCCGTCGGAGTCAGGAATATTGGTAAATGTTTGTGCTGCATAGAGAGCACCTGTTGTATAATAGTACTTACCGGCTTCAGGAGTAAACTTTTTCCCGTCGAAATCACCAATCATATAAGTACCCGAAGCACCATAGGTTACCCATTTTTTATTATTCTTATTGCCATCTACCGGTAATTCAAACATCTCCGGACATTCCCAAATGCCAGTAAAATGACTTTCAAATTTCCAATCTTTCAGATTTGCAGAAGTATAAACAGAGTGTCCGTCACGTTCATTCAACATCATCACCCACTCCTTATTCGGTTCATACCAGAATACTTTAGGATCACGGGTGTCTTTACTATTCCATTTTTCTTTAGAGTCAATCACCGGATTGCCCTCATACTTTGTCCAGGTTCTTCCTTTGTCTAAACTGTAAGCAATACACTGAACCTGACGATCGGGACTGTCTGCCGTATAAATAGCTATCATCGCCGGTGTTTTCCCTTTATTAAAACCTGCAGTATTCTTATAATCAATAACAGCAGAGCCGGAAAATATTGTTCCATGTTCATCCGGATAAAGTGCTAACGGTAACTCTTCCCAATGGATAAGATCCTTACTTACCGCATGTCCCCAATGCATATTTCCCCAATCGCGTTCATAGGGATTGTGCTGAAAGAAGAGGTGGTATTCGCCTTCATAATAAATCAATCCGTTAGGGTCGTTAAACCAACCTCGTTTAGATGTGAAATGAAGTTGCGGACGGTTTGCTTCCTTATACAGAATATCATTTCCGGATATTTCGTCAGCCTGATAAATTTGTTCTATGCCTTCGCCAGGATAAGAGATTTTAATTTCCTTATCTTTCAGGGAAGACACATCACAAAATACCCAGTAATCAGCCAGACCTGGTGATAAACGGATATCGAATGATCTTTCTTTTTTACCGTCTACTGTAAAAGTCATTACTTTCCTATCTACCTGGTGAGATATGGGAATATTAAGATACTTCTTTGTTATCTTAATAGATATATCCTTTGCACTTACACTTGCTGTCATACATAGTGTACAAACTAATAAGAATAGATTTTGTTTCATGATATTATCTTTTATTTTCATTAATATATTATATAGTATTTACCAGCCATTATTCTGCGAATATAGCTTTTTACTGAAATTTATCTGTTGTTTTGGGATAGGGAAATATTCATCACGTCCTTTTGTGAATTTCGCTTCTAACAGATAGGTATGACGTGTCTTTTCTACGTCCAGATAGGTGTTTACATATTCAGCGGCAATTCCCCAACGCACCAGGTCAAAGAAACGGAATCCTTCCAGAGCAAACTCCAATCTACGTTCCCAACGTAAAGCCTGACGGGCGAAATCTTGTGTCCATGCGGGACAATTTTCTCCAGGTTTGTATATTTCAATTTTAAATTTACCGACAGGATCTCCTTGTATATCGACTAAGCGGGCTGTGCTTTTTGCAGCGCGTTCGCGGATAGCATTGATCAATGAAAGCGCTTCACTCTGACGACCTAATTCTATCAGTGCTTCAGCCTGCCATAGCATTACATCATCGAAACGGATCACGTCTCTGTTCTTAGAACTTGACATGAAAGGATTTACTTTCTCAAAACAAGGACAATCAGGCAATACAACTTCTTTCAACGACATAAAAGGTCCATATACTTCCGGCTGACGTGTCCATGATTCCTGAAATATAAATTCGGGATCATATTTGTAAGGCAATCCGGGGATCGCAACCGAGTGGTTCAATCTCGGATCAACATTATGTGTAAGAAAATCTTCCGGAGTTGAAATAGATTCCTTATTAAAGTCAGAAAACATTGGCAATCCGTTTTCGTCTGTTTTAAAGGCATTTACCATATTTTGTGAAGGAGAGTGAAACCCACAGCATCCATATTCGCCGTTCATGGGGTAATTGAGCATTGATCCCCAATCAAGGCGTCCATGTAGTGTTCCGTCATTCCTAGAATGCTGGACGGCAAAGATAGACTCCGATCCATTTTCTGTTTCGCATAAGAAATTCTCTGCAAAGTCTTTTGCTAAAGAATATTTTCCTGAATTTATAATATCACCAGTTATCTCAACCACTTCATTCAACTTCGTAGTATTGATTCCGGTTACTTCATGCTTCTCGTTTTGTTCATAAGCTGCATAGAGTAATGTTTTGGCTAAATATGCTTTTGCCATCCATTTATTCGCACGGCCTATATCTTCATTGTCTTCGGGCAGGTTTGCTACTGCATAACGGAATTCTTCTATAATTTTCTCCCACATTTCAGCACTAGTATATTCCGTGTTGGAGATATTGATATATTCTTCAGGGGGAATTGTTTCATCAATAAATGGTACGTGTTTGAATAATATTTTAAGATCAAACAAATAGTGGGCACGTAGGAAACGCATTTCTGCTGTACGAATATTTTTTTTCGAAAATTCTGTTTCGGGCATTTGATTTAAACGACTCAACGCATTATTGGCCCGACTAATTGCGACATATAAACGATACCATTTACTATCGAGGTGGCCTACATCATCACGCATGTATACATACGATTCGATCAGGTGAAGGTCTCCCATATCTCCGGTACCGGCTCCCCCCTTGTAAGCATCTCCAGCTCTGAGATCTCCGTATGCCCACATATAATTCATACCGGTTGTGAAATAATCATTCCCTAAATAAGAATAAGCGGCAATAACCATTTTTTCTATATTCTCGGCAGTATTAAGCTGATCATCGCTCAATGAGCCTTTGGGATTTTCATCCAGAAAAGAGTCGCAAGCTGTCAATAAAAGGATACAAACAGCAATATATACTATGTTTTTTAATGTTTTCATGTCTGTATGATTAAAAAGATAAATTAATACCGGCAGTAAATGAATAAGGAATCGGATAAGCTAAATTGGGGACTTCAGGATCAACACCTGTGAACGCATTATCTCCCCAGCCTTTTTTTATGGTAAGAAGATTTTGCCCCATGATGTAGATTCTCGCATGATTCATTAATACTTTATTAATGATATGTTGTGGGATCGTATAACCTATTTCTATGTTGGCCAATTTAAGATATGAACCGTTTTCAATAAAATAATCAGAGAAACGAGCTTCATTGTTACGGTCATTCAGCGCCAAAGCAGGAATAGTAGAAGAAGAATTTTGTGGTGTCCAGGCATTCAACGTACGGGTTCCGTAATTGTGTCCTCCAAAGAAACTGATAAAATCAGTATAGCGTTTTACGCCATTATCGACCATTGCTCCTACTACTCCGTTCCAAAACATACTTAGGTCGAAGTTCTTCCATGTTAAGCCAATATTTAACCCATACATAAAATCAGGATCTTTTACTCCCAGCCATACACGGTCTTCGTCATTAATCTTGTCATCACCATTGGTGTTCTTGTAACGAATTCGCCCTACTCCTTTTCCGGGCTGGTCTACATGTGCATCTACTTCTTCCTGCGTTTGGAATATACCATCTGTTACATATCCGAACATGGAATTCAAAGGGCGTCCAAGGATGGTTTGGTCGTTTCCGTTCCCTGCGTAAGAATTGATCACATCTTCCGGCAGTTTGGTTATTTTATTTACATAACGGGAGATATTTCCAGTCAATGAGATTCCTACTTCACCTATAATATCATTATAACTTAACATAAACTCGAAACCTTTGTTTTCCATCGTTGCACCATTTACCCAACGGTCTCCCCCTTCTCCCAGCGTAGCGATATAGGGAGGTAGAATAAGTATATCCTCTGTCTTTTTTGTAAAGTAATCAAATGAGCCGGATATTTTCTGGTTCCAGAATCCATAATCAAGACCAATATTGTTTTGTGTGGTTGTTTCCCATTTCAGGTCAGGGTTCATTTGCTGGATACGACGATATCCTGACAGCAGGTTTCCCCCTCCGTTTCCGTAAATATCATAAGCAGTCCCTTTATCCGGATCCCATGTGGGATCACTTCCATACAAGGCTTCATATAAACCTAAGGATGCATAATTCCCAATCTCCTGATTTCCTGTTTGTCCCCATCCGTAACGTAATTTCATATCTGAAACAACAGGAAATGCCTCTTTAAAGAATGTTTCTTCACTGATACGCCACCCTAGTGAGAAAGCGGGGAAGAAGCCATAGCGATTATTGGAACCGAAACGGGAAGAACCATCATAACGAAACGTTGCAGAAACGAGATACCGGTTATCATAGTTGTAATTGACTTTTCCAAAATAAGATAATAACGCATACGATGTAGCCCAGTTACCATTGCGTCTGTTTTCTTCTCCCGAGTTGAGATACATGTAGTCAGGATCTTCGGATGCAAATACATCTCTGCCGGCTGTTACTTCGGTTTTATAGTATTTCAGCATTTCTTGTCCTGCAAGTATATCGAAGCCATGCTTACCCAAATCAAATGTATAATTCAAGGTATTGGAAAGAACCCAGTTTCCTTCATAATTGGACGTGATATCTACTCGGTTTGTATTATCAGACATAAATCCGGAAACATATTTAAGCTGCATGTTTCTCTTCCAGAACCCGGTATAATCGATCCCAAACTTTGAGCGGAAATGGAGGTTTTTTATGATCATTAAGTCTAAATTCACATCTCCGAATAAACGTACATAATCTTCATGGTTTTGCTTATTATCTTCAATCAGACGTACAGGGTTCTGCCTGTCACTCATTCCGGATACGGGACCACCCCAACCTATTCCGTCGATTGTATGAACCGGTATGATCGGTTGTATCTCGTGTGTTTGATTAAGTATACCACCATCGATAGCCTGTTTCCTGATCTTAGACAAAGAAAAGTTTTCACCGATTACCAGACGATCCTGTAATACGGTATAATCTGAATTGATACGGGCTGTTACCCTATTGAATCCTGATCTTTTAATAGTCCCTGTATTATCAAAATAATCCAATGAGAATAGAGATCTTCCTTTTTCTCCTACATTCGATAAAGACACATTGTAATTCTGGGCCAGACCCGTGCGTCCAACTTCATCTACCCAGTCCGTATCAGCAGGACGCATGGTTTTTGCTTCATCCAGATACTCGGGTAAAATTACTTTATCCAAAATATAGCCTGAGGTTTCGTCACCATGCCATTCAAATTTGTATACTCCAAAATTAGGATCTTGTTTATCATTCATGGCTGCTTGCCACTGAACGAACCCTCTTTGTTCAGTATTAAGCAAATCGAGTGCACGTCTGTAACTCTGCGTACTAAAGGATGCCCTGAAATCTATTTTTGTACCTAATGTTTTACCTTTTTTAGTTGTTACGATAATAACCCCATTTGCAGCACGAGATCCGTATATACTTGCTGAAGAAGCATCTTTTAATACCTGGATAGACTCTATATCTGCAGTTGCAAGTTCGTTCATAGAACGTTTACTGGGGACACCATCTATAATATAAAGAGGATCGTTTTTCACGGCATCGCCTAGCGATCCGATTCCACGGATACGCACGGTAGCATTTCCATCAGGAGAACCACTTGAGGTGATCATTACTCCTGGAATACGTCCTTGTAATGATTTCATGGCATTCCCTGAATTGATGTTCTCTATTTCATCAATCTTTACTACTGATACTGCTCCAGTCAGATCGGCTTTTTTCTGTGATGTATAACCGGTTACAACTACATCACTTAACGCTTGAATATCTTCCCTTAACGTAATATTCAAAACTCGACCTCCATCTGCAATGACATCTTGCGTAAGAAAACCAATGTAGCTGATACTAATGGTTGACCCCTGCGGTACTGTTAATGTAAAATTACCATCCATATCAGTCACTGTACCGTTAGTTGTTCCTTTTTGAACTACGGAAGCTCCAATAACCGGAAAGTTATCCGTACTTGAAACTACAGTTCCTCTGACAGGAATAGTTTGTGCAAATAGTGAATGGGAAATTAACAAACAAACTGTCCATAAACTGAATTTACACCAAAATGATGTTTTCATAAATACTTAAATTTAAATGTTTAACATGAATTATATGTCCAAAAGTAGAGGAGATCTGAAAAGAATGATATAACAAATCAAACACAAAATATAACATTTGTCATATCACTTGGATAAGGTCTTTCCAATATAATATATGTATGATAAATGTGACATACGTGATAGATTAGGGGTTTCATCTCTGATAATTATCCTTTTGATCAGTATCTTTTAAGAAAAAAGGCAGGAAACGTTAACCGTTCACCAGTTGACGAACAATCGTTCGCCAGCTGGAGAACAGTCGTTCGCCAATTGGCGGACGTTCGTTCTCCAACCGGCGGACGATTAATATGTCTCAATCCCTTTCCTAATGAGACGTGTGAAATGTCCTAATTTATCTAATCAAAAGTCTTAATATACTTTTATCAATCTATGTGCTATGTGAGTTCTGTTTCCTGATACTCTTTGGGAGTCATGTTGTAGAGAGCCTTAAAGCATTTAGAGAAATAAGCAGGAGAAGAGAAACCTGTCTGATAGGTTATTTCTGTAATGGTTAGTTGTTTTTGTTTAAGCAAAATAGCTGCTTTTCGAAGGCGATAGTTTCGCAGAAAATCTACCGGTGCAAATCCTGTCAGATCTTTCACTTTCCGATGAAGATGTCCTCTTGATAAACCTAATGTTTCGCTTATCTTCTCTATATTAAAATCAGCGTCATTATATACGTCTTCTATACATTTCAGTAGTCTGCGAAGAAATAAGTCGTCCATACTTTCTACTTTTTCCGGCTCTGTGTGCAGCATAAAATTGTCTTGTAGTCTGGCAAGAAGTCGGTCGCGTAGACGCTTTTGCTCTTCTAACAGACGGATTATCTTCAATTTCACAAAATTCATGCTGAATGGTTTCTGTATATAATCGTCAGCACCACCGGAGATAGCATACGTCTTTTGTCTTTCTTCTGCTAAGGCTGTCAGTAGAATTACAGGAATATGATTGAGGGATATTTCGTTTTTTACTGTACGACATAAATCGAAACCATTCATTACCGGCATCATAACATCACTCAAAATCAAGGAGACTTCTTGTTCTTCAAGGATGTCAAGGGCTTCTTTTCCATTCATAGCAGTGATGGTCCGGAAGTTTGTGTTTAATTCCTGTGTAAGGTATTGAAGCACTTCCTTATCGTCCTCAACAATTAATATTTTATATTCATATTGTTTTGATAACAAAGCTTTTTCTTCGTTGTCATCTAATTGAGTTGCTTCATAAGACATTTGAGAGACAGGTAATTCGGTTATAGTTTCATTGATAAAGTGATCTTTCCCTTTATTCAACATCAGCGTAAAAACTGTTCCTTCTCCCGAATGACTACTAACCGTAATTTCTCCCTGATGCATCTGAGCATATTCTTGAGACAAGTGTAAACCAATTCCTGTACCGGAAAGACTATTTTCAGTATAAAAACGATCAAAGATATATGGTATCTTTTCTGCCGATATACCTTTACCATTATCTTTTATGGCTAAAAGTATGTGTGTTTCGTTTTCGGAGAGTAAAACTTCTATATGTCCACCATCCGGTGTAAACTTGAAGGCGTTTGACAAAAGGTTTACCAGTATCTTCTCTATCTTATCTGTATCAATCCAAAGCGTTTCTTCTTCAAATTTGGAATGAAAATCTAATGTTATATTTCTTGTTTGGGCTAAACTTTGAAAATAAATGGTTATTTCTCTGGAAAATGATACTATTTCTGTGGGATGGATTTTCAATTTTTCCTTTGAATGTTCCAGCTTTCTGAAATCAAGTATCTGATTAATAACCCGTAATAATCTATTCGCATTTTTCTGGATAAGTAACAAATCGGGTAGATATATGGAATCCTTCATCATTACCGTCAACTTATTCAGTGGATCTATAATTAAGGTTAACGGAGTTCGTAATTCATGTGATACATTTGTAAAGAATTGGAGTTTCTGAGCAGTTACTTCTTTTATCTCCGTATTAAGATCAATCAGCTTTTGTTGCTGTTCTTTTTCTTTCCGGTTCAACTCTCGTAGTTCCTGGTTTCTCCGTTTGATCTTCCTGTTAATATAATATATGTATATAACGAAAAAGGTAAAAGCAATCATGAAAGTAGAAATAAGTAATAGCGAATTTTCAAGGAACCGGAAACGATTTAGTAAAAAGTCAATATTACCTTTTTGTTGCTCTATTCTTTTCTGGTAATTATCAATCGTCTTATTTTGTATAAGAAGGGTCCGGGCACTAGGCTTATCTACCTGGGCACTTTCTAACGGAATATATTTATCAACAGGTTTTCCCTCCAATAAAGTCATTGCAGTGCGAATGATCTGTTCCCCTCCGGTCGGATACATGAAAGAAGCGTTGATACGTCCATCTGCTATCGCTTCTAATCCGGCTCCAGGCACTGCATCAACACCTATGATGGGTAACTTCTCTGATAATGAAGGATCATTCTTATCAAAGAACTCACGGGCAGCTATTGCCATCATATCATTGTGGGCATAAACGAAATCAATTTGTGTAGGTAACGTATTACGTGCAATTCTTACACTTGTAGTATCGTATCTCCATTCTCCTTCCAGTTTAAAATAGGTTATATCCGAACGATCGGTCAATGCTTCAGCAAACCCCTGATGTCTTTCTTGGGCAGGTGAAGAACTTGCCATTCCCCAGACTTCAAGTATAACAGCATTTTGAGGCAAAAAGCTTCGGGCATAATTACCGGCAGTCCTACCAATTTCATAATTATTTGCTCCAATAAAGGTGGTATAGAGTTCTGTGTTTACTTTCCGGTCTGTTATAATTGTAGGGATACCTTCTTTGTATGCTTTCTCAGCTATAGGAGTAATTGCATCGGATTGGTAAGGCGATATAATGAGTATATCTACCTTCATATCTATCAGTTCCTGTATCTGTCTTATCTGCTGTTCATTGTTATTATCGGCATTCCGTATAACCAATTCGATATTATCATAATTGGATGCTTCCAGTTGGGTTTCTCGAATCATAGATTGACGCCAGGCATCATCCAACATACATTGGGATATACCTATTATATATTTTCTTTCTTCTTTTAGAGAATTACACGCACTTAAAAAAAAGACAGATAAAAATAAAATAAAGTTGATCTGGTTTTTCATTGAATATATGTCTCTAGGACAAAGATAATATACTTTTATATTTATCTGTTGATGATTTCAATAATATCAAATTACAATCTTTCTGTTTATTAAGAATCTAATTGGCGATTATTTATAGCTTTTTCCAAAGAAATCAGACAAGCTCCAAAAGCTGCTTCTTCGTGATAAGGAGAGAGATATACCGTTTTTCTGAATTGCTCTTCTAAAGACTTACATAAAAGCGGATTTCTTTTAAGAGCATTACCTGATCCTATTATCACTTTATTTTCATTACGAATGTCTGCCGGTAAACTTTCATAAAAAACGAATAACTCTCTACTTATACCTTTTAGGAAACCCAGAATCAGGTTCTCTGGCGTAAAATTTGTGAGGGAGAGATTTTCCATACCTCCTCGCCTTAAAGGGTCAAGGCGAGTCCCATCGAAAAGAGTTTCAATAATAGGAAGGTCATCCGCATTCTCTTTATAGGCAATGGAAGTCATTATCTGATATATATCCGGATCATTGGGATGATTAGGAAGGAATAGATGTAAAGTCTGTTCAAAAAAATTCTTTAACAGAGCAAATGCTTGTCCGCCACAAAGAGCTGCACCTACAAGAATGTAACCTCCCCCGGGGAAAGGCCGTGTATCTAATCCGGGAATCTTTATATACTTATCGGAATAGACAGAAATCTGACTGCTTGTACCTACTGTAATATGTATAGAATTATGGATATCTTTTACTGAACCAATAAAAGCCGCCTGGTTGTCTCCTATGGCCGAATAGACCGGAATATGCTCTTTATAATAACCACAACAAGTAACCGCTTCTGTTAAGTCAGGTAAGAGAGACAGCTCTATACCCAACTTTTTAAGCAATTGCTTATCAAACTTTAGATTTTCCGGATCAAAAAAGCCTAAGCTTGCTCCATTGGAATATCCCATAAGAGGCCTCTTCCGTCCGGATAACTTCATAACTACATAATCCATAATCGTACAGATTTGGTTTGCTGCATAAGGTACCAGTCCGTTTACCTGATTATAATAATGAGTTACCAATCCGAAACCGGTTGCCAATGTATATCCGGTTTTTTCCGAAAGGAAAGAGGCATACGTTTGATCGTTATGATATAGTTGGTTCGCTCTACTGTCCTGCCAGGTATAAAGAGGACTGATTGCTTCACCTTTTTCATTGAGATACAGTATACCATGCATTTGTCCTGTAACCCCGATACCCTGAATATCCTGGTAACGTGTAGAAAAATCTTCCATAATTTCCTCTACAATCTCAATGATTCGCTGTGGAGACTGGATTTTTTCCCAACTGTTAGTTGAAGGAAGTCTTGAGTCATTATTTATGGTAACTGACTCCATTTCCTTATTTTTGTAATCATAAATAACACTACTGATAGAGCTGGTCCCGATATCTATTCCGACAAAGTGCATACGCTTTTATTTAATCTTTTATTTTCTGAATCTGTATATCACGGATAGTTGCATTCCCGTTTTTAACATAAAAGAAGAGGTTCTTACCCTTTTGCTCCGGCAAACGATTCAACACACAACGTTTGTTATTGACAGAGACATCAAACAAATCACCATTTACGATCACATCCAATATAATCGGTTCCTTTAGACCATCGACTGCATGAATGGAAGTGTTGTGCATAAGAACCGTATGGTTATTTGGATTCAGTTCCAGGCGATAACCATTCTGCCGTCCGTCTGTAGCCCGAAGGAACAATCCCAGTTCTTCATAATTACCTTTCGGCTCGATCGTCATGGTAATACGATAATTATCAGGGAGGTTATTCATGGTGGCTATACCAATATCACCGGCGGCTTTCATATCGATCACATTCTCGGAGACAGAAACTACATTAGCAGGTGAAGTGCTATGTATAATAGGAACAGCTGCCGGCGACATTGCAGGAAGAACTTCATTCAGGAAACGGAGAGAGAAATCGCCATCTGCCTCCTGTACAAGTTCACGAAACAGAAGGGTACCCCCCCAGATACGGTCACCATTATCTTTATCATCCTTCCGATACGGAGAATAAGCCGCCGCAATGCGGCGACCTCCTTTGAAAGGAGCTGTCTTATATACACTTCCGAAATACTCTATCAATGCTTGTGATTCCGGATAGATCCACGGGCCATACGTCTCCTTTGATTTCAGATAATAGGTATGACCACCTATGCTATACAATAAATAATACCAATCATTCCATTTGAAATAATCTGCACATTCTGGCGTTCCCCTTTGTCCATGCAAAGGAGACTCAATCTCTTTCCAATTCTTCAGATCCTTTGAAACCAAATGAACCAAATAACCGCCAAAACCATCTAAAGCAGGCTCCTTAAGATTTCCAGCAATAAACAGATGGAAAAGTCCGTCAGAATCCTTAAACACTTTCGGGTCACGGAAATCACGGCTAATACATTCCTCCGGAGCATAATAAAATGGATTGGGTTCTTGTTTCTTATATGTATAACCGCCGTCGGTACTTATAGCATAACTCAATTGTTCATGTATTTTATTGTCCTCCTTTACACGTGTAGCATAGAAAGCATAAAAGGTATCCTTTTCCGCAATTACCGAACCGGTACAAATAGACTTTTCCCACTCTTCATTATCAATACCTAAAGCCACCGGATAATGCTTCCAGTTCACAAGATCAGTAGATGTACTCAATGCCCATTGGTGACCACCTAAACCTTCCAACCCGGCATGATGACCTTCGTCCAGTAACCAATATAAATAAAAAGTTCCATCATGATAATAAGGCATACCATCACCCGAAAATAAATGCTTCTCCGTTGGTTTGAAATACTGTATGTGAGTAGTCTTCTGAATTGAAGGATCATAATCTTTTACAACCTGAGCGAATGAAGATAAAGTCGTAAGAAGGAGAGTTGCAATAAGCTCTTTTTTCATTAAAGTATATTTAAAAGTATTACATGCCATTACTTACAACCATCGAATGTGGCTTAAGTAATATATCTATTTACATATTTACATTTGAATAACAAATCTACATATGTTTTTCTGTTTGTAAATATACTTACTTGATGGTGATATACAATAAAAAACTTATATTTTAAATATTTTAAACTATCATATAATCTATAATATATCGTATTTAAAACTTACATATACAGTAAATATTAATATAAAAATATTACATTATTTACTCCAAATGTAAAATATATGCAAACTATAATTATATTTGCATGTCACAATAAAATTACTTAGTTATGGAATCTAAGATAAATTATAAAGCAATATACAATATATTAAAAGATCAAATACTCAAAAAAACATTTCCGCCAGGTTCAATGCTTCCCACAGAGCAAAATCTGGCACTAAAATATTCGGTATCACGTCCGACCATTGCGAAAGTGTATAACCAACTGCAAGATGAAGGATTTATAAAAAAGAAAAAAGGACTCGGTACAGTTGTTATTTATCAGTGTTCAAACATAACCTATACATTCGGACTATTATTACCCGGAGCAGGGGAATCCGAAATATTCTCCATCATCAATGATCAGCTGCTCAGGCAATCGGAAACAGGTCGTTTCATATGCCTTTGGGAAGGAGCTACAGCCAGCAGTGCCGAAATAAGGAGAAGCCTTATCGAAAACTGTTGTGAAAATTATATCAATAAAAAAGTAGACGGTATATTCTTCTCACCTCTTGAAAGAGTACATAATGCATATGAACTCAACCTCAAAATATGTAAAGCCATTGAAGAAGCTGGTATTCCACTGGTACTTATAGACAGGGATATTCTGAGCTTCCCGGGCCGAAGTAAATTCGACATCATATGCCTCGATAACTTCAGCGCCGGGTGTATTATGGCAAAGCACCTGATCGAACAGGGATGCGAAACAATACACTTCTTCTATCGGCCAGATTCTGCCGGTTCAGTAGATCTACGCCTATCCGGAGTACGCGACACCGTACTTAAACATAACTATGCATTCACCGAAAAAAATATATTCTGCGGTAATCCTGAAGACATTAACTTCGTCAGACAAATGAAAGTCATACCTGGTAAGACTGGAATAGTATGTGCCAATGACTCCACAGCCGCAGTTCTGATGTCCTCCATTGAAGACCTTGGAATAAAAATCTCTACTGATCTAGTGATGTGCGGATACGACGACATGAAATATTCCAAGCATCTTAAACATTCTTTGACCTCATACTGTCAGCCCTGCGAAGAGATCGCCAACATCAGCATTGAACTTCTTATGCGGAGAATAAAAGATAATAATCGTATCCCCATTACAATCAATCTTACAGGAGAAATAGTGATTCGTGAATCCAGTCAGTTCTCTAAAATATAGTATGTTTCCATCATTGTAACTTAAATATTATAGTCACATTTCTAATATCTCCAAAATGAACAAACAATTAATCTCTTCTTGTCTCGTAATTCTAATAAATCTGAGTTGTCTTTTATGGGTAAGCTGTACCGAAGTAACCCAAAAGCCTGTTCAACTCGAACTATACTCCTCTCCCTGGAATTTTCCGGAAGGACAAGCACCACTCAGCACTTTATCCCCACAAAAAGTAACCGCAGAATTCAGTGCACCCAATGACAGCATTAGTTTCACCATCAAACTACAGGTCAACCTGAAGAAGTCTGAAGGATCGCAAACCCTCGTCAAAATACCTGAAGTATTGAACATAACCACTTCACTTCGCGATCCTACCGACCGTAAACAGCAAAATTACCCGGCATATCCAATGCCTGACGGTACGGTACCTGTTCTGCAGGCTGACCTACGTCTTCATCTACCCGTAGAACCTGCCGAAGTTCGCGATATGCCTGTCGGTATCCCACTCGCCATATTGGAAGAACCGGAAGGTAAACATGAAGTAATTCTTCACTTTTCAGGTGTAAAATGGACAATGTATATCGATAACGAACTACTTGACAACGATTATCCTTTAGGATACCCTAAATGGGGAAAACAAACAACCTGGGAAATAGACCCGTCAGTTATAACTAAAGCTGAAATATTTTTTCCCGGCACTGAACCTCAAAAAATCGCTCTTGCATCCCCGCGCATCTCATCAGAAATACAATACTGGACACCCGAAGGACATAATACCTGGGTAGGCGATGTCGCCACCTTTTACCACAAAGGACGCTACCACCTATTCTACCTATATGACCGTCGCGGTCACGCCAGTAAATTCGGACGTGGAGCACATTATTTCGAACATCTCTCCACCACTGATTTTAAAACATGGACCGAGCACGATGCAGCTACTCCCATCGAAGAACAATGGGAAACACAAGGAACAGGAACTCCGTTCATATACGACAATAAATTATGTATCAGCTACGGACTCCATACTACCCGTATTTATCCTCAAGAAAAAACAACCCTACCTATCCAATGGGATTACTATAACAAACACGGAGTAACAGGATCATTCCTTTATGACACTATACACGGATATCCGGCCGGTTCCACTTATTCCATCAGTCAAGACGGTATAAGCAACTTTAAAAAGACACATATCCTCTTCCATCCCTGCGAAAACCCAAGTGTTTATACCGATCCCGAAGGTCGTTTGCGGATGCTTGCTAACTACGGGGCTAAAGGAACCTGGGAATCAAAGGATATTAACGGAGGCTGGTGGTCTGTTAATCCGGGATTTCCCCCGGGAGGTGATTGTACTTTCTTCTTCCGTTGGGGTAAATACGATTATATCATTGGCGGCTTTACCGGACTCTGGTCCAAACCTGCTACAGCCCCTGAAGATAGTTACACCAGCGTAGTCGAAGAAGGCCTTGATTTTTATAATGGTATGTGCGTTCCTGCAATAACCGAAATAGCAGACGGTCGTTTTCTCATGGCAGGATGGATTCCCATGGTAAACTGGGGAGGCACCCTCAATATCCATGAAATGATTCAATACTCCGACGGTCGTATCGGTACCAAATGGATGGAAGAAATTATTCCGGCAACAGGCAAAGCAAAAATAATAGCCAAAGAAGTAGGTACTTCCGCTCAACCTCTTGCCATTGAATCTCCATCCCTCATGCTTACATTTGATGTGACTCCATCCGACCTTACATCCGGCAAACTCGGCCTCTTGTTATCAGGAGCAGATATAGACAGCAATTCCTGTGAATTCCAAATTAGTCCAAAAGCAAATAGAGCTCAATATGCAAAAGGAAATCCCGATAAATTCTCAGAAGAACAAAAATCCTTACGTGAAGGCGGCTATCCCAATCATGCACGCGATTACGCTCTTGAAAACCTGATCGATACAGACAAACCCTTCGCTGTACGTATGATCATTAAATACAAAGAAAAGTATGGGGGTTCTCAAATAGACACAGAAATCGCCGGCCAGCGAACTATGATCACCTTCCGCCCTGGATTGAAAGTAGATCAATTACTATTCCGCACAGAACAAACGGGTATAAAGAATATAAAAGTTGCTTCACTTTTAAATTAAGATAGATAACGGATTACAATACGGCTTAAAATCTACTGATAGAACCGCCGCCACCGGATCGGCCACCACCCCATGAACCTCCTCCGAAGCCGCCGCCAAATCCGCCTCCGAAGCCACGGCCTCCGCCACCGCCAAAGATGATTGGCGGAGGAACGCTGCGTCTTAATCGGTTTATACGTTTATTTTTATTTTCTGTATATCCGCAGTTTTTACAACGATATACATCAACAGCCATACCCTCTGATGAATAGGTAGCGGGTTGAAGTGTTTGCTGTCCGACATATACAAAGGTTTTCTTTCCGCAGTTCGGACATATTTTAGGACGATGTTTCCGCCAGGAATTCACTATTGAAAAAAGGAATATTCCGCCAAATAGAAGAAATATGAAAATGAAAGGTGTCCATAAAGAGAAATCGTCATTCTCAGATGTTGTTCCTACCATTGCTTTCCGTTCATAGTCGCTGGCCAGTAAATAGTCTTTTACGGCTATTACTCCTTTCAGCATACCACTGCTATAATCTCCATTCCGCATATCAGGGATCATATAGCGTTGTTGTAAACGGTAACAAATTGCATCCGGTAAAACACCCTCCAATCCGTAACCTGTTTCAAACACAACTGAACGTTGGCTGGGTTCGGTTACTAACTGGATGAGTAATCCGTTATCATCTTCTTTTTTTCCAATTCCCCAATATTTAAATAAATCAGTAGCAAACATTCGGGCATCATTATCTCCAATGCTCTCTACTGCAACAACAGCTACCTCGATACCTGTACTGTCTTCCAGAAGCCGTAGCTGCTGATTTATAGCTTGAACATCTACCGGAGATATAATTCCATCCGGATTGCTGACTCGATTATTCTTATCAGTAAGTATTTCATTCGGAATTGTTTGTATAGTATAATCAACCGCACTTATCTTTACAGGAAATAACCCGGCAAACAGAATAGCGATTGTTATTATCGCCATTATTTGCCTACCGGAATATACTATATGTCGGATGTCAAACATATTCCCGATTGTTAGAATTCAACGACAGGAGCTCTTTCTGCACCTGCATCTGCGGTAAAGTATGCTTTTTGTGAAAATCCAAACATTCCGGCGAATATATTATTAGGAAAGCTTCTGATATAGGTGTTATAGCTTTGTGCTACTTCATTAAATCGCTGACGCTCCACGGCAATCCGGTTTTCAGTGCCTTCTAATTGGGCTTGCAATTCTTTAAAATTTTCATTTGCTTTTAAATCAGGATACCGTTCAACTACTACCATTAAACGGGATAGCGCACTGCTCAATTCGCTCTGTGAGTTTTGAAACTGACGTAATGATTCTTCCGTTAAATTCTCAGGATTAACGGTTGTTTGTGTAGCTTTCGCACGAGCATTCACTACTCCTTCTAATGTTTCCCGCTCGTGTGTAGCATATCCTTTTACCGTATTAACAAGATTAGGGATCAGATCCAAACGGCGTTGGTATTGGTTTTCTACCTGACTCCAGGCCGTTTTTACACCTTCGTCTTTAGTAACCATATTGTTATAAACTCCTTTTCCCCATGCAATAACAACGATTACAAGTATGATCGGTATCGCAATCCATAATAACTTCTTTGACATAACTATTGTATTAAATTATTGTTTTGTGTTACAAACTAATGTATGATTTATATAACAAATCAATAAACTAAATGTTGCAATTTGTTAGGAAGAGTATTTCTCTTACATTTGCATAGAAAAATTATAGCCGGATGGCAAGAAGAATAGTAACCGCCTTTCTTTTTCTTTCTATTTGTATGGCTGCATCAGCTGATGACTCCATACCCTCCCAACGTCCCCACTATATTAGTTTAAGCTTTAGTGACGGGTTGGGTTTATCCAACAAGAAGATTAGACCTGATGGCAAATACAGTACTCCTCATCTATCTGCTCTACATTTGAAATATGGGATAAAGGCGAAAGGTGATAAATGGCAGGATTATTTATACGAAATGCCATATAAAGGGATTGGAGTATATATGCCGTACTTCTCTTCAGTGAGAAGAGAGTTGGGAAATCCTTTTTCCGTTTTTCTATTCCAGGGAGCTACTATAAAGGAATTTAGTCCTTATCTATCCCTTCATTATGAAATAAATTTAGGTGTTTCTTTTAACTGGAAACATTTTAACGCAATTAATAATCCAGAATTTATAGTCTTTGGTTCTTCAACAAATGTACATCTGGGAGGAAACGGTTATTTTAAATGGCGTTTATCAAACAGGTTTGATTTACATGCTGGGCTAAGTATTACGCATTTCTCAAATGGAGCATTGCGTACCCCCAACAATGGCCTTAATACTTTAACTGCCTTTGTTGAACTTGCTTATAATATTAATGAAACTAAAACGAAGAGAAATATATATCAACTACCCGTATTTAAAAAAAACAGAGTACATGATCTTAGTCTGTTGTTCACTACACGAACGCTTAAAGTCGACATTGATGATAGTGGCTTAAGATCCAAATATCCTAAAGAACGTTTTAAAGTTGCAGGTTTAAGTTACGCTTATATGTTTCATTCTACCCATCGCTTTAAGTGGGGGCCCAGTATAGAAGCGGTATATGATGAAAGTGTAAATACTTCTTTTAAGGGCAGAATTAATGAAGAAACCGGACAATACAGGGAATACTACAAACTGGGTAAGGTAGGTGACCGGTTCTCTATTGGTTTATCATTAAAAGGTGAGATTAGTATGCCGGGATATTCTATATTTGCCAATCTAGGATATGATATTTATCATAAAGACAAAAGAGATAAGCGCTTTTATCAGATATACGGATTAAAAGTATATCTAATTGATAATATGTTTGCTACATTCGGAGTTAGATCTACAGAAGGTACCCATTCACAATACCTGTATCTTAATGTAGGATATACTTTTCAATCCAAACATTAACCTTCCTTACTCAACCAGCTAAAATATTACTATTCAAGAATCAATTATCTCTCATTAAGCGAACTGACTGTGCATTGGCTTTATTTGCATTCGTTTCAGTAATAGCTGTTCCATCGGCGACATAGATTATCCAGCCATTTGTAGTACTGTATGAAGTGTTAGACCACCAATGTCCACGAGTATTCAAATCATTATAAGCACCACCTGATGTACGTAAACCAGCCGGTATAGCAGAAAATCCGGTAACATTATCAGCGTATGTGGGTGTATTCCACATACCGGGTACTTTGATCTTTCTTCCAGTCTCTGGATTTACATACTCATACATTGAATACCAATCATCTTTTACAGGTACTCGCCACCCGTCAGGAGCCATACCTGTCGCGTCAGAAATTGTCGCCCAGGTATACAAAGCACCTAAAAGATCCTTATATGTTTCCGGATTATTATTATAATAAAAATATTCAAGTGGATCACCATTAGCGTAATGTTCGACTTTAAGATTTTTCTGTATCCAGTATTGAGTACCTATCTTAGTGATTGGATATGTATTATTATCAATATCTGTAAGTAAATAGGGACGCGTAGTAAGTCGTGGAATCATATTATCGCTGGCGGCAGTTATATTGTCTGCCGATTCAATCAATACTTTATTAACTAACGGCAGTGAGCCTTGAGTGTAAGAGCTTAGGTTATTACTCGTACCAAAGACGGCACTACCTCCATGGACATTGCCTGTATTGAAGATATACTCATAGGAACTGTTTCGGGTACGGTTGTATACACGAGCGACATATCCTTTAGTAAGATCCATACGACCATCCACGCCCATAGGATAGATAACAATAGCTGGTATATCCACAGTTGGTGAATTTCTTCTCAATAAATACTCACGACAGACTTGAGCTATGAGACTGCTTCCGTCGTAAACATAATGGACATAAGATTCATCCCAATTAATATTATCTAAATCGAGAATACGAGGCGGTTTCTCTCCTATATATCCGCTGATCGTGCCTCCGTCGTTCCATTCATTGATAGTACTTGTCGTAACAATAATGCCTTGTTGTGTAATCTCGATATTAAAAGTAGTTGTGTAACCTGGTTGGAAAGTTATATCTTCTTCTGTGGTATAGAAATAATTTATGCCTCTGTTGTTTACTCTTAAAAAACGAGTTCCATTCAATACTGTTTGAGGAGGTACAATTGCCGTAAGGCTCAGGTCATATGTAGTTACAGGACTTGATATACGGAAAGGATTCAGTTCTTGAGGCAAGAGCCCCGATATCAATGATGTACTTCCATTCATAAGGTCTATATGACAACCGGTAAGTATATCCTCTATATATACTTGTGTTTGATCAAATGCTTCCTTTATCAATGTTATTTCTGACTTGAGATTAATGTTAATTTTACTCAAACTATGTGAGAATTGGAGAGGAACTGTTGGAGAAGGGGATATTCCTAATGTTCGTGCATACAAAAAGTCACTGAATATATAACCGTTTAAAAGAGACTGATCGGTAGAAACAAAAAACTCATAGATTCTGGGTGAAACTGTTGCATTTTCATCATAAGGGTAATAAGCATACACATCTATATTTCTTGCCCCGGGCCAGGGTAGTAGATCTCCTTGTTGTGTTTGCCAGTTACCACCTTGATAGATATGTGGAATATTATTTGCATAATCTGAATTTTCAATACTTCCCGGAGTACTATTATCTACAGAATAAGGAACAATAAAAACACCTATTTCATCTCCTGGCTCGAAATTGTTTCCAGTAATGCGAAGATCCGGATGCTGAATAGATGAAAAAATACGAATATAATCATTTGGTGTATCTTTATCATCTTTTATACAACCTGATAGTAAAATCAAACCTATGAATACTATATTGGAGATAATATTGCAATATTTCTTTCTCATTTTATTCAGTTTTCATTTATCCTCTAGTTAAGGTGTAGGGCTTTGATAGAATGTCAGGTCGAACGTATAACTACTACCTGAGACTAAATCAATCATACTGTCTGTTACATAATGAGTATGTTCGTCATCAATTATAAAATAGATTAACGAAGTGCCTGAAGCAATCTCCTGGGGTGGAACAATAGCTTCATACTCAAAGTAGACTCCAGGCTGTTCATTGATAAGTACAGGAGTAATAATTTCACTTGCAGAATTAGCTGTTGCTATTCCGGTAGTAAGATTAACGGTTGCACTACTTTTTATGTTGTATAGACGTATATCAATATTCCGGTCTTCGATATTTAATAGTTGAAGCCTTATGGTTATCTTAGAAAAAACATGACGAAAAGAAAGCTCAGCAATATTTTCTGATCCGGTATTTATAGTACTTTTAGCCCAAAGCAAATCTATTTTTTTTCTTTCTTGCTGATTGGATAAGTCATATATAAGCTCGTTTATTCTTAACATTCCCTCATCACGACTAATTCTCATATTATAAGGGAAGTAAGCATAGATATCAAGTCTTTCTTCGTTCGTAAAGAGATAATCATCATCAACCGGTTTCCAATTATTGTTATCCAATACAAACGGCACATTTATAGGATAAGCGATATCACCTGGTTGGCCAGGTTGACCATCACGATAACCAACTGGAAATAACCCGATTGTATCTAATGGCTGAAAATCATACTTTACAGATGTTTCGTCAATCATGATGCGTGTATTCCCTACTACATATCTTTCTGATACCCCTGAACAGGCGGTAAAAAGAAGAAGACAGATCAGTAGGGAGAATATTCTACACATCACAACTATTTATTCAGGAGTTACTCCTCCTCCAATTGAGCCTCCTGTTATCCATGGAGATATACTTGACTCAATGGTAATCTGACCTGCTGAGATAGTTAGCTTAACAGCATGTTGATTTCCACTGAGGAAAGTAAATGCTTCAGTCGTTGTAAAAGTATAAACTTGTTGTCCTAGTGTAAAACGGAATAATTGTGCATTTGCCGCAATAGTCTGAGGAACAACAATCGCATGTATACCTGAGACTGATGCTCTTGCTTCCGGAGCAGAAGCCACGCCATAAGCATTGATAGAAACAGGACTACCTGCCGCCGCAGTAATTTCGCCATTCAACGGATTTATGGTTGTTGAAGGAAGAATATTGGATACAGAAAAGGAAGTAATAGTACTCAAATCCAAACCATCATTGTTTTCGATCGTAATATCAAGTTTTGACATTTTATGAAAGAAAACCAACGAAATTGTATCATTAGCACGTGATTGATTTGTACGGGTAGCAAACAATAAATCGGAATCCAGATAATTTTTTTGAATACCCTGGTTAGTTTGTACTGAAAAAGGAATGTTCTCACTCAGTTTAGCATTAGCTGAATAGGGATGAATAGCAAACAAATCAACGCTACGCCCGTCAATAGGATAATACATATTCTGGGCAGCAAATCCTCCTTGTCCGTTAGCTATTATGTTTACATTCTCATATAAAACTTCACTGGGAGTATTATTAGGCGTAATAAACAAGCTAAGTGCCTGGCCCTGCTCAATTTGTTCTTCTTGTAAACGAGGTTCTACGCCCATGGTAACCTGGCTGCTTAATATAATTCTTCTGGATTCATCAAATTCACACTCTTTACAGTCGTCATCTTTACAACTGACAAATAACATTCCTCCCATTAAAAGGAATAAAAATGCTTTACTTACTTTATTCATGATTTCATTTTTTATATTATATCATTTGGAACAATATTTGACTGATGAATGTTCATAAATATTTCTTTTTCATTTAGTCAAATGATTGAATATAATGATGTAAGTTTTATATCTTAGCAAATCCATATTATATAGATACATTTATTGAAAAGAGTTTCATTAAACTTCTGAATAATTCTAAAATAAAAATAGCATGAAAAAACATAAGCTTTATTTCCTGACCATTTTATTTCTTTTGCCTATATCATGGATGATAAATGCGCAAAGTATTAACATTATCCCCTACCCTGTACAAGTAACTCAGGGTAAAGGAGAGTTTATTTTAACATCAAACACTACGGTTATTTGCGATCAGCAGCTGTTAGATGCAGGAGAATTATACACTGATATCCTGAATGAAGTCCTTGGCTTTTCCTTACGCATGGAGAAAAAAGCGAGTAAAAATCCGTCAATCTTGTTGACTCTTGACAAAAAATCCACCTTACCGATAGAAGGATATACCTTAAACATTTCACCCGAAAAAGTGGAAATAAGCGCCCCATCATCGAAAGGAATAGTATATGGTATGCAATCATTGGTACAGCTTATTTCGCCTCAAGCCGGAAAGAAGGAAATAAAACTGCCCGAAGTTGAAATAACGGATTATCCGCGTTTCGGATGGAGAGGCATCATGCTCGACGTTAGTCGTACATTTATGGGTAAAAACCTGGTAAAACGCTATATAGACTTGATGTCATTATATAAACTTAATACCTTACATTTTCATTTTAGCGATGATCAGGGATGGAGAATCGAGATAAAAAAATACCCGAAACTCACCACCGTCGGCTCCAAGTTCGATATAGAATTTAATGAAATGGGAGGATATTACACTCAGGAAGATATCAGGGATCTGGTAGCCTATGCCGCACAAAGGAATATAACCATCGTTCCTGAATTTGAATTGCCCGGGCATGCTTGCGCTGTCTTAACCTCGTATCCCGACCTGTCTTGTACAGGCATACCTCCGGGTATTCATTCCTTTTTCAAAGGACCGAGCGTTCATAAAGAAATCTTATGCGGCGGAAAACCAGAAGTATATGAGTTTGTAAACAACGTTTTGGACGAACTTATTGAATTATTCCCTTCGCAATATATCCATATCGGAGGCGATGAAGCCCCGAAAGAGCAATGGAAAAAATGCGAACATTGCCAGAAAAAAATGCGTGAAAACAACTTAACAAACGAAGAACAACTCCAAAGTTATTTTGTAACCCAAGTCGGAAATCACCTGAGAAGTAAAGGAAGAGTATTGGTAGGCTGGGATGAAATTCTTGAAGGTGGCAAATTAACCGGCGACGAAGTAGTCATGTATTGGAGAAGTTGGGCAAAGACAGAAGCCGAACATGCGGCGGCGAAAGGTTTCAAAATAATCTCCTGTCCAACGTCTCACTGCTACTTTGATTACGGCTATGAAGCGATCGATACCAAAAAAGTATATCTATATGATCCCGTTCCGGAAGGTACGCCTCAGGATGTCGCGGCAAATTATCTCGGTGTTCAGGCCAATTTCTGGTCACATATTGCCAAAAGTGAGTCAAGAATAGACAAACAGCTTTTCCCACGCCTGTTCGCTTTATCGGAAGTAGGTTGGGGTAATCCCGAAAATAAGAATTGGGAACGATTTAAAGGACTGGCAAGAATTCATAACGAACTCCTGCGATCATTACATGTAAATGGTTCCTACGACGATACGATATACGATCCGGAATAAACAGCTCTATACCGTTTATTTCACTGTAAAGGCATACACATTACCTCCAAAATCAACTGCTACCAAGGTATTCCCCGACACCGCCATTGATCCGAAGACGGGAGCTCCGGTAGCATGTTTCCATACCGCTTCACCCTTTTCTCTATCGATGCCGTATAACGTTCCGTCAGAAGCTCCGAAATAGATTGTATTGCCTGATAAGACAGGGCTTGTCTCTATCAAAGCAGCCGGTTTGCGGGTATAAGGGGCAGTGTAAATAAGCGCGTCATTCGTCTGGTATTTCCATTTGATTTCCAATGTCTCTTTATCAACAGCTATCAATCCGTCGGTTACAGAACCGAAGACAATCTCCCAGTCAGTAACCAATGGTGTAGAGGTAACATCTACACTGAACGGATATTCTTTGCGGACAATTATATTTCCTTTAGCGGGATCCATAATAAAAAGTGAGTTGGTAGAAGTAACATACAATAGATTATCGTGGATAGCCGCCGAGGCACCTCTATTCCTTAATCCGCTCTTATCCTGATGCCATTTGAACTCTCCCGTACGGGAATCGTTAGCGTATAAACCTCTCCATTGTGAAGAACTGATCAATATTCCATTGCCTAACGATAAAGTGGATGTCGCACCTTCGCCTTGCTCCCACCCTGTGTTTCGCCAGATCTTGTCGCCTGTTTTCGTATTCAACGCGCAAAGTCCGCTTCCTGTTCCCGCATATATTACCCCGTCGGAAACCACTAAACCTTCCACCAACGCGGGAAGTTCGCCAACATGTAGTTTACTTCCCCACTTCAGGCTGCCGTCTTTGGCGTCGATGGCATACAATGTACCCTGAACAGTCTGGGCAAATACAATGTCGTCATCCACAACGATGGTATTCTTTATCGAATTATCTACAAAATATTTCCAAAGAATATCGCCCGTCTGCCCACCAAGCGCATAAATACAGGCCTTACCTGTCAAGTCCTCATCTACCGAGGCAACGTAAATATTTCCTTTATAAATAACCGGAGAGGTCATATAAATATTTGAACCCACATTATTGGTCCACGCCATAATTAACGGAGGATTTACGGCACTTTTGGCAGTTCCCGTATGAGAAGGGTCACCCAATAAGTTTTTCCAGTTATCCGTTAAATCAGTAAGCGGCTTACGTCCTGTATAAGGAAACGAAACTGTTTTCACCGCTTTCTCGCCGTTATTAAAAGTAGCAGTAACGCTTAAGGTGACCGTTTTGCCAACATGTTGTTTACCAAGATACATGATATCTTTCCATGACCAGTCGGTCTGTTGGGAAAGCTTCTTATTGGAAACGAACTTCTTCCCTGCTACCTGACAGGAATATGTAACCTCTTTGGTGGGAGAAACGGAATGATAGGTATTAACCGTAACAGGCATTGCACCTGAAGTAAACAATGGAAATCCATCTTGTCCGGGTGAAGTTATCTCAATCTGTTTATCAATGTAAGTATAGCGTAACCGGCTCGATACATTTCCTTTGCCGTCCACATGCATTACACGGAAAGCACTTGTTGAATGATCAATACCCCCTTTATCCAATGGTGAAGTACATATTGTAAGAACCTTTCCCTGTTTTTTGATTAAATGGTTATGCCAATGCCCGTAGATCCAGGCTTTCAGGTTATGTTCGTTAAGGTCTATTTCGTCTGTGTCGCTGATCTTAAAACGAAACTGATCGGTATTTGAAAGCAAATCGTGATTGAACATCACCACAGGTTTCCCTAAAGGAACATGACGCAAATCATTTTTTACCCAGCGGAATACTTCTTCTTTGGTATAAGAAGGTTGATAATCACCACTAAACATCGGTGTAACCAGATAATGCGTATTACCGACTTCAAATGAATAATATGCCGGTCCGTAAAGCTGCTCGAATAATTCTTCGCCATATTTGCCTTCTACCAGATCATGATTACCGATACCATAGAACACCGGGCAGTTCATATTTGCCGTATTCATCAACTCGATATGATTTCTCAATCCTTTCTCATAGCAAATATCTCCGGTATGCATGATAAAAGCGGCTTCTTCATTAC
The DNA here is from genome assembly GCA_032054765.1 of Tannerellaceae bacterium. Taxonomy (GTDB): domain Bacteria; phylum Bacteroidota; class Bacteroidia; order Bacteroidales; family Tannerellaceae; genus DFXE01. The sequence goes on from DAMBSC010000012.1 coordinate 35,950, forward strand.
GGGCATATCCGCGCACACTGTTTATCCAATCTTCATGCCCTTCCGTATTAAAGATCTCCGTATCCGAGATATGTATGAAGCGATGATTCCCATCACTACTAATACCTCCCGCATAAGGCTGTACACCAAAATCGTATGTTCTTGTATCTTCACTGATCGGTATATAGTATTTATTATCTGTTTTGTAACCGGAAGGAGTCGTAATCGTTATAAATCGTTCCTTATCATGTCCCGGCAAACGAAACGAACCATCGGAAGATGTCTTCACAACGTTCAAACCGTCCGTCACCATGACTCCCGCCAGTGCTTTTTCATCCTTGTCCTGTCTGCCGTTTTTATTCTTATCAACATATACCTTTCCAACGTATGCGGCTTCCACTTGTCCCGCAATACCTGCCAGACACATAATCGCTATAATAACTTTCTTCATCCTCTCTTCTTTTTATAAGCCAACAAATATACAAAACATATCGGCATTCTTCCATTATCCGGTTCGTATTACTGCAGGCAGATTACACGGGAAACGCGGACTTTCTCGGAAATTTTATTTAAAAAGATATAAATCCGTGAACTTCCGTGTACTCGGCCTTTTCTATGTGCGGTAATAACGTCTTTTATGAAACTATGTATACAAAAATCTGTTTGACGTACCTCTAAATCAATTTTGACCTACCTCTAAATTAAGTTTGACGTACCTTAAAATTGATTTTGAGGTACCTCAAACAAATAATAAGTATACCTATAACTGATTTTTGAATGCATGCGTATTTACAAAGTTTAGTTTATCTTTGTGGAAATCAGCGTTCCTGAAAATGAAATATAATATTGAAGATAAACCCACAGTCGGAGCAACCTTTCTTTATGGTTTGCAATGGTGGGTAGTAACTGTTCCTTCTATCATAACAATGGGGCTGGTGCTTGGTAAAATGCATTTTGGCGAAGATGCCGTTGCCCAGATTGCATATATGCAGAAGCTTTTCTTTGTTTTGGGGCTTACACTGATAGTCCAGGTATTAGCGGGACATAAATTGCCTTTAGTTGTCGGGCCGGCATCTGTTTTACTTGTCGGTATTCTGGCTTCTTTACCGGCTTCGGTACCTGCTATTTATACGGCTATTGCGATTGGAGGGTTCTTTATTGTTTTGATATCTTCATTGGGACTTTTGAAATACCTGCAAAAGATATTTACGACAAGGGTTATCGTTGTTATCATGATGTTGATTCCTCTTACGCTGGGGCCTACCATTATAAAATTGGTTTTTGTCAACGGATCACCTGTTTTGTTTAATTTGTTGTTTGTTATCGTTATGAGCATTCTGCTTTTATTGGCAAACAATTGGTTGAAGGGGATCTGGAAATCGGCTACACTTATTTTGGGTATTATTGTTGCTACAGGAATTCATCGTTTGTTTTATATTCCGGTTTTGTCCAGAACTATACAAGGAAGCGATGTGTTGCAGACGGCATCCTTATTCATCACTCCCGAATTCGACGCAGGTGTTATTTTAGCTTTTCTTTTTTGTGCCATAGCCTTAATCATAAATGAAGTAGGATCTATTGAAGCTGTCGGCCAGATGCTTTCAGCCCGAGATATGGAGAAACGAAACAAACGGGGTGTGGCATTTACGGGTGGGTCAAATATATTGGCCGGTATATTGGGGGTCGTGGGAGCTATAGACTATTCTTCCAGTCCCGGCATTATTGCTTCAACGCAGTGTGCTTCGCGGTTTCCTTTTATACCAACAGCTCTCTTGTTGATAATTTCCGCTTTCATTCCCTTATTTATACAAGGTCTGCTCTATATACCGAATGTGGTAATGGGAACAGTTCTGTTGTATGTTATGATCAATCAGTTTGCAGCAGGTTTTCAAACGATAACCAACACTAAGGCAGTTACCTGCTTCAACGATGGCGTAACGATGGGTTTTCCGATTATGACGGCGCTACTTATTTCCTTTATTCCCGCCGACCTGACGGGGCAAATCCCTTCCCTACTCCGCCCGATTCTATGCAACGGTTTTGTGATGGGTATCATCATGGTGTTCTTTATGGAACATATTGTTTATCGGAAAAAAAGTAAATAATCAGAATTGTTACTACGGTTTAATCTCCTAAAAATTGCCGTCTTTCACATGATCGATATATGCTCTTTGCTTATCAAAGTATTGCTCCTGGATCATTTCATTGGATTGAGTAACCAATATGGAGTATTTTTTCAACGACTCCAACCATTCTTTATGTGACTCACATACTTCCGGATCGGATATAAGTATGGTATTAAAATAGTGAAAGTTGAAAGAGGATATAATATTTCCATCACAATTGCTGTAGGCACTATTACCATCTATATTAAAATTTGAAATATAATAGGAATACTTTGTTCCCGGGTTTGATTCTCCTGTCCTGACTATTTTTTCTACAAAATCAATCATGTTATGGAAATCTGTTTTGATCGTTTCCAGTTCATCATCCGATATTAACCTTAATTTGTAGAAATAATATACTTCCCGTAGAGGGCTCAGAAATACATTCATATCGAGGATAAATGTATTGTTACTCACATCTCGTGTTTTAATATCCAGTTCCTTTCGCAAAGCTTCGAACTCATCCGGAATAATAACATCAGCATAGTATAGCTTTGGCATTCCTTTATATTTCCTATGCAGCCAGGTATAATATGAAAATTTAAACAGACTCTTAAAGTGTATGCTAAATATCGCCGGCAAGTAATTAAGGGCCATTATCGCGCTTGAGTCCTTATATTGGAGGCGGATATCTATATCTTTTTTGTAATTCTGTAGTTTTAAAAGGAACGTTTGTTCAGGATCTTTGTTGATTTGTAAGTTTAAGGTTATCTGATTAGAGTTCTTTGAATTAATCAATTCATCTACTGAAAACTCAAGTTCTTGAGATAGCTTTATTATTTCATCAAAAGTAAAAGACATTTCACCTCTCAATCTTCTATAGGCAGACTCTTTGGCAATATCGAGACTTGTTGAAAGATAATCGACAGGTTTTATATAAGAAGGTATTGTACTTACGATCTTATTTATCATTTTTTTTCGTATAATATCATTCATAAGAGTAGTCTTTGTTTGTAATATTTTTTACATATTCTCTCTGCCGGTCGATGAATTCTGTTTGTAATGCCTCATTGCAACCGGTAATCAGACTGGAATGTTTTTTTAATGAGTCAAGCCAGGCTTTGTACAACTTGCACACTTCACGATCCGTAGAAGCAATATGTGTTCCGGAATATAACCAGAATTGGCATTCCTCCCTCTCTTCATATTTAAAATAAAGCCCCGAAGACTCTATCCGGAAGGTAGGGATATAAATATTACCACTGAAATCAGCATATTTTGTTTGTTCCTTAACAATTCCCTCCATTAAATCTACAAAAACGGAAAAGTCCTTTTGTATCAATTGTAATTCCTCTTCCGAAATAAGTTTTCTTTTGTAGTAATATTGGATTTCAAGGAGAGAATTTTTTATAAAATTACGATCCAGTATATAAGTATTCTGCCCTACATAAACCCCATTTGATTTAATTTTTTCTCGCAATGCTGTTATTTTCTCAGGGATCTTCACATCAGACAATCGAAATTTTAATGGCATGGTGTGAATTTGTTGAATCCACTTATAATAATAAAACCGGAATAAATGATCTAAATGGATAGTCGATATAATCATAAAATGATTGGCGGCAATTGTCACTTCTATTTTTATATTACCAAAATTTTCCAAAACAGTATCATACATTGAAAATATCTCAAAGAAAAGTTTTTCAGGATCTAATACATTATTACTCCTTAAATCAAACAGAACCGGTCTTGAATTCAGACTCCCCTTCCCTGAAGAATACATTATTTCATCTAATGAAATAGACAAATCTGAAGAAAGGGTAAAGATATCTTCTAACGTAAAAGGAACTTCTTCCCTTATTCTTCTATAAACAGACTCCTTACTGAGTTGTAATTTGTCTGCCAGATAATTGATTGGATTGATATGAGCAGGTATTTTGGAGAGTATTCTATCAATTAGTATTTTATTCCATTCATATTTCATAACCTAAATATATTATGCGTAGAAAACAGTTTGTCTTGTGACACAAAATTACATATACTTTTTACAAAGAGGCCTCAATATTTTCAAACAAAAAGACACTTTTGTAAAATATTTTTAAAGAATGTAGTCTATTACTCACCATAAAGCAAAAAAACTTTCAATTAATTAAAATGAAACAAACAAATGCGTCAGATAATTGAAACAAATAATTATCTCTGTCATTTTATATATCATATTCTTGATTATTAAACACTTCTTTTGTATTGCAAAAGAATGTATAGGAAAAACAAGATATAAAAATTTGACCCTTATATTTATAAAAAACAAGTAAATATTGTGAAAGTTCATTTGATCGGAATAACTTAAACACAACGAGAGACATTCAACTTGAAATATTTAGCAAGATGATAAACAAACATTTACTGATAGCAATTCTAACAATACTGGCAACAAATCTGTACGCCCAGGTGACCATAGGCGGCGATTTTCCTCCAACTTTGGGCACGTTACTTCATCTGAAAGAAAATAATAGCCTTAACGAAAATTCAAGTTCCGGCTTACTTTTACCAAGAGTTAACCTGCAAGTCAGGAATGAGCTTTATCCCATGTTTACATCTAACGATCCTCTTTATACAAATCAAGAGAAAATTATACACACAGGATTAATCGTATACAACGTAGCTACCGATGCCCGTGAAGATCTATGCCCCGGCCCGTATGTATGGAACGGCAATAGATGGGACAGACTCTGGGAGTCCTGTTTCTTTTTCGACTTCCTTTGTAGTACATTGGCGCATACTACATACACAAAAGAGGAAGGAAAAGAATTTAAAGAGACAGATTATATCTATTATAAATCAACTGTAGAGATAAATATTGTTACACAAAAAACCTATTCTTATGGAAATGGATTAAGCTTAGTCGTGCCTGCACAAAAAATAGAGCAGGCGGATAATGGCTTCTTCTATTTCTATATACAAGGAGACGGTACAACACCTGCCGGTCAATATGACCTTTCTTTATCCGATTTGAAAAGTGCTTTAGGTATAAATATATCCAGCTCTTGTATGATAAGTGTTAATATAGAGAAGAAGATCCCCTTTGAGTTAAGATGTGAGAATGTGTATACGACCGGATATGTTGGTGTAGATATGAGTTCAACAGACGATATCTCTATTGTAAAAATACCATACACGCTTTCAGAAGGGTCATATTTCTTACCGGCACGTAATATCGGAACCTACGAAAACATTACTGCTTACGTAGATGGTCAATTATTGGAAGCGCCTGAAGGATTTATAACTGTTAAGTTCACCGGCGTACCACAACAACCTTTTGATAAAGTACCCTTTACTTTAGTCAATGAGGAATGTTCTATTTACTTATCCGTCATAAAGCCGCCGTCCGCTTGTCCTAACGGATCATCAGGAAGAGCATTTGTATTTAGTCAAAATAAAAAATGGTATGTAGTAACGTTAGGCACCTCAACAGCCGAAACATTTGAACCTGTTACAATTGAATGTAATTCGGAGGAAGAAGCTTTGCGACATCCGGATGCTCTTCAATATTGCGGAGATCAGGATGACTCACGTTGTATTATCCTCTACAACAGAGAAGGTGTTCGTGAAGGTGTTATATATACGGTAGATACATCAACAAAACGAGCTATAGCTACAAGAATTAATAGATGCTGGGAGAGCTTTAATGTTCACAGTGGAAGTCGTATACAAAGCCTTTCCAATCCAACCGGATATCTTGGTGCAGTAAATATTAGTAATGGTAGAGGTTCTATGGGTATAACCAATGAGATAGCGACAATGACTACTAAAGCTTTACGGTAAACCGGCCGTAAAGTATTAAAGGAAAGAAGTAAGAATTATACAAAATAAACTATTAATCATATGAAACTAATAAAAATAATCAGAACACTAATCTGTAGTTTTGCTATCATCTCTCTTATGAGCTTAAGCGCAGAACTTAATGCTCAGGTTACTATAGGAGCGGAAATAGAACCTAACAATGGAGCATTATTAGATTTAAAAGAAAAAAATCCGATAAACCCATCTGTTGATAATTCAACAACGAATAAAGGGTTAGGTATGCCAAGAGTCAAACTTACATCCTTGGTTACCCTCACGGATATTAAGGATGCTGTCGGAAAAGAAAAAGAGCTTACGGGTTTATTTGTTTACAATGTTAACACAAATAATACTCTTGGTATTCGTCCCGGACTATATGTTTGGGATGGAAGCTGCTGGCGTCCTCTTATTTTTGGTTAATTGTTTGTCTAATATATTATTATCCGACGAGAGATAAGACGATTTAAACAAAGAAAACTCTACTTCAGAAGAGCTACTCCCTCATAAGTAGCTCTTCTTATTTTTATTTGATAATCAAAATTTAAGTAAGCATAGCTCTTATGGCTTTTGGAGTAAAACGGATTATACACATATCGGTTCCCTCCGGTCCTTGGGGTAAAATTCATTCATCAAATCCTGCCACTTCCCCTACATAAAATAATTTAAATTCCATAATTACAATTTTTTAAGTTCAACGATTTAGAAACTGATGCAAAGGTAGAAGCCGTTACTGACAACAGTATGTCAGGAGTGGATAAAGTTTTTTTCAAATATGATCAACTACATACTTTGCATGCATCAAATCCTCCAAAGTCACAGTAAAAGGTTCGGCTGATTTTCTGCCTGATATATATGTGGAAAGATTACGAATATCCCATTTCATATATTCGAAATCTTCTTTTATAGGAAAGGAAGATTGCAAGGTATATCCAATATAAAAAGGTTTGATCGAATTGGAAGGATATAACATTTTTTCCATATACTCCTTGGAAATAACACGAGGACCATCCGGATCTAATAGGTAAATAAGATCGGTAATAGGAGCATCTTTGGTATGTAGAAGTAAATATTTTGCTCCCATTGTTTTAGGTGAAAGTTTTAATGAGCCTTTACGATTATCGGTACGTACATTATATAATTTATTTTTAAGTATCCATTCTAAATGTTGTTGACTTTTATAATAACCAATAAGTACATAAGTCGTTTTTGGAAATTCGTGGTATTCCTCCAAAGGTAACTTATCATTAATAACAGGTCCCGGCTCCCGCTCAAATGTCTTATAGGTATGATAAGAGAAAAGCGAGCGCTGAGAAGTCCGGTTTGAAAGGTGGTCTACTACATCCAATAGGAACTGTTTCAGTCCAACCTTATGCATATTTGAAGGCGAAACACTAAATGCACCTACACCGGGCAGCAGTTCATGGTAGCTCGAATAGATGTTCTCTTCTGAACCCGGATAAAGGATATAAGCTCCCGCAGTCCGACGAATGGCATCCTTATAGGCATGCATTTTCAGGAAATCGATGGGGTTGTACTCCCTTTTGGGTTCATCAGTTTTAAAATTATCCGTTTGAGTATCTTCTAGCAATGCTTTGAAATTCTCAATTTTATATTTAGCATCGAAATGCAGATGAACAATTATTTCCTGCTCTTCCGCCTGTTGTTCAGAGAGACTATCGGGCCAGATCGAAAGTGTATAGTCGGGCCTCATCTCTTTGGTCCAACTCCCTGCCGAAGGATAAGAAGATAATTTCTCAAAAGTCCGGTTATAACAAAAGACTAAATGGAATTTCCGGTGATGTGCTTCAAAGACGCCATCAATCATTTTCAACTTACCGCTTCTAAGTTTTAGTTCAATCATATCATCCGTGGTAGGTTCAATAAGATGATCAACCGACAAGGATTCTATTCCGAAAACCTCCTCAATAAGTTCAAGCATCCGGAAAAACAACCAGTATTCATAGAGTTTAGCTACATCTCGTTTGCCACCATGATAAACATCTTCTCCACCGCGCCACACCAGACTCGCCGCCATATCAAACATCAGCCACGCTTGCAAAACTTCCCTATATCCCTTTTTTCGCTGCAATATCGGATTATTCAGTGGAATAATATCCAATCGTGAGACTTCTTTAAATATAGGCAAAGCGAGTTGTCTTTCTAATAATTCCGCGGCAAGAGAGGCTTCTCTCTTTAATCTCTCTCCCGCATTTGAATGAAAACCAACTGAAAGAATAAATTGTAAAAAGCTTTCAAGTACATATTTTATAAAACGATTCTCGGGAATATCAGCAGTTTCCCTTTTATCAACAATATTCACGTGACCGGGCAGAGTATTGAATTTCTCTTTGAGGGAATGTCCACTATGTAGCGTTACCCGATTAGTATTTGTCATGATCTGCCTCATCACTGAGCGATTGGCTCGTCGTATATTACAAATACTTTTAGCCGTTTCAATAGTTTCCCATCTTTTGACAGACATAGAGTTTATACGGCATAGCGCATCCATAAACGATTCTGAGCGGATAAGCGATTCCACAAAAGCAAACCGTTGATAAAGCGTCTGTGGATCACTGTCGGGATCCACCGTAAAAGTCTGGCTTACGGGAGAAGATTGCCGCAATAGCAGTTCTGTACATCTCACCGTGATATCTTCCAGCATCGTACGATAATCACTCCGGTAGTCCGTCTTAACCGACTGTATCTCCAGCGAAACGCTTCCTACCGGGTTCTTGGGATCTTTTTCATGATAAATGTAAAAGTTGAATGTACCTACATACACATTCGTATGAATTCGTCCCCGGAAAGGCTCAATGTTAGATTTTTTTATCTAAAAGCATTCTTCAGGAATATACCCTTCCGGAAGCCTATATTCATACACACAACCTTCTTTCAATTGATAAGGAGACTCTCCATTTTCATAAGCACTTTCATGATTAACCGACAGAGTAGCGCGGAGCTCTTCATAGATCACCAATTCAATAGTATCACCAGAAAAGAGTGTAATAGGTATTTTCTCAGATTTCGTCATTAAGCCTCGGCATAACTGGTAAATCCGTTATCTTTAGCATTTTTATTCATTTGCCATATTTTTGCCGCCGATATCGGATAAATACACTGTTCCTCAAAGTCAATACTGTCCTTGTCAATCATTTCATTTTCGTCATTATTCAAACAAAAATTCCAAAGAGTATTGAGAACCGGTTGTATTTTCTTTCTTGATCCATGCAGCTTTGGAAGCAATTTCTGCATAACCATCACATCGATTAATTGATTGGTATCCCAATCCACCTTTAATTCATGGGCAATAGCCACGAAACGGTAGATTTCTGATGCAGTACGATATCCGAACTCAGCTCCGGTCTTCTTTAGCTCTTCGAAGAATTGAATAAGTTTTTTATTGATTTCCTGGTCATTTTCAAAACAATCTTTGTTGCTTATCCTTACAAAATCCTTCTGCATATCTGCTCCCTTATGGTCAGCTGCATCCGGTTTGATAGGCGTACAATTTCTGAGAAATGTTTCCATATCTCTTTGACTTATTCTGAATTCAATTACATTCGCCCTGTCGAGTACCTTTGGACTGAACATATAAGTTGTTTCATCTACATTAATTGTTCCGGTAATGTAGAGGTTTTTAGGCAATCGAATAGTTGAAGGAACTCCGCTCCAGTCCGAATCCGATGCCGTATCAGGATGAAGCGTGATAGGCTCTTGTGACTCCATTGTGCTAAGAAAGTCAGCAAAATAACGTTCTACATAACTGAGGTTCATTTCATCAAGAATAAGAAAATAAGGTAAATCCTTATTCTCTTCCGCTTCAATGATGAAATCCAGGACTCCGTTATCCGGTTTAATATATTCCCCTGGCTGCAATGCATTAGGATATCCTAATAGATATTCCCTGTTATTCCAGTCCGATCCTACGGAAACAATTTTTACCTGCTTTCTATTTCCTGTAATCCATTTAGCAAAAGAAAGCGCCAGTTTAGTCTTACCCGATCCTGAAAGCCCACTCAATATAACAAATGGTTTCGTAAGTAAAGATGTTGTATAGCGATATAACAGATTACTGTTAAATAATAATCCTGTCTGTCCTATTTCTTCCACCCTATCTATTTTGAAAGGTATATCCAGCATACTATCCGTCCTCTGATCACTGATTGACGTAGTGGTTTTCTCCATAATAGTCTTATAATAATCAATTATTTCCTGCAAATTTTTATCAATCTGTTCTTGAAACGGATTATCGACTGAGTAAACTTCATGAACGAAAGATTTTCCATATCTATCAGGGGTTTTTAAATTGTTTTCATCAAAATAGGAATCAATAGTCTGTACTCTTGCCGGCAAATCCCAAGATTGTGGCGGTTTAATAGTTCCATTAATTGTATAAGCCAATATAAGTAACCTTTGTTCTTTATAATATAGAAAACAAGGATATATCCCGTCACTTATTGTTTGACCCTCATATAGAAATGAGATTGAAGGTATTTGATAATAACCTCTTTGCCCAAAACTTACTTTTACTTCTAATCCCTGAAAAATCTTCGGATAATCGCTTACTTTTAAACTTCTTGTTTCATCCGCTTGCTTTATAAATTTTTGAATGATAGGATAGAAACTTTCGTTCTCTTGCCTTTGCCAGATGAGTTTTTTGTTTTTCTTATCATAATAAATCAGTAAATACTCTTTCTTGTTTTTTGGTAGTTTGGCGTAAGTCTTCTTTTGATCTCCTTTTGCACATTGTTGATTTAACAACTGATAGGCTTCAGGAAAGAGGGAGACAAGATGTGCAGATAATTTTCCATTCTTAGAATAACGAATCTGATAAACAGTCGATGCATTTTTCCTATTTATATGCCGTAATTCTACTTGATATATATTCTCTTCAACCTGCACATTTATCTTTTTTTGTTTACCAGCTTCCACCTCCAAAAATCGTGGTAGAATATCATTTCTAACAGTAATAATACCTTCAGAAAACATGCTGTAATCAACTTCTTTATTCAAAAGAAGTTCTATGTTTTTATTTTTATCCATTTACAAATATATTAATTAAATAGTAATTTTGTGAACTGCCAATAAAAGTGTTTAAATGTCATTATAAGGATACTTTTTATATAAAAATAAAATTTCATGAATAATAAACTTTCTGAACGATTTTTTCAAAGAGATGTGCTTGATTCAGGCGAAAAACCTGAATATATAACAGCTCCTCGTGTAGGAATCGACTATGCTAAGGAATGGAAGGATATTGAATGGAGGTTTATATTAAAAAAAACATTGAGCCTGATTAAAAAGCCCAATTCACTATTTTTTGTACGGGAAGCCAAAAACTTACTTCCGTGATGATTTGTTTCAGGGGAACAATAGTAATAATAACAGTAAAATAGTAAGACTATGAAAGTATTAATTTTAGGAGCAGCCGGTCAGTTAGCCGGAAAGGTAACAGAAACGTTGCTCGAACATACGCATGATGATTTAATATTGTACGCACGGGATGCCTCTAAACGCATTCAGTCTGTTAATAATACAAGAGAACAGGTTATAGACGGTGATTTTGAAGATACCGCTACCCTTGAAAAAGCGATGGAAGGTGTCGACTGGGTATTTATTGATTCAGTAGAAGATAAAAAAGGTATGGAAGCAATCGTCAAAGCGATGAAAGCCAAAGGCGTAAAGAAACTGATCGCGGCTACCAGTCTGGGTATATATGACGAAGTTCCGGGAAAATTCGGCGCCTGGAATATAGAAATGTTGGGCGACGATACAATGAAAAAAATGGCCGACTCCACCGCTGTCCTTGAAGATGACGAGTTGGATTATACCCTCCTACGTATGGCCTGGCTGTATGATGAACCGGATAATACAAAATACGAACTGACCGAAAAAGGAGAGCCGTTTAAAGGAACGCAGGTGACCCGTGAAGCCGTTGCGCAACTTGTCCTCGAAATAATAGAATCAACCGACGACCGCTTTGCAAAAAGAAGCCTCGGCGTCAGCGAACCCGATACCGATTGGGATAAACCATCGTTCTATTAAGAAGAAAATAAGCTCGACATAATTCGAGTTAACAAATTTATTCAATTGAACTTCCCGAATTAATTCGAGTTAACAAATGAAACAAATTGAAGGTCCTGAATTAATTCATGTTAATGAATTTAACAAATTGAGAGGCTCGAATTAATTCATGTTAAAGAATGACCCATTTGAGAGGATAAATTTAAATGTATTTAACCAACGAGGCAAATTGAAGATCTAGAGTTAAATTCAGTTAACGAATTTGACAAATTGAAAGCCTAAATACAAATTCTGTTAATAAACCGGTAGAATTGAGACAATAAATTTAAGTTTATCCATTCAATAAACCGGGATATTAAACACCAAAAAGTTCAACAAGCTGATCAATTGCCAGTTGAGATTCTTTTAAAAATGTAGCGGCAATCCATACATGGAACATTCCTTCGTACTCAAAATAATTGATATCCTGATTCCGGCTCTTCATTAAATCCCTGAATTTTCGTGCATCCGGATTCAGGACATCATTTGTTCCGGTGAAAAGGCTCACTTTGGGCAGCTTATCCAAATCGCCATAAATCGGACTTACCAAATAATGGGTGGTATCCGTATCTCCGGCATAAGCTTTCCCGCATAAGATCAGGCCTTCAATGCCGAGCATCTTATCCTTTTTATCCACTTCCTTTATCTCCGGATTAGTCATCGTAACATCCAGCCAGGGAGACAAAAGAATTACCTGTTTAGGCAATGTCTTGTTTTCATTTCTCAGCTTTTCAACAAAACCTAAGGCCAATCCTCCGCCTGCGGAGTCTCCCATAATAGTGATGCGGCTTGTATTATATTTTCCGACGACTCTTTCATATACCTTTTCAACCAGGTCATACGCTTCGCGGTAAGTATATTTCGGAGCCAACGGATAGTCGGGTACAACAATGACCGAACCTGTTTTAGCCGCAATCTCTTCCAGCATCTTCCAATGCTCCTTGGCGATATTGTTTATATATGAGCCACCGTGCAGATAAAGTATTACCGACGGTTTCTTATCGTTTTTAGGAGTAATTGTCCACATTCTACTCATCCCTACCGTCCGTTCTTCCACTTCGTTTTTTTCTTTTAACGAATGAGGGATTTCAGCCGGTTCAACTGTTCCATGCCCTTTTTCCAATGATTTTATCGCGCTATCTTTCGCGCCAAACATTTCGAATCCGAATTGCGTGATCTTTGACAATAAACTCGGGTCTTCATCATATCTGTAATCAACATTATCCATTTTTTAAACTATTATTTTTAAGTGATCTGACTCACTAAAAAACAAATAAGAGAAACATTTGTTTCACGCCGATCGGTACCTTTCTACATCAAACTATGCTGCTTCCCTATCATATTTAACTTTCTCATCTTTCTTTTTAACTATCGGCCTATTGGCTTCATGGTATAATATTACATACTTTTGTGGAAACAATCATGGAAAATTATTTAGACAAACTCAACCCTGAACAACTTGAATCCGTTCAAACCACCGAGGGTGCCGTACGTGTTCTGGCAGGTGCCGGAACAGGGAAAACCCGTGCCTTGACTTCTCGTTACTATTATCTGACGGATGCCCTGGGCGTAGCGCCTAAAAACATTGTCTGTATGACATTTACCAACCGTGCGGCAAATGAGATGAAGCATCGTATACGGGCGGCTCTGGGTGATATGGACCTGGCATATATCTGTACGTTCCATGCCTTTTGCGTACAGCTATTGAAAGAAGATATTCATGTATTGAATTTCCCAAAAAACTTTATAATACTTGATGTTGAAGATCAGAAACAGATGCTGTTGAAAATCTTCGAAGAGATGAATATCACCCTGCGGGAAACGACTATCAAACGCACCATCGACGAAGTGCTCGAAGCCAGGAAAATGTTCGCCACGTCTTATATCGATTACATTTACGAACTGAACAATGAGGAGCTGAAAGCGAAGTTTACACAGACGTCTGATCGTAACGAAGAGATTTTCCTGCGTTACCTGTATGAGCAGAAGAAATGTTTTGGTTGCGACTTCAACGATATCATTAATTTCGCCTCCTATATATTGGATCATTTTCCCGACGTATTGGAAAAGTGGCAGGACAGGATGCAATATGTAATGGTTGACGAATTTCAGGATGTTAGCGAGCGCCAGTATAAAATCGCACGGCTGCTTTCCGGCAAGCATGGCAACTTGTTTATCGTCGGCGATCCCGATCAAACAATTTATTCATGGCGGGGATCGCATGTAAAATTGTTCCTCAATTTTGATAAAGTTTATCCTGATGCGAAGACCATACTTCTGACTACCAATTACCGCTCCATACCGGAAATACTTCATGCTTCCAATGTGTTGATCGAGAAGAATATCATCCGTTTTCCCAAGGTGCTTACTCCTACCCGGCCGAGTGGCGAACTTCCTCTCTATAATCATGCACATAGTGAAAAGGAAGAAGCGGAATGGATTCACGGAGAGATTGACAAGCTGGTACAATCCGGAGTTTCTCTGAATAAGATCGCCGTCCTTTACCGCGCGCATTACCTCACCCGTCCGTTGGAAGAATGCTTTATCGAAAAAGGATTGCCGTATAAAATATTCAGCGGGGTGGAATTCTACGGAAGAAAAGAGATCAAAGACGTTATCTGTTATCTGCGTATGCTCACTGCCGGAGACGATATGGCTTTCCTGCGCACCATCAATAATCCTTCGCGCAAAATAGGGAAAAAGAAGATCGCTTTCCTCACCTATTATGCTGAAGAAAATAACCTCTCGCTCTACAATACATTAAAGGAAAACCTGGACAACCCTCTATTCCGCGGCACGCAGGCTGTCCGCTATGTGGAGAGCATCGAGTTTGTAAAACAATTCAAAGAAACAGAGAAGATGGGTGATATCCTGCAAATGCTGCTCGACCGAAGCGGATACGAGGAATTCCTACGTCTGCAAGGTGATCAGGAACGCCTCGACAATGTCGCCGAACTCAAACGGGCTATCGAAAACGCCGGCCAGGACGATGACGCGACGCTGGACGATTTCCTCTCTCGTATTGCCCTGTTGACAAACCTCGACCATGAGGACGATCGTGAATCCGTCAAACTGATGTCGATCCACACCTCTAAAGGTATGGAATACCCTTATGTCTTCATCTGCGGACTCAACGAAGGTGTTTTCCCCAGCCGCCGCATCAATACGCCTGACGAAATGGACGAAGAACGTCGCCTGGCCTACGTAGCGATGACCCGTGCCATGGATCGTCTCTACCTTTCCGACTCGGAAGGTACTTCTAACGATAATCTGTTCAAATATCCTTCCCGCTTCATTTTCGACGCCGGAAAAGAGAACATCCGCTTCGTCAAAGAACTCGACCCTCATCTCGAAATCCACACCAAAAATATCACCTCCGATTTCCCCACCCACATCTACAAACCGGGCGACAAAATCGAACACCCCATCTTCGGCCCCGGCACAATAACCGCCATAAACCCCGAAGAATCCAGCTACTCCATCCTATTCAACAAATTAAAAACAGAACGGAATATTTTGTTCGGGGCAAAGATTGTGAAAAAAAATAAGGACTAAATGTTGTTTTAGTCCTTACCTAATAGGGAATTTATTCCATAGCTGCTCGTTCATTTACGTAATTTTCTGCAACAACCGTCAAAGCCACATCTGTATCTTTTTCGTTATCGAGAACTTTTTGTAATAACTGAGCAATTTTTGTTTCACCCATGTGTTTAGCAAAAATCACAAGCGTTCCATAAGACGCTATTTCATAATGTTCAACTTTTTGGCCAGCTAAAATCAGACCAGCATCACGTGTATAGGTATCCTTTTCCGTATCCTCAATTACACTATTTGCCTCACTTATTAAACCTTCCATTGCATCACATTTTTTTGCTTGGGCTTTCTTTCCCAAAAGCTCAAACACCTGCTCTACAATGCCGATTTGTTCCTCGGTCTCTTTTGTATGCTTTTCAAAAGCTTTTGCTAGTTTTTCACTCGTTGAAGCTTTCATCAGTTTAGGCAAAGCTTTATGTAAAGCCTTTTCTGCCCAATAGATATCTTTCAACTGATCAATAAAGAATTCTCTGAATTCACTACTATCTATTTTTGAGATAGTTTTTTTCTGACTTTTAACTTTAGTTTCCATTTCCTTTAAATTAATAATTAAACAGTTTGCATACCACCATCAACCCCGTAAACTGCACAAGTGATAAAACTTGCTTCCTCGGATGCTAAGAAAACATATACACCTGCTATTTCATAAGGTTGGGCAGCACGATTCATCAAATTAACCGAACCATGATCTGGTATATCATCCTTTTTTAGTCCGCCTGAGATTTCCAAAGGTGTCCATGTAGAACCCGGACATACTGTGTTTACGCGAATGCCTCTTTCAATCAACTGTTTTGCTAATGACCGGCTAAGACCGACAATGGCATATTTTGAAGCTGCATACTCCGTTAGTTTAGCAGCCGGTTTATAAAATTCTGAAGAAGATGTAAATATGATAGATGAGCCTTTAGGCATATCCTTGTGAATTTCCTGTACCATCCAGAACGGAGAGAAAACATTAAGATAGAATGTATCCAGTAATTGTTTCCTTGTAATTTCATCCAGATCATTTGATGCTCGTTGAGTTCCTGCATTTAAAACGAGGATATCAATCTGCCCAAGTTCCTCCTTTGCCTGACGTACTATTTTCTTTGCCCCTTCTTCTGTTGAAATATCACCTGGTATACAATGAATACTTATTCCTTCATTTCTTAATAATTCAACCAAAGAATCGGTATCCTCTTTCTCATCTGAAAGATAATTAATGGCTACATCGGCACCTTCACGGGCGTAAGCAATTGCTACAGCACGACCTATACCAGAATCACCACCTGTAATAAAAGCTTTTCGTCCTTTAAGTCTCTTACTACCCATATAATTATCTTCACCACAATCAGGAGCAGGTTCCATTTTTTTCTGAATACCAGGAGTCTCCTGAGTTTGTTTTTTATAATTATCAGGCAACCCACGTTTGTCACGTGGGTCCATTAAACCATTTTTATTTTTTATCATAATAATAAATTTATAGTAAATATTATAGCTGTTTATTTAACTTCTTATGGTAGCATCCTTGAAAGCATACGAAGACCTTCATGAGAAGATTGTTGTACTATTTCCTGTCTATCACCCTCAAAATAAAAACATTTTGACAGAATATTCCCTTTTACTACAGTAGCAATCCAGACAGTCCCTACCGGTTTATCCTGAGAGCCACCGTCCGGACCGGCAATACCTGATGTTGCCACTACGCAATCGCATCCTAATACATAAGTAGCTCCTTTAGCCATTTTTTCTACGACGATCTGACTCACAGCACCGTACTCATCAATATCTTTAACAGGAACTTTCAGAATTTCTTTTTTTATTTCTTCAGAATAAGAAATAATCCCTCCGACAAAGTGATCAGAACTTTTAGGTATTGAAGTGATCATACTGGCAATTCGTCCACCAGTACAGCTTTCTGCTGTTCCGGCAAGCATTTTGTTCTTGATTAACTTTTCACCTACTTCTTTTATAAGAGCAACTTCTTCTTCATTTACATAATGATTATTCATATTCTTATCATTTTTATATCACTGATAGTATACTTACAGAGATAAACTATCCGATATAAACGGGATAATCTATCATTCTGTTAAATTGTTGATTTGGGATTGAGAAACAAATAAGAAAATAAGAAGGTTTTGCCCTATGAATTAAAATCTATTAATTTCTGTTAGATAGATATAATGGTATCTATGTAAGAAACTAGAGGAATATCAGGTTATCGTATAGGTGTACTATTGGTTCTTCCTCTCTAATATATTTGATAATTATTTTCTTTCAACTGTTGAATAGCTTTTTTCTCATGTCTAATCAAAGGAATCAAGTCACTTTCCGATAAGCTGGACTTTGCCGGAATAAACCTGGTCGATGAATAGTTTACTATTATCTGATGAAGAATCTTTACTCGTGCCATATGAAAATCAGAAGTTATCACTAATAACAAAGAAGGATTATATGATAAAATAAGGTCTTTACTCATTCTAAAATCGTCGACCGTATTTGCAGAAAGTATATAAGGTAATAAATCACCCTCCGGTACTCCCTTGGCTTTCAAATAAGTTTGGGAATAAAAGGCATGAGGTTTATTTGTAGTATTGAAGCTTTTGCCAAATCCGCCGGTGCACATTATTTTTACATCTTCATTGTATTTGTAAAATTCATACGCACAATTTAAACGATCCAACGCTATATCACTTAAGTTTCCTTCATCGTCATTCGGTGCACCCAATACCAGGAGTAAATTCTTCATTCTACTTGATCTATTTTTTACAGATACAAAACTATAAAATAATATGTTCATATTCACTTTTCTGTTTGACGTACCTCAAAATTCAGTTTGACGTACCTCAAAATATAATTAGAGGTAGGTCAAAATCAGATTTGAGGTACCTCTAACAAATTTTCTATATAGATAAACAAAAAAATATTTACTGCCTATCACGAAATAAAATACCTAAAATTGGGGATTGCTCTACAGAAAGATTTAAGTATGCTTCAGCGTCCGGATATATATCCTTTTTGTCCATACACTGGCATCGTAGACTGTATGTGTACAGTAGCTAAAGCTAACAAAATAGTGGTATAGAAAAAGGAAAAATAACCGAAACCGGTACATCGGAAAAACTAACTGCAAAATCGAATTTTCGCCCCGTATAATGAAAAGACAGGTTATGATGGTATGATTTATTAATATATTTTAATCAATTTCTATTGCAGCTATTTTAACATCATCTTCATCTTCATATATAAAAGAATAAATTATTTAAAATATAAAGTTATGAAGACGTTGAAATTTATTTTAATGGCTGTTGTGGTTATATTTACTACTCTGACCTTTCAATCGTGTCTGGATGATGATGACAACGACTATTGGAGACTCAGGTATCCAAACGCTCTTGTTACCGTAAAGCCGGTGAGTGATAATTCTTTCTACTTGCAGTTGGATGACAATACTACATTATTGCCAACTAACCTAAAATCCTCTCCTTTTGGTGATAAAGAGGTAAGAGCTTTACTGAATTACAGTGAGGTGGATGAATCAAGCGAAGGATACAGTCAGGCCATCCACATTAACTGGATAGACAGTATTCTTACCAAACAAATTGCTCCTGACCTGGAATCGGACAATGACTCTGTATACGGAACAGATCCCGTAGAAATTATTAACGACTGGGTAACAATTGCTGAAGATGGCTATCTTACGCTTCGTTTTAGAACCTGGCGGGGAGAATACAATAAAGCTCATTTTGTAAATTTATTGGCAAGCCCGGATCCGGCTAAACCTTATGAAGTTGAATTCCGCCACAATGCATATGGTGATACACACGGTGTAGAAAAAGACGCTTTAGTTGCATTTAACTTAGACAGTTTACCGGATACCGAAGGAAAAACTGTAAAGTTGAAACTGAAATGGAAATCTTATAGCGGTGACAAATCAGCCGAGTTTGATTACTGTACCCGTAAATCAACTCCTGCCACATCCGCTATTGCCGCTCAAAGAAGCGAAATTAATTTGAAATAAAAAAATTTAGATACATCATAAAAGTAACGAAAATCATTCTTCTTTTCGTTACTTTTGCTTTATATTAAACAGCCATCACCTGATCCATAAAAAATATCTTTATTCCGATCATTACAAAGTCTTTGCGTAATATACTGATTTTGCTAAACTCAATACGATGTTAGGATTCTATAGGTTGACTACTTTTGTCGTTAAATAGAGTTAATTATCTTCATGTTAGGAATTTATCCTCCCTTCCCCATTTTGGGTGTGGAGGAGGATTTGATTTGTGGTTTCTTCGGGGGTTTGTGTGGATGTGTCGAGCCAGAGGCCGATGGGGGGTGTGTCGGTGAGTAGTAGTTGGTGGAAGTTTTGGGGGGTGAAGCCGCCTCCGTAGCCGGTTTTGGGGCGGGTTGCTTCGCGGGCTGCCACGGTTTCGGGTGTGGGGCACAGGATGATGATGTATAATGGGCGTGATTGAATGCGGGCGATGACTTCGGGTAATATCTTGCCTACCATCACGTCTTGCCAGACGACGGTGAAGCCTGCTTTATGATAGGCGTCGGCGGTGTGGGCGGCCAGGTCATAACGCAGGTTTAGTTGTTTGATGGCTTCGGGTGTCGGGTTGGCTGTCATGTCGGCTCTGCCTGATATGATCATTTTGCGGTACAGGTCTCCCCGCAAGTGGACGCTTTTGGGGAAACGTTGTGCCAGCTTTTCCGCGACAGTGGATTTTCCGGCTGCCATTATTCCTGTGATCAGGTAGATCGGATTTTCTTCGGATGGTGTCATTTTTTTTCTTTCATGAAGTCGAAGGCTCCTGTACGCAGGTTGATGCCATATTCCATCCATGCTTTGAGGCAGGCGAGGAAGTTGGCCCACCCTTCGGTGTTGCCTATCAGCCAACGGATTCCGGCTTCATCGTTTTTCATTTCTCCTTCTGTGATTCGGACTACTGTGGAGTTGTCGGATTGTTCTTCCAGATGGATGGTTACTTGTAGTTCGGTTCCGTTCTCGGCGTCCCAGACGAAAGATATGTATTTATCTTTTTCTATTTTGCCAACGCGGACAGGGGCATCGGACTCGAATTCGGGAAAGCGCCAGGTGACGGTCTTTCCTTCTTCCATCCGTGCCGAACCTTGCGATATGAAGTAGTTGGACATTTTAGCCGGGTCGACTATGGCTTCGAATACTTCGTGTGCTGGTTTGCGTACCTGAATGGCTGCCTGTATGGTTAATACGTCTGGTGTCATGCTTTATGCTTCTGAGGGTTCGGAGGTTACCAGCCAGTTGATGCCGAATTTGTCGACAAGGGCTCCCATGTAATCGCCCCAGAACTGGTCTTGCATGGGCATTGTGATTTGTCCGCCGGCGGATAGGGCGTTGAAAATGCGGTCGGCGTCGGCTTTGTCGGTTCCTGTTGCCATGATGGAAAAGTTGTTGCCGAAGGAGGTATGGCTTTCGTTGTTTTGTGTGTTGTCGGCGCCCATTAGTATTGTCTCTTTGCTGATAGGCAGTCCGATGTGCATGATCCTATTCTTGTCGGCTTCGGTCAGGGGCATTTCTTCTTGCGGCGGCATTTCGCTGTAGCGGTTTACACTGTTGAACTCTCCGCCGAAAACGGATTTGTATAAATTGAATGCTTCTTCGCAAGTGCCGTTGAATGTGAGGTAAATGTTTACTGTTGACATAATTTTCTGTTTTAAAAATTAATATATTCTTTCACGATTGCAAACATAACAATTAGGATCGGGAATGTGTTGTGTAAGGGTGAATTTTTAAAGAAAATCCTCTTTTATCCATGTGCCGGTAATCTCTCCATACAGATATTTGCGGTAATCGGTCGCGGT
This sequence comes from Tannerellaceae bacterium, assembly GCA_032054765.1. Lineage (GTDB taxonomy): Bacteria > Bacteroidota > Bacteroidia > Bacteroidales > Tannerellaceae > DFXE01. The sequence continues at coordinate 57,366 of DAMBSC010000012.1, forward strand.
TTTGTAGGCCTTGTTCAGATAATCTTTGGCTTCTTGGGTACAGAAATCATTGGGGTCGGGGGTTGTGACTTGTATCAGTTTACATTCTACGATGAGTTTTGCTTCTTTGAAGGCGATATTTCCCGACGGGGTTTGGATGCCTGTCAATTCGGTTTCTTTCATCTTTTCGTTGTCCCTGCCCGATTTACTTCCTAAGAAAAGCATTTGTTCCCTGTATTCGTCGGGGAAATAAGAAAGGGTGTATGTTCCTTTTTTCAGGATCAGTTCGAGTGTGTAGCGATCAGACCGGATCACACACCACGTGGCCGGCTTCTTGAACAAAAGCCCGAAACCGCCTCCACTGCCTGTCATCGCGTTGTAGTGAGCATCATCGCCTGCGGTAATGGCAAAATAATCGTCTCCTACCAATGTAAATATATTGAAAGAATCGCTTATTTCTTTTGCCGGAACTGGTTTGAATAGCTTAGTGAAATTTATTCCTGTCGAGTTCATATTTATCATTTGAAAATTAGTAATACAAAAATAGAGTGTGTTTTGGAGATAAAATAGTTATATTCGTCTTATAAATAGTCGTAAAAGACTTCTTGTGGTAAAAGATATCAAACAAACAGTGCCGGAGATATTGTTAAGGCTCGCCCGCTTGTTGGGTACGGAAGTTAACAACAGGCGATTGGATATACCGGAGCAATTCGGTAAGGGGTATTGCATCGGATTTATCTTTAATGAACATATCCGGATGTTGATCAGTAATTATGTTCTTCACCATGATATTGCTGTTGCAAATCCTGAGATCGACGATACGAAAAGAATGATATTCTTTAAGTTCCAGCATATTTTTCGTGAGACGGAAGCCAGACAGCCGGACGTAATTCCTTCGGTTTTAATCGGTACCAGCCGTGTAAATACCGACGAGGTAATTTCTATCCATTCCAACACGGCTACTATCCTTATAGAGGTAGATGCCGGTTATCTGAACGGGCTGTTTGAACACCCGGCGAAGTCTCCCGTTTTACAAAGTTTGTTTCGGAACATGCAACCTTTGTTATTCGAACAGATCATTTATCCTCCTTTACAGAAATTAGTGGATGAAATCCTGATGGAGCCTGTTGATGAAACATTTGAACTTTTCTTCTTCCGTTTAAAAGCGGAAGAGCTTATTTGCAGGTTATTAATGGAACTGGATAAACGGGACGAACAGCGTCTTTATCCTCTGAACTCTCAGGATATAGAAACGATTTACAAAGTAAGGGAGCGGATACTTGAATGCCTGGACGTTCCGCCTGTTATCCGTGATTTGGGAGTGAACGCTAATATGAGCCCGTCTAAATTAAAACGCCTGTTCAAACAGGTTTTCGGCGATAGTATTTTCAGTTATTATCAAGGATTCAGGATAAAAGAGGCTGCCCGCTTACTGAAAGACGAAAGAATGTCTGTTTCAGAGGTAGGTTATCAGATGGGGTTTACGAACCTGAGCCATTTTTCGAGGGTATTTAAAGAGCATACCGGAATGAGGCCGAAACAATACAGCAAGTGTTCATCCTGATATAAAATGTTATGTTATCCGCTATTGTCCCCCTCTTCAAATCAGTCAGTTAAAACTGACTGCAAGTGATCTGCATAGTTTTTCCCAAAAGTATTAATACTTTTTGAAAAAAGTATGCATGCTTTTTTTCGGCTATTGTATTTCTATGTTTTTTTTGGCAATCCTTCTACCACCAGATCATATGATTCCCTGACCAGCTTTTTGAGCATTTTATCGGGTACATCGTCGTTGAAGCGGACACTGATCCAATATTTTGGACTTAAATTGAACGGCTTGGATACGGCATTATATTTTTCTTTTAATTCCGCAATCTTGTCGGGATCGCATTTAATGGTGCAGGCGTCAAACTTATCCATGTCGAAAAAGCAGAACATCTTGTCTTTTACATACATTACAAGTATGGAACGGGCGTTGTGAAAGAACCCATCGAAGGGAGTTCCTTCGTGGGTTTCGGGAAATGAGAGGCAGTATTCTCTGAAAGTTTCTATATTCATAATTCTTTTTAATTATTTTTCGCATAATTCATCCTTCTATCTATCGCCGGACTCATCTATCTTTTGGCTAAAGCCATTTATATAGATCTACATTAATTTTCAGTCAGTTAAAACTGACTGCAAGTGATCGAAAGCGGATAATCATATTATTACTTTATTTTTTAAACTTCCCATATTGTTTCCAGTAGGAGTAAATAATGACATATACACTTATTACCTTTGCAATCACCAAGATTCCAACGATACCAACATTACAGACACTTCGCGCTTGAAACTCATAGCTTCGAAGGAATCACCCCAAAAAACATACTTCTGGGGTTCCAAAATAAACCTATTGACCAATCACCTTCACCAACACCTTTCCATTCGTTTTCCCCGCCAGGCTCAGCTTATGCACCTCGCTCAATTCCTTCAAAGGAAAAGTTTGAGTGATATTGATTTTTAATTCTTTATCATCTATCAGCCTGGCAATATTTGCAAGCGCCTCACTATCCGGATGCACCCACATGGCAGACGAACGTATGTCCCTTTTCGCGGCTAATTCCGGATTGGCAGGCACTACCGACGAGATGATCGTTCCACCGTCGTTGACAAACTCCAATAACCCATCCATATACCCCTGATCGGCAGCCACAAGGTTGAATAACGCATCTACCTTACCCCGGATTTCGCCAGCAATCCCCTTCCGGTAGTCGATCGCCTCATCCGCGCCAAGCGACCGGAGCAGGTCGAGATTCTCCGCGCCCGACGTTCCGATGACATACGCACCCTTCCACTTTGCCAGCTGCACGGCATAATTACCCACACCGCCCGAAGCATTGTTTATCAAAACCCGCTGTCCGGGCTGCAAGTTTATATGTTCGAAAAGCCCCTGCCACGCTGTCAACGCTGCCAATGGTACGGCGGCGGACTCTTCCAGCGAAATGCCCTGGGGGGCAGGAGCCAGATACGCGGCTTCGGTCGCTACGTATTCGGCAGCAGCACCATTTTTGGTATAGTCCAGAAAGCCGAATACTTTGTCACCTTCCTTAAAATTATTTACTGCCGAACCCGTTTTCGCAATCACGCCGCTAACGTCCGAACACAAGGTAAAGGGAAACTCAAGCGGCGCCCTGTCCTTCAAAAAACCTCTGACCAAAAGGCTGTCGAGGGGGTTGAACGATGTGGCATACACCTGGATAAGCACCTGTGTAGGAGTGATTTCAGGGATAGGGGCATCCTCGAAAGATATTACTTCCGGACTGCCGTACTGGTGAATTCTTACTGATTTCATTTTCTATTTTATATTATTAAATTATTTATTCGATTTCGCTGCCTTCGCACTGCCCCACAATGAACCCGGATTTGCCCTTTGGGGATATAGCTCCAACATTTTATAATACAATTCAAGTACCGTTTTTGTTTCGTTATCCACCCGGTTAAAATCCAGCAGGTAATCGCGCGTTGCTTTGATATTCGAGGGACTATCCTCATTTTCAGGGATTTTATGCCCGGCAACCACAAAGCGGGGGTTGAGAGATTCGATTTTGTCCAGAGCCGCAATCCATTCCCGCCTCGTTTCGCGAGTCGTTTCTATCAGGTAAGGGTGAATGCCGTTGTAAACGATATCGCCCGCAACCACCAATCCAATGGAGGGAACGTACAGATACGTCGTATTCCCCGTATCCGAAAAGCCGATGTTCTCCGCAATCAATTTATGCCCTTCAATCTCTAATTCATCCCCCTGTATCGCCTCTGGCATGACAAATTCCCCGGGTATCTTTCCCGGAAAAAGCTTTTCCCACAGGTTAGCAATGTATTCTTTATCAATCTCTTTGTGCATATCCTCAATCACAGCAGGCAAAGCAACTACACGTGCCTGCGGAAAGTGATCCGTAATGATCTTCGCACCGTAAATATGGTCGGCATGAGCATGCGTCAGGTAGATGGCGCGAAGGTCTTTTCCGCTTTTATACAGGTGGTTCACCAACTCGTACGACTGATCCGTTGTCAGGAAAACGTCAACCAATACCGCATCCGTCTCGCCATAGATAAGAGTAGCCGTATTGGCTACCCATCTCAAATCCTCGTTGCCCGCGGGCATATTCGGGTCCTGGGTTGCGCTCCCCCTCTTAACTGTAAAAACTTCCCAGCCCAAGGGCTTCAAATCGTTCTGGGCATTTATTGTTGACATACCGAATAACATGAGTATAATGATATTTAATTGTAATTTCATAAGTTTCTACTATTTGGTTTATATTCCTTTCATTCGTTTACCGCTAACGGAACTTACCACGTGAGCGCCTCCCTCACCATTACACCATCATTATGAGTAGTCTCCTCCAGGGAACCCGCCTTAGATTGAATACAGATATACTGCATCGGTTCGCCGGAAGTATTACGCATAGAGCGTTTGCCGGCGGGCGCTACACGGACAACACTTCCGCTGCGTATGGGAAAAACGTTTCCGTCCACCTGAAAATCCCCCTCGCCCGTGAGGATGATATAAACCTCCTCATTCTTTTTGTGAAAGTGGAGCAGCGGGATTTCTGTCCCGGGAGCCAGGGATGTGATGGAAATTTCCGTGCCTGTTGACCCGATACTCTCTTTCAGAAATACTTTTCCCTGCAGTCCGATGATGTTTCCCACGTTGGTGGCGGAGAAATTCGCGCCTTCGATAATCTTCTGATCTGTTGCTTCCATTTTTACTCAATTTTAAATGATTAAATACGTTTTCTTTATCCACACATTATATTTCGCTACCCGATGTTTTGCCATCCTTAAAACATTTAGTAACTTTGCTTGCAAATTGCAAGTGCAAATATAGAAACAAACTTGCAAAATGCAAGTAGATTTTAATTATTATTATGAGCTTAAAGAAAAGATCGGATTGTTTGTTCAGTTATTCCCTTGATATATGGGGCGATAAGTGGTCGCTTTTAATTATCAGGGATATGATTTTCATGGGGAAAAGCACGTATGGCGATTTTTTGAAGTCGCCTGAGAAAATAGCGACCAACATCCTTGCCACCCGGCTGCAACAGTTGGAGGAAAACGGACTGATTGAAAAGACGGAACACCCCGACAGCAAAGCCAAGAACCTGTACAGGCTGACTCCCAAAGGAATAGCCCTGGTTCCTGTATTTGTTGAAATATTCCTGTGGGCGGAGAAGTACGAGCCTGTGCCCGAAGGCATGAACGAAAGAATGTGCGCTTTCCGGGAAGATAAAGAAGCGGCGGAACGGGCTTTGATGGAGAAATTGCTGGAGGAAAGGGATTAGTGCAGCAAATTAAAAGAAGTAGTAAAATGATATTTGAGGAATTATTTAAAGAGATCCCCGTCAGTCAGATAGCGGACGATTACAATATTTTCAACCTTGTGGGTAAGGACTTTTTTGCCATTACGGCCGGGAGTATCGACCGCTATAACTCGATGATTGGCAGCGGAGGAGGTTTTGGATTAATGTTCCGCAATCCTGTTACCTGGTGCATCATTCGTTCCGACCGCTATACTCTCGAACTTATGGAGCAGCAAGGGGTTTATACAATGAGTTACTTCCCGGAAGAATACCGGGAACAAATGATGTTTCTGGGAAGTAAATCGGGTCGGGACAGTGATAAAATGCGGGAATCCACGCTATCGGCTATTGAAATATCCCCCGGAATTATGGCTTTCGCGGAAGCGAAACTCATTATAGCATGCAGGCTCACTCAGGTTACGATGCCTGCTGTTTCCGACTTTCGCACGCCCGAAGCCAGGGAATATTTAAAGAAGGCTTACCAAATCCCGACCGATCAGAGGCAATATGTATTTGGAGATATTACTCATGCGTGGGTTAAGAGAGATTCCTGACTTTCCTGTACTTTGGAGTTACAGGAAATGGGTAATAAAAGCATAAGTGTAAATGCCATACCTGCGAAAGTTTCTTGCTTTCTTCTATCCATTGGCTAAGGCCGATCTTCGATTGCCGGGGGTTTTAACCCCTCTTCTACCTATTGCCTGAGTTTCAACCCCTGACTATTTTTGAATTGGGGTTAATTCCTCTTATAGCCCCCCGCAAAGCAGACAAAAAAATCATGCGGGGAACATTTTGAAATGAACCGCATGATTTTGAAAAGTTATGCAGGGAATTTAAAAAGCCCTGCCTACAAATTCATTCCGCCCGAAACCTCGATGCGCTGTCCGGTTATCCATTTGGCATCTTCGGTACACAGGAAAGCAACCACTCCACCTATATCGTCGGGAAGCCCGACACGCCCTAATGCGGTTACATCTGCTACATGCTTATTGATTTCTATGTTATCGCGGACGTGTCCTCCTCCAAAATCAGTGGCTATTGCTCCCGGTGCAACTACATTTGCCCGGATCATGCGAGAGCCCAACTCTTTAGCCAAATACCGGGTCAAAACTTCCACGGCGCCTTTCATCGAGGCATAACCGGAAGAACCGGGATTGGAAAAACGAGTGAGTCCTGAAGAAATATTTATAATACCACCTCCGTCGTTCATGTATTTCAATGCTTTCTGCGTGAGGAAGAAAACCCCTTTGAAATGTATATTCATGGTTATGTCGAATTGCTCTTCGGTAATATCGGTAAAAAGACCGTATAGAGCAGTTCCGGCATTGTTGACGATAAAATCGAACTTGCCATTACTCGTTTCTTTGTTCAGATACTCTGCCAGTTGCCCGAAAAAAGCGTCGAATGATTCTATTTTGCTTGTATCGAGTTGAAAAGCAGCGGCTTTGCGTCCCATAGCCTGTATTTCGGCTACAACCTTATCGGCTTCCTGTTTATTACTGTTGTAGGTAATTACTACGTCGATTCCTTTCTGAGCAATACTAACCGCCGTATTTCTTCCGATGCCACGGCTTGCGCCGGTAATCAGGGCAATTTTACTTTCTGTATTCATCGTTTGTTCTTTAAAATTGATACTGCAAATTTAACAGACAAACAGGACAGAATGTTTGCAAGCATCAAACAGCTATTTGTAAGATTCAAACTCTATCTTATTCTTCATTTTGTATCCAACATTCTCCGTTTTGTATAGTTATTAACAATATGTTACCCTGTACCTTTGCATAAACAGATAATCAATTGATAATTAACTTTATCTTTGTGTATATCAAACAAATAAAATATTTCAGGTGATGATAAACGAAGAAATAATCAGAATAAATACCGTTCAGGAATGTACGGAGTTGCTGGGCTGTCCACCTGCCAATCACCCGTTAATCAGTGTTTGCCGCCTGGCGGAACTGAAAGCTTGTGTCCCCATTGGTAAACCCGTGCAGCTCAATTTATATTTTATTGTCATAAAAGATGGAACTAACTGCACCGCAAAATACGGTTGGCGCGAATATGATTTTGCGAAAGGCCTGATGAGTTTTTTTGCTCCGGGACAAATACACCTATGGAATGAACAGGCTCCCCAAACCAACTCGTGGGGCTGGATGCTGGTGTTCCATCCCGATTTTATCCGGAAATATCCTTTGGGAACGAAGATCAGTAAACTGAAATTCTTTTCGTATGAAACCAATGAGGCTTTACACATATCCGATGCAGAGAGGTTGCAGGTCGAATCTTTAATTGAAAGCATTGACAATGAATATAAGCGAAGCATCGACGACCATACCCAGGATATAATCGTATCGCAACTGGACGTATTGCTGAATTATGCCGAACGCTTTTACACCCGCCAGTTCCGAACAAGAAATAGTGTGGAGGTAGATATACTGACACGTTTTCAATCCATACTCCACGCATATTTCGACAGCGATAGGGAAAGTATCATCACGGCAAAGGATATCGCTGCCGAGTTAGGCATGTCAACCCATTATCTGGGCGACTTGCTCCGTAATCTGACGGGAATGAATACACAGCAGCATATTCATACTTATCTGATTGAAAGGGCTAAAAGTCTGCTATTGACAACCAATCTTACCGTCAATGAAATTGCTTTTTCGCTCGGATTTGAATATCCGCAATATTTCAGCCGTTTGTTCAAAAGTAAAACCGGACAAACGCCTGTTGAATTTCGTAACATGAATTAATAGATATCAGCATGAAATATATTGGTATGATCGTATTCTTAATAGTAATACTTGCTTTGGTAGCGGGAGCAATCATTTACATGTCGAATAGGTGCGCGTTATTTTTTCCGTCCATACCTAAAAAGGCATGGGTATGGGGATTTGTCGCCCTCTTTATTATAGCTTTTCTTTGTATGACAGCTTTCGCTACCGTGGCAAACCCTATTGGAAAAGCTGTATTTATTTTCGGTGGAATAGGGATTTCTATATTTATATTCTCCTTGCTATCCGTTGCACTGGTGGATATTGTGAATTTAATTTTTCATTTCAAACCTCACATCCGGGGAATTCTCTCGTTAAGTCTGGCAACATTGCTAACTATTTACGGAATATGGAATGCCTATACCATAAAAGTAAAAGAAATAACGATCCCCATAAAAGGGCTGACACAGGAAATCCGGGCGGTTCATATTACGGATGTTCATTTAGGAAATTTCCGTGGGAAAAGGGAGGCGGATAAAATCGCCGGCAAGATAAAGCAGCTTAATCCCGATGTGGTTTTTAATACAGGCGATATGTTCGACAGCAAAGCACACTTCGATGCAAACGAAGATGTTTTAGCAGCATTCCGCACATTGAATATGCCTCACTATTTTGTCTATGGCAATCATGACCAGCATGTGGGGGCTGAGGATGTAATCAAACAAATGAAAGGTGCAAATGCAACCGTTCTCTTAAATGAGGTGGCATATTTCAAGGAATTGCAGATTATCGGACTTAACAATATGCTTGCAGATCGTAATACGTTTGATATGCACACTGCAGAAGATTCTGAAACAATAGAAGATGTATTAAATGAGCTGGAATTGAAAGAAGGCTCTCCGACAATCGTACTTCACCATCGCCCGGACGGAGTGAAATATATGCAGGAAAAAGATGCCGGTTTGTTACTGGCAGGCCATACCCATGCAGGGCAGATTTTTCCTTTTACCTTCATCGCTAAACTGATGTTTGGTTATAACAGAGGGCTATATCACTACGAAACCATGAATATTTATGTATCGGAAGGCAGTGGAACGATTTTCGCTCCTGTGCGTTTGGGAACACGTAGCGAAATGACATTAATCAGGTTAATTCCTGATGAACAGGGGCTTTAACCCCTGTTTATCTATTGCCGGGGGGGTAACCCCTCTTCTTATCTATTGCCGGGGGTCAATCCCTTCCCTATCTATTGGCTAAGGCCGATCTTCGATTGCCGGAGGTTTCACCCCCCGGATAGGAAGGATAAATAATAATAAAATCCTCTGTGGGCTTCAGCCCCAATCACAACATATTCAGGGGTTAAAACCCACCAATGAATGGGCTTTGCCCATGAACTCCTTTATCCGGGGGTTGAAACCCCCGGCAATGGATAGAAAAGGGGTTGAAACCTCTGGCAATGGATAGATAAAAGGCTGCCCCCGGCAATCGAAGATCCGCCTTAACCAATAAATAGATATTGGATACCATTCATGTAAATCAATTATTCTTCGGTGAAATGCTCGACGGACTATAACCAAAAAACTCTTTGAACGACGTGGAAAAATGAGAAAGATTTTCAAAACCAACCTCTAAATACACATCCGACGGGCGTTGCTTCCTTTCCGTGATAAGGAAATGCGCCTGTTCCAGCCTGCGTTTCTGCAACCATTTCTCCGGGGGAATACTGAATACCTTTATAAAATCCCTTCTGAATGTGCTCAGGCTTCTTCCGGTAAGCCGGGCAAACTGAACAAGCGGTACATTGTACACAAAATTCCTGCTCATAAAAGCTTCCAGGTCTATTTTGAAAGGTTCATTAAAATCAAACAATGCATTCTTCATTAACGGATTGCGTAAAAGCAATTCGATTGCTTCGGCAGTTTTGATCGTTGCCAGGGCTTCCGTCATCTGGGCGGGTTCTTCAAAATAAGGGGAAAGCGAATCGAAATATCCCTTCAAAAAAGGATCGCCAGGCAGGTGAATAATTGAATCGCCCGTATAAACTCCCGTTGCTTTTACATCATTCTTCCTGCTGTATAATTGCAGGGTATCCTGCATGAACAGAATATTGATAGACATAAACGGTTTATCGGCATCGGGAAGTTTAACGGGTCGCACCAATTGATTCCTGCGAACAAAGCCTAAACTACCTTTAGGAAAAACGATCATACCGTTACTTGTATGATAATGCATCTCTCCCGAAACAATATAACTTAACGCATGATCTTCTACAAACGGTTCATGACCTCGTTTCGGCTCTGCTGTACATGAAAAAAGGATATTATATGGCTGTATGTCCTGCATGTTATTGATATTGTTTTACTTATATAACAAAGGTAGCTAAATCTTTCAGAATATCAGTCTTTTTTCCATTCCTCCCAGGTGGCAATCTTCTGTTCGTAAACCTTGGCAACCACATCAACCATACCTGTTCCCACAAGTACACGTAAAGGTACTTTTTCCGCATCGACGATTCTAAGTACTTTCCCGGCTACAATCTTCGCGTCTTCAAAAGTATCGGGATCGATGACCTGGAAAAATCCTGCCGTCATTGGCGCATAGGCTTCTATTGGCTGTTTAACCACCAGCGAAGCATTATTGAAATCGGTTTTGAATGGTCCCGGTTCGACAAGTGTTACTTTGATGCCGAATTGTTCCACTTCCTGCGACAGGGCATCACATAGTCCTTCCATCGCCCATTTGGAAGCATTGTACGCGCCTACCAATGGTTGCGAGATGGTGCCGCCGATAGAGGATAGTTGTATGATATGTCCTGACCCTTGTTCCCTCATAAGGGGTAGTACGGCCTGAATCACGTTCACAGAGCCGAAGAGATTGACTTCGAGCTGATGCCGGAACTCTTCATTGCTGAACTCTTCGACAGCTCCGAAGTGTCCGTATCCGGCATTGCTTATCATTACATCTATACGTCCGAAATGTTCTTTTGCTTTCCGCATTGTGTCGAATGCCTGCCCGCGGTCTGTCACATCGAGATAAGCAGACCAGACCCGGTTGCCGTATTGTTGTGTAAGAATTTCTATCCTTTCGGGTTCAATAGATGTAGCGGCAACTAAATCGCCACGTTCCAATGCTGCTTTTGCAAACTCAAAGCCAAGTCCTCTTGAGGAGCCGGTTATAAACCATACTTTTTTACTGTTAGTTTCCATATTTATTGTTTTTATTGCCGGGCTGTATATCGTGTTAATACAGCCCGTGCGGTTATAATTTATTTTTTTGAATCTGATTCGGTTACTTCGGCATATTCGAATTGAAATAGAAGTAATAAAACTTCTCACTTACCTCATTAGTAATTTCTATGGTTTTCATGTGCAAAGGATGGGGGTGATAATTTACGACGGACTCCTCGGAGTCAAAAGTTACCACGAAGGCATAATCAAATGTAGGTTCAGTTCCGCCCGCCCATGCGGCTTGCACTCTCGGGCCGAATTGTATATCGATAATTCCCGGTATTTCTCTCATATTTTCCACCGCCTCAGACAGTCTGCGGATGTCTTCCTTATTGTTCGGGTCTTTCAGCCACCAGCAATTAACGTGCTGAATTACCGGAGAAGGGAGATTGTTGCCGGACAGATCCGAGGTTTTTACTTCATTTAATGGGGCGATATTTTCGACCTCTCTTTTTTCTCTTGTTTCCATATTTTTATGCATTTATTGTTAGTGCTGATATCATAGCAATCAGCTACAATGCAAAGGTCTTGAAAATTAGAGATCAGGAGTTTTCCGAAAAGGTCAAAAAAGTTTGGCGAGAGAGTCAAGGCCACATGGGGGGGGAACTTTCCTATTTATTGCCAGGGGCAAACCTTCTTTATCTATTGGCTAAGGCCGATCTTCGATTGCCGGGGGGCAAACCTTCTTTATCTATGTCGTCAACTTAGGCATTCTAAGCCCGGCACGGGCTTGATCATGAATAACCGTATGCAAGCGTAGCGCAGCTTACGGATAGATGATAATACAAGAGAGTCTAAGCCCCGCAGGGGCGGCATTATGATAATCTCACCCCTGCGGGGCTCAGGCCTGATGTGATTTGCTTGTCCGTAAGCTGCACTACGCTTGCATACGGTTATGCATAATCTAATCCCTGCGGGATTTAAAACCTTAAGTTGACGACATTGGGTTGACCCCCGGCAATCGAAGATCGGCCTTAGCCAATGGATAGAAGAGGGATTGTCTCCCGGCAGCAGTTTCCGGTGAAACCGATATAAGCTAATCTTTTAAATCCTCTTCACAACTTTTATAAATGAACCGCATCATTTTTTAAAATGAACCGCATGATTTCAAAAAGTTCCCTGCATGATTTTTTCAGCCCGTTTTGCAGGCATTTGTTTAAGCCTCCATTAAACCGAAAGAGTGCCTCCATTAAACGAAGAGGGTTGCTCCATTAAACGGAAAGGTAGCTCCATTAAACGGAGTACCCTTTTTTCTTTAACGGAAGCACATCTCAGTGTGCATTCATTTTCCACCTCCCCGGAGTCTTCTTCACTTATCCAGTTTCAACCTGTCTTCAAAAGTAGCGACAACTTTTTCCTTTGCGTAAGTAGCCGGCTCGGGTTGATACCCCAACATTTCGCGTGCTTTGGAAATGTCAATGTAATCCACATCACCATCAACAATGCTGAAAGCCTCGTACCAGAATTCCTTCGGGCTATCAACAGCCAGCCTTGTAGCCTGCAATACATTCGGAATACTTACGTGAGCACCCAGATTTACATGCTCTGTGGGGCCGTAGCGCAGGGCAATAGTCTGCATCTTTTTGTTCAGGCCGTACCATGCCACCATCTGCTCCGCCATCACTTTGCTGGTATGATACGAAAGATCTATGTCACGGCAGCTCAGTTCATCGGCTTTCAGATATTGAGATACGAACTTTTGATCCTCGGTGATGGGATATGAGAATGGAATACCGCCTTCAATACCATATACCGTGGTAGAACTGGCATAAACTACTCTTTTGACGCCGTTTTCCTCAGCAGCTTTCAGTACGTTGAGCGTTCCCATTACATTCGTCTGCATATAGTCGTTATAACTTTTACCGGGAACGGGCGCTGGTATTGCTGCCTCGTGTACAACGATTTCGCAACCCCTCATGCGTTCTTTCAACTTATCGTAATCCAGAATATCGTCACCGTCTTTCAGGTCGTAGCCTACTATTTCATACCTCTCGGCGAATGCCTTCACAAAGTGTCCGCCTATGAATCCTTTGTGACCTGTTACCATTATTTTCATTTTCTCTCCGTTGTTTGAATGAATGTTGTTTTGACTAAATGTGATGCCGGGAAGTAAAGCTAATATCCCAGCTACGAATATTGTTTTCAAAATACTTTTCATCTATCTTGTTTTAAGATATTAATAATTGCTTTTTAAATCCCCATCCGGAAATCTGATACGCTTTTTTGTTCAAGGATAAACTCTTCAAACACACTGCTGCTGCCTTTATCCTGTGGACATTGCGCACTGAATCCCATCCATATTTTTGCCGGATAGTTATTCTGATATACACGTACCATTTGCCAGTTTTTATTATCCAGCGAATAATAAGAAGCAATTGTCCGCGTATCCGAGGATATCTTCATATATACAAAAGGATTCCCGATCACATCATGGTTATTATCGTCCGAAGTACCTATTGTACGAACGGTAACTACACGGTGCTTTCCCCTTTCGTCCTGCTCAAAGCAAAGTTTCTGCCAGAAATTATCATTCACATAAATATAAAGCACCCCTGCATTATATAACCCTGTTTGAGTGAATTCGGGAGTAACTTTTGCAGTAAAAGTAAAAGGCTTCGTATTATCTACTTCCGATAAAAGTATAGGAGCCGTTCTATTCGACAGTTTATCGTCAGGATCGGCAAAATAATCAGTTTTCTCGCCCGTTGTAAACAACACCCTGTTACCGTCCTCAACGGTAATAAGCGAAGCGGCATTGTTAACCGACTTTGTAAAATGAATGCCATTGATAGTGACATCACAGGGTATGCCGCTAACACGTGCAGAATCAGTATTCATTATTTGGGTTGATTCCTGAGATGTTGTATTATTATTTCCACAGCTATTGAAAAGTATAGCGACCATTGAGATAAGAAATATTATTTTTTTCATCTTCATTTCAATTAAATATATAACTGCGAACTCAACCACGGCTTCTCGTCCTGATGCCAGTACGGATACGTCTTCGGCGTTTTGCTTGCATCTTCCAGACGTTTCACCTGCTCTTCTGACAGATTCCAACCGACAGCCCCTAAGTTTTGTTTCAGTTGTTCTTCATTGCTTGCCCCGATCACCAGGCTGCAAACTGTCGGGCGTTGCAGCAACCAGTTCAATGCAACCTGTGCTACTGTTTTTCCAGTTTCAGCGGCAATTTCATCGAGCACATCCATAATGTTATATAATCTTTCGTATGACATGACTTCATCGGGAACGGGAGAGCCTCCACGGGCTACCCTGCCGTCCTGGGGTATCGGATTGTTCCTGCGGTAACGTCCGCCGAGTCTTCCGGCTGCCAACGGGCTCCAGATAAATGTACCCACTTGCTGGTCGATACCCAGGGTCATTAATTCCCATTCGAATTCACGGTTTAGCAGGGAATAGTATGCCTGATGGGCAACATACCGGCTCCAACCATATCTCTCGGATACGGAAAGCGATTTCATCAGATGCCAGCCTGCAAAGTTTGAACAGCCGATGTAACGTATCTTACCGCTGCTGACTAAATCATTCAAAGCACGGAGGGTTTCTTCCACAGGTGTATTGGCATCGAAGCCGTGCATATAATACAAGTCGATATGGTCGGTATTCAGCCGTTTCAGGCTGGCTTCGCAGGCATTGATGATGTGCAGGCGCGAGCTGCCCATATCGTTACGGTTTTCGCTCATTGGGAAAGTTGCTTTTGTGGATATAAGCAACTGATTCCGTTTACCACTGATTGCTTTTCCCAGTATTTCTTCCGAAACCCCGATAGAATATATATCGGCCGTATCGAACATATTGAGTCCGGCATCCAGGCATATATCCACCATGCGGGTTGCCTGGGTTACATCGGTATTACCCCAACCCTCAAAACCATTTGTTCCGCCAAACGTTCCTGTTCCCAGTGTCAAAGCCGGAACAAACAGTCCCGAACCACTTACTTTTCTGTATTCCATAATTCTTTACTTTATATTTGTTATTAATTATATTCAATGTATAAACAGCTGTTTGCCGTTATGAGTTTTATGTCCGGAAATCTCCGAAAAACCGATATTACAAAATTAGGGTAACTATTTCTAATAAAACTCTATTTTATTTGCAGTGTACTTTCTTATCTTTGCATTAATATTTATTATCATTATGGCTGTTTTAGAACGAAAGATTATCCATAAGATGACTACCCTGTGTAGCCATGTGCCCTATCCCCAATTTGTTTTGCCCCGGCATAAGCATGCGGAGTTTGAAATAATGCTTTTCAATCAGGGAAGCGGGAAACAGTTTGTAGGCGAGGGGGTTGCTGATTACCGGGAGGGCGATATCGCACTGATAGGGAGTAATGTTCCGCATCTTCATTTGTGTAATTCAAAGTTGAAGAATTCGCCCGAAATGGAAATAAGCGGCGGCGATACGCTGCAATTTTTACCGGATATTCTGCCTTTGAATATGGCGAACCTCCCGGATTACCGCGAAATCCATGAATTGCTGCGTAAGAGCCAGTACGGTATAAGGTTTTATGACAGGGAGCTTTATAATGAAATGAAGCAGATGATCGAGGACATCAACGGTCTTGAATTTACAGCACGGTTAATCCATTTATTGCGTATTCTGGAGAAACTTTCACAGTGCAAAAAAACAAAACTGCTTTCGGATACGGCTTATAATAGTTCGAATAGAATAGATGAGGCAAACGAACCGATTAATAAGGTGTATGCTTACCTGTTCAACCATTTTAAAGACAAAGTTGTACTACAGGAAATTGCCGGGTATGTCAACCAGAACCCCTCGGCGCTTTGCCGCTCGTTCAAACAAAAAACAGATAAAAGTATCTTTCAGTGCCTTGCCGAAATCCGGATAGAACACGCCTGCAAGCTGCTTTCATATTCCAATCTTACAGTATCACAGATTGCCTATGAGTCCGGTTATAATAATATCCCTTATTTCATCAAGCAGTTTCATGCAGTAACGGGGAGGAATCCGAAGGAATACAGGGAGCAGATCAATTCCGACTAGAGTATATTTTTAATGGAAGACCCAAAAGTCAATACACTCTTTGACAAAGTTACAGATTGTAAGCCCGAAGGGCTTGAATGTGAATAACCGCGGGTGAAACCCGTGGTAGAATGCAACCACACTCTATGAACCCCGAAGCGGGTTCAACTTACCCCGGGTTACAACCCGGGGTTATTCACATTTCACCCCTACCAGGGTAACAACTCCCAAAAGCGTATGTCTTTTGGGGTGAAATTATTATCAGCCTTTCCTTGATTTCACCGATTTATAATAATTCATCGCCGATATAGCCGCAAGCATAACCACTATCCCCGCTGTTTGCAAAGGACTGATATGTTCACCTAAGACTACACTTGCACACAATACGGCAACCGGAAGCTCCACAGTCATCAGAATAGAACTGATACCCGCCCCTATTTTGGGGATACCCGCAGCGAATAAAGCGGTCGGAATGGTTGTCCCGATTACGGCAAGGAAGACAGCCCAAAGCAGAAATTCTCCCCCGAAATGGTTTTCAGATACAATTGTCCGGCTGTTTATCAAAAAGATAGTAATGGCTGACCCTACCATGATAACCGTACTTTTCGATTGCCAGCGCACACCCTTACCCGTTCTTCCGTTAGCTACAATATAAACGGCATAGGTTAATGATGAAAACAGTGCGAGCAAAATACCCTTTAAGGAAAACGATGCAGCTTCCGCCTCTAAAAGATTTCCTGCCATCACCGTACCGATAAGGATAAAGGAAACCGTCAGCAATTCCAGTCGGGACGGTTTTTTAGAAAATATGATCCATTCCAGCAAAAGGCTGAACCATGTAAATTGCATCAATATAACGATAGCCAGCGAAGCGGAAATATAGCTTACCGACTGGTAATAGAGGAAATTCGTCAACCCGATAGCACTTCCCGTCAGGATTAACGGTAATACATCCCTGCGGGTTAGTTTCCCTTTGACGTTCTTCCTCGTAAAAATGGCACACACACCCAGAAACAGGGCTGCCAGTGCTGCTTGCGAAAAGGATATTTCCGCGGCATTATAGCCCCACGAATAAGATAGCTTTACGAATGACGACATTGTGCCATACATGATCCCTCCAAGAAGAACCATGAATATATACTTCATATTTTTCATTTCAAGATTGTTTTTTAAGTAATATAACTATGTGAATACCTTATACAGGCTAAACAACCTTGAATGCAATTATCAATGTACACGAAAATACACCCTTAAGGGACTAAGGGCAATATGAGTTAACAGATATTCCGGTTATTCAGCCTCAGGCTACCGGAGGAGGTGTGTTACAGGAAAAATGGTTATACATCTGAATTAATGATTTTATCGGGCAAAGATAGCAAAAAAAAGGAATAGCAAGCGTCCTTACCTATGGAGGGCACTCTGACCCTCCCACGAAACAAACTTTGAGCCTCTTACGAAACAATACATTGCATTTCTTTGTTGAACTTTGCAGAGTAATTAAAAGCAAAGGAGATAATGAAAATATTAGTAACAGGCGCAACAGGTAAAGTAGGAAGCCGCCTTGTGCCCCGTCTTTTGGCAAAAGGATTAGATATCCGCATCTTAGTACGTGACGAATCGAAAGTACAACACTTAAAAGAGCTCGGAGCCGAAGTGGTTACAGGTGATGTAAACAACCCTGAGACTCTTCCTCCTGCAGTAAAAGGTGTAGATACAATCATTCATGTAGCCGGCTATTTCCGCAATATGCAGGACACGGAGGGCATTATGAGAACAAACTACAATGGTACGATGTCACTCGCCGATGCAGCAGTCGGGGCGGGAGTAAAACGTTTTATATTCTCCGGCACCAGCCTTGTATATGGTCATGATTTACCCCATCCCGCCGATGAAAACGATCCGTGCAGTATAGAGACGTCACCTGCCTATCCCGCAAGCAAGCTCAAAGCCGAAAAAGAATTGTTGGAGATGAATGCAGCAGGCAAATTGGATGTCAGAATCGTGCGGTTCGGGTTTGTTTATGGTGACGGTGACGATCATCTACCTGCTTATCCCTCTCTTTTCCCGTTTTTCAAGGCACATCCCGGTGCCCGCACGCATCTGCTTCATCACCTGGACGTTGCGCAAGCTATTTTTCTTTTACTCCATACCGAGGGGATAAACGGTGAAATCTTCAATCTTGGCGATGACGCTGCTGTAACTTATTATGAGATAGCCAAAGTGCTGGGACAACAGGATACGGCATTTAATTATTCTTATAATTTGCCGGGTAACCCGTTCGACTCTGTGATGGATACTACGAAAATCCGCAAAAAATTAGGATTCCGTCCGCTTGTGCCGACACTCTATCAGGCAATAGATATGGATATACTTTAGTATCTTTGCCCCAATATGGATAACCATACCAATATCACCCAGGGCAATCCGAAAGGGATTGAGTTTATTGAGTCCACAAAGCTGCTTTGCGACGGTGAGCATTATTTGCCCTACCATTGCTTTAGCTATATCATGTCGGGAACCCTCACCCTTTCCGACGGGACGGGCACTCAAACCTTTCGGAAAGGTGATTTTATGTTCGGTGCGGGAAACCGGTTGGTGAAAGTCAGGAAAGCTCCCGAGCCGGATGGTCTTTACAAAGCGGTTGTCGTAGTGCTGGATGAAGAGATGTTGCAAACTTACTGTAAAGATTATGGGCTAAAGGAAAGAACCGTCATTATGGGAAAAAACGCTTTCCCGTTGCAACCTACTGCTCTTCTTAAAAACTACTTCGATTCTCTTTTTCCTTATTTCGATAAGAAACTGCCTGAAAACCTGGTTTCATTAAAGAGAAATGAGGCTGTCATGCTTCTGATTAATGAAAATCCTAAACTGTCGGATATTCTTTTTAATTTCTCCGCTCCGGGTAAAATCAATCTGGAAGAATTTATGAACCAAAATTTCCGATACAATACCCAAATGAAAAGGTATGCTTATCTTACCGGAAGGAGCCTGGCTACTTTTAAACGCGATTTTCAGAAGACATTCAATACAACTCCTAACCGTTGGTTGCAACAAAAGAGGCTGGATGAAGCTTATTATCTGATTAAAGAAAAAGGGCAGAAACCGTCGGAAGTATATCTGGAAGTGGGATTTGAGACGTTGTCTCATTTCTCAGACTCTTTTAAGAAAAAGTTTGGTATGTCGCCGTCGATGGTAAGGCAACATTCCAACGATTATGTGTTTAAAATATAATTTAGAAAAAAATGGAAAAAGATAAAGTAAAAGAGATTTTCGATAATTCGGCAGCGACTTACGACAAAACATGGGAAAAACTCGCTCCCGTTAATGACTCGCTGCACCTGCTAATGGGATCAATCCTTACGGAACTACCTGTAAATGCGAAAATACTTTGTGTAGGAGCAGGAACAGGAGCCGAAATCATTTTCATGGCTAAAAAATTTCCAAAATGGACATTTACTGCTATCGACCCCTCCGCCGCCATGCTCGAAGTTTGTCGCAGAAGACTTCGTGAACTAGGATTCGAAAACCGTTGCGAGTTCCATCCCGATTATCTCGAAAACCTTTCGTTGCCAAACGATTACGATGCAGCAACCTCTATCCTGGTATCACAATTTATAAATGATAAGGAAGCCCGTATCGGTTTTTTCAGAAATATTGCTGCACAACTGAAGCCGGGAGGAACACTTATAAATGCCGACCTTTCAGGCGATATAACTTCTTTTGATTATGAACAGCTCGTTAAAATATGGGCGCAAATGATGGCAGACGGAAATGTGCAGATGCAAACTGTAGAAAACATACGGCAAACCCACAAAAACGGAATATCTTTTCTGCCGCCTCAAGAGGTAGCAGGTATCCTCCAATCTGCCGGATTCGATAAACCTACGCATTTCTACCAAATGGCTTTTATTCATGGTTGGGTAAGCAGGAAAGGCGATGAGGGGCATTAATTCGTAACAAAATCGAATGGGATGAATACTGGCGATGGGAGAAACTTTCATGAACGAGCCGATGGCTTTCGAACTGGAAGATAGCCATATCCTTGAAACAATCGAACCTTATTATATGGCACGCACAATAATAATCCGGTACTACTTATATGTCTCTGCCTTTTTCAGGCAATCCTTCGACCACTAATTCATAGGATCGCCTGACAAGTTCTTTCAGCTTCTTATCGGGCACATCGCTGTTGAATGCCACACTTATCCAGTATTTGGGGTTGCCATTGTAAGGTTTACCTATGCCCTCGTACTTCTCCTTGAGTTCGGGTATTTTATCAGGGTCGCATTTAATGGTGCAAATGTCGAATGTATTAATATCAAAATAGCAAAACATCTTTTCTCCTACAAAAAAGGTGTGGAACGAATGATTTTTATTACGGTAAAAACCATCAAACGGGGTACTCTCACTCGCATCTGGGAAGGAGAGGCAGTAGTCCCTGAATTCTTCTATATTCATATTGAGTTATTTATATCTTATAAAATTGATATTATATCAATTATAAAACACTTACCGTGTCATTTTGTTGGTGGATTGGTGATTATGGTATTTATAGCAGGAGCCACGGTACATGCAAAAGTATTTTAAAAAAAGACTCTCCTGATGAGAAGTGCGGTGAAAAAATAGTATTTTTACCGCAAATATTGCGGTGAATGTTATGTATATACACGAAAGAGAAAATTGGACTGATTTCCATTGGAATAATGAAGAGCTATTGCCAAAATTAGCTTCCGTACGGCACTTGCAAGGAAAATTGCTTGGGCGAATGGAGAGCTTAGGCTTCGATTTAACCGAAAGAGCCACACTGGAATCCTTGATTTTGGATGTTGTCGATACCTCAAAAATCGAAGGCGAATACCTTAATCCTCAACTTGTACGCTCGTCCATTGCCCGAAAATTAGGAATTGAAGGCGCAGAAATAGTAACAATTCCCCGAAATATTGACGGAATAGTAGATGTACTCCTTGATGCCACTCAAAACTACAATCGCCCCCTGGTCGAAGAACGGCTCTTTGGATGGCACAATTCACTCTTTCAGTCCGGTTACAGCGGTTATCAGAAAATAGATATTGCCTGTTACCGTTCAGCCGGAATGAAAGTCGTTTCGGGCGCATTCGGCAGAGAGAAAATACATTTTGAAGCACCGGTTCCGGAAAGAGTACCGCAAGAAATGAAACTGTTTTTGGACTGGCTGAACAATGAAGATCATTCCGACCTGGTATTAAAATCAGCTATATCACACCTTTGGTTTGTTACGATCCACCCGTTCGACGACGGCAACGGGAGGCTTGCCCGCGCAATCATGGATATGCTTTTGGCACGAAGCGAAAACAGTAAAATTCGATTTTACAGTATGTCCAACCAAATATTCAAAGAGCATAAACGATACAGCGAAATCATTGAAAAGACGCAAAAAGGAACAAATGATATTACAGAGTATTTAAACTGGTTCTTGGGCTGTTTTGAACGAGCACTGCTTTCAAGTGAGAAAAATCTGGAAATAATATTGGATAAATCACGCTTCTGGGACAGACATAGAACTACTCCAATAAACGACAGGCAGCGGCAGATAATCAATTACTTATACGATAACTATGACAAAGAAATCGGTTTTCTGCGTACTTCTACCTATGCAAAATTAGTCAATTCTTCTACGGATACTGCATTGCGCGATTTGCAGGATTTGGTAGGAAAAGGAATGTTGCAGGCAGAGGATAGCGGAAAGAAGACCAATTACCTGATTGTTAGTCCCGCGAATATCAGGATACCGAAATTAATAACGGAAGGATAAAACCGAAGCACATCCGGGGGTGCCCCTCTTCTATCTATTGGCTAAGGTTGATCTTCGATTGCCGGGGGGCAAACACTCTTCTATCTATTATGGGGGGTAACCCCTCTTCTATCTATTGCCGGGGGTTTCAACCCCCGATAAGGAATAAATAATAATAAAATCTTCTGTGGGCTTTAGCCCCTATCCAAATATATTCAGAGGTTAAAACCCACAAATGAATGGGCTTTGCCCATGAGCTCCTTAATCCGGGGGTTGACCCCCCCGGCAATAGATAGAAAAGGGTTGAAACTTATGAGCCTGATGCATATCGGCGACAATTATTAGAAATAATAGCACAAATAATCAACTAAATATTCAACTAAATAATCAACTAAAAATCCCCGAGCTATTATACAATAGACTCAGGGATGGTTAACCAAAAACAATCTATTTACTATAACTTGTCTTCACAAATTTGGCCTGTTGCAGATAATCGATACTCATTTTTAGTCCATCTTCCAAGTTGGATGTGTATCCTTCCATCTCGACCACAATGTGTTTTACGCCCGCTGATTCTGCATTATTAAATATGGCGTCGAATCCTACCATGCCGCTTTGCCCTATTTCTTTATGGTCTTTGATGTGCAACACTGTAAAACGTCCCGGATATTTATGAAAATATTCTACCGGACTGTTTTGTCCCATGACAACCCAATATACATCCATTTCGATAAAGACATATTCCGGATTGGTGTTTTCGATCATGTAGTCCATCATTACGACCTTATCTTCTACCTTCCTGAATTCATGAGAATGATTATGATAGCCATATTTCATACCGTTTTCTTTGCAGCGTTTCCCTATCTCATTGTAATAATCGCAATAGGTTTTCAGGTCTTTAATTGTTTTGGGCACGTCGAGCCAGGGGGTTACGATATAGGTCATTCCGGCTGCTTTGTGGGCAGCGATGCACTTATCCCACCATTTCAGCGATTCCGAAAAGTTGCCTGAAGCCAGTTCTTGTGGGGTGAGGTCTTTATTACAATGGGAAGATATTACTTTTAAGCCGGCAGCTTCTACATCCCGTTTAAATTCATCCGGTTTTTTACCGTAAAATAGTCCTTCATGGTATCCGGCCGATTCAACGCCTGTATATCCCATTTCTGCCAGTTCCTTTAAAATCGTGGTATAATCGGTACTGTAGCTTCCTGATTGGTTGCCGACATGGCTTCCGATACGTTCCCTGACCGAATAAAGTTGTATGGCAATTTCTTTTTTCTGGTTTTTGCTCTTCTTTTGTGCCATCACATTATACGGAAGGATCAAAAAAACTGCCAGTGCGGCAACTAATAATTTTGCTTTCATGTTCTAATCATTTTATTAATCAGTTTGTCAGGCAAAAATAGATGTCCGCCATGATATATAAAATGACGTGTGTCAGTTTCGGTTACAAAACTCCGGCTCTCACTCTACTTAATGTTTCCGGAGCCATTAAAAGGTAGGAAGCAATATGGGCTATTGAAGCCCGCTTGGCGGCATCGGGATATTCCCGGCAAAAACGTTCGTAACGTTCATGGGAACTTTCAAACCTCCACGAATCGGCTTTTTGCTGTGAAACAATTAAATCATATTCAAATATGCGCCTGTATAATTTGTTCATTTCCGGATATTTGTCGCATAAACGGCACCATTTTTCATAGTCTAAAAGATAGATCACGGAAGGTTCGATAGCTTCAACACAAAGCGTGGTTGGCTTTCTCTGAAACAGGCTTTCGATGCAGGTTGCTATATCTCCCTCGCAGGAAAAGTGCTCGGTTATATTCCGGCCGTCTTTATAATAGAATTGGCGAATGATGCCTTTTTCAATGATATACATATATCTGCTTATCTGCCCCTGACTCAGAATTATCTCATCTTTTTGGTACTCCCGGCGCTCTAAAACCGAGGCAAACGCATTAATTAATTCTTCGGAGAAATTCACATCGTATTTCTCCAATATTCTCTTGATTAATTCCATAACTACAGATTGCTATAACATCTACAAAAATAGTGATTTTCATTGATATTGCCCGAAACTGACGCACGTCATTTCGCACCATATTCCCTTCTTTTAGCTTTGTACAGGCTTAGAGTATTAATTAAAAACAAGTAATAATGAAAATTGAACATTTAGCAATCTGGGCAGATGATATAGAGTTGCTCCGTGAGTTTTATACGACGTATTTTAATGTTAGCTGCAATGATAAGTATGTAAACTCCAAAAGGGGCTTTTCATCTTATTTTTTATCGTTTGGAGAAGATAAAACCCGTATTGAATTGATGCATATCCCCGATATGGCAGCCCCTGAAAGTAGAGGCAACCTGAAGGGATTGGCGCATTTCGCTATTTCAGTAGGAGGAAAAGATGCGGTAGATTCTCTTACGGAAAAGTTGCGCGAAGACGGATATACAATAGCGGGCGAGCCACGGACAAGCGGCGACGGGTATTATGAGAGTGTTGTTTTAGACCCGGAGGGGAACTATGTGGAAATTGTTGGATAAAGACAAAAGATTGAATAATATGAGCGAAAAAACATTTTTTCTTTATGATCTGCACATGCACATGTCTGCAAAACAAAGTGCGCAGGATATGGTAAAGAAAGCAGGGACAAGCGGTTTTAAAAGTTTTGGGATAGTGCAAAACGTGTCGCCATGGGGAATAAAGACCAATGATGACCTGCGGAAATTTATTAATGAAGTGAAAAACTATCCCTGCTACATGGGATTGCAACCGGTAGCCCCCGGATGGAGTCGGAATTTTGCAAAGGAACTGATAGATCAGGTAGATTATATCCTGATGGACCCCCAATATATGCCCAACGGTAATAAATATGGTGACCTGATGGAAGTATGGGACCACAACTGCTATGTAGATGACCCCGAAGATTTTATGGAACGCAATATGGAATGGTATCTGAAAATACTGAACCATGAAGACGATCCGCTCGATATTTTTGGCTGGCCATTGTTCTTACCATTGAGTATCCAGAGAGAGTATTATAGCCTATGGACCCGGGAACGTATGGAGCAGGTAATCGAAGCTGCCCGCAGGAATCATATTGCGTTAGAGATAAACGACCTGGCTCATACACCACATGCCGAATTCATCCTGATGGCTAAAAAAGCCGGTGTCAAATTCACATTCGGATCAGACACCCGTGATGAGCGCTCTTTCCGTTTGGATTACTGTAAAGAGATAGCAAAGTTATGTAATTTGACAGAAAATGATTTTTTCGTTCCAGTGCGTAAACCCAGAAAATAAATCATGTAGAAAGTATGAAAAGAAAAGAATTTTTAAAGAGCTCCGCTATGATGTTGGCAGGCGGAATAACAATAGGGTTCAGCCATATAGAAGAAACAAAGGCTGCCGGTAAGTCATCAGTTATACCGGCCGGGGCATCAAAGCCTTTCCCCGTTTATGATTTACACTCTCACCGCTCTGACGTACAAACAGCACAGCAGATGGTAGATAAAGCAAAGAAAAATGGCATACAGATGTTTGGCATAATGGAAAATGTGGCAGATTACGCTATCAGGAATGATGATGATTTACTGAAATTTATCAATGAGCTGAAAGACTATCCCTGTTATATGGGCCTGCAACCGATGGAGATCGGCTGGAGTGCCAATCTGTCGAAAGAACTGATTGAAAAGGTCGATTATGTTATTATGGACCCGCAGACCATCCGTAACAGTAATAAATACGGAGACACAGCCGAAGTATGGGAACACGACTGTTACATCCCGGATGCCGAAGAGTTCATGAAGGTCAACATGCAACATTATCTGAATGTCATCAATAATCCGGAACCCCTCGACATCTTCGGATGGCCGTTATATCTTCCGCCGTCCATTGCGCGCGATTACCACAGGCATTGGACCAAAGAACGCATGGAGCAGATTATTGAAGCTGCGCGAAACCGGGGTATTGCTTTAGAGATAAACGACCTGGCCCGTACCCCTCATGCCGAATTTATTCTGATGGCCAAAAAAGCCGATGTGAAGTTTGCTTTCGGATCAGACACCCGCGACCACCGCACTTTCCGCCTGGACTACTGTAAACAGGTTGCCAGCCTGTGCGGACTGACAGAGGACGATTTCTATATACCGGTTCGCAAGAAAAGATGATAGTTAAATAAAAATGAAACAGATAAAAAATATAGTTTTCGATTTCGGCGGTGTTCTGTTGGATTGGAATCCAAGATATTTCTACCGCAGTTTTTTTTGGGATGAAAATGAAATGGAACATTTTCTTACGAATGTCTGCAACGACGAATGGAACGCGGAACAGGATAAAGGGCGTTCCTTTGCCGAAGGCGTTAAGCTGTTGCAATGGCAGCATCCCGAATACAGGGAAGCCATAGCCCTGTTCGCAAGCAATTGGGAAGATATGCTCAGAGGGGAGTTAACAGAGACGGTAAGCTTGTTGCGTAAACTCAAAAACGAAGGATATGGTATTTATGGATTAACAAACTGGTCGGCAGAGACAATACAGATAGTTTATCGCAAATATGATTTCTTTAAATTGTTTGATGGTATTGTTGTTTCGGGAGAAGAGAAGCTGATTAAGCCTGATAAACAGATCTATAATACATTACTTGAGAGATATCATTTAAAAGCAGAAGAATCTGTATTTATTGATGATAATCCTGCCAATATAGAATCAGCATGGGAATTAGGGTTTAATGTAATTCTTTTCAATAAAATCATGCATGTCGAGGAAGAATTATCAGAGATTATTAATTTATAAAAACAAAGTTCAGGACCACGAAAATCAATGAGTTTGTGAATACAATCCTTAGCGGCAATATCTTGTACAGGGATAAAATAAAATGCCATTTTGTGGTTCTGATTTTTTTCTAATTGGATTATTGCCTCTTTAGCGCAAGCAATCCAGGCTTGTTCCCACGAATATCAGGATACCGAAATTAATAACGGAAGGATAAAACCGAGCATATCCGGGGGTGCCCCTCTTCCGAATTTATCATGGAACCAACTCAAAATCGTATTTTTCAAATTCATTCCCGTTGATTATTATACTGACCTGGTGAAGCCCGAGGTGAAGTTTCCGCGTTGTTACGACTTTAAAAGAATGCCTTCGGGTAATCTGTGTCGTAGAATTGGCAGCGTATTCCTTTTCGCTGATCTTGTGGACTTTTCTGGTCAATGTGCCATTTGCTTTTTGATAATAGATTCCGTATTCCAGGCGAATATTGATTTTTTTATCGCTGTTGTTTAATAGTTTAAAGCTAAACTCCAACGAATTGCCGACTTTAACTTTGGGCGTTAACAATTGGAAATCCGTAATACGTATATTTTTCACGCCACCCAATCCGAATAGTTCCATTATTTCCGGATTGCCTTGTTTGAGGAGGGTACGGCAGCCGTGCTTGATAATCCAATCCACCTCTTTCGACTCGCCTCTCCATTTCTTTGCCAGCTCAATCACTATTTCCGGATTGTCTTTCGCAATATCATTCAAATTATTGGCAACACTCAACCGTACAAATCTTGCAGGATCGTTTTTCAGATTTTCCAGAATTGGAATGATCGGCGCGGGATCTTTCTTCAAACCCGGCAAAGCCATCGCCCAGGGAAGACGCGGACGGCAACCTTCCGACGCAAGCCGCCTTACACCCCAATGTTCATGTTTCGACCAGACCAGCATTTGTGCCATCATTTCCTCGGGATATTTCACAATGAACGGATGAGTTGCAAACTCGCAGCTTGAAAACTGGGTGATTTTCTCTATCGCTTTGACAGAGGTTTCGTAATCGTCTAACCCGTATTGTTCTACATAATTATCCAGAATCATCCCATACTCCAGTATCAGCCCAAACTTTTCATCGTCTATTTTCGAAAAATCAGGGTATGCGCTTTCTACATAGTCCAACAGCTCAAGTATTTTAGCGATCGCTTCTTTGTAATCTGCCGGTAGGAACTTTTTCAGCACTGTTGTAATGTGCGCAATACGTTGTTTAAATTCCCGGTTTTCCCATTCATCGTCCATGATTTGGGACACAAAGGCGGGAGCATCAAAATGAGGGATAACACGTTTCAAATCTGTCGAAAATCTGTCGAAAAACTGCTCGTTGAACATGTTTTTAAAGGGTTCTGCCATATTTTTGTTTTTTAGATCATTGCGAGAAGGTTGTTTTTTACCATTATTTGCTCCGCAAAGATAAGCTATTGTTTGACAACTGTATGTCAGTATGTTCAAATATTCTTTTATGCTGGTTGATCCTATCTACTTTTATTACTTCTTCCATAATCATTCATCACGGTATTTGCTTACATCCCAGAACGAGCCCGCTCCGCTGAAAACATTCATCACCCTTTCCCCTTTTAATAATATAAACTTTTACAGCATAATATATGTTATTAATATTAGTCAGCCAAAGTATGAATTAGCAAATTAAAAGGACATTATGAAGATTTTCAGTACATTTCTAATTTTAGTATTACTAAGTATCACATGTAATCCATCTGCACGTGCATGCACACGCGTTGTATACAAAGGACCGGACAATACTGTAATAACAGCCCGGTCGATGGACTGGAGAAGTGAGATAGACCCTAATATATGGATATTCCCCAGAGGCATACAGCATACAGGGGAAGTGGGGCCGCTTTCTATAAAATGGACGTCGAAATACGGCAGCATTATCGCCAGTTCATGGGACATCGCAACGACCGACGGCATGAACGAAAAAGGAGTAGTAGCTAATTTACTGTGGTTGGGAGAGTCGGAATACCCTGAATTTAACCCTAATGGAACAAAACAGGGAATGTCTGTATCATTATGGGCGCAATATATACTCGATAATTTTGCAACAGTAGAAGAAGCCGTAAACTACCTGAAGGACGAGCCTTTTGTCATTGTTAGCGATTATATACCCGGAACAGAAAGATTTGCCACCGTACATCTGTCCATATCTGATGCCCGGGGCGACAATGCAGTATTCGAATATATCGGCGGGAAATTAGTTGTTCATCACGACCCTTCTTATGTGGTTATGACTAATTCCCCTGTTTTCGACCAGCAACTGGCGTTGAATGAATATTGGAAAGGAATACCGGGAACAATTATGCTTCCGGGAACCAACCGGGCAGCAGACCGTTTTGTACGCGCTTCTTATTACATTCAGGCAATTCCCCGAACCAGCGATATCCGCACATCGATTGCCAGCGTATTTAGTGTCATCCGCAACTGCTCCGTCCCTTATGGCATATCTTCCGAAACCGAACCAAACATTTCATCTACACGCTGGCGTTCCGTATCCGACCAGAAAAACCTGATGTATTTCTTTGAAACGGTATTGACTCCCAACGTATTCTGGGTCAATCTCAAAGACTTCGACCTGACCGAAAAGGGAAAAGTAATGAAACTCGACCTAAGTAATCATGCAACTTACAGCGGCAAGTCTAACAACTCATTCAAATCGACCCCTTCGTTTGATTTTCTTGGTTTGTAAACAAGGGAAAGGTATGCTTTCCTTTATTTCCATATATTTGTAAAAGCAATGATTTAATGAATGTACGATAATGCCCGGTAAAAAGTTTGAGTTTGATGCCATAATCCACAAAGTTCCTGACATTGATGGCGCTTATGTAGAGATTCCATTCGATGTAAAAGAAGTATTCGGAAAAGTGCGGGTTCCTGTATATGCCACTTTTGATGGAGTAGCATATACAGGTAGTATTGTGAAAATGGGAACTCCCTTATTCCCGTTTTATTAAGACAAAACAGAATAATCTTTATATTACTGTTTAACAATACGTTATACATCAACCAAAAAAACTATGTATCGTATTCCCGTAAAGTATGTATACTTTTTTCGAAAAGTATTAATACTTTTTCCGGAAAAGTATGTATTAAATAGCAACATATTGAAGAATGGGGAAATCTGACTGTAAATCAGTAATTTGCATGTTTCCCCTCTGCAATATGGAAGCCAAAAAAAGACTGAAAAAAGCCAAAAGAAGACAGAGTTTCGTTACTAACTCGTTACGATGAGTAAAATGGAAATAGTTGATAATTGGAAATTTAAGAAGTATGGATTTTACTATTGAGAAGCATGAATACATAAATTTCATTTGTTTTTCAGCCAATATTAATAATGCAAATATAGTTTTATTCTACAAATTCAGAAAAAATAAAAATTTCAGTTTCTTTTTCTTTGATAATCAATATTTTGCGTAGCTTCTAATAGCTTAAATATAAATAATTTTATAAATTAATAATTTGAGGATATGAGAAGTACATTTTCTGTGCATTTTTATTTGAAAAAACAAGAAATGCAAAATGGCAAAGCACCTATTTATGCACGTATAACCGTAGATGGTAAGCCAAAAACATTTAGTACTGCAAAAGGTCGGTATTATTATTTCCTACCCATACGCCGTAATAAAGCGTCTTTCAATTTATCAAGAAATGGTGTAGGAATATTTCGTATTTTTAATTCGCCAAAACTTCGCGACAGGTTGCTGTCTAATTGAATATTAAATACGTTTTGGATATAGCTGTAAAGTTGTGTGAGCGGTACATCACCAAATATTCCGGCACTTTCCCATGAAACAATTTGTTCCTGTAATTCTACTTTTGAGCCTTTCCATGTTAGTTTGGTGGCAGGAAAGCCGAATGAACTGACTTTCATACCATTATCATCCAGCAGTTCTATTTCATGCGTTAGATAGGCGGAAAGCATATCATTCGCCAAAATCTTTGCCACTTTGAAACCGCAATTAGTGGAAAAATTAGGATCAAATTCGTAATAGAATGTTTCGAGGTATTGCTCCATATCTGGCTTACCTCGTAGGAAATAAGTAGTATCTAAATGAGAGGAGCAGGAACGGTAATAGCGGATAAAGTCAAGCCGTTTACAGTTATATTTGTTTATACCATCTAATATTTCGCTTAGGTATTCCCGTTGCTTGTCAATACCATACCCGTAGGGCGATTCATTTCAATATTATAAATCTTTCGATAGTATATCAAGCGAGAACATAATCTGGGTTTTGCCTCCGTGAAAAAGAATATTTCCTCCTCCTCGTCTTTGAAATTATATGATAGGATAAAGGCTTTCATTTGATTAAAATGCTTCAGTAAGTATGCGCGAAGCCTCCAAGGACTTCGTAATCATGCTTATTTCGGAGCATTCTATTTGCTCAATTTTTGCATCTATTTCTTTTTTAAGGCGGGATGTAAATTGGAGCATAAATCTATATTTAGCTTTTCATAATAAAATGAAAAGTCGAGTCATAATATCTTTTAATTAAATAATTGCCTGTATTCAATTGGCGTTTGATTCGTTTTGTTTTTAAACAATTTATTAAACGATTGAGGATACTCAAACCCCAACTGATAGGCTATTTCACTAACAGAAAGTTCTGTCGTTGTCAGAATATCTTTGGCATATTCTATTAATTTATCGTGTATTATTTGTTGTGCAGTCTGTCCTGTCAATTGTTTCAAACAATCGCTTAAATATCTGGGAGTCAGATTTAGCTGGGAAGCCAAATAAGAAGTGGTGGGTAATTTCTTCTCATTTGTATTTTCGAAATGATTAGTCAAAATATCTTCAACCTTCTTCAATAAGTCACTATTGATTAATTTCCGCGTAATGAATTGCCGGTTATAATATCTATTGCAATAGGTAAGTAACAGGTCTAAATTGGCAATAATAACTTCTTGACTGAAAGCATCTATGGGTAATTGATATTCGTTTTCTATTTGTTGAAAAATATTTTCAATGGATTGCTGTTCTTCTTCAGAAAGTATCAGAGCTTCATTAACGGCATAATCAAAAAAACCATAGGTTTTTATTTTCTGTTGTAAAGGGTAGCTTCTCAAGAAATCGGGATGTATGAGTAATAGCCATCCTGACGAGGGAAAGATATTACCGGGTTCTAGGATATTAACCTGTTTAGGAGAAAAAGCAGACAACACACCCTCATCAAAGTCATACGTGGATTGTCCGTATTGAAGTTTACATTGGCAATCTTTTTTTAGAGTAACCTGATAAAAGTCCGAGATCGTTTTTGTACGTTTCTCCAATTCAAATTCAGGGAAATTCTCAAATCGTAAAATGCTAAACAAAGGATGTTTAGGCTTTGCTATTCCCAAATATTGATGTAGCTGGGAGAGCGTTTTAATATGCAGGGTCGAAGTATATTTATTCATTTTTCCTCATCTGTTTTTATGCCCAAATTTAAAACTAAAAGTTCATTTTCTTGCGATATGACTTTGCAAAGTAGCCGGTAATAATAGTATTGGGAATCAATGCTATCATTTTTGTTGCGAGTCTGTTCATTCTTCCTGAAACGATAGAATATTTCCTTTTATCCAATGCTTTTAATGCTTCATCAGCAACTTGTTCGGGCGTTTGCGTGAAATTATTATAATCAGCTCCCAGCGCTTTCCCTTTCTCATCTGCGATCCCGGCGGCTTTATTGAAATTGGTTTTGGTCAATCCCGGACATAATAACATAACGTGGATGTTGTACGGTTTGCATTCTGCCGCGATAGCTTGAGTGAATGAACGCACAAAAGCCTTACTGGCGGCATAAGTAGTCATGT
This sequence comes from Tannerellaceae bacterium, assembly GCA_032054765.1. GTDB lineage: Bacteria > Bacteroidota > Bacteroidia > Bacteroidales > Tannerellaceae > DFXE01. The sequence goes on from DAMBSC010000012.1 coordinate 90,017, forward strand.
AAGGTATAGGCATAAAGGCGGCTATGGATGCCACGTTTATTATAGTACCGCTTTTTCGTTGTTGCATTTGTGGCAAAAACAAATGGGTAAGAGCAACCAATGAAGAATCATTCAACTGTATCAAATCTAATTCTGATTGTAGAGATAATTCCGAAAATACTCCACCCGAGCCAATTCCAGCATTGTTAATGAGCATTTCTATTTCCAAGCCTCGCTGCTGTGTTTCTTCAAAAATATATTTTGCAGCGTCAGGTTTCGCAAGATCGGCTGCAATGAATTGAACATCGACACCAAATTTTTCTATAAGTTGCCTGCATTGATTTTCAAGTTTTTCAACGTTCCGGGCTACAAGTAGAAGGTTCTGTTTTCTTTCTGCTAATTTATAAGCAAGAGCTTCTCCTATTCCGCCGGATGCACCGGTTATTAATACTGTTTTCATTCTTAATACTTTTTATTATTTTAATTCGTGCGTCAAAGGTCGGGATGAATATTCATTTAAAAGTATCCAAAAGTAGGATTCTTGTGTCCAGGATTTCAAAGTTGGATACACCTGCCCTATTTCATCAAATAAAACACTAAAACAGTAATCTATGTTGTAATTGGTTGAAGATGAAGTGTTATTCAATTTCCATGTTGAGCCTTTAGATTGTTCAGGAAATAAAGGGATACCTTTACCTAAAACTATAGGGATATAACAAATTCGCATTTCATCTACTGCTCAATGTTCCATCGCCATTTTCATAACAATTCAGTTCGATAGGTTTGAAGCTTTTATATTGCCTGGGGTTCTGAACCCAATAAAATCAGCCAGTATTTCAATAAGTTATAAAATTAGCTTTATCTTAGTCCCACGATTTACCCACGAGAGGTTTTCACCGTTTTACAGCACTATGCTTGAGCGCTAAAGGATAGTACAAAGATAAAAATTCCGATATCCAAGTTAGTTGTTTTGGAAATATCTCTGTTAAAGAAAAGAGATTTCCTTTTATCAACCTGTGGATTATGCCGACTGTCAAAATACAAAAGTTCAATTAAGGCTACTGAAATTGAATATTCGGATTCTGAAAAACTACAAAGGAGATTATAACTGACAGAAAAGTCTTTCCACCAGTGAACTCAGGACAGATAAACTTAGTGATTAAGGCCGATAACAAGAAACTGCGAAATAATTGAACGCTTGGGATTTAGAAAAGAAACCCATTTCAAGGAAAGCTATTATTTGAGAGGAGAATGGGTAGACGATATAATTTATGCTAAGCTTAGAAATGAATGGAGTAGTTAAAATGGGATTATGATAATTTATTATTCAAATGTAAAAAATAAAAAGCAATAAGCGGAAAAATGTAGGAAATTAGCTAAAAATGAGGCGTTTCGCACGCTTTAGGCTTTTATTTAAAAGCCTGTAAAAGTTAGTCGAAAGACACCCCACAGACTTTTCATGGTATGATGGATAAACTTATAGTTGATGAAAGAGTAAAAACGAACAAATTCTGTTTCTCCCGTTTTATTTTAACATGCGCCTTTCCTCGCTCATTGTAAATTAAGAGCCTCCCAACTACCTCAATTACTAAATGCCACGGATTTCTCAGGCCTTACTAAACGTTCCAGAATAGCGCGTCCTTTCTCCGTGGTGAGACCTCTCAGAAAGCAGAAAAGGATTGTTTCGTGTACTTCAGTACAGGAATAGCCGGAGAATGACTTGAAGGAATTATGCACTTTCAGATGTTCCCCGGCCAGTTTCACCACTATTTTGTAATTGATTTCAGCTTCGAATATCCCTTCTTCTACGCCTCGTTTGAACAGTTTCATCACTTTACTTTCAAATTTTTCGTTCCGTTTATTTTGTCCTTCTAAAGCATTGGGAAACAATGCCATTTCTTCGTGAAATTTCTGAGTTCGCCAATAGGGACGTTTCACAATTTCGCGGTTGAAAAGAATGATTGTTTCCAGTACCGTATAAGGCTTTTTAGTTAGGCTGTTCCATATATCTGTAAGCTTTCTCTCATGATATTCCAGCCCGTCTGACAGGAGGGCTTCCTTACTCTCGAAATGCTTGTACAAGGTACGTTTGGAGATTTTCAAATGGTTTGCTATATCATTCATACTCACCCCCTTCATTCCATATTGCGAAAAAAGGTCCAATGCTGTTACTATAATTTGTTCATGTATCATAATGGGATGTTTTAAAATTATAAGCATCACTTAAAAAAATAACCCCGGCGTACCGTTTAAACGCTGATATAGTTTTGTTAAACAGCGCCGGGGTTTCCATTAAACGAAAGGGGTGCTTCCGTTAAACGGCGTCGGGGTTCAGGTTAAACAAAAAAAGGTCTACTCAATTCCACCGCCTAAAGCTCTGTAAAGATTAGACGTTGCCTGTAGCTGTTGCAACTTATCACCGACTTGATTGAGCTGGGCTTCCAATAAGCCTTGTTGAGCGCTTAATACTTCCAGATAAGTTGCCTCGCCGGCTTTCAATAGCTTGTTTGTATAATCCACTGCTTTTGTCAGGGATTCAACCTGTATGTTCCTGTCTTCATCCTTTCTTAAAGAAGTCTCATACGTATTGATAATATCTGAAACCTCTTGCCCTGCGGTTAAAACAGTTTGTTCAAAAGCCAGTAGCGTAGCTTGTTGCTCATACTTTGCCACTTTATATTGGGTAATGAGCTGCTTGCGTGCAAAGAGGGGCTGGGTAAGTCCTCCGGCTATACTGGCAAACAGGTTCTCGGGCTTGAAGAAATGACTAAGTCCGTTGATTGTTGAATAGCCAATCACACCCGAGGTCAAACTTATAGATGGATAGAAACTTGCCTGAGCGGCATTTGTCAACTCAAAAGCCGAACGGAAAGATAATTCCGCTTGTTGTACATCCGGGCGTCTCGACAACATTTGTACCGGTATACCGTAGTCCAGTCGTCGCGGCACGATCTGATCGGCTAAAGAAGTCCGCATGATTCCGCCGGGATTACGTCCCAACATGGTGCAAAGAGAGTTTTCAAGCTGATTGATACTGTTCTCTAAATCAGGTATGGATACCCGGACACTGTGCAGTGCCGCCCTTGTTTGCTCTACCGCGGCTCCCGTAGTCAAACCGGCTTCTTTCATCGCTTCCATTGTGACAAGGCTTTCTTCCATAAGGGCGATCATGTCGTTGGTATATTCCAATTGCTCATCGAGTGCCAACAGTGAATAATAGACGTTGGCAATGTTCGAGATTAATGATGTCTGTACCAGGTTTCGTCCGGCATAGCTATTAAGCATATCGGCATACTTGGCCCTGGACTGGCGGTTCATTTTGCCCCATACATCCAACTCCCAGCTGGCAACGACTCCCAGTGTATAGTTTTCTTTATGATAGGCGAAATTGTTCCTGTCTTTGGGCGCTCCGGTCAAAGGATCGGCATTACTTAAACGTGTTTGTTCCACTTGCGCGGTCAATGCTACCTCCGGAAAATAAGCTGCCCGTGCCATACCCAAAACAGCTTCTGCCTGTTTGATACGTTCTGCCACAATCAGCATATTGTAATTGTTATTCAATCCCTCTTCAATATAAGATTGCAGGTATGGATCGGCAAAATATTCCCTCCACGGAATCGTCGCGATGGTGGTGGTATCGGTAGATGTAATCTCCCGGTACAATTCGGAACTGTCTATTTCGGGAGCTTTGTATCTATTGAGCACCTGGCAGGAAGATAACCCCATCAACAGAATAATCGCTGCCAGAAGAACTTTTGCAAAATTTTTATATCTCATGATTTTACTCAGTTATTTGATTGTTATTGGGTGTTTTGACAGGGCTTCCGCTTATACGTTCCTGCAAACTCTGGAATATGATATATAATGTCGGAATGATGATTATACCGATCAGGGTTCCGATCAACATACCTCCTACGGCACTGATACCGATGGACTGGTTACCGATGGCGCCTGCTCCGCTGGCAAACATGAGTGGCAATATTCCGCAAATGAAAGCGAAAGATGTCATCAGGATAGGACGCAAACGGGCTACGGCTCCATTAACGGCTGCTTCTATAATACTTTGCCCCTGCTGGCGGCGCTGTACGGCATATTCTACGATAAGGATGGCGTTCTTCGCCAACAAGCCGATAAGCATAACCATGGATATCTGTACATAGATATTGTTTACAATACCCTGGGGTGATCCGAAGATTTCGAGGAAAATAAATACTCCGGCCAATCCTATCGGAAGAGAGAACAATACGGCCAAAGGAAGAATGTAGCTTTCGTAAAGCGCGGCCAATAATAAGTACACAAATATGATACAGATAGCAAAAATAAGGGCGATCTGCGAACCTTGTCCGGTTTCTTCACGGGTCATACCCGAGTATTCGAATCCGTAGCCGGTAGGTAACGTTTCGGAGGATACTTTTTCGAACACATTGATTACGTCGCCGGTGCTATATCCTTTGGTGAAATCGGGAACGATGGTAAGGTCCATAGACTGGTACATATTGAAACGGCTTAACATTTGCGGACCGGTAACGTCATGTACGTTAATGAATTCAGTTATCGGCGCCATTTCGCCTGTTCCCGTCTGTACATATAATCCACTCAGGTCTTCCAATTTCTTCCGGTATTCGGGAGCAGCCTGTACCATTACGCGGAACTGTTTGCCATAGAGGTTAAAGTTCGATACATATATACTACCTACATATCCTTGTAAGGTGGTCAGTACATTGTTTAGCTCCATGCCGGCGGCTTTAATTTTAGGCATATCCACCGCTATTTCTTTTTGAGGGAAGTTAGGGTTGAAAGTGGTCATCGCCACCATTATTTCATCCTGTTGATTCAATTTCCCTATCAGGTCGGTTGTTATGCCGTAAAATTTCTGGATATCTCCTCCTGTTTTATCCTGCATCTTGACTTCGACACCCGTACTCATACCAAATCCTTGCAGCGTAGGTGTTCCGAAGAACATACAACTGGCATCCGGTATATTCCGTGTCTTTTCAGTAAGAATGGCAGCCACTTCGGAGGTAGTCAAATCCCGGTCGTTCCAATGCGCCATCTTTACGAAAAGAGAGCCATAAGAACTGGACATACCACCCAATCCGCTAAGGAAGTTAACCCCTGTAATATTGGTAACATACTCTACACCTTCTATTTCTTCAACTATCTTTATGATGTTCTGCACTACCGAATCTGTCCTTTCCAAAGAAGAACCCGGAGTAAGGGAAACGATACCCATTACGCCACCGCTATCTTCCTGTGGTACGAATCCCGTAGGAGTGGTCTTCATTGATCCATACAATATAGCGGCGAAAATAACGACAACGGTAACACTGATCCAGCGGTTTTTCTTCTTTCCGAGGAATTGCAGGGAGGATTTATATTTCTGTGTTCCCGCGCTGAATGCCACATTGAAAGCGTAGAAGAAACGTTGCATAAAATTCTTCTTGCCGGCTTTCTGCATGTGCGGTTTAAGAAACACCGCGCAAAGTGCGGGACTCAGTGTCAAGGCGTTTACGGCAGAGATGGCAATGGAAACAGCCAATGTCAACCCGAACTGTTTGAAGAACACGCCCGATGTTCCGCCAATAAAGCTGACAGGAATAAATACCGACGACATGACCAGTGTAATGGACAGGATAGCCGGAGCAATTTCTTTCATGGCTGCCAGGGTTGCCTTTTTCGGGTCGGTTTCGCCATTCTCCATTTGCGCGTGTACGGCCTCGACCACAATAATGGCATCATCGACCACGATACCGATGGCCAGTACAAGGGCAAACAATGTAAGGATGTTGATGGAGAATCCCATTATCTGCAGGAAGAAGAATGTACCGATAATAGCTACCGGAACGGCGATTGCCGGTATGAGCGTCGATTTCCAGTCCTGTAAGAAGATAAATACGACTAAGAACACAAGTAGAAGCGCTTCTACGAATGTATGTAATACTTTTTCGATAGAGGCATCCAGAAACTCGTTGGCATCCATCATATAAACAACCTCCATTCCGGGAGGGTAAGAATCGGAAGCATCGTCAATTACCTTTTGGATATTTTTGATCAATTCCTGGGCATTGGAACCTGCAACCTGGCTCACGGCTAAGAATACGGCTTCATTGCCGTTGGTTTCCGAAGTAACACTGTAATTTAATGAACCGAGTTCAACATCGGCCACATCTTTCAATCTTAAAACATGGTTATTCTGTGAGCGGATTATTATATTTTCAAACTCTACGGGTTCTTCCAGACGTCCGGTGTATTTCAATGTATATTGATAAGTCTGGTCGGCGTTCTGCCCCAACTCACCGGGTGCGGCCTCCACGTTTTGGTCTTGCAAGGCAGCCATTACTTCCATCGGGCTGATTTTGTAGGATGCCATTACATCCGGCTTCAGCCAGATACGCATCGAATAGTCTTTCGCTCCTACTACAAGAGCGTCGCCCACTCCGTACACGCGTTTTATCTGGGGTATGATGTTGATATTAGCGTAGTTCTGAATAAACTCGCCATCATATTCCGGATTGGTCGATGTCATGGAAATCATCAGTATATAGCTACTTAATTGTTTCCTGGTTATCACACCGATCTGTGTTACCTCTGTCGGTAACTGTGGTGTTGCCGTTGCTACAAGGTTCTGCACATTTACGGCGGCAATGTCGGGATCAGTCTCTTTTTGTAAAGAATACAGATACGTTTGCCGTCCCGCTGTTTGATGCCGTAGAAGTCATATACGTCATACCTTCTACACCATTTACCGCTTCTTCGATCGGGATGATCACACTTTTCATGATTACTTCGGCATTTGCTCCCGGGTATTGGGCTACAATCTGCACGGTAGGAGGTGCGATATCAGGGTATTGTTCAACCGGTAATGTATTTATACCTATGATACCTAATAACACAATAAATATTGATATTACGGTAGATAAAACAGGTCTTTCTATGAATGTTTTTAACATATTGCTTTATTTTTATGATTCGGAGTATTTATTGGGTCACAATTTTTTTGCCATGACTTAATGTAACAATTCCATCGGACACGATTTTATCGCCTTGTACCAATCCGTTTGTTACTACATATTCTTTTCCATCGGGGGTAGATAAAACGTCTATTACCCTTTGAACTACCGAATCACCTTGTACTTTAAATACGATGGTTTTATTTTGCTGGGCAAACGCTGCTTTTTGTGGCACAACGATTACATCATCCATATATCTTGGTATACTGATTTTCCCACTTGTTCCGCTTCTCAACTCTCCTTCGTTGTTTGGAAACTCGGCACGGAAGTTGGCCGATCCTGTTATTACGTTTATAGAGCCTGTAATGGTTTCAATGCGTCCTTTGTGCGGGTATATGGTTCCGTCGGCTAATGTCAGGGTTACTTCAGGCGCATTTTTTATCTTTTCGGCCTGGGTATTACCTTCCAGTGTATTTAAAAACGCGGATAACTCTTTTTCATTCAATGAGAAATATGCATATACACTTCCTGTATTAGCTACGGTGGTAAGTGCATTGGCATAATTCACCAAGCTGCCCAACCGGAATGGTATTTCGCCGACAAGCCCGTCTACGGGACTACTCACATTGGTCCAGCTCATGGTGGCCTGTGCATTTTTTAAAGCAGCTTCTGCCTGTGCCAGGCCGGCAAGCGCAGCCTCATACGAATCTTCTGCGGTTGTTAGTTGCACCCTGCTGACAATGTTTTGCTCGGCCAACGGGCGGATACGGTCTACATTTGTTTTAGCCGTGTTCACCTGTGCCTGGGCGCTTCTTATAGCTGCCTGCGCGGTGGTTAGCGCTTGTTCTGCCTGGGGGGAGTTGATTTTGAACAATGTTTGTCCTTTCTTTACCACGGCGCCTTCGTCCACATAAATGGCATCAATAAACCCGTCGATACGCGGACGTATTTCAATATCTTGCTGCCCTTTTATCGTGGTAGGGTAAACGGATTGCAATTCGACGTTCCGGCCACTTACCGTCAGCGTCGGGTAGGTTGTCGGACTTTGACCTGCCGATTCTTTTTGATTACTACATGAAGTCGTAACTAATACGAGACCTACTGCCCCACAAACAATCTTTAGTAATTTCATAAGTTTAAACATTTAATTATTTAATTTATCAGATAATATTTCCTGAGTTATTGTAGTTATAGGAAAATGATATCCCTGCCTTTTTTCGCCTTGGCAAAGATCATGTGTATTGAAAAAAATAATAATATCTAATTGCCTTTAGAAGTGTCCTACATTGCCGAATTTGGAGGCATTGGGTTGAAACACCCCGGCAATCGCAGATCGGTCTTAGCCAATAAACAATAAAAACAGTCAATCAAATGACAATTTTTACATTAAAATAGTCAACTCATCCTATAATTATTATCTTTGTATAGCTAAAGAATAAATTATGGAAGCAATAAAAAGATTACTTCAAGACAAGATAGCCAGTAAGATAGCACCGGGAAAAGCCGTATTACTGTTTGGAGCCCGCCGGGTTGGGAAAACAGTGCTGATGCGGCAATTAGTTAAAAGCTATCCCGGGAAAACAATGTTCCTCAACGGAGAAGACTACGACACCCTCGCCCTGCTGGAAAACCGCTCCATTGCCAATTACAGGCATCTGCTCGAAGGAATCGACCTGCTTGCCATAGACGAAGCACAAAACATTCCCGACATTGGCGCAAAACTGAAACTAATTGTCGATGAAATAGAAGGAGTCAGCGTACTGGCAAGCGGCTCCTCCTCATTCGACCTCTTGAATAAAGCCGGTGAACCGTTGGTGGGGAGAAGCACACAATTCCACCTCTCGCCCTTCTCACAACAAGAAATAGCACAACGGGAAACAGCATTGGAAACTCGTCAAAACCTCGAATCACGCCTCATTTACGGTTCCTACCCCGAAGTGGTGATGCTCGATAGTTTTGAACAGAAAACAGATTACCTGAGAGACATTGTAGGAGCCTACCTGCTGAAAGACATTCTTTCGATTGACGGACTGAAAAATTCAACCAAGATGAAAGAACTTCTCCGGCTTATCGCTTTTCAGATGGGTAGCGAAGTATCCTACGATGAACTTGGCAAACAGTTGGGAATGAGTAAAAATACAGTTGAAAAATACCTCGACCTTCTATCCAAAGTATTCGTTGTTTACCGTTTGGGAGCCTATTCACGCAACCTGCGCAAAGAAGTAACCAAAGCCGGAAAATGGTATTTTCGCGACAACGGCATACGCAATGCCATCATTGGCAATTTCACCCCCCTTGCCATCCGTCAGGATGCGGGAGCACTGTGGGAAAACTACCTGATTGCCGAACGAATGAAAGCCAATTTCAATACTGACCAAGGAAAAGAGTTCTACTTCTGGCGCACTTACGACGGACAGGAAATAGACCTGATCGAAGAAAGCGCCAATTCGCTTACCGCATTAGAATTTAAGTGGGGACCTAAAACCCCACCCCCACCTAAAGCATTTGCGGAAGCCTACCCCAATGCAACATACCAGGTGGTGAACAGGGAAAATTACCTTGAATTTACGGTTATGCATGTTGGATAAAAACCACCTCCCAGTTAAACAGCGACACCCGCTCTGTTTAACAAAGGGGTGTCGTTGTTTAACAGAAAAATCGACTTTTGTAAATAACTGATAATCAATCGGGATTCACCCCCGGCAATAGATAATAATAAGTCGACACACCGGTCTGCAGCCCGCAGGAGTGAGATGATAATTTTTAGCCGCCCGGTAGCCGCTTTTTAAAATGATTTCTTTTACTTTTGCTATAAAATAGGGATTATGGAAGGAAAGAATTTACTCACATTAGACTTTAAACAAGCTCATGATATATTCGATTCAAAGGTTGTTATTATTGAAAATTTCATATCAGCCAATACGCATGAAGTTTTAAAAAACCCGGCATTTGATTATCCGTTTTCTTTTGACGGACTCATGCTGGGGATTTGTTTAAAAGGGCGCGCGGAAGTGAAAATAGATTATAAAGATTATGTGATTTCAGAGAATACCGTTTACGCGGTATTACCTAATCAGATTTTTGAATCGGTAAATAAAACCGACGATTTATTTATCCAGCTACTTAATTTTTCTACCGATTTCCTTATCGGCCTCAACCTGCCTACCGATTATGATGTCTTTAATAAAGTGTTGGAAACTCCATGTTTGCATACCACCGATGAAAAAGTGAAACTCCTTCTCAACTACCACAATCTGATTGTTACCAGCTTCAACAGGGAAAAACACCTTTATTCTAACGAAATAATAAAGGGCCTTCTGTCTGTTCTGCTTATAGAAATTATAGCCTTATACAGTGAGTCTGAGAACGAGAAAGCTGAGGAAAAAATGACAAGGGGTAAAGAGATCGTAAAAGAATTCATGAAATTATTATTGGCTCATCATAAACAAGAACGTAACACGGCATTTTATGCAGAGAAACTCTATATGTCATCCAAATATTTGTCGAGTGTACTTAAAAAAGAAACAGGAAGAAGTATAAATTCCTGGATATATGACGCGGTAATTACTTCGGCTAAGATCCTTTTAAAATCGTCAAACTTAACCGTATTACAAATTTCGGAAGAGCTGAACTTCCCTACTCCCTCTTTTTTCGGAAAATTCTTCAAACAATATGCGGGTATGACTCCTTTGGAATTCAGGAATAAAAAATAATGTGCTTATCCGCATAATTCCCCTGAACCCTATTTTTTACAATAAGTGTGATGGCAGGAAAAAAAGTATGGCATCTATTTCGGAAAAGTATTAATACTTTTTTCAAAAAGTATGGCATCTTTTCGAGAAAACGATGGCATCCATTTTAAGAGGATATATAATATGTTGATAAATAGATATATACGATCGGGGCTTATTTTGTCTTCATAAAATAGAAATAAAATACAATATCATCCGAATATATAAGGGGGGCACAATAGCGGACAGTCATTAAAAATAATCTGAAATCAAATGATAAAGGCTTTCAGGATAGGATTATCTTTCATTTCTTTAAAAGTCTTTATCTTAATATTTATTCTTTCAAAATAAGCTTTAACCGTTTCTTCTACTTCTTCTACATACAATTCTTCAATCTCTTTAGTGACTAACCAAAGAGTGAGTATATTTATGTTTTTTACTGAAAGATACTCCTTTTCTACTCCAACGATTAGTCCATCCCTAATTTTAAAAATTACGGTTTGAACGAAACTTTTATCCAGCCTATTCATTGTTTCGGATGCTAAAAAAATCGCAATTTTCATTCTATTTATATTTTATCGGCTCTACAAAGGTCTTTTATTATTATCGTAGTTTGATTACCCCAGTGGCGATTTAAATGTTCTATTCTGCTTAATCGTCCCGGAGTGGTGAATTTACTCACTCCAAGCTGGGTTGTTATTACAGGTGTGGGAGATACAAAACAATAAAATGTGACATATTGGTGGCATATTAGAACATGTATTCTTTTAACTTAAATCGGAACTTTGCATTACCTAATTTTTAACTCTTATCTACTTATGCTGAAAAAAGACATTAAAGACAATGCCGGAATTATATGGCATCTGCTATTGGAAAAAAAGATATTATCGATAAGACAGATCGAGGAATATACAGGTTATAAAGAAGTAATGATAGTTCTCTCTCTGGGGTGGCTTGCAAAAGAGAATAAAGTCAATTTTATTGAAAGGAATGAGAATATTCACATAGAGATCATGTCTCCTTTTAAGGAAATATACTATTAAGAATGGACTACAAGATGATTCATGAAGAAGTAATAGTCAAAAAAGTTGAAAACAGCCGTGAGATTGAGGATTTCGTACGGTTGCCAAGCCGGTTGTACGAAGGTTGTCCATACTATGTCCCTGACCTGGAAGCGGATGTAAAGGAAACATTCAATACGGAGAGTGCAGGATTAGAATATTCCGACATACAAGCTTTTATTTCATACGACCGGGATGGAAATCCCATAGGTCGTATAGCGGGTATCATCAACCACCGGGCCAATGAAAAATGGCAAAAAAAGAATGTCCGCTTCGGATTCATAGAATTTATCGATGATCCCGCCGTATCTGCAGCTCTGCTAAAGGCAGTAGAAGAATGGGGCAAAGAACGTGGAATGGACTGCATACAAGGACCGATGGGTATTTTCGACTTTGATAAAGAGGGTATGCTCATAGATGATTTCGATAAACCGGGATCGATGATCACTATTTATAATCCTCCTTATTACCCCAAACACATGGAAGCCTTAGGATATGAAAAGGAAGTGGATTGGGTGCAAATACGTATTGAAGTACCCCGCGAAGTTCCTCCGAAATATGCCCGTGTAGCCGGGCTGTCACAAGAAATGTTCGGGCTACGTGTCAGGAAATTAACGAATGCAGACGTTTTTAAACGCGGATATGGCAAGAAAATATTTGATCTGTTGAATAGGGCATATTCACCTATATTCGGATATACGGAGCTGACAGACAAACAGATAGATTTATATGTCAGGCGATATATACCGTTAGTGGATAAACAGTTGATTCCCATTATAGAGAATACCGAAGATGAAGTGATTGGAGTGGCAATAACCATGGGTAGCCTGTCGAAAGCTCTTCAAAAGGCGCAGGGAAAACTTTTTCCTTTCGGATGGTTTCATTTGCTCCGTGCCCTGAAATGGAAGAACGAAGAAAACGCGGATATGTTATTGATAGCCGTTCATCCCGATTATCAGGGATTTGGCGTAAATGCTTTGTTCTTTAACGACCTTATTCCTATTTATAACAAATGTGGTTTTAAATGGGCGGAAACAGGACCGCAATTGGAAGATAATTTCAGAGAACTGTCTCAATGGAAACCTTTAAATCCAACTTTCACAAAAAGAAGGCGATGTTATAAAAAGTATTTATAAAATAGAATGTGATATGGAGAAAAGAGTAGTAATAACGGGCATGGGTATATGGTCGTGTTTAGGAAAAACACTGGAAGAAGTACGCGATTCGTTGTATGCGGGAAAAAGTGGCATCAGTTTCAGTCCTGAACGTAAGGATGCCGGATTTCGTTCTGCCTTGTGTAGTGATATAGAAGAACCCGACCTCAAGCCATTTATATCCCGCAATCAGCGGCAGTTTATGCATGAGGAAGCCAAATACGCTTATATGGCTACCCGTTCAGCGCTCGAAAACGCAAAATTGTATCAGGATTATCTCGATCAACATGAGGTAGGAATTATATATGGTAACGATTCTGTGGCCGAAGCAACGATGAAAGCGCTTGATAATTTCCGTGAGTTTAAAGACACATCGGCTTGTGGCAGCGGAGCCATCTTCCAGTCTATGAATTCTACCGTTTCTATGAATCTGGCCTGCCTGTTTAAGCTACGCGGTATCAACCTGACGGCCTCGGCAGCCTGCGCTTCCGGCTCTCATGCTGTGGGACTGGCCTATCTGCTTATCCGCAACGGATTGCAGGATTGTGTGATATGTGGAGGCGCCCAGGAAACCAATTTATACGGCGTAGCGGCATTCGACGGCATTCAGTCATTCTCTACACGTGAAGACGAACCCACAAAAGCCTGTCGCCCTTTCGACCGTGATCGCGACGGTTTGATTCCGGGCGGAGGAGCGGCATCCATTGTTGTCGAAAGCTATGAACACGCCGTGAAACGGGGTGCTCCTATCCTTGCCGAAATAATAGGTTGGGGATTTTCCGGCAATGGCGACCATATCTCCACTCCCAATGTGGCAGGACCGGTCCGTTCGCTGGAGTTGTGCATGAAAAATGGAGGTATAACCCCTCGAGAGATAGGCTACGTGAATGCACATGCCACATCAACACGTATAGGAGACAGCAGGGAAGCATTAGCAATAGCTCAATTGTTCGGTGATTATAAAGTTCCTGTCACCTCTACCAAGAGCCAAACCGGGCATGAAATGTGGATGGCCGGGGCCAGCGAATTAATTTATTCCATGTTGATGATGAAAAATAATTTTATAGCAGGCAATCTCAATTTTGAGAATCCCGACGAAGATACAGCCGCTATAAATATCATACCTGAAACACGTGAGGCATATTTTGATATGTTCCTTTCCAATTCTTTCGGATTTGGTGGGACAAATTCAACCATTATCATAAAAAATATAATATGATTATCCGAATAATTCCCCTATCATATCGGCTAAAGCCCTTATTTATTGCCGGGGCTTTCAACCCCTCTTTATCTATTGCCGGGGGTTTCAACCCCCGGATTAAGGAGATAAATAATAAAAAAATTCCTCTGTGGGCTTCAGCCCCTAACCATACACACAGTTTGGGGTTAAAACCCACAAAGGAATGGGCATTTGCCCATGATATTATTATCCGGGGGTTGAAACCCCCGGCAATAGATAAACCCCCGGCAATAGATAACCCCCCGGCAATAGAAAGAAGAGGGTTGCTCCCCGGCAATCGAAGATCGGCCTTAGCCAATGGATAAAAGATCGGTTGCCCCCGCAATGGATAGAAGATCAGCCTTAGCCGATAGATAAAAGGGGATGATAACGGATAATCATTCAATTAATTATTAAATATAAAACAAAGTATTATTATGCGTAAAGAAATTGAAGAAAACGTAAAAGTCCTGTTGGCAGAAGAATTTGAAGTCGAACCAGGCGATCTTGTTCCCGAAGCAGATTTAAAAAACACGCTTGCTTTGGATAGTCTTAGTCTTGTAGACCTTGTAGCTACTATTCAACAAACCTATCGGATAAAAATTCCGGTAAACGACTTGCGGGAAATAAAAACATTAAGCAATCTCTATGACTACATAGAATTTCATCTGCCACAAAATGCAAGTTGAAGATATCAAAAAATTCATCCCTCAACGCGACCCTGTCATCATGGTTGATAGACTGTTGAGTATAGATGCCGACACGGCTGTAACCTGCTTTACCGTCAGGGCCGGCAACTATTTCATGGATGAAGATGACGCGCTGTCCGAACTGGGCCTGATTGAAAATATAGCCCAGTCGGCTTCTGCTTTTGCCGGATACAAGTCTATTGCTGCGGGAGAAACAGAACCTCCGGTCGGCTACATTGCCGAAGTAAAGAACTTCCGTTGCTACCGTCGTCCGGGCATTGATGAAGAAATACAGACCACAGTTACTGTATGGGCTGAAATTGGCGGTGTAGCCATTATAACCGGAGAAAGCAGTGTTTGTGGTAAGGTAGTAGCTGATACACAGATGAAAATTTTTATTAGTCAGAATCGCTGAAAAAACAGAATGCCATGCAGTTAAAGAATATATATTACAGGATAATAGATACAAATATCAATGGGTCGACTGCTGTGTTCCGCATGTCTATACTGCCCGGTTGTGATATTTATCGCGGACATTTTCCCGGCAATCCGGTATGTCCGGGTGTTTGCAACATCGGCGTTATAAAAGAGTGTGCTATGCTGTTGACCAATAAAAAACTATTTATCAGCACCATAAAGCAATGCCGGCTGACTGCTGTCGCTTCACCCTCTATCTGTCCCGAAGTAGATATAACAATCAGCGTTTTACCCGATAATAATGTATTTACTGTTACAGCAAAGATTACCGTTGCGGATAAAGTCTATATGGAGTTCAAAGGAGAGATGACCGTATGACAGAATTATGTATAAAGATTTATCGTTTTTTTCGCAATCACCGACTTGTCTTTTGGCTGTCAATGATTGGGTTATATATATTCTGCGGATATTTTGCATCTAAGATCCATTTAGAAGAAGATATCAACAAGTTGATGCCATCCTCTAAAAATGAGGATGGCACAACCAAGCTGGCATTTGCAAACCTGCGTATAAAAGATAAAACATTCTTACTTTTCGAGGGTAAAGACAACACTTCGGTAGAACGGATCATCGAAACCTGCGACGCGTTTATAGAGTCGCTGGAATATAAAAACAACATTATGGACCCGGCACGGCGGTTTGTGGATAACATTTTCTATAAGCTACCCGATGATTTGGTGTTTGATGCGGTCGACTACCTGACTGCTCACTTACCTGCCTATATCGACACTTGCGTCTATACTCAACTCGATACAATGCTCACCCGCCAACACATGGAAAGGCAGATGAGCCTCAATAGCAACGACTTCCAAAGCCAGGTAGGGACAGTGTTTCCTGAGCTTATACAGATAGATCCCATCGGGTTGCGAAGCCTGTTTGCAGAACAGTACCGGCCTTTAACAGAAGGAGCCGGCGGCAGTTATAAAACTATCGACGGACATTTCTTTGTTCCCGATTCCACCGTGTGCGTGGCATTTATCACCCCGATGTACTCGGGCACAAATACAGGACAAGGTTCGACTTTATTTAAAATACTGAATGAACAGATAGAGAAATTCTCGGTGTCCGACCCTGACATAAAAATCAGCTATCACGGCACTCCTGCCAGTGGGTTTTATAACTCGTCGCAGATAAAATCCGACCTGAAAGGAACTATCACCGGCGCATTGATATTAGTTCTCCTATTCATACTGATATGTTTCCGGAATTACAACACCATTCCGCTATTATTGCTACCGGTAGGTTTCGGTACACTTTTCGGACTTGCTGCCATGTATTTTATCAAAGGACAGTTTTCTTTACTGTCGCTCGGCATCGGAGCCGTTGTGTTGGGTGTAGCGCTCACTTATGTGCTTCACATAATGACGCACTTCAAATATGTAGGCAATCCGGAGCAGGTATTGCGCGATCAGGTAAAACCCGTCTGCCTGGGTTGTCTTACTACCATAGGTGCTTTCATGGGACTTATCTTCGTGCGCACAGAACTGTTACAGGATTTTGGGCTCTTTGCCACCTTTGTTATCGTAGGAACTACCTTTTGGAGTCTTGTATTCCTGCCCCAACTTCTCAATCCGGAGAAGAATAAAGTAAATCGCCGCGCTTTCGCCATTATTGACAAGATCAATACTTATCCTTTCGACCGCAAGAAACCTTTGCTTATCGTTCTGACCGGAGTAATCGTGGTCTTTATAGGATTCTATATGGCAGACGGAACCCGCTTCGATGCCGATATGCATAATCTTGGATATAAAGCGGAGATTGTTTCGTATTCTGAAAATTTGCTTCGGAATAAAACGTATACCGGCGACAAGCAAAAATATTTTTTGAGTTCGGGGAAAACCATGGAAGAGGCTATCGGAAATTTTGCAGTTATGTCTCATAAGCTGGATTCATTGCAGGAAGCCGGGCTCGTGAAAAGCTATACGCACACCGACCGGATATTTGTTCCGCAACGGATACAGCAGGAACGTATCAACGCATGGAAACAGTTCTGGACGGAAGAACGTTTGCAATTAACACATAAACTGATCAATGAAACAGCTCCGCAAGCCGGTCTTCGTCCGGATGCATTCAATTCGTTTTTCGACTTTGCAACTGCCGACTACCTGCCTGATGCTTTGTACAATGCAGGCATTATCCCCGAAGGATATCAATCTACCCTGATGGAGCAATCTTACAATGGGGAATACCTTTGTTTTACATCCGTCAGGTGCGAGAATGATTTCGTACGCAGCAAAGACAGTGATTACAACCGCATCTGCGATGCCATAACGATATGGCCCAACCTACTGGTGCTGGATACTTATTACTACACAACAGATACATTACTCCAACTGAATGACGACTTCAATGTACTGCAATGGATGTCAATGCTCTTTGTGTTTATTGTGCTGTTTATCAGCTTCAAAGGCAATATTAAATACACATTGCTCGGTTTCGTGCCTATACTGCTGAGTTGGCTCATAGTGCTGGGTGCAATGGCCATTTTCGATGTACGGTTCAATCTTATTAACATCATCATTTCGACGTTTATTTTTGGAATAGGGGTCGATTACAGCATATTCGTGATGGACGGTCTTCTGGGCAACGAAAAAAATACTCAACTGTTGAGATACCATAAAACGGCTATATTCTTCAGTGCGGTTATTCTGATCGTAACCGTAAGTTCCATGCTCTTTGCCGAACATCCGGCCATTCGTTCCGTAGGATTTCCTACGCTTATCGGCTTAATTTCGGCAGTAGTGCTGGTTTATACCATACAGCCTGCCATTTACAGGATGATAAATAAAAGCAAAGAATGAAATACGATGTAGTTATCATAGGAAGCGGATTGGGCGGACTGGAATGTGCGCATATACTCTCGCGTGCCGGAATGAGTGTTCTGGTGCTTGAGAAAGGAGCGCAGGCAGGCGGTTGCATCCAGAGCTATAAGAGGCGCGGGCTTGCTTTTGATACAGGTTTTCACTATGTGGGAGGACTTGATGAAGGGCAGTCGTTACATGCAACTTTCAAGCATTTAGGATTATTGAACCTGCCCTGGCAACGCCTGGATGATAACTTCGACCGGATAACGATAGGAGAACGGGATTTCTCTTTCGCACAGGGTTACGATGAGTTTACAAAGACTTTACTATCCGACTTTCCGGACGAACGAGATGCCCTGAATAAATATGTAAATATATTAAAGCGATCCGAGTACCAATATCTTGAAACATTCAACCCTCGGACTAATGAAAAGCCTTTTTATTCAGAGCTTTTTGAGAAAGGGGCCTGGCAATATCTGACAGAGAATTTTCGCAACCCCTTGCTCATAAACGTGCTTAGCGGCACTTCACTGAAAATGGAATTGCGGCAGGAATCACTCCCTCTGTTTACGTTTGTTCACGGTAATAGTAGTTTTATTGAAAGCAGTTGGCGACTGAAGGGAGACAGCTCGCTGATAGTGAACTCCCTGGCAGATGATATCCGCAGGCATGGCGGAGAGATTGTCTGCAATGCCGAAGTCGAAGAATTGGTAGAGAAAAATGGGAAATTGGAGTCTGCCAGATGTACGAATGGGGAAACTTACGAAGGTACTGTTTTCATCAGTGATGTGCATCCCTCCGTTACCTGCGACATGGTGAAGGAAAGCTCCCGGATGAAAAAAGTCTACCGCAATCGTATCGACAGGTTGCAGAACACCTTTGGTATGTTTACCGTATCGCTCCGCATCAAACCGCAGGTGCTGGAATACTTTAACTGGAATCAATATATTTATAAACGTCCCGATGTATGGACATTCCATCTTAACAATGAGCCGGTCGGCGGTGTATTAGTGAGCTGCCGGATTCCGGAAAACGGAAGTAAGTATGCACAGCAGATCGATTTGCTGACTCCCATGGCATGGAGCAAATGTGTGCAGTGGAGCCATACTAAATCAGGTAGCCGGGATACTGATTACAAGTTAATGAAAGAACATGTAGCCGGCGAGTGTGTGGCATTAGCCGAAAAGTTCATACCCGGGCTTCGCCACATGATTGCCGAACAATACACCAGCACACCACTCACGTATCGTGATTATACGCTTACCCCCGAAGGATCGGCTTTTGGGGTGCGCAAGGATTACAAAAATCCGCTGATGACTATTCTTTCGCCGCGTACCCCCATTCCCAACCTGTTTCTTACAGGACAGAATCTTATGCTGCATGGGCTACATGGCGTAACAATGACAACACTTTTCACTTGTGCGGAAATAGTAGGAAAAGAACAGATATGAAATATAGTAAAGAACTAAAATATAATATAACAATGAAGTATGCATTAGTAACCGGAGGCAGCCGGGGCATCGGTCGGGCTGTATGTGTAAAACTGGCTCAAATGGGTTATCATATTATTATCAACTGTGTAAACAATACTGCTGAGGCGGAAAGGACACTCGAATTAGTGAAACAAGCCGGTCAGGATGGAGAGATACTGAAATTTGATGTGAGTAATGGACAACAGACCCGGGAAGCCATTGAATCGTGGGAAAAGAATCATCCCGATCAATATATAGAAGTGCTGGTAAATAACGCAGGCATCCGTCGCGACAATGTGCTGGCATTTATGCCGGAAGAAGACTGGAATTCAGTATTAGACATCACCCTCAAAGGGTTTTATAATGTGACGCAACCATTGTTGCAACCCATGCTGGCTCACAAATGGGGACGTATCATCAATCTGACCAGTGTGAGTGGCTTGAAAGGGATGCCGGGACAGACCAACTATTCGGCCGCAAAAGGAGGAATCATCGCTGCCACAAAGGCGCTTGCGCAGGAAGTGGCACGAAGAAATATAACTGTCAATGCCGTAGCACCGGGTTATATCAAAACAGATATGGTAGAGGGTCTTGACGAAGCAGACCTGAAGAAGACAATACCAGCCAACCGCTTTGGTACACCCGAAGAAGTTGCCGGGCTCGTCGGTTTTCTGGCTTCGCCGGATGCCGGTTATATTACCGGAAATGTAATTTCCATCAACGGAGGACTCTACACGTAACAACCTAAAATAATTACGATATGCACAAGATCTTTACTTTAATCATTATTACTGTTTTTTCATCCACTTTTTTGTTTGCACAAGAAACAAGTGACACACATACATTGACGGCTAAAGTCGTCAGGACAAAACACAATACGGCAGTCACTGAAGATGTTGTAACCGAAGGGAACTTCTATTTTAAAGAACCGGATAAAATGTGTATATGCTTTAGCGAGAAAAAGGATATGCTAATTATGGATGGTAATGCTTTCACTATGATAAGCAACGGCGAGAAGAGTGTAGCCAAAGGAAAAGGGGCCGTTCACCTGGGATTACTTCAACGTGTTATGATAAGTATTCTCAGGGGAGAAAACGGTGATATAGATACCGGCGAACTGGAAGATATGGAAATAACAAGGCAGGAAGATACCATACATATTACTCCGGTTTACGACAGTCAAAAAGCAAAGCGCAGAATGATATTCACTTCTTTTACCCTGACTATCGACCAAAAGATTTCTCGTCTGAAAAGTATGTGTATGCATGAAAAAGAAGGAAACTATACCCGGTACGATTTCTCTGACTATATGATAACTAACTCTCAATCTAAGAAAAAGAATAATGAGTGAAAATGTAAAAGCTACTTACAAATCTAATGATACGGAAGAATGGCTTGATAAAGTCTGGACACGTCCTATCGGCTATTGCTGGGCGCTTTTTTTCAAGCGTTTGAATGTTCATCCCAATACGGTGACCATTATTTCGATGATACTGGGTGCCAGCTCGGCGTTTTTCTTTGCGCACGGTTCATATCGCACAGAAGGTGTGAATGGATTGCTATGTAATGTGATTGCAATACTATTACTGGCATGGGCTAATTTTTACGACAGCGCCGACGGGCAGCTTGCCCGTATGACGGGTCAGAAGACTAAACTGGGGCGAATACTCGATGGAGCGGCAAGCCTGGTATGGTTCATCCCCATCTACGTAGGCCTTGTCTATCGGTTCTATCTCCATCATGAGCTTGAGTTTAGACTTCTGGGTATCGAAGATAATCCGCAGAACACACTTATTGCCACGATAATATTTTTTAGTTTGGCATTATATGCCGGATTTGGCTGCCATAGCAATCAGTGCAGACTTGCCGATTACTACAGGCAAATTCATCTTTTTTTCCTGCAAGGAGAATCGGGGAGTGAACTTGACAATTCGGCTCAACAACAAAAAATATATGACCAAACAAGCTGGAAAGGAAATTTCCTTTGGAAGGCATTTTTGAAATCTTATGTAGGTTACACCAGGAAGCAAGAATCACAAACACCCAATTTTCAGTTATTACTGAACACATTGCGTAGGAAATACGGTACCATAGAGAATGTTCCGCAATATTTCCGGAGTGAATTCCGCGCGTTCTCATTGCCCCTGATGAAGTGGACTAATATACTCACATTCAACACACGGGCCATCGTACTCTATATTACCTGCCTGATAGACCTGCCTTGGCTGTATTTGTTTTTCGAGATTGTAATATTGAACATCATCTATTATTATATGCGCCTTAGCCATGAGAAGTTCTGTAAAAAATATGACAAAATATAAGACTATCTTTTTGACAATATATCTGTTGGCTGTTTTGACCGCCAACGGACAGAACATGATAATAAAAGGTGTTGTAACCGACTCCATCGCGGGAGATGTGTTGCCCTATGCCTCCGTTGTCCTGAAAGGAACAACGATAGGAGGAATGAGTGACGATGATGGAATCTTCTCATTTTCTGCTCCGGCTACAAATAATATTTTGGTAGTGACATACTTAGGATATGATACAAAAGAGATAAAAATTACTCCGGGAAAAACAACTGATTTAAAAATACAATTAGCCCCAAACGTAATTACGTTGAGTGAAGTGGTTGTCAAACCCCAAAAGGAAGTATATAGGAAAAGAGGAAATCCGGCTGTCGATTTTGTAAAAAAAATAATTGCTTTGAGGGGAAAAAACAATCCTCTCGACCATCACTATTTTTATTACGACCGGTATGAGAAAATGATTGTTGCAATGAATGAATATGAACCCAAACCTAAAAATAAAACAGGTAAGTTCGATTTTTTAGCCGAATTTGTCGACACCCTTGATGTCGGTACCACGATTCTTCCTGTTTCGGAAAGAGAAAAAGTAGAGACTGTTTATTACCGTAAAAATCCAAAATCAGAGAAGCGGGTTATACAAGGCAGCCAGTCGTCGGGTGTAGACGAAATATTATCGCGAGACGGGGTTGAACAATTTTTAAAAGAAGTTTTTCAGGAAGTGGATATTTTTAAAAATAACATCCCACTGCTATTACAGCGGTTTGTAAGCCCGCTTTCTTCCATCGGGCCGGACTATTATAAATATTATCTGCTTGACACACTGAACGTAAACGGGCAGGAATGTGTCGATTTAGGGTTTGCTCCTTTCAATTCGGAAACATTCGCTTTTACCGGGCATTTATATGTGACCCTCGACTCTACCTTCTTTGTTCAAAAAGCGGTTCTCAATGTTCCAAAAGATATTAATCTGAACTTTGTGTCTCAAATGAGGATCGAACAAACATTCGAGCGGGCTCCGGATGGTACCCGCATCATCACAAAAGATGACATCAGGGTAAATTTTAAAATAAAGCAAAATTCCAAAGGAATGTATGCCCAACGCTTGAATATCTATAGCAACCATTCGTTCAATGAACCGGATGCCGCACAGGCGCTGGTTTTTAAAGAGAGGGCACCTGTCATCACCCTGAAAGAAGCTTACTGGCAACCGGACGATTTCTGGACTGCCAATCGCCCGCCGGAAGCTGTCAAGAAGAATCCTAATTCGGCGCAGGAATTGATGACAAGATTACGTTCTGTTAAAGCATTTTATATAACCGAAAAAGTCATATCCGTTCTTTTCTCCGGCTATATCCCTACAAGCAATGATCCGCTGAAAAGCAAGTTCGAATTTGGTCCGATGAATTCAACCATCAGCGGCAATGCCATCGAAGGAGCCCGCTTCCGTGTGGGAGGAACCACTACAACGGCTTTCAGCAAACGGTTGTTTCTTGACGGATATATGGCATACGGAACCAAGGACGGGAAACCAAAATATAATGCCCTTGTTGAATATTCATTTAACGACCGAAAGGAGTTCCGAAAGGAATTTCCGGTACATTCAATCCGTTTTGAATATATGTATGACATCAATAAACTGGGACAACAGTATATGTATACCAGTAAAGATAATATGATTTTGGCACTGAAACGCAAGAAAGATACCCGCGCCACTTACTTGCGACAGGCTGAGTTGGCATACTATAGCGAGCATTATAACGGTGTGGCATATGGTGCTACGATCCGCAACTTCCGTGAGTATGCAACTAAATATGCTGTGTTCAACCGTATAGGGGCGGATGGCTACGTCGCACCTGTAAAAAAGTATGATATGACCGAACTGGAACTAAAATTCCGTTATGCGAAAAATGAAACTTTTTATCAAACACGCAACAACCGTGTACCAATTACGCATGACGCCTTAATATTCAATTTCAGCCATGTTATGGCAGAAAAAGGTTTTTTAGGCTCATCGTATGATTACCATCGCACCGATATTGGTATTCGGAAACGTATTTGGTTTTCCGCTTTCGGTTATCTCGACATGATCACCAAAGCCGGAAAGGTATGGAACAAAGTACCATATCCGTTATTGATTTTGCCAAATGCCAATCTGACTTATACTATTCAACCCGAGTCTTTTACAAATATGAATGCATTGGAATTTATTAATGATGAATATGTATCCTGGGATTTGACATATTATATGAATGGGAATCTGCTGAATCGTATCCCTTTAATCAAAAAGTTGAAATGGAGAGAGGTATTTTGCTTTCGGGGTTTGTGGGGAAACTTAACAGACAAGAATAATCCTGTAAACGGACAAGAAGGACTGTATCTTTTTCCAAGCGGTTCTTACACAATGGGTAAAACACCTTATATGGAAGTAAATGCCGGCATTGACAATATTTTCAAATTCTTAAGAGCCGATTTTGTCTGGCGTCTTAACTATCTCGATCATCCAGGCATTCAGACAAAGGGGGTACGATGTACAATACATTTTTCTTTTTAAGTTTTCAAGAAAAGTGCTTATCCGCATAATTCCCCTGAACCCTATTTTTTACAATAAGTGTGATGGCAGGAAAAAAAGTATGGCATCTATTTCGGAAAAGTATTAATACTTTTTTCAAAAAGTATGGCATCTTTTCGAGAAAACGATGGCATCCATTTTAAGAGGATATATAATATGTTGATAAATAGATATATACGATCGGGGCTTATTTTGTCTTCATAAAATAGAAATAAAATACAATATCATCCGAATATATGACAAATTTTTATGTCCCCCTCCCATCAACTCACTGAATATTCCGATAATTCCCCGGAGTCAACCCTGTATACTGTTTAAAGAAACGGCCAAAAAAAGACGGATTGCGAAAGTTCAGTTCTTCCGATATTTGTAATATTGTTAATTGAGTGTTTTTAATAAGAATTTTGCATGTAATATAATGGCCAGATTATTCCAATCTACAATAGACCGGCCTGTATATTTCAGGATCAAAGCAGAAGTATATTTACTGGAAAGACACAATTTGTCGGCAAAGAAATTGGTATTCTTTTTTTCTTTTGAATGCTCGACTATTAGCTTAAAAAATTTGTTGATTATATTTTTATGATGAACGGAAATGGCAGTTTTATCTTCCTTGCAATTATTCATGACACCCATTAACGATAATATCAGTGCTTGTAATAACTTTTTTGTTATATCAATTTGGTAAGGGTGGTTACTGTGATGTTTGCTTCGTATAAAATAATAATAGTCCATTATGGCGTTAAAGTCGCGGAAGGGAATCCTGAAAACAGGTGAACTTTCAATGTCTAAGATTTTCTTAGTGTCAAATATAAATGCAAAATCAAGGATATAATCAATTGAAAAAAATATAATTAAAGTCGGTGTTATCCGAAACTTTCAGGATTTTTATAATATGGTGGGGAAAGAGTACATGAATAGTATTGGCTCCTACCTCTATTATTTTCGAGTTCAAATTAAGAGTTACATTCCCCTCTAAACAGAAAATGACACCTAACCCGTCCACAATAAATGATTTCCCTATAGGAATATTTACTTTGGAAGCCCTTGAATCAGATGCAATAAAATCTTTAAGAGGAGAAACCAGCTCTTTACCTACAATGTCTTTAATACTTAATAATTGAATACCGCTTTCTTGTTTTTCCATTTTTCGCTTTTTTAAATTAAACATTTTATCATTAATAGATTTACTTCTATTTTCCGGGGGTTGAAACCCCCGGCAATATATACAAGAGGGGTTGCTCCCCCGGCAAGGGATAAAATAGGGGTTGCTCCCCCGGCAAGGAACAAAAGACCACTAATTACTTAAAATAATCTTCAAATCCTGCAAAGACTAAAAAAAGAGAGGGTGTCAAAAGCCTTGTGTTCTTTAACTCCCCCTCATTCAAAATAATCTTTTTGCCTACAAAAACCAATAACCTATAAATCAGGTCATTCAACCCTAACCTTAATAAAGTTCCATTATAAGAAATCTATTACAAAATAGAGCATAAAAACTAAAAAAGTTATGATCTAAATGACAACAGACATGTACTATTTGACACATATTCAGTTGACTGGAAAACTGGAGATCGGGGTAAAGAGACAAATAGGTCATTTCGAACATCTTTATTGTTAATTCGGACATCTAAAATCTTTGATAGTATCTCACCTTTGCAAAAGAGATTATTAAAGCTTAATTTAAAATGGAAAATAAATTGATCACACTGGCAATCCATAAAAAAGCAAAGGCATGGATACTGAAGGAGTTTCTCGAAAGCAAAGGCATCATTGTTTGTTTGGAAGAAATAAAACATAAGGATGCACAGGGAGGCTCCGAAGGCTATTACGTAAAAATAGACTATAAAGATCTGTCACATGCCCTTTTGTTAATAGAGGAAACGAAATTGTTCAGTTATGATAACCTGGAAACATATAATGTTGACGATGGGCGAAAACGCGTATTAGTAGCAGTCGATTTTTCAGATTATTCCATGAAAGCCTGCCAGGTAGCTTTTAACATAGCCAAAGAGATGAATGCGAAAGTTAAAATACTACACGTGTATCAAAACATCTATTTTCCGTCGCACATACCTTTTGCCGACAGCCTGAAAGAAACGCCGGAAGAGGGGTTGCTGGACAAGACCCGTAAGCAAATGTTGGATCTGTGTATGAAAATCGACGCAAAAATAACGGAAGGGAAATGGCCATCGGTCAACTATTCATATTCCCTTCGCGAAGGACAAGTGGATGAAGAAATAGAAGCGTTTGTTTTAGAATACAAACCGGCTTTGCTGGTTCTTGGCACGAAAGGAAAAGACGACAATAAATCATCTATTCTTGGAAATGTCACCGCCGATGTCATCGAGATAGTCAATGTGCCGGTATTGGCAGTGCCCGAAAGCTCGCCTATAAACTCAATAGACGACATAACCCATGTCGCGTTTTTAACGAACCTCCACAAACGGGATTTTCTATCTTTCGCCGCGCTGGTGGAAATGCTGCATCCTTATCAAATAAAGATTACATTGCTACATATCAATCCATCCACCAAAGATGAAGGGTTCCCGAAAGAATCCGAGCTGCTTGGAATGAAAGAATATTTAAAAGAACATTATGATCAGCTTCATATTGAGTATCGTATAATAGACTCGCCGGATATTCCACAGGCAATTGCCGATTTTGTTGAAAAGGAAGAAGTTACAATCGTTTGTTTAAATACCCGCAGGCGCAATCTATTTGGCCGCATATTTGCGCCCAGTATTTCCCGCAAAGTATTAACCAAATCGGACAAGGCTCTTTTGGTATTAAGAGGATAGAATAAAATAGCCTGAAAAATCATCTGCATCATTTTTCAAAATCATGTGCATCATTTTCAAAAATCATCTGCATCATTTTTGAAGATCATCCGCGTCATTTTTTTAAGTATTCGAAAATAAACAGGAATTAATAACAAATTATATACAAAGTCATGAAGCAACAAATTGGATATATATCACAGGTGATAGGACCTGTTGTGGATGTTCGTTTTAATACCGAAAACATTCAAACTAAGTTGAAGTTACCTCGTATAAATGACGCGCTGACCATTCTTTGTGACGATGGGCGGAAATTAATTGTAGAAGTACAACAGCACATCGGTGAAAATACGGTACGTACCGTTTCGATGGATAGTACCGACGGACTGGAAAGAGGGATGGAAGTTATCTCGACAGGACAGCCCATTACCATGCCTACCGGCAAACAGATAAAGGGACGGCTCATGAATGTGACCGGCGATAGCATAGACGGCATGCAGCAGTTGGATATGACCGACGCGCATCCCATTCACTGCGATCCTCCTAAATATGAAGATCTTTCTACCACTCAGGAAGTGCTTTTCACAGGTATTAAAGTGATCGACTTGCTCACGCCTTATCCCAAAGGTGGTAAAATAGGATTGTTTGGTGGAGCCGGTGTCGGAAAAACAGTGCTTATCATAGAACTTATCAATAATATCGCCAAGAAACTGAATGGTTTTTCCGTATTCGCGGGAGTGGGTGAACGTACCCGCGAAGGCAACGACTTGCTTCGGGAAATGATCGAATCGGGTGTGATTCGTTACGGCGATGAATTTAAGAAAAATATGGAAGAAGGAGGCTGGGATTTATCTAAAGTCGACCATGAAGAAATGGCTAAATCGCAGGCAACACTTGTGTTCGGGCAGATGAATGAACCTCCCGGAGCACGTTCGTCCGTAGCCCTGTCGGGATTGACTATTGCCGAATCATTCCGCGATAACCCAACCGATGACGGACCTAAGGATATTCTTTTTTTCATAGATAATATATTTCGTTTTACACAGGCCGGTTCGGAAGTATCAGCCTTGTTGGGACGAATGCCGTCGGCAGTGGGTTATCAACCTACCTTAGCTACCGAAATGGGTAAAATGCAGGAGCGGATCACTTCTACAAAAAACGGTTCTATCACTTCCGTACAAGCAGTGTACGTTCCGGCAGACGACTTGACGGACCCCGCTCCTGCTACTACTTTTACCCACCTGGACGCGACTACCGTATTAAGCCGTAAGATAACGGAACTGGGCATATATCCGGCAGTTGAACCACTTGAGTCCACATCACGAATCCTGGATCCGCTAATTGTAGGCGAAGAACATTATGATGTGGCGCAACGGGTGAAACAAATTCTGCAACGGAATAAAGAGTTACAAGATATTATTTCGATTTCGGGTATGGACGAATTATCAGATGAAGACCGCTTAACCGTCAACCGTGCCCGCCGTGTGCAACGCTTCCTTTCACAGCCATTCAAAACGGCCGAAGCATTTACGGGAGTAAGCGGAACGATGGTTTCAATAGAAGATACAATCAAGGGATTCAGGATGATACTGGACGGCGAAGTCGATCATCTTCCGGAGCAGGCATTTCTGAATGTCGGGACAATCGAAGAAGCTATTGCCAAAGGTAAAGTATTAATGGACGCAGCCAATAAAAAGAAATAATTATGAAACAGAGGCTTCAATTAATCATCTTATTTCCCATGAAACCTCCTATCCAACAAGAAGTTGACAGTGTAGAGTTTCCGGGAGAAAACGGGCGGTTTTCCGTCCATCCCCAACATGCGCCGCTTATATCCTCACTTGTTGCAGGGAACATCGAGTACTGTAAGGATAATACACCTCAAAGCATTGCCATACGGAGCGGGTTCGTGGAAGTGCGGGAAAATAAAATAACAGTTTGTGCCGAAACAGAATAATCAATTATGGATAAAATTAAATCAATAAGGTCTATCCTACTCATCGGAATCATACTATTCTGTCCATACCAGGCAAGTGCAAGCCCAAGTTCAAGTGCAGATGCAAATGATTTAAATGTAAAAGAAATTATATTGGAGCATGTCGGAGATGCATACGAATGGCACATTACGACATGGAACGACAAACACCTGTCTATTAATTTGCCGGTGATCCTATATAGCCGGGAGAAAGGTTTCTGTTTTTTCTCTTCATCAAGGATTCATCCGGTTGGAACCAGTTATCAAGGATTCAGTATAGCCCACGAAGGAGAAAACAAAGGGAAAATTGTGGAAACATTGGCAGATGGAACAGAAAAACGTCCATGGGATTTTTCAATCACAAAGAATGTCTGCTCGCTTCTGATCAGTTGTCTGTTAATAGGTATACTCGTGGTTTCATCCGCGCGCTGGTACCGGAACCGGACGAAAGAGTCGCCGGCTCCCGGCGGAAGAGTCGGATTCGTTGAAATGGTGGTTATGAGTATTTATGATGAAGTAATAAAACCATGCGCCGGCAGCCACCAGGCCGAAAAACACGCACCTTTTCTACTGACCGCGTTTTTCTTTATACTCATAAACAACCTGCTCGGATTAATACCTATTTTTCCGGGAGGTGCAAATGTGACCGGGAATATTGCCGTTACAATGGTTTTGGCTCTTGCTACATTCCTGACCGTCAACCTGTTTGGAAACAAAGAATATTGGAAAGAAATATTGTGGCCGGATGTGCCTACATGGCTGAAAGCACCCATT
Organism: Tannerellaceae bacterium; assembly: GCA_032054765.1. GTDB lineage: Bacteria > Bacteroidota > Bacteroidia > Bacteroidales > Tannerellaceae > DFXE01. The sequence goes on from DAMBSC010000012.1 coordinate 119,957, forward strand.
CCTTTAATGCCCCTGATCGAAATTTTCGGCATCCTTACCAAGCCTTTTTCACTGGCTATCCGTTTGTTTGCCAACATCCCTGGCAGGGCACTCCATTATTCTGGCATTGACGTGTATCATTTTTATTACCGCGAAGATGGGGGTGGTACTGAATGGAAGCATGACGATCGTGTCTGTTCTCTTCTCCCTCTTCATGAATTGCCTGGAATTATTGGTAGCCTTTATTCAGGCATACGTATTTACCATGCTTTCGGCCGTGTTTATCGGTCAATCACATCCTGAATCACATTCTAAAAAAGAATTAAAATAAATATTTACTATTAACATTTTTAAAACGTGAAATTATGAGCGGAACATTATTACAAGCAGCTACCGCTGCTACTGCTGTTGCAAATTTTGATAAAATTGGTGTCGGAATGATCATCATTGGTATTGGTTTGGCTGTATTGGGAGCCGGCTACGGAATCGGCAAAATAGGCAGCCACGCCATGGATGCCATAGCCAGACAACCGGAGGCAGCGAACCATGTACGTACAAACATGATTATCGTTGCCGCGTTGCTGGAAGGCGTCGCTTTATTTGCTATTGTTGTCGGATTCTTAGCACTATAAAAGTATGTCATTGCTACAACCTGATAGCGGCTTGCTTTTTTGGATGTTGCTTTCGTTCGGTATTCTTTTTCTGATTTTGAAGAAATACGGATTTCCGGTAATCACGAAAATGGTAACCGAACGAAAGGACTACATCAATCAGTCTCTGGCTGAAGCAAAAGAAGTACGTAGGCAAATGGAACAGTTGAAATCTGAAAGCGAAGCAATCCTGAAAGAAGCTTATCAGCAACAAAACCAGATCGTAAGAGAGGGAAACCTTACCCGCGAACAGTTGATTGCCGAAGCCAGGGAAGAAGCGCTGAAAGAAAAACAACAGATATTGGATGATGCCCGGTTGCAAATCGAGGCAGAGAAAAAAAAGGCTTTGCACGAAATCCGTTCTACGGTTGTCACATTATCAACCGAAATCGCGGAACAGATTTTACGGAAAGAGTTCAAATATAAAGAGCGGCAAAAAGAGTATGCCAAAAAGATTTTAGATGAAATTTCAATTACCGAAAATGACCTGAACTAAAATGAATGTAGGTATTATATCAGCCAGATACGCAAGAGCCATATTTGAGTATGCGCAAAGTTGCTCTACCGCAGATATCGTTTACAAAGAAATGAAATCTTTGCTTAACAATCTCTTCTGTATCCCCGAATTAAGCCGCGCGTTAGATGACCCGGTTATACCGGAAAAAGTCAAATTGAAGCTGTTAAACGATGCCGCCGGCGAAGACGCGAGCAGTACATTCAAAACATCCATGAAGCTGGTTCTTCGCAAAAAACGGCAGAAGCTTCTTTTACTGATTGCCTTCACTTATTTGATTTTTTACAGGCAGGAATATAACATACTGGCGGGTCGTTTAACCGTGGCATCCCTGGTAAGCGAAGAAGAAGGCAAGAAATTCGCGGAGATACTCGAGCAAAAAATGCACAAGAAGCTCGAGTTGAAAGTTACTCTTGACCGGGATCTGCTGGGAGGCTTTATCATGGAAGTCAACAACTATCAATTAGATGCCAGCGCCTCGGGGCAATTAAGCAAAATCAGCCGGCAGCTATTAAATGAACATTAAATAATTTAATGAGTAATATACGATGACAGAAAATATAAATCCGGACGAACTATCATACGTTCTGCTGGAACAACTAAAAAACTCAACCTATTCCGTTAGTTTCGAAGAAGTAGGAACAGTGTTGCAAGCCAGTGATGGTGTGGTTCGTATATACGGTTTACAGAAAGCCAAAGCAAGCGAACTACTCACATTCGACAATGGGGTAAAAGCCGTGGTCATGAACCTGGAAGAAAATAACGTCGGCGCGGTCCTGTTGGGATCCACCGACCTCGTGGAGGAAGGAATGACCGTGCATCGCACCCGGAAGATCGCCTCCATATCCGTAGGAGAACCGCTTCTGGGAAGAGTGATAAACCCCTTGGGAGTGCCTATCGACGGCAAAGGGGATATTCATGGAGAACTATATGAAATGCCCCTGGAGCGTAAAGCCCCCGGAGTTATTTTCCGCCAACCGGTAAAAGAACCCCTTCAAACCGGAATAAAAGCGATTGACTCCATGATCCCCATCGGGCGCGGACAACGCGAACTGATCATTGGTGACCGGCAAACCGGAAAAACCTCCATCGCGATAGATGCCATACTCAACCAAAAAAGCAATTACGAGGCAGGTAAACCGGTCTATTGCATCTACGTAGCCATAGGCCAGAAAGCCTCTACCATTGCAATGACCGTAAAGACATTGCAGGAAAAAGGAGCCATGGATTATACGGTTGTCGTAGCAGCCACTGCTGCAGACCCGGCAGCTATGCAATACTTTGCCCCGTTTGCCGGAGCGGCAATCGGTGAATATTTCCGCGACACGGGACGGCACGCCCTGGTTGTTTATGATGATTTATCCAAACAAGCTGTGGCATACCGCGAAGTCTCGTTAATCCTCCGTCGCCCATCCGGCCGCGAAGCCTATCCCGGCGATATATTCTATTTGCATTCCAGACTGTTGGAACGTGCCGCCAAAATCATTAACCAGCAGGAAATGGCAGAGCAAATGAATGATTTGCCGGAATGCCTGAAAGGGAAAGTGAAAGGTGGCGGATCACTGACCGCCTTGCCCATTATCGAAACACAGTCGGGAGACGTATCTGCCTATATACCCACCAACGTGATTTCAATTACGGATGGACAAATATTCCTCGAAACCGACCTGTTCAATCAAGGTTTCCGGCCCGCCATAAACGTTGGTATTTCCGTTTCGCGCGTAGGAGGTAGCGCCCAGATCAAATCGATGAAAAAAGTAGCAGGGACATTAAAGCTGGACCAGGCGCAATACCGGGAATTGGAGACTTTCTCTAAATTCAGCAGCGATATGGACGCGGTAACGGAGATGACCATCGACCGTGGGCGAAAAAACAACCAATTGCTGATACAACCCCAATACTCACCCATGCCCGTGAGCGAACAGATTGCGATACTCTATTGCGGCACACATGGTTTAATGAGCGACATAGAGATTGATAAAGTACCCCAGTTCCAGCGGATATTCCTTGAAAACATACGTTCAGCTCATCAGAAGGATGTGCTCGAACCTCTTATTAACGGAGAGATCAATGAAGAAGTGGCCTCCGTCATTGAACGTGAAGCCTCCCATGTTGTCGAATCTTTAAAAGCATAACATTATGGCATCCCTGAAAGATATAAAAAACAGGATGCTATCTGTCAATGGCACATTGAAAATTACATCCGCCATGAAGATGATAGCCTCTTCCAAATTGCACAAAGCGCAGATTGATTCCGCCGGAATATTCCGGTACGAAGAATCATTACAGAATATATTAATTAACCTGCTCGGGCAAAAAGAAGAGGAACAGTCTTCTCCTTTTACCGAAAAAAGGGAGGTAAAGAAGATTGCCTTAGTTATCCTTTCCTCCAATTCCGGTTTATGCGGCAGCTTCAATTCGAATGTCATCAAGAAAACAATACAAGTATTAACGCGCCATAAGGATAAGGATCTTACTATCTACCCTATCGGCCAGAAAGCCGCCAAGACAGTACAAAAACTTGGCTACCATACCATAGATGATTATTTAAAAATAGCCGATAAAATATCCTATACCCAAGTACTTGGATTTGGAAAAAAACTGATAGACATGTTTCTGAATAAAGAGGTCGATCAGATTGAATTGATCTATACCCATTCACTGTCCCTCGGCTCCCAGGAAGTAAAAGACGAAATTTTTCTTCCATTCAGTTTACCAACCCCTCCCAAAGAGGATTACGACTATATCCTCGAACCAACGCCAAAAAGATTGTTAGAAAAACTATTCCCCCAGGTCTTATTAACCCGCATATATTCCGTGGTACAAGACTCATCCCTATCCGAACATTCGGCACGTACCATCGCCATGCAGATCGCAACCGACAATGCGGATAATTTACAACAAGAACTATCCGTACTATACAATAAAAGCCGGCAACAAGCTATCACAAGCGAGCTGCTTGATATGGAGAATGGGATGTCGGATGGATAGGCTTACGCTTTTAGTCATTCTTATTATTAACACAAATAATTTCATTATGAGAAATATTCCGCTTACAGTGCCTGTCAGAATGGATATAAGAAGTGAAAATCACTCCATCTATGATATAAATTATAATATAGACAGTGTAGATTTTTCCACATTATGCCTTTGTTTCTATTCTTATATGAAGAATGGACCGTATAAATATGAGATGGCCGAATTGCTATTAAAAGCATCCGCTTTTTTAGATAACTCCATACTCCATAAACATAATCAGATACAAGAATGTCGCAAGACAAGACAAACAGAAATATTTGAAAAGTTTATCTTCATGATAAAACAAGATTGTTCAGTAGAACGTAATGTGAGGTTTTATGCCGACAAACTTCACATTACACCTCAATATTTATCTAAAATTATAAAAAACGAAAGTAACAGAACCGCCAGTGAATGGATAGATGAATTTGTCGTGCTTGAGGCAAAAGCTTTATTTAAGCATACAAATCTTACTATTCAGGAAATAAGCAATAAGCTGAATTTTGCCAACCAATCATCATTTGGCAAATTTTTTAAGAAAAAAACCGGAATAAATCCTAAAGAATATATGCATTCCTTCATAAGATAAAAATATAAGGTTTAATTATTTAATAGCAGAAGAGGCTGTGTACCAGCTCGATTTCTTACCGCTCATTTCAGGTTCGAGAATACCCAGTTCCTTAAAACATTTCTCCAGTTTATCGACAGCCTCGTCTATTTGCTCTTTTGTGTGCGTGGCCATTAAAGAAAACCGGATCAGGGTATCATTGGCAGAACAAGCGGGCGGAACAACCGGATTCACAAAAATCCCTTTATCAAAAAGCATCTTGGTTACCCGGAATGTTTTCTCCATATCCCGTATGTACAAGGGTATAATGGGGGTGGATGTGTTTCCGATTTCGAATCCCAGGGAACGAAACCTTTCCAGGGCATAGTTGGTAATATTCCACAGGTTTTCAATCCTTTCGGGTTCGGACTTTAATATTTGTAATGCCGCTGCCGCTGCCGCTGCCGCGGTTGCTCCTGGAGTACAGCTTGCACTGAAAATATATGAACGGGCATTGTGTCTCAGATAGTTAATAACAGGAGCATCGGCAGCGATAAAACCTCCGATAGACGCAAGCGATTTACTGAATGTGCCCATGATTAAATCCACATCAGCCGTCAGACCAAAATAGTCGCTTGTCCCGCGTCCGCAATTACCTAAAACGCCCAGGCCATGTGCGTCATCGACCATGACAGAGGCATTATGCTTTTTTGCCAGCCTTACAATACCGGGCAAATCGGCAACGTCGCCTTCCATACTAAAGACCCCGTCTACTATGATCAATTTGATCTTTCCGGGGTTACATTTTTGTAATATTTTCTCCAGAGACTCCATGTCATTGTGCTTGTATTTCAGGACATTTGAAAAAGAAAGCCTCCTGCCGTCCACGATGGAGGCATGATCCAACTCGTCGCAAATAATATAATCTTCCCTGCCGGTAACACAGGATACTACTCCCATATTGACCTGAAAACCTGTGGAAAAAATAATTGCGTCTTCTTTGCCTACAAAGTCTGCCAGGTCTTTTTCAAGTTCCCTGTGAATGTCTAATGTACCGTTCAGAAACCGCGAACCGGAGCATCCGCTTCCATATTTTTGGGTGGCTTTAATGGTTGCTTCAATAATTTGGGGATGATTAGTCAATCCCAGGTACGAATTGGAACCAAACATCAGGACTTTTTTCCCGTTAATGACAACCTGAGTGTCCTGTCCGCTTTCCAGGCAACGGAAAAAGGGATAAATACCTGCCTCCTCCAATTGTTGGGGAAGGGTAAATGCTGATAATTTTTCTTTTAATAAACCCATAATTTTTATTATTTAATGATTAACGATTATTCTCCCTCTATATATTCCGAGATATTGTATTTTATTTCTGTTTTATAAAGACAAAACAGAGTTTTTTGTATATATCTATTTATCAATGTATTATATATTCCCTTAAAATAGATGCCATAGTTTTCGCGAAAAGATGCCATATTTTTTGAAAAAAGTATTAATACTTTTCCGAAATAGATGCCGTACTTTTTTCCTGCTTTCATACTTATTGTAAAAGCCGCTGTCATTAATCTCTTTCTGTTATTTCATTATTTCCTAAATCCCCAATCTCATTATTTATAAAGTTCATTACTGATCGGTTTGCAGATTTTATGAAGCAATCTTTCTCGTGGACGACCATGTCAGGTCCTGTTCCAGTTTCTCCCGGTTCGCATCCAGGTAAGATGTTGCCAGCTCGTAGCCAAAATTATAAATAGCACCGGCTTTTTCCAGATCAAAGATGGAGTAGGTCGAGAATTCCGGCGACTCGATCAGGTAATCGCATTTCCGCTTTTCATCGGTGGTATTTGCTCCGACCGTATAGTTCATGGTACGCTCGATCACATGTTTTATAGAGGGAACATACCCGGCATTGATCACAGGACTCACGTTGACCCCGATCAGGGTTTCGCATTCGTCACGGATGGCCGACACCGGGAAGTTCGAAAATACACCCCCGTCCACATAATAGCGCCCTCCGATCTGTACGGGAGCAAAAACCACGGGGACGCAACAGGATGCCGCCACAGCGGGAATCAGTTCGCCTTCGCTGAATACCCGTACCTTTCCTTCTTCGAAATCCGACGCGATCACCCGTACCGGTAATCGTAGTTCTTCGAATGTCCGTGCTTTCAGGTGTTTTTCCAGGAAACCACACAGGCGGGCTGTTGTAAATATACCCTCTTTCATAAGTGTCATCTCCATCAGTCCTGATAGTTTTACTCCTTTGAAAAGCGTTGATATTCTGTCCGGAGGCATCCCGTCGGCATAAAATACGGCAACCAAAGCCCCGGCGCTCGTACCCGATAGGATATCGGGATATATTCCCCTTTCATTCATTGCTTTCAGGGCGGCTAAGTGCCCGAAGCCACGAACTCCGCCTCCACTGAGGGATACACCTAATTTCTTTTTTTGCATTTTTGTTTCCATATACTTACTATTTATAGTTGTTTGATTTGATAGTGCAAAAATCATGTTTAACTGGTTTAGTTTGATTATGAATCGGGAGTGGAAAATGTTTCATTTTTCCTTTTTTATAAGTATTCCGTAAAAAATTCTTTGTTTTCCAGTTCTTCGTAGCTTTTTATGGTAATACCTATCCGTTTAAAGTATAACCGGGTTTTATCATCGGCTTCACGCACATAAACTTCCGGTATCTGCCTATTTAACAGCCACAGGGATATATAATTTATATTCTTACTATACAGGTATTCCTGCCTGAAGAAGCAGACCTTTCTGCCGGAAACGTCAAAGGTCAACGCGTCGATTATATCTTCGTCATATATCCCTTCTTCCTTTTTATATTTCAGAAACATTACTATCTTCATATTGTCTTAGTATGAATGCTTTATAATCATGAGGATTCATTACATACAAAAGTCGGCTTTCGGGCAGAAATTCCGGTGTTTAAAACAGGCTGGGTTATGTTGAATTTTTCGTTTCTTTGTATGGGTTCTCTATTTTTTTTATCTTAAACAGGGCAAATAGTATGAAAGAACGGTTTGCGGTACTATCGGTTGATGACATTTCGGAGGGCATAAACTATCCGATCATTAAGAATTATATCGTTTCCGATATGGGGAAAGAGTATCCGGAGATTTCCCTGGAGCATCCGACGGCTATCGACGGGATGGCTTTTATCCTTTGCATGAGTGGCAATGCGCGGGTGCGGATAAATACCCGGACTTTTGACGTCAGAGAAAATATGTTGCTCAGTCTGCTGCCGGGAAGTATTTATGAAGCGCTCCAATACAGTGAGGATATTCTTTTCGAATACTTATTTTTTTCTGTTGACTTTACGTATGAATTGAATATCCCTGATAGTTTAGATATAATCCAGACCATAGAATATGCTCCCGCGCTTCAATTAACGAAAGAGCAATTCGATTCTTTATTGGAGTTCCATGCTTTTATGGTGAAGCACTATAAAAGGGAAAAGCATATATACAGGGAACTGCTGGCTAAAAACCTGCTGTCTGCTTTCCTGACGGAATTATGCGGTCTGTATAATGAAAATGAAAGGGAGGAATCCCAGATTACCAGCCGCTACGACGAGATTTCCCGGCGGTTCGGTAAACTACTATTGGAAAATATAAAAACGGAAAGGACCGTTAAATTTTACGCCGATAAAATGTGCTTATCCCCCAAATACCTGTCGCATTTAGTCAAGACCATCAGCGGCAAGTCTGTTATGGAATGGATTCACGACTATACCATTGTTTATATAAAAGCGATGTTGAAGACTTCAAACTTATCCGTATTGCAGATATCCGAAGAACTGAATTTCCCTGACGCCTCCTGCTTCGGCAGTTACTTCAAGAAGCATACGGGGATGACGCCGGTACAGTACCGGGAGAGTTAAATTCTTTTATCTACCCTCTATTCTTAAATCAAACACCCGTCTTTATATTACAAGGACAATAGCCCCGGCAGCTATTAATCCTCCGCCGACGATTGTTTTCCAATCCATAGGTTCATTGAGGAAAAGAAAGGCGAAAATAATTACGAAAACGACGCTCAACTTGTCAATAGGGGCTACTTTCGAGACATCGCCTGTTTCCAGGGCTTTAAAATAGAATATCCATGATAACCCCGTAGCTATTCCCGAAAAAATCAAAAAAAGAATATTCGTTTTTGTCAATTCTTTAATCTCTTTGAGTTGACCGCTCAAAAAAACAATCCCCCAAGCCATAAGCAAAACTATGCCTGTGCGAATAGCGGTTGCAATATTTCCGTTAATTCCCTTAACGCCTACTTTTGCCAAAATTGCCGTTGCTGCTGCAAAAAATGCTGATAATAAAGCGTACCATTTCCACATAAATATTTATTTTTTTATACTTAAGTATCTATTTATCTTTGCGTACACAAAAGTAATTAATTGTATTTCAAAGGCAAACAATACAAGGATAGCATCAAATCTTTATAGAAGAAATGCCTATATTTACCAGAAATAACAGAAGCTGATTTGAACTCAAACTATAGGGAATATGGAAAACCTGACGAAAAAAGAGCGGGAACGGGGAATTTATAAAGTAACGGTGGTCGGAAGCGTTGTGAACCTTGTATTGGTACTCGGTAAATTCGTTGCCGGTATTCTGGGACGAAGTGCGGCGATGATAGCCGACGCGGTTCATTCGCTATCGGATTTCGTGACGGATATCATCGTGATCGTTTTCGTCAGGATATCCGGTAAGCCCAAAGACGAAGGGCACAAGTACGGGCATGGCAAATTCGAAACGTTGGCAACGCTTATGATCGGGTTTATCCTGCTTTTGGTTGGGGCGATGATAGCCTACAACGGCACAAAAGATATTCTTGCAGTCGTTAAAGGAGCTACGCTCGAAAGTCCCGGAATGATCGCTTTTTGGGCGGCTATTGCCTCGATACTCCTGAAAGAAGCATTATACCGTTATACTGTCATCCAGGGTCGGAAGCTGAAATCGGATGCCGTCGTCGCCAACGCCTGGCATCACCGCAGCGACGCCTTTTCCTCAATCGGTACGGCCGTCGGTATCGGCGGAGCTGTATTTCTGGGTAAGAAATGGGCGGTATTAGACCCGGTCGCTGCCGTTGTGGTAAGTATTTTCATTATCAGGACGGCCATCCGGTTGATGAAACCCGCCGTCGATGAATTGATGGAGAAGTCGTTGCCGGAAGCAACGGAGAACGAAATCCGCGATATTGTCGGCTCGTTCGACGGAGTGAGTGGCCTGCATAATTTATATACCCGCAAAATAGGGAACGGTTGCGCTATCGAATTCCATATCCGTATGGATGGTGGCACAACCCTCGAAGAGACGCACCAGAAGATAACAGGGATTGAGAGAAAACTCAGGGAGCAATACGGCCCGGACACCCATGTCATGATCCACATGGAACCGGTTAAACAGGAGTGTAAGGATAAAGGGTAAACTCGGTCGATTATTTTCTAGAGGAAATGTTTCTTAAATCTGGTTTGAATGAAAAGTCAAAATTTATAAAAATGCAGTTTTCTGAAAAACGTTGGGATTGATGCTGTTTTTCGTGAAAATCAAGATGGACGTATATATGGTGTAACATTTATTGATCACAATAATAAAGAAGTATATAATGGCTCTCGTCTTGGAAAAGATTTTTCAGCTAATGTTTTCCAAAAAAATTCAATGAAACTTCTTCTATATCTCCATTGTCATACGGTCAAAATGATGCTATGGCTGATCTCTTCGGCAATTCACAAAAACAAGATTATTCCGACAACTTCAAACTGATTGAAGAGGCTTTTGGTTTCTCTGCGAATGTTGGGGGAGCAGACTATGAAGAGGAAGCCTTCACAAACAGAATGAGAAAAAAGAAAAAGAAACGTCGAGGAAAATCATTATAGATTGATTCTCGGACTATTCTTCACGGTCCATAAAATCACAATACTCACTATAATTTAAAAAATATTATGCAAAACGAAGACGATCTGAGAGGATTGGCTAAAGTCATGGAATTCATGAGAGCCATCTCTATTTTATTCTGTGTTATCCACATTTATTGGTACTGTTATCAGCCACTAGTCGATATGGGATTTAATATCTGCGTTCTCGATAAAATACTTCTTAATTTTCAACGAACTGCTGGTTTATACAATAACCTGTTATATACTAAAATCTTTGCCGTGATATTTCTTGCTTTAAGCTGTCTTGGAACAAAAGGAGTTAAAGAGGAAAAAATAACATGGCCGAGAATATATTGATTTCTTTTTTGGGGTTTCATATTCTTCTTCCTTAATTGGTGGATTCTAAGATTGCCACTCCCATTAGTAGCAAATGCAGCAATATACATATTCACTTTAACCATAGGGTATATTATGTTACTCATGGCTGGGCTATGGATGAGCAGATTGCTAAAAAACAACCTTTTAGATGATGTTTTCAATACTGAAAATGAGTCTTTCATGCAGGAAAGAAGATTAATGGAGAATGAATACTCCGTCAATCTGCCTACATAGTTTCAGTTTAGAGGAAAAACTTATGATGGTTGGATTAATGTTGTGAACCCGTCCAGAGCATCTATCGTATTAGGTATTCCAGGCTCAGGAAAAAGTTATGCTGTTGTTAATAATAATATAAAACAGCAGATAGGTAAGGGATTCTCCATGTACATATATGATTATAAATTTGACGATCTTTCGGTGATAGCATATAATACATTATTATCTAATCTTGATAAGTCGCTTCTTTAGGAAATCATTAAAATAATATTTGATTTATCATATATTTTAGTACATTTATAGTGAGTTATTTGCTATGCAAAATGATGAATATCAAAGAAATAGAATCGTTACTAAATCGTTACGAAGACATAATTTCAAAGGTTGTCTTTACCTGTCTTTCAGTAAGTTAATAGAAACTTTTATACTTTTTCCAGAAAATATGTACACTTTTTCCCAAAGGATTTTACTTATTGTAAAAAACTGGAATCAGCGGAAAAATACGATGTATAGGACTTTATAGATCCTCCATTATTTCCTGCCAGCTATTCACTCTCTTGTATTCTCCTGACTCAATCAGTACGTTATGCGGTTGGGTAAAGATATACTTTTCGCCTTCAAAGAAGTCCAGGTTCTTGGGATGGTCGTCAATCATTATATCGCCTTTGATTGAATTTTTTTCGCCACATAATATTATTTGTTTCCACGAGATAAACGGGAAAAATTCTTTCAGCCAGTCTACTTTCTCCGTCAGGCTTTGCGGGAACTCGGTTGCCGAGGATACGATCAAGACATTATACCTGTCGTTGAGGTACTTTAGTCCTTCTACGCTATCATCGATTAGCGGAGCGGTACGGAAGAAACCTTCAGACCTTACATGCTTCTTGCCATTTGGGAAAACTTCCAGTTCCGGCGTGCCTACAAGCCGTTCAGGTGGTATTTGTTTCCCTGTTTCCTTTTCCTCGTATAACTGAAACTGGCGGTACACATCCGCCAATACCCCGTCCATATCTACCAATACCTGTTTCATCCGTCATTTCATTTTGTAATCGAGAAGCAAATATAATTTTAATAACTTTGCGTTTTCAATAATCATACAAACAAAATAAACGAAACAAACAATATTATGATACGTAAGTGCCTCGATCCCGAAACAGAGATCATATGCGAGATTATCAACGATGCATCCATAGCATATAAGGGGCAGATCCCGGCCGATCGTTGGAAAGAACCTTATATGCCGCTCGGCGAACTCAAACATGAGATCAGTGAAGGGGTTGTTTTTTACTGCTACGAAGAAGACGGGGAAATACTTGGCGTAATGGGTATTCAGGATGTGCTCGACGTTAAACTGATCCGTCATGCCTATGTACGCACTAAAAAACGGAAAGGAGGTATCGGCACACTATTACTCCGCTTCCTGATTGACAATCAGGAGAAACCAATCCTGATAGGTACATGGAAAGATGCTACCTGGGCAATCGACTTTTACATTAAGAATGGCTTCAGGGAAGTATCAGAAGAAGAAAAGAACATCCTATTGAAAAAATACTGGAATATCCCTGACAGGCAAGTGGTAACCTCAACAGTCCTCACCAACCGATGAGATATCCAACCGCAGATTAATTACTAACTTCGGATGAAGACGCTCAGATGCGTCACGGGCATACAATACCAACGTGGCATGGGTATGCTGAAATAAGGTTTCCCTTACTTTTTCTGCGAGCTGTCCGGCAGCTCCTAAAATTAAGATTCTCATACTGTATCTTTTTATATTAATTGTAACAGAACAGTTACTTACGGTAAGTGGTTTAGATTTTGTCCTTTTTGTACACCGATATTTAAGAGAATATGCTCTATTTTTGCCCGAACAGCTTAAATGGAGAGGTTCCGGTCTATATTGCCATCGCCAGTACTTGCACCATACGTCAAGGAATATTGGTTCTTATCTGCCGACAGCACAAGCGGGGGAAGGCAACGGGCTATTCCTTCCGGTTACGCAGGATTGATATGCAACTACGGTGGAGATCTGTACTCAGAAGAATATGGTTTGTTTCCGAGGTCGTATTTCTTCGGGCAATCCGTCAGGCCGGTAGATATATTGTTTGACAATTTAAACATCCTGATAGTCCTTTTCCGCCCTATGGGCATCAAAGCGCTTTTTAATATAGTCGCCTCTGCGTTGAAAGGAAAAAGCGTGGGACTGGATCTGGTAAGCCCGCAACTGAAAGCATTGGGGGATCGCTTAACCGGAATCGCTGACGAACAAACGATCATCTATCAAATAGAGCATTTTTTACTGAAGCATATCCGGACATACGACGATTACAACTACAAACGGTTTGCATCCGTTATCCAATCCCTTGAAATGGGAGAAAACAACATTACTAAACTTGCCGATAAAGCATGTCTCGGATACAAACAATTTAAACGGCTTTTTACAGAATACGTAGGATTGAACCCAAAGGAACTGATACAAATAAACCGGTTTTCAAGAACATTGCAAGTATTACAAACAAGTCCCTTAGCCAATCTTAATGAAATAGCCTGCCAATGTGGATATTATGACAAATCACATCTGATAAGGGAGATCAAGTCTTTCTCCGGCTATACTCCCCATGAATTTCTGTCGAACGCCGACCCTTATTCCGGCGACAGGTCGTTATTTCAATCCTTTTTTGTAAATATATAAAATATAAATCATTTAATATGAAGATATTAATATACGGAGCAGGAATAGTAGGCAGTACCTATGGCTGGCAATTATCAGAAGCCGGACACGAAATAAGTGTACTGGTAAGGTCAGAAAAAAAACAGCAAACAGAAGAAAAAGGAATCCACATCCGTTGCACTGATTTCAGGGGGAAACAGAAGAAAACAAAAGAAGTGGTTTTTAGACCTGCTGTTATCGACTCGCTATCCGAAGATAATGATTTTGAATACATTATAGTAACAACCAACAATATCCACCTGAACGAAATACTGCCGGTTCTCTCCGCGTCGGCAGGGAAATCACATATCCTTTTCTTTCAGAATATGTGGATCGACGATCTGGAGAATATACGCAACTACCTTACCGAAAATCAATACTTTTTCGGCTTCCCTTTTATGACAGGCGGCGGACGTGACGCAGACCGTATAAACAGCGCTATCTCTGGCCTGAAACAGTCGCATACCCCTTTGGGCGAATTAAATGGAGAAACATCCGGACGAGTACGTAAAATAGCCAAAGCATTCAGCGACGCCAACCTCAAACCGGTTGTCTACACTCAGATTAAAACCTGGCTGATAACCCATTATGCCGTAGCGGCAGGACTGTCCGGCGGAATAATAAAAGCAGGGGGCGGAAAGAACTTCGCCGCCGACTCCGGTATCCTTAAAGAAACAATAAAGGCCATTCGTGAGGGACTGGACGTGTGCAGGGAATCAGGCTTTGATCCCAAAAAAGAAAAGGCAAACCGGCTATACTATCTACCTTTTTTCATATCAATCCCGATCGCTAAAAAAGTATATAGCAACGAAGCACTATGCCTCATGTTCGACGGACATACCCTACATTCACCCGAAGAAATGAAGAAAATGCTGGACGACATTATCGCAGAAGGCACAAAACACAACCTGAAACTACCTTTTCTTAAACAATTAATAAATATTCATTCATCAGTCAGTTAAAACTGACAGCAATTGATTTGTGTTGTTTTTCCCTCCTTCATCAATTAGACAGGGAAGGGAAAGGCGGCTGGACATATGCCGAAATAATACATACAGCGACGGCGAGAAAAAAGCGTTCGTAGACTGGATCTATTCAGCCAAAACAGAACAAACCAAAGCCGAACGCATTACCAAAACCATAACAATGATACAGAACGGCGACAAGTTGTATTAGGAAGTATATTACTTCTCCAAATTAGGGAACCATCGTGCCTCTTCCATGATGCGGACAAAGTCAGGTCTTGTTTCGTTGCGGTTCCAGTCGCGTTGTAATTCGCAGGCCAACTGTGCGAGAGTAGTCAACTGTGCGCCGGCCTGTTCCACCCGACGAAGTCCGCATTCGTGAGCAATGACCGAGGTTCCACCCACACAATCGACTACGGGATATACTTCAAAACCTTCACCGATGGCATCAATAGTAGGGAAAGTCAGGCAAGCCTCCGTCCAGAGAGCTGCCATCAACAGCTTTTTGCGGCCGGTAGCCTGCACTGCTTCGTAGAACTCTTTATCTTCCCAGGCGTTGATAGTTGTACGGTCGTATGAAGGGATATCGCCGAACTTCTGCCGGATGGTCGGCAACGTATCATGATTCATACCTGTCTTTACGTTTACGGTAGACAGGATAATGGGTAAATCATAAGCCTTAGCCAGTTCGGCCAAGGTACCCATATTCATAATCAACTCCCTTTTGTCCATAGAATTGATGGAAGTTATCTGGATAGGCTGATAGTCGATAACCAGCAAAGCTGCATTTTGTGGTGTAATTAAGTGATCCTTCTTCGGGTCTCTCTTCGGAAAACTGCTCATATTTTTTTCTTTTTTAATGTGTTAATACCGTAGATATTAAACAACATCGCAAAGGAAAAGTTTATAGCAGTCAGGCTTGTTTTTTATTTGATTTTAATGATTCCGTTTCGATATAAATTCAGTGCTTCCACCAGTAAAGACTCTATAAGTTCCAGTGGCAGATCGGTTGCAGGATCAACCCTCAGGATTTTCATCCGTGCCCGTTTTCCTGTTTCCAGAGCAGGGTTGTCTAATAATTTGCCTTCCACAAAGAGAATGTACGGTTCACCTGTTTTGTTATCCGTCCAGAGATAGCAGAACATCTTTTTCTTATAGCAGAAACAAGGCATTCCGTATTTTACCGTTTCTGTCACCTCCTCATCCTGCTTCAGTATAATGTTACGTAAAGCAAGTAAACAACTCTTTGCAGGTTCTTCCTGCTCAAGATAATAATTATAGAGTTCTTCGATCATTGTACAACGCCGCATTTATCTGCTAATATATAAATAATTCCTCTTGCGCAGTATTTCTGTAGGAAGATACATTTGGATTTCATGGAAAGGATTTTATCTTTGTATAGTTCAATAAATAATTAATACGCTATGGCTAAAGTGAATAATACACGAATCTTTAAAACTCCTTTTGCAGATGTATACCCGATGTATGTGCAAAAAGCAGAGAAAAAAGGACGTACCAGGGAAGAAGTGGATACTATCATTTACTGGTTGACGGGATATGACGGACAAACTTTGCAGCAGCAAATAGACAAAGGCAACGACTTTGAGACGTTCTTTGCCGAAGCACCACAGCTTAACCCTAATGTGTCAAAGATTACCGGTGTAATTTGCGGTTATCGTGTAGAAGAGATTGAAGATGAGTTAATGCAGAAAATTCGCTATCTGGATAAATTAGTTGATGAATTGGCTAAAGGGAAAGCAATGGAGAAAATTCTACGAAAGTGACCCAAAAGAACAACTGTGCCAGACGCATAACACAAACCGGACTATATTATAAGTTTTTATCCTCCCTGATATATTTTCTTAAATGTGCTTTCATCTGGTGAAACCTGAATAGACCTACTACCAGAAGAAGAAAGCCTGTAATTACGCAGACCCAGGCAACATTTGTCAGGTGAGATATACTGTCGATCTCAAAAATCCCTGCGCTGACAGTCAGTAGATACAGCGACGTACGTATATACGCAAATAATGTCCGCTCGTTGGCCAGTTTAGTTCTTTCCAATGCCAGATGATCCCTCAGAATAATCTTTTCATCGTTTTCAAAATCATCGGCAGGATAAAATATATTTTTCATCTTTCTTTTCTTAGGATACATCTATTTAAACAACTCAACATCGCCGGTTGTTTGAAAATGAGCCGTGGAAAGCCATTAAGAATAGGTGTCCGACGTCTTTAACCGATAAGAAGGGATTATTTATAAGCTGATCATATATAGGATTAAAACAGAAGCAGGCCGTTTGAAATAAATCAGATAGCCTGTCCCTTTATAAATGATATCTTTACAACACATCATAATACACCCTTAGTAGTTTGGGGTCTTTTAGGGGGGAGGCTCCTTTTACTTCTCCGAATAGTTCTGTGAAGAGGGTGCGGAGTTCGTGGATATGTTTGCGGTCGCGCATCCATTTGATGAATTCTAACGGGTCGGTGTTTTTGTATGTTTCGATGGGTTGGAGGCCGCCTTGGTCGGTGACGTCTGTGCGGGTCGACCAACTTCCTCTTGAGGATTGGAATTCGTGGCTTGCCAGGTAGGCCAGGAATAGTTTTGCGGTGGCTTTATGCCTTGTCAGCTTGAACATGGCTGCACGTTGGGGCCAGGTGATAAAGAAGTCTTCCGAGGGGATGAATGCTTCCGACGGTTGGTTGGGATAGGTAGGATAACCGACGATATTTCCCAGAAATCCTTTTTGTCCTACTAAGGCAGCGGGGGCGGCTGTTCCGCGTACAAAGGTTGGGTTTTGGGCTTTCAACTCGTAGAGGTATTCCTTCCCGTATTTTTTGATTATATGGTCGAATACGAAGAGTACCGCGTCGTCGTCGTGGGGAGGCGTCAGTACCAGTTTGTCTTTGAAAACAGGATTCAGGAAGTCCTTGTAGGTTTTCGGGGTAAAGTTCAGGCCGCTTTTGGCATACTGTGGGAGGAATGCGAAGATAAAAGCGCCGATAAAATTACCGTCGGGATCGGAATATCCTTCGCGGATATGCTTGAAGCCTTCGGGTTTGAATGGTTCGAGGACGCCCATTTTTGCCCAGTTTTCGAAGTCGTTCATGGTTTGGAGCATGACAACGTCGGGCTCCAGGAAGCCATCGTTTAATTGCTCATATACTTTCAGGTCGTGGTACTTGGACAAGTCGACGATGATCTCTATGTCGATCACTGGAAATCTTTTGTGGAACTGGTTGCGCAACATATCCTGTTGATTGGGGGCATCGCCTCCCGCCCAGACAAGAAACGGTTCTTTACTGTTTTTCATCTCTTCTTTTGCCGCAGCATAAAGAGTTTCTAATTCTGATGTTTCATTTTTGTAATCCATAGCTTTTTTATTTTATGTAATTGCCTATTATCAGCGAGGTCATTGATAATGAGCCTGCAACTATTTTATCGTTGAATATTTCGACCGGCTCATCTTCCCCTTGTAGCGCCAGCGTGTATATCAGGGGTATGTAATGCTCCTCCGAGGGTATTCCCTGCTCGACATCCTTGGAAAGCGTCCGGTAATTTATCAATGAAGCATGATCTTTCGAACGTATTTTTTCCTTCATGACGACGTTTAGCTTTTCTGCCCATTCGTATCCGAAGTCATAATTAAAACCTTTTTCCGAAGGGCGAGCCAGCCACAGGTTGTGTATCATGTTGCCGCTTCCTGCAACGAGTATTCCCCTGCTGCGTAGAAAAGCCAGTTCTTTTCCTAAATCGTAATGGTATTGCATGTCTTTATTATAATCGATACTAAGTTGCATTACGGGGATATCGGCACCGGGGTACATGTGTTTCAGGAAACACCAGCTTCCGTGATCCAATCCCCACCGGTAATCTTTCCCAATTTGGAATGTTTTTATGTTGTCACGGATGGTTTCTGCCAAGTCGGGTATGCCGTCTGCAGGATATTGTTGCCTGTACAGTTCTTCGGGAAAACCTCCAAAATCGTGGATGGTTTTCGGTTTGTCCATAGCCGTAACCATTGAATCGCCTGTTTCCCAATGGGCGGAGATACACACTATCGCTTTTGGTTTGGGCAAGATGGTACCAAGTTCCCGCCATTTTTGTGAAAATTCATTGTCTTCGATTGCATTCATGGGTGTTCCATGTCCAATAAAAAGAACCGGCATATCGTTTGTTTTATCCATATTTTCGGTATTTAATGCTATTTGGTTTGTATATCATTTTCTTTTTGAATTAAAAACAGATTGCTATTCAGGAAAGTTCTGATTGTTTAAATAAGGATATACAAGGGCAAAATGTGGGTTCAGAATGCTCATTTTTGATATAACACATTGATTATTATCCGAATAATTACTTGAATATATACTGAAAATCCTGTATTTATATCTTCTTTTTTAATAAAATCCGTCCGGTTTGTACCATACAAAGTCTGATTTGTACAGTTTATTTTTTATTGATTATCCCTTCTTATTATTAATTGTCCAGAGCCCATTGATCACTTGCAGTCAGTTTTAACTGACTGATGATATTGTATTTTTTTCTGATGTATGAAGGGGTAATAATGCTTTTTTATATATGTTTGTTTATCAAATGATTATATATGCCATTAAAATAGTACGCATATTTTCCTTAAAAAGTATGTATACTATTTTCAGAAAGTATTAATACTTTTTCCGGAAAGTATGCCTGTTTTTTTCCCTAGCCATTATACTTATTGTAAAATTTAATAATATATGTCGGTCGATTTAAATTGGCTGGTTAGTTATTGAGCTTTAAGGCAACATAAATTGAGCCGTAAAGAGACATCCTTCTGTGGGTTATTCTTTTCCTTTGCCATTAGATTTATTAAACTAAAAATACAGAAAAATGGAAAGTAAAATTGTTATGGTAACGGGTTCGGCAATGGGTATCGGACTTGCTTGTGCAGAAGCATTTGCATATACGGGTGCAACAGTTGTAATGGTGGATATTCAAAAACCGGACGGGCAGGCGCGGAAACTGGTGGATGCCGGATACAAAGCGGTTGCCTATAAATGTGACGTTTCAGATGTTCAGGCGGTAAAGGAGATGATAGATTGGATCGTTTCGACTTACGGACGTTTGGATGCTGCGCTCAATAATGCAGGTATCCAGACACCGCAACGCCCCATGGCGGAAATTACCGACGATGAATTTGACCGTACCGTTGCAGTCGACCTCAAAGGGGTATGGAATTGCATGAAATTCGAAATCGAACAGATGCTGAAACAAGGCGGTGGAGCCATTGTCAATACCTCTTCGCAGGGGGGAGTAACGGCTTTTGCCGGACAGGCTGCTTATATTTCCTGTAAACATGGCGTAATCGGTATGACACGTACGGCGGCTATGGATTATGCTGCAAAAGGAATCCGTATCAATGCCGTTTGCCCGGGTGTGATCCTTACCCCGATGGCGGAAGACCTGATACGCAGGAATCCGCAGTTGGAGAAAGACCTTGTACGGGATATACCGGCAGGAAGGCTGGGAAAGCCGGAAGAAATTGCAGATGCCGTATTGTGGCTTTGCAGTCCGCAGGCAAGCTTTGTACACGGGCATGCTTTACTGGTTGACGGAGGCTTTACGATCCATTAAGCCGCCTTTATCTAAATGATATTTCGTATCCCGACATACCATTATCAATCAAAAATCGTTACTTTTATACAAAAATGATAGCATTATGATCTTGACAGAATCGGCAACTTTAAATTATTCGGATGTGTTTTACAGCTTTTTCACAAAGAACGATAGCATTTGTCATGATAAAGCGGTGTCGCATTATTTGGTGTATATATATTCGGGTGAGATGCTTTTGGTTGAGAACGGGAAAGAAATATCCATCAGGGCGGGCGAGTGTGTGTTTATAAAAAGGGATCACCGTGTGAGCTTTACGAAACGTCCGGCATTCGGCGAGGATTTTAAAAGTATTTCATTGAAATTCAACCGGAATTTTTTGCGTCAATACTTTCAGAAAATCAACCCGTCCGATATTCCTAAAGATACCCGACCTATGGGATCATCTGTAGTCAAACTCCCTAAAACGCCCGGCCTGGAAAGTTTGTTCCTATCTATGATCCCCTATTTTGAAACAGAAATAGAACCGCGGGATGAAGTGATCAACTTAAAAATACAAGAAGGTATCCTCTCGTTGTTGAACATCAATAAGGATTTTTTCCCGATCTTGTTCGACTTTACCGAACCCTGGAAAATAGATATACTGGATTTCTTAAACGAAAACTATATGTACGACCTGACCATCGAGGAAATAGCGTCGTACACAGGTCGCAGCCTGGCCACATTTAAACGTGACTTTAATAAAATAAGTGAATTGCCTCCCCAGAAATGGCTTATACAAAAGCGGTTGGACAAGGCGCATGAACTTATTAAAACCGGAAGGAAAAAGGTGACCGATGTTTGTTACGACGTCGGCTTTAAAAACCGCTCCCATTTCACAACCGCATTCAAGAAATACTACGGGTATTCGCCCAGTGAGCTACCTTTTTGAACCGGACGCATGAACCGGAATCGCCAGTGAAGCCTTAAACTGCTCGGGAGTGGAACCTGAATATTTCCTGAAAAAGCGCGAAAAGTAAGAGGCATCGACAAATCCCAGTTGGAAGGCAATGCTTTTGAATGACAGGTTCCCCTGGCTGATAAGCCGTTTGGCCTCGAGTAGTATGCGTTGTTGTATAAGCCCTTTCACTGTATAACCTAACGCCTGCCTGGTCAGTACGCCCAACCTTTTTTCGCTGAGACTCATTTGGGCGGCATAAAAAGTTACCTCACGTTCAGTTAGGTAATGGTTGTCAATAAGTGCGATAAGCCCGAGGATACGTTTGTCGATACCCGATTTCCTGATATTCTCATTGAAAGAAAGGATGCACTGCGTGATCAGGCTATTTACCAGCGCGGATATCAGGTCTTCCCGCTTTTTGAGTGATAATTCGCGATGGATTAACTGTATAAGCTGCGCGGTAGTATGCAGGTCGCTTTCGTCCATCCGTATCTGGTCGGGAAGAGTAAAATGCAGGAAGCTGTCGAAGTTATGATGGAAAGAATTAAGGTATTCAGGTTTAATAGCTATCAGAAACCCTTTCTGCACCGTGCGGTTCAGATGGTACACCTGACCAGGCTTCAGCATATAAATACAATCAGTTTCAATCGCCGACTCCTTAAAGTCGATACTATGAGTCAACCCCTCCTCAGTATAAGAGAAAAACAATATCTCATAAAAATTATGACGATGAATACCTTTGAAATTCAACAAGATACTCTCCTCTATCCTTCGGATAATAATATTATCCTTAATCTCATGCAAAGGAATAACGACTGCCTGCATACTAAACTATTAAAAAGACAAAGATAATATTCTATGTTAATGATTGGGGGTAACACATCTTTCACAGCTGAGAATTCGTCAAAATTCATTTCGTGCTCACACATCACCAAATCAATTTCATTTCATATGCTTTTTTTATTAGTTCTGCTACATTGCGGGCATTGAGTTTGATTAGTAAATTTTTCCTGAAGAATTTCACTGTATCGGATTCTCGGAAAATTAGGGCGGCTATTTCTTTTGTGGTGTATCCGTCTGCCACGTATTTGAGTATTTCACGCTCGCGGTCGGAAAGCCAGATAATTTCATCGCTTGCTTTTTCTTTCAGCAATATATCTATTTCGTCGCATAAGAATATCTCTCCTTTGCTTACCGTTTCTATACCTAAAAGCATTTCTTCGCTCTCGGCATTTTTGAGGATATAGCCGAGTGCGCCGTTATGTAAAGCCCGCTTGGCGATACTGAATTCTTTGTAGCTTGTCAGCATGATGATTTTCAACGAAGGGTACAGCTTCTTTATCTCGGCGCAGAAGTCTACTCCGTCGCCATCGGGTAAGCCTATATCAAGAAGCAAAATATCGGGTAATTCTTTTGCCAGTCCTTCCCGGCAGGCTGCCAAATTGTAATATTCTTTATTCACCCGGGCTATTTCTGTTTCATTAATCACTTTGCTCAGGCTTTCCACGACCATCCGGTGGTCGTCAACAATTTGTACACTAATCATCTCCTTTTATTGTCTTTAACTATTTATTTCAATAACCGTTTCCGTTCCTTTACCCGGAGCAGAAAAAATATCCATTTTCCCTTTACATGAAGCTACCCTGTCTTTGATACTTCTTAGACCGACTCCTTTGACCACTGTTTTTTCATCAAATCCCGATCCGTCGTCCTGAACGGTAAGCGCGATATGTTTTTCTCCCTGCACCAGTTGCACATTGATGTTTTTCGCTCCCGAATGACGAACAGAGTTTGCCACCAATTCACTTACACAACAGTATACTACAAACTCTATTCTTTTTTCAATACGTTTTTCCTGACCGAAGAAGTGGAACCGCACATTGGAAAATTGAGCGGTAAAATCCTCCAATGCCGTTTTTATACCGGAACGCAAAGCTATCGGCATAAGGTCGCTCGATATCCTGCGCACTTCTTCGATACATCCGTTCAGTTTATTACTGATATCCGTATTCCCTATTTCGGATTTTACCGCCGCAAGAGAACCGAGCAGGCGGTCGTGAAGCTCTCCGGCAATACGTTCGCGTTCGCCTATCTCTCCTTCCTGAATAGCATTTGATGCGACTAACTGTTTCTCTTTTTGTGAATTTCTTATCTTAAACCACGACGCCACTCCCAAAGAAAGGATAAGCAATACGCCTGCAATTCCCAGCCAGACATAAAACTGCCGTTCCCTTTCCAACGAAGCAATACGCATTTCTTTCTTCTCGGTTTCGTATTTGGTCTCCATGTCTGCAATAACTTTTTGATATTGAGTTCCTGCATTTTTTTCCATTGAGTGAACATACTTTACAAAAAAGGAATGCGCTTTGTCTAATTCTCCCGAGTACAAATAAGCTGCAGCAAGATTTGTTAATGTAGACATCTGTACATTAAGAGAATCTGCTTCCCAGGCTTTAAGTACAACTGCTTTACATTCATCAAAACGTTGTTGGTATAGGTAGACATAAGACAATACGGTCCATGCAGCAATCAGCGATCTCGATTCTCCGTATTCTTCGGCAATTCGTAAACATTCAACTGCATATTTTTCGGCTTTGTCATTTTCTCCTTTCTCCAGGCAATAATCATACGCCAGGGATTGTAAGCAAAAGATTATACCTTTTTTATTATTAATATCCCGGGCAATTCCGAGGGCTTTTTTTGAATATTCTATTTTCTTGTCTACATCGCCAACTATACCTCCAAGGTTATAATAAATACACATTTTCCCATATTTATAATCAATTTTCTCTGCTAACATTTCAGCCTGTTCAGTATAGTAACCGGCACGTTCCATATTATTCAGCAAGCGATGATATTCACCTATACTATTCAGAGTCAAAGCGATATTCTTTTCATCCCCTGTACTTTCGAATATATCCAACGCTTTCAGGTAATATTCTAATGCGACCTCATTATCTTTATATTCTCTATTATATATATGTATTGTTCCCAGGCATTTATATATCAGTGCTTCACATTCTCTATGCCCTGTTTCGATAGCTAATTCAAGTCCTTTTTTATAATAAATGATAGCGGAATCAACTTTTCCATAAAATTCATAAGCTACTCCCTTATATTTGTAAAAATCCGCTATCCCTGCATTATCATTTTCTTTTTGAGCAAGTTCAAGCCCTTCTTCAGAATAATGTATAAATTTATCTACATTGTTATATTGGTATATATCACATAGTTTTTTATAAATGCCGATTTTCTCATCATCGGCCAACTTCTGTGTATTCAATACATTTATCAACGAATCTGCATTCGTGGATTGTCCGTTAGCATTCAATGCCAGTAAAACGAATAGGCAAAAGGTAAGTATCTGTTTCATGGGATTCATATTAAGTTTTACAAAACTATCGATTTCCCATATACTTTCCTACTACCCAAAAGGGTAAGTTCTTTATGCAAACAGCAAAAAACTACTCCTTTGGGTAATTGACCGGCATGGATAGCCACTGTAATTTTATCGACACATTACATATACCGTTCATATACGATAAGGCAATATAGAAAATGGTTGTGTATTCATTTAATTTTTGGTGTAAAGGATATTTTCTTAACTAATTAATTTCAATCATATGAAGTATCTATTCATTAGCATTTTATTGGTACTCTTTTCGGGAATCATAAACGCGCAGTACAAACCTGCCGAAATAATTATGAAAGACGGCAATAAACATGAGGGATTAGTCAAGATCCCCGGTTTTAGTGATAAAAATGTAAAGTTCAAAACAGCAGAACCGGACAAAGCGCAGGCTGTTAAATCAAAGGAGATCCGGAGACTTATTTTCAAAGACAAAGAAGAACCGTTGGAGATGGAATATCTGAATTGCATGATGAAAGAGGCCATAATCGCTGCTGTGGGTTGGGGATGGGTGACGGTCGTTACGCGTGGAGCAGTATCCACCTACACAGGTAAAAAGCCACCCGTAGCAGGTCAGCGATATGTCAACAACGAAGATATTACATATTGCCACAGGGAGGGCGAAAAGCATGCAATCCACCCACCGATACTCGGTTTCGCTACAACAATGGCAAAATACTTCGAAGATTATCCCGAACTGTCGTCTAAAATTAAGAACAAAGCCGACGGCTATCAGCGTGAGAACATCAACGCCATCGTCGCTGAATATAACGAATGGAAAGGAAATTAAATACGCACAAATCACTTTAAATTAAAAATAAACAAAGATGAAAAAATCATGTATCTATTTTAATGATCGTACTGCTGGCATTATTTGCCTCTTGCAGTGATGATAACGATAAGACAGTTTACACCGTCGCCTTTGAAACCGATGGCGGCACACCGGTTCCGTCTGTACAGCAAGTGGAAGAAGGTAGTACAGCTACCGCTCCGGGTACCAACCCTGTTAAAGCAGGTTACGCATTCCTGTTCTGGCATTTAGACGGCGCAACAACCGCTTACAACTTCCAGACCCCTGTAAACAACAACATCACCCTCCATGCCCAATGGCAGGAAGAAGCCTCCGTCGAATACTGGCAGGTGATATGGAACCTGAATGGCGGTACATGGCCGTCGGACGATAACCACGTTACACAGGTTGCAAAAGGCGGGACGCTTCCCGAACCCAATCCCCCCGCGAAAGCGGAAAACACTTTTGAAGGTTGGTATACAGAATCGGCTTTGACAAACAAGGCTACTTTCCCGTATGATGTAAGAAATGTTACGGCTAATTTTACCCTTTACGCTAAATGGACGGATAAAGGAGGCGGAACGACTGATCCGGCGGGGACGTTCACTTCGATTACCACGCTGAAAACGTGGCTGGGAAACCAACCGGCTAATACTGACGCTACACCTTATAAAATCGTACTGAAAGCTGTAAACCTCGATTCGGGGAGTAATTGGGCAGATTTGGGTATCGTTGTCGGCAAGGATAATAAAACTAAATATGTCGAACTCGATTTGAGCAGTTGTACAAGCACAGCCATCCCCGACGGCTATATCGAAGCGGGAAAGAATAATGGTGTCTATTATGTTAATTATTACGGAGTGTTTGTCAACTGCGATAATATTTTGACGATAAAACTGCCTGACGGATTGAAAACAATAGGGAAATATACCTTTACAATGAGTGATAACCTAAGCTCCGTCATACTTCCCGCAAGCCTCGAAACTATCGGTACCTGTGCTTTCCTTTCATGCGACGCACTTGCTACAATCGCCTTGCCTGAAGGATTGAAAACCCTCGGCGGAGACGCATTTTCGCAAAGCGGCCTAACATCTATAACCATACCCGGTTCCGTAACCGATTTTGGTGCAGGAGTATTCATGCGAAACGAATCTCTTACAACCGTAACTATCGAGGACGGAGTAAAAGCCATTGGTGCAGATGCTTTCTGGCGTTGTAATTCGCTCACCGAACTTATTATGAAGTGTGTGGTTCCTCCCACTTTGAAAGCCCACGCCGACGGTCTGGAACCATTAGAAGACACTCCGGCGGCTCTAAAGATCAAAGTTCCGGCCGCCAGCCTAAACGCTTACAAAACCGCCGCAGGCTGGAAAGATCACGCCGATAAAATTGTGTCGAATTGAGAACAGGGTTGTTACATTAGAAAAAAGAATAAAATATGAAACAAAGCCCGGAGTTTTTTTCCGGGAACATATAATTATCCACATAATTCCATCTTTAGATCAATTGCAGTCAGTTTTAACTGACTGACCATAAATGATTAGAGATTGATGAAAGATTAATTTGAGATTAATTAGACATCTGTCTCTCCATTGGCTTTAGCCGAACCAAATCTTTTGGCTAAAGCCAATAATATATCCATATATCATTATCAGTCAGTTAAAACTAACAGCAATTGATCTAAAGATGGGGGAATTATGCGGATAATCAATTAGTTTTTCCAGCACGACTCCCTTCAATGTCCTGTATCAGGCTAATCAGACCGAAGAGCGTAACCGGTGTAAATATTCCTCCACTTTCAGGTATTCCGCCTCAGGATAAATAAAACCAAGATTTGCCGCAACCCATTCAGCAGTTTCAACAAACAAGGCAATGGTGGTAAGAAGCGAACGATGACACATTGCGTATGTTGAACAATCATAGGTAGAAAGCAACCTTTCCCACTCTTCAGGAGAAATATACCTTTCCATATACTTATAATTCTTACCCATGCTGACGGAGAAGTTTGTCAGTACCCCCGCTTTCCACGACAACATACGCAACAATTCCAATCGTACAAACTGATGCAGATGATCTGCCGCATACAAGATCTCTTTCCGTGCAAGACCTTTGGCAACATAAGTAGTCACCCACCAGAACTCATTACAGCAATCCGAAAACTCCGCATCGGTAGGCTTACGAACATGGTAAAACGTATCTGCCGGAGGCGGCAACGGAGGGAAAATACCATCCTTATCAAGTAACAATTCAGTAAGCCCCTTTTCACCTTCGATGTACTTCGAAATAGCAGTCAAGGGAATTAACGTCAGGTCGATACGGTTGCCATCAGTAAAAAGCATCAGATAAGAAAACCAGCCTCCAAGGTCGGGCGGAAACAAAGTCATAGCCTCCGGTTTCTGCATAATGATACGTTCGCCGAAAACATCAAGCCAACGATCATCCACCATAAACGAATCCATTTCAGTAACAAAATATGAAACATCATAATCCTGAAAACGATCTTTCGGCACATTCAGATTCGTGCGCGAACCTTCTATACAAACCGCCCTGACCCGCTCATCCCCCCGAGCAAGGCCAAGAACCAAATCAATCATTTCTTTCTCCGTCCTCATAATAAAAATACAATTCAATAAAAACAAATATAATGATTAATTCCAACACCCATTTACCTTTCTCCCTTTTCTCCCTTTTCCCTTTTCTCCCTTTTTTACTACCTTTACCATAAAATAACTAATCAAAAACATGGACAACCTATTATTATCAGCCCTTATCGGAATAGCAGCAGGAACCATAGACATTATCCCCATGCTAATTCAGAAATTAGAAAAACGGGCAATCATTTCCGCTTTCCTACAATACTTTTTCGTCTCAATCATCATCGTAAATATAAATTTGCCGCACATCGCATGGTGGCTGCAAGGCGGTTTAATCTCGGTAGCACTTGCCCTGCCCATAGTAGCTATTGTCTCACAAAAAGACCAAAAAGCCGTACCCATAATACTTACAACCGCAGCCATTCTGGGAACATTAATTGGAGTTGCCGGACATTACCTGCAATAAAATAAACCCCGTTCCATTCTTTAACACACACAAGCTTGTCAATAGAAATAAAACATTTTGAAAACAGAAAAGATTGGCGAAAGTGGTTGGCTGACAACTTTCAGACTGCCAATGAAATATGGTTTGTATTTCCCATAAAATCATCAGGCAAAAAAAGCATAACATACAACGACGCAGTGGAAGAAGCCCTTTGCTTCGGATGGATTGACAGCACCATAAAACCGCTTGATAAAGAACATAGAATTCAGCGTTTCACACCAAGAAACCCCAAAAGCACCTACTCGCAAGCCAACAAAGAAAGACTTAAATGGCTATTGGAAAACAAAATGATACACCCAAATCTTGAAGATAAAATACGAACTATCCTGTCCGACCCGTTTATATTTCCGAATGACATAATTAACAAGCTGAAAGAAGACAAAATAGTATGGAAAAACTACCAACAATTTTCCGACCCCTACAAACGTATCCGCATAGCATACATTGAAGCAGCAAGGAAACGACCGGAAGAATTTGAAAAGCGATTAAACAACTTTATAAACAAAACAAAAGAAAACAAAACAATAACAGGATTTGGAGGAATTGAAAAATACTATTGATCCCAATAAATAAATTTGCCCTATAAAAATATAAAATTACGAGCCGACGGCTATACCATCGCAGGCGAACCAAGAACAAGCGGAGACGGATACTATGAAAGCGCCGTCTTAGACCCCGAAGGAAATTATATAAAAATAGTAGCCTGAACATAAAATAACAAAACAAATATCCCATATTGTCCTCATCTTTCGATCAATTGCAGTCAGTTTTAACTGACTGAAAACAATGATGATAAATAACAATTTATACAAATTGGCTTTAGCCAAAAGATGTAGTTCGGCTAAAGCCAATGAAGAGACAGATATAGCAAATCAATCTCTAATCATTTATGGTCAGTCAGTTAAAACTGACTGCAAGTGAAAATCAACTGCAAAACAGCATTCGCTTAGCGATAGTTAAAAAAAAGTATTAATACTTTTTGAAAATAGTATGCATACTTTTTAGGAAAACTATGCATACTATAAGAAATAAGGAGAAAGAAGTTTCCCCCCTTTCCCCTTTCCCCTTTCCCCCTCTCACCTCTCCCCTTGTTCCTTTCCCCCTTTTCTCCCTTTTTTTTATTACCTTTGTAAGCACATGTTTAATAAAAGAAAGAAAATCAACAATGAATAAAAAAGAAATCATCTTCGTACTCCTGAACGATTATGCCGATTGGGAAGGAGCCTATATCTCAACCTGTCTGAATCATGGTGTAAAACCACCGGAAAGTCCCGTTATCTATACGGTAAAAACCTTGTCACTGACCAAAGACCCTATTGTCTCATTAGGCGGATTCAAGGTATTGCCCGATTACGACCTCAACGATCTGCCCGCTGACTATGCAGGACTGATCCTGATAGGCGGCATGAGATTGTTCACACCCGAAGCCCAGCAAATCGCCCCGTTGGTAGAGCAGGCAATCCGGGAGAATAAACTGGTAGCCGGAATATGCAACGGCTCCGTATTTCTGGGCATGAACGGACACCTCAACAATGTAAAACATACCAGCAACGGACTGGACTACCTCAAACAATACGGCGGAGAAAAATACACAGGCGATTCCAACTATGTGAACCAACAAGCCGTCAGAGACGGGAATATCGTCACCGCCAACGGAACAGCACCTTTGGATTTCTGCCGCGAGATCCTCTATGTATTGGAAGCCGAAACACCAGAACTGATCGAGGCAACCTATCAGTTTTACACCAACGGACTCTCCCCGAAATAACATTCGGGGCAGATTTTTTCTCGCTTGCAGTGAAAGTCTTAGGTTTGCCTCATGAGAGAATACACCACCATTTACAATCACCACATAAAAATACCCGTACTCCTCTGGGGCAAACCCGGCGACAAGATCATACTTGCCGTTCACGGCGATCTCTCCCATAAAGAAGACACCATTATCGAACTGCTGGCTAAAAAAGCCGTCCCCAAAGGATACACTGTACTGAGCTTCGACCTCCCCGAACATGGCGACCGTAAAGACGACTGCTACATGCTCAACCCTCCCAATGCCATATCCGATCTACAAGCAGTATATACCTATGCCCGAACAATAGGAAAAGAAATAACCCTATTCGCATGCAGTATAGGCGCTTATTTCAGTCTGCTGGCATACCCTGAACGCACATTCACAAAAATACTCCTTCTTTCCCCATTGGTAAATATGGAACGCATCATACAAAGCATGATGAACGCCTTTCAAGTCAGCGAACAAAAGCTGGAAGCAGAACAAAGCATACCCTTACCCATCGGAAAAACACTAGATTGGAACTATTATATGTATGCAAAGCAACACCCAATAAAATTAAACCACACTCCATCCCTACACATACTCTACGGCTCAGAAGACACATTGACACCCCCCACAGAAATCAAAACCTTTGCACAAAAATATCAAGCAAAACTAACCATAACACAAAAAGGAAAACATTATCTCCACACAACCGAACAGTTACAAACTTTTGAAAATTGGCTAGGTAAAATTATCAATTAGATTTCCTAAATCTACCATTCGATTTCTTTTTTGTACATCGTGGCATTCCTTCATAAGCCTCATCTTTGCTGTCGATGATCAGACCGAACTAGGAGATCATAACAGAGATTCAGACATATTATAGTTCTTTGAGAACATAAAAAAAGCCTTGATAACATATTTGTTATCAAGGCTTTCTGCGGAACGGACGGGACTCGAACCCGCGACCGCAAAACGCATATATTCAGTGATTAAAAATCTTTTTTTGTTTATGTGGTACGAATTGGAGCAATATCCTTTTCTGCCTTATTTTCTTGGCAGTTCTGGCTGCTATTGACGCCAATTTGTCTGCATAAAACTTGGGTTCAAAGTTACTACAATTTTTGAAATCACCAAAGGTTTTGAAAAATAATCTTTTAGACGTAGTGCAAGGTGCAAGTTTATCTATATATAGATACTTGCACCTTGCACCAACAATCTCAACTGGAAAGACTTTAATACCTTAAACTAATTTGGTATCTTTGCACCAGATAAATAGAATTTTAGCGGATTAATTCCGTTTATATATAACATAACGTTCGCTGAACGTCTCGATACGAAAACTGGTAATTTTCAACTGAAAGGGACAGATAGCGCAATGTTCATGCTATACGAGAGTATGGCGTGGGCTTGC
Source organism: Tannerellaceae bacterium (assembly GCA_032054765.1). GTDB lineage: Bacteria > Bacteroidota > Bacteroidia > Bacteroidales > Tannerellaceae > DFXE01. The sequence goes on from DAMBSC010000012.1 coordinate 151,848, forward strand.
CTGTTTCTTTCAAAGGTATACCAGTACCTCGTATCGGAGCAGTGTGAGTTCCACGCTTCTTTTTTGAGATACAGCGAGCAATGGTATAAACAATTAAATTCAGTAGCATGAAAAAAATTATCCTTTACATCGCTGCATCACTTGACCAACGGATTGCAGAGCCAGGCGGCGGATTGGAATGGCTTACCGGATGCCCAAATCGTGAAAAGACAGATTACGGTTGCAAAAATCTATCAGCTTCGGTTGATACGGTTATTATGGGCGGTCGTACTTACCGTGAAATTATGAACATGGATGTAATTTGGCCATATTCGGAACAGATGGCTTATGTTGTATCCCACCATGAATGGGATACAAAGGAGAATGTACGTTTTATCACGGAGAATATTATTGAAACGATTTCTGAACTTCGCAATCAGGAAGGTAAAGATATTTGGTTAGTTGGAGGCGGAGAATTAATTTCAATGTTGCTCGCCGCAGATTTGATTGACGAAATGCAAATTTGCTACTTCCCCATAATTTTGGGCAAAGGCATATCTTTATTTCCTGAACAAAACAAGGAATCTAAGTGGGAAATAATAAAGACAAAAGTATATGATTCGGGTGTGTTGAAAGTTGATTACCAAAAATCTTTATAATTTCATGTAGGGTATTTATATCTTCATGCGGTATAATAGTAAAATGTCCAACTGGATGATAAGCAAAGCAGAGTTCAAACAATTATTCGATAAGTATTTTGATACGATTCGAAGTTTTATCTTCTATCGCTGTGGCGATAGGGATGCAGCATCGGATATGGCACAGGATGTCTTTATGAAGATTTGGGAGAAACGGGAACAACTGGATAACCTTAATTTAAAACCATTGCTTTATAAGATAGCAAACGATATGGTTATAAGCAATTATCGAAAAAGTTCTACCCGTTTAGATTATGAGGTGAGTATGAGTATTCAGATTGATAGTCCCTTGTCGCCCGAAGATGAATTAAACTTTGAAGAATTGGCATCTACTTATGCTAAAGCATTAGAAAAGATGCCGGAATTACAAAGGGTTGTTTTCCTGATGAGCCGGAATGATGAACTAAAGTATAGTGAAATAGCCCAATGTTTGGATATAAGCGTAAAAGCTGTCGAAAAACGGATGAGCGCTGCTTTGCAATTTCTTAGGACAGAACTATTATAATTAAAGAAGATATGAAAACGGATGATATTAAAATAACCCCTAAATGGAGTAAAAGCAAAGAAGATATTTGGGATAGTGTCTTTGAAGGATTGGAAGAAACTCCCAAAGTTATTGAAATGGCTCCCCGAAAAAGATCATTGTGGTTTTATGCGGCTGCATCTATTGCTGCAATAGCTATAATTCTACCCTCCATAGCATTTTTCTATACAAAAAATGAAGTTGCTGAAAGAGGTACACATCTGGCGGTGGTTTTACCCGACGGCTCTAAAGTAGATTTGAATGCCGAAAGTAAAATCGGCTATAAACCTCTCTGGTGGTTTATTTCCCGTGATGTAGAACTGAAAGGCGAAGCATATTTTGAAGTTGAAAAAGGAAGCACATTTGATGTACGTTCCGGGCAATACACTGTAAGTGTACTGGGAACAAGTTTTAATGTGTTTTCCCGTGCCGAAAATTTTAAGGTAACCTGTCTTACCGGAAAGGTGAATGTTTCGGATAAATCGGAATCAGTAATACTTACCCCGAATATGCAGGCATTATTAAGTAATGGCAAACTTACCACTAATGATGTCGAAGATGCGAAAGAATCTATTAATTGGAAACATGGTAAATTTGTTTTTGTTAGCGTACCTTTGCAAGATGTAATTCAGGAGATTGAAAGACAGTATGATATTGAAGTATTGCCTAATTCAAATCTGAATTATTCATATTCAGGTAATTTTACGAAAGCTAAAGATCCGAATGATGTGCTTAAAATAGTAGGTAAACCGTTCGGAATAGAATTTAAGATAAAGTAATTGAAGAAATTTATAGTTATACTTATAATAACCCTTACAGGCACAATTGCAGCTTTTTCACAAGAGCTGCATTTGGTCGTTAATGACAAGCCCCTTAACGATGTTCTGCGGGGATTACCCGTAGAAATTTCTTTTGATGATAATGCCCTTTCCCAATATAAGGTAACGGTCAATCGAAAATTTAATAATCCTCAAAGCGCACTTGATTTTTTGCTGAAAGATAAACCGTTTCGCCACGAAAATATAAACGGAGTTTATGTTATCGCTTCCTATACTGAAAAGATAGAGCAACCGCCTGTTGTTGAAGTTAAGCGGTACTATACGTTTTCAGGGACAATAAGGGATGCAGATAGCGAAGAAGGTTTACCTTACGCTTATATCACTACTCCCGAAAAGACCGTTTCAACTGATGAAGCAGGTTATTTTTCTTTCAAAACCGAGAAAAAAGGAAATCAGCGTGTACAAGTGCAGTATTTGGGCTATCAGGCACAAGATACTATTCTTTCTCCCGGACTAAACGAAATCCGGCTACAATCTGCTGTTTTTACTATGGATGAAGTAATCGTCAGTCCTGCTCCCGCCACAATGCTTATCCAATCCGGCAATAGTCCCGGCGAAATCCGCATCAATCATCAAATTTCAAAATATATTCCCGGAAGCAATGATAATTCCGTATTTAACCTTATGCGGATGATGCCCGGAGTAAGAGCATCGGGCGAGCCATCGGAAGACCTGATTGTGTGGGGCAGTAATATGGGTGAAAGCAAGATAACATACGACGGATATACGCTATTCGGTATAAAGAACTATAACGACCATATAGGTTCGGTCAATCCCTATATGGTAAAAGACATACGCATCTTGAAAGGCGGGTACGGCTCCAATCAGGGCGGACGTATCGGTGCCATTACGGAGATAACAGGTATAGACGGTAATTTTAATGCTCCGTCTGTAAAAGCAACTGTCAGCAATTATACAATGAACCTTTTTGCTTCGGTACCCTTGACAAAGAAATTGAATATCTCTGCTGCTTACAGGCAGACTTTCTATAACCTGTATAACAATGAGAATGTGGATTTATCCAATAGTGAAAATAATCCACAAACGATTTATTCAAGCATATATATAAAGCCTGATTACCATTTCAATGATGCCAATTTAAAGCTATCAGGAAAAGCATTTAAGGATGATTCCTATTACATCAGCCTGTATGGAGCTAATGACCGCTTTAAATACTCGGTAAATCAACCAAACGAGTATGATGTCAATGCTTCTGAAAAGAACAGGCAATATGGTGGGGCGGCTTCTTATAAACGGGTATGGGAAAACGGCTCAACTACAAAAGTTGTGGCTACATTCTCACGGCTTACCTCTTTGTTGGATAATCTCACAATACTGGGAGATAAAAAGCCGACAACAGACGATGTTAGTCATCTGGATAATGAGGTACAGGAGTTTTCGGTAAGACTTAACCATGACTTTAATATCGGAAGCCGTAACAAAGTACAAGTTGGCGGGGAGTGGCAACAATACAGGGTAAGTCTGAACGAGCTATGCGGAGAACTGGATAAGCCGACAGTCTATATTACAGATAATATATTATTGGATAATTTGACTTTAAGTGCAGGTGTACGGGTGGATATGCCATTGAATAAAAAAGTCTATGTACAGCCCCGTTTATCCGGCACATATAAAATATCGGAAGAACTAACTGCAACTGCTTCGTGGGGACTATACAATCAGTTTCTTACCCGTACCGCATACCAATATGATGAATCGGGATTTCAAACCGTATGGACTATGGCAGACAGTACCTTTACAAAGGCAATGCACACTACCGCAGGTATTGCATACAGTAAAAACGGCTTCTTGGTCAGTATGGAAGGATATTATAAGACTACAAAAAACAGTCAGTATTTTTTGGATAATACAGTCTATAAAATAGATAATACGATTTTAGGAGCAGACTTGTTTGCCAAAAAGCTAATCAGAAATCATACTTTATATGGCTCGTATTCCATCAACCGCCTTAGTAAACCGCAAAACGAACTTTCGCATGAAATAAAAGTCGGAGGTATCGGGGCATTCGATCCTTTCTATTTTTCGTTGAGTTATGTTTATGGTACAGGCTTTTCTTATATTTCCACTGGAGGGCACGGACATGGACAAGGCAATGAGGAAGGACAGCATGGCTCCGAACACGAACATACGGATTATTCCGATGAGCCATACAGCCGCTTTGATATAGGTGCTACATACAGGGCACAAATAAAGAAAGTAAGGCTGCAAGCAGGCGTATCGCTATTGAATGTGTTTGGTACTAAGAATATAAAATACAACTATCAGATTTCCGGTCAAAATACTGCAACAAATATCTTCACAAAAGCAACTCCATTTACTCCAACGGTATTTCTTGAAATTATTTTTTGATTTATGGTAGGGTAAACCCTGCTTTATGCGGTTACTATTACGAAAGCGCTTCAGAAAAAAACAAAGTACAAATTCGTAAATTAGTAGATCAAATGAAAAAGTTATTTTATTCGTTGGCAGTAGTTTTATTTGCAGTAACATTCGTTGCTTGCAGTAATGACGACCATGAAGATTTTGGGACATCAGCAAAACAAGATATTGAAGCCAGAGCTGCGGCTTTAGGATTTGATGATGTTGCAGCTTACCAAGCAAGTGTAGCAGAGCAATGTTCAGCGGGAAATCATGAAAATTGTGATATTTATAACGATGGCACTCACGAAGCCTGCGCATATTCCGACCATTCAGGGAAAAACCATGACGGCACCCATCACAATGGAACCGATCATGGAACACATGACAAAGATGGTCATTCACACGGTTCGCATGATGGTAAACACCATTAATAACCTTTATGTACGATGGGATTCAATAAAGGGGAAACAATTTCTTTATTGAATCCCTTTTTTAAAACACATTGCCTATAATAAAATTATCTAACCACAGTTAAGATATTAAGTTTGAAAAATAAATGTTCCATATCCGCTATTGTACTCTCAACCATACTATTTTTGGTTTTTGCAGTTATTCCACATCATCATCATGGTGGGAAAGCCTGCATTGTTATCGAGTTGTGTGAGTTGGATAATGCAATAAACGATGAACATACACATCACAGCGATACGGATAGTGAGCAAAATCACGATGAAACCTGTATTGCTAAATCAAAATTCATCATTCCTACATCTGTTGATGAAACAAAACTAAAAGTATCAGATAATCAAAATGATACTGTTTTATTTCCTATCTTTTTCCTTGTTGGAAATTTATTTAATTATAGTTTAGATAGTTCATTTATCGAATCTGATTACGGTGAGTATATACTAAGCTATAAATCCGCAGCAGCAAATCAATTTCATGGTTTGCGGGCACCTCCTTTCACCTTTTCATAACAGAAAGACTAAATTATAGTCTTTATCCTTTGTGCTTGTAATCTATCTTCCGGTAGATACTAAGCCACCGCTATATCTAATTTTCCGAACAATCCCAAAAAAATAATATAAATAAGATGTTTTTAAAATTGACAAAAGCATTGTGTACCATTGTGTTATTACTTTCGGTTTCACTCCCAAATGCTTATACCCAAACAAATAATAACACGCTTTCTGAAAGCGATAGTATTCAGGTAAATGACTATAAATTCTCATATAAACAATTAATAATACCTGCATCCCTGATGTTGTACGGAACAATAGAAGCAACATTAGCGCCCAAAAATCGCCTATTAAACTATGCCATAGGGCATGAAGTAATAACACACAAACCTGAAAAGTTTCAGATTGATGATATAACGCAATATGTACCTGCGGCGAGTGTATATGCTTTAAACTTAGTCGGGATAAAAGGCAAACACAATTTCAAAGACAGGACGATTATTTTAGGAATGGCAAGCCTGTTCACGGCGGCTTCAGTGAATGGTTTAAAATATACGGCACGAGTTGAAAGACCAGATAAATCCGCAAAAAATTCTTTTCCGTCAGGGCATACGGCAATCGCTTTTATGGGTGCTGAATTTCTTTGGCAAGAATATAAAGATGTTTCAATCTGGTATGGAATAGCGGGATATACTATCGCTGCGGGAACCGGAGCATTCCGCATATACAATAATAAGCACTGGGTAGGCGACGTCGCATTCGGTGCCGGGCTTGGCATATTAAGTACAAAACTTGCCTATTGGCTCTATCCTACTGTTGAAAAGAAAATATTTAAAGGTGGTCAGGAGAAAAAGAACAAACGAAATCTTGCTTTTTACCCCTATTACACAGGTCAGCAGGGTGGTTTATCGCTTTCAATGCAATTTTAAAATATAAATGATATGAACTCTACAAAAGATTATGATTTAACCATAATAGTTCCTGTTTATAATGAAGAAGAAAATATAAACAAACTTGAAAAGGAACTATCTGAATATGTATGTTCTTCATCAGTAAAAACCTGCATACTATTCGTTGATGATGGATCGAAAGACCAAAGCAAAACATTGATACAGGAAGTGTGTCAGCGAAACCGTCATCTTTTTTATATAAGTTTTGCTCGAAATTGCGGATTAAGCGCAGCTATAAAAGCAGGGATAGATATAGCCCAGTCGTCATTTGTCGGATATATAGATGCTGATTTACAAACAGCGCCTAAAGATTTTGAACTTTTATTGCCATATAGAAATGAATATGAAATGGTAATGGGTATCCGTACAGGACGCAAAGATAGTTTAGGAAAAAAACTATCGTCGAAAATAGCCAATAGTTTTCGCCGCATGATGACTAATGACGGCATAGAAGATACGGGGTGTCCACTAAAAATTATTCATACCGAATACGCTAAACGCATTCCGATGTTTACGGGGATGCACCGTTTCCTACCTGCTCTCCTTCAGTTACAACATGGCAGGGTAAAGCAGGTTCCTGTTAGGCATTTTGAACGTACCGCAGGTCAATCAAAATTTCATTTATGGAACAGGTTGGTTAGTCCTTTTATGGATTGCTTTGCTTTCCGATGGATGAAGAAACGGTACATAAACTATACTATTGAAAAAGAAGGTATTAATTAAGCCATAGCAAAAAGTGAATAACGACATTTGGTATTTTGTTTTAGGTTTTTTAGCACAGGGGTTATTTTCTGCCAGAATGCTTATTCAGTGGATTTTATCGGAAAAGGCTAAAAAAGTTGTATCTCCGACTATCTATTGGCAGTTAAGTTTATTAGCTTCTATATTATTTTCTATATATGGGTGGCTAAGGGGAGATTTTGTAATAATTCTCGGACAACTATTCTCCTATTATATCTATATATGGAATTTGAATAGTAAAAACAACTGGAAAAAAATCCATTTAGCTATAAGAACAGTAATTCTCTTAATACCTGCTGCCGCACTTTGCTATGTGCTATATAACAATGAAGTAAGCATTGACAGGTTATTTTCAAATATATCGTTATGGTTACTTCTATTTGGTTCCGCAGGTCAGATAATTTTCACTTTCCGCTTTGTTTATCAATGGTGGCATTCAAGATTGAGAGGTGAATCTGTCCTTCCCTTAAACTTTTGGCTGTTGAGTATAATAGGTTCTCTGATAACTATTGCATACGCAATATTCAGAGAAGATCCGGTATTGCTTATTGGTCAAAGTTTTGGTTTTATCACATATTCCAGAAATGTGTGGTTGATTATAAAAAACTGTAATGAGGATGAATCTAAAAAAGAGATTAAATGAAAATATTAGTTACAGGCAGTGCAGGATTTATCGGATTTCACTTGGTAAAAGCATTGGTTGAAAATAAAGAGAATTTCGTTGTGGGAATAGATAATATAAATGACTATTACGATGTAAACCTAAAATATGGCAGGTTGTCTGAATGTGGAATAGGAAAAGAGGATATAACAGAAAATGAAGTAGTCCATAGTTCATTTTATTGCAATTATGATTTTGGAAAGATTGATCTTACGGACTTTATACAATTAGGTGTTCTTTTTAAGAAGTATCAATTTGATTATGTTATCAATCTGGCAGCACAAGCGGGGGTTCGGTATTCTTTAGAAAATCCCCATGCTTATATCAACTCTAACATTCTTGGCTTTGTAAATATCTTAGAGTGTTGCAGGCATAATAATATCAAGCATCTTATATATGCTTCCAGTTCTTCGGTTTATGGATTGAACAATAAAATTCCTTTTAAGGAATCTGCCACAGTTGATAATCCTGCCAGTTTTTATGCTGCAACAAAAAAAAGTAATGAACTGATGGCTCATTCTTATAGTCATTTGTTCAATTTGCCCTCCACAGGAATAAGACTTTTTACTGTATATGGAGCATGGGGAAGACCTGATATGGCTCCGATGATTTTCGCAAGATCTATTCGGGAGGGCAGAACAATCAAGGTTTTTAATAATGGGGATATGCTTAGAGATTTCACCTATATAGATGATGTTATAAAAAGCATCGTCTTACTCTTGGATAAAACTCCGGATAAAAATTCAGATTCCGCTTTCTATCAGATTTTTAATATCGGCAATTCAAAGCCAGTTAATTTACTCCAGTTTATAGAAGCGATTGAATATGAAATGCAAAAAGACGCTCATTTGGAAATGTACCCTTTTCAATCCGGTGATGTAAAGGAAACCTATGCTGATATAAGCAAATTGACCAGATACATTCATTATAAGCCCAAAACAGTATTACCGGAAGGAATAAAATCATTTATTGAGTGGTTTAACTCAATGGAAAATCAATAGGTGTTAATCCTTAATTATTAACTATGACATTAAAACGATTATTTACGATTGACCACATCTACTATATTCTTGTTTTTGCATTAATGTTCCCATTAATCCTACTCCGGGATTATACGCCTGCAAACGAACTTAGATATTTGAATATAGTTGATGATGCCTTAAAAACAGGGAATTTTTTCTCATTTTATAATCATGGTGAAATATATGCCGATAAACCGCCTTTATATTTCTGGATTATAATGCTCGGAAAAAAGATATTCGGAAGTCATCAAATATGGTTCTTGTCGCTATTCTCATTACTACCCGCTTTTGTCATTCAGTTTACGATGGACAGGTGGACACGAGCTGAACTTCCAAACGAATATCAATCCAGTGCAAAACTATTATTGTTCACAAGCGCTCTATTTATGGGTGGAGCCATTATTCTAAGAATGGATATGTTAATGTCTATGTTTATAACATTGGCATTATATGTTTTTTATAGAATGTATTCAGGCAGAGAGAGAAAATATGATAAGTATTTGCTTCCTCTTTGTATTTTCCTCGCAATATTCAGTAAAGGGCCAATCGGAATAATTATTCCGGTAGTCTCTATACTGACATTTCTAACTATAAAAGGGAAAATTAAGGATAGTGGAAAATATTTAGGGTTTAGAACTTGGGGAATACTCTTATTGCTTTGTTCTGTTTGGTTCAGCTTAGTGTGGGTTGAAGCGGGAAATAGTTATTTGAACGATTTACTCTTTAATCAGACATTCAACCGTGCTGTTAGCTCATTCCATCATAAGGAGCCGTTCTATTATTATTTTCAGGTATTTTGGTATTCCTTCGCTCCTTGGTCAATTTTATTCTTTGCCCTTATCCTGTTAGGGATTAAAAATAAGCTGATAAAAACAGATATAGATAAATTGTTTTTGACTGTTGTTTTAACGTCATTTCTTGTCTTATCTATTGTAAGTGCAAAGATTGAAATTTATATGTTGCCTGTATTTCCTTTTGTGGCTTATCTGTCAGTTATTATATTGATGAGATTAAAGAATAAGAAATGGATTGTATATTTTATGATAGCGTTATCTCTCATAGCAATAATGGCTTTGCCGTTGTTTTTATTGAGTAAAAATGATATTACATTTTCTTGGTTGAATGAAATTCACACTTCCATAATATGGGGATTAATTTCACTTGCTCTATTTGGATTCCTTTCTTTATATTTTCTGATTTTCCGAAAGAATATAATTCGTTCGATTAACAGCATATCAATAGGGATTTTAACCGTGATATTTATTGTATCCTTTGAAATGCCTTTTCTGAACAGCTATGTCGGTTATGAAAATATGTGTAAGAGTGGGATTGAGTTATCAGAAAATTCAAAACAATACATTGTTTATGGAATCCGCCGTCCAGAGAATATGAAAGTATATTTAGGAGAGAGTGTTATCATAGCTGAAAAGGATGATATTATGTCCGATATTTATGGCGGTTCAATACTTTTTATTTCTGATAGAGCATTGAGAAAAGATTTTTCATTACGGGAGTATATTGAGAAAAAGCCCTCTACAAAAATAGGAGATAATCTTGTGGTAAAATTATGAGAAGTGTCTTTCTCCGTTCAAGTTAAAAATTATTTTATTTTTTGGTAGGGTATAATTACTCTTATGCGGTATATTAACATATAACATTTTAACAATAAAGGAATATGAAAAGAGTATTTTATTCATTAGCGGTTCTCGCATCGGTTATCACATTCGTTTCTTGTAGCCAGGATGATGATAGCAACTTTGGAGATATAGATCAAAGTTTGGAGCTTCGTGCATCTACACTCGGTTTTTCAAATGGCGATATCTACAAAAGCAGCGTGCTGAATCAGTGTGCTGCCGGAAATCACGAAAACTGCGATATACTTGCAGACGGAACACATCAGGTTTGTACAAATTCCCAACATTCAGGAATTAAACATGACGGTACCCATCACAATGGCACAGGCACAGGACATGGAGGAAATAACCATGATTCCAATACCTGCATGGATGTAAGCCACAATCATAACAACACACAAAACCACGATGTGAATACTTGTACTGATGCAAACCATAATCACAATAACGGACAAAACCATGATGTGAATACTTGTACAGATACAAGCCATAATCACAATGGAGAACAAAACCATGATGTGAACACTTGCACTGATGCAAGTCATAATCACAATGGGGAACAAAATCATGATGTGAATACCTGTACTGATAAGAGCCACAATCACAATGGAAGTGCCGATGGCTCTCATAATAAGGGCAACCATCATAATTAAGATATTATATGCAAAAAGGATGTGCAGTGATTTTAAAATCAGCATCATTTGACACATCCTTTTTGTTATAGAATAAATAACATAAATAATCTTTGAAATACGTGGACGATTTTATCATAAAATTATTAGAAGGAAAAGGCATAAAGCCCACATCTACACGGATTTTAGTATGGGATACAATGCTAAAGTTCACCGAAGCATTCAGTTTAGGGGACTTAGAGAAAAAATTATTGAGCATTGATAAATCGACTATTTCTCGTATAATTCACCTCTTTAATGATAATGGGCTGATTCATAAATTTGACGACGGATCAGGTTCGGTTAAATATTCGGTTTGTCAGGAGGATTGCGGTTGTAGTGAAGGTGATTATCATTTACACTTTTACTGTAACTACTGTAAAAAGGCATTTTGTTTGGAAAACGTGCCTGTTCCTCAAATAGAACTACCGGGAAATATGGAATTGGAGAGCGTTAATTTCGTAATTAAAGGCTATTGCGGAAAATGTGATAAGATTGCAACTTAGTTGCATGACTTTTTATTTTATCTTTGCACAGGTAAAAAAAGATTTAGTGAAACGAATTATTTCCATATCGTTTGTTGCATTGTCAAGTTTAGTATTACTGATACTTGCAATAGTACCACATCATCATCATGAGGGATTGGTGTGTATTGTTATGGAGATATGCGAACAGGATAATCAGGTAAACGATGAACATACAGACCATCGTGAGTTACCTAATGACAGTGACCATGAACAATCTTGTATTGCTGAATCTAAATATACTTCACCCAAAACGACAAATGAAACTAAGTGCAAGGTTTCTTCTTGTCAAAACCATGATCTTACACATTTATTCCCGATATTCTTTTTAGCTGCGGATTTCTTAATCTACGATTCGGGAGAATCAACCTCCGACTTTGAGTACGGAGAATTTATTTCATTCTATAAATCCGCAGAAGCAAACCAATTTCACGGTTTACGCGCCCCTCCTTCCATAATTTCCTGATGTTTTGACTTACAGGCTGTAAGTCATGCTGCTTTGTGCATTTGGATATGTTCAAGGCATAGGGTATTGGTATATACATATCAACCCATAAAAATCAATATTTCTCACGAGAAGCAAAGCAAATATCAGGATATGCTTTACTTCCCCCAATAATTAAAAAATAAAATGAAAACGTACATAATAGGATTATTCGTTGTTATCGCAATATTATTAACCGGATGCAATTCCGGTCAGGGAAAAAACAATCAAAAATCAAGTGATAAACATGAGCATGTTGATGGTGATGGACATGACCATTCTAATGAGAAAGAGCATGAACACTCCGAAGGTGATGGACATGACCATTCAAACGATAAAGAACATAAACATACTGACGGCGATGGGCATGACCACGCTAACGAGAAAGATCATAAGCACTCCGAGGGCGACGGACATGACCACGGAGCAGAAGCAATGGAAGACAGCCATTCGGATGAAATACTTTTCACCAAACAGCAAGCGCAACTTGTTGGATTGAAGACAGAAACCGTTGCTCTTGGTAGTTTCTACAATTCCATTAAAACCAGTGGACAGATACAAGCCTCGCAGGGTGATGAAGCTGTTATTGCAGCTACTTCCAACGGTATTGTATCTTTCACCAATCCGTCCATAACAGACGGTACAGCCGTACAAGCCGGACAATCCATTGTAACTATTTCAGCAAAGAAACTGTTGGAAGGCGATCCGTCCGTAAAAGCGCGGATTGAATACGAAACTGCACAGAAAGAGTTCCAACGTGCCGAATCATTGGTAAAAGACCAGATTATTTCCGCTAAGGACTTTGAACAGGCTCGTTTGCGTTATGAAACAGCGAAAACAGTATATCAGGCACAGGCAGGCAATATGACAGCCACCGGGGTAAGCGTTACAGCTCCCATTGCCGGATATATTAAGAACAGGCTTGTTGCACAGGGGGAATACGTTTCAGTAGGTCAGCCCATTGCAACTGTATCGCAGAATAGGCGTTTGCAGCTACGAGCCGAAGTATCAGAGAACAATTTCAAGATACTTAAAAGCATCAGTAGTGCTAACTTTAAGCCTGCCTATGACAATCAGGTATATAAACTTTCGGAACTTAACGGCCGGCTTTTATCTTTCGGTAAAGCATCCACTGACCAATCTTTCTATATTCCTGTTACATTCGAGTTTGATAACGTGGGCGATATTATTCCCGGAGCATATACCGAAGTATATCTGCTTTCGACCTTACAGGATAATGTAATATCCGTTCCCGTTTCTGCTATTACCGAAGAACAGGGACTTAACTTCGTGTATCTGCAAATAGGCGACGAAGAATATAAGAAACAGGAAGTAACCCTCGGACAGAATAACGGCGAAAGAGTGCAGATCCTTTCAGGTCTTCAACGCGGAGCCAAAGTAGTTACCAAAGGAGTATATCAGGTGAAACTGGCAGCAACTTCTTCAGTAATGCCCGAAGGACATAGTCACTAACCATTAAAACACGAATCAGTATGTTGAACAAGATAATAAAATTCTCGCTGAACAACCGTGTCGTTGTTTTAGTGGCATCCCTGCTGCTTATGCTGGCAGGAACCTATACAGCCGTCAATATGGAAGTCGATGTATTTCCCGACCTCAATGCACCCACCGTTGTGGTGATGACAGAGGCACGAGGTATGGCTCCCGAAGAAGTCGAACGGCTCGTTACTTTCCCTGTCGAAACCGCCCTGAACGGTGCTACTGATGTACGCCGTGTGCGTTCATCCTCTACCACAGGCTTTTCTATCGTATGGGTAGAATTTAACTGGGGAACGGACATCTACCGTGCCCGTCAGATTGTATCCGAAAAGTTAGCCGTTGTCAATGACCAGTTGCCGTCTAACGTTGGTAATCCGACGTTGGGGCCGCAATCGTCCATACTGGGTGAGCTTATGATTATCGGAGTAACCGCCGATTCAACCTCATTACAGGATTTGCGGACATTATCTGACTGGACTATCCGCCCCCGTTTATTATCAACAGGTGGAGTGGCACAGGTAACCGTTCTCGGTGGTGAAATCAAGGAATACCAGATATTGCTCGATCCCGGAAAGATGAAACATTACAACATCGGACTCAATGAAGTAATCGACGTCGTTACCGAAATGAACCAGAACGCCGCAGGTGGTGTATTGTATGAATACGGAAACGAATTTATCATCCGTGGCGTGCTTTCAACAAATAAAATACCATCATTGGGAAAAGCTGTTATCAAAACAGTAAACAATGTTCCTATCCTGATAGAAAACATTGCTGAAGTAAAAATAGGAGATAAAGCACCTAAACTGGGTATGGCATCCAACGACGGCAAAGCTGCCGTATTGATAACTGTTACCAAGCAACCGGCTACAAGTACGCTCGAATTGACAGACAAACTTGACGCTTCGCTTGCCGATTTACAGAAACAGCTTCCGGCAGATGTGAAGATAACAACCGACATCTTTCGTCAGGCACGTTTTATAGACAACTCCATCAATAACGTACAGAAATCATTGTACGAAGGGGGTATCTTCGTGGTTATCGTTTTCGTTATCTTCCTGATGAACGCACGTACAACCATTATATCACTTGTAACGATACCGTTGTCATTAGTCTTTGCAATACTCTCCTTAAAATTCATGGGGCTTACTATTAATACCATGAGCCTCGGAGGTATGGCTATTGCTATTGGCTCGCTTGTGGATGATGCCATTGTCGATGTAGAAAATGTGTTCAAGCGATTGCGGGAGAACAGGCAGAAACCAAAGGAACTGCAAAAAACCGTACTCAACGTCGTGTTCGATGCTTCCAAAGAAGTGCGTATGCCAATTCTATACTCCACATTTATCATCATCGCCAGCTTCGTTCCCTTGTTCTTCCTTTCTGGAATGGAAGGTCGTATGCTTGCACCGTTAGGAGTAGCCTTTATTATGGCATTGATAGCTTCTACCGTAGTAGCCTTAACCCTTACTCCAGTATTGTGTAGCTACCTGTTGGGTAAACCACGAAAAGATGATAAACCGGAACGTGAACCGTATATAGTAAGGAAACTGAAAATCGTTTACGAGGTAGCCCTTAAATGGACACTCAAATACAAGAAATGGGTACTTGGCGGAACAGGTGTTGTTTTAGTGATTGCCGTTATCATTTTCTTCTCATTAGGTCGTAGCTTCCTGCCGCCATTCAATGAGGGTTCATTTACCGTAAGCATCAGTAGTATGCCCGGTATATCGCTTGAAGAATCCGACAAGATGGGGCGTATAGCAGAAGATATCTTGCTTTCCATACCCGAAGTTCAAACCGTAGGACGGAAAACAGGACGTGCCGAACTCGATGAACACGCACTCGGTGTAAACGTATCGGAAATCGAAGCACCGTTCATCCTCGATAAACGTTCCAAAGATGAAGTGCTTGCCGAAATACGCGAAAAGATAAAAGTGTTGCCGGGAGTGAATATAGAAATAGGCGCACCCATTTCGCACCGTATCGACGCTATGTTATCCGGTACACGTGCCAACATCGCTATCAAGTTGTTCGGAACAGACCTCAATAAAATGTTCTCCATCGGTAACCAAATAAAAGCAAACATTCAGGACATTGAAGGTATTGCCGATCTGAACGTAGAACAACAAGTGGAACGTCCGCAGTTGAAGATAGAACCCAAAAGGGAAGTAATGGCGAAATACGGCATAACCTTACCCGACTTTGCGAAGATTGTAAACGTCATGCTCGCAGGTGAAGTCGTTTCACAGGTGTACGAAGAAAACCGCTCGTTCGACCTTACCCTAAAAGTAAACGACGATAGCCGTGAAACAGCCGAAAGGATAAAGAACCTTATTGTTGATGCCAACGGACGTAAAATTCCATTGAGTAATATAGCCGAAATAACATCGTCCACAGGCCCCAACACCATCAATAGGGAAAACGTTGCCCGTAAGATTGTAATATCGGCTAACGTTGCCGGACGTGACCTGCGCGGAGTAGTAAATGACATTCAGGACATCGTAAACGAAAAGATAGAACTGCCCGAAGGTTATCATATTGAGTACGGCGGACAGTTTGAGAGCGAACAGGCAGCATCACGCACCCTGCTTATTACCTCAATCTTCTCCATTCTTGCTATTTTCATGCTTCTGTTTGCGCAGTTTAAGAGCATAAACCAGTCCGTTGTTATCCTGCTTAACCTGCCGCTTGCCCTTATCGGCGGAGTGTTTGCCATTTTCTTTACTAACGGCGTTCTGAGCATACCGGCTATTATCGGGTTTATCTCCCTGTTCGGTATCGCTACACGTAACGGTATGTTGCTTATCTCACGATACAACGACCTTGTGGCAGAGGGGTATAGCAAACTTGATGCGGTAATGACCGGCTCGTTAGACCGTCTAAACCCCATCTTGATGACCGCATTAACCTCCGGTCTTGCACTGATACCGCTTGCATTGGGTGGTGATTTGCCGGGTAACGAAATACAAAGTCCGATGGCAAAGGTTATCCTGGGCGGATTGCTCACATCGACTTTGCTCAACGGCTTTATTATTCCTATCATGTACTTAATTACAAACAGGAAAGTAGTTGAAACCGAAATTCTGGACAACGAGGAACCTGAAGTAAACAACACTAAATTAGAATTAGAATGAGAACAATCATAATAACCATGTTGGTACTCTTCGCAGGCATAACGCTCAATGCGCAGAATAATATCAACCCTGTATTGTCTTCGATAGAAGAGAACAATACAACCCTGAAAGCCCTCCGCGAACAAGTTGAAGCGGATAAGCTGCAAAACAAAACGGGCATCTTCCTTGATGATCCGGAAGTGGGCTTCAATTATCTCTGGGGTAACCCTTCAAATATAGGTAATCGTACCGATTTTAGCGTATCGCAGACATTCGACATTCCCACCATTACGGGAATGAAAAGTCGGTTAGCAAACGGTAGAAACAACCTTGTGGAATGGCAGTACAAAGCCGACCGTATGAATATATTGCTCGAAGCAAAACAATACTGCATTGAACTGATATATTACAATTCCCTGCTTAAAGAACTTTATTTGCGTCTGGAACATGCAGAAACCATTGCCAAAGGTTATAAAGACCGTATGGACAGGGGCGACGTAAGTATCTTGGAGTACAACAAAGTAAACCTGAACCTTTCTACCATACAAGGAGAAATATCGCGCATGGAAGTAGAACGTGATGCACTCCTTGCCCAGTTGAAAAGGCTGAACGGCGGTATCGACGTAGTCTTTAATGATGCAGACTACGGCAGCCGTGAGCTTCCGTTGAACTTTAACGACTGGTATGTACAAGCCGAAGATAAAAACCCGGTGTTGGCATACGTGCGTAACGAAATCGAAGTAAGCCAGAAACAGGTATCACTAAGCAAAGCGATGAACCTGCCTAAGTTTACCGCCGGATACATGAGTGAAAAAGTAGTCGGACAACGGTATCAGGGTGTGTCGCTTGGTATATCCATACCGCTATGGTCGAATAAAAATCAGGTGAAACAGGCAAAGGCATCTGTTGCTGCTGCCCAAAGCCGCGAAGCCGATACCAAGCAACAGTTTTTCAGCCAACTGCAAATACAGTATTCCAAAGCAATGGGACTGAAAACTACTGCCGACAAATATCGTAAATCGCTGGCAAACGTAAATAATACCATCCTGTTGAAAAAAGCACTTGATGCGGGTGAAATATCCTTGCTTGATTACATGGTTGAAATGGGATTGTACTACGACAACGTAAACCAGACGCTTGCAGCCGAAAGGGATTATCAACTGGCATTTGCCGAACTTGCAGCCGTAGAACTCTAAAAAATGATGTCATGAAAAGACAGCAAAAGAAAAAAAAGAGTAAGGTCATTGCAAAGAAAAAAATGATTAGTTCAAGAGCAAAAAAATGGATTGTAGCGTTAAGTATAACCATTGGGATTACATTAGGTTTTTTGTTATGGTATTATGTAACCAGATGTCCCCATCATCATTGTTTCTTTCATAGATGGCCGTTAAAGGAAGTCTTATTCTTTGGGACTTTGTTTACACTATTACCATTTGTGTTTTTGAATGAGGAATTGTATAAAAAGAAGTATAAACGATAAATTAAAATAATTATGGGAAATTGCAATGATGGGGCTTGTGTTATAGACAAGACCAAACAGGAAATGGATACCTCACAGAAAAGAGGTTACATCCGGGCGGCTATCTCCTTTGTGATGCTGATTGCAGGCATCATCTTTTCCGCTGTCGGGCTTTCGTTCTTTGCCGATAAGTGGGTACAACTCGCATGGTATATCATCGCTTATATTCCGGTAGGCTTACCGGTGATAAAAGAAGCATGGGAAGCCATTCGCCAGAAAGACGTATTCAGCGAGTTTACATTGATGAGTATAGCTACCATCGGGGCGTTCTTTATCGGAGAATACCCCGAAGGCGTTGCAGTAATGCTGTTCTATGCCGTAGGCGAACTCTTTCAGGATGCAGCGGTAAACCGTGCAAAAAGGAGCATTAGTGCATTACTTGATGTCCGACCAGAAACAGCGACAGTTATTAAGATGGATAAAACTGAAATAATGTCGCCGGAGAATGTAAATGTAGGTGATATTGTGGAAGTCAAGGTAGGCGAAAGAGTGCCTCTTGACGGAATTTTACTGAATGAATCGGCATCTTTTAATACTTCGGCATTAACTGGAGAGAGTGTTCCCAGAACGATACGGAAAAATGAGGACGTATTTGCAGGTATGATACTTACCGACAATGTTTCAAGAATTGAAGTAACGAAACCATTTGGTATGAGTGCTTTGGCTCGTATTCTTGACCTTGTTCAGAACGCCACAGAAAAAAAGGCACCCGCAGAACAGTTCATACGCAAATTTGCCCGCATCTATACTCCGATAGTGGTGGCACTGGCTGCGCTTATAGTGTTATTACCACTGGCATACTCTGCTATTAATCCGGCATTCAATTTTGTGTTGTACGACTGGGTTTATCGTGGATTGGTATTCCTCGTTATTTCCTGCCCGTGTGCTTTGGTTATCAGCATACCGTTGGGCTACTTTGGTGGTATCGGGGCGGCAAGCCGTAAAGGAATACTATTTAAAGGAAGCAACTATTTGGAAGCCATTACCAAAGTAAATACGGTGGTGATGGATAAAACCGGAACACTGACACAGGGAGTTTTCAAGGTACAAAAGATTGTTCCGGCAGATTTTCTGCTCGAAACAGACCTTGTGAATTTAGTGGCTTCGGTTGAAACGCAAAGTACGCATCCCATAGCGAAAGCTATTGTGGAATATGCAAAAGAGCAGAATATCGAAGTAATTAAGCCGGAGATTGTGAATGAAATCGCAGGGCACGGCTTACAGGCTTCTATCAATGGTAAAATAGTTCTTGTGGGTAATCCTAAATTATTGATAAAAAACAATGTAGAGTTCCCGCCGGAAATAGCGACTATACCCGAAACGATTGTTGTTTGCGCTATCAATGGCATCTATTCCGGATATATTCTGGTAGCCGATGCTCCGAAAGAGGATGCAGCTACAGCCGTGAACGCTTTGCGTGAGTTAGGAATTAAGAATATTGTAATGCTGTCAGGAGATAAACAGGCCATCGTTTCGCAGCTTGCCACAGAGTTGAACGTTACGCAAGCGCATGGCGATCTGCTGCCCGAAGGAAAGGTTGAGTATGTAGAGCAGTTGAAGTCCGATCCGGGTAATAACATTGCTTTTGTAGGCGATGGGATAAACGATGCGCCTGTTCTTGCCATGAGCGACGTAGGCATTGCAATGGGTGGACTGGGTAGCGACGTTGCCATAGAAACGGCAGACGTTATTATTCAGACAGACCAACCGAGCCGGATAGCAACGGCTATAACAATAGGCAAAGCTACACGCCGAATTGTTATACAGAATATAAGTCTGGCTTTTGGTGTAAAGCTCATTGTGTTGATTTTGGGTGCAGGAGGTGTTGCAACCTTATGGGAAGCGGTATTTGCTGATGTTGGGGTATCGTTATTGGCGATATTGAACGCTATTAGGATTTTGAAAATGAAATTTTAATTATGCCCTGTTGGGGTTTGTACCTAAAATATAGCCTTATGAATAAACACGTCAATACTATAATCGAAAAAGTGAATGATCAGCTTGAAGCTATTGAACTGGAAGAAGAAGCCTCTTTAAGAAAAGCTAAAAAAGCAGTTTTGTTGCTAAAAGGAATTATGCAACAGCTAAAGATGAAACTGAACGATTATAAGTTCAAAAGTGATGATGAAGAAATATGTTTTTTTAAAGAGTACAAACCCCAACTTTTCAGCAAATTAATCTATTACTCGGAGATTTATAAGATAGAAACTAATCGACCGACTGGAAGTGATACGGCACAGAAAAATTATATAATAAGGGAATTAGACAGGATAAAAGATTATTTTGATAAAAACTTAGATTTCTACCAGTATTACAGGACAGAGAAGACTCATCTTGACCGTTATTATTTTCTTCGGGTAGAGCCGAATATTGAACTTAATGTAGATTGCTTCTACTTTGAAAGGGATAATAATTTTTCTACCAGTTTTGATTACAAAGTTTCTAAAATATTAGCCAATGAGATGCTCCGTATTTATCTCAATGCTGAATTAAATAAACTGGAAAAACATCCTGAAAACGAAATGGATAACTCTAAATTTCCCCGTATAAAACATACTTGGACAGGAACTAAAACAGAACTTGTCGAACTGATTTATGCTATATATGCAAAAGGAAGCATAAATTATGGAAACATTGATATTAAAGAGTTGATAGATTATTTCTGTAATGTTTTCAATACCGATGCCGGAGAGTTTTACCGCATCTATTTGAATATCAGAAACCGGAAAGAAAGCCGGACTTTATATCTTGATTCATTGCGAGATAGCCTTAACAAAAAAATGGATGATGACGATAACAGGTAAAATGTCAGGTGGTCAATAAAAAAACAGCAGAAGTAATTATAAAAATCAATTCATTATCAATAAGTTATGAGAAAATCAATATAAAGATGATATAAAGTTTATCTTAACGGATTTTCCCTCTTTTAGCCCTGAAAAACTATCATTTTCAGGGCTTTTTTACGTCTTTTTCTTCCAAAAATACCCAATGTAAAGATTGAACTGCACCCAGAAAGTTGGACATAAAACAAGATTATTATGTCAGAGAAGCG
>DAMBSC010000013.1:0-130963 GCA_032054765.1 Tannerellaceae bacterium
ATTTATATATAATAACTTAAGTGTAATTAGATGCAATTTATTGCATCACTAGTAAATTCAAATAATCAAGAATTCCCAATTCTTTCCAGAAAGCCTCATTTACTTTGTCGTATAATCAAAAATGAAATAAGATGAAGAAAATAGGATTTATTATGATTTGCTTATCAGTAATATTTACAACTGCTAAAGCTGATAATGAAGAAATAACCAGAGATACATCATTGTTACCGGAGAATAGCCGGAATTTTATTTCCACTTATTTTGGACAAGCAGATATATCTCATATTAAGATTGAAAAGTTTTTGTTCCGGGTCAAGAATTATGATGTTATTCTGACTGATGGAACGAATGTAGAATTTGATAGCTCAGGAGAATGGCAGGAAATAGATGGAAATAAAACATCCATCCCGAATGCTCTTATACCAAAGGAAATTCAATCCTATCTACAAACTTCTTTTGTAGGGAAAAAGGTTGTTTCCATTGAAAGAGAGAGAGGCAAATATGATGTTGTCCTTGAGAATGGTCTTGAATTGACTTTCGATAAACAAGGCCGTCTTATTGAAATAGATGATTAATTTTTCATTTAAATATATATAGATTATGAAAGCAAGATTTTTTTTATTGAGTTTATTAGTATGTTATCCTCTAACATTTATAGCATGTGATGATGACGATAACTACACACCCGAAGACGTCGTGTTAAACACTTTTAATAGCATGTATCCGGATGCTAAAAGAGTAGAATGGGAAACAAAAGCTGCTTATAAAGTTGCAGATTTTCATTTTAATTCCAAAGAAATGGAAGCATGGTTTGAAGCAAACGGAAAATGGGTAATGACGGAAACAGATATCCTTTTCGATGAACTACCGAGCACAGTGCAAGATTCTTTCAAAAGTAGTATGTATGCAACATGGAGAGTGGAAGATGTTGATAAACTTGAAAGGTCGGAAACTGAAGTTATATACATTATAGAAGTTGAAGAAGGTAAAAATGAGTTTGATCTGTATTATACGGAAGACGGTACATTAATAAAGGAAGTCAATGATAATGACCAAAATGGCTATGAACCAATAACTCTTCCATCTTCTGTTACCGAAAAGATAAACGAAATGTATCCCGGCGCAAAGATTCTTGAATTTGAAAGAGAACACTCCAATCTGGAAGTCGACATTTTAGATGGTAGAATACATAAAGATGTTATTTTTAATGACAAAAATGAATGGCTATATACAGAGTGGGAAATACGAACATCCGATGTTCCGGAGGTAGTAATGACCGCGCTCAAAACGACGGAATATGCTAACTATAAAATAGATGATATAGATGTGTTTGAAAAGCCGGACGGATTATTCTATGTATTTGAATTAGAATCCGGTAATAAAGAAGTTCATTTAACTATTAAAGCTGACGGAACAATTGTTAATACCTAATAGTCAGACTTAACTGTGTAAAACTTGAAGGGGCTGTCCAAATAAGGGGCAAGCCCCTTTCTGCTTTTAATACTATCATTTTACTGTTGCATTCAGTATATATTTATAATTTATGTCTTATATAGTTACGTTTGACATATGTTGAATACGTGTTCAACATATGTCGAATTTATATTCAACAATTGTTGAATTCAAATTCAATATATGTCAAACGTAAAATTTATCAACATCCGGCTGCCTAATTATTGATGGTTTCTTATTTTTGATTTGGTAGCCTTGACTTTTAAAACCTTATCGTATCTTTGTCTGCTTAATTATGTTTAAATGAATGAAGATGTTTCGAGGCAAAGAATATTGATAAAAACATCCTGGATTAGTACGATCGGGAATTCAATATTGTCATTGTCGAAGATTGTAGTAGGCTTGCTTTCCGGTAGTTTGGCCGTTCTCGGAGATGGTATTGATTCAGCCACTGATGTAATTATCTCTATTGTAATGATCTTTACAGCCCGGATTGTAAGCAAAGCACCAACTAAGAAATATGTTTACGGATATGAGAAAGCGGAAAGTATAGCAACAAAGATACTTTCCCTTATTATTTTTTATGCAGGTGTACAGATGCTTGTCTCATCAGTTGAATATCTTTTCTCTTCTGAAGAAAGGGAGATACCGTCGGCTATTGCTATTTATGTAACCGTTTTTTCTATAGTAGGAAAATTATTACTATCTCTTTACCAGTATCGTCAGGGAAAACGAATAAACAGCTCGTTATTGACGGCTAATGCTGTGAATATGCGTAATGATGTATTAATCTCCGTAGGGGTTCTTACGGGATTAATATTTACTTTTTTATGTAATTTACCTATTCTGGATGTTATTACCGGTTTACTAATCAGTTTGTTTATTATTCGATCATCCATAAAGATATTTATGGAGTCAAATGTCGAATTGATGGATGGTGTAAAGGACGAAACCGTTTATAATAAAATATTTGAAGCGGTACGAAAAGTACAGGGTGCAAGTAATCCGCACAGGGTACGTTCACATCAGATTGGAAATATGTATATGATCGTATTGGATATCGAAGCGGACGGAAATATAACATTATGTGAAGCACATGAAATAGCCCAACTAGTAGAGAACAGTATTAAGGAGACTATAGAAAATGTATATGATATAGTCGTACATGTGGAGCCAAAAGGGACTCATCATGTGGAAGAAAAATTTGGTATAGACCAAAAGATGATATAAAGAAATTGATTATATTAGGGCGTTTTTAATAGAAATAATTATGAGTAATATTTTGTATTTATTGATAGGGACATACACGTTAGGGGTGAGTGAAGGAGTTTATTTGTATAAATTTGATACACTGACCGGGAACTCTGAATATGTAAATATGGTTAAGGTCGAGAATCCTTCATATCTGGAAGTTACTAAAGACGGTAAGTATATATATGCCGTAACAGAGAATAGTGAAGGACCTTCCTTCGCAAATGCGATCTCATTTAATGCAGAAAAACAAACTTTGTCTTTATTAAATAGTGAGGAGACTAACGGTGTCGCACCCTGTAATATTGCAATAGATCCTGAAGGAAGATATGTTGTAACAGCTAATTATGGAGGGGGTAGCCTTTCTGTTTTTAAGATTGAAAATGATAAATCCTTATCTTCCATTAAACAGCTTATTCAGTATGAAGGACAAGGAGCAGATAAGGAGAGACAAGAGAGTCCTCATTTACATTGTGTGATCTTCTCCCCAGATAATAAATATTTATTTGCTACAGATTTGGGTACTGACCAGATCTATCGGTTTGATACTTATAATACATCTGCTGAAATACTGAATAGAAAGACTATGAAGTCTTATAAAGTAGCTGATGGTTCAGGTCCTCGCCATCTGGTCTTTCATCCAACGGGAAACTATGCTTATCTGATAAATGAATTATCAGGTAATGTTATGGGGTTTGATTATAATGATGGTGACCTTTCATTATTCCAGACTATTGATGCTGACACTTTACAGGCACAAGGAAGTGCAGATATAGGAATTACTCCCAATGGTAAATATTTGTATGCTTCTAACCGATTAAAAGGAGATGGTATTGCTATATTCTCTATTGATCCTGCAAACGGTAGATTAACCAAAGTGGGTTATCAGGAAACAGGAATACATCCTCGTAATTTTGTGATATCTCCTAACGGTAAATATCTCTTATGCGCCAGTCGTGACAGTAATATAATTGAAATCTTTGAAATTAATGATAAAACAGGTTTATTGCAGAATATTCAAAAAGATATAAAAGTAGATATGCCCGTTTGTCTTAAATTTATTAACTGATACAGATATGAAAAAGGCATGTTTATTTATTTTACTGACAGTGTTGGTTTGTTCATCATGTGTTACCAAAAAGAAATACATGCTGGCCGAAAATGGTAGACTGGAAGCGATTAAGCGTGGAGAGGACTTAAAAAAACAGTTAGTCGACTGTCTGGATGAAAGCAATGTATTATCCACGCGCTTAGAAGAATTGGTTGCTGATACTACAGCCATAGGGAAAGAATTACGTTACCTTCAATCTTTACTGACATCTAACTTAAGTGAACAGGATAAACTAAATGCTCTGCTGAATCAGAAAATGGATGAGCTAAGCAAGCGTGAACAGACCATTAATGAGCTTCAGGATATGATCAAAGAACAGAGTCAAAAGGTTCAAAATCTATTGGCTAGCGTAAAAGATGCACTGCTAGGCTTTGGCTCTGATGAATTGACGGTAGAAGAAAAGAATGGTAAAGTATATGTTGCTATGTCGGATAAACTTCTATTTGAATCGGGTAGTGCGAAAGTAGATAAACGAGGAAAAGAAGCTCTGGCTATGCTGGCGGGTGTGTTGAATAAGCAAACTGATATAGATGTATTTATCGAAGGACATACAGATACGAAACCTATTAATACTGTTCAATTCAAAGACAATTGGGACCTAAGTGTAATACGGGCAACATCTGTAGTGAGGATACTTACAAAAGATTATGCTGTAAGCCCGCTACAAATTCAACCTTGCGGAAGAGGTGAATACATGCCTGTAGCGACAAATGAAACCGCCGAAGGCCGTAGCCGTAACAGGCGCACAGAGATTATAATGGCGCCTAAGTTGGATAAATTATTGAAAATACTGCAATAGAAAGAACTATTCCAGCATTTTAATAACTTTACATGGATTTCCTATTGCCAGGCAGTTAGCCGGAATTGATTTTGTAACTACACTTCCTGCGCCAATTGTTGTATTATCACCAATAGTAACCCCGGGTAGGATAACGGAACCTCCCCCTATCCATACATTACTTCCAATGGTTACGGGTGCAGAATAGCTCAGCCAAAACGGAAAGCCTTCCCCTTCTGATTGAGATAGACGTTCTAAAGGTTTAACAGGGTGAGTTACCGCATATATCTGCACACTTGGACCTATACCTGAATTATCTCCTATCGTAATTCTATTACAATCCAGAAATACACAATTCATATTAATTTCAATGTTATTTCCCAGATGAATATTCTCTCCATAATCTACGAATATAGGTGCCGATACCCATACATTTTCTCCATGTGAACCTAAAAGTTCATTTAAAATTTTATCAATTAATTTTTTGTCGGTAGTATCGGCCATACTATACTCTCTCATCAATTGTTTAGCATAGTGCCAACGGGTAATCAATTCTTTATCACCTGCATCGTATAGTTCGCCGGCGAGCATTTTTTCTTTTTCAGTCTTCATAGTATAACATTATTTTAAACTTTATTCTTTCCCGTTTGTTAGTTAAATAGAAACAACAAAAGTAATAATAATTATGGATGCATTATATACAGCAGTAGCAACATCCGTTGGAGGTAGAAGTGGACATGTTAAGTCATCTGACGGAGTATTAGATTTTGAAGTTATGCCCCCAAAAGAAATGGGCGGACCCGGCGGCCCCTACACTAACCCTGAACAATTATTCGCCGCAGGTTATTCAGCATGTTTTGGTAGTGCAATCAATCATGTTGCATTGAAACAAAGAAAGAGAGTTGAGTCTGCTGTAACAGCAAAAGTAAGTATAGGGAATAAACCCGAAGGTGGTTTTATGCTTGCTGTAGAAATGGATGTAGAAATGGCAGGCATTGATCAAAAGGAAGCTGAGGAATTAGTTAAAGAAGCTCATAAGGTATGCCCCTATTCCAATGCAACAAGAAATAATGTGGTAGTTACATTAAAAGTGACAACCAAATAATAGAAACGTCAATATATATATCCTTAAAAGGTTGAACAAGAAACGTTCAACCTTTATTATATGTGACAAAAACAAATAGATAAACATGAATGTTATTATCTAAAAAAATAAATGTTGAATTAAAGATATAATTATGGCTATAAAAATAAATGATAGCGATCACATTCTAGGACCAAAGAATGCTCCTGTTGAATTAGTTGAATATGCAGATTATCAATGTCCATATTGTAAGAAGGCACATTATATAATTAAAAATCTGAAAGAAAAAATGGGTGATAATTTAACATTTGTTTTCAGAAATTTTCCTTTATCAGAGTTACATGCAAATGCTGTCGATGCAGCCATTGCTGCAGAAGCAGCAGCTAAACAAGGAAAATTCTGGGAAATGAATGATTTATTGTTTGAAAACCAAGTATATCTCAATGATTATAACCTGATTGAATATGCTGAAGAATTACAACTTGATATATCCGTTTTTCAATCAGATTTTAGTAGTGAAGAATGTTATCAAAAAGTGCAGAACGATTATGAGACAGGTATAAAGAACGGAGTACAGGGTACACCAACCTTTTTTATTAATGGACAACGTTTTGAAGGAAACTGGACAACTCCGGAATTTATAGAATTTATGGAATCGTATGTAAAAGAAAAAAATAATGTAGGTTGAACAAAATAACGTTTAGTTTGTTTTAATAATATAATTCTTATTCGATTTAAGAAGCTGGTTGACTATGAAAGAAAAAAGCCCTTATTCGAGAAAGACTATTATTGGACAAGCAACAAGATTTATTCTTAATATAACCAATAATTATGATAAAAGCATCTCTAAATTAATAGAGATGCTTTTTTATTAGAATAGTTGATCTGAAATTATTCAGGAATATCTATTCCATTTTGTGTTAAATCGAATTCTTCTGAGTCTGTTCCTGTTGATATTTCTACATTCAATGTCCGGACTTCTTCCTTATTCTCATCTACTTTAATTTTAAGGAATTCGCCATCATCTCCTTTTATTACGGTAAACCATTCACCTCTAATTGTATCAATCGGAGAAGAAGGAATAATAGTATCCGGTTCTATGTGTGCACTATCGGTATAAACAACCTCGCTGATATTCCAGTTCAGGTTGCCTTCCGCTTTGATATTTAATTCATTAGCTTCCGCATCAATCGTTTCTTTTGATTTCTCTAACGTTACAGGCTCTTCAACTGGTTTTTTGTCATCATCATCATCACTACAAGCAGTCATAATTAAGGATACAGCTAAGATGGATAAAAGAATTTTTTTCATACTATATATACGGTTACCTATACACCATAAGGTTTTTAATGAGAAATAATAATATATTAAATAATCACATAAATATATCTGGTATCCAAGGTCAAAAGCTTTTACGATTATATAGATGAGATATTTGTAATTGTGCTGCATGATATTATACATTTATTTATCAAATAAATGTATGATGAATTTTAAATCGCAGTAAAACAGTGTTTTATGGGTTTGATTTTATAGTAGATTTTTTATAGTTTTTTTAATTTCAGGAATACAGGCTTGTAGAGTTGGAGTTAATTCTGTTCCTACATGGCTTATGTCTTCAACAGATACTACAATCAGAAAAATTTCAGGGAGTGAATCTGTTAGTATCATAGCTTCAATCATATCTTTAAGACCTATTTCATGAGCACTCATTAATGGTGGAAAGTCGGATGCATATTTGGGACGGATGATTCTTACCGTACTGGGTGGATGATTGTCGAGTGTAGCATCTACCATTATAATTCTATCATATCCTTGTAGCCAGCTAAGTAAATGTAATCCCCCAGTACCACCATCCATTAAAGTTATGTTGGAAGGTAATTTTTCCTGTTCAAGTGCACGAATTACATGTATCCCAATACCTTCATCTTTTAAGAGCAGGTTTCCTACTCCTAATATGAGTGTTTTCATTCGTGTTGGGCTGCTTTAGTTATGAATTCAGCCTTCTCAGTTACTTCTTCTTCAATGGCTACTTCTTCCTCAATAAATTTCCAACCACCAATCATTGATGAAGTTACACCGCGGCGTTCAATATAATCATGATAAAATACCAGATATACATGTACAATGGCAAACAGAATAAAAAACCACATTAAGAAATGATGTGTCTGGCGTGCCATTAAATCGCCTCCCATTATAGGGATCGTCCATGCAAATAATTGTGGAAGTAATGACTTACTCATCTTGGCATAGAGTCCGAATCCGGTGACGCATTGTAATAAAAATGCACAGAAAGATGCAAAATAGATAACACTGGCTAGGGTATTATGACCAATACTTTCAACCGGTTTGGTTTTTACCATCAATACATCTACTTTGATGACATTAAAAAATTCTTTCCATTGTGTCTTCTTTAGGGGGATAAAATTATTCCAGTGTGAGTATCTATTGCCGACAAATCCCCAATAAATACGAAATACGAAATTAAAGAAGAATACAAATGCAGTTACGAAATGAATGAAACGTATCGTCCCAAACCAGTAACTAAAATTTGCTTCTGTTTCTTTTAATATAGCGATAGGATCTGCTATCAGATAACCGGTAATACAAAGGATGAGAATACATAAAGCATTTAACCAATGGAAAAAGCGTACTGGTAATTCCCATACATAAACTTCTCTCAAACGTTTTTTACGACTTCTCATAGGAGTGAATTTTTTTAGAATGTATCCATTTGATGTACATATTTTCCTTCTTCATCATAAAGGTGTACAGCACAAGCCAGGCAAGGATCAAAGGAGTGTATAGTCCTGAGTATTTCCAATGGTTGTTTAGGATCGAAAACAGGAGTATCAATCAGGGATGCCTCATAAGCGGAGCGTACTCCTTTTTCGTCTCTTGGAGAAGCATTCCAGGTTGTTGGGACCACCATCTGGTAATTCTTTACTTTCTTATCTTCAATAACAATAAAATGTGCCAACGCTCCACGTGGTGCTTCGCTAAGGCCTACTCCCTGTATTTTGTCTGGCCATGATTTAGTATGCCATAAATCATGATTTACCATACGGTTATCTCCATGTTTAAGGTTGGTCATTAATTGCTCAAAGACATCCAAGGCCCAATCAGCTATCAATTTGGTTTCCAAACCACGTGCAGCTGTACGTCCTAAGGTGGAGAAGAGGGCTTCTGCCGGTAGATTTAGTTTTTTCAATGTGTCGTCAATCAATGATTTTTGAGGTTCTTTACCAGCTGCATAAGCAACGACCATGCGTGCTAATGGACCTACCTCCATTGGTTGTTCTCTCCAACGAGGAGTTTTGATCCAACTATATTTATCTTCAATATTTAGGTGATTATAAGGAGGATTCGGGCCAGTGTAATGCAGATCGGTTTCACCTTCATAAGGATGCAACCCTTTATTATCTCCGTCTTTATACTTATACCATGAATGGTATATGTATTCTTTTATCTCGTCAGGGGAGTTTGCATCTACAGGATATACTTTAGAAAGATCCCTGTCCATTACAATACCTCTTGGAAAAAAGAAATTATCCGTATCTTCATAACCATAATTAGGCAAATCGCCATAAGCCAGATAGTTTTTAATGCCTCCGCCAATTTTTCCCCATTCCTCCTTGTATACGTCTGCAATTAGAAGTAGATCCGGAATATATACCTGATCAATGAATGTTTTAGCTTCTTCTAATTTTTGTTTAACGAATGCAAGACGTTCCGAGTTAATGGAATTCGCTTCATTCAGATTTATACTGCAAGGCATACCACCCACGACAAAATTAGGATGCGGATTTTTACCACCGAATACTGTATGTATCTTTACGACTTCCTTCTGCCATTCCAATGCTTCCAAATAATGTGCTACAGCAATCAGATTCTGTTCAGGAGTCAGTTTGTATGCTGGATGTCCCCAGTAACCATTAGCAAATATTCCTAATTGGCCACTCTCCACAAATTTCTTGATACGTTCTTGTATACCTGTGAAATAACCAACAGAACTTTTCGGCCACGCAGATAATTGTTGTGCTGCTGCTGCAGCAGCGGCAGGGTCTGCTTTTAAAGAAGATACCACATCAACCCAATCCAATGCATGGAGATGATAAAAATGTACTACATGATCATGCATATACAATGTGGCAATCATCAGATTTCTAACATATTCGGCGTTAGGAGGTACCACAATACCCAAGGCATTTTCAACTGCCCGGACGGAACAAAGTGAATGAGTGGAAGTACAAACCCCACAAACCCGACCTACGAAAGCCCATACATCCCGCGGATCACGCCCTTTTACGATAGTTTCAATACCCCGGACCATAGTACCCGAGCTATATGCATCTTTAATTTTACCTCCTTCTATTTCTGCTTCGATCCTGAGATGTCCTTCAATACGGGTAATCGGATCGACTACTATTCTTTCTGACATGGTATTTATTTTTTTGAACGATTAACGATTAGCTATTAATGATTAATTGTTACTAAAACGTTAATCCTTAATCGTTATTTTCTTCGTTATCAATAAGTTTCTTTTTTCGTATATTGGTGGCTACGGCATGTACGGCAATTCCTGCTGCTGTTGCTGCACCGATTGCCAAACCTATCTGATCGGCTGTCGCTTCTATACCAAATCCTGTTGCATCGGGGATATGTTTATAGAATGGCGCATTATCCCAGAAATCAGCTTCACTACATCCAATACACGGATGACCGCTCTGTATAGGATAACTAACGCCTTCATTCCATTTGATAATTCCACATGAATTATAAGTATTGGGGCCTTTACAGCCTACTTTATATAAGCAATACCCTCTTTTAGCATTTTCATCATCAAAACTTTCCACAAACAATCCGGCATCGTAATTGGCCCTACGATAGCAGGAATCATGAACTCTTCTTGAATAGAATGCTTTCGGTCGCCCTAGTCCGTCAAGTTGAGGTATGCCTTCGAAGGTTAACATATGAACAACAACTCCAGCCATCACCTCCGCAATGGGAGGACATCCTTGAACATTAATGACCGGTTTTCCTTTAATAATCTTATGAGCCGACCTGGCTCCTGTTGGATTTGGATTTGCCGCTTGTATACATCCTGCTGAAGCACAGTTCCCCCAGGCAATAACAGCTTTAGCTCCAGCCGCAGCTTCTTCTACAATCTGCCGTGCACTCTGTCCTCCAACACAACAGTAGGCTTCATCTTTTGTCGGAATAGATCCTTCTACCATCAGCAGGTATTCACCATAATACTTTTTCATGGTATCTGCTTTGCATGCTTCAGCCTGATGACCTGCTGCTGCCATTAACGTTTCCGTATAATCTAATGATATATTATCAAAAAGAAGTGTCGCCAGTATTGGATGTGCTGTTCGTATAAATGATTCGCTACAACAGGTGCATTCTTGTAGATGTAGCCATATTATTGGAAGACGGGGCTTCGTTTCCAGGGCATTTACCACCTGAACTATTCCACTTGATTCCAGCCCAAGCCAGGCTGCCATAGCAGTACAGAATTTGAGGAAGTCTCTTCGTGTGACACCTTTTTGCATGCACTCTTCATAAACAGTAGGTCTTTTCTCTTCCATACATACAAGTATTATAATAATTTAAAATTCTCTTAATTAACATATTCTTGGGAGTTGATCTCCCGTCAACATATCGATAATCCTGTATCCTCCATACAAAGTCTTCATTCTTACCAACGATTTTCCGGTTTCTACTCTCCCTATAATTGTAGCTTCTTTCCCTTCTGGAAAGTTATTCATTATCTGAATGGCTTTCGAAGAATATTCCTCAGGTAGGATAACGAGTATCACACCTTCGTTAGCAATATATAGCGGATCAAGTCCTAATATCTCAGATGCAGAACGAACAGCTTCAGGTATAGGTAAAGAGTTCTCGTCTAACACGATCTCAACGTGAGCAGAATGAGCTATTTCATTCAAAGTAGTAGCCACTCCGCCACGCGTAGGATCTCTGAGAAGATGTACTACTCCTATACAATTTAACAATTCAAAAATCATATTGTTTAATGAGGCTGTGTCGCTTTGAAGTATTGTTTCGAACCCAAGACTTTCACGCTCAGATAATATAGTTATTCCATGTACCCCTATCGGGCCACTACAGATAACGACATCACCTGGACTTACATTTCTGGGGGATATATTGATTTTATCTGGCACAATACCTATTCCACTGGTATTAATAAAAATCTTGTCACATTTTCCCCGTTCTACAACTTTGGTGTCTCCGGCAATTATCTTTACGCCAGCCTTTTCTGACGCTTCTTTCATGGATAGTACTATTTGTTGTAAATCATTTAACGGTAGGCCTTCTTCCATAATAAATCCTGCTGTAAGGTATAATGGTTTTGCACCGCAACAAGCAAGATCATTGACAGTTCCGTTGATTGCCAGATCACCGATATTTCCACCAGGAAAAAAAATAGGATCGACCACAAATGAGTCAGTTGAATAAGCTATACATCCTTTTTCCATATTAAAGATACATCCGTCATGATTCTGCTCAAGTAATGGATTTTTAAAAGCGGGATAGAATATATCATGTATTAATTGATAGGTCATACGGCCACCGCTACCATGTGACAGTTGCACACAATCTGAATCAGTAAATGGTATGGGGCAAGCGATATTTTTCATTCTTATTTATATTTATAATAGGCCGCGCAGACACCTTCTGAAGATACCATAGGTGCCCCTATCGGGTGTGATGGTAAACATTTATTGCCGAAATACGGGCAATCGTCTGCCTGTTTAAGTCCTCTCATAATATCTCCTGCAATGCAGACTGTTTCCAAATCCTTCCCAACTCTTTCGATTACCAGAGGTACATATTTTTTCTGGGAAATATAAATGGATTTTAGCTTTAAACCGCTTTTGGGGAGTACACCAATTCCACGCCATTCCAGATCACATGGTTCCAGCATCTCAAACATTAAATCACGAGCTTTAATATTTCCATTATCAGAAACCGCACGTTTGTACGCATTGTTTACCTTATATATGCCAGCCTCTAACTGTTTTATACATTGATATATACCGTACAGCAGATCTGCCGGTTCAAAACCGGTTACTATCATAGGTGTTTTATATATTTCTGCTAATCGATAGTAAGGTTGATTTCCTGTTATGGCACAGACATGGCCGGCAAGCAAGAACCCATTCACTTGACATAAGGGATCGGAAAGGATGGCTTCAATAGCTGGAGGTACAGTAAACAAGGAGGTCAGAAGAGAAATATTTGATA
Source organism: Tannerellaceae bacterium (assembly GCA_032054765.1). Lineage (GTDB taxonomy): Bacteria > Bacteroidota > Bacteroidia > Bacteroidales > Tannerellaceae > DFXE01. The sequence continues at coordinate 12,952 of DAMBSC010000013.1, forward strand.
TGCTCTGTCTTAGAGCCTCTTTTATAGTTGTAAGATATATTGGTATAGTTGTCTCAAAACCAATAGCAAAGAATATGATGTGTTTATCAGGGTTATCAGCTGCTATTTTGAGAGCATCTAATGGTGAATATAAAATACGAACATCTGCACCTCGTGCCTTTGCCGTCAATAAATCTGTTTTACTGCCTGGTACACGCATCATGTCTCCAAAAGAAGCCAGTATAATATTTTGTCTTTGAGCTAACTCGATTGCCTGATCTATTATGGTCTCAGAAGTAACGCACACGGGACATCCAGGTCCATGAAGCAAACGAATTTCTTTGGGTAACATTTCTTCGAGTCGATAGCGGGCAATTACATGTGTCTGACCGCCGCATATCTCCATAATATTCCAAGGACGTGTCACTGTTTTGCGGATAGCTTCTGTCAGCGATTTAATGTGTTGGGGATTTCTATATTCATCATTATAACTCATGAATCAGATCGGGTTTCGTTAGCTTGAGAGATAGCATTCAGATCGTCTAACGTTTGTTTAGCTTCAGCTTCATTAAGTACCGAGATGGCCATACCGGCATGTGCCAGTATATAATCGCCTACCAAAACATCTACCCATTGAACGCAGATGTTCTTTGTAACTCCCCCGAAATCAACTCTGGCCATAACCAGATCAGGAGTAGAATCATCAATACTTATTATCTTTCCCGGTACTGCCAAACACATAATTATCTTACTAAATACTTCATCAAAAGTAACGAATACTTTTTATATAAAATGTAATAAAAGACACATTATTCTTTTACATTTGCCTTATGACTCAGAAATGTGTAAGTATTCATATACAGGGATTGGTCCAAGGTGTTGGTTTTCGTCCATTTGTTTATCGTCTTGCAAACGAATTAAATATAAAAGGAGTAGTAGAGAACCAAGTGAATGGAGTTGTCATAAGAGCTTTACTTACAGAAGAACAATGTAAACAGTTTATTGAACATATAAAGAACGAAAAACCGATTGTTTCCGAAATTAATTCTATTCATATTGGAGAAATCCCTATAGAGGAATACAACTCTTTTTCTATCGTGGCAAGCAAATCAGAAAATGAAGAATTAATCACTCAGATAGCTCCAGATATAGCCGTTTGTCCTGAGTGTATAAAGGAACGTAAAGTTCAAGAACACAGACTCAGTTATCCGTTCATAAACTGTACTCTTTGTGGTCCTCGTTTTTCTATTATAAAAGGCTTGCCGTATGATCGCAAACAAACTACTATGTATACGTTTACAATGTGTACGGTGTGTGAAAATGAATATACAGCAGTTCCGAATCGACGTTTTCATGCACAACCAATTGCTTGTAATAACTGCGGTCCGGTTTATTATGCATCTGACAAAAGATATCCGGAACCTTATTCTTCCTTACTTGAACAGACTGTATTACATATTAAGAGCGAAGAGGTAATTGCAGTAAAAGGAATCGGAGGATACCATTTAGTATGCGACGCGTTAAGCAAAAAAGCCGTTTTACATTTAAGAGAAATAAAAGATAGGGATACAAAACCTTTTGCTGTCATGTTTCGTGATTTGGAGAGTATACAAACATATGCCTATATCACTCCGAAGGACGAAGAGACTTTACTATCATGGCGTAGACCTATTGTACTATTAAAGCAACATACACCATTAGCTGAAGGGGTTAATCCGCGTATGCAAACGTTAGGATGTATGCTTCCCTATATGCCTCTTCATTATGATTGGTTTGAAAAGCTTGAAACTCCAGTTCTTACTATGACAAGCGGTAATATCAGTGATCTGCCGATAGCTATCTCATATGAAGAAGCTGAAGAACATTTCAGAGGCAAAGTCTCTTATATTCTACATCATAATAGGGATATCCATAACCGTGTAGATGACTCGGTTCTACAGGTGTGTAGGAATGTTCCTTGTTTGATACGTCGATCACGAGGATATGTACCTGAACCCTTCTTTATAAAACAGCATATAGATGGAATTCTCGCATTCGGTGCGGAAAGGGTAAATACATTTGCTTTAGGTAAGGGAAATACAATCTTGCAAAGCCAGTATATTGGTGACCTAAAAAATTGGGAAACCTTTACATTTTATACGGAGTCATTGACACGTTTTCAACAACTATTTCGATTTACTCCCAAACATTTAGTCTGCGATTTGCATCCTGATTACCTCTCCTCACGGGAGGCTGAACGATTGGCTGAGCATCTATCTTTACCACTTCTAAGGGTACAGCACCATCATGCACATGCTGTAGCGTGTATGGCAGAGTACGGATTGGATGAACCTGTAATTGCCATAGTGATGGATGGTACAGGCTTAGGAGATGACGGAAACAGTTGGGGAGGTGAATTCTTCCTATGCGATAGAAAACAGTATCAACGCTTATCCCATTTGGAGTACAAACCACTTCCTGGAGGAGATAAAGCTTCAATGGAGCCTTGGCGCATGGCAGTATCGTACCTCCATACATTAAATTTGCCACTTCCAAAAGGTTTTGAGGAAAGAGTAGGAGAGGAGAAGATCAACCGTCTGAAGCAGATAATAGACAAAGGATTAAATACTCCACAAACTTCTAGTGCCGGCCGTCTGTTTGATGCCGTAGCATCCCTATTGGGTATATGTGATGTCTCTACTCACCAGGCTGAAGCTGCCATACTCCTCGAACAGCAAGCTATTACTGCAAATATTAGTAATGAGGAAGTGTATCCATTCTTTATATGCGAAACATTTATCTCCATGCAACCAGTTGTTGAATCCATTCTGAACGATATTGAAAATGGCATTTCTGTGAATACTATAGCAGCTCGTTTTCATATCACGTTGGCCCATCTTTTACTTGCGAAAACCAAACAACTACTTTTAGCTACTGGTACAACAAAAGTAATCATCTCAGGGGGCTGCTTTCAAAACAAATATCTCACCGAAACATTACAATATCTATTCATGCAAGATGAAATATTATTCTATGTCCCTTCTCGAATACCGTGTAATGATAGTGGTATATCTATAGGGCAATTACTGATCTGTCATGAAAATATCTAATATTCTACACAAAAAGGATTATCAAATTATATGTATGAAATCGATAAGGATATTTTCTCTACCTTTGCATCTTCATTTTTAATAGGATTAGTTTACAATGATTTCAGTTGATGGATTAACAGTGGAGTTTGGTGGTAGCGCACTCTTTTCGGATATATCTTTTGTTATTAATGAGAAAGACAGAATTGCTCTTATGGGTAAAAACGGGGCGGGAAAGTCTACACTCCTGAAGATTCTTGCAGGAGTACGTGAACCAAGTCGTGGAAAGATTTCAGCTCCAAAAGATACGGTGATTGCTTATTTACCACAGCATTTGATGACAGAAGATAATCGTACGGTATTTGAGGAGACGGCGCAAGCTTTCTCACATCTGCATGAAATGGAAGCAGAAATAGAAGCTATCAATAAGGAATTAGAAACGCGTACCGATTATGATTCAGAAGAATATTATGCTCTCATAGAGAAGGTATCAACCCTGAGTGAAAAATTCTACTCGATTGAAGAGATTAATTATGATGCTGATATAGAGAAAACATTACTAGGACTTGGTTTTATCAGAGATGATTTTAATCGTCCTACAAGTGAATTCAGTGGTGGTTGGCGTATGCGTATAGAATTGGCGAAACTGCTTCTAAAAAAGCCTGATGTACTTTTACTTGATGAACCAACAAATCATCTGGATATTGAATCCATCCAATGGCTTGAAGACTTTCTGATAGATAATGGACAGGCTGTAGTGGTAATTAGTCATGACAGGGCATTTATCGATCGGATCACAACTCGTACAATAGAAGTAACAATGGGTCGTATTTATGACTATAAAGTAAATTATAGTACCTATCTACAACTACGTCAGGAACGGCGAGAACAACAACAAAAAGCGTTTGATGAGCAACAGAAGATGATTGCTGAGACAAAAGAATTTATAGAACGTTTTAAAGGTACTTATTCTAAAACTTTACAAGTGCAAAGTCGGGTGAAGATGCTTGAAAAACTGGAAATACTTGAGGTTGACGAGGAAGATACTTCTGCATTGCGATTGAAATTTCCACCTTCCCCACGTTCGGGATCTTATCCTGTAGCTATTGATAATGTCTCTAAAAGTTATGGAGATCATACCGTGTTTCGTAATGCGAATGTAACTATTGAACGAGGAGATAAGATTGCTTTTGTTGGAAAGAACGGTGAGGGGAAATCGACGTTAGTAAAATGCATTATGAAAGAAATTGAGCATGAAGGAACACTTACAATTGGTCATAATGTAATGATTGGCTATTTTGCACAAAACCAGGCTTCGTTATTGGACGAAAATCTTACTGTTTTCCAGACAATAGATGATGTGGCGATAGGAGATATCCGAACTAAGATCAGAGATTTATTAGGTGCTTTTATGTTTGGTGGTGAGAATTCTACCAAAAAAGTAAAAGTTCTTTCCGGCGGTGAACGAACACGTTTAGCAATGATAAAATTATTACTTGAACCTGTCAACTTGCTGATTCTTGACGAGCCTACCAACCACCTGGATTTGAAAACTAAAGATATTCTTAAAAACGCATTAAAAGATTTTGATGGGACATTGATCGTAGTGTCACATGATCGTGACTTCTTGGATGGATTGGTAACAAAGGTTTATGAATTCGGTAATCAGAAAGTAACCGAACATCTGGAAGGAATTTATGAATTCATGCAACGCAAAAAAATGGAAAATCTACGTGAGTTAGAACGTACGAAATAAAAAACAAAATGACAGATTTTTTAGCTATTTTCGACTATTTAGGTACCTTTGCGTTTGCAATAAGCGGTATAAGGTTGGCATCTGCTAAACAATTTGATTGGTTTGGTGCCTATGTAGTTGGTATTGTAACAGCTGTCGGAGGAGGTACGGTAAGGGATATATTGCTAAATGCGACACCCTTTTGGATGGAGCAGCCATCTTACCTGATCGTTTCGGGATTAGCTCTTTTGTTTGTGATCGTATTCAGAAAATATGTGATCAGACTAAACAATACTTTCTTTATTTTCGATGCCATCGGTTTAGGTCTGTTTGTTGTTGTAGGAGTAGCAAAAACGCTTGATTTTGGTTTCCCCATGTGGGTGGCTATTGTTATGGGTACTATTACTGGTTCATTCGGAGGAATGATACGTGATATATTAATAAATGAGGAACCTTTAGTTTTTCGGAAGGATATTTATGCACTTGCTTGCGTGTTTGGAGGGATTGTCTACTGTATTTGTCAGTATCTGGTATTACCATTAGCAATCTCGCAGACTATCGCTGCGGTTTCTGTTTTTGTGGTCCGTATTCTGGCAGTAAAATATCATATAAGTGTTCCGGTATTAAAAGGTGAAGAATAAATTAATTACCTTTGTTGTTTATGACAGGTTATTCGAACATGGAAAGTAAAGCTTCCATTTTGCTGGTTTACACAGGTGGAACAATAGGTATGATTGAAAATCCTGAAACTGGTGTATTGGAATCTTTCAACTTTCAGCATTTGAAAGATAATATGCCTGAATTGAAAAAATTGGGCTATGCAGTCTCTACTTATCAATTTGATCCCCCCCTTGATTCATCTGATATGGGGCCTGATTGCTGGATGAAAATTGTAGATATTATTGCCGATAATTATTCTAAATATGACGGTTTTGTTATATTGCATGGTACTGATACCATGGCATATACAGCGTCGGCTTTAAGCTTTATGTTGGAAAATCTGAGTAAACCAGTTGTCCTGACAGGCTCACAATTACCTATTGGTATGTTGAGGACGGATGGAAAGGAAAATCTAATCACAGCAATAGAAATTGCTGCAGCAAAGGAGAACGGACTACCTATCGTACCTGAAGTATGTGTCTTTTTTGAAAATGATCTTCTTAGGGGTAATCGAACAAGAAAAATAAATGCTGACAATTTTAATGCATTTCGTTCTTACAATTATCCGCCATTGGCTCATGCTGGTATACATATCAAATATGATGTGCAACAAATATATCATCCGGCATCACGTAAACCACTGAAACCTCATTATCTTCTCGATAGGAATATTGCTATACTGAAGCTATTTCCGGGGATGTCTCCACAAGTAATCGAAAGTATCCTGAATATTCCGGGATTGAAAGGAGTTGTGATGGAAACCTATGGTAGTGGAAATGCGCCAAGGGATGAGTGGTTTTTGAAGATGCTCAGAGAAGCTGTAGAAAGAGGGATTGTTATTGTGAATGTAACACAATGTGTCGGTGGAAGCGTTGAGATGCATCGTTATGAAACCGGTCATAAACTATTGGAAGCCGGTGTTATTAGTGGGTATGATAGTACCACAGAAAGTGCAGTAACCAAATTGATGTTTCTTTTTGGTCATGGAATGACTCCCGAAGAAGTGAAAGATCATATGAACTGTTCACTGATTGGAGAAGTAACTATTCCTGATAAATTTTAATTATATGAAATTATCTTTTCTAAGTTTGGCAAGTGGAAGCAGTGGAAACTGCTATTATCTGGGGACTCCGGATTATGGGATATTGATTGACGCAGGGATAGGTATACGTACCATTAAAAAAGTACTGAAAGACCGGATGATTGATTTCCAGAAAATAATAGCAGTATTGATTACTCATGATCATGCCGACCATATCAAAACAGTAGGTTGCTTAGGAGAGAAACATGCAATACCTGTATATGCAACCGAAGCAGTTCATTGTGGTATAGATAAAAGCCGTTATGTTGAAGAAGTGCTGGGAGCCTCTCGTAAAATAATTGAAAAAGAATTGTCATTCTCTATCCGCGATTTTAATATCACTGCTTTTGAAGTACCACATGATAGCACAGATAATGTAGGATATTATATAGAATTTGGAAATCATAAATTTACTTTTGCTACTGATGTAGGACATATAACGGAAACAGTTAGTAAATATATGTGTATGGCGAATCATCTGATTATAGAATCGAACTATGATGAAGAGATGTTAATGTTCGGCACATATCCTCAGTTTCTGAAAGAACGTGTTGCCAGCCTAACAGGACATCTTAGTAACCATGAAGCCGCTGAATTCTTAGCGAATCATTACCATACTGGTTTAAAAGATATATGGCTTTGTCATTTAAGCAGAGATAATAACCATCCCGAACTGGCATATAAAACTGTAGATATACGTTTGTTTAATGAAGGCATTCGTGTAGGCAAAGATGTCAATCTGATTGCTTTGAAAAGATCAACACCTTCCGACCTCTATGAGTTTGAGTAAAGACGACTTATCAAAAAATAGGAAATAAAACTTGCAGAGAAAAAATTAATCGTCTATATTTGCACCCGCTAACAAAAAGACTCCGTAGCTCAGTTGGTAGAGCAAATGACTCTTAATCATTGGGTCGAGAGTTCGAGCCTCTCCGGGGTCACAAAAAAGCCGCTTATTAGCGGCTTTTTTATTTATTTACCAGTTTGCTGATCAGCTTTTTCTTTCATTCTTTTGGCACGTTTTTCGCTATCGGGGTGAGTTGAAAACATCTTTTGTACTGTTGATGCTTTTGCACCCTGGCTTAATCCTACAAGTTTATCAAGAGCATTAGCCATACCATATGGATCTATATCATTATTAAGGCAGAATTGGAAAGCGTAGTCATCGGCTGCATATTCTTGTTTCTGTGAGAATTGAGCATCCGCCAATGCTTCGGCAAGTTCTCCTAATTGAGAGTCGGTTAATGCTTGAGCTACTCCCCCTACAGAACCTACAGCATTTCTGGCAGCAGAACGTAGATAGGCGCTTTTCATCGCATCTTTTGTGTCTGTATTAAGTACATGACCGATTTCATGACCGATAACAGCCATAACTTCGGCATCATCCATTAGCTCCATTAAGCCTCCGCATACACGGATACTACCATCACCACATGCAAAGGCATTTACATCCACTACATAATAAACTTTAAAATTAAGATTGAGACCGGTAACTCCTTTTATATCGGAAGTAAGCTGTGCTAAACGAGCTCCCATTTCTGTTTCCGGACCAGCTACCGGATTATTAGCGTCCATCCACTCAATATATTCACGGCTGATAGCAGCTATATCGGCATCACTCAATGTGACGGCTTTTCCTACATCTTTAGCAGCATCCATCACTTTGTTTGTGTCAATTTTCTTTCCTCCGATTTTAATTTGTGCATTAGCACTAAAACATATTCCGGCAACTATAGCCAGAGAAAGTAGAATAATTCTCATTCGATTAAAAATTTAATTTGTTAGTTGTCTAATATAATTCTCTAATTGTTCAAACGTTGTATCTTTTAATAGTACTTTTTTTTCTTTATTCAACAGATATATAGTTGGAATAGCTTTTAAATCATATATTTCTTTATCCTTTAAATGTGTTCCTTCATCATAAGAATTAATCCATTTCTTAGGAATATCAGAAAGATAACTTTTCCATTCCGTAAGATCTTCATCGGGATAAACAGCCAAAATGGTTAATTTCTTTTCATCAATTAAGTAATTTATAGTGAGTGAAGATTGTAACTGCTCTATTATCTCTTTACAAGTATGACATCCTGGATTATAGAAGAAGATAAGGGTATAGTCTGCCTTTATAGCATACAGAGAAGACTTTTTACCACCTACCAATGTATATGTAAAATCAGAAGCCTTTTCTCCTACTCTGTTTTTTTTGGCAAGTTCCAACAAATAAGTCGGGCGTATTTTTTCAACATTTAACGATGAGCCTATAATGGCTTCAAGAGCAGGTATATAATATTCATCATTCCTGAATGGTGAGTTGGGATCATACAAATATCTCTCATATAGGTCCGTAAAATAGGCAAACATTAATGAGTCAACCTCTGCTTTTTTTAGCATATTCTTAATGGAAGATGAAACAGCAGCATAAGTTGCATAATTCATAACATTGATATAATCGGCAAATGCCTGCTCGGTTACTTCCGGTAAATGGATATAGGCGGTATCTGAAAAATCAAAATGATCCCAATAGTGCTTGACTAAATAATCAGCTCTTTCTTCTGGGTTAGTAATCATAGTCGGAATATTTACCATCTGAAATGTTGGTATGGTGGAGTTCTCCGGCTTAGATTGATTGGATTGCTGTCTATTACAGTTAACCAACAGTAAGAAAAGCAAAATAAGATAGGTATACTTCATTTTTCCATATTTTGTTCACAATACAAAGATAGTATTTTTTTAGAAATGCGACATAATCAGGGGGTTAAACAGTTTGGTGAAAGTTGATCCACTAAATGTTTTCTATAGTCTCCATCACTTTTTTTTCTGTATCTATTACTTAGCAATGCCTTTATTGAAATGATATTTTCTTCAGCAGGGTCTGCTGCTATTTCCCTTCCACCTATCCGGATAATTTCTTCTTCGAGTTTCTGAATAATAATTTTACTAATCCCTTTATTCAGATATTCCTCTTCACCAATTAGATAACCAATTTCATATGTGTGATTTTTCTCTGTTACGTCTTCATATGTTTCCTCAAAGTTGTGCCCTTCTTCCTTTAAATTTTTCAGAAAAAAACAATCAGCGTATAAACAGTATCCTATTTTAGTATTATTATAATAAACAATGAAATGTTTTAAGAAACTATAATTTCCGTTTCTTTCGTTTATCTCATGCAGCCAGTCTTCTTTTTTGCCAAACCATTTACTAATATATTTTTTATCTAACCATTTATCAAAGATGGGTATATCGTCATCAAGTAAAGGTTTTAATATTATTTCGCTTTTATCTATTATCATAGAATTTCAATGTCATATGGTGTTTATTTCAGCATATACAGCATGCAAAAATATGTAATTTATTTTACTAAGATAAACAGAATATCATTAGCATACGGTTTATAGATAAAACAGGAAAACTGATATATGATGTATTCTGAATAATAATCGTTATTTTTGTCTTCCTTAAAAAAGCTTGGTGATAGTGCATGATTGATCAGGGAACCATAGACCGGATATTAGATGCAGCACATATAGAGGAGGTTGTGTCTGATTTTGTTACCCTACGGAGACGTGGGGTTAATCTTGTTGGTTTGTGTCCGTTCCATTCTGATAAGACTCCTTCATTTTATGTGTCACCGTCCAAGAATATCTGTAAATGTTTTGCATGTGGTGAAGGAGGAACGGCTGTTCATTTTATTATGAAACATGAACAGTTGAGTTATTTTGATGCACTGCGTTATCTGGGCAAGAAGTATAATATAGAAATTCAGGAACGGGAATTATCGGATGAAGAAAAGAGAGTCCGGAATGACCGTGAAAGTATGCTTATCGTTAATAGCTGGGCTCAAAAGTATTTTACAACCCAGCTTTACGAACACCAGGAAGGAGTTAGTGTCGGACTTCGTTATTTTAAAGAACGAGGTTTCAGGGATGATATTATTAAAAAGTTTTGTTTGGGGTATAGCCTCGATGAGCGGGATGGGTTATATAAAGAAGCAACTAAAAACGGATACAAAAAAGAATTTCTGGAGAAAACCGGTCTTGTTATAGCCTATGATAATGGAGGTGTAAATGATCGTTTTCGTGGAAGAGTTATCTTCCCTGTACACTCTTTAAGCGGTAAAGTTGTCGCTTTCGGAGGACGTACGCTTAAGAAAGAAGAGAAAACAGCCAAATATGTTAATTCCCCGGAAAGTGAAATCTATCATAAAAGTAATGAGCTGTATGGTATTTTCTTTGCTAAACAAAGTATCGTAAAAGAAGACAGATGCTTTTTAGTAGAGGGATACACAGATGTAATTTCTATGCATCAGGCAGGCATTGAGAATGTTGTAGCGTCTTCGGGAACAGCATTGACTATGCCTCAGATACGGTTAATACATCGATTTACGGAGAATATAACGGTTCTTTATGATGGAGATGCCGCTGGAATTAAAGCAGCATTACGTGGTATTGATCTGCTTTTAGAGGAAGGAATGAACGTAAAAGTAGTATTGTTGCCGGAAGGTGAGGACCCAGACTCGTATGCACGAAAACATAGTTCCTCACAGTTTATTGAATTTATTAAACAAAACGAGACCGACTTTATTCGTTTTAAAACAAAACTTTTATTAGATGAGGCAGGAACTGATCCTATAAAAAGATCAGCACTTATATCAGATATTATACGAAGCGTTGCTATTATTCCCGACAATATTGCCCGTACAGTTTATATCCGTGAATGTAGTTCGATGATGGAAATTGATGAACGGATAGTACTGAATGAAGTTAATAAACAACGGTTAAATAAGAGTGAGAAACAGACGACACCAGCGGTTTCACAACAACCGATAGCAGCTCCGATAGAAGAGAAAATAAGTAATGAGCCGGATGTTGCATCTGCCGAAACAACAGAAGAAGAACCTCCTAAACGTTCACCATTTGAAGCGTTAGAACTGGAGTTGATCCGCTATATTGTACGTTATGGGGAGCAGTCAATCCATGAGTATATTGATGATGAAACAAAAGAAGAAGTACATATACGTATTGCCGATTATATTCGTTTTGAGTTGGATCAGGATGATATGTATCTTTTAACCCCGCTTTATAAAGATATGCTTAACGAAGCGGCAGATCATTGTAAAGAAGAAGGCTTTACAGCTTCCCGTTACTTTTTATATCATCCTGATAACACAATCAGTAAACTAGCCGCCAATCTGGTAAGCGAAAAGTATCAGCTTAGTAAATATCATACCAAATTTCAGGAAATAAAAGAGGAAAAAGATTTGCTAAGGCAATTGGTACCTCATGCCTTATTTGGATTTAAAGAAGCTTATATCCGTCATCAGATAAGTGATATCGGTAATAAGATAAAAGAATTGCAGCGAACTGGTGAGACTGAGAAAGTACTGCAGCTTATGAAAGAACAGGATGAACTGAACACAATAAAAAAAGCCCTGAATAAAAAGATTGGTGAACGTATCATATTAAGAATGTAATATTAATACTGTATGAATTTTTTAGAGACAGAGAATGTGGTTAAACAATTTTCCGGCCATCTCGCCCTGAACAAGGTAAGTATTCAGGTTCCTCACGGAAAGATATTCGGGCTTTTGGGGCCTAATGGAGCAGGAAAAACCACGTTAATACGTATCATAAACAGAATTACAGCGCCGGATAGTGGTACTGTTCGCTTTAACGGGAGCGAGTCCCAGCCGGAAGATATATATCGTATCGGTTATATGCCGGAGGAACGGGGACTTTACAAAAAGATGAAAGTTGGTGAACAAGCTATTTATTTAGCTCAACTAAAAGGATTATCTTACGCAGAAGCTAAAAAACGGCTACAAGTTTGGTTTGAGAAGTTCGAAATAATGTCCTGGTGGAACCGTAAGCTTGAAGAGCTCTCTAAAGGAATGCAGCAGAAAGTACAGTTTATTATAACAGTTATACATGAGCCTGAACTCCTTATTTTTGATGAACCTTTCAGTGGTTTTGACCCAGTAAATGCAGATCGCCTTAAACAGGAAATTTTAGAGTTAAAATCTCTGGGTCGTACTATTATCTTTTCAACGCATAATATGGCGTCGGTTGAAGAAATATGTGACGAAATTGCATTGATTAATAAATCCGAAGTTGTTTTGTCTGGTAAAGTCTCTGATGTCCGAAATAGTTTTAAAACAAATACTTTTAATCTGGCACTCAAAACATTGAACGGGAATACTGATTTTAATTCTGACAGTTTTTCCGTTATCGATATAAACGCAAAACCGGATGTGACAAATTTGCGTATCCATAAAGAGAAAGATCTCAGCAATTCTGATCTGTTAAAAGAACTGGCTCAAACCTATGAGATCATATCCTTTAATGAAGAATTGCCTTCTATGAACGAGATATTTATTAACACCGTCTCAGGTACTAATCCCATACAAATATGAGTAAGATAAGTATAATCATTAAGAGAGAATATTTGAGACGAGTAAGTAAGAAGTCATTTCTTATTTTAACATTGTTAATGCCTTTCCTTATTGCAGCTTTGTTTTTCGTCCCTTTCTGGCTGGCAACATTTAAGAGTGATGAAGTAAAGAACATTGCTGTAATAGATAATACCGGAAAATATGTTTCTTTCTTTCAGGATACGGAAAGTTTCCGCTTTATAAACACTGAAAAATCATTGGAGGATTACAGAAATAGTCCGGATAAAGAACTTTTCGCAATATTAAGTATTACGGATGATCTATTAAAAAATCCGAAAGCGGCTACTCTTTATTCAGAAAAGCAAATACCGGGCGACTTAAGCCGATTGGTAAACCAAACGTTACGAAAAGAGTTAGAAGACGAGAAATTAAACTCGTTCAACATTCCTCAACTAAAAGAAATTATTGAAGAAAGTAAAGTCAATTTCAGTGTGCAAACCATTAAATGGAGTGGTGACGGTAAAGAAGGTGCTTCTTCTGCCGCAGTAGCTTCTGTTATAGGATTAGTCTTCATGATGGTGATTTATGGTTTTGTGATTGCTTACGGTTCCATGGTAATGCAAGGTGTAATGGAAGAAAAAACCAATCGTATTGTTGAGTTGATGATATCGTCTGTGCGGCCTTTCGATTTGATGATGGGGAAAATAATCGGTATTGCGCTTGTAGGTATAACACAATTGTTTTTATGGGGTATAATGTCCTCAGGATTGATCGCTATTGGAACTTTCATAATGGGTGGAGGTGTTGATCCTTCTGTAATGGAACAAGGCATGATGCTACAGCAAGGGATGAATATAGAAGGAATGGAAAAGATAAATGATATATTACAGATCATTCATTCAATTAATTTCTTTAAAATAGGGCTCTTTTTTATCCTGTATTTTATTGGTGGATATTTATTATATGCCTCAATCTTTGCTGCTATAGGATCTGCGGTAGATCAGCAGGAAGACACCAACCAATTCATGGCTCCTATCCTTATATTTATGGTGTTTGCTATTTATGCCGGTATGTATAGTATGGATAATCCTGACGGTCCTCTGGCTTTCTGGTGTTCCATGATCCCCTTCACTTCACCGGTGGTGATGATGATACGTATAGCTTTTGATGCACCTCTTTGGGAACTGATACTTTCTGTAGGTATCCTTTTTATTACAGCTATCGCTATTACCTGGTTTTCTGCCAAGATATACAGAGTCGGAATACTGATGTATGGTAAGAAACCAAGTATTAAAGAGATGATTGGATGGATAAAGTATAAATGATATAGAGGAGAGATGAAAGTTTAAGAACTATTTACTTTTCCCTTTTCACCTTTATCTAAATATTCGGTAGACGTTGCTCTACTGTTTCCATGCAGTGAATAATATCATCATAATTACCTTTAAAAGGGCCGGATTCTTCAATTTTTAATGTCGACATAGCAGCGGCGAAACGTCCGGCCTCTTCCATATCAGCCCCTTTTGAACGTTTATACAGATATCCGGTAACATACGTGTCTCCGCATCCGGTAGCATCTACTACCTCTTTCGGTTTGTAAGCGGGTATCTGGTAATAGTTTTCTCCATCATAGATTACTGAACCAAAGCTACCAAGTGTTATCAATACCTCTTTTATACCCCATTCGTATAATTGGCGAGCCGCTTTCTTCACGTCAGAATGTCCAGTAAGAACTTCCATTTCCAATTCATTGGCTTTCAGAACATGGATATATTTCAAAGCTTCCAGTTTCTCCTGCCAGTCTACAGCGTACACTTGTTCATCTCTTACCTCACGCAGATAACCCTGTACATCCACGGCTATCAATCCATTATTGGAAAGACATTTTAGAACATCAAGTGAAAAATCGTCTGCTAATAATGAGCCTAATATAATATACTTGGCATGTACATCCTTTACATAATCTACCGTAAACGGATCGGCTTTCGCGGAGACCCGTTGCTTACGGTTATTCGGATCTTCTTCATAGATATTTTCAAAACACACAGAATACCTACTTGGCATAACAGCAACATTAACTCCTTTTGACCGCAACCCTTCCACTACATGCAGTTCCGGTTCGCCTACTGCTGTTACCAGAAAGACGTCGATATCATTAAAGTTACGGATGGCTTCGGAGAAATAAAATGCTGTACCACCTGGCATATGTACCGTTTTTTTGGGTGTGACAACTTTATCTAACGTAATATGCCCGATGCAGGAAAGATCATGTGTATTCATTATATGTCGTTTTTGAAAGTGGACAAAAGTAGCAATAAATCCCGTTACATCTTTTCGTCACTGTAAATTATTTGTAAGAAACTGATCAATTTGGCTTAATTTTTGTTCTTATTATATAGCGTATAATATTTATCAAAATATGGCTTATATAGATTATTACAAAATTCTAGGGGTTAATAAGAATGCTTCACAGGATGAAATTAAAAAGGCTTATAAAAAACTGGCCAGAAAGCATCATCCTGACTTAAACCCTAATGATACCGAGGCACATAAAAAATTTCAGGAAATTAATGAGGCTAATGAAGTGCTTAGCGATCCTGAAAAGAGGAAGAAGTATGACCAATATGGTGAGAATTGGAAACATGCCGACCAGTATGAAGCACAAGGCGGCCAATATCAACAGTATCAAGGAGGCAGTGATGATGGTGCTTTCTGGTCATCATATGGTGATGGAAGCGGATTCTCAGACTTTTTCGAATCGATGTTCGGTTCAGCAGGTGGAAGAGGTAAAAGCAGAAGTTATACTTTCCGTGGACAGGATTACAATGCGGAGCTTCACCTATCTCTGAAGGACGCAGCAAAGACCCATAAACAGGTAATAACTGTAAATGGTAAGAATTTACGAATTACAGTACCCGCCGGTATTTCCGATGGCCAGACCATTAAGTTAAAAGGACAAGGCGGAGAAGGCGTAAACGGAGGTCCTGCCGGTGATTTATATATAACATTTGTAATAGCAGAAGATAGTAAGTTTAAACGTGTAGGTAACGACTTATATGCTACAGAGCCCTTGGATATGTTTACTGCCGTTTTGGGTGGTGAACAGGTAATTGAAACGATGGACGGAAAGGTAAAAATGAAAGTGGCTCAGGGAACACAAAACAACACTAAAGTACGTCTGAAAGGAAAAGGTTTTCCTGTATATAAGAAAGACGGTCACTTTGGCGACTTGATAGTAACTTACTCAATTACTATTCCTACCAACCTGAGCGACAAACAAAAAGATTTGTTCAGGGAGATACAAAGTCTTAATTAAAATGTACTATCATGCAAACAGATTTAATCATAGTAAGCGAATATTGCCGGAAAACCAATCTGGACCCTTTCTTCCTGAATCAACTGGAAGATACCGGACTCATTACAATATATATTGAGGATGGCGAAAGATATTTCCCAACATCAGAACTTCCCGATCTTGAAAGATACATACGCATGTATTACGACCTTTCTATCAACGTAGAAGGCATAGATGCAATACGCCACTTACAACATCATATTGTTGAACTGCAAGAGGAACTTAATTATCTGAGAAGCAAACTCAAACTTTACGAATGAAATTCGTAAAGTTAATTGAAAATTGAAAGTTGAAAATGATCTCAAGACAAAACGTTTTCAATTTTCAACTTTCAATTTTCAATTATTTTACCGCAACGCCGGTAAAATATGTTTCCAGACTAAATTGATTTCGGCTTGCATATTCTTTACTTTCGCAGTGATAGCTATAACAGTATTCTTTTCCGGAAGAATGAGGATATACTGACCATAAGCACCATCGGCGCGAAATGAATTATGGCGGCTTCGCCACATTTGATACCCATACCCTTGTAGCCAATCGCTGTCTTTAGGCTTTATTTTTAAATCTTCTTTTTTTGTTCCTGACGGGAGAGATTCTATGTGCGAAGCGGTAGCCTCATCAAACCAGCTTTCCGGAAGCAACTGTCTACCGTTCCATTCTCCCTTTTGAAGAATAAATAGGCCCAGCTTTGCCATATCTTCCGTTTTGACTGATAAGCCCCAGCCTCCGGCATTTATGCCTTGCGGACTTTCATCCCATGTGGCTCCGACAATTCCTAACGGGCGGAATAAACGTGTATCCAGATAATCGATTAACTTCTCACCCGTCACCTTTTGTATAATAGCAGAAAGTACATATGTGGCTAAACTATTATATACCATTACGGAACCGGGTTGATGATCAAACGGAGCAGCGAAAAAAGTTTCCAGCCAGTCGTCTTTCTCCCTATCACCTCTAGGCTCAACATCATGTCCTGACGACATCATCAAAAGATGTCGTATTTCCAACGATTTCAAATTATCATTTATATTAGTTGGCAACTTATCAGGAAAGAAAGAAGTTACTTTGTCTGTAACCTTGATAAGTCCTTCATTCACGGCAAAACCAATAGCTGTTGCCGTAAAGGTTTTACTTACTGAATACATAACATGCGGTTTGTCAGGAGCGTTATCTCCAAACCATTCTTCTGCCACAACTTTACCGTTACGGACAATCATATAGCTATGTAATTCTTCGCCACTTTTTTGGAAAGCTTCTACAAACTTAGTAATCCCTTTGGGATTTACTTTTTCAGCTGCTGGTGTACTGCGTGGTAGGCTCTGCTGGGCAACTATTGACAAACTTATACAAAGTGTATAAAGACAAATAAAAAATAATCTTTTCATATCGATTAGAATTAATGGTTTATTTTATTGATTGCCGGTAATTGTAATAGACTCTTTCGGTTGAAAACTGCTACTTATTGTTATTTCAATTTTTTTATCAACAAATTTGCATATGTAGGTTTCAAACTCCGTTTCAGTCAGATAACGAAGATGTAAGCTTAATTCGTCTGTTTTTGTCCAACTGCTGAACCCCGCTACGGCAAAAGGAGACATTCCTTCAGGGTTACGTCTTTTATTAAGATAGTAAGGACCTTTCTTATCCGTTTCTCCGTACTGCCATGCATCTTGTCCAAAATTAAATGAATAAGGAGTATCATTTATATTCAGTGTAAACACACAATTCCCTGCCTCGTCGAATTGGAAAGAAACCTCTTTGAAAGTAAGATCATTTTCCTCCATTTTATATGTGTAAGCCACATTCTTACGAACGGCTTCTTCATCCTCAGTATAGAAAGGATTTTGGATTTGCAGTGATGATAGTTTAGAAATTAAAGCATCTCTTGCAGCATCATCCAACCTCAGCATTCGAGGCATAATTCCGGGAAATAAATGTTCCCAAAACAATGACAGTATCTTACTCATATCACCGGCACGGGCAGTTGTAACCATAACAGCTTCCTGATCGGGCATAATCAAGATATATTGTCCCCATGCTCCGTCGGCTCTATAGGCATTATGAGTTGACCGCCAAATCTGATAGCCATATCCTTGTGCACCTTCATCATGTAACTCTTGCTCAAAAGTAGGCTCTTCCACCTGATATACTTGTACGGCAGTAGCCTCCTTAATCCAGGATTCGGGAAGTATCTGTTTCTTATTCCATTTGCCATTCTGAAGATAGAATCGTCCTAATTTCATCATATCAGATGCCTTGATCCGTAGCCCCCATCCTCCACAGTTTATACCTTGTGGATCAGATTCCCATACAGCACCTTCAATCTCTAACGGATCAAACAGGCGAGGCTTCAGGTAATCATACAATGTCATTCCGGTTACTTTCTGTATGATGGCAGAGAGCATATATGTAGCATACGAGCTATAAGTGAATACTTTCCCTGGTTCATTTACGATCGGAGTAGCCAGGAAGGACTTCACCCAATTTTCATCCGTAATATAAAAGACAGGAGCGGGATTCTGACCCACTGTCATGGTTAGTAAGTGTTTTATGGTTAGTTTTTCAAGATTAGGAGAAACAACAGCAGGTAAGTCTTCAGGAAAAAAAGATATAACTTTATCGTCGACAGTAAGCCGTTTTTCCTTCACTGCAAAACCTATTGCTGTAGAAGTAAAGGTCTTACTTACCGAATGCATTATATGGCTTGTCTCCACTTTGTATGGCGACCAATATCCCTCTGCAATAACCTTGTTATGGCGAAAAAGCATAAAGCTGTGAAGTTCAATTTCTTGATTATCAATCTCCTCTACAAAATCAAGAATGCTGTGCGATGCAACTCCTTCATTTTCCGGAATTCCTCTAAGCATCCCATCTGCATATTGGCTGGGTATAGGTTTTGCACAAGAGACAAATAACAGAACTAGAATTGGAAATATTTTTACAATACTTACGTAGTTTTTATGCATATTCTAGACTTTAAAGAATTAGTTCCACAAAGCTAATAAAAAGAATTTTCAAAAGGCAAACTTACTACGTCTGTATTAAGCCAATCAAGAATAAAAAAGAATAAACCTACACAATGTGGAATTGACAGATTGCTATTTGATTGATCTGTTTGCTGACATTTTTGCAGTAAATAAACTCTTTACATAACCTACACTTTGTGCAAAACTGATAAAATAATTGGTTCTTTTCGAAAATTCTAATAAAATACTCGTCATTATCTAAACACATTGTGTGTTTTTTGCTTATGAAAAGTTCAAAACGATAGGATGAAATGACAATAACAACCGGATGAAATCCGGAAAAAGACTGCATGAAATTCAGAAAAGATCCGGATGAAAACCGGAAAGAAACAAAAAGCATAAAATTTAACCCTTAAAATAGGATTAATTATCCTATTTCGTCCCAAAAACACATCAAATTCAAAATAGCAATAAGAAAGGAAAAATACTGAAAAAAATACACAATGCTCAATCAATCCAAATGAGACAGAGGAAGTATTAATTTTTGATATAAAAAAGAAGATTATACTTTCATATTGAAAAAGCTAAACTCAAAATGCAGCGCATATTTGAATAGCATGTCTTACTCATATCCGAAAACAGTCAGGATTCGGTAGTTGTTTTGACATATTGATAATCGACTCCTGTTTTAAGCAAAATGATAAATTTCCACTTATTGGAAAAAGTTACTCTTGTTACAAAATCAGACCTGCGGATGAACTACACAAAAAGTGCCAGATGCCTTGGCTACTTGTTTGTCATCACAAAAGATTTCACATTCACAGAAATGAACATTTCTACCGGGTTTGATCACATAACCGATTGCTTTGAGTTCTTTTCCCCAGGCAGCACGCAAGAAGGATATTTTCATTTCTGCCGTCAGTACATCTTTCTCTATAGGTGTCATTGTGTAAGCGGCAAAACCGGCAATCGTATCAGCAAGTGCAGCCAATACTCCTCCATGACTGACTCCACTATACTGCTTTTGTTCATCCGTCAATGGCATTCGGGCCTCAATCCGGCCTTCATCTATCAAGGTAAATTCTACACCCAGATACTGCACATAAGGATTTCTTTCTACCCTTTCCCGTAAATGCTTTTCAATTTTAGGATCTATCATCTTTATAGTTTTATATCGTAAATCGTTTCGCCTTTCGTATTCATTACACGTAAACTCATATCCTTACCTCTCTTTTGTAATATCATTACCGTAGATGTTTCTATGCGCTGACTACCTCCGATTACAACAGGAAAATTATTGCCTAACTCTCCTTTAGGATGATAAGCATATTGATGTGTATGAGCACTGATGTTAATGTTAAATGGAGCTTTTGCCAATAGATCACCCCATAATTCCGAGCATGGACGGTATCGGTCGCCATTACCATACAATGGAATATGATTTAATAAGATTCGTTTTTTTGCCTTTTTAAATTTTTTACATGACAATTCCTGTTTTAGAAAATCTACCTGATCCAGGCGCAATTGAGTAAAATCATTCAACCCATAATATACCCAGGTAGAGTCCGGTTTGTCTTCTCCACAATCCAGCATAACAAAGCGGGTGTCTCCCCAATTAAAAGCACCATACGTCTTATCTCCTACATAATCAAACAACTCACGCAACCCTATGGAGTATGCATTACGTATTTCATGATTACCCCGCAAATAGAAAGCCGGAACATTACTTGCACATACCTTTTCACATTGCATCTTTATATGATATAAAGCTTCCTGCTCTGTAGACGGATCATCTATACAATCCCCGTTAAATACTACAAAATCATAGGGAATGTCTTTTACCTGCTCGTATAAGGCATTTAAAGTGGCTTCCTGCTTATGCAGATCGTTAAAAATAATAGCAGTAAAATCAGTCGCTTTATTATCAGGAACTGTAAAAGAATAGAAAGGAGATACGGCTGTTTCCCCAAACACTTTTTTATAAGCCTGATAAAGCATTATTTCCTGAGAACAAATCCGATAATAATATTTTTGCCCGGCTTCCAGATCCGTTAGTCTTATCTTGTTGTGCAAATCATTACATATGACTTGTCCGTCAACTATCGTATGGGCTCTGTTAAGGTTCAAACTATCTGTGCCATATTCTACCCAACTATAAGTAGGAACAGTTGTTTGCCACATCACAGTAATACCTCCGTCGACAGGATTTTGTAGATAAGGTCGATTATAGAATATTTTATCTTTAGGCGCTTTTACACGTATATCGACCATAACAGGCCGGTGATCAGAAGCCATTGGTTCTTCCACTACCTGATCGGTAAGTTTGGTTATACGATTTGCGCCGGCCTTGCTTATAGCAATATAATCAATACAACCTCGTGGCTCCGGAGCAGGGAAAGTTGGCTTCTTAGGATCGGACAACAGATCAAAGTCTTCAAGCAGACTAATCATCACAGGTGAATCAGGTCTGGCGTTTAAATCTCCTGTGATGATTAATGGTTTAGCAATAGATTTTGCTTCCTCTTTGATGATGGATGTAGATGCCAGGCGATCTTCTTCTGTTAGAGATAAATGTGTACAGGCAACAACAAAATCTTGAAACTCAAGCATCAATAAAGCTCGTTCTTCCTCTCTCCCCGGTAATGAACGGTAATGTGAAGAAATGGGTTTAACTTTGCTCAGAACACCTATCCCATATTTCCCTCCATCAAAATCTATAGCAGGAGCATATTCGGAATACATAAATATACGTTTGGACAGTTCAAGCATAACATCTGTCATACCACTTCGTCCTGTCATGCTATCCACTTCCTGAATAGTAACAATATCCGGAGACGTGCGGTTGATTACATTAGCAATGCGATCATAATCAATCACATCGTCCATACCTTTCGCACTACGGATATTATAGCTCATAATACGCCAGGTATTCTTTGTCTTTTCAGTATTTGTTTGTCCGTAAGTTAAATTTACAGATAACGTTATTATTGTTATCCAGAGTAATAGGTGTCTCATAATATTTCCTTTAAAGTTTGTTCAAGATTTAGTATGTCTTCGTCTGTAGTATCCCACGAAGTAACCAGACGTACTTCGCTTATATCTTCATTCCAGAAATAAAAAAAGTAATTTTCCGACAATTTAACGGCAGCTTCTTTAGGCATTGTGAAAAAGAGCTGATTAGATTCCACTTTTTGGGTGAATGCAATACTTGAGTATGTCTCTAATATCTTATGCAGTTTTTTAGCCTGATTATTAGCCCGAGTCGCATTTTCCAGCCAAAGGTCGTTTTCAAGATAAGGGATAAATTGGGCCGACAAATAACGCATTTTAGAAGCCAATTGTGCAGACTGTTTCCGATAAAACTGTAGGTTTTCTGTTATTTCCGGACGGAAAGATATTACAGCTTCACCCATCATCATTCCGTTCTTTGTTCCCCCGAAACTCAGTATATCCACTCCGGCATCCACCGTTAAAGCTTTCATGGAACAATTCAGATACGCGCAAGCATTTGCCAGGCGTGCACCATCCATATGCAAATACATATTATGTGTGTGTAGAAGATCGGCAATAGCTTTTACTTCTTCAATTGTATATACAGTACCTAATTCAGAAACCTGAGAGATATATACCACCTTAGGCTGCGGATGATGGCATACCCCGAAATGTTGTAAATGGGGTTTGATCAGTTCAGGTGTAAGTTTTCCGTCAGGCGTAGGGATAGCATCTACCGTACAACCGGTCATACGGGCCGGAGCACCGCATTCATCGACGTAAATATGGGCTGTTTGTGCGCATATAATGCTATGAAACGAACGGGTAACCCCCTGTAAGGCCACCGAATTTGCTCCCGTACCATTAAATACAAAGAAAGGAGAGGCATTCACTCCAAAAATATCTTTTAATTTCGCAATAGCTTCCGCAGTCCATGGATCATCTCCATATCCTACAGCATGGTCGTTATTGGCTTTAACAATGGCATCCATAATCATCGGATGTACACCCGAATTGTTATCACTGGCAAAACTTCTCATATGTTATAATTTTAGCAGGAAAACGAGCAAAGGTAAATACTCCTTCAGATCTTCCCTCAACAATTTAAGTGCTTGAGATATACGATAAGCAATGGTCTTCGATGATACATTCATCTTCTCGGCTATCTCGTTATAGGTTAGATTTTCAAAACGATTCATGGTAAATGCCTTACGATAATCTTCCGGTAGGCCGTGTATGGCTTTATCCAAACTGGCCATCAGTTCACTTTCGACATACAGGTCGGGATCTTCAAACTGGTCTTCAAATTTGGCATATAAAGACTCGTGTACCCGTTGTTTGATCTGGTGATGCGAAATACTGTTCAGGCATTTATTCTTGACGATTGTAAACAATAATGATTTAACAGACATTTCCGGCAACAAAACAGAGCGATTTTCCCACAGCCACATCATTACATCCTGCACGATCTCTTCGCATTCTTCTACCGCCGGAACATATTGCGAAGCAAAAGCACACAATCCTCTGTAATATTCCCTGTAAACCTCCTCAAATGCCTCTTCGTTTCCTTCCTTAAGAAGCCTTATCATCAATGTATTATTCACAGTACCCAAATGAAACCCATTTAATGTTAATACAAAACTACATTCTTTTAGCTACTCTGCAAAATTGTTTGTAAGGAAAGAAAGAATGAATAAGTAAATAATTCAAATATAAAATTCTAACAATTCAAATTAATTTATAGTTTTATAAATACTTTATAGGAGGTTTCAGTTTTGAATACATCAAACTTTATATTGAAAAGCACGAACATTTCTACTTGAAAACTGAACCGTCACATTCTATTTCTGCCTATATTTGTTGTTATGCATGAGTTGTCTATTGCCCAGAGTATTGTGAGGCTTGCTGAAGAGCAGGCTCGGAAGAACAATGGCTCGGTTATTGAGGAATTGGAACTTGAGATAGGTAAATTGGCGGGCGTTGAATTGCACGCATTGGAATTTGCTTTGGAAAGCGCTGTGAAGGATAGCATGTTAGCAAATGCCCGGATAATACGACATGAAATCGAGGGCGAAGGAAGATGTGGTGACTGTGAACAGTTTTTTCCTGTTGAGACTCTGTTTTCTCCTTGTCCTTATTGTGGTTCTTACTTCGTTAAAATTACAAAGGGGAAGGAACTCCGTGTGAAATCAATTGTTATTAATAAATAAAGGAAAGAAATATGTGTGGAACTTGCGGATGTGGAGATCACCATCATGATCATGAACATCATCATCACGATGAAAAAATAATTATAGATGTAGAACAGGATATTTTACATCGTAATAATTTGCTTGCCGAACGAAACAGGGGGTATTTTGACGCTAAAAAGATATGTTGTCTGAACATGATGAGTTCGCCGGGGTCGGGAAAGACTTCTTTATTGGAGGAAAGTATCAGGCGATTGAAGGAAAAACTATCTATCTATGTAATAGAAGGTGATCAGCAAACATCCAATGATGCTGATCGTATCGCAGCGCTGGATATTCCGGTGTTCCAGATAAATACCGGTACGGGTTGTCATCTGGAGGCAGATATGGTTAATCATGCCGTGAAACATCTTGACCCGAAAGAGAATGCTATTCTTTTTATTGAGAATGTGGGTAATCTGGTATGCCCTTCAATGTTTGATCTGGGAGAAGCTTTTAAAGTGGTCATTATAAGTGTGACGGAAGGAGACGACAAACCATTGAAATATCCACATATTTTCCAGGAAGCCAATGTATGCATCATTAATAAGATCGATCTACTTCCATATCTGGATAGTGATATAAAGACATTGAAAGAAAATGCGCTGAAAGTGAATCATCATTTGCAGGTATTTGAAGTGTCTGCCACAAAAGGTGAAGGAATGGATAGCTGGTGCGAGTGGTTGGAAGCCGAATGTGCAAAATGTAAATAAATATCTTTGTTTTCCTCTGAAAACAGGATAAAAAACATATATTTGTTGGTATTTAATCTTAATAAATTGTCAAAACGTTATGATCAACCGAGAATTAATAAATCCGCTAAGTATTGTTGTTGTTGGAGGTTCTAACAATGTGCATAAACCCGGTGGGCGTACGGTAAGAAACCTGTTAGATGGAAAATATAAAGGCGATTTGTATGTTGTAAATGCTAAGGAGAATGAAGTTCAGGGGTTGAAATCTTATCATAATGTTAAAGATATACCTGAAACAGAATTGGCTATCATATCTATTCCCAGCAAATCTTGCCCCGAAGTTATGGAGGTATTGGCAAAGGAAAAAGGAGTAAAGGCCTTTATCGTTATCTCTGCCGGTTTTGGAGAAGAATCTAAAGAGGGAGCTAAGCTGGAAGATAAGATATTAAAGATCGCTAATGATGCCGGAGCATCAATGATAGGCCCGAATTGTATCGGTATTATGAACATGTACTATCATGGGGTATTCACGCAACCTATTCCCGAATTTCATTACGGCGGAGTGGATTTTGTTTCCAGTTCGGGAGGTACGGCTTTGTTTATTATAGAATCAGCACTGACTAAAGGATTACGCTTTTCTTCTATCTGGACGGTAGGTAATTCCAAGCAGATCGGCGTAGAAGATGTAATTGAATATATGGATCAACACTTTGATCCGGTGATGGATTCAAAAATAAAAATGCTTTATATCGAAAGCATTAAAGATCCGGATAAATTGCTTTATCATGCTTCATCATTGATTCGTAAAGGTTGCCGTATTGCTGCTATAAAATCAGGAAGTACGGAGTCGGGTATGCGTGCAGCCTCTTCTCATACAGGAGCAATGGCCAGTTCGGATTCGGCGGTGGAAGCGTTGTTCCGTAAAGCGGGTATAGTTCGTTGTTTCAGTAGAGAAGAACTGACTACAGTAGCCAGTATTTTTACCCTGAAAGAAATAAGAGGAAAGAATTGTGCCATCGTTACTCATGCCGGCGGCCCTGCGGTAATGCTGGCCGACGCTTTGGCTAAAGGACGTATGAATGTTCCTGATCTGAACGGGCCGATTGCAGAAGAACTAAAAACGAAGTTGTATCCGGGTTCAGCCGTTGGAAATCCGATAGATATCATTGGAACGGGAACTCCCGAGCATCTGGCAACGGCAATAGATTACTGCGAAAATCGTTTTGATAATATAGACCTGATGATGGTTATCTTCGGTAGTCCCGGTTTAGTAAAGCTCTATGATACGTATGAAGTATTACATAAAAAAATGGAAGAATGTGAGAAACCTATATTCCCAATCCTTCCTTCTATTGTAACAGCCGGTCCTGAAGTAAAAAGCTTTATTAAGAAAGGGCATGTTAACTTCTCGGATGAAGTTACTCTGGGGACAGCGTTATCACGCGTGATCAATACTCCTAAACCGGCAAGTACGGATATACAACTTTACGGAATGAATGTGCCGGAAATTCGTCGCATTATGGAGGCCTTGCCAAAGGATGGTTATCTATGTCCGAATGATGTTCGTACAGTACTGCAAATGGCTAAAGTTCCTTTGGTAGATGAACTGACTTCAACCGATCAGAAAGAGATAACTGAATTTGCCAAGAAAGTAAAATATCCCGTAGTAGCTAAGGTTGTTGGTCCTGTTCATAAAAGCGATATCGGTGGCGTGGCGTTGAATATACGAAGTGAAGAGCATCTGATTTTTGAATATAAACGAATGATGAATTTACCCAATGTTCAGGCAGTCATGATTCAGCCGATGTTAAGTGGCCAGGAATTATTCTTAGGTGCTAAGTATGAAGACCGTTTCGGACACATATTATTATGTGGGCTGGGAGGTATCTTTGTAGAAGTATTGAAGGATGTTTCCTATGGTCTGGCACCTCTTTCATATGACGAGACTTTTTCTATGATCAGGTCGCTCAGAGGATATCCTATTATAAAAGGTACGCGTGGACAAAAAGGAATTGACGAACAACAATATGCTGATATAATCGTTCGTCTTTCAACCTTACTTCGCTTTGCACCGGAAATTAAAGAAATGGATATAAATCCGATTGTAGCTACTGAAAGAGGACTTTTTGCTGTCGACGCACGTATCAGAGTTGAAAAGTAATTTATATCTTTGCATTTATATAATAACCAATAAAAAATAATGCCTTATGAGCGAGAAAGATGATTTATTTGTTTATGACGAAGATGATTCCGTCAAGTTTATACAGAACTATCTCCCCCAGGAATTGAAAGGCAAATTCAGTGATGATGATATTAATTATATTGTTGATCTGATTTATGATTTTTATGAGTCAAAAGGTTACTTGGATGATGATACTGCTGATGACGAACGTGATGTGGAAATAGATGAAGATGAATTAGTCAGCTATGTAATTAAGAATGCAAAAAAAGATGGTGTAGGTAAATTCGAAGCCGACGAAATAACCTTTATCGTGCAAGGCGAGTTAGAATATTGCGATTCCCTCAACATGTTTGAATAAAATTTGTTATACTAAGAAAGGAACGTTTTTAAATTAAAGATGAATTTTATGAAGAATTGTAAATTATTAGCTGTCGTAGCATTGTGTATGGCAGTTATACTCTCAGGTTGTGGTGCTAGTAACACAGTTAAAGGAACTGGAATTGGTGTAGGAGCCGGCGGTGCAGTTGGTGCAGGTGTAGGAGCTATTGCAGGAAATACTGCATTAGGTGCTATTATTGGTGCTGCGGTAGGTGGTACGGCAGGTGCTTTGATCGGTAAGAAGATGGATAAACAGAAAAAAGAAATCGAACAATCTGTTCCGGATGCTACTGTTGAAACAGTAAATGACGGAGAAGCTTTAAAGATCACTTTTGATTCCGGTATATTATTTGCTACCAATTCAAGTACAGTCAGTGATGCTTCTAAAAGCGCTTTACGTAACTTTTCAACAACGTTGAAGGAGAATCCGGATACCTATATTAAAATTATTGGGCATACAGATAATACAGGCCGGGTTGATTTTAACCAGACATTATCTGAAAAAAGAGCTCAAAGCGTGTATGATTACCTCATGTACCAGGGAGTAAGTAACACTCGTATGACTTACGAAGGAAAAGGAATCCATGATCCTATAGCAAGTAATGATTCTGCAGAAGGACGTTCATTGAACCGGCGTGTGGAAATTATGATTATGGCTAACGAAAAAATGATTCAGGAAGCTCATCAGGGTACCCTGAAATAAGAGAATTATTTCCAAAAGATAATAAAAGGTAGAGGATTAGTTGATCTTTTGCCTTTTTTCTTTTTATAAGGGATAAGGATAATAAGAACGG
This sequence comes from Tannerellaceae bacterium, assembly GCA_032054765.1. Classification (GTDB taxonomy): domain Bacteria; phylum Bacteroidota; class Bacteroidia; order Bacteroidales; family Tannerellaceae; genus DFXE01. The sequence goes on from DAMBSC010000013.1 coordinate 41,449, forward strand.
ATACTTTCAGGCAGAAAGAAGCGAACGTCCTTTCCCTCCTGATAAGATTGGCGAATAAAAGTAGAAGAAATCTCAATAATCGGAGCATCTACTTTTTTAATATTGTGATACGCTGATGGTATCTTTATTTCGTTTCCCAACCTGGGATAAATAATAATAGGATATTGGCTGATAAGTATGTCTGCATCTTTCCATTGAGAGATTCTACCCCAGTTATCAGCCCCCATAATGAAATGAAAAGAATGATCAGGATAAGCTTCTTCTAATGCTCTAAGCGTATTAATCGTATAAGAAGGCTTTGGTAAAGTAAACTCAAAATTGCTTGCTTTGAATTTAGGATAATCTCCGATGGCCGCTTCTACCATTTTAAATCGAAGATGATCATCCATCAGATCATCGCTGTCTTTTAAAGGATTCTGAGGAGTGATAAGAAACCAGATTTCATCTAAATCTTCAAATTCACATAACCAGTTCGCTAAAGCCAAATGCCCGATGTGAATGGGATTAAATGAGCCGGAAAAGATACCTGTCTTTTTCATTTTGTCAGAAACTCTTTTACAACCTGGAGTGTCTCCTGTTGTGCTTTATGAAGATCATCGTTAACGATTACCACATCGAACTGAGGCATAAAACTTAATTCGTATTCTGCCTTAGCAATGCGACTTTCTATAACTTCCGGTGAGTCGGTAGCACGTTTCTCCAAACGATTTCTAAGCTCTTCAATACTTGGTGGCTTAATAAAGACCGATAATGCCCGATCACCATAATACTTCTTTATATTACAACCCCCAACAACATCGACATCGAAGACTACATTATCTCCCCGCTCTAATATGCGTTCCACTTCCTCTTTTAGAGTACCGTAGAACTTATCCGTATATACTTCTTCATGCTCAAGGAAGTCTCCGTTGGCAATCCGTTTACGGAACTCTTCAGGAGTAAGAAAATAATATTCAACCCCATGCTTCTCTTCCCCTCGTGGTGGACGGCTGGTGGCCGAAATAGAGAAGCATAGTCTTAAATTTTGTTTCAGGAGATAGTTAACGATCGTAGATTTACCTGATCCGGATGGCGCAGAGAATATTACTAACTTACCACTCACTTTTTATAATGATTAGTGATTAATGATTAACGATTAATTATAAACCGTTTTCAATTTTGAATTTTGCCTAAGGGCGATTTTCAATTCAACTTTCAATTAGAATATTCTTTTTAGAGAACATTCAAAACTTGTTCTTTGATTTGTTCGAGCTCGTCCTTCATCTGAACAACAATCTTCTGCATCTCTACATGATTACTTTTAGATCCAAGAGTATTAACCTCACGGCCTATTTCCTGTGTGATAAAACCAAGCTTTTTACCTTGCCCTTTTCCATCTTCCATTGTACTTACAAAGTAATTCAGATGGTTAACCAGACGGCTTTTCTCTTCGTTTATATCCAGCTTTTCAATGTAGTAGATCATTTCCTGTTCGAAGCGGTTCTTATCGTAATCGGTAGAAGCCACTTTCTCCAGATTATCCATAATGCGGGCTTTGATCTTTTCAATCCGTTCGCCTTCGTATACCTCTAATTCTACCAGTAAAGAAGATATCTTTTCTATTTTCTGTATAAAAAGGTTTTGGAGCATGGCCCCTTCTTGTTTGCGGAAAGCGCGGAGTTGAGAAACAGCATCATCTATTGTCTTTTGAATGACTTTCCATTCATTTTCATCTACTTCCGCAACTTCGGTTTTTAGAACCTCCGGCATACGTAAAAGCACAGTAAACCAATCAGCCGGAAGTGCAATTTTTAAGTTGTCGGCGATTTCTTTTATCTGGGTAAAGTAGCTTTCTACTGCTACTTGATTTACATGGGTCGGAACGTCCTTACCAATATATTCTACCTGGATAGAGAATTCTACTTTTCCACGTTCCAGCGATTTCATCAGTTGGCTGCGGATTTGCATTTCCATCTCTTTGTATACGGATGGCATACGTGTCGAAATATCAATTTGCTTGCTATTAAGCGCCTTTATTTCAACAGTAACTTTTTTGGTAGGAAGTTCGGCAGTAACTTTGCCGAAACCGGTCATAGATTGTATCATTATTTTCGATAATTTGTACAAAGGTACTTTTTTATTTCAACCTTATACCCTGAGACTGAATAAAAATGTACTTTTGTGCTTTAATTTAAATGTAATATATGGCCTGTCTTCTCAATATTGAAACATCTACTGCTGTATGCTCTGTTGCTGTATCGGTTAATAGTAAACTTTTATTTGAAAAGGTATCTTTTGAAGGACCTTCTCATGCTGCCTTATTAGGAGTATTTGTAGAAGAAGCACTCAATAAGATAAAGGAAAGCTCTCTTCGCTTAGATGCTGTTGCTGTTAGTGGCGGTCCCGGTTCCTATACTGGTTTACGAATAGGAGTTTCTATGGCAAAAGGTCTATGCCTTGGATATGATATACCCCTAATTAGTATACCAACCCTGAAAATTATGGCTTCGAAAATAATCAGGGAAAAAAGAGAAGAAAAAGCATTATATTGCGCTATGCTGGATGCCCGACGTATGGAAGTATATGCTGCTATTTATGATGATCAGTTAAAAACCGAACGAGAAGTAAGTGCTGATATAGTTACTGCTGAAACGTATGCCTCATATCTTGTCGATAATAAAGTCTATTTCTTTGGAAACGGGGCTGCAAAATGCTGCGAAGTAATTAATTCTCGTCATGCTATCTTTATAGACGACATTTATCCGTTGGCAATGGATATGTTGCCTTTATCGGAAGAAGCCTATAATAACAACCAATTTGAAGATGTAGCTTATTACGAGCCTTTCTATCTTAAAGAGTTTGTAGCAACCACTCCCAAGAATAAAGTTTTAGGAAAACAGTAGCAGATTTATTCTCAAATACCGCTTCATTTAATAGTTTGATAAGGATAATTTAAGGATTTGGGACCAATCTTTTGATCGACTCACAGGGGTGAGGCGATCGTTTCACCCCTGTGAGTCGATCGGATCACAATTGTGAGTCGATTGATTCACCCTTGTGAGGCGATCAAAAAAACGTAACCAAACAGATAAAAGGACGGTATAAAAAGTAATATTTATCAAAGCTTAACGCTTAATTTCTCTCGAACAGTAGCTTTTTTTATTACCTTTGATGTCCGAAGTAAGGATGTAGAATTTTAGCTTTGGAAACAACGAAAATGATAAAAGAAAGTTTAGTTGGTGATTTACAATTGAAGTGGAACCGTTTGCAGGAAGCAATGAAAAAGCTGGGAGCAGACGGTTGTTTGTTGAGTGTAGATGTAAATCTATATTATGTAACCGGTAGAATTTTTAATGGTTATTTCTATCTGCCGGTCGAAGGTTCACCGTGGTTTTTTGTTAAGCGCCCAAACAATTTGACGGGAGAACAGCTTGAAAATATTTATAAGCCCGAACAAATAACGGAAATATTTGCAACAAGAGGGATACCTATGCCGGAAAAGCTGCTAATGGAATCAGATGAGTTGACATATAATGAATATCTCCGTCTTCAAAAGGTTTTCAACCCTAAAGAAACGGGAAATGCAACTGCTCTTCTTCGCTCGGTGCGTACAATTAAAACACCTTGGGAAATAGAGCAATTCCGTATATCAGCTAAGATTCATACTAAAACCTATGCCGAGATACCGGAATGTTTCCGTCCGGGAATGACTGATTTGGAATTTCAATATGAAATAGAAAAACGGATGCGCAAGAATGGTTCTATGGGGGTATTCCGCACATTCGGTTCTAATATGGATATATTTATGGGAAGTGTTCTTGCCGGAGATAATGCCGAAACACCTTCACCATTCGATTTTGCATTAGGAGGCGGTGGCGTGAATGAAGCACTTCCTATCGGTGCAAATGGTACGCTTCTTAAAGAAGGGATTGCGGTCATGGTGGATATGGCCGGTAATTATACGCCTTATACTACGGATATGACACGCGTCTTTTCTATCGGTAAACTTCCTGAACTTGCCTATAAAGCTCATAAGGTGTCTTTACATATCCAGGAAGAAATAATGAAAATTTCAAAACCGGGTACATCGTGTGCAGAACTTTATAATATAGCTTCTGCAATGGCTGAGAAAGAAAATCTTTCGCAATACTTTATGGGGACCAAGCAACAGGCAAAATTCGTAGGACATGGTATAGGGATTCAAATAAATGAATTACCCGTCCTGACTCCACGATCTAAAGAGTTACTTGAACCGAATATGGTATTTGCCCTTGAACCTAAATTCGTTATTCCGGAAGTGGGTGCTGTTGGGATTGAAAATAGTTTTATAGTTACAGAAACCGGATTAGAGAAGCTAACATGTGCAGAAGAAGAGATTATTGATTTAATGAAATAATCATTGCTACACTAATATTATACTTAAAATGAATAAAACAATGAAAAAGACAATGCTACTTTTGCTCTTATCCGCAGTCATACTGATGCCTGTCCAAGGAGCAGATGTAAAAGAGGTCAAACCGGTTAAGAATATTATTCTTATGATACCGGACGGAACGTCACTGGCAACCGTATCTATTGCCCGTTGGTTACAATGGTATACCAATCCTGATATGCCTAAACTAAACATTGATCCTTATCTTTGTGGGACTGTACAAACACATTCCTCCAATGCGCCGATTGGTGATTCTGCACCAACCACATCATGCTATATGACAGGTTACCCGAGCCGTACAGGTTATGTCTCGACCTATCCGCTGAATGATCCGGAGAATGATATTTACCCTATGGATCCGTCACGAGCTTACCAACCATTGATCACTGTTTTGGAAGCTGCTAAGATTTTACATAATAAAGCAGGTGGGCTTGTGTTTACTTGTGAATTCCCTCATGCAACACCGGCTGACTGTTCAGCCCATAGCTATCGCCGTGGAAAATACGAATGGATTGCTCCCCAAATGGCACACAATGATTTGACAGTAGTTATAGGAGGCGGTGTTTCTCTTTTACCGGAAGAGAGCGAAGCTTATCTGAAGGCCAACGGTTACGGTGTATACAAAAATGATCTGAACGGTATGCGTAATGACAAGTCAGATAAAATGTGGGCTCTCTATTGTGACAGAGAAATGGCATATGACGCAGATCGTAATCCTGCTGAAGAACCTTCTATTGAGGAAATGACTCGTAAGGCAATAGAAAAGCTGTCGAAGAATGAAAACGGTTTTTTCCTGATGGTAGAAGGTAGTAAAGTCGACTGGGCGGCTCATGCAAATGATCCTGTAGGAATGTGTACTGACTTTCTCGCCTTTGATCGTGCGTGTGGTGCTGCGATTGAATTTGCTAAAAAAGATGGTAATACGGCCGTAGTGATACTTCCTGATCATGGAAATAGCGGAATAAGCTTAGGAGTACGTCATTGTGGAGGCTATGATAAGTTGACAAAAGATCAACTTTTCCATAACTTTTCTCAAATGAAACTTTCAGCAGAAGGCTTTGTAAAGAAACTAAACAGCGAACCGGCTTCAGAAGTACAGAATATATTCCGTACATATGCGGGATTTGAGCTAACTGATGAGGAATTGCATGCGTTAAATAATTGTAATGATTATAAGAATAGCCCGATACCCGTGGATAAACGTTCTGATGAAGGAGTAGAAAAGTCATTATATAGTGGTTTCCTGAATTCTTTTATCTCTAAACTACTCACGTCGAAGACTTGTTTCGGGTTTACGACCGGAGGGCATACAGGTGAAGAAGTATTTTTGGCAACATATCATCCGCAGGGTACACTTCCGATCGGGATGTATACAAATATTGAATTGAACGAATATTTGTGTAATCTGTTTGGATTCGACAGGAATAAGCTGGATGAACTATCTTTTAAACATTTTGCCCGTCACACAGATGTCTTTAAAGATTATACTTGTCAGATCGTTCCCGCCAAAGACGAAAAAGATTTCCCGACACTTGTGGTGAAGAATAAAAAGAAACAATTAAACATCAAACCATTCTCCAATATCGTTACTACCGGTAAAAAGGGGAATGAGGAAATCAGGCTAAACTCGGTGATTGTATATGTGGATGAAAACAATACATTCTATTTGCCGGAGAGTCTGACAGACTATTTAAAATAAAAAATAAAAGCGAAGATTATTTAGTCTTCGCTTTTTTTATACATTTGTAAAACTACCAAGTTATGTGTACATCATGAAGAGTAAAAGTTTAGTTTCCATTGATCAGTGTTCTAAAGATGACATCCTTCGTATTCTGGAGAACGCCGCAAAGTTTGAAAAGAACCCAAACCGAACACTATTGGATGGTAAAGTTGCCGCCACTTTGTTCTTTGAACCTTCTACCAGAACCCGTTTAAGCTTTGAAACAGCTGTAAATCGTTTAGGGGGGAGGGTTATCGGTTTTCAGGATGCATCCACCACCAGTTCTGCAAAAGGGGAGACTTTGAAAGACACCATTCTAATGGTTAGTAATTATGCTGACCTTATCATTATGCGTCATCATCTGGAAGGAGCTGCCCGTTATGCTTCAGAGGTTACGGATGTACCTATCATCAATGCAGGAGATGGCGCCAACCAGCATCCTTCACAAACCTTGCTCGATTTGTATTCTATACAACAAACACAAGGAAAACTTACTGATCTGACTATCACAATTGTTGGAGATTTGAAATACGGACGTACAGTACATTCTTTAATTGTCGGAATGTCGCATTTCAATCCTACATTTCATTTTGTGGCACCTGATGAACTGCGTATGCCCGATGAACAAAAAAACTTTTGTGATAAACTAAATATTCCGTACACTGAGCATACGGCTTTTACGGAAGATATCATTAACGAGAGTGATATTGTCTATATGACCCGTGTGCAGAAAGAGCGTTTTACTGATCTGGAAGAATACGAACGGGTAAAGAATGTTTATATCCTTAAAAAAGATATGCTGAAGGATAGTAAGGAAAATCTGCGTATTCTTCATCCGCTACCCAGGGTAAATGAAATAGCTTACGATGTGGACGATACGCCACAAGCTTATTTTATTCAGCAAGCACGAAACGGCTTGTTTGCGCGTGAAGCTATTATTTGTGAAGTTTTAGGTATCAACAATTTAATCTGATAGTGTGATGTCACAAGGAAAAACGAAAGAATTACAAGTAGCTGCTTTAGAAAATGGAACAGCTATAGACCATATCCCCCCCGATCAATTATTTAAAGTGGCCCATTTACTTGAATTGGAAAAAATGAATAATACCATTACCATTGGAAATAATTTTCACAGTAAGAAAATGGGGCGTAAAGGAATGATAAAGATATCTGATAAATTCTTTGAACAAGATGAGATTAATCGGATAGCTCTTATTGCTCCCAATGTAATCCTGAACGAGATTCGTGATTACGAAGTGATCGGCAAATATACCGTATCATTGCCTAATGAAGTGATAGGCCTTGTTAAATGTAATAATCCAAAATGTATAACCAATAATGAACCCATGCCGACCCGTTTTGATGTTATCGATAAAGAACACGGAACCATTCGGTGTCGTTATTGTGAACGTAAAATTAATAAAGAAGATATTATTATTAAATAATTGAAAGTTGAAAGTTGAAAATTGAAAATTAGTATCTCACACCGTTTTCACTTTTCACTTTTCCATTTTCAATTCAATTTGAATGCAATGAAAATTGACTGGAAGCCCGGTACGATGATTTATCCGTTACCGGCTGTTATGATAACTTGTGGAAGCGATCCTTCGGAATATAATATTATTACCGCAAGCTGGGTAGGAACATTGTGTACCAATCCTCCGATGTGTTATATATCTATACGGCCGGAGAGGTTTTCGTATCCGATTCTGAAGAAAAATATGGAATTTGTTATTAATCTGACCAACGAAGATATGGCTTTTGCTACTGACTGGTGCGGAGTGAATTCAGGAAAAGATCATAATAAGTTTGAAGAAATGAAGCTTACTCCCGGTAAAGCTTCGCTTGTAAGCGCTCCAACTATTGAAGAAGCACCTTTATGTATCGAATGTCGTGTAAAAGAAGTTATGGCATTAGGTAGTCATGATATGTTTATTGCCGATGTGGTAAATGTACAGGCGGATGATAAATATATGGATCCTTCGACAGGTGCCTTTGATATGGAGAAGGCCAATTTGCTGGCGTATGTACATGGTAAGTATTACGGAATAGGAGATTTTATCGGTAAATTTGGTTGGTCAGTTAAAAAGAAAAAGTGAATACCATGAGAAGAGGATTACTTTTGATTTTTGTATGTCTTGGTTCTATATTAGCCTCTTTAGCACAGGATCAGGTTAAAGTAGAGGATAAGACATTCAATTTTGGTGCGAAAGTGGGGCTAAACTCCTCATTCCCAATTGTAAATTCTCTCACTATAAATAACGTCACTATACACGATGTGACTTATAAATATAGGGTAGGTTATCTGGCTGCTGTTTTCTGTCGCATAAACGTAGATCGATTCTTTATTCAACCCAGTATTTCATGGACTCATTTTTCCGGTGATATCCGCTTCAATCTTCCTACGGAGGAAGAAACTCCCATCCAGGCTCGTGACTTTGATGACTTGAAATACAAGATCAGTACACTTGAGGCACCTGTTTTAATAGGGTACAAAATCGTAAAAGATGGGCCTTATGGCTTAAGTTTAATGGCAGGACCTAACATAAAATACAGTTATGATGTTCAGTATACATCTAATTTATCTAATTCACCTCGGGAGTATGTAAGTGACAATACTCCTTGGGCGATCAATGCCGTATGTGGGGTAGGGGTTTCCATCTGGCGTTTATTCTTTGATGTAACCTACGAGTTTGGTATTAATCGTGTCGATTCTGATTTTAAAGATTATAGTTCAGAAGAAATTACAGATAGTAATCTTTCTATTGACAAACGAACAAATATGTTAAGCTTTTCTTTGGGGTTGCTATTCTGATACACCCTTTATTTACCACATATTTCCTTAAATGAACAATAGGAACAGGCCTTTCCTGTAGGAGTTTGTATATAAGGAACGTCTATACTGAATATTTCATCCAAACAGTTACGTAAGCTTGATTCAAAGTCAGGGATAAAACCGGTGAAGTCTTCAATTTTCTCTTTCGTTCGTCTATCTATTCGTTGAAATACACCGGCATCGAAATCGGTTGAGAATAGTGTCCGCATATAATATATTCCCGGTTGAATCGGTTTACCTTTATATTCAGGTAGTCTGTTCAGCATCCAGCTATACATAAAGACTTGCATGACTGCTTTTGCACGATCTTTTTCTTCCAGGTTGAACAGGCTTTCTATAGAAGTGAACTCGTTAGTTCCTTTCCCGCTTTTATAATCTATAATACGTATACTGTCTTTTACTTCATCGATTCTGTCGATAAAACCTTTCAACTGTATTTCGGTATTATCGGTTAAACGAAATACATCTTTCATCCTTTTTTCGGATTCTATATATCGGAAAGGCGTAAGTTTACTGTCGCGTTCCAATATCTTTTCAGCGTATTTACGGATCATTTCACCGATCAGGAAATTTTGTCCCGTAAGTGGACGTACATTTTCTGTTTTAAAGAATATCTCTGCAAAGGCACGGGCAATGGTATGTGTCAGAGCCGTTTTATCTTTTCTGATTATTTTCAACAAATCAGCCGTTACCGGTTTTCCTTGTAATGGTTTATACAGATCTTCCATTACTTTATGGAGTATACTTCCAAAGACATCATTTCCGATCGTTTCATTTACCTCTTCTTCCTCTTGTATCCCCTCCACAACAGAGAAATAAAACTTTAACGGACAATCCAGGTATGTATTTACAGCACTGGCTGATATAGCCCGTTCGCCACCTTTCCGAAAAGCGGCTAACCGTTCCATGACTTTTTCTGTTTTGTATATCTGAATGGAAGCTGTTTTTGCAGACGATATATTATAGACAAGCAATTTCTCTTGTATAGGAACTTCGTAGTGATAATTCAACTGATGGATAAAACGGCTCTTTTCTCCGGTTTGTAAGCCATTATTTCGAGTGTCATAGAGTAAAGAAATATGACTTGCCCGATAAATAAGCCGGTAGAAATGATAGGCCCATATACTGTCTTGATGTTCATAAGTGGGCAGGCCGAATCCACGCCTCAGGTTATATGGAATAAAGGAATTGGCGGCTTTTTTCTGGGGAAATATCCCTTCATTCATAGAAAGGAATATCAATCTATCAAAGTCCAAAGCACGCGTTTCAAGTACTCCCATTATTTGTAAACCGGAAAGAGGTTCTCCCCGAAAAGGAATAGTGATGGTCTCAGTAACCCTTTTCAACAAACGGAAATAAGTATCGATTGACATCTCAATTTGAGCTTCTGCCATGATATCTTTCATTCGATTTATGGTTGTGAAGTAATGAAAGATAAATTCTTGTTCAATACTGTTTTCTACTATTCTGTTCAGTTCTTCCAGCACACGGATCAAATAACCAGAGAAGTGATCTGTTCCTTCAACCGATGAGAAAAGTATTTCTAACAAAGGTGTTTTATTAAGTTCTTCAAAACGGATATATATCTTATTATATTCCGTAATTTCTTTTATCAGGGAAGATACCGTTTCCTGATGAACAGACAAGATATAATGATGATTCAATATGGATAATACATCCCTGTAATAGAACATCGGAATACGATCAATATATCTTACATTCTTCTGCAATGCCAGAATATATTCCATTAAAGATGCCACAGGAGTTCTTGATAGGGGATAACCCATTGTTACGTTGATCTTACTGATTGATTCAGGTATGGCATTCAATACAGGTATTAACAGATGTTCATCTGGTAAAACAATAGCCGTTCGCAATGTCTCCTCTTCAGTCATTTGAGCAGTATTACTAAGTTCTTCAAGAATGTGATAAACCTGTTTCGCCTGTCCGATACCCGAAGGGATACCAATCACATCAATATGTGCAGGAGGCCTTTTTTCTTCCTCCGCAAGTGGCAGGGCAGGAGGGAAGTTGCTTATATTCTGCTTAACAAAGTAAGAGGCTTTATTATCAGGATCAATTACCTTATCAGAAACATAATCCCAGTAGAAGTCAGCAATACCTCGTTTTTTCAGTTCTGTTAGAAGTTTTTCTTCAACGACAGAAAGTGCATTCAATCCTACGAAAACTATTTTTTTATATGGCAATTCTTTCTCTTCATCATTCTGGAATTGTTCAACCACCTCACGAAAGATCATTCCTTCATATCCTTTTCTTTCCTGACTGAGCGCGTTTTTCAATTCTTCATATAGCTTATATAACACTTGCCATACAGCTAGGAAGTTTTGCTGATTCGGAGTATCTCCTTTAGGATGGAAAGATGACCAAAATGATCGTATAGCAGCAATCTGAGTGTCATTCAAAAAACTAAAATCGGTTTCTATTTCCCGCAGGTCAGTAACATTCGAGAAAAGCTTTTCGGCATTTGCCATATATTTATCCACATCATCGAAATCGTTCAGCAACATTTCTCCCCAGTACAGGAACTCATCAAAAGTTTCAGTAGAATTACTGATCCGAATATAGATATGATATAGTGTAAACAACATACTTGTTCTATCGGCAGGTTGTTTGTCGCTTAACAGAATGAAAAGGTCGGTAATTGTAAGTATTGAAGGTGAAAACAGAGGCTTATCCGAGATTTCAGAAAGGTATTTCTGAAAAAACAAACCGGCTCTGCGATTAGGAAAGACAAAAGCCAACCGATCTATTTCCGCTCCGTATTCCTTATAAAACAAAGAGGCTATCTGATATAAAAAAGGTTTCATTTATGTGTATTGATAGGATACAAAGATAGTGAAAGCCGAGTGCAGAAGCAAATTGGTTTGATTATGCCGAGGCGCCTCCTATCTTCGATTATATTTGAGAAGCAAAGATAGAAAAATCTATTTTTCATTTACCTTTGCAGACAAACAGAATGAATTGAAATTTAATAGGATTTGAAACGATACTTTATATATCTGGGCTATAACGGGAAGAATTATTGCGGTTGGCAGGTACAACCCAATGCTGTTACTGTTCAGCAAACACTAGAAGAAGCATTATCAACCATTTTGCGGCAGTCTATCTCCATAGTCGGAGCAGGCAGGACAGATACCGGTGTTCATGCACGGCAAATGGTGGCCCACTTTGATAAAGAGGAAGAAATTAATGATCTTGCTTTTCTGGCAAAGAAATTAAATAGTTTACTTTCCAAAGATATTGCCATTTATAAGATTGTGCCTGTAATTCCGCAGGCTCATGCCCGTTTCGATGCCACATCCCGTACATATCACTATTATATAACCACAACTAAAGATCCGTTTAATTATGAATTTGTTTACCGAATGTATGGTACACTTGATTTTGATGCAATGAATCAGGCATGCGGGGTTTTATATGAATATATTGATTTTACTAGTTTCAGTAAAATACACACGGATGTAAAGACAAATAATTGCCGGATATCTTATGCCGGATGGGAAAAAGAAGGGGAGACTTGGGTTTTCAAAATTACCGCCGACCGTTTCTTGCGGAATATGGTACGTGCTATAGTGGGTACATTGTTGGAAGTAGGAAAAAGAAAGATAACAATTGAGGATTTCAGACAAATAGTTGAATCCAAAGATCGTGGAAAAGCAGGAACCTCAGCGCCGGCACATGCCCTTTTTCTAACAGACATTACATATCCTGAAGATTTGTTCACACTATCCGGTGAATGAATTAGCGGGATATTCTTATCTTTGGGGCAAAATGAAAAAGATGAAAAGATATATATATTTATTTCTGTTTTTAGTCATTGTGTGTGGAGCAAAGGCTCAGGATATCAAAACGGTATTTATAAATATGCCCGATAAGTACATTCCTCAGATGGAATCCGCCTGGCGCAAAGATATTGTGGATCTGTATAGTTCAGGGAAAGAGGCTCGTTTACAAAATACGATGAGGGGTTACTCCCGAATGCTTAAATTGACAGATGATTATCTTTTACTGGAAGTTACAGAGAGAAGCACAATTGAAATGAAACTCTTGCCACTGGTCAATAATACCTTTGTGGTATGTATGATTACAACTGTTAAAGGTCCTGTCCCTGATAGCAATATCGACTTTTATACAACTGAATGGGAGCTTCTTTCTACCACAGATTTATTTACTCCGGTTTCTGCTGAATGGTTTATAAAAGAAGATGTCGACAAGTCACAGGATGCATATAAAGACGCTATTGCTCGTTTGGATATGGATTTGATCCATTATGAATTGAATCCGGATAATCAAACGTTGACCGCTACTTATACAACGCCGTTGTATTTAGACGTGAAAGAACGTCAAAAGGTTCAACCCTTTTTAAAGGAATCGCCTAAAATATATACCTGGGAAAAATTTCAATTTAAATGAAAAAACTAATTATTTTATTTAGCTATTTATTGTTCATTTTCTCCTTATCAGCTCAGACAGAAAATAGGTGGGTAAGCATTGTATATATCGGTAATAGCATTACCCAGGGCAGTTCTCCACAAACCGCACCGCCGGTAAAAACCAGTATTTACCTGCAAAAACAACAGGGAATCGGGGAGGTAAAGTATTCCAATCAGGGGGTTAGTGGACACACCACTGTAGATTTTCTACCGGAAACTAATACAACTTTTCCAAAAATAAAAATAGCAGCAGATAAACTGAATGAAAATAGCTGGACAACACTTGTCTTTTCCGTAATGCTGGGAACAAATGATAGCGCTATCAAAGGCCCTAATGGCTCTCCTGTTTCAGCGGAACAGTATTATACAAATATGAAAACGATAGTAAATGAACTCTTAAAACTATATCCTGAGTGTAAGATAGTCATTCATCGTCCGATATGGTATAGCCCCAATACATACAATTCTGCTATGTACCTGAAAGAAGGATTAATGCGTTTGGAAAGCTATTACCCGCAAATCATTTCACTGGTAGAGAGTTATGGCGCTTCTAATCCCGGCCATGTCTTTTTAGGAGACACACAAGCGTTTGATTACTTCAAGGAAAACTATCAGACCGATTTTATACCCGAAGATGGCAATGCCGGTACATTTTATCTCCATCCTAACGACTCAGGAGGGACCAAACTGGCAGAGTTTTGGGGGAAAGCAATCTATTCGGTTATCACTACTAATTGATTTTCAAAAAGAAAACGAATCAGGCTTTTTGTTGACATTTTTTCAGAAAATAAGATTTTCTGCTAACGCATACTTTGGACAAATATAGAATATTTTTTGGTTCTTATCGAATATCTTCTGGTTTATTTTGAAAATTTTATCCGATTTTTCATAAAAACCGACCGCACGAATACAAGAAACCGACCGCATGAAATTAGGAAATCAACCATATAAATTCCTAAAGTCGACCGGAGCAAATCAAAAAAAACATCAAATTGAGCCTAAAAATAGGTTTCTTTGAGTCGTTTTTAATCTAGAATCATCAAAAAATACAACCCTTATAAAGGTGATAATATGTAGTAAATTTAATGAAAAATAGAAAATAAAGAATGCTGAATAATGAAAAAAGTATTCTATATGTCCCGTTTTATGTTCTGTCTCTTTCAAATTGAAAAAACTAAACCATTGGTTTTAACGTTTTAAATTCATCAGCCTCGTACTTAGATTCAAATAAGTGATTTTTAAAAGGGTAAATTTGACAAAAAGATATTTTGCTTATTCTGGATGAGTTCTGACAATATGCTATTTCATATATAATAATTGAAGTTGTGAAAAACTCTTTCAATTAGTGGTAAAGTCAGTTTTATCATGTACTTTTGTATGATTAAAGAACGATTTAGATGTATAAGGATTTATTTAAGTGGGTAATTGCTCTTACTACAACTCCCGGAAAAGCATGGAAAGAACTATCTGAAAAGGAAGAAAAGGGAGACGAATATCTGTCCCGTTTTGTTTTTCCGTTGATAGGACTCGTTGCCGTAGCTGCTTTTTTAGGTATATTGTTTATCCATAAAGAGTTTAATGTCGAATTAGCATTAAAATCAGCTATTAAGGTTTTGATTGCTTATTTCGGAGGCTTTTACCTGGCGTCGTATTGGTTGAATGAACTTTTGGGAAGTATGTTTGGTAAAGAAAAAGACTTAAAACTATCCCAGCGTTTTGTCGGTTATTCGTCTGCAATGATGTATGCCTTGACTGCATTACTATTGATATTTCCTGTTTCTGAGTTTTTCTTTTTACGAATCTTTATCCTTTATACGGTTTATATCGTTTGGGAAGGAGCATTGTTCTATATGCGGATAGCTGAAAAACAACGTTTGAAATTTGTGCTGATAGCCAGTGCATTGATAATAGTATTACCAATAATAATAGAATTACTTTTATTTATGCTGATGCCGGGAATGCGGGTTTGATCAATTGAAAGTTGAAAATTGAAAGTTGAAAATGAAAAAAGAAAAGGTTTCCAATAATATACAAATCAAGAATAAGCGGGCAACATTTGATTACGAGTTGCTCGAAACGTTTACAGCCGGTATAGTCCTTACGGGTACAGAAATAAAGTCTATCCGTCTGGGAAAAGCCAGTCTGGTGGATACCTATTGCCTTGTGGAGAAAGGGGAGTTATGGGTGAAAAATATGTATATCGCAGAGTATTTCTATGGTACGTATAACAACCATTCTGCCCGTAGAGACAGGAAACTCCTACTGAATAAGAAAGAATTGAAAAAGATTGAGGGCGAATCCAAAAATACTGGTTTTACTATTATTCCGGTACGCTTGTTTCTCAACGACAGGGGATTGGCAAAATTAGTTATTGCCATAGCCAAAGGGAAGAAAGAATATGATAAACGCGACTCACTGAAAGAACGTGACGATAAACGGGAAATGGATCGTGCATTTAAAAGATAAGAAAGAATAAGTTTAGACATGGTTAAAGATACATTCATAAAGCTTTTAAAAGAAAGAATATTAGTCCTGGACGGAGGTCTTGGTACTATGATTCAACGCTATAAACTAAAGGAAGAAGACTACAGAGGTGATCGTTTTCGTGATTTTCCTCATGATCAGAAAGGTAACAATGATCTTCTAAATCTTACACGTCCTGATGTGTTGGAAAATATACATCGGCAATACCTTGAAGCAGGTGTTGATATTTTTTCTACCAATACTTTTAATGCCAATGCCATTTCTATGGAAGATTACGGTATGCAGGAGTATGTACGTGAAATTAACCTTGCTGCCGGACAACTGACTCGTAAAGTGGCTGATAAGTTTATGCAGGAAAATCCCGGGCGAACAGTATTTATTGCCGGTTCCATAGGGCCGACAAATAAGACTGCCTCTATGAGTCCTGATGTGAATGATCCGGCTTTTCGCGCAGTAACATATATGGATATGTACGCTAATTATGGAGAGCAGATTGAAGCATTGATAGATGGCGGAGTAGATATTCTTCTTATTGAAACTGTATTTGATACGATGAATGCTAAGGCAGCGTTGAATGCTGCAGAAACTACTCTCAAAAAAAAGAACAAGGATTTACCTATTATGCTTTCTGTAACACTGTCAGCGCAAGGAGGACGTACATTCTCAGGACAGACATTACAGGCTTTTATGGCTTCTATACAACATTCCAATATAGTAAGTATAGGTTTGAATTGTTCATTCGGCGCGAGTGAAATGAAACCCTATCTTCAGGAACTCGCTCAAATGGCTCCTTACTATGTGAGTACCCATCCTAATGCGGGTTTGCCAAATAGTTTTGGTACTTACGATGAAACGCCGAAAACCATGGCTGAGAGTATCAGGTCTTTTGTAGAAGAAGGTCTCGTCAATATTATCGGGGGGTGTTGTGGTACTACACCTGCACATATAGCAGAATATCCTGAATTAATAAAAGGAAAGATTCCTCGCAAACCACAATCTAAGTCCAATAATCTTTGGCTTTCCGGATTAGAGTTATTGGAAATAAAACCTGAAAATAACTTTGTAAATATCGGAGAACGTTGTAATGTAGCAGGTTCCCGCAAATTTCTCCGCTTGATCAAAGAAGGAAATTATGAAGAAGCTTTAATTATTGCGCGAAAGCAGGTTGAAGACGGTGCACAAATCATTGATATCAATATGGATGATGGAATGTTGGATGCTGTAAAAGAAATGACCACTTTCCTGAATCTTATAGCTTCAGAGCCTGATATAGCACGTGTTCCTATTATGATAGACTCTTCCAAGTGGGAAGTTATTGAAAATGGGTTGATGTGTACGCAGGGAAAGAGTGTTGTAAACTCAATAAGTCTCAAAGAAGGAGAAACTGTTTTTCTGAAAAATGCTTCACGTATAAAAGAATTGGGAGCGGCAACAGTGGTTATGGCCTTTGATGAAAAAGGGCAAGCCGATACCTTTGAACGTAAAATAGAGGTATGCGAAAGAGCCTATAATCTTTTAATTGATAAAGCCGGTTTTGCTCCTCAGGATATAATATTTGACCCGAATGTGCTGGCCATCGCTACGGGAATGGAAGAACACAACCGGTATGGTCTTGATTTTATCCGATCCGTAGAATGGATAAAGAAAAATTTACCTTATGCTAAAGTGAGTGGGGGAGTAAGTAACCTTTCCTTCTCGTTCCGTGGAAATAATTATGTTCGTGAAGCCATGCATGCCGTTTTCCTTTACCATGCTATTGCAAAGGGTATGGATATGGGGATTGTGAACCCTTCTACAGCAGTATTGTATGAAGATATAGAACCTAAATTTCGTGACTTGTTAGAGGATGTAATTCTGAACAAACGCTCCGAAGCGGCAGAAGAGCTTATAACCTATGCTCAAACTCTTCAGAAAGATACCACAGAAAGTAACGATATCAGGCAGGAACTCTGGCGAAACACTTCTTTAGAAGAAAGATTGGAATATGCTTTAATGAAAGGAAACAGCGATTTCCTTGAAGAAGATATAAGTGAGGCCCTTGATAGATACCCGCGTGCAGTCGATATTATTGACGGCCCGTTAATGAGTGGTATGAATAAGGTTGGTGAATTATTCGGTGCCGGAAAAATGTTCTTACCACAAGTAGTTAAAACGGCGCGTATTATGAAGAAAGCTGTAGCTTTTCTTCAACCGGCTATTGAAGCCGAAAAGTCAGTCGCCGGTTCAACAAAGGCCGGTAAGATTATTTTCGCCACTGTAAAAGGTGACGTTCATGATATTGGTAAAAATATCGTATCGATTGTCTTGTCTTGTAATAATTATGAGGTTATAGATCTTGGAGTGATGGTTCCGGCAGATGTTATTGTAAAGAAAGCGATAGAAGAAAAGCCGGATATTGTATGTTTATCAGGGCTTATAACGCCTTCCCTTGAAGAGATGGTACATGTGACAGATGAAATGAAGAAAGCCGGACTTACTATCCCTATTATGGTAGGAGGTGCGACAACGTCTAAGCTACATACAGCAGTGAAAATTGCTCCACATTATGATTACCCTGTTATTCATGTGCTTGATGCTTCACAGAATCCGATTATTGCAGCCAAACTATTAAATCCTGATACCAGGGATGCATATATAGAAGAATTAGACAGGGAATATGAAGAACTCAGGATTTCTCTGGATAAGAAAAATCAAGTCCTTGTATCTCTCGATGAAGCCCGAAAAAATCCGGTTAGAATAAACTGGACAGATTATCATCCTGTAAAGCCTAATCAGGAAGGAATACAGGTGCTATCATACATTCCAATAGAAGAAATCCGACCATATATTAACTGGACATTTTTCTTTACTGCCTGGAAATTAAGCGGACGTTTTTCTGGAATAGCAGAACTACACGGTTGTGATACTTGTCGCGCTAATTGGCTGCTTTCTTTCCCCGAAAAAGATAGAAAAAAAGCATCAGAAGCAATGCAGTTATTTAAAGACGCTTCCCGTCTACTTGATCGTCTGGAAAATATGAAAGCCGAATATTGTAAAGCTGTATATTGTTTTTATGAAGCTAACAGCCAGGCTGACGATATATTTTTAAAAGGAAATATCAAACTACCGGTATTGCGTCAGCAAGTAAAGAATGAAGAGAATGTATATAAATCTTTATCAGATTATATAATGCCGGTATCAGAGGGACGAAAAGATTATTTGGGAGCATTTGTTGTTACGGCTGGTGCAGGAACAGAATATTTAAACAGTAAATTTGAAGAGGAAGGAGATACTTATTCTTCCATGTTACTGCAAATATTAACTGATAGGCTAGCCGAGGCTACGGCAGAATATCTTCATGAAAAGGTCAGAAAAGAATATTGGGGATACGTTCCTGATGAAGTTTTGGATAAGACAGATCTTTTCCGAGTTAAATATCAGGGGATTCGTCCTGCAATTGGTTATCCGTCATTGCCGGATCAGTCTTTGGGAAAGATTATGTCTCAACTCTTACCATTTGAAAAGATTGGGGTTGAGTTGACCGAAACCGGAGCTATGTATCCTACAGCTTCGGTTAGTGGAATTTATATCGCACATCCACAATCAAAGTATTTTATGATAGGTACAATAAATGATGAACAGGTAAAGGATTATGCTTCGAGACGAGGTATTGATGAAAAAGAAATACGTCGATATTTGGCTCACAATATTGATTGATTGTAAAAATATATAAATAAAATTTGTATATTTTAGTAAATTTCGTACTTTTCGACTTTAAATCTATATCAAATGAAACAACACTTGTTTTATCTGCTTTGTATATTTTCGGTTTGGCAGCTGAAAGCTCAGGAGTCTTCGAACATTCTTCCAAATTATTCTGTGGATAGAAATGTAAAAGAATACTCATCTGTCGCAGGTGGGCAAGCGATCATATATACAGGTAAGGAAGAAATGAGATATCCTTCCAATGTAATAGGCCATCCTTATTTATTTACAAGTGATTATAAGACGGGAATATTGGCTTTTGATGGTGTTGTCTATCCTGATGTGAGATTACGTTTAAATCTTCATAATGAAGAATTGGTAGTACTTTCTCCCGATGACAGATTTAATGTGATTGTTCCTACAAACCGTGTAGAATATGCTATCCTAGAGGATAAATATTATATATTTTATAATGTACCGGAAAATGGAATTAGTAATCTTTCGAAGGGATATTATGTACGCTTGCATGATGGGAAATATCCTATACTAAAACGTGAGACTTGTTTTATGCAATCAAGTATAAAAGAGATGAGAATTGAGATTTCATTTGTCAGAAAAAACAGGTTGTATATTTTTAAGGATGGCATATATAATCCGATTGCAAATAAACGGGCTTTATTGAAACTTTTTAAAAATCAGAAAAAGCAATTAAAAGAATTTATAAAAAAGAAGGATCTAAATTTTCGTCAATCTTTGGATGAAGCCGTTGTCTCAGTTACTGAATATTATGAAACCCTAAGTCTGTAAAATATGAAAAGAAATCTATATCTAATTTTTCTTTTATCTTTCTTTTCACTAAATGTTTTTGCACAACAGAAAGTTACGCTTCAGATGGATACTTGTCTTATAACAGATTTGTTTGAAGTCATTGAAAAACAAAGCAATTATAGAATATATTATGCTTCGGAAAATACGGATTCTTTATTTATTACAGTTCATGCTACGAATGAAGAACCTTCGGAAATAATAAAAAAAGCTTTACAAGGGACTGATCTCAAAGTATCTCAATACAATAATAACATATTTATTACCAGAAATATTGAGCTGGTTACAAAACTTCCGGAAGGTTACTTTAGTAAGAAAGCTATTGCTGATAGTCTTGCTTATGATGCATCGGGGCTGTTGGTCTCGTTGAGTAGACGCGAACAGAAAGCTACCTCAGAAAATAAAGTATATGAAATTGGAGATCCCACGGCCTCATCAGAGGGTAGAGTAAGTCTTACTGGAAACGTAACTGATTTTAAAACCGGTGAGCC
Organism: Tannerellaceae bacterium; assembly: GCA_032054765.1. Taxonomy (GTDB): domain Bacteria; phylum Bacteroidota; class Bacteroidia; order Bacteroidales; family Tannerellaceae; genus DFXE01. The sequence goes on from DAMBSC010000013.1 coordinate 62,354, forward strand.
AATGGTTGGTGTGGCCCTATATATTAATGACCCGATGATTGCTACAACAACTGATGCATATGGTTATTATACTATCCAATTACCTTCAGGAAGGCATGATTTGCATATCAGAGGTTTAGGGTTAAAGGATACCCGTCGACAAATACTTCTACATTCACAAGGTAAGCTCGATATTGAATTGGAAGAGCAAGTGTATGCTCTTCGGGAAGTAACCATTTCTTCAGAAAAGATTGAAAATGTACGTAGTACTACAATGGGTATGGAAAGACTAAAGATAAGGGATATTAAAAATATACCTACTGCATTTGGAGAAGTAGATATAATCCGGGCTGTCCTTTCCTTACCGGGAGTAAAAGCTGTAGGTGAAGCTTCAAGTGGATTCAATGTACGGGGGGGATCTACAGATCAAAATCTCATACTTTTCAATGATGGGACCATTTATAATCCTACTCATCTTTTTGGGTTTTTCTCCGCTTTTAATCCGGACTTAGTAAAGGATATGGAATTATATAAGAGTAGCATACCTGCTAAATATGGAGGACGTATCTCTTCTGTACTAGATATTACTACCCGTGAAGGGAATAAAAAAGAGTTCCAGGGTTCAGCCAGCATTGGTCTTTTAACAAGTCGTTTGACATTAGAAGGACCTATTTTAGGAGATAAAACATCCTATATCATAGGGGGAAGAACTACCTATTCGGATTGGATTCTTAAAAAATTACCTGAAAAAAGTGGATATCGTGATGGTAGTGCAGGTTTTTATGACCTGAATGCAACAATAAGTCATAAGTATAACGAGTATAATAGTTTCTATGTAAATGGGTATTATAGCAGAGATCGTTTTAGTTTTGATTCAAATGAGCGTTATTCATATCAGAATGCTAATGCTTCAGCAAAATGGCGTCATATTTTCAGCCCAAGATTGACAGGGGTTTTGACGGGTGGGTATGATCATTATAGTTATAATACAAAAGATACAGAAAACCCAGTAAATGCTTACAACCTGTCTTTTGGTATAAACCAGTATTATGGCAAAGCTGATTTTATATGGTATGCACATGATAAACACACCATAGATTTCGGGGTAAACGGATTATATTATAATTTAAATCCGGGCGAATATCTACCTAACGCTGATGAATCATTGATTAAAGAAGACCGTATGCAAAAAGAAAAGGCTATTGAATCTGCCTTATACCTGGGAGAAAGATGGGATATCACACCCAATTTTTCAATAAATGCGGGTATACGTTATTCTATGTTCAATGTTATGGGACCGCGAGATTATTATGTGTATGACAATCAATACATTCCATCTTTGACAACCATTGCTGATACTATCTCTACTGGTAAAGGAGTATTTAAAACATATCATGGGCCGGAATTCCGTATTTCAGCCCGTTATGAATTTGCAGATGGTTTTTCGATAAAGGCCGGTTATAATACAATGCGTCAGCATATCCATAAATTATCAAATACAACCATTATGTCTCCGACAGATACATGGAAGTTGAGTGATGTAAATATTAAGCCACAGACCGGATCGCAAGTAGCAATGGGCTTATATAAAAACTTCGCTAATAATACCATTGAAACATCAGTAGAAGGCTATTATAAAATAATGAAAGACTATCTGGATTATCGCAATGGAGCCGAGTTATTGATGAACCACCATATTGAAACAGACGTATTAAACACAGAAGGACGCGCATATGGAGTAGAATTGATGGTTAAAAAAACGCAAGGGAAATTGAACGGATGGGTAAGCTATACCTACTCTAAAACAGAGTTAAGACAGAATGATAAACGTATACCAGAACCGGTTAATAATGGGGAATGGTATCCCGCAGATTATGATAAGCCACATGATTTTAAATTTGTGGGAAACTATAAATTTACTCATCGTTTCAGTTTTTCAATGAATTGTGATTATAGTACCGGTCGCCCGATAACGCTTCCGGTATCCAAATACAATTATGCAGGAGGAGAATTTGTTTATTTTTCTGATCGGAATAAGTATCGTATTCCGGACTTTTTCCGAATGGACATATCTTTTAATATTGAACCAAGTCATCACCTGACCTTGTTAACGCATAGTTCATTCTCTATAGGATGTTATAATATAACCGGACGTAAGAATGCCTATTCAGTATATTATGTATCTGAAGAAGGAAGGCTGAAGGGATATAAATTGGCAATCTTTGGATCTCCCATTCCTTATGTGTCTTACAATATTAAATTTTAAGAAAATGAGAAAGAAATACCCAATATATCTGATTTTGTCCGTAATTGTTTTTGCAGGTATTAACGGATGTATTACTGAATTTGAACCTAAAGGTATTGAAGAGGTAAGTGATTTGCTAATTGTAGAAGGAACAATCACGGATGGAGAGTCAATTATAAAATTAAGACATAGTGTCGGACTTTCTGAAATACTGACGGGTAAAGAATATCTTGATGGTGCATCTATGTTTGTAGAAACAGAAGATGGTGATATCTTTCAGGGTGTCTCTATGGAAAAAGGGACATATATTATCCCGACAGGATCATTAAATCCAAATAAGAAATATCGTTTAAATATATCTTTAGGGGGAGAGCAGTACCAATCGGATTATCTTAGTCCATTAATCACTCCTGAAATTGATAGTATATCTCCTATAAAGAAAGGAGAAGGACAACCGGTATTTATGTGTGTTAATACACACGACCCCCAAAGTAATTCTCGATATTATCGTTGGTCGTACCGGGAAACTTGGGAAGTAAAAGCGGAGTTATTTGCTAATGCCTTATGGGTCGATGGATCGGTATTAGAGCTCAACCTTCATACTTCTAATAACATATATTATTGCTGGGGGCGGGATAGTTCGAAGGTACTATTGTTGGGAAGTACTGAAAAATTGACAGAAAATATTGTGTCAGAAAAAAGACTTGTTGAAATTCCTTGTAACAACGATCGTCTCTCGATTATGTACCATATTGAAGTAGAGCAAATGCAAATAAGAAAAGAAACATATGATTATTGGTCTAATTTACAAAAAAATATTGAACAGACAGGCAGTATTTTTACACCAATGCCGTCAGAAATGAAGGGTAATATCCGTTGCATTTCTACTCCTGAATTACCGGTTATCGGATATATGGAAGTAGCTACAATCACAAAAAAAGATCGTTATTTTCCTGAAAATGCAGGATTATATGAGGCTCCGAAAAAAACTTGTGGATATCTGATAACAGATGATCCTGATTATGCACCGCCTAATTATTATTATTATGAATATTATCCGCCTAAGGAAAGTTATGCTCCCAGGAGTTGTGTAGATTGTAGAATTAAGGAAAAGGCCTCTAAAAATAGACCGGAAAACTGGCCTACTAATCATCTGTAATTGTGTATGAAAAAACTTAATTTATCTATAATTTTTCTGGTCGTGGCTTTTTTAACAATTACATTAAAGTCTGCGGCTGAATTAAGAGAAAGGATTTATCTCCATACAGATAAGCAAACGTATCTGGCTGGCGAACTGTTATGGATGAAATTGTACCTGACAGATAAAGAAGGAAAACCTGTTTCATTCAGTAAGGTTGGTTATGTGGAACTATTAGATCATGAGACAGCGCAAGTTCAGGTTAAACTTGATTTGGAACACGCCACAGGGGAAGGTTGGATGGAACTTCCAGTTACACTCCCAACGGGATATTATCGCTTGATTGCTTATACACGGAATATGAAAAATGAAAATGAAGATATCTTTTTTCATAAAACAATAGGGATAGTAAATACGTTCCGTATCGATGAGACTATACTTGTCGATACAATTACTTATCTTCCTGTGCAATCCGTCTTGGATAATAACCTTTCTGTTGCAACAGAAAAAAACAGCTATTCTAAAAGGTGGCAAAGTAAAATACAAATACAAGGTTTGCCGGAAGATATACATTCGTTAAGTGTATCAATAGCTGGGAAAGATCTGGTGTTTACTGATAGAGATATCAATATAACAAAATGGTATAAAGAGTTAGTGAATTTACCCCATTCTTCTTATCAGAGTCTTTATACACCTGAATATGAGGGTCATATTATTAGAGGTATTGTGCGGAATGTCAAAACGGATGCAGTAATTGACAATAGTGATCCAATCTACCCGTTAGTAGGATTTGTAGGTGATCAGATTCGTCTGTTTGGCGGACAAAGGCAAATATTAAACAATGGTCAAGTAGAATTTTATACGAAAGGCATAAAGGGAACTCATGAATTGGTAACATCAACGACTACTTTATCTGAAAATATTTATAGAATAGATATAGAATCACCTTTTGCTAGCCATAAGGTATCAGAATTACCAATCTTTAAAATAAATCCATCCTGGGAAGAAAACCTTACTCAAAGGACAGTAGGGCTTCAGGTTCTCCATGCATTTAACGCTGATTCATTAAGCCGTATTGATACAACTTATGCGCATTTTCAATGGAAGCCAGATCGCTCATATATCCTTGATGAATATACCCGTTTCACACGTATGGATGAGGTTGTTATTGAATTTATTCCGTCTGTACGTTTCAGACGTATTAATGGTAAGCGTATTCTAAGTGTACTAGATGAAGAGACTTCAACTTTTTCGATTGGAAACACTTTAGTATTACTTGATGGAATACCAATTACTGATCATGAACTTATCTATAATTATGATCCTTTATTGATATATAAAATAGATGTGTATAAATCTAAATTTAGTTTTGGAGGGCAATTCTTTAATGGAATTATCTCAATAGTTACTTACAATAAAGATTATCCTACTTTAACAGTCGATAATAATACACAAATATATGATTATGAAGGAACACAGGCTCACCGTTATTTTTATGCTCCTTCATATGAGAAAGAAGAAAACAGAACAAGTCGTATACCTGATTTCAGACATACATTATTGTGGGTCCCGGATGTACAAATTGAGGGTAAAAGTTCAGTAAGTATACCTTTTACAACTTCCGAGTTGACAGGAGAATTCCAAGTAACAGTTGAAGGTCTAACTAAAGATGGACAACCGGTTCGTGGAGTAACAACTTTTAAGGTAGAATAAAAAATAATGTATTTTTACCACAGATACACAGATTACGCAATTAATATTTTAATCACTGAAATCTGTGTATCTGTGGTAAAATAAGAATATCCTCAATATCCGAATATCTCTTCCTGCGACAATTGGGTAACTATCCCTATTTTTTCCAACGATTTGATATCAAGATCTTTTGTATCACCAAGAATGCAATAGATCAAAGGCTTATCTTTTATGTAGGATTGTTGAAAAGCTTTAACCGTTTCAAGCGTCATATCTGGTATTTTTTCAAATAGCTCTTTGCGGGCATCTGTTGTGTATCCAAATTCTTTGGCATTCAGATAATTCCATAGAATTTCAGATCGAAGTATACGTTCCGTACGGATATTTGTAATGATTCTATCTTTAGCAATATTAAATGCATTATCCGATTCAGGCATATTATTCAGAATACCGTTGAAAGCATTAATAGCTTCCATCATTTTATCATTTTGTGTAGCGATAAAGGTATTTAATGAATAGGAACGATCAGGTTTTCCCGGACGTTCGTAGCCTGCCCAGGCCGAATAAGCTAATCCGCGAGCTTCACGCATTTCCTGGAATACAATACTATTCATACCACCTCCAAAGTACATATTATATAAAGTGCGATCTGCTTCAATCCCTTTATCAAAGATGTCTCCTTTATGGCGCATAGCCATATAAATCTGTTTGGCATCATAATACGCCAGTAGGACTTTGTTTTCGGTAGTTTCCTGTTCTACGAATTTAACAGCTTCAGGTATTGGCTGTATTGTTTCGCCTACCGCATGGTTCTTGTTGATGGCATCCGTAATCTGTTTTTCTGTTAATGGTCCATAGTACATAATTGTATGTTCCATATTTTTCAGGTTTTTCGTCCTATCAACTAATTCTTCAGGATTTAATGCTTTTAATTCAGCTTCAGAAAGGATATTAGTAACTGGGGATTTAGGTCCATATACAGCATAATTGTTTAATCGTGAGAAGTTTGTGTATTGGTCTAACTTGGCATCTGAACGCCGTTTTAGTATATCCATTACGTTGTTATTATAGACTTCCTGATCAGCTTTTGCGTCTGCCAGGCGTTCTTCTAGAAGTGCCATCGCTTTATCAAAGTTATCATTTAATCCGCTTACATAGACATACACTCGCTCATCGGTAGCCATTACATGGAAAGAACAAGCTAGTTTGTAAAGCTCACTTTTTATTTCTTCAGCTGTTTTGGTAGAAGTTCCCAAATAGCTTAAATAATTAAAAGCGGTTCCTAATGCTTTATCATGATTATTTCCCATTTCATATACATAAAATAAGGAGAACAGCGGGTTCGTTGTGTTTTGTTTGTACAATAAAGGGATATCTTTCTTCACTTTAGATATAGCTAGATCTTTAGAGTAATCCAGAAATACTGGTTCGATAGGTTTTATTTCACGCGTTTTTACTTTAGCAAGGAATTCACTTTCGTCATCACGATTTGAAGGAATAGGGGTGATCTGAGGTTTATCTATTTTCTTGTCATCTGGCTTTCCTTCCCGTTTGTAAACGATAGCATAATTGTCGTTGAAATAGTTATTACAGAAATCAATGACATCTTGTTTAGTTAGTTTTGATTGGAAATCAATTTTCTTTACCTGATCTTCCCATTTTACATCATTTACGTATGAAAATAACAGAATTTGTGCGGCATATCTGTATTCCTGTCGTTGGTAATATTGATCCAATTTAAAATTATTAATAACAGCTTCCAGCAACCAATCTTCAAACTCTCCCTTTTTCAACATATTCAATTGGCCCAATAACAGATCACGTACTTCTTCAAGTGTTTGCCCTTCTTTAGGAGTACCATACATCTGGAAAATACTGTAATCAGCCATTGTCCTTGAATAACTACCTGCCCGTAGTACTTTTTGCTTTTGTACAAGATTCAAATCTATTAAACCAGCTTTACCATTTGTTAGTAGATAGTCAACAAACTCCAGAACATCAGCATCTCTAGTGTTGGCAGCCGGCATCCGAAAAGCAATCGAAACATTAGCTGCTTCCACTCCGATCACTTCCCTTTCGATAGGTTGGGTGATAGGTTTTTCTGGAGAAACTTTAAGTTCAGGAATCTCTTTCGGCTCCATAAAACCGAAATATTTATTAATAATTTCAATCACTTCATCAGGATTGAGATCTCCTACCATACACACGGCCATATTATTAGGCACATAATAAGTATCAAAGTAGTTTTTGATATTAGTGATAGATGGGTTTTTCAAATGGTCTTGTGTACCCAGTATCGTTTGAGTTCCGTAAGGATGGTGGGGGAAAAGAGCATTAAAAATGGTGTCATTTACTCGCATATCATCATAGGCCAGATACATATTATATTCTTCATACACTGTCTCCAGTTCTGTATGGAATCCACGAATGACCGGATTGGTAAAGCGATCAGACTGAATCATTGCCCAAGTCTCAATTTCATTTGAGGGTATGTCTTCCATATAAGCTGTGACATCATACGATGTGAAAGCATTCGTCCCTTGCGAGCCAATAGCAGACATTAGTTTGGCATACTCATTTGGAATGGCAATTTTAGCCGACTCTTGGGAGATACTGTCTATTTGTGCATAAAGTGTTTTTCGCTCTGCTTCATCGGTAGTATTACGATAGATCTCAAACAAAACGTCTATCTGATCGAGAAATACTTTTTCCGCTTCGTAATCTGACGTTCCGAAACTCTTTGTTCCTTTAAACATTAAATGCTCGAAATAGTGAGCTAACCCTGTCGTCTCGGCAGGGTCGTTCTTTCCTCCAACCCGTACACCGATAAATGTTTGTACACGAGGTTTGTCTTTGTTTACTGATAGATAAACTTTCAACCCATTGTCTAATGTATAAATACGTGTTTGTAGCGGATCGCCTTTTACACTTTCATATTTATACTTTGATTCTTTATTGCAGGAAGCTAATATAAGAACCGTGAATACTGTAAGTAATAGATAAACTTTCTTCATGATGAATGGATTTAAGAAGTAATTCTAGAAGATATAAAATAGTTTTAAGGAGAGTAATTAATTATTATTAGACAATCATTTAGCTTCAAATATAGTATTTTCTTTATTTTATCAATGAAAATTGCGTACTTTTTGTATAGGATGTTTTCTTTTTCTTTTCTTATAAGCTCTCTGCGTGTCTAATTCTTTTACAGGACTGTCTAATTATTTGACACAATATTTTTATATTTATTTTGATAAATTACTGATTAATAAAATATTATTTGGTTTGGCATGCCATTTGCATTTTATTAATCGAATATAGTATTACAAGACAATGAAAAAGATTTATTTAATAACATCCCTATTATTTGGACTGGTAATGATAAATACAGCCCAGGATAAAATATGGACTATGGAGGAATGTATGCAGTATGCAGTGGATAATAGTCCGGCAGTCAGAAAAGAAAAACATACTCATAATACATATAAGGCAGAATACACTTCTTCGATAGCCCAATTCTTTCCATCTCTTACTACGAATGTTTCAGCACAGTATAATTGGGGACGTGCTATTGACCCGGAAACTAATATATATAATAATACAACTACTTTCAATAATTATTATGAAGGTTATGCTTCCTTACCTGTATTTAATGGAGGTCAGCTAGTTAATCAGTTTCGTTTAGCAAAAGCAAATCGTCAAATGGGAATGAATGATATCCAGAAAGCAAAGGATGATTTAGCTCTAAGTACCTTGGAAGCTTTTGTAAATGTAGTATATTATCAGGGAACTGTTCAGTTTGCTACTGAAAAACTTGAAGAAAGTAGCCGCATTCTATACAAAACTAAACGCGAAGAAGAATTAGGATTGAAAGGAAAAGCAGATGTAGCACAGATAGAGGCACAGGTAGCTGGCGATGATTATAATTTAACGCATCAGTATAATTTATACGATGGCGCAGTACTTAAGCTTAAAGAACTTATGAATTATCCATATGAAAATGAGCTAAAAGTGGATACAACTGCATTGGTTAGTGATTATATTTTTACCATTGAATCTATAGAAGATATATATTTGCAAGCAAAAGAAAATAATCCTACAGCATTAAAAGCCGAATATGAAGTATCTACATACAAATTAAATCATCTTATTCAGAAAGGTAAATTATTTCCTACTATTTCGATATCTGCAGGAATCTATACCAGTTATTATGAAAATCTGAAAGCAGAAACCCCACCAACATCATTTAATTCCCAGTTTAAGAACAACAGGGGAGAATATATTACTTTCAATTTTCGTTTTCCTTTATTCAATGGGCTAACCAGAATGAGGGATGTACGTAAAGCTCGTAATAATGTGCGGATAGCAGAAGAAACACAAATCGAAGTATTGCGTCAATTACAAACTGCTATAGAACAGTCAGTTCTTGATCGTGAAAGTTTTGCGAAAGAAAGTATTCAGATGGAAAAGAAAGTTACTTCAGACGAATTAGCCTATCGTGTTACATTACGTAAGTTTGAAGAAGGTCTGATGAGTCCATTAGATTTACAAACAAATGCTAACACACTGATAGAGTCAAAAGCCATTCTTCTTCAGAAAAAGCTAATGTATCTATTGAAGTGTAAACAAGTAGATTACTATAAAGGAAAACCTTTGATAAATCGTTAAAAAAATATATACAATGGATATCAAGTTAGAAAAAAAGAAAGGGATTCAGAAGAAACATATTCCTTACATAGCAGGAGGTGCTTTATTTCTGCTTTTATTGGGCTGGATTATTTTTGGTGATCATTCGTCAACCCTGAAAATAGATTCCCGCGGTATCAGTATCGGTATAGCAAAACAAGATTTATTCAATGATTTTGTTAGAGTAGATGGACAGGTACAGCCTATAACAGTTGTTCAGTTAAGTCCACAGGAAGGAGGTATAGTAGAAGAAAAAGTTATGGAAGAAGGTTCCCAGGTGAGACGAGGTGATATTATTGTAAGATTAAATAATTCACAGTTAGATCTGCAAATTCTAACTGCAGAAGCAGATCTTGCAGAAAAACAAAATCACCTTCGCAATACAATGGTTGCCATGGAACAGGACAAACTGACTAATCAAAATGAGAAACTGACCCTTGAACTGGAAACAACCCGCAAACGTCGTGCCTTCCAGCAACAGGAAAAGCTATATAATGAAAATCTTATAGCTAAAGAAGAATATATACAGGCAAAGGAAGATTATGATTTAGCTATCCGGAAGTATGATTTAATCAGTGAGCGTATCCGTCAGGATTCAATTTTAAGAACTGTACAGGTAGATCAAATGGAAGAGAATTTGGCTAATATGCGAAAGAATGTTTTATTAGTTAGAGAAAGAAAAGAGAATCTGAATATTCGTTCACAAATAGATGGAGAATTAGGTCTTTTAGATGTAGTTTTAGGACAGAATATATCTCCCGGCCAAAAGATCGGACAGGTAAACGACCTCTCCGATTACAAAATAGAAGCAAACCCCGACGAGCATTATATTGACAGGGTTCGTCCCGGTTTGAATGCTACGTTCGAGCGACAGGGAGTTACTTTTGGCCTTATCGTAAGAAAAGTATTTCCTGAAGTCCGCGAGGGTAAGTTCCGTACGGAGTTCGTATTTACAGGTGAACGTCCGGACAATATCCGTAGCGGACAAACTTACTATATAAATCTGGAATTAGGCCAACCAACAGAAGGTATTATTATACCAAAGGGTACATTCTTCCAAAGTACAGGAGGAAGTTGGATATTTGTTCTTGACCCAGATGGAAAGAAAGCTTATCGTCGTAGTATCCGTATTGGACGTCAGAATCCTCAATATTACGAAGTCCTTGAAGGGTTAGAAGCTGGTGAAAAAGTTATTGTATCCAGTTATGAAAGTTACAAAGATAATCAGGTGCTGATACTTGAATAAAGTTACTGGGCATAGATATCGTCCACTTGGGTCACAATTGTGATCCACCTGGACCATATCTATCGACCAGCTGGGCTAAAGCTGTGACCCAGTAGAAAGATACTCACAAAAGCATTACTACAATGGGAAGTTTAAAACTATTACTGCGTACCTTTTTTAAGAAAGGTAAATATAATCTGATAAAAATATTGTCACTGAGCGTCGGACTTGCTTTGGGGTTGGTCTTAATTGCACAGGTCTATTTTGAACAATCATATAATGATTTCTTTCCTGATAAAGAACGTATCTATATGGTGATGTCCAATTATACAACTCCTGACATGGAAGACGGAATTTTTACACAGACATCAGGAGCTGTAGTAGTCGGAATGAAAGCCGAGATGCCAGAGATAGAAGCAGCAACACGTTTTACTTGGCTAACAAGGGGCTATATCGTGACTCCTGATAAGAAAAGATATGATACCCGGATTATCTTGGCAGATTCCTGCCTGTTTGATATATTTCCTCAGGAAATTCTGATAGGTGATGTAAAGGAAGTACTTTCACGCCCTATGTATGCTTTGGTTTCTAAAGAGATAGCAGAGAAGATGGGCGGAATTGATCAAGCTGTAGGACAGACATTTTACATAGATAGTCGTCCGGGGCGCTCTTTAACGATTGGAGGTGTATTTGAAGATATTCCCAACAATTCTCATTTGAGTTATAATGTAGTTGTTTCATTAAATTCCATTGATCAGTTTATGGGTGATGGAAGCCTCAACTGGGTGGGAAATGATCGTTATATGTCTTACGTAAAGCTTTACCCAGATATAAAACCAGAAAATCTGAAAGAAGGTATAGAGAAAACAAGAAATAAATATTTACCCTTAAATGATCTGAAAAAGGCGGGGGTTGATATAAACTGGAGTTTGAAACCGTTGGCGGAAATACATATTGGTGATGAGAATACTAAACGCATGGTACTTATATTCTCAATATTAGCACTTGCTTTGATTTTTACGGCTGTTATGAATTATGTACTGATCGTAATTTCTTCATTGGTAAATCGCTCCAGAGAAATGGCAGTGAATAAGTGTTATGGTGCTTCAGAGAAGGATATCTATTTCAGGATGCTTTTGGAAACTTTATTTGATTTAATTATTTCCGTAGTATTTGCTCTCCTGATTATTTTGATTTCTCGTGGTATGATCCTCTCATTACTAGGAACAACTCTTTATGATTTGTTTACAGGGAAAAGTATTTTACTCTTATTGACAGTCTGTGTTATTGTCTTTTTTGTTGCCGCTCTTTTACCTGGTTATTTATATGCCCGGATACCCATAGCTGTAGCATTCCGTAATTTTAGTGAGAGCAAACGGTACTGGAAGTTAGGGCTATTATTTATACAGTTTATCGCTGCAGGTTTTTTCATAACACTACTGGTAATAATCGGCAGGCAGTATAACTATATGCTCAATGATGATCCTGGTTATGACTATGACAATATCGCTTATTCCAATCTGTCGGGTGTAGATAGTGATCTGAGACAAAAAGCATTAGAAGAGGTAAAACGTCTGCCTAATGTAGTTGAAGTTACGACAAGTACTCAATTACTTTTTAATGGAGCATCAGGAAATAATATTTATCTGCCTGGTGATGAGCGGGACTTATTTAATATTGCTGATCTGGAATATGTAGGAAACAATTACCTTGATTTTATGGGGATACCAATTATTGAGGGCCGTTCATTTATAGAGGATACACCTTCTTCAACAGAGGTTATGGTAAGCCGTAGCTTTGTAGAGAAAATGATGAATTATGCCGATTGGTCGGATGGAGCTGTAGGCAAGAGTATATACATATCCTATCATAGCAAAGGTAGGGAAATTCTGTTTACTATCTGTGGAGTATATGAGGACTTTAGGCTAGGTATTATCGGTGGGCAAGATACTCGTCCTACTATTATGCTTTATTCAAATGTGCCAAGGAGCGGTTTATTGATAAAATTCCATAAGGAAACTCCTGAAGCATTGACAGAAGTCTCTGATGTGTTGACCAGATTATTGCCTGATAAAGTTGTTGAAGTTTATTCCTATTCCGGCGAAATGATGGATCTATACAGAGATTCAAAAAATTTCCGTAATTCAGTTATGATAGCGGGCATTGTTACTCTCATAATCTGTTTGATAGGACTTATTGGTTATACCAACGACGAAATGAATCGCCGTAAAAAGGAAACAGCTATCCGAAAAGTTAATGGAGCAACTATACTGGATATTGAGCGTTTATTCCTAAGAGATATAAGTTGGATGGCTTTACCTTCTATTACATTAGGCTGTATGATTGCCTATTTCGTAGCAAATTCCTGGCTGGAAAAGTTTGCTGATAAACTTGAATTAACTCTTTTTGTTTTTATCGGTTGTGGATTAATGGTTTTACTAATTATCCTGGCAGCAGTAGCCATCAACTGTTATCGTGCAGCAAGTGAAAATCCGGCAGAAAGTGTGAAGTCTGAATAACTAAAGAGCAGAAAGCTGAACGGAACACGCAGAACGGTTTAAGATAATGTTTTCTTTCCGCTCTGCGTGTTCCGTTTAGCTTTCTGTATCCTGTATCCTGTATCCTGTCTCCGAAAGTCGCCTATTTATTGTCTAATAATTATACATGACTGTCCAAAAAATGGACAGTATATCTTATTGTTATTTTATTTATGCTATTGAATATTAGTGTTTTGTTGGCTTTGGCACGCTGTTTGAATTATAGATTAAAGCGCAATATTTATAATAAATATTGTTTATAGATAGATAGTTTTAAATTTACCATCAAGGTAAATGGGATACATTTCTCCTGTGAAGGCCAAATGTATTCATTTTTAACAAAGAATAGAAATAATTAAAAAAATAAATATGAAAGCGATACTTAAAAACTTTTTAAATGTCCTGACACGTTTCAAAGTTGCTTCCTTTCTAAATGTAGCCGGTTTATCAGTTGCTTTAGCTTCTTTCCTGATTATTATGATGCAGGTAAAATACGAATGGACATTTGATAAAATTCATAGAAACTCCAATAGAATATTCAGGGTAGATATGCCAAGAAGCCTTTCTGGTGATATGTATGCTTCAGTACTAACTCGTGGATTTGCAGATAAAGTTTTGGAATCTTCCCCAAATATAGAAGCTGGAACTTTATTAAATCTCTTTACAGGAAGTAAATATATTACAGTTGGAGAAGAGGATTCTCAAAAGGGTTTTATGGAAAATATTGTTACCTGTTACCCTGATATTGTTAAGATATTTGATTTCTTTATGGTAGAAGGAGATATCAATAGTTTAAATGATCCGGAAAAAATATTGATTCCTGAAAGTTTAGCTCGTCGTATGTTTAATAATGATCCGGCAGTAGGTAAGATTGTACATGCCGAAGAAGGTATATGGACTAAAGGAGATATTCAAACATTTACAATTGGAGGAGTATATAAAGATTTTCCTGAAAATACTCAACTAAACAATGTCATTTATACAGCTATGGATAACAAAACACAAAAAGATGATTGGTATTCACAGAATTACTTTGCGTATGTGTTATTGGATAGAGCTGAATCAAAAGATATTGTAGAAGAGAGTATTAATGCAGCTATAGACTATGAAGAATATGGAAAACCTGCAGAAACACGCATGGAACTGATGCCCCTAACCGATATTTATTATATGCCCGGACAATTAACCGATTTTGTCAAAAGTGGTAATCCTAATACTACCAAACTTTTATTTTTGATTGCAATTTTGATAATTGTAATAGCCTGTATTAATTTTATCAATTTCAGTACTGCCTTAGCTCCTGTACGCATGAAAAGCATAAATACACAAAAAGTGCTTGGTAGTTCAGTCGGAAGTTTACGTGCAACTTTAATTTTTGAAGCCGTTGGAACGACTTTATTAGCTTGTCTATTTGCTTTGCTAATTGTCTGGATATTAGGCCAGACACAAATCCTATCATTTATTTTTGCTGAGATTAATATTTTTGCTAATATGCCATTAGCCATATTATTACTGGTATTGGCCATATTGTTAGGGTTTGTTTCAGGTTCTTATCCTTCTTGGTATATGACATCTTTTTCTCCGGCTCTTGTCTTAAAAGGTAATTTTGGATTATCGGCATCAGGACGTAAACTCCGGACAATATTGATAAGTTTTCAGTATATTGTATCCATAGGATTAATAATTTGTGCCTTGTTTATTCAATTGCAAAACAAATATATGCGTACATATGATCT
Organism: Tannerellaceae bacterium; assembly: GCA_032054765.1. Taxonomy (GTDB): domain Bacteria; phylum Bacteroidota; class Bacteroidia; order Bacteroidales; family Tannerellaceae; genus DFXE01. The sequence goes on from DAMBSC010000013.1 coordinate 77,589, forward strand.
TGGTTTTAGGAAAGACCAGATCGCTATTGTAAATTTAGGGAGCAAACTGTATAAAGAATCAGGTGATATATATACAAAAAAGTTAAAAGAGTATCCGGGAATAGAGGCAGTAGCTTTTGCCACTCATGCAATAGGCCAGTCTGATTCTTATTCATCGTATGATATGCATTATAAGGATCAACGATTTAATACAACAGTAATTGAAGTTTCCTATAATTTTCTCGATGTAATGGATATTCATGTTATAGACGGACGTAACTTCACGGAATCAGATGCAAAGAATGATAGTACAACCTACTATGTTTATGACCGGAAGATACAAGAAATGTTTAATATGCAATCAGGTGATTTGTTAGACCAATCCTGGAGAGGAAGAGAATATATATCCGGATTTATTAATCCTGTTAAACTTACTTCATTACGTCAGAGTGAGGATTACGTAGCATTTAAAATGAACGGGAAACAGGTATTACCTGTGTCTTATATCCGATTAAGTGCAGGTGCAAATATTCCTGAAGCAGTACAGCATATTAAAGAAACAATTGCAAATATTGATCCATCCTATCCTTTTACTATTGATTTTTATGATACATTCTTTGAACATCTTTACAAAAAAGAAGAATCATTGAACAAAATGGTTGCATCTTTCAGTTTACTGGCTATTATACTTTCCATTGTTGGGGTATTTGGATTGGTTGTATTTGAAACTCAATACAGAAGGAAAGAAATTGGTGTACGGAAAGTATTCGGAGCTACGGTAGGGAATATACTTGTGATGTTTAATCGTATTTATATTCGAATAGTAAGTGTTTGCTTTATTATAGCAGCTCCAGTAGCTTATTATTTTGTAACAAAATGGCTACAAAGTTTCCACTATAGAACTCCTATATATTGGTGGGTATTTTTTATTGCATTTATTTTAGTAACGCTTATAACCTTATTTACAGTAAGTTTTCAGAATTGGAGAGCGGCAAATGCAAATCCGGTAGAGAGTATTAAAACGGAATAATATAAATATTATCGATCTATAGACACAATGAATAATCTACTTAACTTCAAATCTTTCTTTAAATTCCTCAGTAGGAATAAAGCCTTTACAGTAATCAATGTATTTGGATTATCCATCTCTCTGATGTTTGTAATCCTGATTATGGTATATGTGAATCAGGGGTTATCGACAGATAATTTCCAGAAGAATGCCGATAATATTTATATAATAGGAAATGAAACCAATATGGGCTTTGCCTGGCGTATTGGTGAGCGTGTTGCCGCTCAATATCCGGAAATCGAAAAGATATGTCCATTGGTAGATTATCCGGAATATGCGGTGTTTACAGGAGAAAAGAAACACAAAGCAAATATCATGCTGACTGATACTACCTTCTTTTCCATGTTTACCTTTCCGTTGGAACAGGGAGATCCCAGTACGGTGATCGCAACAAAAAGTTATGCCGTGATTTCAGAATCATTTGCCAAACGGGCGTTCAGCGACCGTGATCCAATGGGGCAATTTATAAAATTGAATGATTCCGTTAATGTGATGGTAAACGGGATCATGAAAGATATCAAAAACTCTACCATCCGGTATGCGGATATTATTGTTAATATCAATAATGTACGCTTTTTCAATGGAAGCCTCGACTCGGAAAATGGGGATAATGCTGGCGACTTGCATGTGTTTATCCAGACGGTTGAAGGCAGCAATATTCAATCAAAAGAAGAAGAAGTTGCGGAATTCCTGAAAGATTTTTTCTGGATATACAAACGGGAAATCTGGCAGAAGGTAATCTTTACTCCGCTTAAAGACATTTATTTTTCAAAGATTCCGGCTTATTTTTTAAATCAAAACTCCTGGACATTTGTTGTTGTGTTCATGTTTGTTGGTATCCTAATCCTGATATTTGCAGTTATTAATTATATAAATCTTACGGTAGCCCAAACCGGTTCGCGAGCGAAGGAGATGGCTACCCGGCGGCTTTTAGGTTCTTCCAGAGGAGAGTTATTCTTGAGATTAATATTTGAATCGGCTATTATATGTATATTATCTTTTGGTATCGGATTATTATTGGCTTTTGCTGTTAAACCCTTTGCCAATGACCTTTTACAAACCACTATCGATCTTAAAGGTTTCTTTACCTGGGAAAATACTATAATTGTGCTTGGGATGATCTTTTTAATAAGCCTTATTTCAGGTCTGCTTCCGGCAATTATAATCTCCAATTCCAAACCGATTGATATTGTGAGAGGTGGTTTCCGGGTCAAGACGAAGATGGTATTCAGCAAGATCTTTATTACATTCCAAAATGTGATAACTATTATGTTACTAGCCGCCTCACTGACTATGATATTACAAATAAACCACATGGTCAAAGCTCCGTTAGGATATAATACGTCTAATATGCTATATGTCCCCACGTATCAATTTGAAAGTAATGACAAACTGAATACATTTATAAATGAGGTACGGCAATTAGCTTCAGTAAAACGGGTTGGTCAGTCACAAGGAGTTCCCTTTACCAGAGGAAATAACAATACAATTGTATACGAAGGACGAAATATCTCTTTCCAGCGTTTGGTAGGTGACAGTATTTTTTTCAATATGCTTGGCCTTGAAATCCTTCATAAAAATAGTGTTGCCGGTACTCAGTATTATCTAAACGAACAAGCTCTAAGGGAAACCGAATTGCCTATAGATGCTACAGAAATCAAACTTTGGGAAAATAGTGATCCTCTTTCCATATCAGGTGTAGTACGTGATTTCCAGTTAAGTAATATTTCTTATATGAAAAAACCGGTAATGATCGAAATACGAAAATATACTGAATTTTATCCTTGGAATGTGTTGATAGAAACACAAGGAGATCCTTTTGCTGCGCGTGATCAGGTGAAGGAAATCTATGAACGTATTTCCCAACTTGAATTTACTGGCAAATATACAGATCAACAGATTGAAGAATCCTACGAAGAGCAACAGCGGATGGCCAAATTGGTAATCGTATTTGCTATTATTGCTATCATCATATCTTTACTTGGACTATTGGCTATGTCAACTTATTTTATTCGACAACGTTCCCGTGAGGTGGCAGTGCGTAAGGTGTTTGGCTCATCTAATGCACAGATTCTTTTTAAGCTTATTTCAACGTTTATATCTTATGTTGGAATAGCCTTTCTAATTGCTACACCTATTATCTGGTATCTGATGAATAAGTGGATAGCCGATTATCCGTATAGAATATCTTTATATCCCGGAATATTTATCGCGGCTGGTTTGTTCTGCCTTGTAGTAGCTTTTGTAACTGTGTTTTTCCAAAGCTATAGAGCGGCAAATGCAAATCCTGTGAATAGTGTAAAAGCTGAGTAATCAATTAAATTCATTTTTATGAAACAAATCCATTATGTCTTTCTTTTTTTGCTTCGTGGAAAAGGAAGCAATTCAATAAAAGTAATCTCCCTGACATTGGGATTGGTGGTTGCTTTGGTATTATTCTCAAAAGTTGCTTTTGAAATGAGTTATGACAAATCTTATCCGGATGCCGACAGGATTTATCAATTGAATATGAAGTTAGACATTGTCAATAGCAATGCCTCCGAACAAGATATAGTCAATGCTCCGTTTGCCCCTACCATGTATCAGGAGTTTGATGAGGTTGTTGAAGGAACATCTATTTTTGCATGGCCTGAAAATGGTGTTTTTAAAGTGGGTGATAAAGATTATCAGGGAGATCTTCTTCTTGTAGATTCTATGTTTTTAAAAACATTTGGTCTGAAATTATTAGCAGGTAATCCGGAAGATGTGTCAGTCCCTATGACAATATTCATTTCCGAAACACTTGCAAAAAATGTTTTTGCCGACGAAAATCCGGTAGGTCAGTTAATGCATACAGATGACGGTTCATTAACTGTAAGTGGTGTATTTGCGGATGTTCCCAAAAACAGCCACCTGAAGTTCGATTTAATATCTATTGTTGAACCGATGGAATTTGGAGGATGGGAAAGACAGGATCGTTTTCGTGGGTATGTAAAGTTAGCACCCGGTATTGACTATAGAACAGTAGAAGCTAAAATACCCGACATGATGAGAAAGCACTATGATGTAGATGCCGAAATACAACAAGGCAGGGTAAGGACTTTCTACCTTAAGCCGGTTACAGAAGTTCATTCAAGTAATCTGGATGTCAGACGATCAAACATTATATTAAGTATCCTTGCTTTTAGTTTGTTGTTTGCTGCTGCGATGAACTATGTACTTATATCCATATCATCGTTGGCAAAACGTTCAAAAGCGGTGGGTATTCAAAAATGCAGCGGAGCTTCCAATGGGAATATCTTCAGGATGTTTTTGGGTGAAACCGGTATACTTATATTTGTATCGTTAATATTCGCTTTCTTATTAATCCTTGCTTTCAGGGGGCAGATAGAGATGTTGATTAAATCGGAGCTGTCTTCCATTTTCTCATTATCCAATCTTTGGGTAACAGGGGGGATAGTATTGGCGTTATTATTCACTACAGGTCTTATTCCGGGAAAGATATTTTCATCTATTCCTGTCACACAAGTGTTCCGTTCACAGCAAGAAGGGAAAAGACAATGGAAGAACCTTCTGTTATTTGCACAATTCTCCGGAATAGCTTTTATGCTTACACTATTGACAATCATTGTCTACCAATATCAGATGGTGATGAACAGAGATATGGGGTACATTACTAAAAATATCATTTTCTCGGATGAAAGCTGGCGGTTGAATCAAGAGCAATTAAAAACAGCCAAAGCTGAATTCGAAAGATTACCGGAAGTAGCTGCAGCGACAATTGTTTCCGTTCTTCCGGTCAACGGCGATAACGGAGGTAGTCCTGTGGTTGATAACGAAACAAAAGAAAACCTATTTACAGGACGTTTCTTAGCCGCCGATAATAACTATTTCGAAACTTTCGGTATACAACTTATCAACGGGCGTGGCTTTACGGATAATTCTGCTAACACGAATGAAATAATTATTAATGAGACATTGGCACGCTTGTTAAATGTTGAGAACCCTATTGGGCACAGGATCGATTACCTTTCACATGAACGTATTATATGCGGCGTAATAAAAGACTATCAGACACAAACTTTCCAAAGTAATATTGAACCATTAGTAATCTTTCCGGTTTTCTCAGAATTAGAATACTACACCATTGCTTTACGCCTGAATGCCCCAGTCAAAACTGAACAGTTAGATATATTTACAGGACAGTTGCAAGCATGGGTACATAATGAAAATGTAGCATTTACATCATATGCGAATGTTCTTTATGGAGAAAGATATGGTGATGTGCGCCTGTTTCGGAATTCTGTGTTGACGGCTGCATTTATTATGTTAGTAATAACCTTGTTGGGTTTGTTTGGATTTGTAGATGATGAAGTTGTACGTCGACGGAAAGAAATCGCAGTCCGCAAAGTAAACGGAGCACGTGCAAAAGATATTCTGTATTTATTGTCGGTAGGTATTACGTATATTGCCATTCCGGCCATAGTATTAGGGTTATTGTTTTCGTATGTCGTTGGGGATGAATGGCTACAACAATTTGTGGTGAAGATACCTTTAAATTTAATTTTGTTCACTCTGACCGGTTTGTGTATCTTTACCATTTTACTGTTTACTGTCGTAACACGCTCTTGGAGCGTAGCCCATGATAATCCGGCGAACTGGCTTAAATCTGAATAAGAATAGTAGTTGTCAAATAATTATACATCATTGTCAAATAATTAGACACTAATATTAAATGGGATATTTTTCAACTGTTTGATTAATAAAAGATTAATATATTTGGCACATAATTTGAATTAATAATAAAGAGAACATAGAATAATAATAAATTAAAGAATATAAAGTCATGATCAAGATTGAAAATTTAAGCAAACTTTTCCGTACTGAAGAAGTAGAAACAATTGCCCTTAATAAAGTGTCTATAGAAGTAAAAGACGGTGAATTTGTGGCTATTATGGGTCCTTCAGGTTGTGGTAAATCAACTTTATTGAATATCCTGGGATTATTGGACAACCCTACAGAAGGAAACTACTATTTAGGTGAAACGGAAGTAGGCCATCTGAAGGAAAAAGAACGTACACAGGTTCGTAAAGGGAATATCGGTTTTGTATTTCAAAGCTTTAACTTGATTGACGAACTGAATGTCTTTGAAAATGTAGAACTACCTCTTACATATCTTAAGATCAAGTCATCAGAACGTAAACAGATGGTAACGGATATCCTGAAACGTATGAACATCAGCCACCGTGCCGGACACTTTCCACAACAATTATCGGGGGGGCAACAACAACGTGTAGCAATAGCCCGTGCGGTAGTTTCCAATCCTAAGCTGATCCTTGCCGATGAGCCTACCGGTAATTTGGATAGTAAGAATGGTTTGGAAGTTATGGAATTGCTGACTGAACTGAATAAAGAAGGAACAACTATCATCATGGTAACCCACTCCAAGCATGATGCTTCTTTCTCACATAGGGTAATCAATCTGTTCGACGGTAGCATCGTTTCTTCCGTAAGCGAATTTATTTAAGAACTAATATAGTTGTCTTTTCCGGGTATTCGGAATATTTTTCTGGTAATACCGACTTGTATTTTAATTTTGAGGTACCTCAAATCCGATTTAGACGTACCTCAAAATTAGATTAGAGGTACGTCTAAAATTATTTTGAGGTACCTCAAACCAAAAATACATAATAGAGTAATTGATAATGCATCATAAACCTGCTAAAAAAATAACAATATGAAAACTATCTTACGTAACTTCATTAACGTACTTCGACGTTTCAAAATGGCAACATTCCTGAATATTGCCGGGTTATCAGTAGCGTTTACCGCTGTGATTATCATTATGATGCAGGTTACTTATGATCTCGGATTTGATAGCAATCAACCTGAAGCAGATAATATCTATCGTATCGATGCTGTATTAGACGGTCGTCAGTTTGGTGTTTTACCCCGTCCGTTGATTGAAGATCTCAAGGCTTCTTCACCACATGTTAAGGCCGCTGCTGTTACAAATGTATTTGCAACAGAAATTGTAAGTACATTCTTTGGTGTTGAAAGGGAGGGTAATATACAGTACTATGCTGAAAAGTTAATGGAAGTATCTACTGATTATGTCGATATCTTCCAGTTTGATATGGTTGAGGGATTAGCTAGTCAGATCAGCGAACCGCAAACTATTCTTATACCGGAAAGTATGGCTAAACGAATGTTTGGTAACGAGTCGCCTATTCACAAACAGCTTATCGAAGAAGAAATTAAGTATATTGTAGGTGGAGTTTATAAAGATTTTCCGGATAATAGCTCTACGAATAACTTTATATATACGAAAATTCCTGACGATCAAAATAAAGGAAACTGGGGTAGTTTTAATTATGAAGGGTACGTATTAATAGATCCTTCGGCTAATATGGATGATCTTTTGGATACATTCACAAAGACAATAGATCCGAAGGTTTTTGAAAAATCGGGTTTAGTAGGTGTCACTTTTAAAGCAAGTCCGCTAAAAGAGGTTCACTTTAATACACATGTAGAATTTGATTTTACAAAGAAAGCAAGCCGACAAACGGTATGGGTATTGATGGCGATTGCATTAGTAATTCTACTTATTGCTGCAATTAATTTTACGAATTACAGTATTGCATTAACACCCTTACGCATTAAAAGCATAAACACTCAAAAAGTATTAGGCGCTTCAGAAAGCAGGTTACGCAGTTCTTTAGTAGTTGAGGCTATATTGACCTGCTTATTGGCCTGGGGATTGGCAATTCTGATCACCTATCTGGTATCTATGAGTTCAGTATCCCAGATACTAAGTGCTGATATGACATTAAATAAAAATTGGGATTTACTTTGCGGAGTCGGTTTGATAGCCTTACTAGTTGGTGTTTTTGCCGGCGTCTATCCTGCGTTTTATATCACGTCTTTTGCTCCGGCTTTAATACTAAAGGGAAGTTTCGGACTGTCACCCAAAGGGCGACAGTTACGTAATACATTAGTTGGTATTCAGTTTGTTGCTTCTTTTGCTTTGATTGTAGTTTCGTTATTCATGTATCTGCAAATTCAATTTATGCAGCATTCATCCCTTGGTTTTGATAAAGATCAGGTAATTGTAATCAACCTGAACAGTGATATACAGAATTCCAGAGAATCATTTGCAAATGAATTGAAATCAAATCCCAATATAGAAACAGTCAGTTATGCCGAGTCACTTATGTCAGGACTTGATTCCTATTCTACATGGTCACGTAAGTTTAAAGAAGAAGAAAAACTATTTCAGGTAATTGCAGTCGATACTGGTTTTCTACGGACTATGGGCATTCAACTTTTAGATGGTCGTGATTTGATGTTATCAGACAAGTTTAGTGATGATCCAGTCTTTATTTTTAATGAGAAAGCACGTGATGAGTTTGGACTCTCATTGGGTGATAAATCTCAATATCAGGAAGAAGTTATCGGATTTATTCCTGATATTAAAGTTACTTCACTACGTAAGGAAGTCGAGCCGATGGCTTTTGTATATGCCAGTCATAACTATACCGGCGGAGTGCGTTGGGGCTATATCCGTGTAAAAGCAGGTAGTGATTTAAAAGACGCTATGCAATATGTAAACAATACGTTGGCGAAATTTTCTCCCGGATTCCCTTTCAATGTACGTATCTACGATAATATCCTGAACAATGTATATATGAAAGAAACCAACCTGACATTGATGATCACCTGGTTTAGCTTGATAGCTGTATTGATTTCTATGGTGGGAGTATTCGGACTGGTTGTATTTGAAAGCGAATATAAGCGCAAAGAGATTGGTGTTCGAAAAGTATTAGGATCTACAACCGCGCAAATTCTGGCCATGTTTAATATACGCTATGTACGTATTCTGACCATATGTTTCCTATTGGCAACACCTATAGCCTGGTATACCGTAGCCCGCTGGCTGGAGAATTTTGCCTATCGCACACCAATATACTGGTGGGTATTCTTGTTCTCCTTCCTGATTATTACGGCTATCACTATGGCAACCGTAACATTTCAAAGCTGGCGTGTGGCAGATGCGAATCCGGTGGATAGTTTGAAAACAGAATAAAAATAACGATTAACGATTAGTGATTAACGTTTAATTTTAGGCAAATTATTAATCATTAATTACTAATCACTAATCGTTAATCACTAATCACTATAAAAGATGAAAACGATAATACGAAACTTTATCAGTGTGTTGAGACGTTTTAAGATGGCAACTATCTTAAACGTATTAGGTCTTTCCGTTGCTTTTGCAGCATTTATTGTCATAATGATGCAGTTGGATTTTGATTATAATTATGATAAGAGCCATAAAGATCATGATCGTATTTTTCGGGTTGAAGTCATATTTGGAAGTACTGCACAGCCGATTGTTTCCCGTCCTATGGCAAATGCCATTAAAACCTCCTCACCACATATTCAGGCAGGATCTTTGTATGTTCCGTTTATTCCTCCAATATCTTTAGTGATAGAACAAGATGGTGTCCGTAAAAATTATAAAGAAAAATTAGTCAGATGTGAAGCATCTATTACAGATGTATTCGATTTTGAAATGATAGAAGGGGCTGTTAAAGCGCTGGAAGATCCGGAAAAAGCACTAATTGCAGAAAGTATTGCGAAGAAAATATTTGGCTCACAGTCGCCGGTTGGGTTAACATTCAAAACAAGCAGCGATCCTTTTAATCAAGAAGAAAAAAGTTATACGATAGCAGGTGTATACAAAGATTTTGCAGAAAATTCTGTACTCCGGAATGGTATATATATAACAATACCCAAAGACGAAAACAAAGATGCCTGGGGGAATAGTAGTTATGAATTTTATATCAAAGTTGATCAACCGGGTAATAGTACTCATTTGATGGAAAATTTTAAAGCCAATTTTGATTATTCTGTATTAGGTAATTCGCTGACCTGGGTAGAAAACGCCGATTTTCGCTTGACTCCTTTGACTGAAGTACACTTTACAAATGACACCATTTATGACTTTGGTGCGAAATCAAGCCGCCAAACCTTATTGGTTTTATTGGCGATTGCTTTGATTATAGTAATAATTGGTGGAATAAATTATACAAATTTCAGTACAGCTCTAACCCCGATGCGTATAAAAAGTATAAATACGCAAAAAGTATTAGGCGGAACGGATAGAAAAATTCGTTTATCCCTAATAATTGAAGCCGCAAGTGTTTCAATGATCGCTTACCTTATTTCTTTATTACTGGTTTATTTAACCAATTATACCTTTATACATGCATTACTGAATGCCGCTCCAATACTTACCAATTATCCTTTAATAGTTTTAGGGACGGGAGTAATCGCATTAGTTACAGGTTTATTGGCCGGACTCTACCCTTCCTACTATATGACATCTTTCCAGCCGGCTTTGGTATTAAAAGGGAGTTTTGGTCTTTCACCCAAAGGGAGGCAAATGCGGAATGTCTTAATAGGGATACAGTTTATAGCTTCATTCGCTCTAATTATTGGAGCTTCTTTTATGTATCTTCAAAATCGCTATATACAAAATACCCCTTTAGGTTATGATAAAGATGAATTAATAGTTACCGACATCAGTAAAACACTTAACAATAACCTGGATGCTTTTATTAATAAACTTAAAACATTCTCAGGCATAGAGGGAGTAACACATGGTCAAATGTTACTTGCCAGCCAGCAACAATATATGGGATGGGGACGGCATTACAGGGACGGAACTATTAATTTCCAATGCCTTCCGGTAGATTATACTTTCCTGAAAGTAATGGGAATTCCGATTACGGAAGGTCGTGATTTCAGGGAAGAAGATCAGTTAACACGATACGGTGCTTTTATCTTTAATGAAAAAGCTCGTTCACAATTTGATATGTTACTTGGGGATAGAGTGGATAGTACGGAGATTATCGGTTTTATACCTGATGTAAAATTTGCTACTTTACATATTGAAGTCGAACCAATGGCATTTTATTTATGGGGAACTCAGAACTGGGGATTGGCTCCACAATATGCATATATAAAGGTAAATGCCGGAACGGATTTACGCGCTGCTATGACTTATGTAAAAGAAACACTGACCGATTTTGATCCTGAATTTCCGTTTGAAGTCAGGTTTTACGATGAAATACTAAATAATACATATGTGAAGGAAAGAAGTTTTACTTCCTTAATAACGCTCTTTAGTCTCATAGCCATATTTATTTCTATTGTCGGCGTCTTCGGACTAGTCGTATTTGATACCGAATATCGTAGGAAAGAGATAGGAATACGTAAAGTTTTAGGTTCTACAACGGAGCAAATCCTAATCCTATTTAATAAAACATATATTCGTATACTCTGTCTTTGTTTTGCACTTGCAGCTCCTGTTGCCTATTATGCGGTAGTCCGATGGCTTGAAAACTTTGCTTATAAAACACCTGTGTATTGGTGGGTATTCCTGATCTCCTTTATTATTGTTTCTGTAATTACAATAATAACTGTAACATTCCAGAATTACTGGGCTGCGAATGATGATCCGGTAAACAGTTTGAAAAATGAATAAATCAATAAAAACATGAAAACTATCATAAGAAACTTTCTCAGTGTATTAAGACGCTTCAAGATGGCGACATTGCTGAATGTGCTGGGTTTATCGGTCGCCTTTGCTGCCTTTATTTTAATCATGGTGCAGTTGGATTATGATTGGAATTTCGATCGTTTTCATACAAATAGTGATCGTATCTATCGTGTGGAGGTAATTGAGGATGCTACCCCTCAAGCTGTACTTTCGCGTCCGTTAGCAGATGTTATCAAGTCCTCCTCGCCACATATACAGGCCGGAGCATTATATGTTCCTTATTTGTCACCACTCTTCTTTACAATGGAAGAAGGTGGGGAACGTAACAGCTATAAGGAAAAATTTGTACGTGTAGAATCTTCTATTACTGAAATTTTTGAATTTCAGATGGTTGAAGGCTTGAGTACCGCTTTGGAGCAACCCGAAAATGTACTGCTGCCGGAGAGTATTGCCCGGAAATTATTCGGTAACGGATCTGCCATTGGAAAAACATTGAATGTATCCATGGAAATATTTGATATTGTTGAACAGAACTTTATTGTCGGAGGTGTATATAAAGATTTCCCTGCTAATTCTGTAGTGCTGAATGGTATCTATATCCCTATCCCCAAAGAAGAAAATAGCGGACGCTGGGGGGATGAAAAATATGAGCTCTATATCCGGATCGATAATCCGGCAAATAGTACCTATTTAATGGACAATTTTAAAAAGAATTTTGATTTTTCCGCTTTGGGGGATTATGCATGGGTAGGTGATGTCGACTATCGTTTAACACCTCTTCCGGATATTCATTTTTCAAAAGATGTGATTTATGACCTTAGTCCAAAAACCAGCCGGCAGACATTACTTGTTTTATTGGCAATAGCGTTGACTATCCTTATAATTGCGGCTATAAATTATACTAATTTCAGTACGGCGCTGACCCCGATGCGTATCAAAAGCATCAATACACAGAAAGTCTTAGGCGGAGAGCAAAGTAGGATTCGCTTGTCATTAATAATAGAAGCCGCAGGCATTGCTCTGGTAGCTTATGGTATGGCTCTTCTGTTTGTCTATGTGGCAAACTATACATTTATAAGTTCTCTGCTTAGTACGAAACCTATATTGATACATTATCCCGGAATTGTAACAGGAACCGGGATTATAGCCTTGCTTACAGGTGTAGTAGCGGGGTTGTATCCATCTATTTATATGACATCTTTTCAACCGGCATTAGTTTTGAAAGGTAGTTTTGGTTTATCTCCTAAAGGCAGACAGTTAAGGAATATTCTGATCAGTGTGCAGTATGTCGCTTCATTTGCCCTTATTATCGGAGCTTTTTTTATGTATTTACAGAACCGTTATATACAAAATACTCCGTTAGGATATGATAAAGATCAATTGGTAATAACAGATCTAAATCAAACCGTTTATAAAAGCCTCGATGCATTTACAGACAAAATAAAGACCTTCTCCGGTATAACAGATGTTACGTATGGAGAGGTTTTGCTTGGCAGTATGCAGCAGTTTGGTGGATGGGAGCGTAATTATAAGGGGAGCACAATTAAATTTGAGCCCCTTCCTGTTGATTATACATTCCTGAAAGTGATGAATATTCCGGTTTCAGAAGGAAGGAATTTTAGAGAAGAGGATCAGAAAACAACCTCGGGGGCTTTGATATTTAATGACAGAGCTCGTCAAAAGTACAATCTACAGCTGAACGATAAGGTAGACAATATGGAGATAATAGGTTTTATGCCAGATATTAAGTTTGCGACATTCCATGTAGAAGTAGAGCCGATGGCCTTCTATGTAGGAAAGTATGAACTGTTACCTCAATACGCTTATATTAAAGTAAGTGGCGGAACAAACCTACATGCCGCCATGGATCATGTCAAAAAAACATTGGATGATTTCGATTCGACTTATCCATATCAGGTAAAATTCTATGATCAAGCGTTAAATACTGCCTACGAAAAGGAAAGAAATCTGACCTCCATGATAACCTTGTTCAGTTTGATTGCGATATTTATCTCTATTGTCGGAGTATTTGGATTGGTAGTATTCGATAGTGAATATCGTAAGAAAGAAATAGGAATACGCAAGGTTTTAGGTTCTACTACAGAGCAAATACTTATACTATTCAATAAGACCTATATACGCATTCTTTGTCTTTGTTTCATATTATCTGCTCCTTTCGCCTATTATGCGGTAGTTAGCTGGCTGGAAAATTTTGCTTACAAAACGCCTATATATTGGTGGGTATTCCTGATCTCCTTTGTTATTGTTTCTGTAATTACAATAATAACTGTAACATTCCAGAATTATCGGGCCGCGAATGATAATCCGGTAAATAGTATAAAAACAGAATAAAAGATAACGATTAACGATTAGTGATTAACGTTTAATCTTTCAATTAGATTGTTAATCGTTAATCGTTAATCATTAATCGTTATAAAACATGAAAACGATAATACGTAACTTTCTCAGTGTGTTAAGGCGGTTTAAGATGGCAACTGTATTGAACGTTGCAGGTTTAGCAGTTGCTTTCGCCGCTTTTATGGTAATTATGATGCAAGTGGATTTTGACTATAACTTTGCCCAAATGCATGAAAACTCAGATCGGATCTATCGGTTGGAAACAAAATCAGATAAAGGCGGAGTAGCTGTTTTGTCTCGTCCTTTGGTTGAAACATTTGTAAAATCTTCACCCCATATTCTTGCAGGCTCAATTTGTTCTTTCTGGGGTGAAGAAGTTTTTAGAATAGAAACCGGTGAAAATAAGAATACTTTTGAAGAAGAATTGGTTATTGTTAGACCCGAATTTACAGATGTTTTCGAATTTGAAATATTATATGGTTCAACAACAGCATTGGAATCTCCCGAAAGAATATTGATATCTGAGTCAATGGCTAAAAAAATATTCGGAGACGAATTGGCAATTGATAAAACTATTTACTGGGACCATCCATACGATAATGTTATGATAACCATGACCGTAGGCGGAGTATATAAAGATTTTCCGAAGAATACATTATTGAAGAATGGTATATACAGGCCGGTTCCTATGGAAGAAGACTTGAATGCATGGGGAAATTCGGGATACCAGTGTTTTATAAGATTGGATTCCCCTGAAAACAGTGAATTACTAATAGATAACTTTAAAAAAAACTTTGATTCCTCTATACTGGCGGATGGATATAAGTGGGTACTGGATTATAACTTCCGTTTGACGTCTCTTTCCGATATCCATTTTCAGAATGATGTAGAATACGATAATAGAATACCAAAATCAAACAGTCAGACGTTGCCCGTTTTATTGGCGATAGCTTTTATTGTCATTGTGATTGCGGCAATCAACTTTACGAATTTCAGCACGGCATTGGCCCCTATGCGTATAAAAAGTATTAATACGCAAAAGATATTGGGAGGTGAAGTCAGTACAATACGTCTTTCCCTCATATTTGAAGCATTAACTATAACTTTTGTTTCTTATCTGATAGCTTTATTCCTGGTTTATTTATTGCCACTGACACCTATCCGGAATTTACTGGATGCAAATCCTTCTTTGTTACTTCATCCGTTTATTGTAGGAGGAACAGCGTTATTAGCCATACTAACAGGCCTTGTGGCCGGATTATATCCGTCTTATTATCTTACATCATTTCAACCGGCAATGGTATTGAAAGGAAGTATAAACAGTATATCTTTAAAAGGACGCTTTAGTTTTTTGCCCAAAAGCCGTAGCCTGCGGAATGCCTTGATAGGTTTACAGTACCTTTCTTCGTTTGCTCTTATCATTGGTGCTTTATTCATGTTCTTACAAAATAAATATATGCAGACAAACGATCTGGGTTATAGTAAAGACCGATTAATAGTAGCGGATATCAACAAAAATATCGAGAAAAATATTGAAGCATTTGCACAACAGGTAAAGTCATACGCTGAGATAGAAAATATAAGTTTTTCGCATGCATTGATATCAAGTGATGACCAGTATTGGGGAAGAGGAATAAGAGTGGGAGAGGAATTTGTAGACTATCAGTGTTTAGTGGTTGAGCCCTCCTTCCTCGATGTGATGGAAATTAAGTTAGTTGAAGGTCGGAATTTCCGGGATGATGATAAGTTGGTAAAAGGCGGAACGCTTATATTTAATGAAAAGGCACGTGATAAATACCGGCTTAAGGTTGGAGATAAATTAGGGGATAGTGAAATTGTAGGTTTTGCTTCAGATATTAAATTCGCATCTTTCCGTACAGAAATAGTTCCGATGGCATTCTGGGTAGGTGGACACAGGGAGCCTGCTCATGCTTATATAAAGGTGAAAGAAGGTTCTGATATGCAGAAAGCTAAGGCGCATATAGCAGGGGTATTAGATTCGTTTGATCAAGGCTATCCGTTCCATCTTCAGTTCTTCGATAGTATTTTTGAAAACACTTATCTAAATGAACGAAACTTAGGTTCATTGGTCTTTATCTTCAGCTTGATAGCCATCTTTATTTCAATTGTTGGTGTGTTTGGCTTAGTTGTATTTGATAGTGAATATCGAAAAAAAGAAGTTGGAATTCGTAAAGTATTAGGTTCTACAGTGCGTGAAATAATTGTATTATTTAATAAATCATATATCAAAATACTTGCTTTTGGGTTTCTACTGGCCGTACCTGTCTCGTATTACGCCATCATAAAATGGCTTGAGAACTTTGCCTATAAAACTCCAATGCATTGGTGGGTATTTGCAGTAGCTTTTGTAATGGTGACTATTATAACTGTTTTCACCATAACGTTTCAGAACTGGAGAACAGCCAATATGAATCCTATAGATACAATTAAAACTGAATAACTCAATGACTGAATAAACTGAATAATTGATTGAGAGACCATTCAGTTATTCAGTGATTCAATCACTCAATTATTATAATATGAAAACTATAATCCGTAACTTTCTCAGTGTGTTAAGGCGGTTTAAGATGGCAACTGTATTGAACGTTGCAGGTTTAGCAGTTGCTTTCGCCGCTTTTATTGTGATTTTAATGCAGGTTCGTTATGAACGGAGTTTTGATACTTCTTATCCAAATTCGGATCGTATCTTTCGTGTGGATTTGGAGAGTACGGGTGTCTTTTCTGTAATATTTTCACGTGCTTTTATAGAGGAGGTGATTCCGTCTTCTCCACACATAGAGGCAGGTACGTTAATAAACCCTTATCTTACTCCTATTTATTTTACTATTCAGGAAAATGGCGAGAAAAAAGGTTTTCGTGAACCTATACAGACTACCCATCCTGATGTCGTTAAAGTATTTGGTTTTACAATCTTAGAAGGAGACCCGGATTGTTTAAAAGATCCTGAAAAGATAATTATACCGGAAAGTATGGCAAAGCGGATGTTTGGTGATCAATCTGCTGTTGGAAAACCACTACATTCTGAAGAGAATATTTGGTCAAAAGAACGTAACGACTTTACCGTGGGTGCGGTTTATCGTGATTTTCCGGGCAATGTTCAAATGAAGAATTTGATATATACAGCTATTGACGAAAATTTTATGCGTACCGGCTTTTATGCCAGTAATTATATCTGTTATTTACGATTGGATGATAAAGCAAATGCTCAGAAAGTGGTTGATAATTTCAACAACAACTTCGATTTTGAAATGGCCAACCTCAAAGATCAGAAAATAAAACTGGTACCGATTACAGATATTTATTATTTTAATGAGAGTCAGGATGGACGTATTTTTCGTAGTGGTAATAAAGAAGTAACGAATTTATTATTCTTTATTGCTATTCTGATAATAGTAGTAGCCATTATCAATTACACTAATTTCAGTACGGCATTAACGCCTATTCGTATAAAAAGTATCAATACACAAAAAGTATTAGGAAGTTCGGATTCAGTATTACGACGTTCACTGATAATTGAGGCGACAATAATCAGTATTGTAGCATGGTTTATAAGTATTATTATTGTATGGATGATTGATAGAACACAATCTTTACCCTTTGTAAATGCTGATTTGAATATATTATCCAATATGCCTATCATTTTGATATCCGGAACAATAGCTTTGCTGACTGGTATAATGGCAGGTGTTTATCCGGCATGGTATATGGTTTCTTTTCCTCCGGCATTAGTCTTGAAAGGAAGCTTCGGATTATCCGCTTCCGGTCGTAAATTACGGACCGCCCTTATCGGAATTCAGTTTATTATATCTATTATACTTATAATAGGTGCAAGTATGGTGCGGTTACAGAATGATTATATGCGAAACTTCTCATTGGGTTTTGATAAAGATCAGATTGCTATAGTTAAATTAAGTGGTGATATCTATCTTAAAAGCAGGGAAGCATATACCAATGGATTAAAAGAGTTTTCCGGAATTGAAGATGTTGCGTTTGCAATGGAAAAAATGGGCTCTCAGGATGGATATAGTACTAATGGCGATGAATATAGAGGGAAAGAGTTTCATTATTATATGGTAGCTGTTTCTAACAACTTTTTACGTGTAATGGGAATACCTGTTGTTGAGGGACGGGATTTTACCCCTGCTGATGAATTGTCGGAAGATTTCTCTTTCATTTTCAATAGTGAAGCACATAAAAATATGGAAATGGAAGTTGGATCTCAATTAACAATGAGTAATAAACCGATAATAGGCTTTACCGGTGATGTGAAATTTACTTCTTTACGTCAGGGTGAAAATAATATTGGATTTGTTACCGGAGCTCCCCCTATGCCGTTCTACGCCTTAAGATTTTCTTACATCCGTTTAGGAGCAGGTACAGATGTTCATGCAGCGGTAGAACATATCCGTAAAACACTTGCGAATATTGATCCGTCTTATCCTTTTGATATAGAATTTTATGACACAGTATACGATCAATTATATCGCAAAGAAGTCAATTTAAGAAGTTTGATTACTTTATTTAGTCTTTTAGCGATCATTCTTTCTTTAGTTGGAGTCTTTGGTTTGGTAGTCTTCGATACACAATACCGCAGGAAAGAGATAGCCATCCGTAAAGTTCATGGTGCAAGCATAGCTTCTGTTTTAAATATGATAAATAAACAGTATCTCTATATTGTTATCGCCTGTTTTGTTATAGCTATGCCACTTGCCTGGTATTGTGTGAAGAAGTGGCTGGAAAGCTTTGCTTATAAGACTCCGATATATTGGTGGGTCTATGTAATTGCCTTGTTAATAGTTCTGATTATAACTATTTCAACAGTAACTCTCCAAAGCTGGCGAGCCGCAAATGCAAATCCGGTAGATAGTTTGAAAAGTGAATAAACTCAATGACTCAGTAACTGAATAAACTGAATAACTGAATATTTTACTCAGTGATTCAGTTGTTGAGTCATTTCAACAGCTATCCCATCTGGATCATTTTCAAATTTCAGCAATAAGGTTGATGAGTTCTTATCCCAGGATTGATCAAAGTCTATTACTGAACCATCTGATACTTTTTTTGCTGTAACGTTATCTGGCTGTGTTGGTAAATAAATACGTGATACATTCGTTGTATTAATAGGGCTTTTTGCAATGAAAGAATATGTATTTCTACTTGTAGTTTCATTGTAGATTCTAGATGCACCACATAATACGACGGGTTTATTCTTTTCAATAATTCGTTCTACATTATACAAAAAAGATTGTTCGTCAGGATAAATGGTTTTACTTGTCAATACAGGTAATTCCGGATCAAACAGGTCTATGAAAATCCCATTCAATTCTAATGGGGTTTCAGAGGTGCTTTCATCCATCACTGCCGCAATGATATAGGGTCCACGCTCCAGATATAAGCTGTTTTTTGTTTCCAATTTTCCGGTATTAGGAGATGATTCATAAGCCTTTTTCACCATATCAAAATACTTTGAATCATTGTTGGATTGTAAGACAAAATCTTTAGGTTCTTCCCGTAATACATATACTTTTCCATTACCGCATACATACTCATTCGTTGTCGGCGTCAGTGATTCTACTCCCAGCATTTCGAAAAGATGCATTGATGGGACCTTATAATTGTAGCTTTCAGTATTCCACCATTCCATAACAGATTGATACGGGTCGATATCTTTCCCGCAATATATCAATACACCACCTTTCTTAACCCAATCGGCAATATATTGATGAAATTCCGGTTTCATGGGTTTCATATTAGCATATGACATGATTAGCACTTTCAGGTTCTTCCATGTATCGCGATATTCCGTGTTTTCGATATGAACGGTACTTACCGGTATTCCTCGTTTTAATAAAGGGAATGTCTGACCATAGAAATTGGAAAACTGAATATCATCATAACCCTCATGAATAGGAAATCGCTGAAACATTAGCGAGTTAGACATCAGAACACCGATTCCCTCCGAGCCACTCACCTTATTATCAGATAAAGGCATATCGTTCAATGTATTCACCATTACCTGCATTTGTGTGGAAAAGAAACGGGGGATTCTTGCTTTCGCATCGCTATCCGCACTGGTTCTGTATAACCCTTCATAAATTCTATCCGGCCAGGGCATTACCTCATAATTATCGATCATCGGATATAACAATTGTGCAGCAAAAGTTGCCTGGTAATTCTTTTTGAAATCTGCCCAGTCTCGAGGTCTGTCTTCTATCGGATCAGTCAGGAAAAACATTTTACGTCCTGTTGGGCGGGTCATAGACTCCATCGATCCATATTCCAGAAAGGCATTTTCAAAAACACGTTCTTTTTGTATTCCATTATAGAAAGTCGGCACACGCGACGTTCCTGTCCATACCTGGGCTATATAACCGTCTACACAAGGCAAAGAGGCTAAACTTGCCTCAGGACTTACAATCTGCCAGGCAGAATAATTAACTAATGAATGAGTCGGTACATAGCATCTTACATCCATTCCTTTTGTTTTGCCATATTCCTTCGCATATGTAAACACTTCTTCTAATGCCCTGTAATATAGATGATATTTTAATTTGTTCGATAAATAGGTATTTTCGGCAGACGCATGTTGAGGCCGCCACGGGAAACCATAATAATCCTGCCATTCACGTTTAAAAGATTCGCTGTAGCCCCCATGTGCCCAAAATTCGGGTTCTTCCATATAGATGGCATCAATACCTGCGTCAATAACTCTTTTCACATGGACTTCTTTGATATATTTGAGGTAATTCATCGTCGGAACGATATAGGGAACCATATGTCCGTGCCATATCGTATCGCCTTCCATGTTTACCTGGCCTTCGTCCATATGCCATTCTCCATCCCATTTTCCGGTAAAATAATCCTGATATTCACCCCATGCAATTCCTGTCATGAAGTGGGTAGTATATCCTCTGTCGCGCCATGACTGGACACGCTCTTCAAACGTCATATTTTTCCTGTCATTTGCTCCATAAATAATAGCCACATCAGAACGGACGTCGGTAAAGGGTTTCCAATGACCACTTGTTTGAAAAGCTGTTTTTTCTTTCGTTTCTGAGGTTGGTTGTGTTTCGTTAGATTTAGTAGAACATCCAGTGATGCCAAGGCATACAAGGCATATTAAAAAGACATTTTTCATCGATAAATAGTTTAAGTTTATTCTCTATAGTTTATGGTGAACAAATATATGCAATTTGTCAAAATATTTATTATTTTTTCTCTTTCCTGATATTATTTTTGCCAGAGTTAAGATTAGTTTCTAAAAAGTATTTTATTAATTTTGAGGCCAATCATTAGTAAACAGGTTTTATCCTTATCAATATTTAAAGATTCTGCATATGGAAAAAACATTAGTTATTTTGAAACCCGGGACTATTCAACGAGGGTTAATAGGCGAAATTATTAATCGTTTTGAGAAAAAAGGTCTTCGTCTGGCAGGTATGAAGATGGTTTGGCTGACGGATGAAATATTAAGTGAACATTATTTCCATTTGAAGGATAAGCCCTTTTTTCAGCGATTGAAAGATGATATGCGAACTATTCCTGTAATTGTTTGTTGCTGGGAAGGTATTGATGCTGTAGAAGTTATCCGTACTCTAACCGGGAAGACAAATGGCCGTCTAGCCGCTCCGGGAACTATTCGTGGCGATTATTCAATGAGTGTACAGGAGAATATTGTGCATGCCTCGGATTCACAGGAAAATGCAAAGATAGAATTACAACGTTTTTTTAAAGAAAATGAAATCTTTGATTATCCATTGAATAATCTTTTAAGTCTGTATGCCAATGACGAAATCTAAATCTGGAAGAACCCTGATATAACAAGTGTGAAAAGTGTAAATAATATTCTAAATTAAATTATATATCTTTGTTTCTCGTTAAATAAAGATGAAAAACATGAGAAAACTTATACTGTGTACTATTACTTGTTTATTTGCATTGCCTTTAATGGCCCAGAAGGCGCCAAAATGGATGGAGAAGTCGAAGAAGGCTATTATTTCCATAAATACCTTTGATAAAGACAATCGTAAAATAGCGACTATAAACGGATTCTTTATAACAGAATCAGGGGAAGCTCTTTCTGCCTATCTACCCTTTAAAGGAGCTGATAAAGCATCCGTTACTGATGCAGAAGGAAATACCTATCCGGTAACTTTCATAATAGGTGCAGACGATTTGTATGATGTTATCAAATTCAAAGTAGCAGTTACTAAAAAAGTCGCTTTTATTCCGCTGGCTTCCGATCCGGTACCCAACGGTTCTACTGTTTATTTAGTGAATTATTCTACAGGTAAAGAAGCTTCCTTTAAAGAAGGTTCTATTTTGGAAGTTACTAAATTGAAAGATGCTTACAATTATTATAAAATATCTTTTCCCGTAGAATCTGATCAAACATATTCTCCATTATTATTGTCTAATGGACAGGCATTTGCTTTATCACAGGATGATGCATCTGGAAAAAAAGAAAATTCCTATGGCGTATCGGCTACGTATGTAAACTCATTAAATATATCTTCAACAGATGCCTTTAATGTTGTATATAATAGTATAGGCATACGTAAAACCTGGCCTTCCGACCCGGATCAGGCATCTGTCTCCTTATTCTTGTTAGCAAATTCTCAGGATACCAAAACATATCTGGAAACTTTAAATGATTTTATAGCAACATTTCCAACTATGTCGGAAGGATATTTGAACAGAGCTTCACTATATGCCGGAAGAAGAAACGATTTGTCCTCTAATCCTACAGAACAGGCAAATTATTTAGATTTGGCATTAGCTGATCTGAATACTGCCGCGAAGTTTTCTTCCAAGAAGGGCGATGCTTATTTTAATCAGGCAAAGCTTATCTTCGATGTTGCAACAAGCGATACCACGTTGACTGATAAGAATTGGAGTGTTGGCGCTGCTATGGCTGCAGTTATGCAAGCTATTGATGAAGAAGATCTTCCTGTGTATCGTCAGTTAGAAGGTGATATTTATTTTTATATGGGTGCATTCCCCTCTGCATATGAATCTTATATGAAGGTAAATGAAACTGATCTGGCTTCTGCCGCTTCTTTTTATATGGCAGCAAAAGCATTGGAAAACATACCCGGAACACAGATAAGTGATATTATAACTTTACTGGATAGTGCCATTATAAGAATGAGTACTCCTGTACCTGCAGAAGCGGCTCCTTATATTCTTGAACGTGTCGAACATAAAATGCAATTATCACAATTTAAAGAAGCTGTAGAAGATTACGATTTATATTATTCTTTAGTTAAGGGACAGGTAAATGATAGTTTCTATTATTACCGTGAACAGGCTAAATTCAGATCAGGAGATAATGAAGGAGCTTTACAGGATATTCAGGAAGCTATAAAAATAAATTCAAGTTCTCCTGATTATTTTGCAGAAGAAGCGGCTATATATGTTCGCTTGCAAAAATATAATGAAGCATTAGGTAGCGTAAATAAAGCAATAGAGTTAGCTCCAGAATTCGGTGCTTGCTATAGAATAAAAGGTGTATGCTATGTTCGCCTGAATAATACGGCAGAAGCATGTAAAGCTTTTGAGAAAGCAAAAGAATATGGAGATCCTTTGGTTGATAGATTGATGAAAGAACATTGTAAGTAAATTGGGCAGTAGGTAGTAAGCAGTAGGCTGTAAGGAAATATTAATAACCAAAATAATTAATTATCATGAAGAAATTTGCTGGTTTTGAGGATCTGGAGATATGGAAAGAAAGTATGCGACTATGTATAAAAGTTTATAACCTGATAAAGAATTGTAAAGATTATGGCTTTAAAGATCAAATACAGCGTGCTTCTGTTTCAATTCCTTCAAATATTGCGGAAGGCTATGAACGCCAAACAAACAAAGAGTTTATACAATTTTTGTATATATCCAAGGGATCATGCGCCGAATTCAGGACACAATGTTATTTGGCCAAAGAATTGAATTATATAAATAATGATGATTTCAATATGCTAATTAGCAAATCAACACAAATATCTGCTATGATAAGCAATTTTATCAAAAACAGAAAAACCAACTATTAAATAACCTATTGCCTATTGCCTACTGCTTCCTACTTACTGCCTACTGCTAAGTCCCCGCTACATCAAAAGAACCTTCTCAATTGAAGCCAACTCTTCGGCAGAAAACTGTAGGTTATGGAGTGCTTTTAAGTTATCGTTTAGCTGCTCTACGGAACTGGCTCCTATCAAAACACTAGTAACACGATCGTCTTTTAGTAACCAGGCCAAAGCCATTTCTGCTAACGTTTGACTGCGACTATTGGCAATCTCATTTAGTTTTCTAACTTTCGCAATTACGTTTTCCGTAATCTGATTTTGCTGAAGAAAACCTGTCGTTTTTGCTGCTCTTGAATCAATAGGAATGCCATTTAAGTATCTGTTTGTCAATAAGCCTTGTGCTAACGGAGAGAAAGCTATTAATCCTATTCCTTCGTCTTTTAAGAGCGGTAACAGTTTCGGCTCTACCCAGCGTTCAAACATAGAGTATTTAGCTTGATGAATCAGGCAGTGAATTTTATGCTCATTTAATATAGCTAATGCAGCGTTAGTTTGTTCATCATTATAATTCGAAATACCGACATATAAAGCTTTACCTTGACGAACGATATCAGCCAAAGCTCCCATCGTTTCTTCGATTGGAGTTTCAGGATCAGGACGATGCGAGTAAAAAATATCCACATATTCCAACCCCATCCGCTTTAGACTTTGATCCAAACTTGCCATGAGATATTTCCGACTTCCCCAATTGCCATAAGGCCCCGGCCACATATCATATCCGGCTTTTGAAGAAATAATTAACTCATCTCTATATTTTCCGAGTCCTTTCTTTAAGATTCTGCCAAAGTTTTCTTCTGCAGAACCGTATACCGGTCCATAATTGTTTGCCAAATCAAAATGGGTAATACCATTATCAAATGCGGTATGTGCAATCTCAATAAAATGATTAAATATATCGACACTTCCAAAGTTATGCCATAATCCAAGTGAGATAGCCGGAAGTAGAATTCCGCTTCTTCCACACCGACGATAAATCATATCGTCGTAGCGTTTTTCATTTGCTTTATATGTTTCCATAATATCAGTTAATTTTAGAAAAACAAATATACTCTTTTTAAAACACTTTATACTGTTGTATGGTTTGTATATTTTGTTTATAGAATAAAACTATCGTATATTTGTTATAAGAAGAAAGGAAGAATAGAACTAATGTATGACCGATCAGATAACCCTGATAAATTATTATTAATTTGGGATCAATTCCGTAATGATGACAAAGAAGCGTTTGCAGTCTTATTTGAAATAACCTCAGACAGACTTTATCGTTATGGGCTTAAATTTGCGCGCGATGAAGAACTTGTGAAGGATTGTATACAGGAATTGTTTATCAAGCTACATAAAACCCGAGAGAACTTACCGGAATTAAAAAGCCCATTATTTTATTTATTTAGAGCATTACGGAATCTATTGATTGATGCTATACAGCAAAAGGAAAAAATAGTCTATTTTTCACCCCAGAAATTACCATTCAACGTAAAATTTGTTTTTGATCCTAATAGCGACGATATAAATGAAGAAATAAAAGAAAAGTTTGAGAAAGTAATCAGTCTTTTAAGTAACAGGCAAAAAGAAGCCATTTATTTAAGATACCAAGCTGAAATGTCGTACGAAGAAATTTCAAACCTAATGGGAATAAACTACCAATCTGTCCGTAATCTTATTCACCGGTCACTTGAAAAAATCCGTTCGGAAATGAAACCATCATCTTTTTTATCATTGTTTATTTAAACAATCATTAAAAAAAGACTCATCCTCACTGCTTAAAACTTTTCTAGTGGAATAACTATTCTGCTGTAATTTTGAGAATAAGATAGTAGACTTACTATGCCGGTGTTAGACAATCTTTTATATTTAACAGATAACCATTTTCTTATAACATTTAAATATTTTTCGACGTTTTGCTATTTTAACATTGCATGGGCCAAATTTTTCTATTAAATATCTATATTTGAAAAAATGAAAAAACTCATGATCTAACAATATGAAGCACCTAAAATGCTATGAATGTGTTATTTGTGATAAAATATTGCTCGTTGGACGTAATAACATTGATTTAATTGAGAATAAAAAGATCATATTTCTCAAAACTTATCTTAACTATATTTTAATTGCATCCTCAAATAGAGAGTATTTTACTAGTGATCCACTTATTTATTTTGAAAATTATCTTCCATCTTATTTCTTTCGGATAAATAATAGTGTTATCATCAATCTAAACTATATTGATAAAATTCGGAAGGGTGATTGTAAATGTACTGTAGAACTATCAACTGGAATTAGATTTACAGTATCTCGGCGGCGTATACGTAATTTTATGTCTTTTGTAAGAAATAATTTGAATTACTAGATGAAGCCAAGTTAATTTAATATGTTATCCAACATACCAATTGTCCATTTAAAATGACCACATACGATAACCTTAATAACTTATTCACTTATAAAATAATCTTTTTTTTATTTTGCAATTCAAATCTTATTATAAATCTAAAAGTATGCAGGATGAGAATTTAATGACACGTATAATTAATCATTTGATGTTAAATGCATGTTTTATGCAAGATATTGGTCTATATCATGGAAAAATGGGAATTACTATTTTTTTTGCACATTATTCCAGATATACGAAAGAAGTTGCATATAATGATTTTGCGGAAGAATTATTAGATGAAATATATCAAGAGATTAGCATTAAGACATCTATTGATTTTGAATCAGGTCTTTGTGGTATAGGTTGGGGAATTGAATATCTTTTGCAAAACGGGTTTTTTGAGGGTGACTCAAATGATATTTTATCAGAGTTGGATGCTAAAGTGATGGAAAGGGATATACGCAGATTTAGTGATACTACTCTTCATACAGGTCTAAATGGAATATCTTGCTATATAAATAAGCGTTTAAGTTCTTCACAGAGTGAAGCAAACCAGATTCCTTTTGATGATATTTATATCTCAGAATGGAAACTTATTAACAATAGTGCTTATATTTCAGATAATGATGTGTTTATAGATATATTAAACACTCTTCCTTACGGTGATAATATCCTTAGTTGGAAATTAGGATTACATAATGGATGTGCGGGATGGGGGATAAAGAAAATTATAGGATGAAACATATTTTTATATTTTATCAAAAATCATTAGACGCAGCTTATGGCGTTGGAACTTATATCCGACAACTGATAGAATGCTTTAAAAATAAAAAAAATACCCATTTGCATATCATTGAACTGCAATCTGAAGAAAAAGAAATAAAAATTATAGAATCAGTAAATTACAATTTTCTTTGTTTTCCAAATGTTCAATACAATCATAAACCATCTTTATATTACCGTAGTATATGGCACATATTAAAAATGTATATTCAAAAATTAGAGTTTACAGATCTTATTTTTCATTTTAATTATTTTCAAGAATATTTATTATTAAAACATATCAAGAATAAATATCCTTCTAGTAAAGTTATATTTACAATTCATTATTTGAATTGGTGTTTTTCACTGAAAGGTAATACAAGTCATTTCAAAAGAATTGTTCATTCAGAAAAAAGTTATATTCACAACAATAATGAAATGATGATTTTTGAATATTATGAAGAAGAAAAAAGGATTTTTCATATGGTAGATCATCTCATTTGTCTATCGAAATATATAAAAAAATTATTAATAGATGTATATCTTGTTCCTGATGAAAGAATTTCCTTAATATATAATGGGTTAAAAGATGAATTTGTTCCAATTTCAAATAAAGAGAAATGTACTATCAGAGGAAATCTTTTTTTTGGGGAGCAAACAAAATTGATTTTATTTGTTGGTAGGTTAGATGAAATTAAAGGTGTTGATATACTGATAAAAGCTTTTAAGAAAGTGGCTTTGAAAGATCAAAAGGCTCACTTGGTTATTATTGGTGGTGGTGATAATACTCCATATTTAGCCGAAAGTAAAGGGTTTTGGCATAGAATTACTTTTACAGGAAGATTAGACAAAGATGAATTATATAAGTTCTATCAGATTGCAGATGTTGGAGTTATGCCATCTACACATGAACAATGCAGTTATGTTGCTATTGAAATGATGATGTTTAATTTACCAATGGTTATTTCTACAACAACAGGATTAAAAGAAATGATACCCGATCCCGACTCTCAAATCGAAGCTGTTGAAGAGATAGACTCGGTAACAATTTCACCTGACATATTAGCTGAAAAAATTCTTTTAAAATTAGAAAACAAACAAAATATTTCTCTAAGAAACAGGTATTTATCAGAATATACTTTACATAAAATGTTTGGTCTAATAAATGAAGTATATAAAAATGTAAAAGAATCAGGTATAAAATAAGATTTAGAATAGATTTTAAACTTTCATATATTAGTGATATGTTTATTATAAAATGAGAAATATCGTTTTAGTAATTATGTTATTTTGGAGTAAAATTTGCATTGGCAATAGATTTATGTAAATTAATATGCTCAAAATATATTTATTTGAGTTGTTTTCTAAAAAAGACTTTAAACTTATAGAGTTTTTTTATAATTATTTTATTCACTTAATTATAAACAAGA
Source organism: Tannerellaceae bacterium (assembly GCA_032054765.1). Taxonomy (GTDB): domain Bacteria; phylum Bacteroidota; class Bacteroidia; order Bacteroidales; family Tannerellaceae; genus DFXE01. The sequence continues at coordinate 106,204 of DAMBSC010000013.1, forward strand.
TGAAAAAAATTGGAAAACTAAAATTAAATCGTCTTAGCAAGAATGCCCTAGATGAAAGGCAGCAGAATGCTTTGAAAGGTGGTGTAGCGGGATGTATTTGCGTTGGTTGTGTATGTCCCGGAGATGTAGCAGTTATGGAGTCAATAGATCGGTATACAAGTGAAATTGAGACTCATGCAGATCTATTATTTGGATCCGGCTATTAAGGATAAATAAAACAAAGGGGCTTTAATCTTTGTAGAGTCCCTTTGTTTTTATTTTATGAAAAAGATTCTGTTTTTTATGAAACTAAATAGTATTTTCCTGCTGTTATTCTTTTTATCAATGGGATGTCAATTGAAAAATTCTCCATTGACGATCGATAATTTACCTGTAATAGATATCTTAGAAGGTTATTCCAAAAAAGAAATAGTTCTTCAAGATATTGCCCAAATAGAGTATGTCCCTTTAGAAACAACAGATAGTGTTTTATTAGACCGAATCTCTCTTCTGTCTTATGTTTCAGACCAATATATCCTTGTTTGGAATTTTTATGAAGGGGATATATTCGTTTTTAATCGAAATGGAAAGATTATATCTAATTTTAACCACAAAGGGCAAGGACCTGAAGAATATTATCCACGTGGGATGGTTGTATTTGATGAAAAGAATGAAGAAATATTTATTTTTAATGGTTGGGCTCACCGGATTTTAGTTTATTCACTGAATGGCCAATACAAACGAACTTTAAACCATTCCACTGATTTGTTTATTGCATCAGCCTACAATTTTGACGATGAAACAATATTAATATATGATGGAGAAAAAATAGGATTGCATCGTAAAAACTACAGCGAAAAACCTTATATGTTACTTTCAAAAAAAGATGGAAGTATTGTTGACACTTTTGATATTCGATTACCTGTAAGATATTCGAATAGTATAGCTCAGGAGATAGACCTCGTTGGAGGGGAAAAAATGTATACACCTTTACTGATACCTACACCTAATAACAGTTATTACGGTTTAGATTTCGTGATAGCAAATATATCTTCTGACACAATTTATCTACTGACTCAGAATAGAAATTTAAGACCAATACTTGTTCGCCAACCATCAGTTCACTTATTTTGTCCACGCATAGTGTGGAGTTCCTTATTAACAACCGATAAATTTATTGTTTTAAATAAAGCTACTTTGGATTTCATTGCTGTTGATAAAGGACAGTCTATCCCTAATGTAACCTTGATTTATGAATTTGAAACTGGTGAAACAAGCGAAGTTGTATTTTTGAACGCTGATCTTTCTATGGGGCAATGGATACCTCCTGGAAGTATATCCCCTGACATTGGTAAAAATATGGTTGCAGACCTTATGCCAGTATCAAGATTAAAAACAGCTTATGAAGATAAAAAATTGAAAGGGAAATTAGAACAATTAGTAGCAACACTTAATGAAGAAGATAATCCGATAGTAAGGATTATCAAATTCAAGTAAAAAACTTCCAGATAATGAATAAGATTTTACAAATAGATGAGAAGCTCATCAAAAATAATTTACTCAACCTGAAACAGATAGTTTTTGAAGTAACGGAACAATGTAATTTAAATTGCAAATATTGTGGATTATCTGAACAACTATACCAAACCCACGATGTCAGAGAGAATAGATATTTATCTTTTGAAAAGTCTAAATTGATGATTGACTATCTTTTAAATCTATGGAAGGATAACTATATATCGGATACTGTTTTTCGGTTTACTGTGAGTTTCTATGGTGGAGAACCTCTGATAAACATATCTTTGATTCGCAAAATAATTGAGTATATTGAACAGTCGGAAATCCCCGGTAGAGAAATACATTATTCTATGACTACCAATGCCATGTTGCTAGATAAACACATGGATTATTTAGTAGAAAAAAAATTCAATTTACATATCAGCCTCGACGGCGATGAAAAAGCACAAAGTTACCGGGTAGACCATTTAGATAATAATTCATTCACTCAAGTTATTCGGAATGTAAAATTATTACAACTAAAACATCCTAAATATTTCAATGAATCAGTACATTTTAACTCGGTATTACATAATCGAAATGATGTGGAATCCATTCTTCATTTTTTTGATATTAATTTTGATACAGTTCCTAGAATATCCTTATTGAACACTTCTAATATTTGTGATAACAAAAAGGAAGAATTTAGAAAAATGTATCAAAATATATCACAAAGTATTATGAAATCTAAAAATTGTGAAGAACTAGAGAAATTTTTTTTTATTACTATGCCGAGAGGCTACAGATTATCAAAATATCTATATAATTCAAGTGGAAATATATTTTATAATTACAATCAATTACTACTACAAAAAAATATTAATCGTGAAATATATACTGGAACTTGTACTCCTTTTGCTAAAAAAATGTTTATTTCTGCCAGAGGAAAGATTTTTTCTTGTGAACGCATTAGCCGCGATTTTGAAATAGGATATATTTATGACAATTTTGTAGATTTAAACTTTATCAATGTTGCAGATACGTATAATTATTATTTAAAAAAGTGTTACAAACTATGTGCATATTGCGCGATTAACCAATCTTGTACTCAATGTATTTACCAAATCAATAATATAAGAGAAAAATCTCCACAATGTCAAGAATTTCGAACGAAAGAGACAGCTAGAAAAGAAAAAGAACAAGTTTTTGATTATCTTCGACAATTTCCTCATTATTACGAAAAGGTATTAAATGAAGTTAATTTTACTTTATAAGAAATGAAAAAAAATTGGATTACACTCTACTCAGATACATTTTTGTGGATAAAAGGGAAAGTTGGTTTTGTATACAGTGCAAAAAATCATAAAAGACTTCATTTTTACCTTACAAATAGAATAGAAAAAATTTGCGAGCAACTGTTGAATATCGAAAATCTATATACAAGCGAATTAACAACCGAGGATATTAAAGATAATGAGGTTAGTAAGTGGCTTCAATCATTGATCAATATCCATGTTGGTTATCTAAAATGTAATATAGAGTTCACGGAGAGGCCTGTTTCTCTAAAACCTATATTAAAGATTCAAAACAAAAAAGAATATTATGAGTTGATGCACTCTAATGGAGAGAAAGGTGAAATCCTTCAGAATCTTCATGAACTTACTTTTTATATTAATGGAAGCGAGTATGGAAACAACGAGTTTTACAAACAACATATTTATCCATTAAATGACTACAACTTTTTGGATAGATCAAAAATTTTGTCATTTATAAATAACAGCAAGAATCTCTTTTTATCTAACATTAACTTGGTTGGCAATTTATTTTCATATTTTGATTTTGAACGATTGATACAAAATATTTATGATTTTTCTATTCAATTTACTATTTATGTAACAATAAATGATTTTTTGAAAAATAAACAAAAAATAATAAATACAAAATGGCCTATCAATGTTCAGTTTAACTTATTGGTTGATACTGTTTTTGATATTACATTTATAAGAGATATCTCTTTTTCATTTTTTATTACGGTCTTTGTCTTTTCTGAAGATGATTTTATTCGATTTTCAAATATATTTGAAACGTTTGAAACAGATTATAAAATCTTTTTTATCCCAATATACAATAAAGAAAATTTAGTCTTTTTCAAAAAAAATATATTTATAGATGAAAAAGATTTACAACATATTGATTTGTCTAAAAATGAGATTTTTATGCGACAATCATTCAATATCGGAAATTTTGGTAGACTGACAATTATGCCTGATGGCAAGGTTTATGCCAATGTAAACTCGCATCCCTTGGGAAGTATTGATGATTCCCCGTATTCCTTAGTTTACAAGGAATTTATCGCTGGGAAATCATGGTTTAAGTTAAGAGATGATGTACCATGTAATGACTGTATTTATCAATGGTTATGTCCCAGTCCATCTAATTACGAAATAGTAATAGATAAACCTAATCTATGTCATGTAAAACCATGATTTATTCTTTTCCTCACTACATCCAACTTGACGCAATTTATTGCTTATGATCATAATTATGTCTTACAATCACTCTAAATACGTTAGATGGCCTCGATCCCTCCGAAACCTTCAGTTTGAATCGATGAACTTAGGCAGATCTTTTTGTGAAATTATGAAACAATATTTAATTATTACTACTATCATGTTATTGCTTTCGTTTTCTGTTAATAGTCAGAAGAATAAAGTAATAAATGCGGCTGTAATTGATGTAGAAAGTGGCTTGAAAAATCTTTCCCGTTTAAAAGTCTCTGATTTAGGTAAAACAGTCCGTTATATTCCTTTAGAAACAACGAATGATGGGTTGGTTGGTAAAAATCCGATTGTCAAAGTATTTTGATGCCTTTAACATAGTAAGCCAATCTTCAGGTCAATATGCCCTGGGAATTTATGAAAAAAATGGAAGCTTGAAAAATACAATACCTTCTTTTTTCCCATCTACAACACCAATTACAGATGATTTATATCAAACCAATCTGGTTAATGGTAGAATCTTATATGACGTTTTTGGGAGTTGGACACGTGCAGGTGCTTTCATTTTTGAATATACCCCTGGCAGACAAGTAAGACAGGTCAATGCTTTACATGCGGCAAGAATATGGAAACACAACGAAAGTATTCGTTATAAGCAAGATTTTATAGATACGATATATACTGTTTCCTGTAGTAAACTTATTCCATCTATAGTTTTCAATACAGGAAAATATCATTGGCCTGTAGAGGAAAGAAGAAGTGAGAAGAATACTAATGACCGGATTTTTATTGCTGATATTTATGAAAATAATAGTTTGATTTTCTTTCAATGTATTAGGGGGATGTTTTCCCTTGAATTAGCAGGTATTTTGCATAATGGCCTGTATAATAAGAAAACAGGGAAAACAATCCTTAGCAAAAATAAGGATGGTATTCAAGATGATGTGACTCATTTTATGCCGTTTAAACCTTTAGGTATGAGTACATCGGGTGAATTTGTTTCGTTTGTTGAAGTTTGGGAGATTATGGATTGGTTGGAAAAGCATCCCGGAGCAAAGAATAATAAAAATCTCTCCTTTCTTAAAGATTTAGATGAAGATATGAATCCTGTCATTATATTAATTGAATAAGAAAATAGGTTACATCTAATCAAATAGTATGTAGATTGATCGTAACCAAAAGTTTGTTTTTTTAATATCACTAATATCACTTTTGTTGTATGTGTTTGATTTATAAAGAATAAAAGGTGATCTTATCTTGTAATTTTAATATCACTTTTTTCTCTCTAATGTCACAAAAAAACAAACATCTACATCCTTTTTCGGGTAGCTCCTGTCCGATTTTTATTTGCAAGCGTCCGATTTAAAATCGGACAGGAGCTATATTTATTTGCAAGCGTCCGGATATTCCAATCTTAACTTTTTAAATTGTCTTGACCGATCTTCCGATTCATTACAATCTATTTGTCAAATGATTGTGATGTTTCTTACAAACCATTGTATTCCTTTTTTGAAAGTATTGTAATACTTTTACTTAATCATTACAATGCTTTTTTTGAAGCCACTTTTGAGAAAAAGTGATAGTGCCGTGATATTAAGAAAATGGTTTAATATCACCGGTATTTATCAGATATATAGACAAATACGATATTTGTGATAGTAGTGATATTAAAAAAATAAACTTTTAGTAAGGATAGAGCTTTTTTCTCAACCCTATTTGTTAAAAATATTTGCAGAATTATTTTTTTATTTTTAATGAGTACAAACGATATGCTCATTCAGTCTACCATATAAATCAATCTGAAGGAATATAGTAATATCATGGATGAAATACAACAAAATAAACTGATAGACAGCGTACTTGATGATAAGCTGTTTTTGCCATGGGTTTTTAATCCTTCTGAAGAATTAGATAATTATTGGGATAAAGTGATGCAAAACGAACCGGAGAAAGAGAAAGTAATAGATGATCTTAAAACTATAATTAAGGGAATAAAAATAGATGATGAATGTTTCTCCATTGATGATAAAAAAGAGCTATGGAAAAGAATTGAAACTTCTACTCAATCTCAGAAAGTCAAAAGATTTAAACTCTCTGTTTTTCTGCGGTATGCTGCAGTTTTCCTACTAGTTGCAGGTACTTCTGTTTATTTTTATTTCACCAGATATTCAGAGGAGACTCCGGTAGATTATTCCCAACTAATATCTGAAGTTCCTGATTCTACAGTACATTCCGACAATGTACTAATTGTTTTGGGGAATCAGGAAAAAATTGAATTAAAAGAAAAAAATGTTGAGTTGGTTCATGATGCGGATGGAAGAATAAGTGTAAATGCGGAAGTATTAGAATCAATTAGACCGGCAACGGGTAAAGAAGAAGAATTTAATAAGGTCTATGTTCCTTATGGAAAAACGACTAGTCTGATACTGAGTGAGGGAACTAAAATTTGGGTAAATTCTGGATCACAGGTGATATATCCGAATCGTTTTTCCACAGATAGGCGGGAAATATATGTAGAAGGAGAAGCTTATCTGGAGGTAGCAAGAAATGAAAAGTCACCTTTTATTGTTAAAACAGACTTGTTGGAAATTAATGTACTGGGTACTTCTTTTAATGTATCTGCCTATAAGAATGATCCTGATCAATCGGTTGTCTTAGCTACGGGATCCGTATCTATTAAAGAATTAAGTGAGAAAACATCTACCCGAATAAAACCGAACCAACAATATCTGATAGATAAAAGTACAAAGAAACATCAGCTTAATAAGGTGGATGTCCTGGATCATATAAGCTGGAAATACGGATTTTTGACATTCAAAAATGAGCGTTTGACCAACGTTATAAAGAAAGTAGAAAGATATTATAATGTGTCAGTTAATTATTATGAATTGTCAACAGGTAATACAACTTTCAGCGGGAAGTTGGATCTGAAAGAAAATATAGAAGAAATATTACGGGTTTTAGCTATTACGGCTCCAATTGAATATAAGATAAATGAGAATGAAATAAATATATATGTCAAACCCTAAAAAAATACATATCTATGATGAAATAAACCATACAAAAAACCGGAAAGTAGTACCAGTACTTTCCGGTGATTTCCGATCAAAAAAAGCTTTGAATTAAAACATTTTTTAATCTAAAAACGTATACAAAGATATGAAATTAATCACTATCAAACGTGGTTCAGGAAAAGAACTGCGTAAAGTTTTTCGAATAATGAAACTTTCTTTACTAATGCTAATCCTGGTTACTTATTGTTGGGCAACTGATAAGTCGTACGCTCAGGTCGCTGAAATAAGTGTATCTGCCGGTAACAAGTCTTTAAAAGAGCTATTTTCAGAGATAGAGAGAAAAAGCGAATTTATTTTTTTCTATAATGATGAAGCTATTGATCTGTCAAGAGTAGTGCATGTCAGCCATAATACCGGAACCATAGAAGAGATTCTTGACCAGGTGTTGAAAAATACACAAACGGAATATAAAATAGTAGACAGACAAGTCATTTTTTATAAAAAAGAAGCTAAAAGGCAAGCAAGTGAAGCTATTCCTCAACAAAGTAATAAAGAACTAATTTCCGGTAAAGTTTCCGACGCACAGGGAGTGCCTGTTATAGGTGCTAATATTATTGAAAAAGGGACTACGAATGGTATTGTAACGGATCTCGACGGTAACTTTACTTTGAATGTGGAAAAGGGCGCTATCTTGGTTGTTTCGTATATCGGTTATCTAACACAAGAAATTCCGGTGAGAAATAATAAGCAATTTAATATTCTATTAAAAGAAGACTCACAGGCATTAGATGAAGTAGTTGTTGTGGGGTATGGTACTCAGAAAAAAGTGAATTTGACTGGTTCAGTAGATGTTATTTCAGAAAAACTTCTGGCAAACCGGTCAGCACCAACCGTTTCTCAATTAATGCAGGGAGCATCTCCAAACCTCATGATCGGTATGACTAACCTGGGTGGTGAGCCGGGAGCCAAACGAACATGGAATATCCGTGGAATGGGAAGTATTCAGGGAGATGGTACTCCTTTGATATTAATAGATGGAGTAGAGTCTAATATCGACAATATAGATCCCGAATCTATAGAAAGCATTTCTGTCTTAAAGGATGCTTCTGCTTCCGCTATTTACGGATCACGTGCTCCTTTTGGGGTTATATTGGTTACAACAAAAAAAGGAGGAAAGAATGATGTCCGTATAGAGTATAATAATAACCTTTCTTTTGCGATGCCTCTGGATGTTCCTCATTTTGTAGATGCATTGACATGGGTAACGGCATATAATCAGATTCAGACTAATTCGGGATTAGCACCTATATATCCGGATGAGCAGGTAGAGCGTATCAAAGGGTATATGGCCGGGACATATAAAACGGAATATAATCCTGAAAAACCACCCGCAAGTATGTGGCGAGGTCGCTGGGATGGTAATGCCAATTATGATTGGCCGGCTCTTTATTTTAAAAAGGCGGCCTTTTCTCAAAAGCATAATATAAATATTGGTGGAGGTGGTGAAAAAGTACAATATTTTGCTTCTGCCGGATTCCTTGATCAGGGTGGTTTATATAACTGGGGCGATGATTTGTACAAGCGGTATAATGTTATGGCAAATATCACTTCACAGGTAAATAGCTGGTTGCGTTTTGATCTTAATACCAAATATTCACGTACGGAAATAGACCGTCCATTAGGGATTGTTGGCCAGCCCCAATCCTATATTCATCGTCAATTCCTCTCTTTTGGGCCGTTGATGCCTAAATATAACGAGGATGGGTCTATAAGTAATCCGCTTATAAGAGCATTACAAGACGGTGGTAGAGAGCATATGCAGAATAATGATCTGGCGCTGACTCTTAAGGGAGAAATCGAACCGATAAAAGGATGGGTAACGAATGTTTCTTATAATTATCATTATGGAGGATCGTCCAATATACAGAATCCAAAGCCAGTAGAGGTACAAGCTCCTAGTGGTTCAATCGGAAATATCGGAGCTCCGCAAAGCGGCTCTGTAGAGCAATTAGCTTACTCATATTATAATCTTTTTAATGTCGTTACTTCATACGAAAAGCTACTGGGTGATCATTATTTTAAAGTATTAGCTGGATATGAGCAGGAAACGGATTATTTCAGAGGATTATACGGATCAAAGATGGATTTGATTACTCCTGAGGTTCCTTCCATTAATACAGCACTGGGTACTGTAACATTGTCTGATGCAATTAATCATTGGTCTACTCAAGGGGTATTCGGACGTTTAAATTATAATTATAAAGAAAAATATCTGGCAGAATTCAGTGCGCGATATAATGGATCTTCCAAGTTTGCTAAAAATTCAAGGTGGGGGTTCTTTCCTTCTGTTTCTGTTGGATATAATATAGCAAGGGAAGATTTTTGGAAACCGATCGAATTATATGTGAATTCTTTAAAGTTCAGAGGATCGTATGGTTCCCTGGGTAACCAGAATGTCAGTAATTATATGTACTTATCGACAGTACCGGTTCACAGGGATATGCCTTATATTATAGGAAACTCACTTCCTATTTTTGCAACTGTTCCGGGACTGGTGCCAAGTGATTTAACATGGGAAACCGTAACAACTCTGAATATTGGATTAGATGCAGGATTTCTAAGCAACCGTTTGGGAGTAACCTTTGATTGGTATAACCGTGTAACAAGTGATATGTTTGGTCCGGCAGTTAGTCTTCCTGCCATTTTGGGTACTTCTGCTCCATTTAGTAATAATGCAGAGATGTCTACAAAAGGGTTTGAATTAACGGTGAGTTGGAGAGATCAGTTATCGTCGGGTTTAGCTTATAATGTTGCATTCAGTCTTGGAGATAATCGGTCTGAGATTTTGAAGTACAATAATGAAAGTAAAATTATTTCCCAATGGTACGAAGGGAAAAATGTAGGAGAAATCTGGGGATATGTATCTGATGGTCTCATTCAGACGGAAGGTGAATCTATGCCTGATCAATCTAAAATATATGGAACTTGGGGACCGGGTGATATGAAATATAAAGATTTGAATGGAGATAATATTATTGATGACGGAAGTAGAACGGTAGATGATCATGGCGACTTAAAAGTTATTGGTAATAATACTCCCCGGTATAATATGGGAATAACAGCAGGATTTAACTGGAAAGGAATTGATTTCAATATGTTCTGGCAAGGAGTAGGAAAACGGGATTACTGGGCGAATGCAACCTTAAATAAATTTTATGGAATTGTTCCTGGAGGAAGTCCCGGATCAGAATCAGCTTTGTATAAAGATAGTAAGAATTTAGATTATTGGCGCCCTGCAGATGAGCAAAGTTCATTGGGTCCTAATACAGATGCCTATTTCCCAAAACCATATTTTACAACAGAATTAGATAAAAACCGGCAGGTACAATCAAAATATATTTTGAATGCTGCTTATTTACGGTTAAAAAGTATGCAGATAGGGTATACTCTTCCGGAAGAGTTGGTTAGAAAATTCTTCTTGCATAGAGTGAGATTCTATGTTTCTGGTGAAAATTTGTTGACAATCACAAAATTCCCAAGAACACTAGATCCTGAGACAACAATTGCTTCCGATCCGGATATTGGTGGTAGGGCCGGTAAAGAAAATGCAGGATCAATTTATCCGATTTCGAGAAACTTTTCTTTTGGTGTTAACTTAACTTTTTAATATTATAGGTCATGAAAAGAATCAATTATATATTAATTATATTTAGTACCCTGATCTTATTTAATGCATGTGATGATTTCCTGGAAAAATATCCTTTAGATGAGGTTTCTTCCGCTGATTTCTTTAAACAACCATCTGATATGGAAGTTTATCTTAATCAGTTCTATACAGATACGATTTTCCCTATTTATTATGGTCCTATACTTGGAAATCATTATAGAGGAGGGGGAGATGATCATAATAGTGATAATCAGATACTCGGAACGAGAGTGGATGATAGGCTAATGGGTAGCCGGACTGTTACATATGAAAGTCGAACCAGATGGGATTTTAAATATGTAAGAAGGATCAATTATTTTTTTGATAATTACAGAAAATGTACCAGTGATTTTGATAAATACAAACAGTACGTTGGTGAGGCTTATTTTTTCCGTGCATTGATTTATTATCAATTACTTCAAACATTCGGAGATCTGCCGTTAGTAACAAAAACTTTAAATACGGATTCTCCGGAATTGTATGATCCACGGGCACCGAGAAATGAAGTAGTAGATAGAATAATATTAGATTTGGACTCGGCTGCAATTCTTTTGCCGGATAAAAAAACAGATGGGGCATCCCGTATAAATAAATGGATAGCCCTTCTGATTCAGTCAAGAGTAGCTCTATATGAGGGAACATGGGAAAAGTATCATGCAAATGACGATTTTAAGGCAGCGAATCCGGATCCTGAAAAGTATTTAAGAAAAGTAATTGAAGCAACCACGCAAATAATGAACTCAGGTCTTTATGACATATATACAACAGGAGATACTTCTTCCGATTATTATGATTTGTTCCGGCAGCGCGATTACTCTGATAATGTGGAAGTCTTTTTCTGGAAAAAGTTTTCGACGGCCTTGGGTGTGAATAGTAATAAAAATTACCAATTAGAGTTTCCTTTTAATAAATCGATAACGAAAGAGCTTGCGGATTCATATTTGTGCAGTGATGGTAAGCCGATTTCGGTAAGTTCTCTCTTTGAAGGGCATGAAACACTTTTGGATGAAATGAAGAACAGGGATCCAAGATTTACACAGACAATATTTACACCCGATATGCCCTGGATGATAGATGAATCAGGGACGCTGTATTGGAAAGATGTGTATGATAATATCAACACTGCAACTAAATATTTTGCACCTACAGGATACGTTCAAAGAAAGGGGTATGATCCTCAGATGGAATACCATAGTCCCAATTACGAAGAAACTCCTTCTATTCATTACAGATATGCAGAAGTTTTATTGAATTATGCAGAAGCAAAAGCTGAATTAGGAGAGATCACTCAGGAAGATATTGATAAAAGTATAAAGAAACTGCGTGATAGGGTAGGTATGCCGAATTTAATACTAGGTAATATTGAAGTTGATCCAAATTGGGATTTTCCTTCTCTTTCTCCTATAATTAATGAAATTAGACGTGAAAGACGTGTTGAGTTAGCCACAGAAGGTTTCCGTTGGGATGATATTGCCAGATGGGCAGCAGCAGATGAATTGATTATTGGGAAAAGACCTAAAGGCTTGAAAGGTGACCAATTTCAGGGAGAAGATTTATATCCGGTGGATGAAAAAGGTTTCTTAGATCCATTTAAAACATCATTACCTAACGGATATGGTTTTAAAATCAATCGCGATTATCTGAATCCGATACCTGAAGCAGAGATTGTTTTAAATCAAAATCTGAAACAAAATCCAGGCTGGAAGTAGTAGAAAGATATAAACTATGGACAGTAAAAGAAGAAATCTATTGAAAGGTATGGCTGCCATACCTTTCCTTGGATACTTTGCCTTTGGAGTAAAGGGTAATATATCCAGGGAACTGGAGTTGATGAACACTGATTATCTGAAAACATTGAAAATAGATCATTTGACTGCTCCGGAAGGTAAATTATTGCCTCCAACCGGTAATGAAAATAATCGGATTCGGTTCGGATTGATTGGTAATGGGTGGCGTGGCGATCAGTTGTTGAATTCATTGGGATTTGTTTCTAAAGAATATGTTGAGAAAAATACCATCAATGGCAAATATTCTCAGGCATTACAAAATTTCCTGAATGAAGAAGATTTGTTTTTAGAATTTGCAGGTGTATGCGATACTTTTGAATTGCATGCAAAAAGAGGATACAATATCTCGGAATTTGGCCTCCATCGGGGAAAAGGTATGGGTAAATCAAAACCAGCTAAAATATATCCGACCTACAAGGATATGATCGCGAGTGATGATATCGATGCTGTGATTATTTGCACTCCTGATCATACTCATGCACAGATGGCAATTGACGCTGCTAAAGCCGGTAAACATGTTTATCTGGAAAAACCAATGACACATACGATTGAAGAAGCTATAGAGTTGCGGAATACGATAAAAGCAACAGGTGTTATTTTCCAATTGGGACATGAAAACCGTCAGCAGATGAGTTTTAAAATAGCAAATGAACTCTACAAGAAAGGCGTTATAGGAACAGTTTCGATGGTACAGACATATACCAATAAGAACGATGCTAATGGTGCCTGGATAAGAGAAAGGGAATTCGACCATTTAGGAACTCCTGATAACATCAATTGGAAAGAGTTTTTAGGGAAAGCTCCCTGGGTGGAGTTTGATCGGAAACGTTATTTTAACTGGCATCGTTACAGCGAATATGGTACCGGTGTAACAGGGAACGATTTTACCCATAAATTTGATTGTGTAAACCAGGTTCTTGAATTGGGAATTCCGGAAACAGTTATGGCATTAGGTGGACAATATTATTACAAGGGACATGGGGATATGCCTGATGTAATGAATGCTATTTTCAGTTATCCGGAAAAAGGTTTGACAATGACTTATGACTGTACATTGAAAAGCGGTATATATCGTCAGTCACATATTCTTGGATCAGAAGTTACGATGGATATCGATAATGCTATTATGATGTATAAAGATACCTATTCACAACGCTTTAAAGATTTAAAAGCAAGCGATGATGAACCTATGTATTATTATGCGGCTACATCAGAAGTTGATGCGATATCTTCAGCAACGGCAAAAACTTATTTGAAAGGGGGGTACGGCCCTACTTATATTGATGGAAAGGTAATCGATGCGACTTTTCTGCATTTGAAGGAGTGGGTTGACGCTATTCGTGGACAAGGTACTACTAGTTGCGGCATTGATGTAGGGTTTGAAGAAGCAGTTACGTTTTGTCTGGCCAATGTGGCATATGAGCATAAGCGCCCTGTCAGATGGGATAAAGTGAATGAAAAAGTAATCATAGAATAAGGCTAAATAATGGAAAAAACATATACATCCTGGCAATTAATATCGCTAACAACTCTTCGTATTCTGATCGGATGGCATTTTTTATATGAAGGTCTTATCAAATTTTATACTCCCGACTGGACTGCCAAAGGCTATTTGACTAGTTCAGTAGGTCCTTTCTCCGGAATCTTTAATAGTATGACACAATCAGATCTTATCCTTTCAGTTGTCGATATTTTAAATCAATGGGGATTGATTCTTATAGGATTAGGTTTATTTGTCGGCCTTTTATCAAAGCCCTGTAAAATATTAGGAATGATTTTACTACTATTTTACTATCTTGCACATCCTCCTTTTGCAAGTTTAGGACTGAATACACATGTTGAAGGAAGTTACTGGGTCGTAAATAAGAATCTTATTGAAATAGGCGCTCTTTTTGTCCTTTATCAGTTTCCTTCGAGTTATATTACCGGATTAGATAGATTTATATTTAATAAAAGGATTTATGCTACAGACTAGAATATATGTTTTGTTTATTACCCTATCCTTGTTTGTCCAACCACATATTTCGGCACAATGGGGATACACTATCGGTCAGGAAGAGATCCCGAAAGTCGTAATACAGGATGCAAAGGATTATAAAGTTTATCCAGGTCATCCCAGGCTTTTCTTCCGCGATACCGACTTATCTGTGATAAGAGAGAGGATCAGCGGATTGTATAAACCCGAATGGGATAAAATGCTTTCTTTTCTGAAAGAAAAAACGTTAAATATATCACCCTCTGTTTTTGCTGAAGGAAGGTATTTGAAACATTGGATGATAGGGCGTAATATGACGTTTGCTGCTGTAGTGACGGAAGATGAAAGCTATATAAACTGGTCTAAGCAATGGATGGAAACTCTTATAGCTGCAGGACCAGTGGGGAATGATGATCATTACAGAGGAAGACTAATGTCATTAGCTGTAGCTTATGATTGGCTATATAAGTGGTTGACTGAGGACGAAAAGGCTCGTTTGGTAAAAGCGATAATTGAGCATATAGATAAAAACTGGTATTTTTCTACCGATGCAGACTATGTAGGTGGACATTCGCGTTGGGGAAATTATTCTCTCTTCATGGGACTGGTAGTTCTGGTAGATGAGAAACCGGAGCTTAGAAATAAGCTACTAACCGTTCGTGATCACTGGATAAACGGTTATTTTCCAGTTCAAGGTTGGATAGCCAATGAAGGAGGATACCATATGGGTTGGGCGTATAGTGCTGCTTATCTCTCTGCAAAGATACATTGTGTGATGTCTAGTGCAACGAATGATTGTGTTTATTTTCCATGGCAGAATCTATTGCCATTGTTCTGGTTATACGGCAGACAGGGTGACGGGCTTTATGCCAACACCGGAGATGCTTATTCCGTAACTCCGGCATTAGAAGAAGAACAAGAACTATTAATGATTTCAAGTGGTATATATAAGAATCCTTATGCTTTGGCTTCATCCAAAAAATCTGAAGATCAATTTGCAACTATATTATATGGAGATAAAAGAATAGAAAAACTAGTTCCAGATGATACAAAACGGCCATTACCTTTAAGCCGGAATTTCGGAAATGCCGGAGTGGTTATTGCACGCGACAGATGGGATGAAGAAACTACATTATTGCAATTCCGTTCGGTTCCATTCTATTCGGCAAATCATCATCACAGGGATGAGAATACATTTACCATCCATTATAAAGCTCCTTTGGCAATAGATGCAGGGTTATATGATGAAGGAGCTCCCAAAGGGGGGTATGGCAGTACTCATTGGCTCAATTACTTTACGCGTACCGTAGCCCATAATGGAATTCTTGTTTTTGATCCGGATCAGAAATATTATTATGGTAAACGACTTATTTCTAATGATGGAGGGCAGCCATACTTAAAAGAAGAACCTGTTGGACTGGAGGATTTACTTCCAGGAGGAAAGGCTCATTTAGATGGAATTATCCATTATCAGGATACAGATCAATATATGTATGCTGTAGGAGATGCAACAAAAGCTTATGATGCAGAGCGTGTAAATCTTGCGCAACGTGAAGTCGTTTATTTAAGAAAAACACCATATAAGCATCCTGTAATAATCGTATTCGACAGGGTAGAAAGCTCCTCTGCAGAATACGAGAAAAAATTCTTACTTCATACCGTAAATAAGCCTATTGTAAAAGGTAAGATAGCCGTTGCTGAAAATGCCGGAGGAAGACTTTCATGCTTGACATTATATCCTGAAAACGTAAATATAGATCTTATAGGAGGACCAGGAAAAGAAGCATGGGTGGATGGTATAAATTATCCGGTAGAAAAAGGACACTGGCCTAAACCTCAAATACAGTCCGGAGAATGGCGGCTGGAAGTAAAACCGACTGAATTAAAAAAGAGAGATTATTTCCTGCATGTATTTTTTATTGACGATTCCAATGCACAGCTAATAAAACATGATGCAGTAAAACTATTAGAAAAAGAAGATCGGATAGGCCTCCATATGGAAGGATGGAACATATTATTCTCTAAAAAAGGTGACACAGCGGTTTTTGATAAAAGTAAATAAACGTTTAAATCTATATATCATGAAACATCTCATTTATATTTCAGTACTTATATTATCGATGTCTTTAGCTTTGGATAAAGTAAATGCGGCAAACCGTATAAAGGTTGCTACTATTGGTGGCGGAGCTGAAAGAGCCAATGTGAGTGACTGCAGAGATAATCCTCAGATGATGGTTGACAGAGTTATCAGTTATTGGAAAAAGGAACTGGCTAAAGTATTACCTCACAAACCTGATCTTATCTTATTAACTGAAGCATGCGACCGTCCGTCAGGCTTAACAGTGAAAGAGCAGTTCGAATATTACAAAGTCCGTAAGAACCAGGTTTGGGATTATTTTTCTTCTGTTGCAAAAGAAAACAATTGCTATATAGCATTTGGAACGAAACATGAAAAAGACGGTAAGTGGTGGAATTCATGCATTATTGTAGATAGGAAAGGAGAAGTTGCGGGTATTTACGATAAAAATTATCCGACCGTTCCTGAGATGAACGAAATAACGGCCTCAGATGAAACTCCAATTATTCAATGCGATTTTGGAAAAATAGCTTGTGCCGTATGCTTTGACTTGAATTTCGATGAATTACGGGTGAAATACGAAGCTTTGAACCCCGACATTATATTGTTTCCTTCCATGTATCATGGAGGATTAGAGCAAGCCAAATGGGCTTATTCTTGTCGTTCATTCTTTGTTTGTGCTTATGGCTTCTTAACAGAACCTTCGGAGATACGAGATCCTTTTGGCGACGTAGTAGCAACCAGTACAAATCATTATAATTATGCAGTAACTACAATTAATTTAGATCGTATATTGGTACATCTGGATCATAATTGGAAAAAACTGGAAGATATAAATAAGAAATATGGGGATAAAGTAATGATTAAAGATCCGGGAAGAATCGGCGCTGTTATGATTACCAGTGAGCATGAAGCAATAAGTGCGGCAGATATTGTGAAAGAATTTGATATGGAGACATTAGATGAGTATTTTAACAGATCACGCAAGGTAAGGAAAGAACAGTTAAGTGCAAAATAGGAAAGAGCCGTCTTCACAGACAACTCTTTCTTTTTTGCTAAAAACTAAAACCTTTCAAAAACTCATATAGAGGGAAAAATATAATAACATTGCAAACATCCTGTAGCAAAATTAACATTAAGTTATATATATTTCTCCTTTATCTGTTTCTGATTTAAAACATTACAATTTTATTTTTGTCGGTTATTGAACCTTTTCCGGGGTTTTTGCGTCTATTTGTTTCGTTATTCGTCCATAAGCAATCAATGCAAAAGTAGAAATTAAGGCAATCGCCCCAAAATAATACCAGATATAATGCGCATGAGCACTGGCCACTTGCCACTCCTGATGCGAATTGAATAAAGCAGGATCGGGACAGTATTTATTTAAAAGATAACCCGATAAGCCAAATCCGAATATAGATGAGAAAAATGAATGTAAATGACTAAATCCCAAATATAAGCCTTCTTCTCCTTTTGGAGCCTGAAGAGAAAAGTATTCAAGAAAACGGGGAGAGATAAAAGTCTCAGCCAATCCTTGAAAAACAATACCAATAACCATCATAAATGCTACCGGATGCATACCTAAAATAGTCTGATTTTGGTCCAATACATTACCATACGACATACATAAGGCTGATATGGGCATAATAAACATCCCGACTGTCATGGAAGTTAATGCTGTCCGTTTCCTCATAAGCTGGGTAACCAGATTGACTGTCAGTACAACTACTAACGGGTTTACATTGGCATACCAGGAAGGCGAAGCACCTTCTCCCGCCAAGCGGAGTACATATTTCGGCATAGTTGCATACAATTGATGTTGCACCATCCAAAAACCGGTAATGATCAATATTAGGATGATTAACCTGCCGTTTGTACAAACCTTAAGCAAAGCATTCCAGATCTGGCGGAATGATTTTCCTTCTCCAGAATGTTGTGCACTTTTATATAGGAAAAAAATAGCAATCAACCCCAGAAAAGTCATCGAAGCGGAAAAGTAATTCAGTGTAATAAGTCCTGAATTTCCCATCGCATTACGTAGCGGCTCAACAATTGTCTTTCCGGAGAAAGCACCGATGTTAACCATTGAATAAAAGATGGAAAAACCTTTAGCACGATTTTCCGGAGTAGTTTCTTTTGCAACTGTCCCTGAAATAACACTTTTTATAAATGAACCGCCAATAACAATCAGGGCCATAATAGGTAGAATACCATAACGGGCATTACTTTCCAGTAGACCCGTAAAAGAAGTCGTCATGCTGTATTCTACCAATCCTGCCGATTGTAATAAAGTAGGGAAAATGCCTAATCCTGCATAGCCTAAAGTTAGTAAAGAAAACGCAAGTAACATTGAGTTTCTAAACCCTATTTTATCTGCTAATGCTCCGGCAAATGTAGGCAGCAAATATAGGCAGGCGGAAAATATACCTGCAATACCGGCTGCCTGTATATCGTTAAATCCCAGTATTCTGCTTAAATATAATGTAATAACGATAAATACTCCATAATATGCCGCTCTTTCAAATAGTTCAACGACATTGGCTACCCAAAAGGCTTTGCTGAAGTTAAGTTTTGTGTTTTTCATATTTCTATTTTATCTTACATTTGACAGGCACAACGTGTCGGTACCAGATTACGGTCACCGTAAGCATTATCTACACGGGCTACGTTTATCCAGAATTTGCAATCGTGTAACCAATCTAATGGGAAAGCTGCTTTGCTTCTGGAATATTCGTGAGTCCATTCATCGGCTGACACTTCATATTCAGGATGCGGGGCATTCTTTAGTACGTTGTCTTCCTTTGAGGCTTTGCCTTCTTCTACTTCTTTGATTTCTTTCCATATACAATCTAGTACTTCCAGGAAACGATCCAGTTCAGCTTTGCTTTCACTTTCGGTTGGTTCTATCATCAACGTGCCGTGTACAGGGAAAGAAAGGGTAGGGGCATGATAACCAAAATCCATTAAACGTTTGGCTATGTCTGTTTCGTCTATTCCAGAGCGTTCTTTAACCGTACGACATTCCAGGATCAGTTCATGACCTACACGATCTGTTGCTCCTGTATAAACCACTCCATACGTATTTTTTAATACAGAAGCCAGGTAATTGGCATTTAATATGGCTATTTTAGTAGCCAGAGTAAGACCTTCTGCTCCTAATAAACGAATATATGCATATGTAATAGACAAAATACCTGCACTACCGAACGGAGCTGCTGATACTGTATCCAGATCGCTTCCCCATGTAATAGGATGGGAGGGAAGGAATGGTATCAAGTGTTCGGCAACGCAAATAGGACCTACACCGGGACCTCCGCCACCATGAGGAGATGCAAATGTTTTATGGAGATTTAAATGACAAACATCCGCGCCAATGATACCAGGGTTAGTCAAACCAACTTGCGCATTCATATTAGCACCATCCATATATACTTGTCCTCCATACCGGTGAACTATTTCACACATTTCCTTAATATCTACTTCAAATATCCCATGAGTAGAAGGGTAAGTGATCATAGTTGCAGCAAGATTGTCTTTGTTGGCTTCAGCCTTCTCGCGGAAATCTTGTAAATCGATATTACCGTTTTCGTCTGTTTTTACAGTTACAGTAGTGTATCCGCACTGAATTGCGCTTGCCGGATTGGTACCATGAGCAGAAGCAGGTAATAGAACAATACTGCGGTGCCCCTGACCGATACTTTCCAAATAAGTACGGATTACACGCAGACCCGCGTATTCTCCGGAAGCTCCTGAATTAGGCTGCAGGCTTGTTCCTTTAAAACCAGTGATCTCTGACAGATAGGAAGAAAGATTTTCGACAAGTTCTGTATAACCTTCCGTTTGATCTTCCGGTGCATATGGATGAATATTCTGGAATTCAGGAAGACTTAAAGCGAACAATTCTGATGCCGCATTAAGTTTCATTGTACATGAACCTAATGATATCATCGAATGTGCCAAAGATATATCCCGACGTCCCAAACGCGTAATATAACGCATCAATTCCGTTTCAGTACGGTATTTCTTAAATACATCCTGCTGTAAGAAATCGGATGTACGTGCAAATTTCTTATCAAAATATACCTTATCAGGAACAGCTTCTTCAAGCATATAGTCTTTACCGGCTGCACCAGCGAAAATATATAACAATACACCTATATCTGTCGGTTGTGTTGTTTCGTCAAGACTGATACCAACCTGTCCGGCCTCAAAATAGCGAAGGTTCACCTTGCATTCCAAAGCTATTTCACGTAAAGCATTTAGAGATACATTCGCGGGAAGTTCAATCAGTAATGTATCAAAATAGTCTTTATTGATTTGTTTATAACCCAGCTTTTCAAGTTCAGTAGCTAAAAAGCCTGCAGAAGCATGGATACGATAGGCAATATTACGTAATCCTTCTGCCCCGTGATATACAGCATAAAAGCCCGACATTGTTGCTAACAATGCTTGTGCGGTACATATGTTTGATGTTGCTTTTTCACGCTTGATATGCTGTTCACGTGTTTGAAGAGCCAAACGATAAGCTTCATGTCCGTAAGCATCTTTTGAAATACCTATAATACGCCCGGGTATAGCTCGTTTGTAATCATCTTTTGTTGCCATATAACCGGCAGACGGACCTCCGTAATACATAGGAATTCCGAAACGTTGCGCGCTACCAAATACGATATCTGCTCCCCATTCACCTGGAGGTGCCAGGATAACCAAACTCATCAGGTCGGCAGCAACTGCAACACGTATACCGCTTTCTCCGGCACGTTGAATAAATTCTTTATAATCCTCTATAGAGCCGTCGGCATTCGGATACTGAACAATTGCTCCAAATACATCTTCAGTGAAAGTAAAGGTTTTATAATCGCCTGTTACCACTTTAATGCCTTGTGGTTTCATGCGTGTATGGATAACAGCTAATGTAGATTCAAATACTTTATCATCTACGAATAGTGTATTAGCTTCTGCTTTTATCTGTATCCTGCTTCGGGTTCCATGAAGCATAGTGGCAGCTTCAGCGGCGGCTGTTGCTTCATCAAGTAAGGAGCAATTAGTAAGTGGTAAAGCCGTCAACTCGCAAATCATGGTTTGAAAATTGAGTAATGCTTCCAGACGTCCCTGAGAAACTTCTGCCTGATAAGGGGTGTAAGATGTATACCATACCGGATTCTCCAATACATTTCGTTGGATTGGAGCCGGACAAACCGTATCATACCAACCCATTCCAATATAAGATGTAAAAATCTGGTTTTTAGATGCCAGTTCGGCTATATGTTCCGCATATTCCCGCTCCGTCATAGGTTCGGGAAGATTAAGCGATTCTTTGAGACGGATGTTAGCCGGAATGGTCTGATCTATTAATTGATCTAAAGACTGAACACCTATTGTTTGCAGCATAGAGGGTATATCTCCTTCTGCAATTCCTACATGGCGATTAACGAATTTATTTGTGTCCATAATATATAGTGTTTTGATGTTACGAATATATTTTATAAAAAAGGATTACTCAAACTTTCTTCAATTACATTTGTCGCTGGTCCATGGCCCGGGTACAAGATTGTTTCGTCCGGCAAAGAAAGAATTTTATCCTTTATAGCTGCTATTAGGACTTCCTGATTGCCCCCCCATAAGTCTGTACGCCCTATGCTGCGGTTGAAGATAGCATCTCCCGTGATGGCAAAACCGTCTTTCTTATTGTAAAAAACTAAACTACCCGGTGAATGTCCCGGAACTAATAAGGCTATTAGTTCAGAATTACCAAATTTAATTATTTCGTTCCCGACAATATATTTCTCTACAGGTATGGTTTGTATGCGATCCTGCAAACCAAAAAGAGCTGCTTGTTCCTGTGGTGATGGAATAATATCCACATCCGCTTTATGTGCTTGTGGTTTTAGACCATAGGTACGGTTTACAAACTCATTTCCAAAGACATGATCCAGATGTAAATGTGTACAAAGCAAATGTTTTATAGTAAGTTTGTTTGCAATCACATAATCACTAACTTCCATTTCATCTTCGCTTCTGAAACAACCACAATCAATCAGAACAGCTTCACCGGTTTCATCATGTAGTATATATGTATTAACCGAAAAATAATTAAATTCAAATGATTTTACTGTAATCATAATGGTATATAAACAACTTTTTTTGTTTTAAAAAACTCTTCTTTGAAATATTCACTCAACTCTATACTAATCGCTTTATTTTTGAAAGGAAGTATCTCGTGTTGTAATTCACCTCCTTTTAAACATATTAAACCGTTAGGCAGAGCATTTTGTTGTTCTTTCTTTATGTTTTTCTTCACAATATTAGCCAAGTCAGCCAGAGGCATAACTGCACGGCTTACAACAAAGTCAAAACGCCCTTTTTCTTCTTGTCCACGTATGTGATTAAACGTTATATTCTCTAATCCTATTGCTTCAGCCACTGCACCGGCAACTTTTATTTTCTTTCCGATACTATCTATCAAATGAAATTGTACCTGGGGATAAAATATGGCCAGAGGAATACCGGGAAATCCTCCTCCCGTACCAATATCCATGATGGAAGAACCGGCTTTGAATTTGAGCAACTTAATAATACCCAACGAATGAAGTACATGATGAAGATATAAGTTCTCAATATCTTTCCGTGATATCACGTTAATTTTTGAGTTCCAGTCTTCATAGAGTGGAAACAGGGCATTGAATTGTTCTTTTTGCCTATTTGTTAGATCCGGGAAATATGTTTCGATAACTGACATTTCAGACATATGTCAATTGGTTTAAATCAATCCGGCGATAGGACTTTCTTTACGCAGTAAATGCTTTATTTGGTTATAAGGCAATTTCACTGAAGTAAGTCCCACAACGTAAGCAGCTATTTCATACTCGTTAAAATAGTATGTAATGCCGTCGTCATCTATTGAAAAGTTTCCGTTTGGAAATATTTCGTCAACACTGAAAAATCCTATTGATTCAAGTTCTTTAGGATTCTCAACATCATTCTGATCAGTTATTTTATCGACTAATATCTGCGCCAGTGCATCTTGAAAATCTTCAATGAAAATATCCTCTTCCGTAATGATATCACCGGTTTTAAGGTTCAATGCATAATTCATTGTAGAATGTGCTCCATGTGCCCCTCCTGTATAACTTTCGATACTTACGGAGTAACACAAAATGTTATTCTTGTTATAGGTAATTTCATTGGAAGATATCTCATAATATGAAAACCAGGAAACAATCGGCAGATCATTTACATTTTCTTCCAGTTCTTTCTTGAAATCTACTTCCAAACTTTTATAATCTTCCAAATAAGAGTTAACATATTCTTCTACCGCTTTCTCCGGTGTGAGTTCTTCATATGTTTCCCCAAAATAAGAAGAAACAAACTGAATTTTAAGTTTTTCTAATATCTCTTTGTTTGCAAACTTAACAGGATAAATAAACTTAATCTGTAAATTACAATTTGGATTTTCCGGCTTTTCCAGTAAATGATATGTCCTGTCTACACTGACAGAATCAAATTTAATATCGTTTTCACTTTCTGTTCCGGTTTTGGGTTTACAACCAACAACTAAAACGCCCATTAAAATGACAGCAATTAAAGGCCGATACAAATTCATTTTCATGAAAATCAGATTTAATTTCTATTATGTCCGCAAAGGTATATGATTAAATTTGATTTCTAAGGAAAAACAAAAGTAAATTACTATAACACCGGACTACCTAATAAGATGATCTTTTTTTGGTTTCACCTGTCACCTGAGTTTAATCTATTGTATATAAAATAGATGTGGTGAAAGGAAAGGTGAATCGAAGATCCGCCTTAGACAATCGTTCTTTTGTAAGAATATTACTTAATTCCTTGCCGTATTTTCCCGGAAAGTTCTCGTTTTATTATGTTTTTATTAGTAAAAATTTAATTGGCTCACACAGGTGGAACGATCGACTCACAAGGGTGAGGCGACTGACTCACCTCTGTGAAACGATCGCCTCACCCCTGTGAGCCGATCAAATAGAAGCATTCAATTTGATAAATCGAAAAGAAAGAAATCTCAAGATTGTGTTATCTTTTCATCAATTACCATACACGGAACAAACGGATTTTCACAGATTTACTTTTCTTTAAATATACTTCTGTGTACTTCCACGAAATCCGAGTCATCCTCGTGCAGAAATATAGGGTGAAAGCATGTCTTGTCCTAAAATAGGTTGACACAAAAAGAGTTAAAATGAAAACAAGACAA
>DAMBSC010000014.1:0-16467 GCA_032054765.1 Tannerellaceae bacterium
TATTTATATATAATAACTTAAGTGTAATTAGATGCAATTTATTGCATCACTAGTATTTCATCCTTTTAACTTATTTGATAACAAATACAACATTTACAAACGACCAGGAATTAGCATTGTTTATAACCTCGTAAGTCATTTTACCGTCGGCGGTTATAGTGAAATTACTAAAAACAGTCTCATCATATGAGGTAACATAATAATACAGATCCGTAGCATTTTCGAATACGGGGATTTGACTGGGAGCTCCTGCGCTCTTTGCTTTAGGAGAAATAAACTGTTCCTTGTATATACTATGTAAATCTACAGGAGGCTGAGTACCCAGCGTAGAGGTATTAATGGGTAAAGCCGGCATATAGAAGAATTTTTCCCGTCCAACTTTTCCGGTTATCTGTACCCATTGCGATCCGTTCCACATATATAGCCCTTCTTTCAGGCTTTGGGCAGGAATATCCTGAACGTTGTACACAACTAAACCGGTATGTTGACTTTTTTCCTCTACGCTTCCTCCGGAAGGAATAAATGGTTTTAAAGAACTTTTTTCCTCCAGCGCAACGCGAGAGAACAACAGACCACCACCCTGCTCATCTGTTGTTGCACCACCCGGATTGGTGGCATTAAAACTTTTTAGCTCCAATAAAGCTGCTTTTTCAGGATCTTTGTCAGATCCGATAGTTACCTGTGCCGATGCCAGGTTTACCGATAAAACTAAAGATAAAAATGAAAGTATAAAATAACGGCTTTTAAGTAAGGATATCATATGCTAAACCTTTTTTACAGTTTGTTAATATAGGGTCAAATTCTACACATTTAAAAAATTGTGCGAAATAAGCAAATGAATATCATTAATCAGTAATTTTTCACCGTAAATATTATGACATTAGTAAATATATATACTTTTTTAGCATTTCAAGTCATATTTTTTATATTAATATCTATTTTATGACAAAATACTATCGTAATTGTCTTTAATAAGATGTTTGTATGCACCTTTTTTAATAGAAAAATCTACACAAATATACATATCTGAAAAAATTTCACAACATTTTCCTTATAACTATTGTTAGGGCGTTAATAGGTTTGATTAGTAGCTATTAGTCTTTTTGTTAGTGTGAAAAGGAATGCCTGAGAAGGTTTTCCTTTTTATTTCCTATATATACTAATAATCTATTGATTGCAGTCAATTTTTACTGACTGCAATCGAAGAATTAGCTTTAGCTAATTGATAAATCGGATTTCATAAAGGGGAGTAGTTATATTTATTTTACCAATTCCGGATAATAGCGGGCAATCAAATTTTGCTCGGTTTTATCTAACTGGCTTATAAGTATCGGTTCGTCTTGCGGGCGTAATCCCTTTTGATTAATCCTGTTTATCAGGCTCCAGTCTTTTATGGGATTTTCAGGACTAGGATCTTTGGGTTCCTCTGCCGGAAGATCATACCGGGTAAAATCGATCACCATTTCCGGAGTGTTTTTATGCCAGTTACGCAACAATGCCAATCTGAACTCTTTATTCATAAACCAGCGTATTTCTTCATTGGCATACGAATTTCCAATACCTAGCCCTTTTTCTTCAAAACGATAATTCCATTGATCATTATTCTTATAATGTTGTCGCCATATTTCACCGAATTCCCCAAAGGTAATAAATTCTACATCCGGCCATTGCAGTTTGGTATTTTCAACCCATGTTTCAAGAGCAGTTAGTGCAAACTGTTCTCCACGGTCTACCCTTTCAGGCTGTTTCACCAGTGCGGCTTCCCATATAGTAGGGATCCATCCGAATCCGTTTAATTCAAATCCCCTGTCAAAATGAAGAGACTGTGTATGCATTACCGCATGATTGCCGATTTCGAGCCCTAATTCACAAAAAGTTTCTATCGGCCCAACGCCTCTTCTGCTGGATCCACCATTGAACATATTGGTTCCGGTAATTCCTCCGCTGAGTTTTCCACACAGAAAATCTACACTCCAGCCATCCAGATTCACACAATCTATAAAGTCTTTTTTACCTTGAGCCGGTTTACAGAAATGTTCCTTTGAAGGATAATAAGGATATGATGGCGAGCCGTCTGCACCTCCGCCATCCACTTCATGCTGACTCCAGATTACCGCATGCGCCACATGGATGTTTTCTTTTTCAGAAAGATACCGCATATTATCCGCAGAGAGAAATCCCCCCATGATAGATTGAGGACGATACCCTTTACCAACAAAATCAGTTATGATTTGAATCGCTTCACTCATTTCCCTGTTTACTCTTTCTCTGGGAAGATACATAGCGGGAAAATAGCCTGGAAAATAAGATACTTCATCGCCATATTTATAATGACATTCCGCGATATATTTCCTGATATCCACATAATTTTGTCGTTTATCCTCCAGGGCATTCAGCGTAAAACCCCATGTCAGACGCCCTCCCGGATTATGCTTGGAGAATGCTTCCCGCAAATCCCTGACCACTTTTAGTGTGTGAATATTATGCTCATCCCGCGGATATAGTTTTACATCTCTGGAGACTTCCCATGGTGTAGTCCGGATCATGATACACATCGTAACATACCGTTTACCTAATAACTCAGGAAAAGTATTCGATCCCGTTTTTAATTCCACAGCATTTAGTATATCCGTACCTGATCCGGCGAAAAGAGCTGTTCCTGTTAATAATGTATTTTTTATGAATTGTCGTCGTTCCATAATAATTAATTTCTGAATGTGTTTTCTATCCCCAAAAGTAGGGCGTCAAATGTAGGTTTTTATTATACTATTTTACGATAATGATGTAAAATATAACTATACCACTGCGCTTTATCCGATACAAAAGGAGGTATCCTTTTGAGATACCTCCAGCCTTTTCTCCCTTACCGTACTCCGTTATCCGGAGGGGATTCTTCTTTTTTTGAGCGTTTAAGCAGAAAGGAGAGGAGAGAGACGATAAACTCAATCACTTTTCGTGCTTTTTCAAATTTCATGTCAGTTTGATTTAGAATAAATAATCGAATCCAATGAATAGCAGATCTTACTGATCATCCGTTTATAAGCGGAACGGTTATCGCCATTTGCTTCACTGATATAAGGACTGTAAGCAATTTCATGTGCATACGCATCATACAAGTGGCTCACAGCAGCGGCAGCCTTGTAACATGTCGAGATCAGACGTCCGAAATCAAAGAAACTATGTAGCGGCGAGTCATAACTGCGAAACACAAGTCCGCTCCGTGAGGGTTCACTTTTCCTACCCTGCCAGTAGGCATTGCTGCATCCATAACCGGTAATACCGAAATAATTATTGTGGTGGGTACACAGGGAGCTTTCTCCCCAACCCGACTCTACGGCACATTGTGCCAGGACGGCCACCGGATGAATACTATACAATGCCTTTACCTGTTGAGCCAGGGGCAGAAACTTGTCTACAAAAGCTTCTTTTTTCATAAAGAACCTTTTTAGAATTGAAAATTGAAAGTTGAAAATTGAAAATTAGTTTGTTTCAAATCGTTTTCAATTTTCAACTTTCAATTTTCAATTAATCAATGTGTGTTTTGTCGCACTCTTTTTCCTCCGGTTTATATCGTTCGGAAACTACTGTTTCTTTCAGATAGCGAAGTTTTGAGCCGGGTCGGAAAAGTAGGCGGGCCCGTTTCAGGTTTGCTACGGAGAAGTCTTCTTCCTTTTCACTACCGGTGCTTGAAGTCAATAGTTGGAAATTTCCCAGTTCACCCATATGAACCACTTCACCTTTTCGAAGGCTTTTTACCAGAAGTTTGGTGATTCGGTCGATACCCAGCTTCAGGTCGCCACTTGAGATGGTAGATGTATCTGCAGCATCTTCACATATTTCATCGAAGCTATATACTCTCGTTGCACGGGTTTGTGCGTAATACAGTTTTTGTCCTTGCGGCGCTTTCGGCGACAAGTTCTTTCTTAAAACTAATTTATACTTTAATGCCATGTTTTTTTAAATGATTAAATGTTAATTATAAATGATTAATTAATGAAAAATTGTCAACTGTCACTTGTCAACTATCAATTGATTTAGTACTAAATACGGTGTAAAGATACTGTGCGCCAAAAGCCTGCCGACCGTTAACTGCCGTCGGTGTCCTGAACTGACGGAAAATGAACAATTCTCCTGGTCATCTGTTCTCATTACCTAAATAGTATGAGATATGACAACAAGAGAAAAGATTTATAAACTAGGAAAAGAAACGAGTGAGCCATGTGTAACTATTTCTTTAAATACACATCGTACGCATCCTGATAGTGATGCGGATGCCATCCTGCTGAGGAATCTGCTCAAAGAAGCGGAAAACAGGGTTATTGACCAATATGGGAAAAGAGCTGCCGCTGCCCTGTTGGATAACATATCCAAAGTAGCAGACGAAGTCGACGTAAGGTGTAACCTCGACAGCCTGCATATCTTCCTTTCAGATAATACAAAAGAAATAATCCGTGTAGCATGGCCTACAGCGGAAGACAAAGTACATATAGCCGACACTTTCGATGTAAGCGCGTTAATCAAAGCATGCAACCGTACCGAAGAATACCTCATTCTGCTGTTGTCGCATGGAGGTGTGGAGCTTTACCATGCACAAAACGACGGAATAATAGAAGAAGTCAGAAACGACAGTTTTCCCTTTGGAGAAACACCTTTCTATGCACGCAACGGAGTCGAAAGAAGCAATGCCAAGCTGATAGACGATATGACACTTGAATTTTTCAACAGGGTAGACAAAGCTGTTGTTAAAGTTGCCCAGGAAGCCGAGCTAAAATGCGTAGTGATTAGCGTGGAAGAAAACTACACTGCATTGATGCAAGTAGCCGATCGTCCCGATATCTATCTGGGGCATTTGTCGATCGATTTCAACAATACCAAACCTCACCAACTGGCAGAACAAGCTTGGCAGCTTATAAAGCAATTACAGTCCGAACGTCGTACGGCTGTGATCGAAGAAATCAAAGAAGCCGTAGGAAAAGGTCTTGTGCTGACCGATCTGCAGGAAATCCGCCAGGCCGCCGAAGAGGGCAGGGGAGACCTCCTGATCATATACGAAGAATCTCAGCAATCCTATATTGTTGGTAACATTGTTTGGGATGTCCTTTCCAAAGGCGGACGAGTATATTTCACCGAACAGGAACAGATCAAAGAACTGGGCGAAGTCGTCCTGAAAACCCGTTATTAGCAATTATTTCTCTCAGCAACTTATTCTGTTTCGATAGAATCAACAGGATTTTCGATGGCTGTACTATAGCTTTGGATCGTTACGGCCGATACGGTTATAAGTAAAGTGATCAGCAGTGCAGCGCAGAAGATCCAGGCAGCTATGGGGGCAGGATAAGCAAAATTCGATTGCCAGTTCTTGATAATGTAATAAGCCAGCGGTATAGCAAAAATAAAACAAACAAAAACGATCTTGACATACCGTTTGTTGAACATCCGTAGAATTTCAGCTACGGTTGCTCCGAATACCTTACGTACTCCGATTTCCTTCCGGCGATATTGGGTTTCGAACATTATAAGTCCAAGTACGCCCAGTGTCGAAATCATGATCGCCAATAAACTGAATAAAGTAACCAGGCTGGCCAGGTTCTTTTCTTCATCATATAAACCACCGATACTATCATCCAGGAATTGAATATCCAGAAATTTGCTATACTCCGGATCAAGATCAAGAAGCGTGCCGCGAATCCCCGCAATGGTTTCCGTCAGATGAGCTGAGTTGGCTTTCACATATACTGTGGATAAAGGCCACGGCGGATCTTTTTCCCCAAAAACATAAAGAGCCAGAGGTTCGATAGGATATATCAATGGTTGGTAATTAAAATCTTCACAAAAACCGATTATCGGGCACTCTCCTTCCAGCGACCAGACTTTTTCAGCCAGCGATAAGCCGAATCGTTGCCGGGCCGTTTCATTGAAGATAAGTACCCCTTTGCCCTGATTATCCGATTCCTCAAATCCCCGGCCTTCCGTAATTCGGATATCCATCATGGAAAGGAAATTTGATGTTACCAGTTGAGCCGCAAAGGTGACGGTTTCGCCGTTTATCTCCCTGTTCCAATTCATATTAGTCGAAAAAAGATCCGAAAGGCAAAACGCGACTTCGTTGATACCGGCTATGTCTTTCATTCTGTGTTCTATGGTCTGCCGTTTACCGGCCAGGGTCTCCGATAAGTTTATCTTTACGACATCTTTCTTATTCACCCCGATATCATAATTACGCATCCATTCATATTGAACCTGTATAAACAGGGCGGCAATGATCAGCGTGATAGAAATAAGATATTGAAGCCCTACAAGTGAAGTCCTCAGTTTTCGCCCTTTTGCCGACAAACCGAAAGAACCTTTCAATACCAGCGCCGGAGAAAAAGAGGTGCTATACAGAGCAGGATAGATAACAGCAGCAATTCCCGTAAATATGGCAAGCGCAAAAGTGATGAAGAGCAATGAGATATGGTTAGACAAAGAAATACCTGTTTTTAACAGTTCCGCGAAAGGAGTAAGCGATAGAGCATATACCAATGCAACCGACAATGAAAAAGCTACGACAGTCAGGATTATAGCATCGAAAAGTTGCTGCAGCCACAGGCGGCTGTTATTGCTCCCCAGTACTTTCTTTGTATTTATAGTCCGCATTTTACGGGGAATCAGCGACATGGAGAAATTTATAAAATTCACAATCGCAATCAGAATAATCAATATACCGACAGCCATTAGCGAATAGACGGTCACCTTATTACCTTTAGGCAATCGTGCATCAGCTCCCAGAAAGTAGCTGTCGTGAATGCTATTCAAGCGAACAAACCGATGATCCGGATCAGTCGAAGGATAATACAACAAATCCGGAGCTGCCGTATCGAGCAGTTGTTCCAGTTCGGCTGTATGAGTGGTGGTCGTTTTCATAAAAGTCCGGAAATTAGCAGCAGCCTTGTCACCCGCAAACATATCTCCTACGCTTATTAAAATACCATTTGGGATACTGGAGTTTTCAGGCAGATTATCATATACCGCGACAACTTCCAACTCTGCTGGAATCAGGTCGGTTGTTTGGTTCACTGAAATTTTTCGTCCGATAGGATTCTCATTCCCAAAAAAACGCAGGGCAGCATCCCGCGACATCATAACCCGGTTAGGATACGAATAATCATCGAAATTACCGGCGATACATTTAAAACCAAAAACAGAATGGATCAAGGGAGAAGTTATCCCACCCGTCTCCAGCATTTGTTCTTTCTTCCCTTTCTCTGACACATATACCGGAATTTCAGCCAGGTATAAAACATAAGCGCCCGTTTCTATTTCAGGAGAAATGGAAATACTTTGATCAGCGAACAAACGCGTAACGAAAGGAGAAAAGTCTCTACCGGGGAAATCGCTCACCTGCAATTCAAAAATTCTTTCCGATTCAGGATAATGTTTATCAAAAGACAAATCATACCTTACCTGAATCATAATAATAATAAATGAAGCAAAAGCAACCGTCAGCCCTACAATATTTAAAAAGGTAGAAGCCTTAAATCGCGACATATTTTTAAATGAATCCTTCAGAAAGCCCATGCCGTTGTAATTTATAAGTGTACATAAGTTAATAACAATAAACATGCCAAAAGGCTTATTATATTGATTATCAAATTAAAGAAGCAATACAAGAACAATTCTTTATGTAAAAATACTAGACACCATTGTCCAATCTTTTGACAGATAAAGGCGGCTGGCAAAACAAATTCATGCGTTTTAAAATAATAAGGTGAATTTTTAATGAAAAAAGTTTGATTTATGAAAATAATAATTATATTTGAGCAGTGAAAAAAACTTTACAGAATGATTTAATTACCAAAAAACACCAATAATTTATCCGGGAAGCCTTTTCCGGATTACTATAGTAAAATTTATGTTTCATTTAAAACGTTGTATTATGAAAAAAATGTACTCTCTTTTAACTGTCATACTATTAACGATGACAGTAACTTTCCAAAGCTTAGCAACAATTCCAAAAGTAAATGGATTACCGGCTGTAAGTGATGTAGATTTAACTAAATCTACGATTACGACTGATGTAAGCACGGTTTAAGCCGGAGAAACGGTAGATATCACTGTCACATTAAAAGATATCTCTGAGGATCCTGTCACCGATGCCGGCGACGTGGTTAAAATCTTAATGGGATCAGATGAAATCAATAATGTTGTGAATAACAATGATGGTACCTATACGGTGACTTCACCCGCACTCGGAACAGCCGGTGATGTAACTTTTACATTTACAGTAGAGGGGGTTTCGGGTACTCCGGCCACTACAGATGTCACAGTAAATGCAGGAGATCCCGGTGCAACAAGTTCAACGATCGAATTATCACCAAGCACTGTTGCAGCAGGTGGGACATCAACTGTCACGGTAACGTTAAAAGACGCGTTTAATAATCCAATAACAGGATCCAACAATGTTGTTATTGATACTGATGCAGCATATGATCTGGGCAGTGTTTCAGAAAATACAGGCGTGTATACGGCAACTCTCACTGCAAAAAAGACAGGTGATTATAAGATTGGATTTTCTGTAGATGGGTCAAGTGTAGATGTAACTAAAGCTGATTTAAAAATAACTCCCGGAAGCGCCGATTTGGATAAATCAACAATAACAGCTTCAAAGACCTCTATTGTGGCAGATGGTTCCTCTACATCTACTATAACGGTTCAACTGAAAGATGTATATGGGAATGCCTTAAGCACAAATGGTGGAAAAACGGTAAATGTAGTAATTAAAGATCCTGCTAAAGGTTCAATAGGGAATACAGAAGATAAAAGTAATGGTACCTTTGAAGCTATTCTAACAGCTCCTTCCGCAGCAGGAAGCGATGTCTTGCAATTTAATTTTAATGATGTTCCAACTAGTGCGAATGAAGTGACAGTTACCTATACTGCTAAAACCAATCCTCCGGTTGATCCTCCGGTCGATCCTCCTGTTGATCCGACCCAGAAAGTAACAATAGATTTTGCTCCGGCAGATCCCGAATTAGAAGGTATGGTTACCCTCTATCCGGGTGAAGGCGAATACGAAGTAGCAGAAGGAGGTAATATGACCTTGCTGGTATTCCTGAGTGATGAGTGCGACGAATCCGAAGTAAGACTATTAGTGAATGAAACCGACACGATTATTCCAGAAGAAGCAAAAGACGAACTTCGTTCACTGGCTTATACATTCATTTTCCCTGTAACAAATGATATGAAGATAGATGTAATAGGCGTAGAAAAGAATGGTACGGTTGGCAATGAAGACATCAGTGCAGACGAACCGAAGATATACACCATTCCCGGCCATGTAGTAATCGAAGGGGCAAAAAATGAAGGAGTCCGTATTTATACCATGATGGGCGCCCTGGCAAAACAGCAAATCGCTTCCTCAGGAACTACAACCATCCCACTGGCAAAAGGAACATACCTGGTAGCAATAGGTGGTAAAGCAATAAAGATTTTCGTTAATGAATAGAGCTTGAATTGTTTCATAGTATTTTAAAGCGCAATCATTATATGTCGTGAGATATGTAATGAGAAATGAGAATGCCGGCGTAGAGAGCGAACTCGGCAGTTCGCTACTCACGGCGGCATCATTTACCAATACCGGTTTGCTTCTTTTATGTAGTCGGCATACGTTACGCCATAGCCGTCACTTTGGGCCGCCGGCTAATCATATAATGTGGGAACTGCGTTTTCGTCATCAATCAACTGTACCGTGTAATTTTCCGATGTCCCTGCGTCCATGTTGATAAACTTGTATTCGCTTAACGTTTCGTCTATGGTGACATCAGGCAGGGGGATCGTAGTGAAAGCGAAATCACCCTTTATAGTGGTCCGTATCACATGGGAATAAAAGACATCCGAAAATTTAGAAAACGGAATACGAAATGTAATGATTTTACTTTCATTATCGATAATGCCTCTATATTCGCCGGTAACAACATTTTCGGAAAAGTTATAAATAGGCTTTATACCTACCGTATGCAATCCGTCTTTTTGATTAATCACTACCTTATATTTCTTAAGAGAAAGGTCTTCTGCATAAACCTCAATTTCCAGATCCTCTAAATCCATCTCCATGCCCGATTCGGGATGAGAAAAAGCTTTATCAGAAACAGAGAAAGTAGGCGTATATTTAAATTCAATAGCTGTGGAAGGAACCTCCACATAAATCGTAGTACCCTCTATGCGGGTTTCCAAACCGGGTATTTTAAAATCGAACAAATCATTCTTCGAGGATAAAACTTCCTTACCATCGTCATCCGAAGAACATGCATTAAATAAAGGGATAATGCAAAGAGCTATCATAATAGCATACACTTTTTGTAATTTCATCTTTTCTTTTTCTTTTTATGGTTAGTCCGGCAAAGATATGAAATTTCAGCAAGAAAGAAAACATTTGTTTATATAATTATATATTAATGTCCAAATATATAAAATGTATAATATTATGCAAATATATTAAAAACTCGATGATTTTAAATTTCTATATAATTCATTCAAATATTTTTCATATATTATTGATATATTGACTATTTTACACGAATTTTAGCGCAAAATAATTTTATAATCCGAGGAATTATTTATATATTTGGTACAGACGAAATTAAATAATAAACGTTAACATATGAATAACAAACCAGAACCCTTTTTTTGTGTACGCGCTTATTATGTATCCGAGCTGGCCATGCTATACAATCCCCGAATGACAGCACAAAGCGCAACCCGCCAACTCCGGCGGTGGATATGTTATCATCCTCTTTTGCAGGAGAATCTCAAGGCCCTCGGCTATTTTCCGGGGCAACGTTGTTTTACACCCAAGCAAGTAAGCTGTATTGTTGAACACCTGGGCGAACCATAAAAACATTTATTTAATCAAAAAAGATTATGGAAATCTCTATGTTTTCAAACTTTTACCGGAACGAGGGCAAATCACCCCTCCTGGATATCCTCAGTGATATCCGAAATGGCCGGTATGCCGGCATAGTAAATAAGTTGCGGGAAGCACTCAGGCAGGGTGATACCGAAAAGGCAGAAAAGCTAAAGAAAAGCCTTCCCGCGTTCACCCTTTCAGCCACGTATAACGGACGTCGTATCGAATCCAATATAAGCCATTATAACGGCATGGTGATACTCGATATCGACAATTTGCAGGAAGAGCAGGTTGAAACGCTCAAAGCCGGGGCGGCCGCTATACCGTATACCCTCTTCTGTTTCGGCAGTCCCGGAGCAAAAGGTCTCAAGATCGGGGTTATACCGGCAGTAAATCATCCGCTTACGGTGGCGAACCACCGTAATACATTCCTGCAGGTACAGCAATATTACGAAAAGCAGCTCGGCGTCCCTATTGATCCATCCGGCAAGGATATCGGTCGGCTCTGTTTCGTCTCCTACGACCCACTGATCTATATCAATCCAAAGCTGAAGCTGGGGATTGATAAGTTGAAAGTTGACAAGGGACAGTTGACAATGAAAAATATCAAGAAAGAATTATCGACAAATAATTGTCAACTGTCAACTGTCACTTGTCAACTGAAAAGTCAATTGCACAAAGCGCGAAAGCAGACCACGCGTAAGATGAAATACCAGGAGGGTAACCGCAATAACTACCTCTACCTGTTTGCCAATAATTGCAACCGTCTGGGTGTCCCCAGCCATGAAAAAACAGATTACTGCCGCCGGCATTTTACCGACATGGGCGAAGAAGAAGTCCGTAGCATTGTGAACAGCGCTTACACTCATTCCGCCGAGTACAATACGGCAGAAATGAAACAGGAAGAAAAAGGTGAACGTTGCTCCCGGATGATAAGCAATATGAAGAAATGGCTGAATAAGCACTTTAAGTTTCGGTATAACATCGTGACCACCCGGGTGGAATATCGTAGCAAAGGAAACAAAGAACCGTTCCGTCCGATGAATGATGTGAAAGAGAATACCCTCTGGAGCGACTTGCAGGAAGAAGGCATCTCCTGTAAACAATCCGACCTGCATGCCCTCCTGACTTCGGAGTTCAGCAAAGCCTACGATCCGTTTGTCAGTTATTTCAACGATCTCCCTGCGTGGGACGGTACCACCGATTACATCGCCCGCCTGGCCGATACGGTGCAAACCACCAATCAGCTACTATGGCATGAATGTTTCCGCAAATGGCTGGTAGCCGCCGTAGCCTGTGCCATTGACGAAGAAGTGGTAAACCATACCGTTTTAGTGCTCAGCAGTGAACAAGGGCTGGGAAAGACAAAATGGTGCACCAACCTGGTGCCGCCCGAACTATCGGGGTATCGTCATTCAGGCATTCCGAACATCCGCACCAAAGACGCTGCGTTTACGCTGACCGAATGTTTCCTGATCAACCTCGACGAAATGGAAGGCTTCAGCGCCAGAGAACTGAGCCAGCTAAAAGAGATGGTAACCAAAGGTTTTTTGCACGAGCGTCGCTTCTACGGCAAAAATGCCGAAAACCATATACGCCGTGCCTCCCTTACCGGATCGATAAACAACAGCCAGATACTGACCGACCTCACCGGAACGCGCCGGTTCCTCTGCTTCGAAGCCAAAGCTATCGATTACCTCACGCCGGTAGACTACAAAAACGTATACGCCCAGGCGCTGGCCTTATACAAAAACGGGTTCCGCTATTGGTTCAATGCCGCCGATATAGCCCGTATCAACCAGAACAACGAATATTTCCGCGTTCGCACCCCCGAAGAAGAACTCTTCTACACCTACTTCCGCAAACCCGCAGAAGAGGAACCGGAAGGGAACATTTTGTACCTCTCTGCCTCCGAAATTATGCAGGTGTTGTGCCTCAAAACGTTCATTCAGGTCACCAAACAAGGAACAAACACCCTCTCTATGGTACTGAAAAAGGGTGGTTTTACCCAGGAAAGGAACCAAAATAAGCGGGTTTTCGCAGTAGTTAGGTACACCGACGAAGAAGTTGAAGCCGGAAGAAAGAAAATCAAATCGTCTGATAATGAACCTTCTGATGAATCTGCAGCATAAACTCTGCCAGGCTTGCCAGGCAAATTGTATAAGAGTACTAATAAAATGTTCCCTTGTTCCTTTGTTTATTAAAAGGGAACAAAGGAACATAAAATATATACTC
The DNA here is from genome assembly GCA_032054765.1 of Tannerellaceae bacterium. GTDB lineage: Bacteria > Bacteroidota > Bacteroidia > Bacteroidales > Tannerellaceae > DFXE01. The sequence goes on from DAMBSC010000014.1 coordinate 13,121, forward strand.
TTAAGGAATTTGCCTGGCAGCCTGGCAGAGCACTCCATTTTGCTCCCGTCCGAATCAGAATTTGCACCCGTCCGGTTTTTTTTCAGACGGGAGCAAATAAAAATCAGACGGGAGCAAATTTTTAAAGGTTGTTTTGCCTTTAATTCCCAGCGGTCAAGACCGCTGGCTACAAAGGTGTGCAGCCCCGGCTGCTTTTGTTTCATAATTTCCTTGATTTTTATATATTTCCGTCATTTATCACTTAAAAAAGACTAAAAAATGTATTTTTCGTACGATTTGTCATAAATTTCGTACGATTTGTCACATACCGGAACTCATTTTTGTTGTTAATTTATAGTTTCAAATAAAAATGAAAATAATAATGTTATGAATCAAAAATTTACAACACTAATTTATACGATATTATTTGTTTTTTACGGGCTGTTTATCTCTTGGGATGCAAAAGCGGCGGAGATAAATAATCCGAATATGAAAACCGCAATTGAAGCTTTCCTGAAGGAAGGTGGAGATACAGGAGGTGGTTATAAATATAACTGGCAAAGGCTTAGTGTTCTCAATCCTGAAGTAGAAGAGAATAAAAATACCTGGTGGGGCAGTTTTTGCGATCATCAAAATGAGTATCTTACTGAAGACAATGGATATTTATATTTAAATATTGATTATGACGAATCAGATGAATATATCCTTTGTTGTGGTGATTTAACCTTAACAGGTATTTCAACTTTATCTGCGATTAAACTGAATGCAAATTATCTAAATAATATTATAATAGAAGGATGCAGCGATTTGAATAATATTGATCTAAAAATTCCTATTGATTATTCAGAGGAAAATCCTAAGCCTAATATAAATAACTCGATTGAAACAACAGTTAGTATAACAAATTGTCCGGCTATATACTCTTTTACCGGTAATTTTGCATCTGTAGGTAGTTTTACATTGACGGGCTCCGGGACCGACTATATTAATGAACTAAATGTATCGGCATATAATACGATAAATAATTTTACATTGACTGATTACGATATTGTAGGTTCAGTAAGCTTATATGCGTCTGGATTTACCGGTGATATAGAAGTAAAAGGTTGCTCGGACTTCAATGGTTTTTCAATAGAAACGGAGAAAAAGAGTAATACTGATGTGAACATTATTTTTGCGAATAATTCCAATACGAGTAATTCTTTCAACTTTTTCAGTAAAAATATTCCGCTTACCACACTTCCGGAAATCCCATCGTCTATAACTAATTTAACTATTGAGTGTATTGGGCATAAATTTTCTGAACCTCTTGATTTGAGTTATCTGATAAGTCTTGAATCATTGGAACTAAGTGGTTTTACCCAATTCCCGGATCTGCCTACTTCTATTCAACAGATAACATGTAATAATGGTTATGAGAATGGAATATCTGGTGAGATAGATCTGGATGGATTATCTTCTTTAGAAGAATTAACTTGTGAAGGCAACACGATCACTTCAATTCTAAATATTCCTTCATCTTTAAAAACATTAAAATGTGCCCGTAATGAAATTACAACTATTTCTATTTATGACCCGTCATCTTCTTTGTTAAGTTATCTTGATTGTTCAGAAAATGGAATAACAGATTTTCTTACACAACTGCCTGTTTCATTAGAATATTTATATTGTCAGCAAAATAAGATTTCAGGAGTATTAGATTTGTCAGAGTTATCCTCTTTGTTAGAATTAACTTGTGATAATAATAATATAGAAGAAGTAAAGATACATGATAATACGGCCGGAAATAGGAGTTTCACAGTAACAGGGAATCGAATACCAATCTCAAAACTGGGAGAATTAACCAGAGGTTTTAATAACTTGTTTGAGGATGTTTCTTATTATTTGCCTCAGCAACTCACAGATAAAACAACCATTTTTTCCGGTACTACAGTTGACTTGAGTGAACAACTTGTAGACGATAGGCTTTCTGGTACATGGTTTGATATCACGAATGATCTTGAACGATTACGTTATCATCAGGAAAGAGGCCTTATAAACTTTACAGAATATCTTACAAACGAAAATAAAATTGAGGATAACAACAAAATTGAGAAAACAGAACCGGGTGTTTTTTTATTTAAAGATGAAGTTAAGGGTAAATTTCTCTTATGTGAAGTAAGTGAAACAAGTAAAAAAGGTAATGATTATGATAGATATGCAACTCACTATTCCCTTGTATATGTTGAAAGCAGTGCTTCTAACCCTGAAATAGAATTTGAAATAAAAATTGATGACAAAGAATATATTCTACCAAACAATTCGAAAACGACGATTTTATGGAATTCTACCGTTGAGTTGAGAATTAATCCGCCGGTTATCCCGGATGGGATTACTTATGATAAATGGGAAATAACCTATTTTGACAGTAGTGAGTCTTCGACAAATAAAACTTCAGGGAAACTCAAAAATGACGCAGCTTATGAATTGGAAATTAATTACGATGGCTTAAATACTCCTACAAAAATTTCTGTATTAGAATTGAAGTTATATAATGGAGATGCAAATGTTAAGACTTTCTCATATGCTTATACTCCTTATCGTCAAACATTTATTCAGGATAACAATCCGATATTATGGTTTGAAGAAAAAATAAATGAGGAAGAATATACTGAGATTGAAAATAACATTACTACTACTCAGGAAAAAGGGAATAAAGTTTTTTTGAGAATGGGTGCTCTAATAAAAAATGCGAATCCTCCTTTATCAGGTAGGAGTACACCGGCATCTTCCTCCTTTTCATGGGAAATTGAATATACAACTACGGAAGGAGGTGCTCCTGTTAGATCCAAGCGGATAAATACGGATCAATATTATTATTTTAATGAAGGTAATCCGCATACTGAAAAAGGTACTTATAAATATATAGTAAATCGTCTACTACTGAATGATGGGGAAAGTTCTTATACCTTCTCATTCACTCAATCACCGTATACCAATACGATCACGATTACAGATTCGGATGAACCGGGCCCTGGTTCTAATCCCGGCCCGGTACTTCATAGTGTAACCATTCCGCCGGTGGATGGAGCAACTACCTATCCCGGAGCCGGTACTCATCTGGTAGAAAAAGGCACCACCATGACGCTATTGGTATCCCTGCCTGACGACTACGACCAGAGCGATGTCCGCCTCGTAGCGAACGGCGACACAATTTTTTCGGAAGAATCCAAACTCCGTGCTCTTGCATACACGTTCCTTATTCCTGTCACTGCCGATACGGAAATAGAGGTAGTGGGTGTGAAAAAGAATAACTCCGTAAATACCACCCCCCAACCCCCTGAAGGGGGGGCCAAGGTTTGGACTTCACCGGGATGCATCCACGTATC
>DAMBSC010000014.1:16567-106078 GCA_032054765.1 Tannerellaceae bacterium
GCAGGAAGCAGTAAGCAATAAGCAACACGGCGTTCGGATTTATACCATGATGGGGAGTCTGGTCTTTCATTCTCAACTGTCAACTGTCAACTGTCAACTGCCCTCAGGGCTTTATCTGGTAGTTGTGGGCAATGAAACATTCAAAGTAAAAGTAGAATAGCAGCCGTAGGTTGCAAAGAGTGTAGGCCGGTGCCTCAGGCGCCGGTATTGAGGATGCCCCCGCACCCATCGACGCCGTAGGTGTCGCATAATGGTGTGCTACCTCCGGCACCGATTCATATATCATGTAGGCGGTGAAGGTTAGTGATTACGGTGAAACAAATTTGGAATTATGCAAAATAAACATTATGTTTGTAGAACATAATAATTGACTACATGAAGTTTGTAGATAGAATTGAGGAAACGAAAAGGCTCAAGCAAGTATTAAGTGTAGATAAACCCACATTTACAGTGATTTATGGGCGTAGACGCTTGGGTAAATCAACATTGATTACCAGAACACTTGGTGAAAATGATGTTTATTATTCGGCAGACCAGACAGATGCTGGGTTACAGCGAGAGAGTCTGTCGAAAATGATAGCATCTGTCATTCCGGGATTTGATAAGGTGATATATCCTGATTGGAATATTTTTTTCGATTCACTAAATGATCGTACTACAAAGAAATTCACACTGTGTATTGATGAGTTTCCTTATTTGGTTGGGAGTAGCCCCGATTTATCTTCTATTCTTCAGAATAAAATTGATTCTAAACGGTTGAAATTTAATCTGATTATTTGCGGATCTTCTCAGCAGTTGATGTATGGACTGGTTTTAGAGGCTTCTTCACCGCTCTATGGACGTGCTGATGCAATTCTAAAAATAACGCCGATCAAGATGCCATACATCCAAGAGGCTATTGGAGTTTCGGCTACTGAAGCGGTTGAGGAATATTCTGTCTGGGGAGGTGTTCCGCGTTATTGGGAATTAAGAGAAGGTTACGTCAATTTACGAGAAGCGATAGAAGGAAATCTGTTGTCTGTAAATGGAACCTTATATGAAGAACCGATGAAACTCTTCAAAGACGACATCAAAGATATTGTAAAAACATCAACCATTATGTCTTACGTTGGGGCGGGAGCTCATCGTTTATCTGAAATAGCTGGCCGTAGTGGAGAAATTGCGACAAATTTATCACGTCCACTTGCCAAATTGATTTCATTGGGGTATTTAATGAAAGAAATCCCATTTGGTGAAAATGAGAAAAATTCAAAAAAAAGCCTATATCGGATAAGCGATCCGCTTATGAATTTTTATTTCCAATTTATTATTCCTAACCGCTCTTTCATTGAGATTGGGAGAATATCCCCGGTATCATCTGCTCTTGATACTCATTTTTCGGAATATGTAGGCGATTATTGGGAGAAACTTTGCAGGGAAACGGTTTCCGGAAATGAAATTGATGGTATAACGTATGGAATGGGACGCCGTTGGTGGGGTAATGTCTCTAAAGACGAGCGCCTGGAATTAGACGTTGTGGCTGAGTCTTTAGATAAAAAATATTTGCTGGTAGGTGAATGCAAATGGACAACAAAAGAAAACAGTGACCGCCTATTGGCAGAATTAAGAGAAAAAGCAAAGAAGCTCCCATTTGCCTCCCAATATACAATTATCACAAAACTTTTTCTAAAAAATCCTCCTATAGGGACGCAAACAGACATATTGCTGCCTGAAGATGTGATTACATATCAGTGAAACCCGGGTCAGAAGGTGACGATGAATACACACAGCCTTTAATTCCCAGCGATCAAGACCGCTGGCTACAAAGGTGTGCAGCCCCCGGCTACTTTTGTTTCATATTTCCTTGATTTTTATATATTTCCGTCATTTGTCACTTAAAAAAGACTAAAAAATGTATTTTTCGTACGATTTGTCATAAAGTTCGTACGATTTGTCACAAATCAAGACTCCCTTTTGTGGTATTTTTATGGCTACAAATGAAAATCAGAAACATTTAATGCTTAAATTATAGAATAAATATGAAAAGAAAATTATCTCAGAAGCTTTTATTAATTCTATTCTTTTTTATCGGTTGTGTATGTATGGATGTATATGCGATACGAATAGATACAGGTGTTGATTGGGTAACAGCAGATCTGAATGGGAGGGACCTGGAATTTACCGTGACAGATGAATCTGGATTCTCGGAATGCAGATTCTCTTTTGATAACACAAATTTTAAACATTATATTTTTTCTATAGGTGAAAAATCTTTTACTTATAGAAGTCTTATACCAGATGGCAATGATGTTGTGTTATATGTTGTGAAAAGAGATATGCAGGGAGTTGAGCACTATGCAACATTCAAAGTATTATCTAGGCCTTTACCTCCAACTCCTCCAACTCCTCCAAACCCGCCCCCAAAACCCGCCCCGGTACTTCATACCATAACCGTTCCGCCGGTAGAAGGAATCACCACTTATCCCGGGTCCGGAACACATCTGGTAGAAAAGGGTACTGATATGACGCTACTGGTATTCCTGCCGGATGATTACGACCAGAGCGATGTAAAACTATTGGCTAACGGTGATACGATTTATTCCGAAGAATCGAAACTCAATGCCCTTGCTTACACATTCCTTATCCCTGTCACCACAGATACGGAGATAGAAGTGGTGGGCGTTGAGAGGAATAACTCCGTAAATACTACCCCCCAACCCCCTGAAGGGGGGGCGAAGGTTTGGACTTCTCCGGGATGCATCCACGTATCGCAGGAAGCAGTAAGCAATAAGCAACACGGCGTTCGGATTTATACCATGATGGGGCGTCTGGTCTTTCATTCTCAACTGTCAACTGTCAACTGTCAACTGCCCTCAGGCGCCTATATTGTTGTTGTGGGTGATCAGGTGGTGAAGGTGATGGTTAGTGATTAATGATTAACGTTTAACGGATTAACGATTAATAACAAGCAGCCGTAGGTTGCCCATCTTTTTGTAGGCCGGTGCCTCAGGCACCAGCCTACAGAATTTAGCAGTCTCTGACTGCTTTTATTTTCAAATTACCGGAATATTACCCTAAAAACTGCATTTTCGTACGATTTGTCATAGTTAAATGTACGATTTGACATACTATTACCCGCTATTCGTTATATTTTTGTTTTTAAAAATGTTTTTGTTGTTATACATAAAAGATATGAAGATTAAGATTTTAAGCGCTTTATTCCTATTTATAGGTAGTTTTACATGTGATATTTTTGCACAAGTCCCCATGGATTATTTGACCCCTCCGGACCGGGAAAATGATACTTATTTTTCTCTTTATAGCGATAAAGTTAATTATGGGAATAATGGGTATTGGACCGGTGGAAATTCAACTAACGAAAATTATGTTATAACATCCGGTGAGAACAGTAGAAAAATCACGTTAATGCCTGATTATTGGAATGGTAATTCTGGCGATGGAGGATCAAATGCCCAGATAAGCCTGGGTGGAATGACAGAAGATATTAACAAATACACACATGTTCATTTTGATCTTTGGTTGGTTGATCCGCTGGAGAGCGAAAAAGTAAAAATTGAGTTATATCCTCCTGTAGGCAGTAATAGTAACTATCAATGCATATACCAATGGATACCGGCTACTTCAACTACTCAGAGTTGGATTAAGTTTGATTGGAAGCTTTCAGAGTTTATTGTAAATAATTATATGAGTTGGACACCCGATGAGATAAAAGCCGTATTTGAACGATTCTCTTTTACGGCTGACTTACATGCCTTTTCGTCTAAAGCCTTCTATGTAGATAATATCTATTTTTATACTGTTGAGACTGATCCGACCACTCCTCAGGCCCCGGCTTATCTTCCTCCGGTAATTAGTGATGCCGGTAATGTGATGTCAAGTTTCAGTAATTCCTATACAAATACTGCACCGCCTTCAAGTGTGACCCCTTCTTCTGAAATTATTCAAGTAGCAAATAATGATATTTGGAAGTTTGAAAGCACTGATGATATTGAGATATCTTTTTTATCCTCTGAAGTGAATATTTCGGGTATGACTCACGTTCACCTGGATCTATGGACAGAAACAGCTACTAATGTTACCATTCAATTAAATAACTCTATGCCACATACTGCCAATACGATTGCCGGAGAATGGCTTCGTTTGGATATTCCCGTTTCAGGGGTAACGAATGTATCATCAGTAAGTATATCAGGTGATAACAAGACTTATTTTGTAGATAATTTATATTTCTACAAAGATCAGGCTCCGTTTGTAGTAAATATTACTGATTTTAATACGAGTTTAGGAAGGGGAATTAATTTCGGCGACATATTCGACTTTAATCTGGATAACTGGAATCCTGCATATATACAGAAGGTAGCTGACCTGGGATTTAAGCATGTCCGTTTGCCGGTTCGTTGGGAAGATTACGGAAGAAGTATGAACGAACCTCCTTATAATATCGAACCGGATTTTCTGGAAACCATCAGGGAAGTAGTTGACCTTGCCATTGGGAAGAACCTGAAGATCATTGTGAATATGCATCATCACAACGCAGTAAGTGCTGATCCTTTAGGACAGGAACCACGGTTTATTTCTCAGTGGAGACAAATTGCTGATTTCTTCCGTTATTATCCGGATAATCTCATTTTTGAGGTGTTTAATGAGCCGAATTCAGATGGTCCAAACTTTAATATAACTCCGGCTATATGGAATAACCTTCTGGTCAAAGGATTGGAAGCTATCCGTGAAACCAATCCTACTCGACCTGTATTAATAGGAACGTCAGGAGGAGGAGGTTTAAGCGGATTGTCGGAATTAGAGCTTCCTGCCAATGATAATAACCTGATAGTTACTGTCCATTATTACAATCCGTCGGATTTTACCCATCAGGGTGTGGAATGGGTCACTCCTCAACCACCTACTGGCATCGAATGGCTCGACACGGAGTCTGATCGGATCAATGTTGAAAATGATTACCAGCTTATTGCCGATTTTGTTGCAAGAGATAACCGCCCGATTCATATAGGAGAATTCGGGGTGTATGAGAAAGCCGATATGGACTCACGTGTCCGTTGGACTACTTATATAGCGCGATATACAGAGCAAAAAGGATATAGCTGGGCCTATTGGGATTTTGATGCAAAGTTTGGTATTTATGACCCGGCGAATCAGGTATACCGACAGCCTCTGGTTGATGCCCTGCTAAAAAATCCGATGCCTCCGGAACTTTTTGAAGAGAAATTCACCGTTTTAGATGAATTGTATGATAGTAATAATGATAAAACAGGCAATTTTGCCACCTATAACTGTAACCGGATTTCCGATGCTTCTGATGATAATTTGATTCTGGAAATAACCAACCCCGGATCGAACATCTGGGATGCCCAGACAACGATGCCATTCGCCCTCACTAAAGGTGTTTCCTACCGGGTATCTTTTATTGTTCATACAGATGATGCGAATGGTGCGGTTTATCAGAATTATTTTCAAAATTCTCCCCAGGGTTCTACACCTACATATGTAAAATATAGCAATATCCTAACGTTTACTCCAACAACAGTGCCTACTACATATTCTTATTTTTTTACTATGAATGAGAATGACGATCCCACTGCAAAAATTTATTTTGATTTAGGTGCTGGGGGAACTAAGAATATAACTTTCAGTGACATAATAATTGAAGAGATCGATCTCCGTTTTGGAGCTGCCCCGATACCGGTATTAGGAGATAATGATGTGAATAATATCTATAGTTCTGTTTATACGAATGATAAAACAATCACTTACAGTAATCCGGGAGGGCAGACAACAATTAAGGATAATAATAATGGAGAAATCATTTTATTCTCTGATTTTGAAGAACAAATAATTAGTCTATCCGAAAATTTGACTCCGGACGATAAACAGATATTACACCTGGAAGCTTTTGCCGGTAGTCCTCTGGATCTTAAGATCACTTTCTCCGGTAATATAAACAAGGAGGTATCATACCCGTTACCATCTCATGAATGGACATCACTGGATATTGACCTGTCAGATATATTAACCAGTGGAAAATATATAAACAGTATAAAATTATCAGGTGGTACCGGAAACGGACGGAAATTATACCTGGATCATATCTACTTTTATAAGAAAAAGATTCCAAATCCACCTCCTCCACCAACACCTCCTGCTTCTGTATATCATAATGTAACAATTCCGGCGGTAGAAGATGCAACCACGTATCCCGATGCCGGTGAACATCAGGTAGAAAAAGGAAGTACAATGACCCTGCTGGTATTCCTGCCGGATGATTACGACCAAAGCGATGTAAAGTTATTGGCAAACGGTGATACAATCCATTCCGAAGAATCCCGCCTCACTGCCCTTGCTTATACGTTCCTTATCCCTGTCACCACCGATACGGATATAAAAGTTATCGGTGTTGAGAAGAATAATCCGGTAAACACTACCCCCCAACCCCCTGAAGGGGGGGCTAAGGTATGGACTTCGCCGGGGTACATCCATGTAAGCAGTAAGCAGGAGGCAGTAAGTAGTAAGCAACACGGTGTTCGGATTTATACGATGATGGGCCGTCTGGTCTTTCATTCTCAATTGTCAACTGTCAACTGTCAACTGCCTTCAGGCACTTATATAGTTGTTGTGGGAGATATGGTGGTGAAGGTAATGGTAAGTGATTAATTGTGAATTGTGAATTGTTGATCAGCATCATTAACCATTAATTCTAGTTCTAAATTGGATGATTGTTGAATTCTGCCTTAGGTAGCGCACAATTTGTCTTAAATTGATTTATGGGGAGTGGCCAGCTTTCTGTATTGAAAGGGTGACATGCCGTATTTCTCCTTGAATTGTCTGTAGAAACTGCGTACGGACCCGAATCCCGAGTGTTCGGCTATTATGTCGAGTTTTATGTCTTCCGGATTGTTCAACAGATGTAGAGCTTCTTCAAGGCGCAGGTTATTGATATAATCTGTAAAAGGGGCTCCTGTTGCTTCGTTGATGGCTTGTGTAACCGTATTCTTTTTCAGGCCCAGCATTTCGGCCATTTTATCCCGTGTGAGCTCGGGTATCAGGTATAATTTTTCTTCTCTAATCTTCCGGTCGACCCAGGTGAATAATTCGTTTCCGGTGACTTTTTCGAGTAGATTTTTCATAGGTTGCCGGTTGGTTGATTTTTCTTTTTCTTTGTAGCTCTGCAATTCTCTGATCTGGTTAATCATGGCCAGATTCTGTTTTTTTGCTTTTTGCATGCTGAAAGCAATCAGACCGATTCCTGCAATGAGCAGGATCACGATAATCAAGGCTGCTCCCAGTAATATGTTTTTGTTTTGCAACTCTTTTTCCTGAAGAGTCAGACGTGACTCTTTTTCCTGCATATTATAAAATGTCGCCAATTCAAGAACGGTGCCCTCACGGTCTTTTTTTCGCATGTTATTCGCATGTTTGATGCTTTCTTTAGCAAAGAAAAGGGCTTTCTGGTGGTTTCCGGCGATTTCGTGCGCTGTCGTCAGGTGTTTTAGAACGGCAGTCATATCGTCGCCAATCGTATCTGTTTCAGCCCGGAGAATATTCAAACGTTCTTCGGATATGGCGGTTGCCTGCCTGGTGTCCTTAATTTCCAACAGATATGGTACGATATATATACGGGTACGGTAATCGGTGCTACATGGAGATGCCATAAACCGTTTATAATAGACGGTAGCCTCTTTATTCTTTCCTTGTTTGGCCAGCACCTCACTTGCCAACGCATACAGCCTGCCTTTTTCGTAGCTGATCATTCCTTCCGGCATTAGCAGGTTCTCAGGATTCTTTTCCATTTCTTCCAACCCCTTTTCTGCCCTGAGTATGTAGGTGTATGCGTCATCTAACCGGTTTTCCTTTGTCATCAGGTCGGCAAGTGTCAGATTGTAATGATAAAGATATTCGGTATGGCCTGATTCTTTCAGGTATTTTTCAGCCAGCGAGAAGTATTCTTCAGCCAGCTTTTCGTTTTTCTCGCCCAAAGTCAGTGTTCCTATAAACATATACCCCCTGCCGATCTCAGCCGTATTGCCAAGTTCTTTGGCTATATCGACCATGTCGAGAAAAGTAGTGATGGCTTTTTCGGTATTGTTGTTCATCCGGTAGCATTCGCCCAGGGTACTGAGTAAATCCATCCGTAGCTGTGCGTCCTTTTTTATCTCTTCACTTTTACTTACACGGTCAAAGTAATACAGCGCCAGCCTGTATTTCCCTGTATTATAACAGAGATCGGCCTGACACCAGTCGAGTTGCCATTCAGGATCTGTTTTTCTTTGCCTGAGTTCATCCATTATTTCCTGCGCTTTTGCGGGGTCTTCGAGGCAGTAAATATAGGTGTGCTCGATGGTGATAATACTATCGGGGAGACTCTCCGTATACTCATTTGCGCCACATATATTGGTGATGTACGAAAGGATAAAAATCAGAAAGAGCTTTGTCATAAAGGTTAGAGAATCATTAGTTCCGATCCAAAAATACTTGTTTTTTTGTTAAAAAGTAAATTTTCGTACGATTTGTCACAAAGTTTGTACGATTTGTCACAAATCAAAGCCTTTTTCCACTGTATTTTTATGGAGTTTTTTATATGAACTCAATAAATGATATTTAAAAATACCTAAAAATTAGTTGCAATGAAACGAATAGATGTAACATGCGGAAAAATTTTGGTGATATGGTTTGCCTTAACTATGGATATAGTGGTGAAGGTGGTAGTAAGCGATTAACTTTTAACGGATGAATGATAAATAAATGCTAACCTAAAAACTGCCGTTTTTAACAATTTGACATAGTTAATTTTATTCTTTTCAGGGAATATGATTACATTTGATTTTTGTTAGAAGTTACTATGATTAAAAACTTAAAATTTCGCTTATGAAAACACGATTATTTCTTTTGTTAGCATTTTGTGTGTCTTTTTCCGTTCATGTTATTGCACAATCATCCTGGCAGGATGAAGCTAATCGGGATACTTCCTGGTGGGGGAAAAATTCAGGTAAGGAATATGTTATTACTTCGGCAAAACAGCTGGCGGGTGTGGCTTATCTGGTGAATAACGGATTTACCACCTTTGCCGATACGACTCTCAATCTTATTCCGGAAACGGGTAATACTATTGATCTTTCTGCATATAACTGGGTTCCTATAGGTAATAGTGAGGATATGGGTTCGTTACCTGCCTTTCAAGGTCGTTTTGAAGGGAATAATAATATTATCAAGGGATTGAAAAGAACTTCAGATGGTATAACCTCTCAATATCTCGGATTCTTCGGTAGTATCGTAGCTCATAAAGATACTGCCTGGGTTAAAAATCTTATTTTAGAAGATGGTTCTATACAAGGTAGCGAAACATCTACTCTTGGTGTTCTGACAGGGAATATATCGGCTATGGATAGGGAAGTTGCGACTGTTGTTATTATAGAGAATTGTCATACTAAAAACATATCGATTGAAAATGGATACATTAGCGGTGGACTTATTGGTGAAGTTGCTGCAAGATCTCCCGATACGAACTATAGTAAGGTAATTGTAAGAGGCTGTTCCAATACAGGTAAAATAGCCGGTACAGGCGGCGGTGGAATTATAGGTAGGGCTACCAGTTCCCTTTCAGGGATAATACATATAAAACATTGCTCAAACACGGGTGCGGTTATTGGAGAGAAAGAAAAAGAATCAAAACTAAATTATAACAATCTTGGAGGAATTTTAGGAGGTTGTGATAATAATGATCCTGGTACAATTATTTTGCATGATTGTTTTAATAGTGGTGATATTACAATTGAAGAGTCGGAGAAAAAATATATAATAGGTGGAATTATAGGTGAAGCTAGAAATATCAGTAATACAAAAGATGCATCATTGACTATTAGTAATTGTTATAATACAGGTGCTATTAAGGTGAATGACAAAAATGCCCTTATGAGTGGTGGTATTATAGGAAGAATACACTGTCCGGAACTAAATACAGGGCATGCTACATTTACGGTTAGTAACTGTCTCGCTCTTCCTGCTTCTTTGCCTACAAGTATATTGACTCATCGTATTATTGGGAACATAGATAGTGATAAAAAAGGAGAAGTAATTCTTTCCAATAATTACGCAAATGTTTCCGGCATCTGGAATAATCCGGATCCAAGTGCTGATAATGAAAACGGTGCCGATTGGACTGTTTCTTCCGGTGATTTATGGACTGCACCTATCGATACCTGGGATTTTACAAATATCTGGACGGGTGATGCGAGTCCAACCGGTTTACCTACACTGAAGCCATATGTCGGCAAATCATCCGAATCTGATCCGGATATTTTTAAAGTGGTTATCAGTCTTGAAACTAAAGATCCTGTGGACGAAGGTTGTCTGACCATAATACCCGTAACCGGAACTTACCGGATTGTAAAAGATACCGAATTAACACTACGGGCGTTACTTGGTGACGATTGTGATAAAAGCGATTTACGGTTCGTTATAAACGGCGATACGATCACTCCGGAACTACGTTCTGTTGATTACCTGACTTCAATCTCTGTTAAAGAAGATATGGAGATTAAAGTCGTTGGTGTAAAAGATAATGGTATTGGAGTTGAAGAAATACAAATCAACCCAACGAAGGTTTGTACTACTCCAGGTCACATAGTGATTGAGCAGCAAGGAGAAGGAATAAAGGAGAAAGAGGTTCGTATCTATACGATCACAGGCAGTCTTATTCACAGGCAAAACCTTACTGTTGGCACTACTATGATTCCGCTTCAGAAAGGAACATATGTAGTCGTTGCAGGAAATAAGATAGCGAAAGTGGTGCTTTAGTATAACTATATATTCTCTTTTTTGACATATCGTTTATAGATCCGGTGACTACCGAATCCGGCGGCAATGGCCAGCTCTTTTTCATTGAGGTGGCTATTGTTGGGATTATTGCGTAAGTTTTTAAACTCTTCTAATCGTAAGGTATTGATATAATTACTGAAATTCATACCATATTGGTTGTTAATAAAAGAGGATATATAGGTTCGGTTTGTTTTGAAAACAGATGTGAGGTCGGTAATCCGTAATTGGGGATTCAGAAAGGGGCGGGAGTGATATATATATTGTTCGAAAGACTTTTTATCCAGCTTTTGCGTGATGGCAGTTTTTTGTTCATCCTCTTTTTTCTGTGATTTATTTTCTTCTTCAGACGGATAAATCAGTACATAGTTGAAAGCAAAGAGATTATAGGCGAACAGGATATCCTGTAGCATTGTGATTACCAGAGGGATAAAGGCTAATGATGAATGTACAAAGGCAATGGGAACGAAAAAACCCAGTGTAAGAGGAATGCTCGCCAGTGTAATGACTAACATAATATAGAGCCAGCGAACAGACGAATGTAGCTCATCTGCCGAATATTCGACAACAGCTCGCCTATAACGACGTATACGAATGAGTCCTTTTAATGGATAAAACAAGTTATAGACGAGAAATAAAGGTACTTTGGAAGTAAAGAAAATAGCATATACTTTGTAATATGAAGGTATTGTTTCGTTACGTTCGACGATTGAAAGTTGGATATCAAAAGGAACGAACAACGACCATATAGCCATTGTAATACATAAAAACAGAGGGATAAAATAATGTAACAGAGGGAAACTTTCGGCTTTACTTGTGACTGTCAGTTGAAATACGATCCGATAGATCAATACATGAGTCATTAATCCCGTCCAGAGAGCAATAAAATGGACATGTACAAACAGATGGGGGGTAAGCAAAAATAAACCTACAGAGATCCAGGTCAGGACAGAGAATAGATAAACTATAGCCATCCATAAAGCCAGTTGTCTCTTGTCGGTATTTTTTTCGTTGAAATAGGCCAAAAGCATTAATAAGCCACACAGGAAAGAGGTAGCCACTGGAGCGGCTATTCCCATAATCTGGAGGGTGGTTTGTTCATCTACCATGTTCATCTGGTTGTTCGTTTTTGTTGTTTTCGGATATACTATTCTTATATCGAATATAATTGCGGTACGACCCGAATCCGGCCCGGGTAACCAGTTGTGTTATCTCTCTCCGGGCATTTGATGGCAACCGCCGAATACGTTCCAACTCATTCAACCGGCAGCGGTTAATATAAGCATTAAAGTTCATTCCATAATTCCGATTGATAAACGTTGAAAGATATGTACGGCCTATTTCTAATTCCTGTGCCATATCGGTAAGCTTGAGTTGTGGATTGAGATAAGGCTTATGAGTACGTATCCACTTTTCAAACTGTTTACGATTAAGTGTCTGGTTATCATAACGGGCATATTTTTGCCGGATAGTTTGGGAATCTGTTACAATAATTTCATTTCTATTTGCTGTGAATGTATAATGCAGAAAATTACGCCGGATTATATTATATACCAATAAAATATGTTGTGAGATCAGAAAAACAACTGATAACAAGGTAAATAATGACTCATAATACTCCCCTCTGGGAAGAAATGCAATGGCCGTAGCTGCCAACATCAGGGAAAAAGTGAATCCCATCAGTAAAATGATCCACCGGTAAAGAGATTGTCCACTATGTTCTGACGATTGTCTAAAAGAGAGGTAATAGCGATATAGACATTGTAATGACAGAAAGGTATAAATAATATTGAATATTATTCTTCCGGCAGGTTTGGAAAGGAAAAGATATGAATAAGTTTCATATCCGGGATAAATGGCGCCACGTCCTTGCACAAGGGCAAGCCTGATTTCATATGGTACAAAAAAAGACCAGAAAAAAAGGACTCCACAAATCAGGATAGGTAAAGCATAGTGTAACAGAGAAAAACGAGCTGTTTGCACACCGGAAAGCACCCGGATAAAACGGTAAAACTGTATGGGAGCCAGCAAGAACGCCAGATAAGCGAATGCATTGAGTCTGACAAACCATGAAGGAAACCATGTATAGGCAAATACAGAGAACCATCCCAATGCGGAAGTGAAAAAAAACATGACAAGCAGTTTTTTCAGACGATTTTCCTGTTGGGTAAGACTGTCGTAAGAAGCCAACCACATGACTATGCCCCATGTCAGAGCTGAAATAACAGGAAGAAGTGCAAACGTAATCCGTATAATCATACCGCTCGGGTTATTTAGGATAACAAAAATAACGATTCCTGCTGGTTTTTTAAATTTTCTCAAAAATAGGATTTATATTTGTGGTTATGGAAAGTTAAAAAGAAATGCCCATATCCTATAAACCTGCTATAATAGTTTTTTTACTTATAATTTTTTCTTTTTTTGCTGATGTCTATTCGCAGACAGTTATTCCCGACAGTCTTTTGCATCAGGGATGGGATAAGTATGAGTTAGAACGTCGGAGCCAGCCCTGGACAGAAGGATGTGATTCCATCATCCATCGGGACTACCCCGGAATGACATTTTATTATAATGTTGATACTTTTTTCCATCTGGTAGCTACTCATAATCTGAGTGAAATAAAGGAAGAGGTTTGGTATTTCTATTTTATTATGGATATGCAAAATAAAGAGAAGTACGGCCCGATATATAGGGATAAACTCCTGAAAGCTAATAAAATCTATAAAAGTAAAGCGCTTGAGAAAGAGTTGGATGTGTTTAACACATATTGCCTATTTATTCCACATGAGCATACATACTGGGATTACTGCTGGGAATTAGTGGAAAAGTATGAACGGAAAAATGATCAGCAGACCAAATTACGTATCATGGAACGGCTTTTATATGGGAGTAGCGGATTTCCCACATTTCTGGTATCGTCGGGAATAGAAAAGGAACAAATTCCTGTGATCAGACTTATCAATGAGATTTTCTCAACTTTAGAACGGATGAATGGAGAGCCGTATATACTGGCTCCTGCTTATTTTTATACGCATATAGGGCTTATTTATTACGATTTCAAGTATTACAGTAAGGCCATTCCGTTATTGTGGAAAGCCGCAGAACAATCAGCAGCGCATTATTATGACCGGAGTGTTATGAGAGCCAGAGATTATCTGGGAGATTATTATACCATGGAGGGTGATTACGACCGTTCGGATTCTCTTTATTTCTCTATACTGAAAAGTAAGGAACGTGTATTCATGAAACCTGTCGACCGTGTAGTTGCTATCGGTGCGATGGCTGCTAATGCTAACCGGCGCGGTCAAAAGGAAGAAGCCATGCGGTTGTACTCTGTTGTCGTTCCGCAGGCTTTAGAGGTAAAAGATTCTACTCTTGCCGGCGGTTATGCGCTTCACTTGGGCCGTCTTTATTTGGAGAAAGATGAGTTGGATAAAACAGAGGAGCTGATTAATTCAGCTCATAAATACCTTATTGCCGGTGACCTCCCTCTGCGTAACTGGGAACGGTTTTACCATCTTAATTGTGATTATTACCTCCGGATGGATAAGGCAGACAGAGCTATCAGCTATATAGACTCAATCTCCATGATCCGGACGCAGGAAGAAACTGTATACAATACCCGTATGCTGGCATACGCTGAACAGGAAACCTTCGAAATGGAAAGGGTTTTGAAAGAAGAAGAGCTTAAAAGGCAACGATCCAGGATCACCTTGATTTCTGTTGTTCTTGCATTAACATTGTTATTGTTGGGAATATTGCTTTATTTTTACCGGAAACTACAGGAGAAGAACCGAGATTTGTATTTGCAGATCAAAGCACCGGATTCCGCTACAGCCCAATATGAAGAATTGCGACTGCGTGGGATAGCCTTGCCCGGACACGAGGAATCACTACCCGACGATGTACGTCTGCAGGAACTTTTTGTACGTTTGCGCGATTATTTACTTACAGACAGAAATTTCGCCAAAGCAAAACTGGATATAAACATACTAGTCGATGAACTCTCGACCAATCGTACTTACCTTTTTGAGGCTGTAAAGATTTATACCGGTAAAACCATGCAGGAGTATATTAACAACCTTCGCCTGGAAGAAGCCAAGCGTCTGCTTGAAAGCTCCGGCGAAGTAATAGAGAATATCGCCATCATATGTGGTTATAATTCTCCGAGGACCTTTTACCGCCTGTTTAAAGCACATTACCATATTAATCCTTCCGCATACCGCAAAATAGCCCAGGAACAAAAAACAGATACCTTGAAAGCGCAAAACTGACCTTCCGAGTGTTAAAAAATGTGTTTTTCGTACGATTTGTCACAAAGTTCGTACGATTTGTCACAAAGGCATTGCTTGTTTGATGATATTTTTGAGCCATCCTTTATGTAAATAATAAAATAATATGAGACGACTACTCACTTTTTTGTGTCTATTTTTAGGTATGGGGATAATTTTACGGAGCCAGGTAATAGAAGTATCCGACGCATCGGGTTTACAAGCTGCAGTAATAAACCCTGACAATACTGGTAAAACTATTACTTTTAGCACAGGTACTTCTTCAATTATACTCACTGAACAGATTAAGTTTGATGTGGCAATCAATCTCATCATAGATGGAGAAGGAAAGGTAACGCTCGATGGTAAATCAGTAGACCGTATCTTTGCTATAGATGAAGCAAATGCCAACATTACTTTAAAAGGACTCACTTTTAAAAATGGTAAACCCAATGGTACAGACAGAGAAACCGGAGGAGCGATCGACAATTCCGCTACGCTTAAGGTTATCGGCTGTACATTTGATGAGAATACATCGGATAAAGGAGGTGGAGCAATAAATAACTATAAAGCTAAACTTACCGTAATAAACTCTACTTTCAGAAATAATAAGACACATGAGGGAGCCAGTGCTATCAGTAATACGGGTGACCTTACCATCATTCATTCAACCTTTGTAGGTAATGAATGCTTGGTACTTGCTAGCGGAGCTGTAGCTAATGCCAGTAATGGAACTATGACACTCCTGAATTCTATTTTTGTAGGAAATACAGCAAATAGTTCACCCCGTGATGTATATAGATTCGGAAGTGGAGGAGATATCAAGATGGCGTATTGTGTATATGGCAGTACAAGTAGTACTTTAGCCGTTAATAGACAGAATACCTCAACAGCAACTATTTCAAGCACATTTGGAAATAATAATGCAGATAATGTATTTGAAAGTGGCGTTTTCAAAATCCATAACAATAGCCAGGCAGCAACAAAAGGGTTGTTAGCCGGTATAAGTAATGACGGTAAGGCGGTATACAGGGAGAGTGGACAATGGAAAGATATAAATGAAAATCCGGTAAATGAATCTAACGTAACTCCTCTTCTGACCGACCAACTGGGAAACTACCGTCATCTGAATAAGGTTTCGTCCGGAGCTTTTCAATCGCAGAATAACCGGCTTATAGGCTGGAGTGGTAATGAGGATATATTGACAACCGGAAACACATACTATAGTGAATTTAAGCAGGGGATAGAAGCCAATCCCGGAACACTATATCTTTGTCCGGTAGTGATAAGCGCCCCTGAAATTGTGGTAAAAAATGATGAAATTCTTACTCTTACGGTGAAAGGCCAACCCGGAACAGTTCTCGACGCTAATGATGCTAATCGTATATTTACTATCAATAGCCCAAATGCCAATATCACACTTGATAATCTGGTTCTGAAAAATGGAAATAGCACTACTTCATCCCCTAAAACCGGCGGAGCAATAATCAATACGGGAACGCTCACCATAACTCACTGTTCCTTTATAAACAATAAAGCCGAAGGAGGAGGCGCAATTAATAATTATAAGGGTACACTTACTGTAATCAATTCTACTTTTGTAAATAATTCTACAACAACAGGAGCCAGTGTGATAGACAATAATAACGGCGCCAAGTTGCTAGCTGTAAATTCTACTTTTGCAGGGAATTCAGCGACTAACAATTATGGTGCGGCAATTACAAACAGTGGCGCATCGAATATTCATCTTATAAACTCCATTCTTACAGGAAATACGCCTTTTGATGTTTATAAGAATGGCAGCTCGACAGGGGATCTTTATATGGCCTATAACATCTTTGGCAAAACAAGTTCTAATCTGAACCTGACAGGTACCACCAATATGAAGCACGACCTGAACGATGTATTCGGAGATAATATTTCCAATATACTAACTCCGGAAGGCTTGCTTCCTATACTCTCGGGCGGACCGGCGGCAACTTCCGGTATATTGGTTCACAAAGACGATAACGGCTTCTATTATAAAGATGGAAATGATTACAAAGATGCCGGTGGTAATGTAAAGGGTTGCACTCCCACTCCAATTGAGAAATCCCAAAACGGAGTAAGTCGTACAGCAACATCTTCTTGTTACAATATGGGGGCTTATGCATTACCGCTAAAATTCGGTTCTTCAGTTGTTACTGCTTCTAATGATATCATAAATCCATTCTGTACAGATGTTTGTCTTCGCGAGGCGGTTGCTTATGTAAAAGCTAATAATGGTATAGTTACCTTTGATGCACAGGTTAACGAAATAACATTAGATCAGCCATTGACGATAGATTGCCCGGTGGAACAAACTGCCGATCTGACAATAAAAAATAATAATATTGAACTCAGTGGTACCACTTTACACCTGGATAATACTAAACTTACTGTAGACGGCGATCTGGCTGTGACGGGTACAACTACCATAAACTTCCCTTCCTGGCGTACGGGTACTACCACAGTATTGTCTGTAACAGGAGATAAATCGGCTGACGCGAGTAACTTTAAAGCCACTTTCGGAGGAAATAACCCTACAGGCAATCAAAGAGTATCCTTTGCCTGGTCAGGAAATGAATTGCACCTGATTACTTTTACTTCTACTCCGGCTCCTCCCACTCCCAAACCTGATCCGGTACTACATAATGTAACCATTCCGTCGGTGGAAGGCGCAACTACCTATCCCGCAGCCGGAACTTATCTGGTAGAAAAAGGCACCGACATGACGCTGCTGGTATTCCTGCCCGACGACTATGACCAGAGCGAAGTACACTTGTTGGTAGAAGACCAGAAAGTTATTTCCGAAGAAGAGAAGAATAGTCTTCGCGCTATTGCACATACGTTTATATTTACAGTAGAAAAAGACCTGGAAATACAGATCGAAGGCGTTAAGAAGAACAATACGGTTGGTACCGCTGAATCTGATGTTGAAGGGCTAAAAATATATACTATTGGAGGACGACATCTTGTAATTGAGCAGGAAACAATATACAATAGACAGGATATGGTTCGGATTTATACGATGACAGGTGTGCTTGTTCACAAGCAAAACCTTTCTGTTGGCACTCACATAATTCCTCTTGCTAAGGGTGCGTATATCGTGACTGCGGGTGATATGAGGAAAAAAATCGTGCTTTAATCGTAAAATGATATATATATTTTATCAAAAAATGATACTTGTACGATTTGGCACAGTTAATTTGTACGATTTGGTAAATCTTATTAGATTTTTCGTTATATTTTTGCAAAGTTCGTTTCTTAAATAAATAACCCTTGCTTGAGAAAAATTCCAGAGACAAGCATAATGTTTGTCCTGGAATTTTATAATATAACAACCCACCCTTGAATTTGATACTGCCGCTGATGGAATGAAGTAACAGTGGTTTCACATAGTTCAAAAGTCACACTGACTGTTAGACAATCGGGTAATTTTTTTATCGGTATGAGAACATTTTCTCACCATGATGAGAATTTTTTCTCATCGCAGTGAGAATTTCTTCTCTTCAGCATGAGAAAATTTTCTCTTCAGCATGAGAATTTCTTCTCACCATGATGAGAAATAATCCTCACTATAGAAACAGAGATTTAGAACGGCAGTAAATCTTGCCAATACTTCATAGGACTCTTAAAATTTAAACAATTTAGTTTAAAAAGAAGTTACTATTCATTAATACTTATAAAGGGTTAAGAATAATAATATTTAAAAGTCCGATAAAATGAGAAAAGTTTCCTTGTTTTTGGTGCTATTATTGTGCCTTTCAAAAATACCTTTGTATACTCAAACACCAATCCTTGTTAATAATTTGACGGAGTTAACCGATGAATTAAACGCTGTTAGAACCGAATCCACAATAATAAAGCTATCAGACAATTTTGATGCCTCTACAACTTTAAATGCAAGCCTATCGTGGAGCCTTAATCACCAACAAGATATTACACTTGATGGTAATCATAAAGAATTTCTGGTAAATGGTAATTTTAAACATTTTGTTGTCACCAAAACAGGGTCGGCGGGTATTGTTACATTTACAAATCTTGTAATAACAGGAAGAAGAACTTCTTCATCTAATGATCTTGGAGGCGGAATATCTCTGAATTCGAATAATTCGGGGATATATATATTTGATGGTATGCGAATGAAATCAATCGTATCAACAAATTATGAAGCAGCGATATCCTTTCAGAATACACCTGTAGAAATAGTCAACTCTTCCTTTGAAGAAAACCTGATCACTTACGGAAATGGTTCAGCTATTGCTGGAAAAGGAAATTTAGTCGTGAGAAATTGTTCTTTCTATAAAAATGAGAATAGCAGTTACGGTAATTTCTCGGGAGGGGCGATCGGTTTCTTTAATTATGCATCTACAGCTTTAGTTACTAATTGTTATTTTTTAGAAAATAGTTCTCTTTTAAAAGGTGGGGCTTTAGGTATTACAAATAGTTCCGGAGGATCAGTAACAATCAATTTAAGTTATTTTGAGAAAAACAAGACCACTCTTGTAGATAATTCATATTCAGATGGTGGAGCAGTCTCTATTTTTGGAGGGGGTACCAAGTTAGCTGAATTTATGATAAGTAATTCAACTTTTGTAGGGAATGAGGCAGCAGACGATGGTGGTGCAGTCTTTATTGAAAATCAAGGCACTGGGACAAAAAATTCCATTATAAATTGTACAATGTTTAATAATAAGGCACTTGGTATAAAAAATGATAATAATACCAGTATCTATGAAACAGGCGGTGGCGCGATACAGCTGTCTGTAGGTTCAGTCCTAACATTAGAAAATAACACAATTGTTAATAATTCATCTACTTTTTCAGGAGGGGGATTAGGTGTACATGCGCATCAAACGCAAGGAACCCCTTCATTCATATTGAAGAATAACATTATCCTGGGAAATACAGTCACCGATGTGTTAAACAGGCAAAATGGAGATAATATAGATGCCAAAAACTATGAGGGTACAGTAAGCTTAATAGACCCTTCTTCTGAAGGAAATATAGGGATAGACAACGGAGTAGCTTTAGATCCGACAATTACTGTGAAAAATGTATTTGGAACATCAACTCCATCTCTTCAGACGAATGCACAGAGTTCGATAGGAAAGATTGGGAATCCTAATGATGAAACAGTAAATCCTTTTCTATATATTGAAATGCCGACATTAGTCATTATCCCTTTTGATGAGGACAGCGAAGGTTTGCCGCCTGACAATCTGTTTGCCAAAGGATTAGCAGATAGCAAAGGTGTTGTTTCGGTTCCTCCTCTGGAATTTGACCAACAAGAGTTCTACAGAGATGATACTGCTCCGGATGTAGGGTCGGTTGAAATTTTCTGGGTTAGGTTTAATGCTAACGGAGGATATTGGACAAAAATGGATGATTATGAATCAACCGATAATTATTATTTCATACGGGATGATGATAAAGTAATGTATCAATATGCGCTCATCCGTAATGACAGAGAATTGACTGTTACAGCTCCATCGGGACTTATTCCCCCTGCCGGATCATCCTTTTTGACTTGGGTATTGGATGACGGAACAGATACAGAATGGGATTTTTCAACTCCTATTACGGAGAATGTAAAACTAAAGGCTACCTGGTCAGGTTCTCCATTATTGTACAATGTTACGTATGCAGGAAATGAAGTGGGAGTAGAGAACTTCCCTGACCCGGAAGTGATAGCTATTTCTGAAGGTGTATCATATACGGTAGTCAGTCCTGATCCTACCAGGTCAGGCTATATTTTTCTGGGTTGGGAAGCTACAAGCAATTCTCCTATCGTTGGTACGCCTACCGGTAATAATAATCTGTATAAAGCCGGTGACATATTCACTATGCCGGAAGATAATGTTCTTTTGACAGCACAATGGCAAGTTACACCTCCTGAAACTAAACCTCTTTTACAGTGGTCTGTATCGATAACAAATAATAATTCCGGATCTTTCCAGGATGTCGGAAATAATCGAACGACAACTGTTCGTGAGGGGGTAAATGTATATCTTCAGATACGACCTGTTGTGGATGAAAGTATTACATGGGATAGTTGGAAGATAGACTATACGGCTGTGCCTGTTGGAAATGAATATCCTATGACTACCCCAATTTCAAAGACACTACGTTATAGTTTTAATGAAGGCCGTCCACATACATTAGCTGCTACTTACGACTATACCGTAGTAAGATTAACACTTTACAATAACGGTGTGGAAGTAGGAAACTATATTTATGACGATCCTGCTTATCATCATAAAATTGTGATTCAGAAAGTGACAGTAATGGTTTCCTTGCAATGGTCGGTTTCAACCACTAGTGCAACTCCTACTTCCTTCTCGGATGTTGTTAATAATAGTACTACTGCTGTAAGAAATGGAACTCCTGTTTATCTTCAGATCCGGCCTGTTATTGATGAAAGAATCGCTTTTGATAGTTGGGAAATAGACTATATGGCAGTTCCTACAGAGTATGAATATCCTATGACTGCTCCTATTCCGCTGACTGTACGTTATAATTTCAATGAAAGTCGTCCGCATATATTGGTGGGGAACTATATATACACCGTTACCCGTTTGAGACTTTATAATGGAAATATAGAAGTAGGCAATTACAATTATACAGATACACCTTACCGACATACAATTATTATTTCGGAGGAGGAAGAATCTCCAACACTCCAATGGTCAGTCTCCACCACTACAAGTCAGCCGTCGGCTTATCGGGACGTGGATGATCAGTCTGTGACTAGCGTCTACGAAGGTACGCCGGTATACTTGCAGATCCGTCCTATAGTACCGGCTACAATTACTTGGGATAGTTGGAGAATAGAATACACGGCGGTTCCTCCAGGATATACCCATCCTATTGTAGGGAATATTTCTCAATCGATTCGTTATACCTTCAATGAAGGTAATCCTCATATGCTTGTAGGTTCTTATATTTATTCAGTTACTCGGCTGATTCTTTATAATCAAGGAGTAGAAGTCGCAGGTTATATTTTCAGTGATCCCCCATATAGACACACGATAGTTATTGGAACAGGAAATGCCATTCGTCCGGGTGAAATTGCCCCATGGTGTTCTTCCGATGGTGAGCTTCGGATTCCTTATGAATATCTCCAACGCAGTGAACCTCTGGAATATACCGTCGAGTTTTCAGAAACTGCTCATCAAGCGGGCTTTACTGATGTGACGGAATATACTCCGCTTCCGGAAGGATATATTACAATTCCAGTAGGAAAAGATATATCTAAAGGTTGGTATTCAGGTGTTTTACGTATTCGTTACACCTCTAATCCAGAGCGTATTCAGGAGTACCCTTTTACATTTGAAGTCAGAAGTATTACCCGTATAGTAGAAGAGCCGGTGTCGGTCTCTGCTCTTTGCGACGGCGATGGCTTTATCCTAAATGTCGAAGCTGAAGGGGATGAACTAAGTTATCAGTGGTATCATAACAATATGATATTGGTGGGAGCTACTTCATCTTCTTATGAAGGAGTCATCTCTCAAGAAACTTTAGGAGAGTACTATGTGGAAGTAACAGGATATTGTAATACTGTTACTAGCCGTAAGGTTATGGTAGACTCAAATGTTCTTACAATTTATATCAAATGGGATGATGTTCTGTATGTAGTTAACCCTGATAATTATTACGTTTCTTTCCAGTGGTATAAAGATGGAATGGATATTTCTGCCTATGGTAAATCAATTTATTATACTGATGAAGAGGGGCTTAGAGGAACTTATAAAGTAAGAGCGTATAAGGCGGACGGTACATATGATGAAAGTTGTCCGATATACTTCCATGAAACAACAAAAGGTACGTCGGTGAATGTTTACCCTACTATTGTAGATAAAGGCAGGCAGATCACCGTAGAAATACATCAGGAACAGCAGGGAGAAAGTCAACTTGAGATGTATGATTTCATGGGAAGACCAGTTTATCGTAGCCAAACAATCGGAAATTATCAGTTGATCAATGCTGATATGGGTACTGGAAACTTTATTCTGAGAATTACTACTCCGGAAGGCAAAGTAAATACTAAAAAAATTATTATAAAATAATCAGGTGAAAAGTAAAAAATAAGTCATGATAAATAAAAAAATTAACAGGCAAACCCAGAAGGCCCTTTTACTTTCTATTATAACCTTTATATGCAGTTCTTTATATGCACAGCAGTATAACAATCAAAATAATCAAGATGCTAAAGGCTCTTATTTGACTGTTTCGGGTGGTATAGGTTCATCGTCGCTCGTATATAAACTAACTTACCAAATCAAAAATATGGAGCAACAAGGGAACCGTAAAAAATCAAATTTGGGATACAACTTTGAAATCCGCTACAGTTATTATTTTGATACCCACTGGGGTATGGGCACAGGGTTTGGTGTTTCCCGTTACGGTGCTACAGGAAAGATCAAAGGAGATATGTCGGACGATAAATATATGATATTAGGCCAATATACTGATGATGATGTTATTTCTGGTAATCCACGAGAATATGAGTTGAGAGCAAGACTACAAAATATTCAGGAGAGACAGACTGCTTATTTGTTGGATATCCCACTTATGCTTCTTTACCAGACGCGTTTTGGAGAAGAACAGATATGGGGAATGTATGGAGGGGCAGGTATAAAATTACAAATCCCTACTGGTACAAATGTGAAAATTCGTGATGAAGGGTTATTGAATGTATCAGGATATTACCCACATATTCCAACGGATATGGGAGCTCCTTCGCTACCACCAGTACCACAACATGGTTATGGAACTGTATCTTATCCTCAAACTGGATTATGTGTGGTAGCCGATCCTAAATTGAAGATAGGTGTAGCTGGTACAGCTGAATTGGGTTTAATGGTAAACGTCTACAATGGTGTAGATCTGATGATAGGAGGATACATAGACTACGGATTTACAGATTTAAAAAATAGAGACTATGCATTATTGGGATCGCCGGAGAACTATCAACCTGCTGCTAATAAGAAAGTAGGAGAAGGTATCAGTTACAATGGTATGCTTAATTCGACTGTAACTGATAAAATAAAAGTTTTTTCTTTTGGAGGGAAGATTGCCGTAAGATTAAAATTATAAGTTAAGTGTAAATAGCATAACAATATATTAAATTAAAAAAATTCACATCCATTTGTGGATTGGTATAGAGTAGTTATCTTTGTTACAAAATAAAAAGCAAATGATAACAGGTTTCAAAAAACTTCTGTATATTGGTTTGATTGCGATGTTAGCGATGCCTGTTGCTGCTAAGATAAAATATGGAGTACATGCTGGTATTTCCCGTTCTTGGCTAATTCAGAAAGTAGATCTGGACTATAACTCCGGCTCTAAAGTAGGTTTTAGTATTTCAGGTTTAGCAGATATACCTTTCTACAGACGGTTCTCCTTTCGTCCGGAGATTGCGCTCACAAATCAGGGAGGATCTTATAGCTCAATTCAAAATGAAGATGGAGAATTTACATTAAAGCACTCAGTCAATCATTACTCATTACAGATACCTCTCAATATTGCATTTAATATCCCCATATCAGGTGTTCGACTGGCAGTGTACGCCGGACCTGCTCCAGATATCCACTTATGGGGAAACATGAAAACACAAGGGGTAGGAGAGACCTCTATCCCTACCACGGAAAAAGGAATGAAGTCTTTCGATCTAGGCGTAAATTCAGGGATTAGTGTAGAATACAAAAATATCTTTTTTTCTATGAATATTCTGTGTGGAACATTGGATCGCCGGATCGACAAAATAGACAACGAATCAAAGGTTTATCAAAACAATGTCACTTTCTCACTGGGGTATATTTTTCGATAATTATTTTGTAATTCAAAGAAAAGCAGTACCTTTGCAAGCCGATTATTATCCAAATTTACTAAGAGTTTAGTTCTTAGCACATTGTTGTATCTTGTGTCCGAGGCAAAGATGATGTTGAGAACTTGTTTTTTGAATTATTAATTAAAAAATTTTGAAAGAAAGTGGATACTTTAAGTTTTAAGACCATTTCTGCAAACAAAGCAACTGTAAACAAAGAATGGGTTGTAGTAGACGCAACCGGTCAACATTTGGGTCGCTTGTGTTCAAAAGTTGCGAAACTTTTGCGTGGCAAGTATAAACCCAATTTTACCCCGCACGTTGATTGTGGTGATAATGTAATTATCATCAATGCAGACAAAATCGTTCTGACAGGAAATAAGTGGAACGATCGTATTTATTTGAGACATACCGGATATCCGGGTGGACAGAGAGAGTTTACACCTGCCGATCTTATGGCTAAAGGTGAAGACCGTTTGTTCCGTAAAGTAGTTAAGGGTATGTTACCTAAAAATCGCCTGGGCGCTAAGTTGTTGACCAACTTACACGTATATGCCGGAGCAGAGCACAAACATGAGGCTCAACAACCCAAATCAATTGATATAAACTCACTTAAATAATTATGGAAGTAGTAAATGCAATAGGAAGACGTAAAGCAGCAGTTGCACGCGTCTACGTAAGCGAAGGTACCGGAAAAATCACTATCAACAAACGTGACCTCGAAAATTACTTTCCTTCTTCAATTCTTCAGTTTGTAGTAAAACAACCGTTGAATACTTTAGATGTAGTTGAAAAGTATGACATTCGTATCAACCTTGATGGAGGTGGATTCAAAGGTCAGGCTGAAGCTGCACGCCTGGGTATCGCCCGCGCATTGATAAAGATTAATGCAGAAGATAAACCAGCCCTAAGAGCAGAAGGTTTTGTAACTCGTGATCCACGTGAAGTAGAACGTAAGAAACCGGGTCAACCAAAAGCACGTAAGAGATTCCAGTTCAGTAAACGTTAACCTTATTTGTGAGTTTCTTACAAGTAGAAAGCGTTTAGTATCTAAATTATCAGGATTTCTTTTGCATGTGGATATGTTGGAGGACTACCTGGTGATTGTATGGTAAAACAGAATGTAAACGATTTAAAAAAAGAAAAATGTCAAGAGTTAATTTTGATCAGTTATTAGAAGCCGGTGTGCACTTCGGACACTTAAAAAGAAAGTGGAACCCCGCAATGGCTCCTTATATATTCATGGAGCGCAATGGTATACATATCATTGATTTACATAAAACAGTTGCTAAAGTTGATGAAGCTGCTGAAGTAATGAAAAACCTTGCCAGATCAGGCAAGAAAATACTTTTCGTAGCAACCAAAAAACAAGCTAAACAAATTGTCGCAGATAAGGCTACATCAGTTGGTATGCCTTATGTTATCGAACGTTGGCCGGGTGGTATGTTGACAAACTTCCCGACAATCCGTAAAGCCATTAAAAAGATGACTACTATCGATAAGATGACAAAAGACGGTACATTTGATAATCTATCGAAAAGAGAAAAACTTCAAATCACGCGTCAACGTGCTAAGTTGGAAAAGATGTTAGGTTCGATTATTGACCTGACTCGCCTTCCTTCTGCTTTGTTCGTTGTTGACGTGATGAAAGAACATATTGCTGTTCGCGAAGCAAGACGTTTAGGTATTCCTGTATTTGCTATGGTGGATACTAACTCAAATCCGAATGATATTGATTTCGTAATTCCGGCTAATGACGATGCTACCAAGTCGGTAGAGGTTATTTTAGGCGCTGTTTGCGAAGCAATAAACGAAGGTTTGGAAGAACGTAAAGCGGAAAAGATTGATAATAATAATGAATCTTCAGAAGAAGCAGCGCCAAGAAGAGAACGTAAAGCAAGAGCTACCGTTAAGAAAGAACGTACAAAAAAAGAAGATGACGAAGCGTTGAACGCTGCAGTTATCGAGAAGGTAGCTAAGGATGTTGAATTAGACGAAGAATAATAAAAGAAAGGAAAAAATTATATGGCAGTTACAATGGCTGATATCGCCCACTTACGCAAAATGAGCGGAGCGGGTATGATGGATTGTAAAGGAGCTTTGGAAGAAGCTGGAGGTGATTTTGACAAAGCAATGGAAATCATCCGTAAAAAAGGACAGGCAGTAGCCGCAAAACGTTCAGACCGTGATGCAGCCGAAGGTTGTGTATTGGCTGAAAATAAAGGTGAATTTGCTGCAATTGTTGCCCTGAAATGTGAAACAGACTTCGTAGCAAAGAACGAACAATTCGTTGCTTTGACTCAGGATTTCCTGAACATAGCTTTGGATAAAAAACCGACTTCATTGGAAGAGCTACAAGCTTCTCTTATGGCAGACGGCCGTTCAGTTCAAGATCATATCACAGACCGTATTGGTGTGACAGGCGAAAAGATGGAATTAGGCTATTATGAGTTCCTGAATGGCGCTTCTACTATGTCTTATATTCATCCTGGAAATAAACTGGCAACTATTGTAGCTTTCAATCAACCAAATGTTGAATATCAGGTAGGTCGTGATGTTGCTATGCAGATTGCAGCGATGAGCCCTGTAGCAGTAACTCCGGCTGAAGTAGATCAGAAGATTATTGATCAGGAAATGGAAATTGCGCGCGATAAAGCCCGCCAGGCAGGTAAACCTGAAAACCTGTTGGATCGTATCGCTGAAGGTGCTTTGCAGAAGTTCTACAAAGAAAATACGTTATTGCAACAAGAATTTGTGAAAGATAACAAACTGACAATCGATCAGTATCTGAAACAACAGAACAAAGACCTCACTGTTACTGCTTTCAAGCGCGTAACATTGAATGTTGAATAAACTAAATGTTCATATATCACTAAAGGATCGCCTCAATATGAAGCGATCCTTTTTTATTTGGACGGGTCCAAACTATAAATTGGACGGGAGCAAATAAAAATTGCAGCCGTCCTATTTTTATTTGATAACTACTGATAACTCAAATTTCAAACTATAACTATCAAAATTGTAAATGAAGAGTGATTAATATGATCTATTTTTGTTTTCAATACACTTCTGCAATTATACTATCTTAATTCATAATTACAATGGGAACATTTCTATTCGGTTATACAAAATTTGTTGGATTATTTATAGCTGTTGTTTTTTATCATTGTGCTTGCACAAATGATAAAACGGGTGATATAGAAATAACTAACTTTCAATGTGAGTTGATCAATAACCCGGAGGGGATTGATTTGCCTTCTCCGAGATTAAGCTGGGAATTGAAAAGCGAGAAAAAATCCGTTTTGCAAGAAAGTTATCGAATTTTAGTAGCCACTTCACTGGAAAAGCTAAATTCAGATGAGGGAGATTTATGGGATTCAAAACAAGTAAATTCAGATGTTTCCGTATTTGTTCCTTATGCGGGGAAGGCATTAGAAAGCCGGACTGAATGTTATTGGAAAGTAAGTGTAATTACCAATAAAGGAAAAACGGCATGGAGTGATCCGGCCAGGTGGACTATGGGGCTTCTCCAAGAGGAAGAATGGGATGCCAAATGGATAGGGTTAGATAAAGCCTTTGACTGGGATGACCCAAAGGCCGAAAATACGCGTTTATCCGCCAGATACTTCCGGAATGAATTTGATATTCAACAACAACCGATTAAAGCAACTCTTTATCTTTGTGGGTTGGGTTTATATAAATTACATATAAACGGTCGAACAATAGGCACTCAGGAATTATCACCTACACCGACGGATTATCGTAAAGAGGTTAAATATAATACATTCGATGTCACAGATATACTAAAAACTGGACCTAATACTGTTGGTGTCGTTTTAGGTAACGGTCGTTTCTTCCATATGCGACATTCAGACGATTTTCAATATCCGAAATTGATTTTACAAATGGAAGTCGAATTCCCCGACGGTACAAAACAAAAGATAGTAAGTGATGGAAGTTGGAAAGTAACTGCCGATGGACCTATCAGAGCAAATAACGAATATGATGGGGAAGAATACGATGCACGTAAAGAAATGCCGGGCTGGGATGAGCCTGGATTCGATGAAAAAAACTGGATGAATGTCGAACTAATTACTCCACCGGAAGGAAAAATAAGCGCACAGTTGAACCCCAATATAAAAAAGATGGACAGTTTACGTCCGGCGGGAATTCATGAATTAAAAAAGGGAGTGTATATCCTGGATATGGGGCAAAATATGGTCGGCTGGCTTAAAATGAAAGTAAAAGGGAATAAAGGAGAACAAATTACTTTACGTTTTGCTGAGTTTTTAAACGATGATGGAACCATTAATCAAGAGAATTTACGTGGAGCATTAGCTACTGATAAATACATCTTAAAAGGAGAAGAAGAAGAAGTTTGGGAACCAAGTTTTACATCACATGGATTCCGGTTTGTTGAAATCACAGGATATTCCGGTACCCCAACTGCTCAGGATTTTGAAGGTTGTATATTATATGATGAAATGGAGCAAACCGGCACTTTTGAAACATCGAATGCTCTGATAAATCAAATATATAAAAATGCTTATTGGAGTATCCGCGGAAATTATCGTGGTATGCCCACCGATTGTCCGCAACGCTCCGAACTTATGGGATGGACCGGAGATCGTGCTATTGGTTCATATGGTGAAAGTTTCATTTTCAATAATAATAATTTATATGCTAAATGGGTGAATGATATACGTATTACACAACGCGAAGATGGAAGTGTCTCAGACATTGCACCCAGTTATTGGAGTTCATATACAGATAATATGACCTGGCCCGGAACCTATCTGACTGTCGCTAATATGCTATATGAACAATTCGGTAATAAAGAACCCATCGAAAAGCATTACAACTCGATGAAAAAATGGCTTTATTATATGCGGGATAATTATTTGACTCCGGATCACCTTATGCCCAGAGATATCTATGGTGACTGGTGTACGCCTCCGGAAGATCCTACATTTAATGATCCAATGAATCCCACGCTTATTACGGATAAGACATTGATTGGTACTTCGTATTATTTCTATATGCTTCGTTTACTTGAGAAATTCGCAAATATCCTGGATAAGCCGTCAGATGTGCAAGAATTAAATAAACAATCGATTGCTGTAAAAGAAGCCTATAACACTACATTTTTGAACAAGGAAAAAGGTTGTTACAGTACTAATACAGTTACAGCAAATATATTGTCGTTAAGTTTCGGCCTGGTCCCAGAAGAATATAAAAAAGCTGTTTTTGAAAACATAGAGAATAGAACGATAAATGAATTTAAAGGACATGTAAGTACTGGGATAATCGGAAACCAATGGCTTATGCGTGGGCTAACTAACAACGGAAGACCTGACATTGCTTACCAAATGCTTTTAAAAACAGACTATCCAAGTTTTGGATATATGATTGAAAAGGGTGCCACAACAATTTGGGAACATTGGAATGGTGACGGTATGGCTAAATGGATCGATTCCCAAAACCATGTGATGCAACTTGGAGATCTTATTATCTGGTTCTATGAAGACCTGGCCGGTATTAAAAATACACAGGGTAGTTATGGATTTAAAAAGATAACCATGAAGCCACAGATTATTGAC
Source organism: Tannerellaceae bacterium (assembly GCA_032054765.1). Taxonomy (GTDB): domain Bacteria; phylum Bacteroidota; class Bacteroidia; order Bacteroidales; family Tannerellaceae; genus DFXE01. The sequence continues at coordinate 47,113 of DAMBSC010000014.1, forward strand.
GGGTTGAATAGCTGCAAGGCATCCTTTCATTCAGTACACGGCTTGATTAAAAGCTCATGGAAAAAGGAAAGTTCTTCCTTTCAATGGAATGTTACTGTACCTTGTAATACTATTGCAACAGTTTATGTTCCCGCTTCTTCTGAAACATCTGTGAAAGAGAGTCTACAAAACCCGGATCCGAAGGATATCAAGTTTGTTAAAATGGAGGGAATATATGCAGTCTATGAAGTAGGATCAGGAAATTATTCTTTTTCAGCTCAGTAGTAAGATAGAAGTCGAAAAAAGTTAGAATATTATATAAATAAGAAAGAGGCTATTTCGTTATGAAAACAGCCTCTTTTTTGTTTTGGTGATATCTTATCCTCAAAATTATAAATTGCACTGAATATTATAGTGCCCTGAGCCTATTTCGAGATCATTTAATTCATCTGATTTCCTGTCATTAATTAAAATGGATTTTGCTTTAACCGGTAAAGTTAAGGTTGCCATACATCCTATAGGTATATCAATATCCATATTGAAAGAAGTGTCTGTCTTATCCCATTTCACTTTTAAAGGGCCGTAAGGTGTGTCTTTGGATACATTTACCCAAGTAATACCTTCGATAAATTGCGGTTGGATAAATACGTGTTTGTATCCGGGTTCATTTTCATCCGGCAAAATTCCTCCCAAAGCTTGGTAGAACCATGAACCAATACCATTATAACAATTATGAATATGGCTTCGTTCTCCATTCCAATGCTCCCAGGTAGTAGTAGCTCCATTATCCAACATATATAAATAACCGGGATAATCTCTTTTTTTCAACATAGAATACATGAAATCAGCTTGTTTGTTTTTTACTGCCCATTCTGTGATAACAGGGATTCCCACTAACCCGGCTGATAAATGTCCTTTAAAACGGTCGGCTGTAACATCAAATAGAGTTTTCTCAACATTTGGTATTTCTGTTGAGGGAGTCACACCTGTTAACATGGGATATATCAAATCAATCTGCGTTCCTGTAGAATAGCTTTTCTTGTTTGGGTCATAGAATGTTTTATGAATAAGTTGTTTCAGCTTTTCCGTCTTTTCTTCATATAAAGGTACATCCTGAGTTTTGCCTAACACTTCGGCAATTTTTGCCATTGTTTGGTAGCATACGGTCATAAAACAATTATTTACCACATCAATAGAACTCGGATTTGTTTGATCAATCCCAATGGGGGTAGCCCAATCTCCCAAGTACCAGCCCCGATAATCCGTTTCAGGCCATGGTGTTAGTAACCCGTCCGGTGAATATTTTTGCGTATACTTTAACCATTGCTGCATATAGGGATAATAACGTTCCAACAATCGACAGTCGCCATAGTTAACGTAGGTTTGCCAGGAACCGGTTATAATAAATCCGCACCAATAGGGTCCACCCCCTGCTGAGAAAGGATTGGGAGCTGTATGTGGCATACTTCCATCCTCGCGCATACAATCAGCCCATGCCTGCATCCAGTTGATATATAGAGGAGCCATATTATACATCGTTTGTATGGTTAAAGTTGATGCATTACCATCTCCTCCGTAACCCAATCTTTCGATTTGGGGACAATCTACCATATCACCACCTAAAGTTAAACAGTGTAAGGTATATTGGATCATTTGATGAATAGCATTCAAATCATCGTCCGAACAGGAAAAAGTAGATGTTCCTTCATAATCCGTGCGAATAAAACATGCTGTAATATCAGATAGATCCGGGGCCTGTTTCAGATTGGTTAATTTTAAATAGCGATAAGCGTGATAATTAAACTTGTTAGTAAAAGTCTCATTTTCCAGGCCTGATGCGATATAAACATCATCATTTGAATTATTTATAAATTGATCTTTCTCATCCAGAAAATCACAATAGCTTATCCGGATTTGTTGATCTTTCTCTAACTGGGGGAATTTAATTTTTGTCCAACCTGTAAAATTGGTTCCCATATCAAATATCCAGGCTGTGTCACCAACCGATAGGAATGACGTGGGATGAAACTCTTTCTTTATCCGGTTCTGTTCAACCATTTGTGGAGTTGTTTGATGATCAGGAATTGTAACTTCTTTCGTTATATCCCATATTACAGCATTCAAAGAAGCAGCCGTAAAATCCGGTAATAATTTGGAAGCTTCAATTATTTCTCCACCTAAATGATACTTCTTTAAGGTTGATATATAGCCACTTTCACGAGCCTGCCAGGTATTATCGGTAGTCAAAGAGGTATGCCATGACCCATCTTTCAAAACTTCTAACTGAGCACGCATAAAAGGACCGCCCTCAATAACCCCCGGCGCACCATCATAATACCAACCTTTACCTAACCAAATCACCAGATTATTTTCTCCTTTTTGGAGAAATTCTGTTACATCATAAGTTACGGCTAAGGAACGTTTATCATATTGGGACATGGCTGGTATCAACACAGCATCAGAAACTGGCATACCATTTATGTAAGCTTCATGATAGCCCAAAGAGTTGACATGTAGTAGAGCTTTATCACCATCATTATTCCAATTAAATACCTTTCGGAATTGGGGTGATCGTGGAGACTCTTTTTCAACGTTTAAACCAATATATTTAGCTTTCCAATCCTCAGCCTTAAGCAATCCAATGCTAAAATGAGCAGGATCACTCCACGTTGTTATATTCCCATCTTCATCCCAGATACGAACTTTCCAATAGGCAAAACTTTTAGATGTCAACGGAGTTCCCTGATATGAAATCCATACGGATTCTTCAGACTCTTTCTTTCCTGAATCCCATAAGTCAGCTTTACCTTCGGCAAGAAGATCCTCTGATGAGGCTACAAGTATTTGATAAGCGGTTTGCTTACTATTCAGCTTACCATTCTGAAGTAACCAACTGAAATGAGGAGAAATATTATCAATTCCCAACGGATTATTTAATGCTTCACATTGTAATGTTTTTACCTCTATAGTTGAATATGGCTTACAGGATATCATCCCAAGAAGGATAATATAAAAGAATAGGTTTTTCATTATAGTATTATTTAGTCTCATTTCTATATATATAAAATGTCCGGTACTAATTTTAGTACCGGACAAATATAGTAAATAAAAGAGGCCGATAGCCTTATTATTTTATTTTAAAGCAGCTAATGCTTTTTTGATACGATCGATTGCTTCAATCAGATTTTCATCGGATGTAGCATAAGAGAAACGAAGGCATTTGGGAGCTCCGAAAGCTGCTCCACCCACAGTTGCAACATGGCCTACTTCTAAAAGGTACATTGCCAGATCACCTGCGTCATTGATTTTACGGTCTCCCGCGCTTTTTCCAAAATAATAATCCAGTTCAGGGAAAAGATAGAAAGCCCCTTGAGGAACACTGATTTTAATACCCGGAATATCCTGACACAATTTAATTACAAGGTCACGACGGCGAAGAAAAGCTTCACGCATTTCAGCAACACATTCCTGAGGACCGTTGAATGCTGCCACAGATGCTTTCTGAGCGATCGAGCAAGGTCCGGAAGTATATTGTCCCTGCAATTTATTACAAGCTTTGGCAATCCATAGCGGAGCAGCTATAAATCCGATACGCCAACCGGTCATGGCATACGCTTTGGATACACCGTTGATAACAACTACACGATCTTTAATATTGTCGAATTGAGCAATACTTTCATGTTTTCCTATGTAGTTGATATGCTCATAAATTTCGTCTGCCAGTACAGTTATATTTGGATATTTAGCCAGTACGTCTGCTAATCCTTTCAGTTCTTCTTTACTATATACACTTCCTGTAGGATTTGATGGAGAACAAAGAATCAATGCTTTTGTTTTAGGTGTGATAGCTGCTTCAAGTTGAGCGGGAGTTATTTTAAAATCCTGATCAATACCTGCTTCAACGATCACATTTTTACCTTCAGCCAATTTGACCATTTCAACATAACTTACCCAGTATGGAGCAGGAACTATCACCTCATCACCGGCTCCGATAATGCAAAGCAAAACGTTACAAACCGATTGTTTTGCTCCTCCGGATACAATAATTTGATCTGTAGCATAATCCAGTCCGTTTTCACGTTTTAACTTGTCAACAATAGCTTTGCGAAGATCCATATAACCCGGTACAGGAGAATAGAAAGAAAAATTGTCGTCAATTGCTTTCTTAGCTGCTTCTTTTATGTGGTCCGGTGTATAGAAATCAGGTTCTCCAACACTTAAGTTGATAACATCAATACCCTGAGCTTTCAACTCATTGCTTTTTTGTGACATCGCCAACGTTTCCGAAGGCGACAAACTTGCTAAACGTTCTGAAACTTGCGTCATGACATAAATTTTGTATAGTTTGTTTTAAAATGATACGACAAAAGTAAACAATACTTGGATTATCTCCAACGTTTTGATAGTTATTTAATATTGCGAAGCGTATGCCCCATTCTTTCTTTTTTTGTCTTCAGATAAAATTCATTGTATTTGTTTGGAGTGATTTCAATGGGAATGTTTTCAACGACAGTTAGACCATACGCTTCCAGTCCTACGCGTTTTATTGGGTTATTTGTGATCAAACGCATTTTACTTACCCCGATTGAGCGTAATATCTGGGCGCCTACTCCGTAATCCCTTTCGTCTGCCTGATGGCCTAAATGCAGATTTGCATCGACCGTATCAAGGCCTTCTTCCTGTAGTTTATAAGCTTTCATCTTCTCCATTAATCCTATTCCTCTTCCTTCCTGGTTGAGGTATACAATAACCCCCTTGCCTTCTTTATCTACCATTTCGATAGCTTTGTGAAGTTGTTCTCCACATTCGCAACGCATCGATCCAAATATATCTCCGGTTGCACAGGATGAATGAACACGTACAAGGATAGGCTCATCTTTTTTGAATTCTCCTTTTATTAAAGCGATATGTTCGAGTCCATTACTTTTTTGTTTAAATGGGATGAGGCGGAAATGTCCGTATTCCGTTGGCATATCTACTTCCACTCCTCTCTCAACAATAGATTCGTTTTGCAAGCGATAGGCTATCAGATCGCTAATACTGATAATCTTTATATCGAATTTCTCGGCTATTATCATCAGTTCCGGAAGCCGTGCCATTGTGCCGTCATCGTTAATGATCTCGATCAATGCACCTGCCGGATAAAGACCTGCCAGACGCGCCATATCTACAGTCGCTTCAGTATGGCCCGAACGGCGTAATACACCACGTGATTTAGCACGTAAAGGATTAATATGTCCGGGACGTGCAAGGTCGGTTGGCTTCGTTTTAGGATCTGCAAGGGCAAGTATTGTTTGTGCTCTATCGTACATAGATACTCCGGTTGTACAACCTCCTCCTAGTTTATCAACAGTAACTGTAAATGGAGTATCTAAAATAGAAGTATTGTGTGTAACCTGCATTTCCAGTTCTAATTCGAGACAACGCTCTTCCGTGATGGGGGCACATAGCACACCACGACCGTAGGTCATCATAAAGTTTACCTTTTCGGGGGTTATCTTTTCGGCGGCAATAATGAAATCACCTTCGTTTTCACGATCTTCGTCATCAACAACAATAATGAATTTACCTTCGCGGAAGTCTTCAATAGCTTCCTCAATGGTGTTTAATTTAATATCACTCATGTCTTTTTCCTTTCTATACTAATGATTTATAAGTCGGTAATAATATCTTCTAATTCTTCACTGACTTTTTCAACTGTTTTAATATCCTGGCGTAAGAGTTTGCGTTTATAAATAGCTATAAGGTATACGGGTATACCCAAAGGTAAAAACAATCCGATTATAAGCCCGACCTTTTTATTTAAGTGAGCACCTAATTGTTTATATCCTCCTATAATAGGGTAGTCCATCAATTTATTCAATACAAGGTTCTGGTCAGAATTAGATAACTCTTCTACAATACTTTCCATTTCCAAAGCTAATCGCTCGGCTGCAGGATCTTTTCCTCCATCTTTCCAGTAGGTGAAGTAACCAATCCAACGTTTATGATTTGAAAGATATGCTTTGCAGTCTGCAATTAGGGTTTCAAGTCGTGGAACCAAGCTCTGGTAGTCTGGAGTGAATATGATAACGTCTTTCTTCTCAACCTTTCGTGAAGATCGTTTTCCAATCAGATTCTTTAACGCATTCAAATAGGTGTCAGCATTTAATATAACCGAGTCGTTAACTGCTTTATAAGTTAGGAAAACCCCTAATGGAGCTAATACTGCTGAGCTAAGCCACATTCCCTGCCATGCCGGCCAAACACCGTCGCGAGCCATCTTAAAACCTATATTATTTATGACATAGTAAAAAATAAAGAGAATGACAGAAATAACAACGGGTGTACCTAATCCTCCCTTACGTATAATAGCCCCCAAAGGCGCTCCAATAAAGAAAAAGACAATACAGGCAAAAGAAACAGTAAATTTATTATGCCATTCGGTCTTATGTCTACGTAATTTTTGAGCTTCATCTCCGATAGTCGCTGCTTTAAAAAGATTGTCTGACTTGAGATACTCTATGGATGATTTTGATCGTGTTAATAAAGAAGCTTTATCAGCTGGTTTTTGTGCTTTATATAGACTATCAAAGTTCATTACAATCGTTTCCTGTTGAGTTTTTTCATTTGCATTCCCTGTTTTAATTGATGATTGCGTTCCACCTCTTGAAGATGTGCCAGGGAACGTTTTCTTATATGAAGAAGCATAAAAACTGGTTGCGTTTACTTCTTTGATGCTATCCAATCGTACTCCCATTGAATCAATTGATGTCTGCAAATCATTCAGATTTTTCCCTATATACTGGTTCTGGAAGAATGTTTCGTCAGTACGGGCAAAATTGGCATCGAATTCAATCAAGACTTCCTTTGAACTAAAGGATTCCCGACGATAGGGGACAGCCTCTTTAGATTGGGTATTACGATTCTGTGGATTAACATTCTCAAAAGATTCTCCACTATACATAGTAAGAACAAGGAATAACTTATCGGCTGACGTTTTCATTCTCCCTGAATCAGCTACGAGTACACGAGCATTATTGAAGCCTTCCGAATAGTCGTAAATCATCATATCTTTCAATAATCCTGTCTTATCAGTCTTATCTCTTACGTACAGGTTGTAGCCGGGGATATCTTTATAGAAAACACCTTCTGGAATTTCAAGTTCAGGAGATTTCTGTCGCATAGAATAAATAAGTGACCATAGTTTAACCTGGACTACTGGCATTACATTATTTTGAAAGAAAAAGGCACCCACACTTACAAATAAAATTAAAATAATCAATGGGCGCATAATATGAATCAGGGAGATTCCTGCCGATTTCATAGCTAATAGCTCCAGACGCTCCCCTAAATTTCCAAATGTCATCAATGATGCCAATAGAATAGCGAGAGGTAATGCCATGGGTACCAAGGATAGGGCTGCATACAAAAACATTTCACCAAGTACCAGCAGATCAAGGCCTTTTCCAACCATGTCGTCTATATACCGCCACAAGAATTGCATCAATACAATAAACAAACAAATACCGAAGGTCATGATGAACAACGGTAGGAATGTTTGAAGCATGAAAGTATATAGTCGCTTAATTTTCAACATTGCCAATCGGTTGAGTAGGCAAAAGTAGTGTAAAAAACGATAAGAATCCTATAGAATTTTGTAAAACAAAGCTAAATACCTAATGTTCTCTTTAATTCTTCTACCTGAGTATCCCAGAGATCTATGGCATCTTCTTTCTCATCAGGTTCGGCAAAATCAGTAATTTCAAGTGCTGTGGCTCCGGTTAACTCTATTGTATGGATCATAAATTCAAAATATACAGAAGGATCTTCTTCATCCACCCATTGATAACGTACAGATATTTCCGGTTTAATGGTAACAATTTCAGCTACTTGTTCTTCCCTATCCCATTTGAAAATGTATTTGTTATTATTAATAGAAACATCATCAGCAAACCAAGAAGAAAGTCCCGGTGGAGTGGTGAGGTGATTCCATAAACTTCTTCGCGAAACGGTATCAAAAACGTATTCAATATGAAACTTCTCTTTCTTCATTAGTCAAATAATAAATTTTGCACAAGGTACATAAAAGAATCCTATTTCTCTAATCATTGGTATATAAAATTCATACGCTTAAATAACATCTCTTATTGGAACAAAGTTTAGCAACTCTTATTTTTTTCAGAAAAGAGTTGCACAAGATAAAAATAACATCTACTTTTGCAGCGTTCAAAAAGAGCGGTTTTTGGCGAGATAGCTCAGCTGGTTAGAGCGCATGATTCATAATCATGAGGTCCCCGGTTCAATCCCGGGTCTCGCTACTTGAAAAGGAGGCAGTTATCGGTAACGATAGCTGCTTTTTGATTGTAATTAGCCCTTTACTGGAAGTTTTGGAAACAACTTGCGTAGGCGTACCAAATAGTTTTTAACATTGCTGCCGGCAATGATAAGAGTTACAGCCAGTATGATAAGTATAATCCCGGAGATAATCCGGAGAGTGAGTTCCTCTCCAAATACCGTTACCCCGAAAAAGACAGCCGTTACAGGTTCCAAAGCACCAAGTATGGCGGTTGGTGTAGATCCAATATATTGAATAGCACTGGTAGTACATAGAAATGATATTACTGTGGGAAAAACAGCCAATGCCAGAAGATTAAACCATAGGTGCCAATTCTCAGGTATTAAAAGACTTACTCCAAAATTAACACGTACGAGAAATAAGGAAAGTCCGAACAGGAGGACATAAAAAGTAATTTTGAGCGTAGCAACATCTTTCAGTATAGGACGGTTTACTGCAACAATATAAATAGCATAGGATAGGGCAGAAGTCATAACTAATAAAGTTCCTGTAATACTTAAAGTGGAACCATCACCACCTTTAAAGAGCAAGCCAATACCCCCGACTGCCATTAAAATGCATAACACAGTCAGTAAGGTTATCTTTTCCCGGAAAAAGGTAGCCATAATTAAGGCCACCATGATTGGGTAAACGAATAATAAAGTCGAAGCTATTCCTGCTTCCATAAAATTATAGCTTTGAAAAAGGGTAAGCGAAGAAAGAGAGACCAAAAGCCCCATAGCTACTAATGATAAAAGCTCTTTTTGTTTTAACTTGAAATTACGCCCACGCGCCTTAACCATAACTCCCAAAATGGGAATCGCAATAAGATAACGGAAAAACAATACGGAATCCGGATCCATTCCAGCTTGATATAAAGGAAGTGCGAATAATGGGTTCATCCCATATGTAGCAGCAGCGATAGTCGCCAGTATATATCCTTTTGCCTTTCCGTTCATAGTATAAAATATTAATTAAACGGATGCAAAAGTACAATAATATAGATATAAAGAAATCTAAAAAATCATTTTTGAAGGATTCACTTTTTCTTATGATCCTGATACCATGCTTTAATTTTCCGCATCTGCATGATTGGACAAGGATCGTCGGAAGCAGGACGGTCATCTTTACCAAATATACGGTCGTTATAATCCGATATCCGTTTTCGGTCGTATTTCTTTGTACGCTCAACCTCGGCGATAAAGGTTTTGACTTCTTCCAGGTTTATGTTATGACTTGCTTTCATAATGTTTTTCCAATAGAACAAAAACAAGACAGGTAATGTTATAAAGATTATCCCTTTTATCTGCTATCTTTGTAAAGAAAAAGCATGTTAGCAAACAACCCCGTCAAGCAACCCCTTTTAAATTTAGAAAAAACAGAGACCATACTATGGGACTGGAATGGTACGCTTCTTGATGATCTCGACGTTAATATAAAAGTAATTAACCGGATGCTTGCCAGAAGAGGATTAATACAATTGAATCAGATTACATATAAAAACGCTTTTTGCTTTCCCGTAAAGCTATTTTACGAAAGAATTGGCATTGATCTAAGGAAAGAATCATTTCAGGAACTTGCTGAAGAATATATGTCGGATTTCCGATCCTGTGAAGACGAAATTACTTTGAATGCCGATGCTTCTTTTGTCTTGGATGCCATCCATCGAAGAGGTATCAATCAATATATCCTCTCTGCCTGTGGAAAAGAAGACTTAATGCGGATGATCAATCTCTTCAATTTGACAGGTAAATTCCGGAAGATTTACGGAGCTGAGAATATATGTGCTCATGGAAAAATAGAAACAGGCAAACTACTGATAAAAAAACATTCTATCAACCCCGAACGTACTTTACTTATTGGAGATACTCTGCATGATGCTGAAGTGGCGAAAGCCATTGGTGTAAACTATATTCTTTATTCAGGAGGGCATAATAATCACAATCTCTTTAGTAAAGAATCAAGGATTATAACACGTTTAAATGAGATATTGGACTTTTGAAAAATAACTATTTCATTCGAAGTAGTAGTTAGAAATATCAAACTGGGGTATCTTTTATTGGTGTTCTCTATCATTGGTTGTCTTATGGTTCCTATATCCGGGCTTCAGGTTATTTGTTCCACAAGCATTAATAATTGTTCTAGCGAAAAAGAAAAGAGTAGAGACGTAATTACGTCTCTACATTCCACAGGCAGATTCCAGCTCTACCAATGCAACAGCGCAATTATACAGCATTTCGTTGTACGATGTTTGTATATCGTTATATGTGCGTTGAGCATTGAGCACTTCAAGAATGCTTGTTTCGCCACGTTCGTAGCTATACATTTTCTTGTTCAGGATAATTTCTGCATCATTCAATAAGCTGGTATTGAATTGTTCAACCTGTCGGCTACTGATAATGTACTTGTTGTAAGCTTGAACTACTTCCGTGGCTATTTGTAGTTCAATTGCTTCGTATTCCATTTCGCTTTGTTTGGCTGCTATTTGAGCCGCGCGTAATTCTCCTTTATTCGTGTTTGAAAATTTCAGAGGGATACTGATACCTGCCATAATACCTTTGAATGATGGCGCCGGCGCGATTTCGTTTTTTACTGTAGAGGAGTAGGTACCTCCCAAGCTGAGGCCGAGGTCTATCGCTCGGTTGGCTTTTACCAGGCGCAGGTTATTATGTGACATCTCTTTCGACTTTATGGCAGCTTGAAGATCTGCACGGTTGTTTTGTGCGGTGACAATCAGTTGCTGTAAGTCGAAATCATGTTCCGAGTAAATCAGTTCTCCTGCGATAGAGTCGGGCATAGCCATATTTTTACTTCCTTGAAATTGTAGCAATTGGGCTAAGACTTCTTGTAACTCTCCTTTGCTTGAATAGACATCGTTTAGCATACTTGCGGCTTCCAGTTTCGACTGTCGGGCATCTACTTCCATAATAGAACCAAGTCCGAAGCGTATACTATCGGCTTGTGCAAGCTCAAGCATTCGCAGATAGGAAGATTGCTGCACTTCGTACATTCTCTTTTGTTTCAGCGCTGTATAATAAGCTATGGTAGCTTCGGCACGAAGGTTACGGAAATAATCTTCAAGCAGGGATTCTGTCATTTCTTTTTCGCTCTCAGCCACCCGTATGCGGGCTTTTCTTTTACCTCCCAGTTCTAAGGTATAGCTTAATTCGGCATCTATATTGTAACCCATATCGAGGTTCCAGTTTTGATTATTGCCATAACTTACTGATAGTTCAGGATCGGGGAATACTTTAGCGGCTTTCATATTCGCGGTGGCGATGTCCACATTGTATTTCTCGGCGAGATAGCTTATGTTACTGTTTTTGACATTATTCATATATTCGTCGAATGTCAGTATTTGCTTTTCCTGTGCTTTTACCGTTAGGGCAAGACATAGGAAGAAAACTATCGTTATAATTGATTTTATATTTTTCATCTGATTTCTTTTTCCTTCTTTTTTTCAAGTAAATAATAGAAAGCGGGCAGTACATATAGTGTTAATATAGTACCGAAAAGTAATCCATAGACTATAACTGTGGCGAGTGGACGTTGAACGTCGGAGCCAATACCGTGAGAAAGTGAGGCGGGCAACAGACCGAGAATGGCAACTGTGGCGGTCATCAGTACGGGACGTAACCTGTGTGAAGAACCGGAGATAACAGCTTCTTTCAATTCGGTTCCGCGCTTTCGCAGGATATTGATGTGCGATATCATGATCACTCCGTTTTGCAGGAATACACCGAACAGGGCGATAAATCCAACGGCAGACGATACATTAAAGGTCATTCCGCGAACTACCAGCGCAAGCATTCCTCCGAAAACAGCTAACGGCAACATCCCGATAAGTAATCCTGCCTGACGGAATTTACCAAAGGTAAAGAACAGGAGAAGGAACATCACGGCGAGAGTGATAGGCATAATGACAGCCAAACGGCCATAAGCACGTCGTTGATTCTCTAACTGTCCGTCCCAGTGGAAACGGAATTTGGAATGGTCGTAAGGAACCTGTTCTTCTATTTTCGATCGGGCTTCACTGACGTATGAAGTCAAATCCCGTCCTCGCAGGTTAATACGTACGGTAACGAAACGTTGGTTCATTTCCCGCGAGATCATACTGGCGCCCGAAGTCATTTTAACCTGTGCCACAGCAGAAAGGGGAATCATTGCTCCTGAGCCGGAGGTTAGCATAAGAGATCCTATCTTTTCGGGCGTATCACGTGACTCTTCCTTATAACGGCAAATTACATCATACACTCTGCTATCAATAAATACCTGCGAAATGGCTTTCCCGCCGATAGCTACCTCTATAAGTTCTGCCACATCGGCTACATTTAACCCGTATTGAGCGATCTTTTCGCGGTCAGCTACAATCTGAAGCTGAGGAAGGAATGGTTCTTCCATTATACCGACATCGCCGGTGCCTTCTATATTCCCTAACACTTTTATTACTTTTTCAGCAATATGGCGGCTTTCAGTGATATCTTCGCCGTATATCTTTATCGCCAAATCACTATGTGCGCCGGCAATCTGATCCATAACCATATCGATAATTGGCTGGGAAAAACCGACGTTGTATCCGGGCATGGTATCGACCATAGCTGCCATATCTGCTATGAGGTCTTTCTTCCGACGACCGTTTTTCCATGTGTCATAAGGTTTCAACCCTACCATAACCTCGATATGCGAGAAGGAGAACGGGCAAACGCCCTCGTCGTCGCGTCCCGTTTGGGTCATTACGTACGTTACCTCATCATAATGTTTAACCTTATCCCTGAGGGCAGTTGCCATTTCAGAGGATTTCTCGAGCGACATCCCCGGAGGGAGCTGTATTTGAAGCCAGATACTTCCTTCATCGAGTTGGGGCAGGAAGTCTTTTCCTACAAATACTGAAAGACCTACAACTGAAGCCAATACTATAGCGATGGGAGCAGCTATCTTTTTTGGGGTAGCAATAATCTTTGCAGTCTGATGTTTGTAGATTTCCGTCAGGCGTTCGAGCCAGCGGTTATGATATACCTTCTGAGGCTTTTTATAAACGGCAAAAGCTAATCCTGGAATGAGAATTAAAGCCGAGGCCAATGCTCCCAACAGGGCAAAGCTCAACGTAAATGCCATTGGAGTAAAGAGTTTCTGTTCCACTCTTTCGAATGCGAATAATGGCAAATAAGCTATAATGATAATTAAAGTGGCAAAGAATATTGGTTTGGCAACCTCAGCAACACGCTTGGCTATGGTACTTGCTTCTAAAGAAGAATCAGGATTATCCTCTCGTTTTTTGAGGATAGTTTCCATCATTACAATGGTGCCGTCTACAATAATACCAAAGTCGATAGCTCCCAGCGAGAGCAGATTGGCCGGAATATCGGTCAACAACATCAGGATAAAGGCTACCAGCAACGATATTGGAATAGTGATGGTTGCCAACAACGCTCCCTTCGGGCTTCCGAGGAATATAATCAGTACACCGATAACCAGTAGAATCCCGAATGAAAGGGTATGCGAAATCGTGTTCAATGTAGCGTCCACCAATTCGGTACGGTCGTAAAAGGTATGGATTTGTACGCCTTCGGGGAGGCCGTTTTTATTCAGGTCGTCTACCGTTTCATTTATCTTCCTTAGTACACGTGAAGGGTTTTCATATCGCAGTAGTTGCACCATGCCCTGCACACCGTCTTCATAATCTATGTCGGCATCCACATAGCCCATGATACCTTTGCGTTCGAGGCTTCCGTATTTCAGCTCGCCTAAATCCTTTATATAGACAGGCACTCCACCGACGGTTTTCACCACAATATTACCCAGATCTTGTAAATCGCTCACAAGACCCACGCCGCGTACTACATAACTTAAATCTCCGCGGATAAGCGTACTGCCTCCCGCATTGGAATTATTAAGCTCTATAGACTCGGTGACTTCGCTAAGTGAAAGATTATATTTAGTCAGTTTGTCGGGATCTATTTCTATCTGGAACTGAGTGGTAAGGCCGCCGAAATTAGAGACGTCGGCAATTCCATGAATTTGCCTTAGTCGGGGAATGATCAGCCAGTGGTTGAGTTCGGTAAGTTCACGCAGGCTTTTGTTTCCTGTAATGACATAACGATATATTTCGCCTGTGGGTGATGTCAACGGATCGAGTCCGGGTTTGGCATCGAAAGGAAGATCAACTTCCGAGATACGTTCCAATACCCGTTGACGGGCCCAGTAGTCGTCTACTCCATCTTCGAAAACAAGCGTTATTTTGGAGATACCGAAGAAGTTCTTGCTTCGCATCACTTTCAGACCCGGGATACCATTGAGTTCACGTTCGAGGGGAATGGTGATCTGTTGTTCTATTTCCGAAACGGCAAGTCCCGGTACTTGTGTGGCGACACCCACTGATACATCCGCAATATCAGGATAGGCATCGATGGCCAGTTGTCTCCAGGCATATATCCCGATTGCCGAGATAATGACAAATACAGTCGCTATCAGCCAGCGACGGTTGATAAGAAGATTGATAAGCTTTTCCATATCAATTCTCCATTAAATAAATACCACCTTCCGCAACAATCACATCTCCCGTCTTTAGACCTTTGGCTATCAGAACCTCGTGTCCGTTGGCCGTTACGGCTTCCACCGGGGATTTTATGAATTTTCCTTTGCTTTCCTGTATAAGAACATACGATTTTTCTTCGTTTTGCAAGAGTGCCGTTGAAGGAATAACGATCGATTCTTTAGGTGAATTGATAAAATGAACATTGGCAAACATACCGGGTTTCAGTTTACGTTCTTCGTTATCGCAAACGATCAGTACCTGCACCGAGCGGGTTTCTTCATCGAGCAATTCGCTGATATGCGAAATATATCCGTTGATTATTTGTTCCGGAGCGGCATCCGTACGTATCTCAACTTTGTCATGCTTGTTTATGGCGCCGATATTCTTTTCTTTCACCTGTGCCACTACCCACACCTTACCAAGTTCGGCAACGATCGCTAAAGGTTCGGCATCGCTTTTTACATATTGTCCGATAACTATATTGGTTTGAACTACTTCACCTGCAATAGGCGAAACGACCTTTAACGCCTGCTCCATATTGATATCGTTGGGGTCGATATGAAGTATCTTGAGGTTGGCTACCGAGTTTTCATAATCTTTCAGGGCGACTTCATAGTCTGTTTCGGCTTCTTCCAGATCTCTGGCTACACCTACACCGTTTTGCACCAGGTCTTTCTGACGCTTAAAGTTCGACTCCCTCATTTTCTTTGTTTGCAATGACTGGAAGTAGTTTTTTACAGCTTCGGAAAATTCTGCCGAATACAGTTCAAACAACGGTGTACCGGCATTTACTTTCTGTCCGAGTTTGACGAATGATTTAGTTATTCGTCCGTCGAACAACGGAGCAATTTCCGCTATTTGTCCGGATATGGCTTTAACAGTACCTGTAGTGTTGAACTCAGCACTGAAGTTTTTCAACTCGACAGTCTGTAATTTTATTTTGGAATTAACGATGGATTGTTCGGATATGGATACCGTATCTCCGGCATAAATTATATCTGTTGTATTATCTGATGGACTATTATTCTTGCACGATGCCAACAACATGCAAAAAACTCCAACTAAAGTGATTAGCTTATTCATGGAATAATTTATTTTAAGAATGAATATTACTAAGGATAGCTCATGGATTTATCGGTAAGATACCAATACCATGAGTACTGTTTATTGAATAATTTCAATAGACAATAAGAGTTTATTCAGCTTAAAATAAAGTCGGCGGGCCTCGTAAATAGGAATGGCAGGTAACTACAGAAACCGGTTTCTGCTCGGAACCCATCCGGATGATTGTCAGGAAAAGGAGAAACAACCCTAATCCGGCAAAAGCCACGTTAGCCTGAAGCGATTGAAAAGCAGATAACGTAGAAATTAAAGAGAATTCAGCCGCTGTATGCGTTCCGCTTTTAGCATGTGCTTTCCCGTGAAAGTGGGAGTGAGAAATGGTGAACCCGTTTATCGTATGGCTATGATAAAAGAAGGAAATATTCGCATAATTAATTGCGAAAAGTATCAATAAAAGATACGTTGCTATATTCCTTTTTTTCTGCGACACGGCCTGATCTGATTAGATTCGGGTTACAAAGATAAAAGGATTCGTCTAATCTGAAAATTTATAGGATTCTTTTGTGTTTATAAAAAGAGTGAGGTGTATATTTTTTTTCATGCCAATGAGAACTTTTTCTCATGCCGTTGAGAATCTTTTCTCATCTGCATGATATTTTATTCTCATCTGCATGAGAAAAAAGTCTCTTCCCTGCTGAGAAAAAATTCTCAACGTATTGATTCAGGTTGAGAAAAGTGTTTTTTATTGTAAATGTATAATGGAAATTACGAAAGCAAAAGTAAGGCTAATTTCTTAATGTGTTATATTTTAATTATATAGCGGCTCCAACTTCTCTCTTTTAAGCTTCAACCTTACTAAAGCCTAATGTCTGTAATCTTTCTTTATCCAGCTCATATTTATCTTCAAGGCTATTCAGGTAATCTTCCGTAATATGCAACGGCTTCTTTAATTTTTGAGTTTCACGGAAACCTCTCCAAAGTTCTCTTCTCATTATGTTGGGGGTAAATGTCATAGAGGCAGTGATCCAGCAACCATGTGTACACCAACAGTTCGCTTTGTGTCCATGCCCGATTGCTTCAATCTCATTTTTCATAGCTTTACTTTGCATTACTGCCTGTATATTACAATCATAATCTTTGATATTACCTACAGGTTCACGTAATTCACAAGCACGGAAACGTCCGTCATAGTCAATGACTAACGTTGTCTCTCCCGCTGTACAATCCATTGGCCAGGGTGTTGGTTTGTCGATATTGGTAACACGTACATTGTAAAATGCACGCATAAAGCCTTGCAGGAAGAAATAAGCGATAGGCTTTCTTATCATTCGTGTACCTTTTATCAGACGTTTCGCATATCCGTTATATACAGGAGCCACTTCATCCTGGATCATTCGTAATGATTTTTCAGTCAAAACTTTTACTCCGTCTTCACGGGTAGCACCTCTCGCTGCTTCAATACTGTGAGTCGAGGCATTAAAACGAGCATAGATCCATTTCATAAACTCATAAACCTGATCTACATTGTATTTGGTGATAACGGTCGATATATTTAATAATACTTTCGCATCATCTTTAAAATACTCATTTACTCTCTTCAGTGTATCCAGGGCTTTGTAGAAATTACCCGGCACCCCTCTTTGTGTATCATGTGTCTTCCCGAAACCATCCAGTGATATACTTACATTAATGTTACATTCCGGACAATTTTTTCGGAAACGTTCAACCCATGCAATCAAACGATCAGGCATTAAAGCATTCGTAGGAAAATTGACATCTTTGATTTTGTTATTCTTATAAAACATCTCCAATATCTCAGGTAAATCTTCCCGTAACGTAGGTTCGCCTCCGGAAAGCCACAGACGATTTATTTCACCTGCTGATTCTGATATTTTCCTCATTTCATCGAAAGTGAGATCTTTCTCCTTCTTATCCATATCGGAAGCATAGAAACACATCGCGCATTTGGCATTACATTTTCCTGTAACAAATAAAAAAATTGATTCGAGTTTTCTCTCTTTACTCATGTTCTGGAAAGAACTTCCCGTACGTTTTACTTTCATGATCTTCGTTTTTTGTAGTCTGTGAGTTGTTATGATATGACTCCTTTTTCACAAAGGCGCGGAACAAAAGTATAGATTTAAAAGATATGATCATCATATCTCTTAAAAAAATATCAAATGAGTTTTATATCAGCTTTTGATATACATTTTATATTTGTTACTTTAAAAGCTATAACTTAATAATACGAATTCTTATGGTGCTGTTTGAGTCATAATGATCCCTCAGAAACTACATAAACGTAGAAAATTCACGGAAATATTAAAAATATGCGACACTTACCTGATAGCTTTTTATTCGTGGTAAACATACTTAGCTTTTTCATTATAGGTTTTCGACCATGATTCTGTTTCAGGCTCCTGGTCGGTATCTTCGGGAACTGACTTGGTGAAGGTATGTTTTACTCTCACTTTTCGTTTTGTCCAATTACCTTCCTTGTCGCGTTTGAGGTATTCGTAGTCTGTAATACGGTCGGTGGTGCCTTCCTTTTCTTTTGTTGTTTGATGTATGCGGCAGGGTAATAGGTCGTTGGGGGTTTTATATTCGTATTTTACTTTGGTATAGAAGTCGTCCCCTTCTTCAAATTCCTCTGTTAGCCGGCCCGATGTGTCGAATTTCCAATGTTTGGTGTTCGAATTGTTTATGCTGGTTTCTTTTCTTCTTTCGAAACGTGTGTATGGGTCGGGAAACCATACTACGGGGTCGATGTAGAATGACATACCTCCGTAGTTGATCATGTTTCCTTCTTCGTCGAATTCCATAAAGAGGTTATCCGTGGATGTTACGGATTTTACATTGCCGATCATCAGCCGGCACTGTCTTTCTGTATACAATATTGTATCTTCTCCTTTTGCCTGTAAAGCTCCGCTTACGGTAAATAAAATAACTGTGTAAATCATAAAATTTTTCATCGTCTTCTCTTTCATCTTAATAATAAACTGTAACTACGATTTTGGTATATCCGTCGTCTAATTTCAGAAGTACAAAGTGTATGTAACTTTCTCTTTTTAGACTGGTGCCATTAAACAGTTAATTTGAATCATTTGTTTTGAATTCTGGTGTCGGAGAAGTTAAAATTTCATCAACTTTGTTAATCTTATATACCTTATTGTATGAATACTGCGTTATACTTTTAGGAGATACTATATAGTTAGTCCAATTCTTTAATCAATTCTTTTATTGCAAGGGCGCATTCTGCCACGCGTTCATAACTGACAATGCTCAGGTTATCTTGCGGAGTATGAGTAATCTCCTGCATATCCATATTCTCAATAAAAGCCTGTGAACTTACAGCGATGGCAGGAATTCCCTGCTGAATGAACATCGAGTGATCACCTTGATACCACGGTAACCCTTCAATGATATTCGGGCTAACGGTTATTATTTTATCCAGTACTGTTGTAATCTTTACAGGTAGATCGAATGGTGAAAAGCATGATAATCCTTCTTTCAGGCCGGCACCATCAATGTTGATATTCAATAAAACATTACCCAGTTTACTATCATTCTGGCGAAGATATTCAATTTGCCCGGGTGCGGAGTAATAATCTTCTCCGTTAAAAGCAGCCAGTTCGATAGTATATTTACTGGAATAATCTTTCATTAATTCCGATAACAATAGTAATATTGTTACTCCGGTAGCATTATCTATTGCTCCTGGTGTACCTATTTTTGCATCGACATGCGCAGATATAACAATTCGTTGTGTTTGCCCCGTATTCTTTTTGCCGATTATATTATAAGCCGTTTCTGGTATGCGCCTGGCTTTTGAGATAACTTTTACGGACTTTCCGGCATAAGTGATTAGCTTTTCTCCTTCAATATCTTTCATATAGACCGACGGGATATCGAAATTACCGTCCTCGAACAATGGGAAAGGGTATACACCACCTGCTGTTGCCGCATTACGTCCTGTCACGCACACAAGTGCTTTCGGTCTTCCTTTTTCAAGTAGGTTTATAATATGTTCGTGTTCATCAACTGAATAAAATGGGTATCCTTTCGGAACGATCTGTCCTGCGGCTATCGCCCCATGCAACAACACTATTTTATCCGTAATATCGGCGTGTTCGAGTTCTTCAAGTGTTTCAATCACCAACAACTCGGCTTCAACCTCGCATCCCAATGAATAGTGAGAAGAGAAAACTTCGAACGACTGTCCGTCGCATGTCAATGTTGCCCCTTCTGTTTCCCAATCGATAACTCGAAGTTCTGTATCTTCTATTTTCCAGCCTGATTTTTGAAAGTTCTTTTTGACATAATCGCTTGCCATCCGGTTTCCTTCACTCCCGACACTACGATCGGTAATTTCTGAGCACAAAACTTCCATGTGTCTTTGTACTTCTTTTGTTAATCTTGCCTTATCCATGTTTTCCTTTGATTTGATAAGACAAAGGTATACTACGCTATAACCTCATGATTGTAAAAAAGGGACAATCTGTCAAGAGAAGTAATCCGAATGCGGAACGCAGGTAGAAAGATATTCAACGGGTGTATAGCCTGAAAATTCGCGGAATTCGCGTATCATGTGAGCCTGATCAAAATAGCCTGTTCCTGCAGCCAGTTGGGCGAATGTTATTCCCGGGTCCGTCTGCAAGAGATAAAGTGCGCGCTGAAACCGTACGATCCGCATAAAATCTTTGGGACGTATTCCTACCTGCGCGGAAAAAACACGTTTGAATTGTTTAGGGCTAAGGCAGGCAATTCTGGCAGCATTACTAACATTTATTATGCTATTTTTGTTGATTTCATGTAATACTGCATTGATTCTAGGATAGTTATAATTTTCGAGTTGAGGCAGCCTTGCGATAAGGAATTTTTCGATGTGAGCAACAGCTTTCTCATCAGAAGCTTCATCCAAGACCCTATCGGCCAGTTCCTTCAAACCCGCATCGCCGATATCATAAACGGGAACATTCATATTACGGAATTCATTGAGTGGTGTTGCCAGAAAGGGTGCAATGCCCATAGGACGAAAGACTACTACCAACATATTGAGTGTTCCCATTGAAACTACATCGGAATAATTAATTGAAAGACCACTTACAAATGCTTTTGGTTGAAGTAAACCATTAGTTGTTGACTTCAAACTATTTGCACGATGGAATATCAGATTGATCGAACCAGTAGGAATCACACGATCCCCTGTAGGATTACCAGTCTCTGCCCGAAGCGACCAGTAATGATGCACATAGGGTTTTAAGATAGGCGATGATTCTATAATTCTGAAGTTTTCCATATAACTGTCTAAATACTTACAAAGATAAGGACTTTAGTTTCCAAAAAAACTCAAAATATCTAAACAAGAGTTTCTATACTGAGTCATGTATTGCTTTAATTCTTTTTTCTAAAAAAAGAGACACATAGCCATTTCTTATAAAAAGAAATTCACTCTGTGCCTCTGCTTTTGTGTTTAATTTATCGGTTTATCTTTTTACCAATTTGTCTCAATTTAAAAGCGATTATTATACGGAATATTCCATATATTAATATGGATGAACCTACCAATGCAACTACGAATATACCTTTCCCGAAACCTGGACTAAGTAAATAGAGGAATGAAAGTATCAGACAGAGTATACTGAATCCTAATGACCATCCCCAACCTCTTACTCCCATAATTTGTAGTTGACATGATTCGCCGATACCCCAGATTGAACGAAACATTATCCAAAATCCTACCATATAAACAAGTATTCCTGTAACAATCGGTGTTGGTAATACCATCAACATTATTCCAAGTAGGATTTCAAAGATGCCTCCTGCCAGAGTCCAACCCCAGCCATACATATAATTGCGGTTTGATACAGCGAAGTAGATATCAAGAATACCCCCAAGTAGAAACCCGAAGATGAAAACATACGTCATGCCTAGTAACGAAGCGCTGGGAGAAGTAAAACACCATATCCCCATAACAATAGCAAGAATACCTACTAGTAAAGATACCCACCAGTTCTTTACTGCTTTTCTCATTGAATCAATAATCTGTAACATAACTTCAAGTTTTAAATGTTTATAATCTTTGTTTTCATGAAACAAAGATCAACTTATTTGTTTGTTACCTTCTGATTGATAAATCCATTAATATATCCAATATTTCTTTTTTCAGGAAATAATAGTCTCCTACTTTAAATAGGGCTTTATTTCAAGGTTGTAATCTTCAACTGAACGGAGAATGACGTCATAGGCTGTCTTTGCATCATAAATATCAGTAAGGATCATCCGTTGCTTACTATCGGTAGGTAGATCTTTATAAGTTGTAAAATAGTGAATCAGACGTTTTACTATTTGTTCTGATAGTTCGTTTATCTCATTATAGTTGCCATAAACCATATCATCTTTCAGCACTGCTATTATTTTATCGTCGGCATGTACGTCATCTAATAGTCGAAATCCTCCTATAGGATAGGCTTTTGCAATAATATCTCCATGTGTTACGTCTTTTTCTGTCAATACACAAATATCCAACGGATCGTTATCACCTTTAATGTCTTTTCTTCCCAAGGCAATATTTGTCAATTCTGCTACTTTATCTCCACAATACGTTTGAGGGAGGAAACCATATAAGGCAGGAACAATGTTTGAGAATTTTTGTGGTCTATCTATGGATAGATAACCAGAGACTTTGTCTACTTCGTATTTAACAGTATCGGTTGGTACGATTTCAATAAAGGCAGTTATTTCTTCAGGTGCTTTGTCTCCTAAATTAATTCCGTGCCAAGGATGTGCTTTATGGATATGATAATTTTGCATAACTTCTTATAAATAAGTTTCTTTTTTTAGTGTAAAATAATTAAACTTCTCATGAAATAATAAATTCAACATAAAACAAAAGTATAGTAATCAATAAAACACATCGCCGGATTGTTATGTTCTTTGTATCATGTTTGGATTTACTTTTTTTAGGATATAAAGATGGCTCGCCATTTTTTGTATAGAATTAGTTTTATATTTGCTAGTTGTTGTTAAGTAAATGAATATCCTATGCCTATAATTACCGATGTTAGCTATCATAGGGAAAAAATCGCCGATATAACTGATTACTTTGCCATAAAGAATTTTGTATTGAGTGACGCTTCTTTAATTCCAGCCGATCATTCATTAGATAATGCTATGATCTTTAATGGTTTTATTCTTACCATTTGTTTGAAAGGGGAAGCTAAAGCAAAGGTGAACTACCGTGACTTTTCCGTTACAGAAGGTCATATTTTCACCTATTTGCCGAATCAGATATTTAAAGTTTCGGAACGGTCGGAAGACTTAGTCATCGAGAATTTATTCCTTTCGGCAGATTATATATTCAAACTTCCTCTTCCTAAGGATTTTGACCTATTGAAGAAGATTGCAACCGATCCCGTTCAGAAAGTTAGTCAGGAAGGTTTACATAATATGCTTGAACTTCATTCGTTGATTGCAAAGCATCACAAGAGAGAAGACAATCCCTATAAGGAGTTTCAAACGAGGGCACTTATTTTTGCTCTCTTAATGGAAGTATCTGCAGCATATTCGACTTATACTCGTGATATTCCTTCAGCGGTATCACGTCAGGAATTGCTTACAGATGAATTCTTCAAACTTATGCTTGAAAACTATATGAAGGAAAGAAGTGTAGCCTATTATGCCGATGCGCTGTGTCTCACCCCAAAATACCTTTCCATGACAGTAAAAAAAGTAACAGGATATCCCATCAGCGATTGGATAAATGAAGCAGTCATCATAGAAGCTAAGAGAATGCTAAAAGCAACCGATATGACAGCTCTACAAATCTCCGAAGAACTTAATTTCCCCAATCCCTCCTTCTTCGGCAGATTTTTCAAGCAATATACAGGGGTAACTCCGTTACAATACAAGAGCGCGAAGGTTTAAAGCGCAAAAGCAAGAAGGGGATAAATATAAAATAATTATTCCTTTCACCGCTTCGCGCCTTTAAGCTTTTACGTCTTCAAAAGCAAAGCTTGAAGAATAGGATGATCCCTTATTGCTTTCAGTGGGTATACTTCTACCCCTGACCGCTCTATAAAAGCTTTTGCGGTGTCGGTTAATCCGTCGCAATATAACCTGGTTACTTGTTTGGCAAGGAGCCAAAGGCAGAGATAGTTGATGTTGGTAATTGAGATAATGTCTTCATCTACTGCGATAATCAAATCGCCATCCACCTCAAACAACATGATCTTTTTTGTACTACTACTCATTTCCACCAGGTAAATATTATCAAGTACGATCGCAATTCTCATTATTATTCCTCATTAATTGCCACAACCTTACTATCACAGTTTAGGATTTCCATGAATTCGTCTCCCGTTATTGTTTCTTTTTGAAGGAGGAAATTCGTTGTTTCATGAACCTTATTCATGTTTTCCATGATAATCTGTTTTGCTTTTTCGTGTGCATCCTTTATAATAGCGAGGACTTCCCTATCAATCTCGGCAGCCGTATCAGCAGAACAAGCCAGTGAAGTATCTCCGCCCAGATAAGCATTATTGACCGTTTCGAGTGCCATCATATCATATTTGTCGCTCATACCATAGCGGGTTATCATGGCACGGGCGAGTTTGGTAGCCTGCTCAATATCATTAGAAGCACCAGTCGTTACCGTATTACAAATAACTTCTTCAGCAGCGCGCCCGCCCGTTAAAGTGGTGATACGGTTGAGGATTTCCTGACGGCTGACAAGGTTTTGCTCGCCTGAGTCTACCTGCATCGTATAACCTAATGCGCCCGAAGTGCGTGGAATAATCGTTATCTTATGAACAGGAGCCGAATTAGTTTGCTTGGCAGCTACCATCGCATGTCCGATTTCATGATAAGCGATAATCTTTTTCTCGTTATCCGAGATAACTTTCCCTTTCTTCTGTGCTCCCGCAATAACCACTTCTACACACTCTTCAAGGTCGTTTGTGCTGACAGCACTGTGTCCCATACGGACCGCTCTCAGGGCGGCTTCATTTACAATATTGGCTAAATCGGCACCAGAGGAACCAGCTGTTGCACGAGCAACAATGTCAATATTCACATCCTCATGTTTCACATTTTTCAGATGCACATTCAGAATAGCTTTCCTTCCTTCAAGATCGGGCAATTCCATTTGTATGCGCCTGTCGAAACGTCCGGGACGAAGGAGTGCTTTATCGAGACTTTCAGGACGATTGGTTGCGGCAAGTATTACAACACCCTTTTTACCATCGAAGCCATCCATTTCAGTTAAAAGCTGATTTAACGTCTGTTCCCGTTCATCATTGCCGCCACCAAACGTATTATCCCGTTTCTTTCCGATGGTATCTATTTCATCAATAAAGATAATACACGGAGCTTTCTCGCCCGCCTGTTTGAAAAGGTCGCGCACTTTAGCAGCACCCATACCTACAAACATCTGCACAAATTCAGAACCCGATATTGAAAAGAAAGGAACTTTAGCCTCACCAGCCACAGCACGCGCAATAAGGGTTTTTCCCGTTCCGGGAGGGCCTACCAGTAAAGCGCCTTTAGGCAAATTTGCTCCTATTTCAGTATATTTATCAGGATTATGAAGGAAGTCGACAATTTCGGTTAAGGCCTCTTTGGCTTCGTCCTGTCCTGCTACATCAGCAAATGTAGTCTTGATCTCAGATTCGGCGTAAATCTTTGCACCGCTTTTGCCGAACGACATCACATTATCTCCACCTCCCAGACGGTTTTGAATACCTTTCGACATCTGCCTCCAGATGAAATAAAAGAATATTGCGGGTAATATCCAGAGAAGCAGGAAGTTTAGTATAGGTGAATTTTCACGGGGAATAGTCTTTGTGAAAGCAATCTTTCCCGTCTCATTAGGGCTTTCCGCATTCAATAGTCTGTCTACCAGTTCGGGGTCATTGATAGTCCCCGTCTGATATGTAACTTCTGTATTGTCTTTATCCACTGCAGAAAAATAAATACGACCATCTTCAATCTTCACTTTTTTCACTTTCCCTTCACCTACCATACTTATAAAGGTTCCATAGTCGGTATCGATAATCTGCTGTTTCAATATATTCGGAAATACCAGACCGTTCAGTATAATAACTAAAATTATTCCCATCAAGATCCCTGTGTATGGACTCTGTCTTGGCTTTTCAGTGTTTTGTTGTTCTACGCTCATAATTGATTTATTTAATAGTTTATAATTCTTTATGAAGCAAAGGTCTGCAAAACCGATAGGGAACGAATGATAAAATGAGAATCGGATATGTTCAATATTTCTTTTTTTACTAAGCATTTAAAAACATATGTTATGTGGATATGCATTAGTCAATACAAGGTAAAATACTGAAACGACCTATCATTAAATCATTTTATATAGGACTCTTTATCCTTTCTATCCTATCCAATTATCAGGTAGAATCCGTTATTTTATGCATTACTATGTAAAAGAATAATCGGCTCACAGCGGTGAGGCGACTGACTCACATAGGTGAAACGATCGCCTCACCCCTGTGATCCGATTAAATAATCACATTCAAACAATTAATTATTGAGAAACAAAATACTAAACTATAAAGATGTTTGGATCAAAAAAACCGGACTTTTCTTTAAATTGTATAAAATAATTTTAAGGTCAGATTGTATTCAATAATATAGAGGGATCAATGAATTATGGAAAAGGGGAATGAAGGAAATGAGTTGTTTTGATTTAAAAATATACTATCAATGCTTTTGAAGTATGATATCTGATATATCGGACTCAGTGCAAATAGACTATATTTGCACGTTGAATAGAAGATGAACCTTCCTTTTTGAAAGGTGTTATCTACAAAAAGGAATTAACTCATGAACGTTTCCGACAATACGGTTATAACACATAGGCGCATACGATTTGCTATCTTTTCCTTATACTTTTGCATGGGAGTATGTTTTTCCAGTTGGGCAAGTCGTATACCCGATATCAAAACATTCCTCAATTTGGGGGATGCTGCCTGGGGGACAATACTACTCATGATACCCATTGGACAGATTTGCGGGATGACCTTATCAGGCTTTCTGATTTCACGGATCGGAAGTAAACGTATATTCCCTATTTCGTTGGCAGGATATGTCTTCGCTTTACTGGCTATTGGTCTGTCAGCTACCGAATATACCTTAATTATTAGCCTTATAATTTTTGGGTTTTTTGGTAACTTCTGTAACATATCTATCAATACACAAGCGGTTACGCTCGAATCTAAATATAATAAGCCTATCATGGCTTCTTTTCACGGCGGTTGGAGTTTAGCAGGACTGATCGGTGCTGCCGTGGGATTGCTTATGTCGACCTTGCATATAAAACCTGTATATCACTTTTGTCTCATAGGAGTGATAGCCATAAGTACACTTCTTATAAACATGAAGTACCTGCAAACCGACTTGCAACGTAAGAAAGACTCTGATGAAACAGTAAAGAAGAAAAACAACCGACCTGAAACATTTCTCTACCTTCTCGGTATGATTGCCTTTTGCGGTATGGCAGCAGAAGGAGCAATGGCGGACTGGAGCGGACTCTATTTCGTAGACGTTGTAGGAAGCCCTAAACATCTGGCACCCATAGGGCTGGCAGCATATATGGTCACTATGGCTACGGGAAGATTTACAATTGACAAAGTAACAATGAAATGGGGCTCGCGGAAAGTAGTACAGGCAGGCGGTACCCTTATTGCCACAGGCTTATTCTTAGCAGTTGCATTGCCTTATTTTGTAACTACCCTTATCGCTTTTATGATTATCGGTTTCGGAACAGCAGGAATAGTTCCCACCATATACAGCATTGCAGGAAAAAGAACAAGCATATCAACCAGCATAGCTTTGACAATAGTATCCAGTGTGAGCTTTCTCGGCTTCCTGTTAGGCCCCCCCGTAATCGGCTACATCTCCAGCATGACCAACCTAAGATATTCATATGCCCTGATCGGGCTATTTGGTCTCTGCATTGTTGTCCTGGCATCCCGTATGAGAATTTTTAAAGAATATTATAGTAAAAATAACTAATTTGCAGGTGAATTTATTCTTGTAATTCTTTTTCATCTTTCCATATTTAATGATGTTCAGAGAATAACCGTCATTATCTGTGGAAAGTATTACATAACATATGAATGTGCTACAACCCCTTACCCCGCCATTTTTCCCTTTTTAGATAAATGAATGATAGGGCGAATAATACTGCGACGTAGAGTTGTTCGACGGTCCAGTATATGGCGAGGGGGGTGTTGGGGGAATGCGATAATATGAACAGGTAGAGCAGGTAGAGGCTTATGTTTATCATCTGGAAGATGAAGGCCATACGGGTATTGCCGGTGCCGATCACGGTATTGCAGTAGGTGTAGGCGGGTACGGAGATGATGAAGGTGGACAGCATGACGCAAAATGGGTAAAATGCTGTGCGGACTACTTCGATATCGTTCGTAAACAGCCGTAGGAGGTTGTCTGAAAAGGCAAAGGCCAGGAATATAAGTGGGATGCCTATTGTATAGTTGAGTACCATAACCTGGCGGCAGGTTGGCATTACTTTTTCCGGCTGTCCGGCTCCGATTAGGTTGCCGACCAGTGAAATGGTGGTCGTGGCAAAGGAGTTGACAATCACAAAAAAGAGCATCGAGATGCTTCTTACCACGTTTGCGGCAGCCAGTTCGCACTCTCCCAGATGTTCGATGGCAACGAAAAAGAGAAACCAGGGAGCGATGCAGAAGAATGACCTGACCATCGTCCAGACCGATATATTCAGCAGATGGAGCGATAGCGTCCAGTCGAATACGGGGTGTAGTCGGTATTGTTCCTTATCCGTATGTTTCCACATATACAGCGCCAGAAACAACAGGCCGACTGCTCCAGCAAGGGATGAGGCGATAGCTGCACCGGCGATCCCCAACCGGGGAAATCCCGCTTTCCCGAATATCAACAGATAGTTGAACACGATATTGCATACGACCATGACTACGGAGTTGGCGGTAAGAATCCGGGTACGGGTAGTACCGATAAAGAAAGCGCGGATAGCCAATAGCGGAAAGGCAAACAGGAAGCTGTAATCTCTCCACTCCATATATCGCACAGTGGCCTGATATACGTTGTCCGACGTGATAACCAACCGGAGTAGCAACGGTGAGAACAGTTTGGATAATATGAAAACGACAACCGCAAAGGCAGATAAGAAAATCAGTCCCTGATAGAATACCTTTCCGGCTTCGTGATACTGCTTTTCGCCGTTACGCCTTGCGATTACTACCTGCACGCCGAGGCTGAACCCGAAACCGAGCATATAAATAGCGGTGTAATACATACTGGCAAGCGCCGAGGCTCCCAAATCTATCTGGCTGACATGCCCAAGGAATATGGAATCGGTAAGGTTGATCAACTGCTCCATTAGCAGGCTCACCATAATGGGCAGGTTGATGAGCCATATTTGTTTATAGCTATAATTCATTTGTCTTTTTTATGAAATGACATGTTTGCGCAATCCTTTTTGAGGGCGCCACAAACAATCGGTAATACTTACTTTTTATTAAACTCTGCGAGGGGTACGGGCATAGCTGTTTACCGCCGGAGAAAAATTCCCCGGCAAACCCGAAGCCGGATAGCTATATGCAGAGTTGCCACTTCATAGATCAGACAATAAATTGATGCACAAATATAGGTTTTTTCTTTGGTTTTATATGATTTCCAATAATCCGTATTCTGATGAAAGAATAAATTCTTCGATTTGTTTTTTTGCATATTGCCAGATTTCCATGTCTTTAGCAGGAACATGTAATCCGATACTGTCTACATGGAAACAGTCGTCGAAAAACATTTTCAATATAGAAACCGACCTCCAGGAGAGATTAGCATCAAGCAACAAACGGATGTTCATGCTGCCGTAATAATTTTAATGAGCGCTTCTCTATTAGCGGCAAAATACAGTGCAGCACGGATATGTATATCTTGTAATGATGGATAATCATGAATGATTTCTTCGGGGGTCATGCCAGAGGCTAACCATTCCAAAATATCACTTATCGTAATCCTTGTACCTTTAATACACGGCTTCCCAAAACGGATCTCAGGATCAATCGAAATATATGAAATCAGATTTCCCATATTCTGTTATGTTGATTTAAACAAAGATAGATAAATTATCCATAATAACGATATATAAAGATTATTATGCCTTGCCAATAATCTATATTAATTTCTGCTGATTAAACGGTTTTTGAGGAGTAGGTTATAGATTTCGTCCCTGAAGTTTTTTCCGACGGGTATTTTATGTGAGTGTATGTTTAGCTGGTTTCCGTCGATGGCGCTTACCTGGTTGATGTTTACAATGTAGGAGCGGTGTACTTGTTGGAAAATATCCTGGGGTAACGATTCGTAGAGTTGTTTCAGGGTGGTATATACTATTTCTTTGGACGAGGCGGTTTGTATAATCACATAGTTTTCCATGCTTTCTATAAAGAGGATATCTTTGAACAGGAGCTTCTTCAACTGCTTGTCGCTCTTTACAAAAATATGGTCGATGTCGTTTTTCTGTTCTTTTTGCAGCAGGTCGTGAACCCTGTTTACCGATTTCAGGAAGCGGTCGAAAGACACAGGTTTCAACAGGTAATCTACCACATCGAATTCATAACCTTTCAGGGCGTATTGCTCATAAGCTGATACGATGATTACTTTTGGCGGATTTGTCAGGTTCGATAATAGTTCCAATCCTGTCATATCAGGCATTTCAATATCGAGGAATATAAGGTCTGTCTGCCGGGTTTTCAGCATGGTGTTCAGTTGGATAGCATCTTCGCACTCGCCGATCAGCGTGAGGAAATCTACTTTTTCGATATAGCCCCGTAAACCTTTTCTTGCTACGGGTTCATCGTCTGTAATGATACATTTTATTTGCATATCAGTTTGTGCTAATGATCAATGTAACAACAAACATATTTTCTGTTTGTTTAATTTCCAAATTGTGTTTACCCTGATACAACAGGTTGAGACGTCGTTTTAAATTCTCGATGCCTATCCCTTTCCCTTTTCTATGGGTTGTGTTTTTGGATTGGGCGATTGAATTTTTTATTTCGAACCGGATTTGTTTCCCTTCCAGTTTCATTTCCAGTTGTATCCGGTATTCGCCTCTTACGTATTTAAACGCATTTTCTATTAAGGGCTGAAACAGAAGGGGATGTATTTTCTGTTCTTTCAACTCCGGATCGAAATACACGTCGAGTACAAGCCGTTCGGTCATCCGTGTTTGTTGGAAAGCGATGTACGACCTCAGGTAGTTTATTTCCTGCTCCATGGTCACATCCTGCTCTATGTCGTAGAGTTGGTATCGCAACAGTCCGGACAACTGCTCGATACTCTGCCTGGCTTCCTTATTTTCATCTTCTACCTGGAAATAAATGGTATTGAGCGCATTGAACAGGAAATGGGGGTGATATTGCAATTTCAGGAATTTCAGTTCGGTTTCCAGTTGATCGACTTTTACTTTTTCTAATTGCAGGCTTTGTTCCATCAGGCTATCAGACAAGATACGGTTGCGTATCATGGTATAGTACAGAAAGGAGAGGAGGGCTGATGTTACATTGATTAACAGCGATTCTTTCCATCTGAAACCCATCTCGGTTATAAAATATACAATAAGAATATGCCCGATATTGGTGAGGATAAAATTGATCAAAAAAACCAACAGGTATTCTATCGCGTGGGCTTTCTTTTCATTTTTGCTTTTATTTACAGACGAGTGCGCTATCCGCCTGAAAATATAGTTGAAAGAACAGAACAAAAGAGTGAGCATAACGATAACGAGTAGACGCACTTTTAATGAAAAAATGGTGAATCCCCATATAGGGTCGTCATAAGCGATGTCTACCATGACCAATAAACACGCCGAAAGCGCAAATGCTATAAGGAGGGTGTTAATCCATTCGTGTTTTGATTTCATTTCTTTTTCGTTATTTCGTTCTATTACAAACCAATCCGGCTACTTTCTTCTATTCTGTTGCCTTGTTGGGATTTTTTTATCTCCCGCCCGCGGTTAAACCGGTAACTGAGCGATATTCCTATCATCCGGCTGTTACTCTTTTCTTTTTGTGTGTAATACAGATAGTTGCTATCTACGCTTACACGGGGACGATTGGAATAAAAGACGTCGTTTGCGTAAATATACAAACTAAATTTGTCATTCAACAGGTTTTTACGAACTCCGAGCGATACGGTCCATAAGGGTTTTATTTTGGTTTGCCCCTCGATCATCTCGCCGCTGACAAATCCCGAAGCCTCTGCGCCCCATCCATAGGGCAAAGCGAATTGGTTGCTGACGTGTACCATGGGCGTTGTCACTTCGTTTTTAAAAGTTTTTCCCGCCATCGTCCAATCGAAATGTTTATAGGTCAATGATCCGTTAATATGGGCTGTCCACCAGTCGAAAGGTTTCAGGTTGTTTAATCCTACCCGCAGCCCGAACGAATTGTTGCCCGATAGATTCATCGGCATGATCAGCACACGGCTATCCTCTACCATAAAGCTTAACGAGATCGGATTCTTCCTATACGAGTAAAAAGCGCTGAATGAATATCGTTTCCTCACTAACCATGAAACCTCTATATTGTCTATTAACTCCGGTTTCAATCCGGTATTTCCCTGTTCGTATAAAAACTGGTCCCTGACTTCGACGAAAGGGTTCATGTTGCGGTAATTCGGGCGGACGATGCGCCGGTTATATACCACAGACAGTCCATGGTTTTCGGAAAGCTGGTATTGTGCCATGAAAGAGGGGAAAAGTTGCACGTCGTTTTTCGTAAAAGCGGTGTCCTGTGCGTTCGAGTTATACGTGCTTTCCGTATTTGTATTTTCCAATCGCAACCCTATTTCTGTTGTGAACCGGGGCGACCAGTTTGCATTGAGCTGCACATATCCCGCATTGATGTTTTCTTTGTAGGCGAAACGGCTGCTGAGGTCGTTGTTATCCTGCCAGACACCTCCGATCAGGTTGTTATACAGGGCTTTGTTGGTTATATTTACGAAAACCGATTTGAGTCCGGCGGCTATTCCAAACTTTTCCGATATGTCATACTTCAAATTCGTTTGACCGCTGTATATTTTTATATCGTTATTGGTTTTGCCTGACAATGTATCTTCTTTTAAAGGGTTTATATGGGTGAGGAAAGACGACTTCAACAGATGATTGTCGTCCTGGTCGAAAAGCTGGTAATCAAAGGAAGCGTCCCATTTTCCCGTTTCTTTAAATTTATATACGATATTGGCTCCTCCTATGATGTTGGTGTAACCGTGATCCATGGCGCTTACCGAAGTTAAAGTAGAGTCGCTTTCCGTTTTGTCGTTGTTGAAAAAGTCCGACACGATCACTTCATCTTTGTTCATATCATACCAGTTGGAGGATATATAGGTTCCGATAACGACTTTGTCCGATACGTCATAATCCAGCCCCGTTTTCAGGTAATGCCCCCTGTACTTCCTGTTTATATCGCATGTAAAATCTTTTCGTAAATCAATTGGTAGTGAAGTGACCGGATCTAAATAATGTCCGGAGACCGTTAATTCCGCCCAGTTTTCTCCCCAACCATACGAGTAATCGGCATACAAACTCAGTTTGTTATGGCGAAAGTTCAGCGAAAAATTCTCGTTTCCCCGGGTACGCTTTCCTGTTTCCACACCCGAAGATACGGCAAGCTGTATGCCTTGTTCCCTGATCTTTTTTTTCTGGATATTAATAATGCCCGAACTACCCGAAGCATCGTATTTGGATGACGGCTGGGAGATCAACTCGATATTGTCGACCGACCCGGCAGGCATGGAGCGCAGGTAATTGATCAGGTTTTCACCCGTCAGGTAGGTTACTTTGTCGTCGATCAGGACATTCGCGCCCGATTTGCCATTCAGTATAATTGTCCCGTCATTCTGAACGATCACTCCCGGCAGTTTTCTTAATGCTTCCAGTACATTGCCGTCTGTACTCAGGAGCGCCGACGAGAGGTTGATCGTCATTTTCCCCGGCTCGATCCTGACCGGAGGGCGCTTGCCGGTTACAGTCACACCAGATAATAGATATGAATCTTCCTCCATGACGATGTCGCCCAGTTCATTCGTGGTATTGAGGCCGACCTGCCGCTGCATGGTGATCTTTTTCAGTCCCATCATAGAAAAGGAAAGGATATAGTGATCCGGTTTAAGGTTTAAAATCTCAAACCGTCCGTCCGGGTCAGACGTAGTACCCGTAACATATGTAGAATCAGCCAGATTCAATACGATGGTCGCGCCCATCATAGGCAAACTATCTTTGTCAACTATTCTGCCTGAAATGCCCGATTGTGCTGAAACACCGGCTGCCAGGGTCAGTAAAACAGCCAGGATACACATTGTATTATATTTCATACTTTAATTATGTAATGATTTCCAGCTCAAAACTACTGCACGCCTGTACGGCTATCAAATTAACCTGACGAACGCCATGATTTACTTGACGAAAGAAAAAAGTATTAATACTTTTCTCAAAAAGTATGCATACTTTTCGGAAAAACTATTAATACTATTTTGATTTGGCTCATGGGGCATTATCTTAATCTCTAATCATCGGCAAGGAAAAAGTTTTAAGAGGTAAATAGGGATGATTCGCAGATATTTGCTAAATTTGAGAACTTTCATAACAAAGAGATATATGAACCTCACAATAAAACAAATAACAACCGATTACCCCTACGATCTGCTCTTGTTGGCAGACGAAACAATAGAAGGGATTAACAAATATCTTTTCGACTCGGAGGTATATGTTGCCGAGCTTCCTGAAACGAAACAACCGATTGGTGTGTTCTGTCTTTATCAGATAGATGCCGATACCATTGAAATAATGAACATTGCCATTTCGGAAAACCATCAAGGTAAAGGAATCGGCAGTTCGCTGATTGATAATGCCATTAAAATAGCTGGGGAAGCAGGATATAAGCAAATAATAGTTGGGACAGCCGACTGCGGCATAAAGCAAATCCGTTTTTATGAAAAGAACGGCTTTGTTCAATATGGCATAAAGAAGAACTATTTCACAGATATTTACGATACACCAATCTATGAAAATGGCATCCAGCTAAAGGATATGGTAATGCTGAAGAGAAAAATCATGAATATGGGCTAATCCTTTATTCATTTGAGATACTTTGTGTTTTAACAACTTAACTATGAACCTTATGTCTTATTTAAAAGTAATGCTTCATTGCGTGTGGAGTACCAAAAGAAGAGAGCCTTTTCTGGCAGATAAACAAAAGCGTTATCAATTATTTAATCACATGTTGGCAAATGCGCGTGAAAAAGGGATTTTCATCGATCATTTAGGTGGTGAAAAAGATCATATTCATTGTTTGCTGTCATTGGGTAATGAGCAAACTGTTGCAAAGATCATGCAATTAATAAAAGGTGAAGCTTCCTATTGGTTTAACAAAGAATTTGATTCTAATCTGAAATGGCAAGACGACTATTTTGCCGTATCAGTCAGCGAAAGCCAGTTACCAACCGTCCGCGCCTATATCCGCAGACAAGAGGAACACCACAGAATAAAATCCTTCCAACAAGAATATGAAGAATTCATAAGCAAATATAATTTTGCTGATAAATAATTGATTAGGATTGATTCTCATCAATTGCAGTCAGTTTTAACTGACTGTCAAAGAAAAGCACATCCTCTCTTATTGGCTTCAGCCCAAAGATTTATTTAGGCTAAAGCCAATTATATATCTCTACATTCTCAATCAGTCAGCTAAAGCAGCCTGCAATTGATATTGAAAAATGTTCAGATAATATTATTTTGTGTAAAGCTGATTTATCTATTAGCTGAGGCCAATCTATCAATTAGCTATGGCTGATCATCAATTGCAGTCAGTTTTAACTGACTGTCAAGAAAAGCATATCCTCTCTTATTGGCTTCAGCCCAAAGATTTATTTGGCTAAAGCCAATTATATATCTCTACATTCTCAGTCAGTCAGCTAAAGCAGCCTGCAATTGATATTGATAAAATGATCAGATAATATCATTTAGCTAAGGCAGATCTATCAATTGCTTTATGCTTCGCTAAGCGAACGCTGTTTGGCTATGGCCGATCTTCAATTGCAGTCAGTTTTAACTGACTGACAAAGAAAAGCACATCCCATCTTTTGGCTTCAGCCTAAAGAGTTAGTTTTGCATGAACTCTCTGCAAGCCTGGGCACATTCTTTGCAGATCTGTGCGCACTCTTTGCAATGATCCTGAGGGTGTTTACCACATTCCTGTGCGCATGCGTCACATGCTTTAGCACATAGGTCGAGGATTTCTTTGGTGAAGTGAGCGTTTTTGTGAACCAATTGTATGGTTGCGCTGCATATGACAGAACATTCCTTATCCAACCGGATACACTCTTTCATCATTTTCACATTTTCCTCATCCAGACAAGCATTCATACAGTCGTTGCAGGCATGAATACATTCTCCCAGTTTGTGGGATAATTTTCTACTTTTTTCTAACATACTGTTTAATTTAAGTTTATACTCCCTTAATTGTAATGGGCTAACAAACCAGATGAAGAATTTGTTTCCTTTTCATTGGTATAATGAAACTTAAAGTTTGACTAAATAAGGCAAAATGATATAATTATCGTTATTCCCTTTTTCCTATCGTAGAGCCTTAGTTATATGGATCATCTTTATTTCAAAAGATTTAATATAATTGCATAAACTAATACAGGATAATAGATGTTTTATGTGGACATTTGAAAATTACAGCTATGAAACGAAGCATGTACACTCTGTATACACCGAAGGCGATGATAAGACAAGCTGCTGAGTTCCATACCTAACATTAAAAATTTTTATCGTATGAAAAGAGATGTATTTATTAACCTTCCGGTGAAAAGTCTGGAACGTTCGGTAGCGTTCTTTACAGAAATAGGTTTTACATTTAACAAGCAGTTTACCGATGCCAACGGGACGATGATGGTTGTCAACGACAAAGCATCCGTCATGTTATTAACCGAAAAGTTCTTTCAGTCGTTCTCCAAAAAACCGGTTGGCGACACCGGAAAGACTTCGGAAGTAATAGTTGCCCTGAGCGCTCCCAACAAGGATGATGTGGATAAGCAAGCGGCAAAAATAAAAGAGGCCGGCGGCAAGATCGTAGGCAAAATTGATGAGATGGACGGAGCCATGTACGGCATACGCTTCGAAGACCTCGACGGGCACCTGTGGGAACTTTTTTATATGGACATGAAAGCCATGCCCAACTAATGGATTCGATAGTTAAAACTTAAAACAAAAAGAAAAATGAAAAATGTAGAGCCTTATTTGAATTTTAACGGCAACTGCGAAGAAGCCTTCACTTTCTACCAATCCGTGTTCGATGCTAAGATAGCAGCCATAATAAGGTATAAGGATATGCCTGCCGAAGCAAGAAAAGATGTCCGCGAATCCGATATGGAACGGATTATACACGTACTCCTGCCAGTAAGCAAAGACGTTTCGCTCATGGGATCGGACTGGCCCGGCAACATGAAGACAAAAGCCGGCGACAATATCTCGCTGACGCTAAACGTAGAAAGCGAAGCCGAAGCACACCGTATCTTCGACAAACTATCGGCAGGCGGAAAAGTAACAATGCCCCTTGCCAAAACTTTCTTTGCCGACCTCTACGCCATGCTTACCGACAAATTCGGTATTCATTGGATGGTGATGTATGCCAAAGCAAAGAAATAACAAGGAATGTCTTGCTCTCCAAATCAGTCAGTTAAAACTGACTGTCAAGAAAGACACATCCTCTTTTTTGGCTTTAGCCCAAAGATTTATTTAGGCTAAAGCCAATTATATATCTATACATTATCCATCAGTCAGCTAAAGCAGCCTGCAATTGATATTGATAGATGATCAGATAATATTTGTTTGCTAAGGCAGATCTATCCATTAGCTGAGGGCAATCTATCTATTAGTAGGCCAATCTATCAATTGCAGTCAGTTTTAACTGACTGTCAAGAAAGACACATCCTCTCTTATTGGCTTCAGCCTAATGTATAGTATATTTTGCCGACATTTGCCGACATCCACCGACACCTACCGACATTAGCCGACAACTCTTTTCCCGGTTGACATACATTTGCGATGTGATCACAAAGCAAAATAATTTATCAACAATTTAAAATTAAAAAGTATGTCAGTGAAATTCAGATTAATCAATCGCCGCAACCTGGGAAAAGATGCTGGTGTTGCGCCCCGTAAAATGTATGCTCATGCTGTGAACAACGGTTCTGTAAAGTTTGAAGAATTATGTACCGATATTGCGGAAAACTGTACGCTCACGTCGGCCGATGTGAAAGCTGTCCTCGACCGTATGAATTATGAGTTGGATAAAAACCTGCGTGCCGGACGCATCGTACAGTTCGGCGAGATAGGGAACTTCCGCATGGCCATTGGTTCAACAGGCTCAGTGGAAGAAAAAGACTTCCAGACAACGCAGATCAAAACGCCGCGCATTGTCTTCTCACC
This sequence comes from Tannerellaceae bacterium, assembly GCA_032054765.1. Classification (GTDB taxonomy): domain Bacteria; phylum Bacteroidota; class Bacteroidia; order Bacteroidales; family Tannerellaceae; genus DFXE01. The sequence goes on from DAMBSC010000014.1 coordinate 85,525, forward strand.
CGGTAAGCACTTGCGGAAAACGCGCATGAATACGACCTTCGAGAAGGTAGTCCCCCAGACAGTCGAAGCCGAATGCAACAGGACACATCTTGATTAACCCTTTTGATGAATGACAAAGCCTCCGGAGTTTTTCGGGGGCTTTTTTCTGGTCGTTACCTGATGTTCAGGGACATTAGCGTACATTAACAGACATTAGCGTACACTTACGGACATTAACGGACAACCCTTTTTCCGGTTGACATACATTTGCGATGTGATCACAAAGCAAAATAATTTATCAACAGTTAAAATTTAAAAAGTATGTCAGTAAAATTCAGATTAGTAGAACGCAGGAATTTAGGGAAAGACGCTGATGTTGCGCCCCGTAAAATGTATGCGTATGCCGTAAACAATGGTTTTGTAACATTCAATGAGTTATGTACCGATATTGCCGAGAACTGTACACTCACATCGGCCGATGTCAAAGCCGTACTCGACCGTATGAATTACGAACTCGACAAAAACCTGCGTGCCGGACGCATCATACAATTCGGCGAGATAGGTAATTTCCGGATGGCAGTCGGCTCAACCGGAGCTTTGGAAGAAAAAGACTTTACGACTTCACAGATCAAGAAACCGCGTATCGTCTTCACTCCCGGCAAACGTTTGCAGGATACCCGTTCGACAACCAACTTCGAAAAAGTTGTGCCCTATATCATCGAAACGGAATGTGACAAGACACATATTGATTAAGCCTTTTCAGCCCCCGGAAAAACACCGGGGGATTCTTTTTTTATCCTTACACAAACATGAGCCTCTCAACAAATGGATTTGAGCCTTTAAACAAAAATTCATTCATAATTCCCAACTATTTTTGCAAGGTGAGAGAAACTAAGGATTTATCAATTAGATAGGGCTGATCTATCAATTGCAGTCAGTTTTAACTGACTGATTAGGGATTGATTTGATTAGAGATTGAAAGAGTTCTATTGGCTTTAGCCAAAGAAAACACATTTGGCTAAAGCCAGAAGAGGGAGCTTTTCGTTTTCATGCGGCTACTTTTCGTTTTGGTCGGGAAGAACGAATATTTTTCCTGTTAATTTTCTTCTTTTACATGGGTTTATCATAAAATACAAATGGAATTATGGGAGTAAAGGTGGATGCAAGCCTTGAAAATACGGTAATACCAAAACAAAGACATATCATTCTCGACGCATTAAGGGGTATAGCTTTACTGGGGATATGTCTTGCCAATTATTCGGAATTTTCGCTTTATAGCTTTCAGGATAGCCAGGTGACAGACGCCATGCCGACAGCAGGTATCGACACAGCTGTAAGATACTTTCAATATATCTTTATCGACGGTAAATTCTACACCCTGTTTTCGCTTCTGTTTGGTATCGGTTTTTCCATAATACTCGCCAACGCAGCACAAAATAACCGGAACGGACTTACCGTCTTCTATCGCCGGATGACGGTTCTGCTGTTTATCGGGCTTTTTCATTTAGTCTTTCTCTGGGCGGGGGATATACTGATATTATATGCGTTTGTCGGGTTCTTTTTGCCCCTGTTCAGGCACTTGCCGGGTAAGAAGATCATAAGCTATGCTGTTATTCTCCTGCTCTTTCCGGTAGTTATTGATGCGGGAGTAGAGATATTCGGATGGAACCTTGCCGCGCCTGCTATCGCTGCGACCGGTTATCTCCATGATCAATACGGTATAACAAATGAAAACTTCCCTGTCTGGCTGGCAGAAAGCCGGAGCTACCTCGACGTGTTAAAGTTCAACATAGCAGGTTCATTCATACGGATGCAGGAATTTATCGACGGCAACCGTGCCTTCAAAGTATTAGGTTTGTTCCTGATCGGGTTCTGTATCGGCAGGAAAAGGATATATGCTAATCTTGATGAGAACAAGGAAATGTTGAGGAAAGTGATGGGATATGGTTTCCTTATCGGATTGCCTACGTCTGTATTATACGCATGGAGTGGTATGAACGGACACCCGTTCGGGTTGGCTCTTCATTCGTTTATCTATGCAATAAGTGTAGTACCTCTGGCGTTTGCTTATATTGCAGCCATCTGTTTGGCATACCTGAGAAATAAGGAACACCCCCTTTTCGGCTTGTTTGCTGCTCCGGGTCGGATGGCGCTGACCAACTACCTGATGCAATCCGTATTCGGGATCATCATCTTTTACGGAATAGGTCTGGGATTGGGAGCCCGTACCGGACTGGTCTATGCAGAACTGATTGCAATAGCTGTGTTTACCGTACAAATAATCTATAGCTATCAATGGTTAAACTACTATCGCTTTGGCCCTTTGGAGTGGATTTGGCGTATGCTCACGTATGGCCGGCGTCTTAACATAATGAAATATAAATAGAAAAAAGTTGTGAGCCTCAAAACAAAAAACAATGAGCCTTACAACAAATCCGGCAAAACACGTTGTCAGTACCTTTGTATCATAAATTAAGAATAATAGTAAACAAAATAAACATAACAATGGAAACAAATCAAATGAAAAGAGTAATCAGAAACAGATTTTACGAAGGAGAACGTCCTTTGTTTGCAACACATGATATTCGTCTTGAAAACGTGAAATTCTATCCGGGCGAATCAGCCATCAAGGAATGTAACAATGTAGAAGCCGTTCAATGCGAATTCATGTGTAAATACCCTTTCTGGCACAACAACAATGCGATGATAGAAGATAGCCTGTTTACGGTGTATAGCCGTGCGGCCATCTGGTATTCGAAAAATGTCAGCATGATAAACAGCCGCGTGGAAGCTCCCAAGATGTTCCGCGAAATAGACAACCTCTACCTCGAAAACGTAAAGCTGACCAACGCCGGCGAAACCATGTGGAACTGCCGTGGCATGAAACTACGCAACGTGGAGGCTCGCTGTGGCGACTATATTTTTATGAACGGCACGGATATAGACATCGACGGCTTTTACCTGCAAGGCAACTACTCTTTCCAGGACGCTAAAAACGTAGTGGTACGCAATGCCCGTCTCGACTCGAAAGACGCTTTCTGGAAAACCGAGAACGTAACTGTTTACGATTCCGAGCTCAACGGCGAATACCTCGGCTGGCACTCTAAAAACCTCCGTCTGGTCAATTGTAAAATATCAGGTACGCAGCCCCTCTGCTATTGTACCAACCTTGTGATGGAGAACTGTACCATGGCCGAAGACTGCGACCTCGCATTCGAGTACAGCACGTTGGAAGCCGTTGTAAACAGCCATATCGTAAGTATCAAGAATCCGTCCGAAGGATTTATCATTGCAGATAGTATCGGCGAAATCATCTTCGATGAAAACTGCAAAGCTCCGGGCAAATGCAAAATCGAACTAAAGAAAGAAAACTCTTTTGCATCTTAATCAATTGCAGTCAGTTTTAACTGACTGCAATTGATAGATAGAAAGTATACACAATAATAAAAAAGCATACACACTTTTTGCAAAAACTATTAATACTTTTTGAAACTTTGTTTCCAGACTGATTTTGGAGCCATTTATAGATGTCAGGAAAAACGTTTTTGCTAACTTTGGCTGGTTCTTTGGCAAACGCAGTTGCCGGAGGTGTATCCGCGGAAATTATAAAACAAAAACATACTTCGGAAATAAAAAACAACTATGAAGTTCAATTTTGATGAAACAGTAGCCCGCAGGGGAAGTAACTCCTATAAATGGGATACGGCAAAAGAAGAAGACATATTGCCGATGTGGGTAGCCGATATGGATTTTCGTACCGCTCCCGCTGTTATCAACGCACTGGCAAGAAGAGTGCTGCACGGGGTATTCGGATATACCAAAGTACCGCAGGCATACTTCGAGGCAGTAATAGACTGGTTCGACCTGCGGCATAAGTTCCTGATCGATAAAGAGTGGATACTCTTCACATCAGGTGTCGTTCCGGCTCTATCGGCCGTTATCAAAGCGTTGACAAAGCCGGGCGATAAAGTTATAGTACAGACGCCGGCCTACAACTGTTTTTTCTCCAGTATCCGTAATAACGAATGCGAACTGTTGCCCAGCCCCCTCGCCTATAAAGACAGGATATACAGCATTGATTTCGACGACCTCGAACAAAAGGCTGCCGATCCCAAAGCTACTCTTATGCTTCTGTGCAGCCCCCATAACCCCATCGGCAAGGTATGGACACGCGAAGAACTGACAAGGATAGGAGAGATCTGCCTGCGCAACAATGTCGTTGTCGTTTCCGACGAAATCCATTGCGACCTTGTCTATTCCGGACATACCCACATCCCGTTCGCTTCTATCAGCAACGAATTCCTTCAGAACTCCGTCACCTGTACTGCTCCCAGTAAAACCTTCAACCTCGCTGGTATACAGGTAGCCAATATCATCGCTGCCAACGAAGAAATGCGACAAAAGATAGACAAAGCGCTCAACATAAACGAAGTATGCGAAATAAACGCTTTTGCCATCGAAGCCCTCATAGCTGCCTACAACGAAGGCGCCGATTGGCTCGAAGAATTAAAAATATACCTCTACGAAAACTATCAGGTGGTGGCCTCGTTCTTCGAACAGTACCTGCCAAATCTGAAAGTACTGCCGCTTCAAGCCACTTATCTGGTCTGGATAGACTGCACATCGCTGTGGCAAACCTCCTCGGAGATAGCCGAAGCCCTTCTTGAAAAAGAAAAACTCTGGGTAAACGACGGAACCATGTACGGCGAAGCAGGCGATGGATTCCTCCGCATCAACATCGCAACCCAACGCGAAACCCTTATGCAGGGACTAAAAAAGATCAAGCATTTGCTATGCACATAAAATAAGGAGAAGACAGGTTTCCGTGATATTAAATCCCTCCATCACTTGCCGTCAGCTTCAGCTGACGGACATGAAGGTTTAAATTATAGATTTGATATACAGATTTATTTTATTTCAGACCCCTTTGTCTTTTTATCTGCTTTCCATAATTTGTATTGTATAGAATACCCTTCCGGAGCATACACAACAATAGGCAATTTACTGTTATACCTTACAATCAAGGTTTGTGCCTGTACAAACTTGTTTTCTTTCGGTTTATTACAAGCCATTAATGTAGAGCGGGTCTGACCGTTGGAGGTGAATACATAATAATCATATCCCCACCCTTGAAGGTCTTTCTTTTCAAGCTGTCCCATTAATGTGTGGTGGTTGCAGTCGACAAGCATATCCTTTCCGGGAACGATTTCAACTTTAAATAGAGATTCGTCTTTTTGTTTTTTGACCTGTATCACATGTCTTACCATACCTTTTTCCGCAGCCGGAAACGCCTCTAATGCCTTATCTATTTCACTTGGATTACTCTTTTGAGCATTAGCCGAAACACTTACCAGACACATTGAAAAACAAACTAAAAATAAAACCGATGCAATCTTTGTTATACTTCTCATTTCCTTTTTTATTTAGTTTAATAACGTATGTATAAAACAATTCTTATAAACTAAATGTTTAAAATAGTTTTAAAACACATAACCCGAAATAAAACAGGCAGGTTTTTATACCTGCCTGTTAAAAACGTTTCTCAAGTCCTGCTTACTTATAAGCCCTGACAAAATTACCATTTAAGTCAAAAAATAGCTTTTTTACAGGATACCCTGATAATTCCACCAGATAACCACCATATTGTTTGATATAAATACTCATTTTCTTACCCGGATAGTTTTTGTTCACATAATCAGCAATAGCCGGTAAGACAGCTCCTGTGGGAATACCTTCGCAACGAACAGAGACAATAGCCTGTATCCGATTATCCATTGTGAAGTCCATGCGTGTGCCATCTACAAGCCCTATCTTGTATTCTTTGTATGTTTTATTCACATACAATACATGTATGTTAGGGAAGTGTTTGGAAACAAAATCTTTGACAGGCTGAGGAAGGCTTTCAAAAGTAATTTTGCTTTGATTATCGTCCTCGTCATTGTCCGATACCTCCCAAATTTCTCCTTCCTTGCTGAATGTAAGTTCAATATTTTTGTAGAACTCTACCTCATAAGTATCTTTTTTATTCTCCATTTCTTTAATTATTTTGTCCACATGTGTGGAGGTAATAAATGAAGCTGCTTTTTCGGGCCGTCCTTATCAAAATCTATTTTATACCCTTTAACAGACACATTATATCCTTCCGTCCCCTCGGATGTACTACGTGAGATAAGGTCAATATCCTTCTCGTCAAAATGATTCTGTACAAACAACCGGGCAGCACCAGGCAATTCAGTAAACTGTACCGAACCTTCAGGATTCACATCATCTTTGTCGTTATCACCACACGACGTCCCAAATAGTATGGCAGATAAAACTATCATAGCCATTATTGATAAATTGAAAAACTTCTTCATATTTTCTCTTCATTTAAATTGATTTCGACCATAAAAGTAGAACCCAATTCTGGAGAAAATCTGTATTTATTTTCAAATTACCGAGAAGTGGTAAAGTAAGGAATACCTATTGTTAAATAGGCAAATAGACAAATTAATAATGATTCTCAAGCTATTTTTTGTTACTGAGAAAAATTTCTCACCTAAAGTGAGAAAAAATTCTCATGCGGAAGAGAAAATTTTCTCATGCAGGTGAGACAAACTTCTCCTCGGGTTGAGAAAATTTTCTCAACCCGAGGAGAAAAATATTTATTCTTATTCCATTTTAATATTAACCACCGGATTAAGGCATGCGGCCTGGTAGCTTTGCCAGAAAACAGTGATGAAAGATAATACCAGGCAGAAAAGACCTGAGCTGATAAAGATCAACGGACTTAATGATATGCGATAAGAATATCCTGATAACCATTGCTGCATGATAAACCATATAATAGGAGTCACTATTACAAAAGCAATAACAACATAATTTAGAAACGTGAATATTAACATGCGTAATACCTCAGGGATACTTGAACCGAATACTTTACGAACTGCAATCTCCCGAGAACGTTGTTGAATGAAGTAAGTAGACATAGCTACCAATCCCAGAAATGAAAGCAGGATCGCTATTCCGGAAAAGATAACTACTATAGTAGAAGCTCTTTTTTGCTGCGCAAAAGACTCCTCAATCTGCTGATCGATAAACTTTCCGGTGAATTCAAATTGAGTAATACGTTCGTAAACCTCTTTTACCTGGTTGAAAGCATCGAAAGGATTTCCTGTGACTTCCACTGCGATATTCCGAGGTTCGAAATTTTCTACTTTTTTTATCCGCAAAAGAAGAGGTCGGGGGCTAAAGAGAATATTCTCCAGATTAAAATCTTTTATTACGCCGGCCACCATCTGAGGTTTATCCCAAAAAGGATAAATAGGAAAAGTCTCAGCATCTTCACTAAGTTCTAATTCCTTAAAAGCCTGCTGGCTTAAGAAAAATCCTTCTCCCGATCCAAGATTGTTATCTTTGAGTATCTTAAATCCAAGCATATCTACAAAGGCTGAATCACCCACAAAACCCTGATATTGGATATTACGTCCCTCATGATACATCGAATAATTACTTCCCGCATTAAAGGGTAATCCTTCGCTGAACGCAGTCCTTTTTACGGATGCCACCTGATTGAATTCATTAGCTAACGTTAACGTCATTTGCTTATCATGTAATTCTCTCACATCCACGTCGATAATATTGGCGGTATTATATCCTAACGGTGCCTTGATCAAATGATTGAGTTGAAAAACCATTACAATGGCCGCTGCAATCATGCTAATAGTGATGCCATGCTGGAAAGTAATGAAGAATTTGCTATATACCATCTTCGTTTTCTTCCGGAAAGTCCCTTTGACTACTTCAACCGGTTTAGCATTCGATATCACTAAAGCCGGCATGAACCCGGACAATATACCAATCATCAGAAGCATAATAAAAACGACTAACAAACTTCCGGGAGCAAACATCATTTTCAGATCTATTTGTGTTTCAAGCAAATTGTTAGCATATGGCACAATGGCCCACGAAAGCAGCAACCCGATACAAAAAGAGATAAAAGTAAGAAGGGTTGACTCGGTTATGGAACGTGAAAATAATTCTTGTCGGGAAGATCCTAATAACCTGCGTGTCGCCATCTCCTTAGCCCGGAAGCCGGTTTGTGCTACTGCCAGATTGATGTAATTAATAATGGCAAAAATAAGGATTACCATACCTACTGAAAGAAGAATTAATACAAAAGTCTTATCCCCTTGCTCAGCCAGTATACCGTCGTAACCTTCTATTTTTGAAAAGTAAACGTCCTTCAGCGGATAAAAGGATACCTGCGTAAGCATTTCTTTATTATAAACCGGGACTTTTTCTTTCAGATAAGCCAGTAGGTCTTCGGTTTTAGCTTCCAGATTTGCTCCTTCTTTTGCCAAAATAATGATGACTGCTCCTCCCCAATCATAATAATTCTCACTTAGAATATTCTCTCCCCAATAGGATTGATGTTCATTCCGCAATAATATATCGCCATAAGGAATAGCTGAATTATGAATATCTTTCATTACTGCGCTAACAGTAACGGTAATAGATTCATTAATCTGTATCATCTGCCCAAGTGGATCCTTATCGGGAAACGCTTTACGCGCAAAACTTTCTGATATAACTGCATAATCCTTTGCGACTAATGCATTATTAGCATCTCCGTCTATAATAGGGAAAGACAATATGGAGAAAAAAGAAGGATCGACAAACAACAAATCTGCATTCGCCTTATTTCCGGAAAGCGTTACCGGTAATTTCTTCAAGTAAGCAGCGTATGGACAAACTTCTTCAATCTCGGGATATCTGTCTTTCATTTTCTCCGCCAGTTTATATGCAAATCCATAGGAATTCTCCGAAGCTAACAGATATAAGCGGTCCTTATTTTTCTGAAAATTATCGACCGATAATTCCTGGGTAGTATAAACTCCGATAAGGATTACAAACATCAGAGAAACAGACAATCCGAAGATTTCAATAAAGGTATATAGTTTATTCTTTCCTAAGAACTTAAAGAAAGATTTAAATTTTAATAGATTACTAATATTCATATCATTATCGTATTTAACGAGTTAACTTAGGTGCCGGATTAGCAGTTGCAACACGGTAGCTTTGGAGAGTAACTGTCATACTGGTCAGAATGGCTATTAATCCCAAAGCGATAAAAAATACCCACAAATAAAGAGGTGTCTTATAAGCAAAACTCTGCAACCATTTTCCTACCCCATAGTAAGCAAGAGGTGCAGATAGGATGAATCCTATAGCTACAATCCTTAAAAAAGAAGAATTGAACATCCAAAGTATCTGTTCGATGGTTGCTCCGAATACCTTACGAACGGCTATCTCTTTTTCACGTCCCTGCGATTCGAAAATAACCAGTCCGAATACACCTACAAGAGACAGGATTACAGAAAACAGGCATAGTAAAGTCACTAAAAGTCCTTGTTGCTGGCTTTTGTTATAAAGATCATTGAGTGACTGATCAAAAAAGCGAATATCAGCAGGATAACCGGGATTTAATTCATTAATAACACTTCGGATATGCTCAATAGCCGCTTTAGGATTTCCTCCGGCAATTTTCACATACGAATAATTTTCCGGTAAAACACGACGATATTGATTTTTTGCAGAGGCCCAGAAACCAAGGGGACGTATCTCTTTGTATAATGACTCATAATGAACATCGCTGAAAATGCCAACGATCTCTACCTGTACATCATTATCGCTGATAGCTGTTCCTACCAGATCTGAAAGATCACTTATCTCCTCCGGAGGAAAGCGGGATGCTATTTGTCGTGCGGCAGTTTCATTAATGATACATACTGCACGGGTGTTATCGGGCGCTTCATCTAAGTCGCGGAAATTTCGTCCGGCAATTATCTTAAAATCCATTAATTCAGGGAAGTTAGGAGAAACGCCAAACCAACTCATATAATAATGTTGCCCTTTATAGTTATATCCAATATTTGACCTGGATTCATCGGACACAAATTTGAATTCATTAAATGCTACATCTTTGATATCCGGATTTTCCAGAAGAAGAGACTTAAACAAATCACTTTTTGCCAGGCCGGTTCCCATACTTAGCCTCACTTCAAGTATATTCTCTTTTTCAAATCCTAAATCAATAGTTCCAATATATTTATTTTGTAGAAAGACAAATAAAGAACCAATGATCAGAGCTATCGAAATAACAAACTGGAATCCGATTAAAACCTTACGGGTACCTTTAGCCCGGTTGCTTAATGAGAAAGATCCGTTGAGTGCCATAGCCGGTGGAAAGGAAGTCGTATAAAAAGCAGGATAAAGACCGGCCAGGATTCCTGCTCCCAAAACCAGAATAAATGTCCATACAATGATCATCACGTTGGCAGATAAATTCACAGTATGTCCCAACATACCCGTTACCCATGACGTATCTTTTATAATAACAAGGGAAACTAACGCAATAAGGAATGCAACCAGCGAAATAATTATAGATTCAGAAACCAGATATTTCCTGAGCACGGACTGTGGACATCCTAAGACCTTTTGCGTAGTGATCGATTTGGTCCGTATAGGAGCTAATGCAACTGACAGGTTAGTATAATTGATCAATGCAATTCCAATGATAAGGATAGCAATAAAAAGTAATATATTTGTTCTTAGTTTATTCCCGACAGGAGCAGCGTCGCCTCGGATTTGTTTACCAAAATAAAGTTCTGACAAAGCCCTAACCCTCAAATCATCTATTCTAAACTTTCCCAGAAATTCCTCATTTTCCAGGGCGTATTGTTCAACGGTTGTAGAAGCTATTTCAGGGGATGACATCAAAAGGTAACAATAGTAAGGGCCTGTATTCCAATCGTCCATCATTTCATTTTCCATAATGGGGATATACAGGGCATTTTTTAAACGGGTATTATCAGGAAAATCTTTATATACTCCGCCAACAGTATACATAGGGTCAAATTTTAACCCATACATGGTGAAACTATCTACCCCTTTAAACTCAGAAAAATAAACCGGTTTACCCATCGGATCTTCTTCACCGAATAGTTTTTTAGCCGTATTTTCTGATATCAATATGCCATTGGGCTGTTTCAAGCAATCTGAATTACCGGCTACCATTTCAAATCCGAAGACTTTTGTATAATCCGGAGTGATTCGCTCCAATTGCTCCATATAGCTTATCGCATCCGGTCCTGTACTTTTTGAAACTCCAAACCTGAAAGAAGAGTAAACTAAATTATTTGTAATCGCTGCTGCTTCAATATGAGGCGAAGAGGCTATAAAACGTTCGAGTTGAGGACGTGAAAAATTAGATTCCCAGATCCCGTCATCCCGTAAATTTTCAAGTTGAAAAATATGTTCTTTATTTGCAATGGATGAGTCGAATCCGTATTCATAATTTGCATGAATACAAATTAACATGAATAACAGAAATGCAAGGCTAAGTCCCACAAGGTTAGTGACACTTGCTAATTTGAAACGTTTTAGAACGTAAAGCAGATTCTTAAATGTACCAAACATACTGATGTTTTTTTAATAATTTAATCAAAATCTATGCCATAGTCGTTATCTGATTGGTTATCATTAAAATACGTGTTGGTTGAAAAAAAGAATATGTCTAAAAAATTAACAATGCTGTCAAAAATATGGACAACTAAACACTATATACAATATATTTGTTTTATAATAAATTAAGCATCAATTATGAAACGAAAGAATGGGCCACATCAGCATCGGACGTATAAAGTGCATAGACATACCCACAATCGCCATTTGTCAGATAAATATACTTATGTAGGGGAACATGAAACTCCTACAACCATCCGCCTTATTCAATATAATAAAGAAACATTGACTACTCATACGGTTAAAACAACTGAGCCATCTTTTGCTAAACTGACCGATGAAAAATTAATAAATTGGTTTCAGGTAAGTGGCTTAACCGATTCGGATACCATCACCCGTATAGTGAAGGATTGTGGACTGCATAATTTCGATGTTAAAGATATACTTACTCCTGAGCATGTAATTAAAATAGAAGAATATCAGGGGAGGTTATTGATTGTTTTTAATTCAAGCTATTATGACGAAAATATGGAGATGCATTCGGAGCATATCAGTATTGTATTGGCAGGCCGGGTAGTTATCACTTTTACTGAAAGTAGCAACCCTGTATTTGAGCATGTTGAACAGGCCTTAAAGTCCAATATGCTTAATATTCGTGAGAAAGGTATAGGTGTATTGTTAGCCTTTTTAGTAAATACGATAACCGCTAATCTTGCTGAGTCGGCCTCAAAAGTGGAAGATTTGCTTGAAGATATCGAAGAAACACTGCTTGATATCAATAATAATCAGGAGAATGCAGGCGCTATAATACAGAAGCGACGAAAAGATTACATGACTATACGTAGGAATAGCCAGCCGCTCAAAGAGCAGTTCCCAAAACTACTACGGATGGATAATGGTATTATCACCCAGGATATGATACCACTATATAATGATATATCCGATCAGATACAATTTATACTTCAGACAAATGATAGTTGCCGCGAAATTATTTCATCGTTGGTCGATTTATATATATCCAATAACGATCTTCGGATGAATGCAATAATGAAACGTCTTACGGTCGTGGCTACTATATTTATCCCACTCACCTTTCTGGTTGGAGTGTGGGGTATGAATTTTACGAATATGCCCGAACTCAGTTGGACGCATGGTTACCTGTTTGCATGGGGTATTATAGTCTTAGTCGGCATATTAACATGGTTCCTTCTTAAAAAGAAAGACTGGTACTAAACTATTCTTTTTCTCTCAAATAATATTTCTTTAATAAAGTAAAAGACTATTACTATATATCAAGTATAAAACAATTTGATAATATAAATGTTGTTTTTATATTCTTTATCGGGACTTTTAATACCTGATTTTGTAGTTTTGTTTACAGAGGAGAGTTCTATGTTATCTGCTCTTTTTATCAATTATAAAAGCCAATTATTATGAGGAAAAAAGTTATATCTATTTTGCTGGTTGTATTTATTAGTTTTCATACACTGATTATTTCATGTTCTTGCACAATAGAACCAACAAAGGAAACCTTTGTATACGCTATAAAAGAGAAAGACAGTTTACGACTGGATAAATATGAGACACCACCATACAGGAAAGACAGACCTTGTGTAATATTTGTTTTCGGTGGTGGGTTTAAAGATGGAAGCAGAGATAGTGATTTTAATGAAGCATACCTGAAAAGTCTTGCTCAAAGCGGGTATGTCGCTATAGGCATTGATTATCGCCTTGGATTAAAAGATCTTACTGCTGAAGATGCTTCTTCTCTTGAAAAAGTAGCTCCTTTATTAGTAAATGCGATACAGATGTCGGTAGAAGATCTGTTCGATGCTACTCGTTTTGTATATGAACATGCCGATGAATGGCGATTTGATAAAACTAAAATTGTTGCTAACGGGTCTAGTGCAGGAGCTGTAGCTGTCCTTCAAGGAGAATATTGGGTTTGTAATAAGTCTGAAATTGCTAAGAAACTTCCTGAGAATTTTTGCTATGGAGGAATTATTGCTTTTGCCGGAGGTATATTTACAGAAACCGATGGGTTAAAATGGTCTTCAAAACCAGTACCTATGCAGCTCTTCCATGGTGATGCTGACAAAAATGTCCCTTATAATAAAATAGAACTATCAGGTATAGGAGGTCTATACGGTTCAAATTATATTGCTAAACAATTGAAAGACATGCAGGCTCCACATTATTATTATAATGTAGTGAATGCTGCACATGAAATAGCCAGTGTACCGATGGTTAATAATTTAGAGGACATCAGAACCTTTATAAATAAATATGTTGTTAACCATGAGCCTCTTATTATTCAGAGCCAGTCCAGGGAAATAAGTAAGCCGGAAATGAAAAAGAATTTTACTTTAATGGATTATATCGATACCAACTACCAATAATTAACTGTCGGATATTTACCGTTTTCGGGCACGTTCTCTTTCCCGTCGTTCCTGCTCCTTTGCTTTCTGAGCTTCACGACGGGCTTTTTCTTTCTCCTTCAATTTACGCTGATACTCTTTTTCTTTTTCTTTGCGCTCTTTCTCCTTTTGTTTGAGTCGCTCTTTATATTCGCGCTCTTTCTGTTTACGCAGTTGCTCCTGTGCTTTTTGCTTAGCTTTACGGTCAGCAGCAGTCTGTTTTATCTTTTCATTACGTTCACGTTCGCGCTGCTTTTCCTGTTCGGCTTTAGCTTTGAGTAAGGCCTCTTCTTCAGCTTTCTGTTTCTTGAGAAGTTCTTCACGTTCCTTCTTCAATTGTTCTTCACGTTCTTTTTCCGCTTTCTCCTCTATTTCTTTTTCTTTACGTAATTCTTCTTGCCGGGCAGCTTCTTCTTCTGCTTCACGCTTACGTATTTCCTGTATTTCTTTTAATGACAAACCAAGATCTTCCTGAGGTACTTGTTGTATAACCTGAGTTGTATCTTCTGTAATGACGGAGTTTGTATCAGGTAATATTATCGGTTCTTCTATTGTTACTGTATCTACAGGAATAACTTCTTCAGGAACGTTGATAACCGGCTCTTCTTGTTGTGTTTCTTCCTGAGGAACCTCTTGAACAGGCGTTTCTTGTATTGGTGTTTCTCCAGGGATTGTTTCAGGAATAGTCTCTTCTTCCGGCTGGGATGTCTGATCTTCTTCGTCCACTTCAAGATCTTCTTCTTTAGCCTCTTCTAAGCGGGCTTTTAGCCTACCTACTAATTCAGGAGCTTCTTCTTCGAAAGTTTCTTCTAGGAATGTGATGTAATCGTCTAATGTTTTACCTCTCATCAGGATGGAGTAGTTATCATCTGCAATAGGAATAACTGCAACTTCGACACCTAAAGAAGAAGCATATCCATCCTTACCGTATATCATTTTGTAGTATTGAAGTATCTCATCGAAGCTTACAAAACCACTTATTCTAAGCATACTTATCGGACCGGACTCCTCTTGAATCAGATCGAATTCTTTTACAAGGAAATGAGAGAAATTATAAGCAGCGACAGCGAATAATAACTGGTTTTTATCGATACTTCCTGTTGGATACATCAATAACATTTGGTAAGGTAAATTCTTTTCGGCAATAAAGGTTCGTGCTGAATCTGCCGCCGATAATTCTCCTTCGCCTCCAAACCGGAGATTCCATACCATTCCTCTCATACCTCCCTGAACCATAGTACGACCACGTAAAACTCCTTTTAGCATTTCACCTGCCAATTCAGTTACATCTGCATTGGGATACTTTTCTACCAGCGCACGTAATGCTTCTTTAAATCCTTCCGCATCTCCCTCCTGTACATAAGTAAGCGCATTCAGGAACATGAATTTAGGAAGTAGAGTAGCCAATGGATATTTGTTACTAACATCTTCATAATTCTTACGTACGGTTTGTACGTTTTCAGACAGATAACTATTGTATGTATATTGATAAATGGAGTCCTGAACGGCATCCATCATACGGATATTGTATTCATACTGAGGATCAGCTATCGCTATAGTGTAATCGCTTTCAGGGAAAGTTGTCATCATTTTTGTTTTGTACTGCGATGCTAAAGCAGTATTTTGAAGACGAAGAGCCATTAAATAAATCTGATAATAACTTTCCAACAGATAATCATTTCCAGGATAACGGCGTTCCAGATCCTCAAAAGCTTCAATTGATAATGGCAGGTCTTCCAACTTATCTTTATAGATCATAGCCATGTTATATAAGCCATCAATAATAATGATATCTGAAGCAGCTTTGTCCTCTTCTGTGAAAGGTATTTGTTGTAAATAATATTCCCGTGTTTTTGGATCATCTGAAATACCTTCAGGCAACTCAGCGCTTAAAGAGTCAAGAGGTAATGGCAAACCGTCCTCACCCAATAGAGGTTCTGTATCAGTTATCTCTCCATCATCTACATTTTCATCAAATGTTGTCACGCGTTTATCCCTTCTTCGCCAGTCGTCCTCCAATGTACGTCTTCCCCATCTTCGCTGAAACTGTGTTTTCCCCTGGGCAACAATCTGCTGATTATAAAAATAGAACGAACTACCATCCGCTCCGGTAGGCATAGTAATAGCATTTGTTTCTGTTCCGGGACGGTTAATACCTGTTCCTTGTGCTTCTATATCTGCCAGGTAGGCTTCTTTATCTGCTTCAGCCTTGGCTCTTTCTTCTTCTTTAATCACCTCTTCAATGATCTTATCTATCACAGCCAGACGTTCTGCTTCAGGCATTTTAGCAAGTGTTTGTAAACTATCCTGTAATTGAACGGCCTCAGCATGTACTACCAGTTCATCAAGTATTTCCGAAGTTTTGGCTACACGTGCGTAATCTCTATATTCTTTTTGTATAATACTGATCGCTCCGCTGAAACAAGGTTGGGCTTTAATATAATCGCGCATCTGGAAGTATAAATCGCCTAACTTAATCCAAAGAATAGCTTTATCCATTCCGTTCTGTGTGCTCTTTTCTACGCCCAATTCATAATTTGTAATGGCCTGGGCAGTATCTTTTCTCGCTAAATAGACATTTCCCAAAGCATAGTAGACCTGATCTAAATAATCTTTATTCTTATCGCTTTTTGCCATTCGTTCAAGCATCTTTACGATTTTTTGATAATTTGCTCCGGAGAATACTTCCGTTTGGCGAATACGGGCGGCAAATTCGAGTTCGTAAGGGGGATTGGCTTTTATAACTTCTCCATAGCTTTTATAGGCCAGATCGTTTAATCCCTGATCGGCATACACTTGTCCCAGCAAGTACTTCATACGTGCACGTTGCTTTCTGTTCTTTTCGGCTTTTATTGCGGTTTTGAAATAAGGAATGGCTTCTTCGTATTGTTTATTCTTTATCAGGAAATCAGCATAGACGGTTGCATACTGATTCAGCTTTGATTTTGGTATACCGTTATTATTCAACTTACCGAGAATATCTTCGGCTTCGTAGAACCATTCCATTTCAGAATAACATCGTGCTTGCCAGAGGCGGGCTTCGGCCACAACTTCTTCGTCTTGTGAATAATGTCGGGCTATATAAGAAAATGTAGCAGAGGCCTGAAGAAAATCTGCATTATAGAACTGACCTTTACCAATCAGCAACCAGGAATGTTTCAGAAAAGGATTATATTCTTCCTGCTCCTGGAAAGCCCGTTGTTTCGGATCATTTCTCCATCCCGGTTTTTTGGGAGGTTTTGACTTAATGGAGTGTAGCTTAATAGCTTTATTGCCTTTTTCTATAGCCCGATCAAAAGGACCGCCGGGCGTTTCTTTATCTTTAGGTTGGGCGCTGATCGGGAACATATGGATCATATCCGAGTATGATTCTTTATACCCATTCTGCATCGCCTCTAAAGCTTCATCATAGGAAGTCTTTCCATTATAATGAATATTATATCGGGAATTTACCGCATGATAAAACCTATTTACTTTCGTGTTTTTCTTTGTGCTACACGAACCAAGTAAACAGATAATAAAAACAGTAACTATATAATAAAAACCTTTCTTCACGTAATGAGGCGATCTTACCGTATTATAAACTGAAAAACCCTTTATTTATTGTTTGCGCGTAAGGAATAATAGCCCCTTTGCTCCTAAAAAGAGCAGAACCAATACCAGAATAATAAACGCTCCTGAAGGAACATTGAGATAATAAGATAATATCAGGCCGGTAACGCAACCTAAAAACCCAATACCGATACTACCCCATAGTATCTTCTTAAAGCTTGAAGTAAAGAGATTTACGGTTATCTGAGGTAAGGTGAGCAGACTCATCAATAACATGATGCCTACCAACCGTATTGACAGTACAATAGTTACGGCAATAAAGAACATCATGGCATATTCAATCAGCTTAACCGGCAGACCTTGTGTTTTTGCAAAGTCGCTATCAAAGGCTACAAATATGATTTCTCTCATAAAGAATGAAAACAGGAGGATTAAAACGAAAGCAAATATACCGATCCAGAGAATATCCTTATAAGAGATAGTTAGTATATTACCAAAAAGATAAGCGGTTAAGTTAGGGCTATATCCTGGTGTAAGGAAGATAAAGATAACACCTAGCGCCATTCCCAGCGACCATATGCCGGCAATAGCGGAATCTTCCCTGATATGCTGCGATTTATTTGCCCACTCTACACCAAAAGCAGAAAATACAGAGAATACCAATGCCATAACTACCGGATTCATTCCAAGATAGAACCCAAGGCCCAGTCCTCCAAACGATGCATGTGTAATGCCACCACTTATAAAAACAAGTCGACGGGCAACAATATATGTCCCGACTATCCCACAAGCTATAGCCGTAAGAAGACTGCCTAACAAGGCATTCTGAAAAAAATTATATTGGAATAGTTCTAACATATTTAACGATTAGTGATTAACGATTAACGATTAACGATTGGTTATATTTCTAAAAATTAATCGTTAATCATTAAACGTTAATCGTTATATTGCTCTTCTTTCTCCTACAATTAAAAAAGCTTCGTCTTTCAAAGCATCCGGTAGATTGATATTGCGCAACTGCAGGCTTCGTAGCCAACCGGCAACTTCTATTTCCTTTAAAGTATACAGTACTTCACGAAATTCATCGACTGCTTCCTCTTCATAACTGTCTGCTTCTATTCCCCTGAACCGGTCTAGTTCTTCATCATCATAATATTCGATGTCTTTGCTAACTGCTGCCAGTAAGCTATCTCGTTCGCAAACTTCATGCTGCCCGCAGCAGACTTCGGGTATTTCCTTTGCCTCCGGCATTTCCGTTATCTCTCCTCGTTCCAACATACGTTGGAATTTACGATTCCGGAAATAACCTAATATCGCGGCTAAACATCCTAATGCAATCAGACCAATAATTAAATAAAACATGCTCCAAACACTTATTAATCATTAATCGTTAATAAGAATCCTGCGGTTTTCAGATCTTCCCAAAAACCAGGATAACTTTTTGTTACAACCTCAGGCTCGGCGATTGTGATCCCTTCTTGCCTGATGAGTGCAATAGGAGCGAAAGCCATTGCCATTCGATGATCTTCATACGTTGAGATGACCGGATGAGGTTCTTCCCGGCATCGCTCGCCGTTCCATTCCAGTATGCTGTTTGCACTGTCCGTAAGCAGATAACCAAGTTTTTGCAATTCGGTTTTTAGCGCTTCTATACGGTCTGTTTCCTTGATTTTCAATGTTTGTAATCCTGAAAAACGAAAAGGTATATTGAGCATCACACAAACGACAACAAATGTTTGCGCCAGATCAGGCTCGTTTATAAAGTCATAGACAAGCTTCTTACAGCTATTACCATTTCGGCGAAGTATAACACTCTGATTCGTATAAGTAGTGCCCACGCCCAGTTGGGCAAATAGTTTGGCTCCGGCTGCATCTCCTTGCAAACTGTTCTTAAATAAACCTGTCAGTTCTATTTCAGCCTGTTTGGAAAGAGCCATAATGGAATACCAATAGGAAGCAGCGCTCCAATCAGACTCGACCGTAAAAGGAACCGGCTTATACTCTTGCGGGAGAACTTTTAGGGTTTGTTTGTTCCAAATCACCTCCACTCCGAATTGTTTCATCAACTGAATAGTCAGATTAATATACGGGACTGAGATAACCTTGCCTTCGAGATGTACGATAAGTCCTTTTTCCATCAGGGGGGCAATCATCAACAGAGCAGATATATATTGCGAGCTTACATTTCCTGAAAGCGATATCTCTCCTCCATGCAAAGCGCTTCCGAATATACGTAAAGGAGGGTAGCCTTCTTCTTCGATGTATTCAATCTTCGCACCTAATGAATTCAAGGCATCTACCAATAGTTTGATCGGACGGTTCTTCATACGTTCCGTACCGGTAATGGTCCATTCACCAACTATTTTGGAAAGGAAAGCCGTAAGGAAGCGCATTGCTGTCCCTGCTGCTTTTATATCAAAATCATGTCCGTTTGAACGTAGCGCTTCATCCAGGACATTGGTGTCATCGCTGTCGGAGAGGTTTTTAATCGCATATGGGCTATAACTCAAGGCATTCAGGATCAACGCTCTATTGCTTATACTTTTGGAGGCCGGAAGTTGTATGGAAGCTCGAATAGCTGCTTTCGGAGCTTTTACTATATAATTCATCCTTTTGTTTTGATTTTACAACAACAAAGGTAGTCATTTTTATAGAAAATATTCTACGTCGATTTGCAATAACTGTTATAATTGATTATCTTTAAAAACGGAATTAGTGTAGATTATTTTCGTGGTCATAACAAAAGCCGGATATAAATTGCAGCGAGGCTTCGTTGTCATCACAAAAGTTGAATGCAAACTGTTGCCAGTTTTTGTTGCCATGACAAAAGTTGAATGCAAACTGCGACGAGGCTTCGTTGGCATTACAAAGGTTAGACTCAGATTGCGGTGAAGTCTCGTTGTCATGACAAAAGTTGAATGCAAACTGTTGCCGGTTTTTGTTGCCATGACAAAAGTTGGATGCGAACTGCGGCGAGGTTTCGTTGTCATGACAAAAGTTGAATGCAAACTGTTGCTAGGTTTTGTTGCCATGACAAAGGTCCGATGCAAATTGCGGCGAGGTTTCGTTGCCATGACAAAGGTCCGATGCAAATTGCGGCG